>NZ_JBVNVL010000001.1:0-1180393 GCF_055666785.1 Thioclava sp. PTB-PU3-1 | reverse complement strand
GACGAGAACGAAAGAGATCGACAACCGCACCATCACTCTCGTGAACCAATCTTGAAACACTTTCATTAACCATCAAATCCACCTTACTCCAACCAAACCTTAGCTGCTTGTCCATTACTGAGACGTTTTTTTAATGCGGAAACCCATGAAGCATGCTAAGCTACTATTATAACATAATAATATCCAAAAGTCACGCAGCTCTGATGGCGGCTCAACATCAATCTTGACCATAAGCCTCCTGCTACTCTCTCAGCCATATGTGGTTTCCAAACTCCTCAGACCCGATCTCCGTCAAAGCCGATACACACAGACCTGTGGCACCCCGTCTGGCCCCTGCCTGCCCCCCCTAGCTGCGTTTACAGATTCTTGAGGACATCGCGTCAGGGCACTCGTTATGGATGACTGCGGGGCAGGACAGAAAGCTACTATCAGGACCACCGCCGAGTTGACCGAATAGTAGACCAGAATACGCCCGCTTGATCCAAACTCGACCTTGTCGTATCCAATAAAACAAGGGCGTTAGCTGCTTGTCGGTGCCTGTAACGGGAGATGAACGGTAAATCCGGACAGCCTCCGGGCACCACTAAAATCTTCGAAATAGAAACACGTTTTGGCCCGGCTTCGCTCTATTTTTTAGCGTGGCTTCAAACGGTTCTACGTCGGCGTACGTCCGTCCTACGCCCCCGAAGGATAAACCTAGCGCGGAAACTGCGGCTTGGGCGTGCGCGCGACCTCGTCAGCAGTCGCGGTGTGATTCAGCACGTAATGCGTCGCGACGACGTCGCCGATCAGCCCGACAGCAGCTTCCGAAGCCGGATCGAAACCGCGCTCGACCGCCTGACCCAGCAGCGCCGCGTCATAGCCGGTGGCGATGAGTAGCCACGGCAGTGGTGTGTCGACGCCGCGCAGTGCTTGCTCGCGCGTCATCGGCGGCGGTGCAGTCGGGCGGAGCAGCTGAACGCTGGCGACACCCGGACGATAGGCGATCTCCTGCAGCACCTCCTGAGCGATCCAGGACGCCGCAGCGTCTTTGTGTCCGGTGCCGGGTTGAAAGCGGAAGGCGGTGGCGAAACCGCCCAAGCCATAGCCCTCGCTCGCCGGAATCGTGCAAAAACCGCGCATCATGCCGCGAAACCGCGGCATGACCGCACCGGTCCAGGATGTGGGGTCGTTCAGGCGGTCGAGGTAGCCCTGCGACGTCGCCACGCCGGTTCCGCTGACTTCATAGGTGACCATGTAGCGTGGCCCGCCCTCGGTCGCGATCCAGCGCGTCGCCCGTAGAAAGCCGGGAACCGAGAGGCGCTCATGCAGGTGCTCATGGCTGTGCCAGTGGTCGTGGTCGGCGGTGTCGCCGTCGATGTCATAAAACAGCACCATCGCCGCATCGCTGAAAAGCGCCATGGTCCGCCTCTCCCGCCTATGTGGTTTCGCGTGACGCTATCGGCGGGGGCCGGGGAAGGCAAGTTGTGGCGCTGTTCCTGTGTCGCAGCTCACCTCTGGTAAATCCCCGATCGTTCAACCCGCTTGGCCGGCGTCAGCGCCGGTTCATCGCATCGCGCAGTGCGGCGCCGAACGCGCCATTGCCGCTGTCCTTCGCCGGCGCTTTGCCTTGGCCTTTGCCGGGCCCTTTGCCACGGGGGCCTTGCGGGCCGGGTTTGCCTTTATCCTGCCTTGCAGGCGCGCCGCCCTCGGATTGCTTGCGCATCGACAGGCCGATCCGTTTGCGCGGGATGTCGACCTCGGTCACGCGCACGCGCACCACATCGCCCGCCTTCACCACCTCATGCGGGTCCTTCACGAAGCGATCGGCGAGCTGGCTGACATGCACCAGACCGTCCTGATGCACGCCGATATCCACGAAAGCGCCGAAGGCCGCGACGTTGGTCACGGTGCCCTCCAGGCTCATCCCCGGCTTGAGGTCCTTGATGTCCTCCACGCCGTCGGTGAACTGCGCGGTCTTGAAGGTGGGACGCGGGTCGCGGCCGGGTTTTTCCAGTTCCGCGAAGATGTCGCGAATGGTGGGCAGACCGAAATCGCCGGTCACGAACTGCTCCGCGCGCAGGTCTTTCAGCGCCGTCGGCTGGCCCATGATCTCGCGGATGTCGCGGCCGCAGCTTTGCACGATCTTGCGCGCGACCGCGTAGGCTTCGGGGTGAACCGAAGACGCGTCGAGCGGCTCCTCTCCATCACGAATGCGCAGGAAGCCCGCGCATTGTTCGAAGGCCTTGGGGCCGAGCCCCGCCACCTTCATCAGCGCCCGCCGCGAAGGGAAGGCGCCATGCGCGTCACGATGCACGACGATGGCCTGCGCGAGCGCGGGGCCAAGACCCGCCACCTGCGCCAGAAGCGGCGCGGAGGCCATGTTCAGATCGACGCCCACCGCGTTCACGGCATCTTCGACGACCGCCTCCAGCGCCTGCGACAGGCGCCGCTGATCCACGTCGTGTTGATATTGCCCGACGCCGATGCTCTGCGGTTCGATCTTCACCAGCTCCGCCAGCGGATCCTGCAGGCGCCGCGCGATCGAGACCGCCCCGCGCAAGCTCACATCCAGATCTGGGAATTCGCGCGCTGCCAGTTCCGAGGCCGAATAGACCGAGGCACCCGCTTCCGAGACGACCACTTTCGTCGGCGCGCGCACCCCCGGCGGCAGCAGCTTCAGCGTGTCGGCGACCATCCGTTCGGTCTCGCGGCTGGCGGTGCCGTTGCCGATGGCGATCAGCTCGACCTCGTGGCGCTTGACCATGTCGATGATCTTCGCCTCCGCGCCGCGCAGGTCAATCTTCGGCTGGAACGGGTAAAGCGTCGCAGTCTCCAGAACTTTGCCGGTCGCATCGACCACTGCGGCCTTCACCCCGGTGCGGATGCCCGGATCGAGGCCCAGCGTCGCACGCGGACCGGCGGGGGCTGCAAGCAGCAGGTCATGCAGGTTGCGCGCGAAGACCTTGATCGCCTCGTCATGGGCGCGCTGGCGCAGCTCGCCCAGAAGATCGACATAGAGCGAGACCGAGAATTTCACCCGCCAGGCCCATCGCGCCACGTCGCGCAGCCACAGGTCGCCGGGACGCCTGGCCTTCGTGTCGAGGGTCGCTGCGATCTGGCCGATCGCGCGGTCTTCACCGGTCTCGGGATCGGGCGCGATTTCCATCGTCACGACCTCTTCCTTCGCGGCGCGCAGAATGGCGAGCGCCCGGTGGCCGGGAATGTCGGCCCATTTCTCGCGGTGGTCGAAATAGTCGGAGAACTTCGCGCCCGCCTCTTCCTTGCCCGGCACGACACGCGCGGCGATGAAGGCCTCGGCGCGCATGAAGTCGCGCAGGGTGCCAAGCAGTTCGGCGTTTTCCGACAATTCCTCTGTCAGGATGTCGCGTGCGCCGTTCAGGGCGTCCTTCGCCGTTGGCACTGCCTCGGAAATGTAGCCTTCGGCCAGCGCCTCGGGCGTGGCGTTCCGGTCCTCCTGAATGGCGCGCAAGAGCGGCTCCAGCCCGTTCTCGCGCGCGATCATCGCCTTGGTGCGGCGCTTGGGTTTGAAGGGGAGGTAGATGTCTTCGAGCGTCGCCTTGCTTTCGGCCCGAGCGATGGACCGTGCCAGATCGTCGGTCAGTTTGCCCTGCTCGCGGATCGAATTGAGGATCGTCTCGCGCCGGGCCTCCATCTCGCGCAGGTAGCCCAGCCGATCCGAAAGCTGTCGCAGCTGCGTATCGTCGAGCCCGCCGGTGGCCTCTTTGCGATAGCGCGCCACGAAGGGCACGGTCGCCCCGCCATCGAGAAGTCCGATCGCTG
This sequence comes from Thioclava sp. PTB-PU3-1, assembly GCF_055666785.1. Taxonomy (NCBI): domain Bacteria; kingdom Pseudomonadati; phylum Pseudomonadota; class Alphaproteobacteria; order Rhodobacterales; family Paracoccaceae; genus Thioclava; species Thioclava sp. PTB-PU3-1. The sequence goes on along the minus strand of NZ_JBVNVL010000001.1, from coordinate 1,176,610 downwards.
CGGTCACCTGTGCGGGCTTCGCCGCGATATCCATGGCGATGGTCTGCGCGATGCGGGCTTGGACGGGGGCGGAATCGGTTTGGGCCAAGGCTGTCTCCTGATGCGGTCGGGTTGCCAGCAATAGCCGCCTGCTCGAGCGGGGGAAAGGGGCATGGCCGCGGATAGGCGGATTGCTCCGGCGTCCGCCCTCCGGAGCCGTTCGATACTCTTGAGGCTTCGCGCCCGGAGAGGCGGGCTTTCGCCGTAGCCGCGCCAAGCTCCGGGCTATTGTCAGAGGGGCCCGGCAGGCAAGGGGTGGTAGCAGGCGGCCCGTTGATCGTCTCCGATCTGTTCGAGCGCTGGAGCCGCGTCCCGGCATTTGTCGGTCGCGTAGGGGCACCGCATCGCAAAGGCGCAGCCCTTCGGCGGGTCGAGCGGGTTCGGCAGTTCCGCGTGCCCGTCTTCGGGGTCGGACAGCGCACGCCCCACGACCGGCGCGCTTTCCGCCAGCAGCTTCGTGTAGGGGTGGCGCGGATGGGCGAAGATTTCCTCGGCCCGGCCTTCCTCGACCACCGAGCCGAAATAGAGAACCGCGATCCGGTCAGAGACCGCCTCGACCACCGCAAGATCGTGGCTGATGAAGAGGTAAGTCAGGCCGAATTCGCGTTTCAGATCGGCCAGCAGGTTCAGCACCTGCGCCTGCACCGACACATCGAGCGCCGAGACTGGTTCGTCGAGGATCAGGATGCGTGCTTGCGCCGCCAGCGCCCGCGCGATGCCGATACGCTGCGCCTGACCGCCGGAGAATTCATGCGGATAGCGGTCGAGGAAATCGGCGCGTAGGTTCACGCTGGCAAAGATCTCGAGGATGCGCTTCTCGCGCGCCTTGCGGTCCATCCCGTGCAGCAGCTTCAAAGGCGCATCCATGATCTGCCGGATGGTCTTGCGCGGGTTGAGGCTCGAGATCGGGTCCTGAAACACATATTGGATGCGCTTGCCGAACTCGGCTGGGTCGGCGTTATCAAGCGCCGAACCCTCGATTTCGATCGTGCCGGTCGTCGCGGGCAGGAGGCCCACCAGCATCCGCGCCAGCGTGGACTTGCCGCAGCCGGATTCGCCCACGATCCCCAGCGTTTCGCCCGTCTGGACCGAGAGCGTCATCGGATGCACGGCTTTTACCCCGCCCGTCGCGCCGCCGAACAGCTTCTTGCCGACGGGGAAGGTTTTCGACAGGTCGGTGATTTGCAGGGCGATGCTCATGCGGTTTCCTCCGCGAGAGTGGTTTCGGGATAGAGGCAGCGCACGGCGCGCGATCCGGTCCCTTCGAGCAGTATCTCGCCTTCTTTGCAGGACGGTTGCGCCTTCAGGCAGCGATCGGCGAAGGCGCAGCCTGCGGGCAGCGCATCGACCGAAGGCGGCAGGCCCGGGATCGCCTCGAGCTTGCGCTTGCCCGCGCCCAGTTCGGGCACGCAGGCGATCAGCCGCGCCGTGTAGGGATGGGCGGGGGCGCGCAGGATCTCCATCGTCGGGCCTTCCTCGACGATCCGGCCCGCATACATCACCGCGACGCGGTCGCACAGCTGCGCCACCACGCCGAAATCATGCGTGATGAAGATGATGGCGAGGCCGCGCTCGCGCCGCAGGTCGTCGAGCAGCGAGAGAATCTGCGCCTGCACCGTCACGTCGAGCGCAGTGGTGGGCTCATCCGCGATGATCACGTCGGGATCGTTGGCCAGCGCCATCGCGATGCCGACGCGCTGACGCATGCCCCCCGACATCTCGTGCGGGTAGCTGTCCACGCGCTCCTCGGCATTGGGGATGCGCACGGATTTCAGCAGCTCGATGGCCTTTGCGCGACCTTCGGATTTCGAGATCGCGCGATGGCTGGAGATTGCCTCCACCAGTTGATCGCCGACCTTGTAGAGCGGGTGTAGCGTCGCCAGCGGGTCCTGGAAGATATAGGCGACGCGGCGACCGCGCAGGGTTCTCAGATCGCCATAGCGCGCGCCGATCATGTCGCGCCCCTCAAGCCGCGCGGCCCCGCCGGTGATGACGCCGGGCGGCGAGGCGACGAGCCCCATGACCGACAGCGCCGTGACCGATTTCCCCGAGCCGGACTCGCCGATCACGCCGAGACATTCGCCGGGTTTGACCGAAAGCGAGACGCCGGACACCGCCTTATAGATGCGGTCCTTGACGTGGAATTCGGTGCGCAGGTTCTCAAGGCTGAGAATGCCGTCAGTCGCGACTTCCGGCGCGGGGGTGTGCTTGCGATCCACGCGGGTCGCGGCCATCGGACGGCTCAGCGCGCCCGATTTCAGCCGCGGATCCAGCGCATCGCGCACGCCGTCGCCCAGCAGGTTGATGCTCATCACGATGATCAGGATCATTATGCCGGGGATGACCGAGGTATGCGGGTTGGTGATCAGCGCCGAGCGCGCTTCGCCCAGCATGCTCCCGAGATCGGCCTGCGGGGGCTGCGAGCCGAGGCCGAGGAAGCTGAGGCCCGCCGTCTCTAGGATCATCCAGCCGATCGTGGTGGACATCGCGATCACGATGACGGGCACCACATTGGGCAGGATTTCCGAGGTGATGATGCGCGTATTGGACATGCCCGCCAGCTTCGCCGCATCCACGAATTCCTTATTGGCAAGCCCCACCGTGATGCCGCGAATGTTGCGTGCGAAAAAGGGGATGTTCACGACCGAAACCGCGATCAGCGCATTCACGAGACCGGGACCGAGAGCCGCGACGATCGCCAGCGCCAGCAGGATATAGGGAAAGGCCATCAGCATATCGACGGCGCGCATGATGATGTTGTCGGTGCGCCCGCCATAGAAGCCCGCGATGATGCCGACCGCAGCGCCTGCGACGGCCGCGAAAAGCGCGGCGGCAAAGCCTACGGCGAGCGACAGCCGGGTGCCCCACAAGAGCCGCGACAGCAGATCGCGCCCCAGCGCATCGGTGCCCAGCAGCGCGCCATCGGAGAACGGCGGCAGGAAGCGGTTCGCGGTGTTCGTTGCGTCCGGATCGACGAGCGGCAGCAGCGGCGTGATCAGCGCCAGAGCCACCACCAGCCCCATCACGATCAGCCCACCCAGCGCCAGCCGGTTGCGCGCGAGAAGTTTGAAAAACGCGCTCATGTCTTGATCCTCGGGTCGAGAAGGCTCTGGGCGACATCGACGATGATGTTGAAAATGACGTAGCAGGCCGCGACAAAGACGACGCCGCCTTGGACGAGCAGGATGTCACGCTGCAAGATCGCATCGACCAGCATCCGCCCGATGCCGGGCCACTGGAACACGATCTCGATATAGACCGCGCCCGAGAGCACGAAGCCCGCCTGAATGCCGAGCACCGGGATGATCGAGACCATCGCCGCGCGCAGCGCATGGCCCCAGATCACGCGGCCCTCTTTCACACCCTTGGCCCGCGCGGTGCGGATGAAATCCTGCCGCAGCACCTCGAGCATGGCCGAGCGCGACAGCCGCGCCACCACGCCGGTCGCCACCACCGCCAGCGCCAGCGCGGGCATCGTGAGGTGGTGGATCAGGTCGGGCAGATCGCCGCCGCCATAGATCGCATACATCCCCGAGACCGGAAGCCATTGCAGGTCCACCGCGAAGATCAGGATCATCATCATCCCGAGGAAGAAGGACGGGATCGAGATGCCCAGCAGCACCACGAAGGTGATCGCCTTGTCGGCGAAGCCATATTGGCGCGCGGCCGACACCACGCCTGCGAGAATGCCGAGCACCGTGCAGAGAACGAAGGAGGTGCCCGCAAGGATCAGCGTGTTGTTGAACCGCTCCAGCACCTCGTCGATCACGGGGCGGTTGAGCGAGAAGCTCTGGCCGAAATCGCCGTGGAGCATGTTCCCCAGCCAGATGAAATAGCGCGCCACAAGCGGCTGATCGAGGCCGAGATCGCGGTTCAGGCGCGCCACGTTCTCGGGCGTGGCATAGCTTCCAAGGATCGCGGTCGCCGGGTCGCCCGGGATCATCGCCATGATCAGAAAGACGATCACCGTGATCCCGAGAATCACCGGCACCGCCAGCAAGAGCCGTTTGAGGATATAGCTGCCCATTGGTCTCCCTTTGGGTGACGCGCAAATGATGAAAAAAGAGTGCGCGGACCTGTCGCGGCCCGCGCACCCCGGAAGGATCAAGCCTTCGTCACGTCCTTGAGGAGCAGGAAGAACGAGGGCTGCAGCGTGAAGTCCGACACTTTGTCGTTCGTCACCGCGTTCTGCTTCCAGTTCGCCACGAAGACCCAGGGCGCGTCGTCATGCACGATCTGCTGCATCTTCTTGTAGAGCTCGGCGCGCTTGGACTGATCGGTCGCGGTGCGCGCCTCCTCCAGCAGCTTGTCGACCTCGGGGTTCGAGTAATAGCCCGAGTTGAACCCGCCCTTGTCGGGCCAGGCATCGGTGCGCAGCGCGAGATAGGGCAGGGTGTCGGGGTCGTTCGTCATCCAGGCCATCTCGGCCATGTCGACATGTTGTCCGTTCGAGTCGAGCCCCGGGTTCACCTTGCCGAGGAAGGTGTTCCACTCGAAGGTCTCGATCTTGGCGTTCAGTCCCACCGCTTTCAGGTCGGCCTGAATGGCCGTGCCCATCGCCACCGGGTCGAGCATCCCCGAGCCGCCATCGGTGACGTAGAAGGTCACTTCCGTGCCCTCGGCCACGCCGGCCTCTTTCAGGAGTGCCTTGGCCTTTTCTGGGTCGTAGGGGTAGGGATCGAGGCTGTCGTCATGCGCCCAGGCGAAGGCGGCAGGCGTCGGGCCGTTGGCCACGGTCGCCGTCCCTTCGAGCACATCGTTGACGATCGCTTCCTTGTTGATCGCGTAATTCGCGGCCTGACGGGCCTTCTTGTCCTTGAACGGCCCCTTGGCGCAATCGAGGATCAGGAACCACAGATGCGGGCCCGCCTGCTCGACGAGGTTGTAGCTGTCGTTCTGGAACTCCTTGAGCGCCACGGGCGGCACCTCGACCATCAGGTCGATCCCGCCCGCCAGCATCTCGGCCACGCGAGTATTGGCATCGGTGATCGGGCGGAAGATCACCGCCTTGAGCGAGGTGGGCGTGTCCCAGTAATCCGGGTTGCCCTCGACCACGACGGCCTCGTTCGGGCGCCATTCCTTGAAGGTGAAGGGACCGGTGCCGACCGGGTTGCGGCCGAAATCCTTGTCGAATTTCTTCACCGCGGTCGGCGAGACGATCAGCCCCGTCGGGTAGGCGAGGTTCGACAGGAAGGGCGCATAGGGTTCCTTCAGCGTGAAGACCACGGTTTGCGGGTCTTTCGCGTCGATCGTGTTCACGCTCGAGAAGAAGAAGGCGAGCGGGAAGGGGCCGGTGTGGTAATAGGGGTGGTTCTCGTCGAGCATCCGCTCGAAGTTGAACTTCACCGCCTCGGCGTCGAAATCGCTGCCATCATGGAACTTCACGCCCTGACGCAGGTGGAACGTGTAGGTCTTGCCGTCATCCGAGATGTCCCAGCTCTCGGCGAGGGCCGGTTCGACTTCGAGCGTGCCGGATTTGTAGCGCACCAGCCCGTCATAGAGATTCATCAGAATGCGGAAGTCGTTCACGGCGGTGACCGCCGCCGGATCGAGCGCCTTGGGCTCCGCGATCTGACCGACGACCAGAACGCCGGGCGGGGTCGCCGCCATCGAAGGCAGACCGGTTCCCATCAGGACGCCCGTCGCCACGCCCGAGATCAGAAGACCGCGCCGCGTAAGGGTGAGTTTTGCCATAGTACCTCTCCTGTTCAGCATGGCTGATTTTTATTGGTGATGATTGCATGAGGGCAAATTATCATGATAAATGCAAGGGCGCAGATTAACGGAGTTCCGCCGTGACGGTATCAATTCTGGCATATGACGAAAAAACAGGCGTCTTTGGCGGGGCGGCCATGACCGGCAGCCTCTGCGTCGGCGGCTGGGTGCTGCGCGGAGGAGCAGATTCGGGCCTCTCGGCCAGTCAGGGCACCGCGCCTTCGACGCTTTGGGGCGAGGATGTGCTAGCGAAGATGAATGCGGGCATGTCCGCGCCCGATGCCGTGGCCGAAGTGACCGCCCCGGATACCGGACGCGCCCACCGCCAACTCGCCGCTATCGATCTGCGCGGGCGCACGGGCCATTTCACCGGCGAGATGTCGGTCCCCGTCTGCGGCGCGCTCGAAGGTCCGGGCGTTGTGGTGTCGGGCAATATGCTTGCCGATTGGGAAGTGATCGGCGCGGTGCGCGATACTTACCTCTCCACACAGGGCCCGATGCCCGACCGTTTGATGGCTGCACTGATGGCAGGCGCGCAGGCGGGGGGCGACAGCCGTGGGCTCCTCTCGGCCGCGCTTCTGGTAGCTTCGCGCGCGACGCCGCCGCTCACGTTGCGCATCGACCGCTCGGCCAAGCCGCTCGAAGATCTGGCCGACTTGCTCGCCGCCGCCCGGGCCGAGCCCTATTATGGCTGGACCCGCGTCGTGCCGACACTCGACGATCCCTATCGCGCGCCTGATCTGGTGGAGCCGGAAGCGCTCCCGTTGCCCGAGACCGGGACCGAGTAGCTCGGAACTTGGCGCGGGGCGACCAGCCCCGGGCCGCGCCCGACCCTCCCCACGGGAGGGCGCATTGGCGGCGTCGGCGCATGCATTACCGATTTTCAGGATTGCGAGATGAATCGCTAAGCCACACGCGTTGCGAAGCGCCCGCCCGAGGCTCGGGCGCGGCCCTCGGCGCGAAAGCCCGCGTCACTCGGCGATGAAGCGTTTCATCACCTCGGCCTCCTGCGCTTCCATGAAGCGCTGGGCCGTGGCCATGTGGTCGGCCATGATTGTGCGGGCATCCTCGGCACGGCCCTCACGCAGCGCGGCGATCAGGGCGATCTGGTGGTTACGTCCGCTTTCCCAAAGCTCGTGGTTATGGGGCGCGTAGAGTTTGCGGTAGACCGTCAGGTCCGACAGGATCTGCGCCATGAAGCGGATCAGGAAGGCGAGCAGCGCATTGTCGGAATGCCGTGCCAGCACCGCGTGGAATTTCAGGGAATCCACATGCTGCTCGCGCTCTTCCTCGGGCGTGGCGGCGGGGGCGGCATATTGCGAGACCAGCGCCTCCAGCTCGGCCAGATCCGCCTCCGACAGCTTTCCGGCAAGGCTCGCCGCCACTTCGGGCTCCAGCGCGCGGCGGATCTGGTAGATGTCGGCGACCGTCAGGTCCTTGAAATAGAAGTAATTGCCCAACAGCGCCCGGGCGCGCTCCTCGCTGACCTCGCCCACGAAGGAGCCGCCGCCCGGCCCGGTGCGCGTGGTCACCAGCCCCTGCGCCTCCAGCAGCCGCATCGCCTCGCGGATCGTGCCTTTCGCCATACCGAACCGTTCGATCATCTCGGTCTCGCCGGGCAGGCGGTCGCCCTTCTTCAAGCGCTGCGCGACCACCCAGTCCTTGATCTGATCGGCCACGCGGGCGGGGCGAGAGCGCTTGGGTTCGGTGGCGGGTTTGCGGGGCATCGGATCTCTTGAGGGGAAACTCACTGGCGTTTCTCCTAGACCAATTCGCATCAAAAGAGTAGACAACTATTTATCATGATAAATAGAGGTGATGCCATGCAGGACTGGGGTGCAGTTGCGCAAGTGCGGCTGGAGACGATCGCGAAAGCCTCCGAGCCCGGTCCCGGCGTGACCCGGCTGCCTTTCGGTCCCGAGCACGAGGCGGCGCTGGAGATCATCACGGGTTGGATGGATCAGGCGGGCTGCACGGTCACGCGCGATGCGGCGGGCACGCTGATCGGGCGGCGCGCGGGGCCTGCGGGCGCGCCCACGCTGCTGATCGGCTCGCATCAGGACAGCGTGCGTCACGGAGGTGCGTTCGACGGAATCATGGGGGTGGCGCTGGGATGCCTTGCGCTCGAAGCGCTTGGCGATCGCGCGCTGCCGTTTGCCGTGGAGGTGCTGGCCTTCGCCGATGAGGAGGGCGTGCGTTTCCCGACCGCGCTGATCGGGCCGCGGGCGCTGGCGGGCACGCTCGATCCGGCCGTTTTCGCGATGGTGGACAAGGTGGGCGAAACGCTCGGCGCGGCGCTCAAGGCCTTTGGTGGCGACCCGGAGGGCACGGCGGCGTTGGCGCGCGAGCCGGCCACGATCGCAGGCTATCTGGAGCTGCATATCGAGCAAGGCCCGGTGCTTGAGGCCGCGGAAAAGCCGCTCGGCGTCGTCACCGCGATTTCCGGGATCGAGCGGCACCGTGTCACGATCACCGGCGAGGCGGGGCATGCAGGCACCGTGCCGATGGAGATGCGCCATGACGCGCTGCTGGCAGCCTCGGACCTTGTGCGCGGGGTGCATGACATGGCGCGCGATCACGGTATCCGGGCGACGGTCGGGCAGCTCGATGTTTCGCCTAACGTGGTTAACGCGATCCCCGCGCGGGTCGATCTGACCATCGAGATCCGCGCCGCCGAAGATCCCGCGCGCGCTGCGATGGGCGCGGCGCTTAGCCCGCTTTGTGCGCAGATCGCCGAGGCCACCGCGACGCAGATCGAGATTGAGAAGACCTATGCCCAACCCGCCCAAGCCTGCGATGCAGGGCTGCGAGAGGGGCTCGCCGCAGCCGTTCGCACCGCGACCGGAGCGCCCGCGCCCGAGCTGCCGTCGGGGGCGACTCATGACGCCTCCGCGATGGCCGATCTCTGCCCGATCGCAATGCTGTTTGTGCGCTGCAAAGGCGGGATCAGCCACAACCCGGCCGAATATGCGAGTGCCGGGGATATGGAGGCGGCGGTCGACGCACTGGCTGCTTTCCTATCTGGTTTTTGTTCCAACGCCTGAGGCTCGTATGGCCTTCGACTTGTCACCCCACTCAGGCCTGAGCCTCGAAGCGTTCGAGCCAAGCCGCGATGTCTGTCACGCTGAACGGCGCGCAATTGTTGCCCAGTAGAAGTCTTCGCGGAAAGTCGGCTCGATCTCGGTGTCTGCGATCGATTGTGGCGTGGATAACGCGGCAGATTTCGGTGACTTGATTGATAGTGTAGTAGCGGGCGGATTGTTGGTGCATTGGCGTGTTTACTCCGCGCTCGCAATTCGCAGGGGCTATACGACAAGGAATGCCGCCGGCATTGCGGGGTCTGATACGATGTAGTGATAGCCATGCATGAACTACGAAATTCGTAGGAGTGTTAGGCCTCAAATTAGTGAGGCGCAGCGCCGGGGCGTTTCAGTGCGATGAGCCGTCGTTAAGAGCGCCCTCGAAGAAGTTTTTTACAGTAGCGCGCACAGTTGCCTCGACATCGATTTCCACGGGCATGTTGTAGACGTATTTCCGAATAGCGATATAGAACACCGCCCCGTGTAACCCCCAGAGGAGCTCGACCTCATCAGTGTCTGGCGCGTCGCGGTCTTGCGGGTTGTGCCGGGAAGCACGCAATTCTATCGCAGCCGGCTCGATGATCTTCGTTCGAATGATATCGAGGTAGCGTTCGGTCAGGCCGTAGGACTTCAGACCGGATGACACGAAGATTCGAACCCAGTCATAGTCAAACACCCGTTCAGAGTATTCGATGTAGAACTGCGTAAGGCGATCTTGAAGAGAACGGTCGCCTTCGAGCACGAGCGTGTCCCAGTCCGGGTTCCAGCGCTCTAGAAAAACATGCTCGTAGACGCGTTCGATCAGTGCGTCTTTGCTTTCGAAGTGCCGGTAGATGACCGCGTGGGACACGCCCATACGCTTGGCCAATTCGCGTGTCTGGCCCTCAAATCCCGATTCGGCGAAGAACCGGACCGCCTCGCTGACGATCAGTTTTTCGCGTTCTTCCCCGCGCATGTTCTTGCGGCGCGGCCGTTGATTTTCGGTCTTTTTCTCCGAGGTCATGCCTGTCTCTCTTCTCTTATCCCGAGCCTAATGCAAACCATTGTTGTAACCAACTGGTCATTTTTTCTTGACCGGTCCCAATTGTCCTGCATTATAGAAGTTACCAAATGGTCACTTTGTAGCTGGGGAGAGCTGCGGGCCGGAGGAGGATAAGTGAAATTACCATCGTTCGAATACCTGCGTGCGCGCAGTCTTGCTGAGGCATGGGCGCTGCATTCCGACGCGGGAGGCGACGCCGTCTACCTGTCGGGCGGGCACAGTGTCGTGCCCTCGATGGCGCTGCGTCTGCAGGCGCCGTCGCGGCTGATCGACATCTCGCAAATTGCCGAACTGCATGGTGTCGAGCTGCAGGACCAAACGCTGCGCATTGGTGCGATGACCCGTCATGCGGAGGTGCTGGCCAATCCGTTGATCGCGCGCCATGCGCCGCTGCTTTCCCGCGCTGCCCCCCATGTCGCGCACCCTGCAATTCGCAATCGTGGCACGATAGGCGGCAATCTGGCGCTTGCCGATCCGGCATCTGAATTCCCGGCTGCTGTGCTGGCCATGCGGGCGGAGCTTGAGGTCATGGGGCCCGAAGGTCAGCGCATGATCGCCGCCGACGATTTCTTTCTCGACCTTTACGAAACAGCCCTCATCCCCGGCGAAGTGCTGACCGCCATTCACGTGCCGCTCCCTCCCGAAGGACGGCTGTTCGGCTTCGACGAGATCGCGCGTCGCCGGGGCGATTACGCCATGGTGGGCGTTGCCGCACAGGCCGATATGTCCGATGGCGTGGTTTCCGATGCGTCGGTGACGCTGTTTTCAGTGGGTGTCGCCCCGACGCGCGCCACCGCGGCGCAAGACGCGCTGGAAGGCGCCCCGCTTTCTTCGGACTCCATTGCCCGCGCTCAGGCCGCCTTGGCCACCGATCTCGACCCACCCGACGATCCCGGTTTTCCGGCAGAGCGTCGCCTGCAACTCGCGCGCGTCCTTCTCGGGCGGGTGTTGACCCGGATGGAGGCTGTTCAATGAAGGTTTTGTTGAGCACGACCGTGAATGGCGAACAGGTTCAGGAAGCCGTTCTCCCCCGCACCAGTCTCGCTGATTTCTTGCGCGAGGATCTGGGCCTGACGGGCACGCATCTGGGCTGCGAAATGGGCGCCTGCGGGGCCTGTCTCGTGCTTATGGACGGCGTTCCGGTGCATGCCTGCCTCGTGCTGGCGGTGCAGGCGGAAGGTAGCACGGTCGAGACGATCGAGGGGCTGAATGAGACCGGTGCTGCGGCCGATCTTCAGGCGCATTTCCACGACCGCAACGCGCTGCAATGCGGTTTCTGCACGAATGGAATGCTGATGAGCGCGCAGGCGTTGCTGGAGGCGAACCCGGTGCCGACGCGATACGAAATTCGCGACGCGCTGTCGGGTAATTACTGCCGCTGCACAGGCTACGAGGCCATCGTGGACGCTATCGACACCACAGCCCGCGACCGCGCAGCCCGGACGGAGGCGGCGAAATGACCCTGCATATCGGCCAGTCGCAGCGCCGCGAGAATGCGCGTCGCCACCTCGCAGGTCGGGGTCGCTTTGTCAGCGATCTCGCTCTGCCGCGCATGCTGCACGCGGTCTTCGTCCGTAGCCCGATGGCAAAGGGTCGGCTGGTCGAGATCGACACGAGCGAAGCCGAACAATCCCCCGGCGTTGTGCGGATCCTGACAGCCGCCGAGCTGAACGCGCGTTGCAAGCCGTGGGTCGGCACGCTCGATCATTTCGCAGGCATGCAGAGCCCGCCAATGAACATCCTCGCCGAGGAGGAAGTGCTGTGGACCGGCCAGCCGGTGGCGATGATCATCGCCAAGAGCCGGTCCGAGGCCGAGGATGCCGCCGACTTGGTGATGGTGGATATCGAGGATTCCGAGCCGGTGACCGATGGCGCTGCGGCTCTGCAGGACGGCGCGCCCTTGGCGAACAGTGGCGCGCGGGACAATCTTTGTTACGAGGCGCTGTTGGAGACGCCAGCGGTGAACGAGGCCTTTGCCGATGCCGCGCACGTGGTCGAGGCCAGTTTCACCTTCGGCCGCCACACCGCCGTCACGCTCGAGCCGCGCGCGGTGATCGCCGATTTCGACCCGTCGAGTGGCGCGCTCACCGTGCATCACGGGACGCAGACACCCTATCAGTTCCAGGACGTCTATGCGCGCCACTTCGGTCTGCCCGAGGGCAAGGTCCGCGTCATCGCGCCTGATGTGGGCGGCTCGTTCGGCATGAAGCTGCATGTCTATAACGAAGAGATGGGCGCCGTCGCGGCGAGCATGATCCTCGAGCGCCCGGTGCGCTACGTGGCCGACCGGCTGGAGAGCTTTCTTTCCGACATCCACGCTCGCGATCATATCGTGAAAGGCCGCATGGCGCTGGACGCGGAGGGCAAGATCCTCGCGATGGACGTCGATGATCTGGCGCCGGTCGGCGCGGTTTCGGCCTATCCGCGCACCAGCGCTGCCGAGGGCAATCAGGTGATCCGCCTCATGGGCGCTCCCTACAACATGCCTGATTATCGCGGCCGGCTGCAGGTCGCCTTTCAGAACAAGGTGCAGACAAGCCAGTATCGCGCGGTGGGGCATCCCATCGCCTGTGCGGTGACCGAGGCGCTGGTTGAACGGGCGGCGGAGGTCACGGGCCTCGATCCGTTCGAGATCCGTGCCCGCAACCTGATTGCCGACGATGCCTATCCGCATGTGTCGGCCACCGGCTATCAGTTCGAGAAGCTCTCGCATCAGGCCAGTCTGGCCAAGCTGCGCGAGATGATGGACCCCGACGCGCTACGTGCCGATCAGGCTCGGCTGCGCGAACAGGGCATCTATCGCGGGTTCGGCATCGCCTCCTTTGTCGAGATCACCAATCCCGGCGCGGCCTTCTACGGCGTCGGCGGGGCGCGGATCTCCGCGCAGGACGGTGCAGTGGTGCGGATGACGCCCTCTGGCGACATCCATTGTGCCATCTCGGTCACCGAGCAAGGGCAGGGCACCGAGACGATCATCGCGCAGGTGGTCGCCGATCAGCTGGGTGTTTCACCCGAACGGGTGAGCGTCACCACGGGCGACACCGCGACCACGCCAAGCGGCGGCGCCACCTGGGCTTGCCGGGGCGCCGGCATCGGCGGCGAGACGGCGCTGCGCGCCGGACGCAAGTTGCGCGAGCGGATTTTGACTTTGGCGGGCGCGCTACTGCAGGCCGATCCGGCGACACTGCGGCTCGAAGATGGCGCGGTTGTCGATGTCGCCACGGGCGAGGCGCGCATCACGCTCGAAGAGATTGGCCGCGTCGCCACCTACCGGCCCGACACGCTGCCCGACGGGGTCGATCATTCGCTGACCGTCGCGCATCATTTCGCGCCCTCCGGCTACCCGTTCGATTTCACCAACGGCATTCAGGGCAGTCTGGTCGAGGTCGATGTGGAGACCGGCATCGTGCGGATCCTGAAACATTGGGTCGTCGAGGATTGCGGTCGCATCATCAACCCGCTTCTGGTCGACGAACAGATCCGCGGCGGCGTCGTGCAGGGGCTTGGCCCCGCCTTCTTCGAGGAATGCCAGTACGACGCCGACGGCCAGCTCACCAACGGGTCGCTCGCCGATTATCTCGTGCCCATGGCCTGCGAGATGCCCGATATCGAAATCGCCCATATCGAGACGCCCACCGAGGACACGATCCTTGGCGCCAAGGGCGTGGGCGAAGCGGGAACCGCCGCTGCCGGCGCCGCCGCGATGAACGCGGTGAATGACGCGCTGCGCCCCTTTGGCGCACGGCTCACCCAGACACCCATGACGCCGCTGCGCATCCTTGATGCGCTCGACGCGGCCCGAAAGCAAAGGACCGATCCATGAAGCTTGAAGGAGAGCAGCTCCTGAGCGCCGACCCCCAGACCGTCTGGGCGGCACTCTTCGACCGTGACGTGCTGGCCGAAGCCATTCCCGGCTGCGAAAGCCTCGAACAGCTAAGCGAAACCGAATTCACTGCTGTGGTGAAGCTCAAGATCGGCCCGGTTTCGGCCCGCTTCAAGGGCGCGGTCACGCTGAGCGATATCGTGCCCGGCCAATCCTGCACGTTGTCCGGCAAAGGCTCGGGTGGGGTCGCGGGGTTCGCCAAGGGGGCGGCGCAGGTGACGCTGGCGCCCGAGGCGGACGGCACGCGGCTTTGCTATGACGCCGATATCGCGGTGGGCGGGAAGCTCGCCTCTCTCGGCAACCGGCTGATCGGCGCCACGGCGCAGAAGCTGACCGACGCCTTTTTCACCAATTTTTCCGATGCGTTGGCCCAACCGGAGGAGGCTGGGCCGACCTGATCCGCTGGCGCGCAGCGAGGTCAGGCCAGACACGAAAAAAAGCGCGTACAACAAGAACCATCCTTGGGAGGAGGATACTAATGACAACCACACGCAGGGCCTTTGTGGCCATGTCCTCGGCAGCCTTGGCGCTGCCCTTTCTGAACACCCGCAGCATCGCGGCTCAGAACATCTCGATTCAGATCGGGTCGAGCCACCCGACCAACAATATCTGGGTCTACGCCATGCAGAACGCACTGCAACCGGCGCTCGAAAAGCTGCTGGCGGATGCGGGCGGCGAGTATTCCGTGAGCTGGAACGAGAACTACGGCGGCACGCTCTACAAGTTCAAGGACACCCGCACGGCGGTGCGCGACGGCATCGTCGATGTCGGCATGGTGGGGACGGTCTGGGAAGGCTCGGCGATGCCGCTGCAGAACGTGACCTATTTCACCCCCTTCGCGAATGTCGATCATAACGTCACCATCGACATCTTCGACAAGCTGACCGACGAACTGCCGGAGCTGCGCGCAGGGTGGACCGACCAGAACATGGTGCATCTGTCCTCGCTGGTGACCGACAGCTACGACGTCTACGCCAAATTCCCCATCACCTCGGTCGATGACATCCGGAACCGCCGCCTCAACGCGCCGGGCACCTCGGCCAACTGGCTGGCGGAGACCGGCTGCACGCCGGTGGATGGCGCGCTGACCACCTATTACACCGACATCCAGACCGGCGTTTCCGAGGGCACGCTCTCCTTCGCCAGCGGCATCCAGCCCACTCGAGTCTACGAGGTTGCGCCGCATCTGACGCGGGTCGGCTTCGGCTCGATGTATTTCGGCGGGATCGCGGTGAACAAGGGCTTCTACGACCGGCTGCCCGAGCCCGTGCAGGCCGCGCTGAAAGAAGCGGGACGTATCACCTCGCGCGCGCATGGCGACTACATCACGAAACGCACGACCGAGGCGATCACCGAGATGAAGGGCGCCGGGCTGCAGATCACCGAAATGGCCCCTGCAGAGCGCGAACGCTGGGCCGAGACGCTCCCCGACGTCGCGAAGCCTTGGCTTGAGGCCAATGGCGCGGCGGCGGCAACGGTGGCCAAAGCGTATTTTGGCGAACTGGAAGCTCGTGGCATCAAACCTGCCCGTGACTGGACCGCCGGGATCTGAAGCCATGGCTTCGATCCCGCGCGCAACTGAGGGAGCCTCTATGCAACGCGCCAGTCTCCTGGCTACAAGCCTGCCCGCGCTTCGGCGCGGGCTACAGCTTGCCCTGAACGCGATGGCGGCGGTGGGCGTGCTGTGGATTTTTGCCATCATGTTGCTGATCGTCGCCGACGTGGTCGGTCGCAATTTTCTGGCCGCGCCGATCATCGGCGTCGCCGAGATCGCGGCCCGCTCGGTCGTGGCCATCGTCTTCCTGCTGCTGCCGGCTGCCGCGCTGAACGGCACCCTGATCCGGTCGGATTTCCTGATGCGTGGGCTCCAGCGTTTTTCGCCCCGGTCGGTGCGGCTACTGGACAGCCTGTTTGCGCTTGCCGGGGGGGGCATCTTCGGACTGGTGGCGCTGGCCGCCTGGCCCGATACGCATGACGCCTGGGTCAGCTCGGAGTTTTTCGGGGTGCGCGGCGTCTGGACGCTGCCGACCTTCCCTTTCCACCTGTTGGTGGTGCTGGGGGCCTCTGTCACCAGTCTCGCCTGCATCTTTTCGGCCGTCGAGACCCTGCTGAACCGCCCGACTGAGGAGCACTTCTGACATGAGCAGCATCACCATAGGACTGATCCTCATTGGCGTGCTCTTCGCGCTCGTGCTCTTGGGGATGCGCATCGCCGTGGCGCTTCTGGTCGTGGCCTTTGCCGGGGTCTGGATCATTCGCGGCAATTTCGACCTTTCCATGCGGCTCATGTCCATCGCCGCCTACAATGGGGTTGCCAACTATCTCTTCGCGACGATCCCGCTCTTTGTTCTGATGGGGCACCTCGTCAGCATCTCGAATGTGGGCAAGGATACGTTCGACGTCGCCGAGGCGCTGCTGCGCCGCCTGCTTGGCGGCCTCGGCATCGCCACCGTGGCCGCCAACACTGTCTTTGCCGCCGTGACCGGCGTTTCCATCGCCTCGGCAGCGGTTTTCACCAAGGTCGCCGTGCCTGAGATGACGCGCCACGGCTATTCGCCCTCGTTTTCCGCGGGCACCGTCGCGGGCAGTTCGGTTCTCGGCATGCTCATCCCACCGAGCCTGCTTCTGATCATCTACGGTGTGTTGGCCGAGCAATCCATCGGCCGGATGTTCATTGCAGGGCTGGTGCCTGGCGCGCTGCTGGCGACGGGCTTCGTGCTGTGGATCCTGTTGGCCGCGAAATTCGCGCCCGGCATCGTCTTTGCCTCTCCCAAGGCCCAAGAGACCGACCCCGAGGCGCAGGCCTATGATGACCTGTCGACGGGCGAGCTCCTGCGCAAGATCGTCCCGATCATCGTGCTGGTGACCTTCGTTCTTGGCGGGCTCTATTCCGGGTTCTTCACCCCGACGGAAGCCGGGGGCGTCGGAGCCTTCGCGGCGCTGATCATTGCGATCTTCCGGCGTAGCCTGAACCTGCGCGGTTGCTGGGCGGTGCTGAGCCAGACCGGCACCATCTCGGTCGGCATCCTCGCGCTGCTGGTGGCCGCTGGCTTCTACAGCCAGATGCTTGCCGTCGCAGGTATCCCGGCCGCTATCGGCGCCTTTGTGAGCGGCAGCGGCTTTGGCCCGGTCGGGTTCCTGATCGTCTATGTGCTGCTGGTGCTGCTTCTCGGTATGATCCTGGATAGCAGTTCGATCCTGCTGATCGTGGTTCCTATCGCAGCTCCGATCGCGCAGCACCTTGGTTACGACTTGATCCAGTTCGGCATCATCACGGTGATTGCGGTCGAGGTCGGGTTGCTCACACCGCCCTTCGGGATTTCGATCTTCACGGTGCATTCGACGCTTGGAGACCGGAGCGTCTCCCTGGAATCCATCTTTGCCGGTGCGCTGCCCTATGTCGGCGTGATGCTGGGTGTGCTGATCCTCGTGGCCTCCTTTCCAGTGCTGATTATCGGTTAAGAGATCCCAGGCGCTGTGATCGATCTACTCCTCTCTCTCGGGTCAAAGCGCGGCGCGTAGGTCCGGGAGAGAGCGCGAGATTTGAACCTGCGAAGCGAAACCGTCCGAAGACGTCGCGGCGAGTCGCGTTGGCCGCACGCAACGGGATTGGATGAGCTTCGTCGCAAGGAGGCGGGGCGACTTTGGGACGCCGATCCGAGTTCGAGATATGCAGAGAAACGGACACCTTTCTAAGAGGGTAAATGGCATGGATCAGTCAACGACAGTTCTATGCGAGACCGAATGGCCCTTGGCTCGGTTCTTGGGGCCGGGGCCAATGTGTCTGTGTTTCATCAGCCATGTCGAGGGGCCGTCATATCGCCCGCTCGGCTCTGGCATGGCAGTCGATGGTGCCGGGCGGCGGTTCGGCAATTTGTCGTCGGGATGTATCGACGAGGATGTCGCGCTTCACGCGGTGGAGGCGTTGAAAACCGGCGCTCCGACGGTGCTGCGTTACGGGCGCGGGTCGCCTTTCATGGATATTCAACTGCCTTGTGGGGGAGGGCTGGAAGTAACCTTGCTGCCAGCCCCGGATCGTGAGGTTCTGGACGTGGTGCATCGCCGTCTGGTCGCGCGTGAAAATGCGACGCTGACGGTGCTGCCGGATGGCCAGATCGAAAACGGCGCGACGCGCGGCGGTCTGACGATGACCTTGCGCCCCAAAGTGCGGGTTCTGGTCTTTGGCGACGGTCCCGAGCCTCGGGGCTTTTCCGCGCTTGCGCAGGCTGCGGGATTGCCGGTCACGCTATATGCCGGAGCCGAGGAGACGCGCGATGGCATTGCAGGCGCATGCGCGTTTTCCGGCAAGACCTGGCCCGATACGGCCCATGTCGATTATCGCACGGCCGTCACGCTTTTCTTCCACGACCATGAGCGCGAAACCGCACTTTTGACGCATGCCTTGGAGACTCGCGCTTTCTATATCGGGGCGCAGGGAAGCCTTCGGGCGCGTCAATTGCGCGAAGCGGCCTTGAGTGCCGCCGGGGTGGAGGACGCGGGAATTGCGCGGCTTGTCGAACCCTTCGGATATGTCGCACATGCCCGGTCCGCGAGGGAAATGGCCGCTGGTGTGCTTGCTCAGGTGATCGATCACGCCCGGCGCGTCTGACGTAGGCGCGGCGTGATCTCATGTTCCCTTCTCGGGGCTTTTTGGCGGAATTCCTCTCCGACATATACATCTCGATTTTCAAGTAAGGATCGCAAAAAATACAAATAAATCAGTTATTTACGTTGAATTTGATTCCCTAGGGAAGGCTTTCGTGCTACACATGGTGATACACAAAGCTCTTTCCTGGAGGGGTGCGATGAATATCACCAAGCGTGGCGAGGTCTGGCATCTGCGTCGGCGGGTTCCCAAGGGGTATGCCTCTGTCGATCCGCGCCGCGAAGTGGTGATCAGTCTCCGGACGGGGTCAGAGCGGGTGGCGCGAGAGAAGGCCCCGGTGCTCTGGGCCGAGCAGGTCGAGGTCTGGGAGGCGATGCTCGATGGCGACACGGAAGACGCGGAGGCGCGGTTTGCTGCGGCCAAGCGGTTTGCGAAGGCGCGAGGCTACCGGTTTCTCGATGCGCGCAAGGTGGCGCGTCTGCCTGTGCAAGAGCTACTCGCGCGTATCGATCTGGTAGCCAGCGACGAGATGCGCGACCCGCTCGGAGCGGACTCCCTTTTGGGTGGGGCGGAGCTGCCGTTGATCACCGTATCGCGGGGGCTCGAGCTATTCTGGGGGCTCGCACGTGACAAGACCTTGGGCAAGAGCGCGGATCAGGTCCGGCGCTGGCGCTATCCGCATATCAAGGCGGTGCAGAATTTCATCGCGGTTGTCGGGGACAAGCCGCTCGATGATCTGACGCGCGATGATTTCCTCGATTTTCGCGACTGGTGGGCAGAGCGGATGGCGTGCGAGGGGCTCACCGCGAATTCCGCGAACAAGGATCTGACGCATCTCAGCGCGGTCTTGAGGCGCGTGAACCGCGACAAGCGGCTCGGGCTCGAACTGCCGCTTGAGGATCTCGGCTTCCGGCAGGGGAAAGCGGCGCGGCGACCGTCCTTCTCGGACGACTGGACCCGGGACCGCTTGCTGGCCCCCGGTGCGCTCGATGGGCTGGAGCCGCAGGCGCGGGCAATCCTGCTGGTGATGGTGAATACTGGGCTCCGACCGAGCGAGATCGCAGCGCTGCGGCCCGAGGAGATTCGGCTCGACGATCCGATCCCGCATTTGCTGCTGCAGCCGATCGGGCGTGTCCTGAAGACGCAGAATGCAGAGCGGGTGATGCCGCTTCACGGGGTGTCGCTCGAGGCGATGCGAGCGTTCCCGAATGGGTTTTCGCGTTATCGCGAGAGCTCTGCCACGCTTAGCGCCACGGTGAACACCTATCTGCGGGATGCTGGTCTCCTCGAGAGCGATAGGCATTCTCTCTACAGCCTGCGACATGCGTTTGAGGATCGGATGCTTGCCGCTGGGATCGATGAGCGGATCCGGCGTGATGTGATGGGGCATGCGCTGGGGCGTGAGCGCTACGGGGAAGGGGGGCGACTTGCGGTGATCTCAGGGCTCCTCGAGCCGATCGCGTTTTGAGTAGTAATCCTGGCGGCGCCAATGCATGGCTGAGATGGTTTGTCTCGGGCTGTCAAATTGGCTGTCAAATTTTCTTCCAACGCCTTTCAAATTTATGAAAAGAAAAGCTGACATAGAGCGCCTCTCTCAACTCAGAGCCATGCTTCGGTAATGATCATCATGACCCTAGAGGGTTTCATTCAACGTTTGCAGAGCTACCTCAGTCGCCACGCGGTCTTCCGGGTGGGTCGCCTCTTGCCCGTTGCGCCCGTTCTTCGTCAATGAAGGTCTCAGGGGCTTAACGCGCAAGGCTAGTCGCCGATGGGCGGAACTTCGCACTTAGCTGCTAGAGATATGTATTTCGCTTGCCTATCGGGACGTGGCGCGCCATCAGGTGGACAGCGCTGGGCGGTCCTCTGCTGACATGGACAAAAGGTCCACGCTGCTTCCTTCTCCTCGGTTGTGCATCCTCGGGCGATGAGCTACGTTCAAAATTGAACGCCATGCTCGCCATGTATTCATCAAATCAAGCCATTGTCACGAGGCGGACCGCGGTCAGCTCTCGTGCGGTAGCAATTGATGGGGGTGCAGCGCGGTGAGTGAGGTTCAGGATCGAGCTCGCGAGGATGCTCGATATCGCATCCTACGTCTTATCGAAGAGAAGCCTTCAATAAGTCAGCGCGAGCTTTCTCAACACGTCGGCATCAGTGTCGGGGCAATCAACTACGTTCTGAAGGCCTTTGTCGACAAGGGGTTGGTTAAGCTCGGCAATTTCTCGGCGTCAAAACATAAGCATCGTTACGCATATATTTTGACGCCGAAAGGGGTTGCCGAAAAAAGCTCTCTGACGCGCCGGTTTCTTGAACGAAAGGTCGCGGAATATGAGGCGCTGAAGGCCGAGATCGAAGCGCTCGAGGCCGAAGTTAGTTACGGCGCAAATAAAGATACGGACGGAAATTCAAAAAATGACTGAGGCACAGGGCCAAAGGCGCGTTCTGATCACCGGGACAGCTGGATTTATCGGCTTCCATCTCGCGAAGTTACTCCTTGCAGAAGGTTTCCGCGTTCACGGCTATGACGGAATGACGGATTACTACGATGTCAGTCTCAAGCAACGTCGCCACGCAATGCTGCTGCAGAGCCAGAGCTTCTCGGCGACAGAAGGGATGCTCGAAGATCAGGTCCTGCTTGATCAAGTCGCGGATGAGTTCAAACCCGATGTGATCGTCCACCTCGCGGCCCAAGCGGGCGTGCGTTACAGCTTGGAGAACCCGCGGGCCTATATCGATGCGAATGTGATTGGCACGTTCAATGTGATGGAGGTGGCGCGCCGGTTGGAAGTGCAGCACCTGCTGATGGCCTCTACCTCGTCGGTCTACGGCGCGAATGAAGAGATGCCCTTCACCGAGACCGAGAAAGCGGACACGCAGCTGACGATCTACGCGGCGACGAAGAAGGCGACCGAGTCGATGGGGCATTCTTATGCCCATCTGTGGAACCTGCCGGTGACGATGTTCCGCTTCTTCACGGTCTATGGCACCTGGGGGCGCCCCGATCTAGCACTCTATAAATTCGTTGATGCCATTCTCGATGGTCGCCCGATCGATATCTACAACCATGGCGACATGTATCGCGACTTTACCTATGTCGATGATCTTGTGCGCGGTATCCGTTTGCTGATTGATGCGGTTCCAGTGCGTCCAGCGTCACGCGACGAGATCCCGGAATGGGATAGTCTGTCTCCGGTCGCGCCATACCGGGTGGTGAATATCGGCAATTCCGACAAAGTGCGCCTTTTGGACTTCATCGATGCGATCGAGGACAGCCTCGGGCAGAAAGCCGAACGCAACTACATGCCAATGCAGATGGGGGATGTGCCAGCGACTTGGGCTGATGCGACGCTGCTGCAAGAATTGACGGGCTACCGTCCAGAAACTGATTTCAAAGATGGGATCGCGCAATTTGTTGAGTGGTTCCGAGAATATTATGGGAAGTAACGGGTGTTCACCCGCCCCCCTTCTTTTTTTGACAAGGCCCATTTCGATGACCTCCACCACGACCCGCAGGCTACTTGGCACCGGTGCCAGCATGCTTGTTCTGCAAGCGGGCAGCATGGTGGTGGCCTTTGTGCTGTCGGTGGTGCTGGCGCGCGGGATGGGCACGACCGAGTTCGGGATCTACAGCTACGCGCTGTCCATCGCCACGCTGCTGGCGGTGCCGGTGCAACTGGGCCTGCCGACGCTGGTGGTGCGTGACACCGCCCGCCTGAAGCAGTCCGGCGAGATCCTTCAGATGTACCGCCTGTGGTCCTGGACCACGCTGGCGGTGCTGGCGGTGTCCGCCGCCATGGTCATACCGGTCTGGTTGCTGGCGCCGCTGGTCTTCAGCCAGACCCTGACCCTGCCGCTTCTGCTGATGGTCCTTGCCCTGCTGCCGCTGATGTCCGTGGGCGCCCTGCGCGCGGCAGCGCTGCGCGGCCTGGGCCATGTCATCCAGGGACAACTGCCCGAGATGCTGTTCCGCCCCGCCCTGATCCTGGCGCTGGTCTCGGCAGTGCTGGTGCTGAGCCCGGGAACGGGGGCGGACAGCGGCGCGGGCGGGATGCAGGCACAGGGCGCGCTGCTGGTGAATCTCGTGGCCACGGGGCTGGCCTTCGTTGCGGGGCTGCTACTGCTGCGCCGCGTCGCACCCGACCCCGACAACGATGCCGAGGCCCGGACCCTGCACCGCGACTGGATCCGCGCCGGCATGGTGCTGGGCGTGGCCAGCAGCGCCCTGGTGGTGAACCGCAACCTCGACATGGTGATGCTGGGCAGCATGCGCCCCGCTGCCGAGGCTGGCATCTACAAGGTGGCGGTCAGCCTGGCCGCACTCAGCGCCACGGCCCTGAACACGCTCAACCTCGCCGTGCAGCCGCGCATTGCGCAGATGCATGCCAGGGGGGACATGGACGGGCTGCGGCGCATGATCACCTTCGTGGCGCGGATCGGCTTCGGTGCCGGCTGCCTGGTGGCGCTGGTCTGCGTCGTCTTCGGGAAATGGCTGATCGGCACGGGTTTCGGCAGCGAATACAGCGCGGCCTACGGGGCCATGATGGTGCTCATCGCCGGGCAGATGGCCAATACCTTCTTCGGGCCGGTGGTGATGCTGCTCAACATGTCCGGGCACGAGCGTCTGGTGATGTACGGTGTCCTGCTCGCGGCGGCAGGCAACCTGGTGCTGAACGCGCTGCTGATCCCGCGCTTCGGCATGATCGGAGCCGCCACGGCCACCGCCTTCACGCTGCTGGCCTGGAACGTCCTGCTGGAAATCGCCGCCCTGCGCCGACTGGGCATCGACAGCTCCGCGCTCGGCCTGCACCGCTAGGAGCCTTTCGCATGAAACGACCCGATTTCTTCATCTTGGGCGCCCCGAAATGCGGCACCACCTCGCTGGCGGACTGGCTGGGTCAGCATCCCGGGGTGTTCATGAGCACCTTCAAGGAGCCGCATTACTTCAACACCGACGACAGCTTTCGTTTCATCCATGACGAGGCAGGCTACCTTGAACTGTTCCGCGACGCAGGCTCCGAACACCTGGCCGTGGGCGAGGGGTCGACCTGGTATCTGTTCTCGGAGACCGCCGTGCCGGGAATCGAACGGTTCACCGACGCAACCGCGCGCTACATCGTCTGCCTGCGCAACCCCGCCGAGATGGTGCCTTCGCTGCACGGGCAGGTCTTCTTCAGCGGCGACGAGGACGAGCCGGATTTCCGCAAGGCCTGGGGCCTGCAGGCGGCGCGGGCCGACGGGCGCAACCTGCCGCGCCTGTCCAACCAGAAAAGCCACCTGCAATACGCCCGCGCCTGCGCCCTTGGCAGCCAGGTCGCGCGGCTTCTGGAGGTGGTCCCGCGCGACAGGGTCTGCTTCGTCTTCCTCGAGGACATGTCTCGCGATCCCGCGGGAACGCTGGCACGGGTGCTCGATTTCCTCGGGCTGCCGCAGCCCGATGCGCCGCTGGACCTCGCGGCGACGAACCAGGCCCACCGGCCCCGCTCGGTGCTGCTGACGCGGCTGATCTCCCTGGGGCGTGTCGTCCGCAACAGGCTGGGCCTGAAGCGCGGACTGGGCCTGCTGACCCAGCTGCGCCATGCCAACAAGCAGGTCGCCCCCCGCCAGCCGCTGGACCCCGCCTTCGTGGCGGAGTTGCGCCGCCAGTTCGAACCGGAGGTCCGGAAACTGGAGCAACTGCTCGACCGCGACCTGTCGCACTGGAGAACCCCATGACGGTTCGGCCGCTGTCCCACCTGACCTTCCTGCTGCCGTCCCTGCGGGGCGGCGGGGCCGAACGGGTGATCCTCGACGTCGCCCGCGAGGCCGTCCGCGAGGTGGCGTGGGTGGATCTCGTGCTGCTGGAGAGCGAGGGCCGCTACGCCGCCCTTGTCCCCGACGGCGTGCAGGTGGTGACGCTGGGCGCGGGCCGTGCCCTCACCAGCATCGGCAGGTTCCGGCGCTACCTGCGGACCGCGCGCCCCGATGCGCTGGTCTCTGCCGTGCCCCAAGCCAATGCCGCGGCGCTGCTGGCGGCGGCCCTGGCCGGGCTGTCCACGGCGCGCGTGGTCAGCGAGCACAACATCCAGACCCCGAGTCGCATCACCAGCCGCAAGGGGCGCCTGCTGCTGAAGCTGATGCATCGGGTCTATCCCCTAGCGGACACGTTCGTCGCGGTCTCGGATCCGGTGGCGCGGGTGCTCATGACGGATTTCGGCCGCCCTGCCGGCCAGGTGGCCGTTGTGCCCAACCCCGTGGACACGCCCATGATCCACCGCCGCATGACCGAGGCTCCGGCCCATCCCTGGCTGGCCGACAAGACCACGCCCGTGCTGGCCTGCGCGGCCCGGCTGGTGGCGGACAAGGACCTGGGCACGCTGATCCGGGCGCTGGCGGCCATGACCCGCTTTCCCGACACCCGGCTGGTGATCCTCGGCGAAGGGCCGTTGCGCGATTCCCTGTTGGAGCAGGCGCGCGCGCTGGGTGTCGCGGACCGGGTCGACCTGCCCGGGTTCTCGGACAATCCCTTTGCCGAGATCGCGCGCTCCGATGCCTTCGTGCTGTCCTCGCGGTTCGAGGGCTTCGGCAATGTGGTGATCGAGGCGCTCGCCTGCGGCACGCCGGTGGTCGCCACCCGCAACACCGGCGGCATCGCGGACCGGATCGAGGATGGGCAGGCGGTGCGCTGCGTCCCGATCGGCGACGCCACCGCCATGGCCGATGCGATCGAGGAAACGCTGGCGACCGGCAAGCCGTCGCATGCATCCGAGATCGCCGAAGCCTTCCTTCCGGTCCACGCCTGGACGGGCTACCGGGCCGCCATCGCGCAGGCCATGGCCCGCCGCGCCGACGCCAGCGGACGCTGAGGCGGCAGGGAAGGGGGAACCGAGATGGCACATGAGCTTAGGAACCGCATCAAGAGCTTGGTGCCCGACAGCCTGCTGCTGGGCCAGTTGGTTCTGCGCCGTGCCTATGCCTGGCAGCAGACCGGGCTGATCTTTGTCCACGTGCCCAAGAACGGCGGCACCTCGATCAACAATGCGCTCTACGGCCGCTTCATGGGGCATTTCCGGGTGCGTGACATCGAACGGGTCCGCCCCGACCTGCTGCGCGCGCTGCCCTCGCTGGCGGTCACCCGCAACCCCTGGGCGCGGGCCTATTCCGCCTGGAATTTCGCCCGCAAGGGGGCCGAAATGACCGACGGTGCGCAGATCCGCCATGCCGAACGCTACCGCGGCGCCGAGTTCGCCAGTTTCGAACGGTTCGTCATGGAGTGGCTGCCGGGCCGCGAGCTGGGGCGCGAGGATTACGTGTTCCGCCCGCAGACCCAGTTCCTGCTGACCCGGGCGGGGCAGGTGGGTGTCGCGCATCTGGGGCGCATCGAGGACACCGGCACATACCTGCCGTTCCTCGAGGAAACCCTTGGCCGCCGAGTCGAGATCGGGCATCTCAACCGCACCGCCGATCCCTTCCGCTACCGCGAGGCCTATACCCCCGGGATGCGCGACACGCTGGCCCGCTGCTATGCCGACGACCTCGAAAGGTTCTCCTATGACTTCTGAGAAACCCGTCGCGCTGCATATCATCACCGGCCTGAACGACGGCGGCGCCGAGGCGGTGCTGTACAACCTCATCCGCACGGCACATGACTTCGAGCACAAGGTGATCTCGCTCATGGGGCCGGGGAAATACGGGCCCAAGATGGAGGCCGAGGGCTTTGACGTGTCGTATCTCGGGCTGCGCCCCTCGCTGCCTTCGCCGCTCAAGCTGATGAAGCTGACCGGAATGGTGCGCCGCGCCGCGCCCGACGTGGTGCAATGCTGGATGTATCACGCGGACCTCTTGGGCGGATACGCCGCCTGGCGCTCAGGGGGCCGGGCTATTGTGTGGGGATTGCACCACACCACTTTGGATGGCCGGGGCACCAAATGGACCACTCGACAGCTGGTGCGGTTAAACTCCCTTGTAAGTTCTTGGTTACCAAGCCGCATCATTACCTGTTCGAAAAAAGGTAAAGTCGTTCACCGTGAGATAGGCTACCCGGAAAACAAATTGATCGTCGTGCACAATGGCTACAACACGGACGCCTTTCAGCCTAATGATGCTGCGCGAACCGCAATCCGCATCGAATTCGGCATCGATGATGACCAGTTTCTTTTGGGGTGCGTGGCTCGCTATAATCCGCAGAAAGATCACAAGAATCTGATATTGGGCTTTGCTGAGGTGGCAAAGGTGCGGCCAGACGCACATCTACTTCTGATTGGTCCTGGTTTGACAAGAGACAATGATGAGATCACCGCGCTGCTCGCGGAAAAACAGCTCGGCGACCGTGTTACGCTCGTGGGGCCGCGGTCCGACATCCCAGCTGTGATGAATGGCCTCGATCTGCATGTGTTGAGCAGCGCTTTCGGTGAAGCCTTTCCTAATGTCATTTCAGAGGCGATGTCTTGCGGCACTCCCTGCGTGGTCACCGATGTGGGGGACAGCGCTACGATTGTGGGTGAAACTGGAAGCATTGTTCCACCGCGCGATCCGCAAAGTTTGGCGGAAGCAATTCTCAGCTTGGCGCCAGGCCTGTCCGACCCCGCAGTGAAGGCTGCCTGCCGTAATCGTATTCTAAACAACTTCACACTGGATCATATGGTAGAGGGCTACACCCATGTGTGGCGTAACAGTATAATCGAAGCAGAGGCTCGCGGTCGTTGATCGGCTTCGCGGATACGGGCTGGGAGGTGTTCTCCCTTTCGGCCATCTGGATCTTCGGGCTGATGCTCATTATCGGGCTGTGTCGTTTTTTTCTAGTTCCGACGCGATACGGAATAGGGCTCTACACTTGGCACTCTCTATTCTGCGTTGTGTACATTTTTTATTCGATGAATAACCCAGCGGACACGATGCTTTATTATCTCCGTTCGCTAACTTGGGATCAGGGCCCTGCGCTTGGCACTCGCTTTGTGATTTTCTTTAATTCTATCTTCGCCCAAGGCTTGCAACTTTCATATGGCGGCTCGTTTTTCGTCTTTAACATCTTGGGAAGCATCGGTTTGATTGCTTTTTTCGCTGCGATGCGCGAAATGTTTGCAACCAAGTCGCGTCGAGCACGCAAAGTCGTCAATATTCTACCGTTCATGCCCGGGTTTAGCTTCTGGAGCACCGCAATCGGCAAAGATAGCATCGCTTTCTTCGCGGTTGGTTTGATATGTTGGGCGTCCTCAGCGCCGTATCGGCGTTTTCCGTCGCTCCTGATCGCCTTTGTTGCCATGCTCGCGATACGCCCACACATGGCTGGCTTCCTGATGATCGGTTTAGCTCTCGCATTTTCGTTGGCTAGCAAAGTTTCTTTAACAATGAAGGTGCTGATCAGCTCGATCATTATACCAATGGCAGCCGGCGTAGTTGTAGTCGCGCTAAACTACGTCGGTCTTGAGGACAACATTTCGAGCGAAAGTGTCATTTCTTACGTGGACCAGCGCCAGAATTACAACGACGAAGGTGGGAGTTCAGTTGACATAGCCAACGCGTCAGTGCCATCGAGAATGTTCATGTACGTCTTCCGGCCGCTTTTATTCGAAGCTCGAAGCGGCCTCGGTCTAGTTGTGAGCCTAGAAAACTTAATACTACTGGTTATATTCATCGGGGGAGTGGTCGGGATAATGAAGCGCGGCTCAAATTTGACGCGCTTTCAGCGGATTTTGTTTACTGTTTATGTGCTGATTAGCTGGTTGGCATTGGCCAATACTACCGCCAACCTCGGCATTGCGATCCGGCAGAAGACCATGTTCACTCCAATGCTACTGATGCTAAT
This sequence comes from Thioclava sp. PTB-PU3-1, assembly GCF_055666785.1. NCBI lineage: Bacteria > Pseudomonadati > Pseudomonadota > Alphaproteobacteria > Rhodobacterales > Paracoccaceae > Thioclava > Thioclava sp. PTB-PU3-1. The sequence goes on along the minus strand of NZ_JBVNVL010000001.1, from coordinate 1,148,464 downwards.
GATCAGTTATCTTCCGAACATTCGCCACGCACCACTTCCGCAATTTCTCGGGCGCAGGTGAATGTGCATCCTCCTAAATTTTCATAGCTGTCTGATGGAGACTTCCCGATGTCCAATTCCCCTTCGATGAGTACGAAGCACCTCGCTGTATTGGGGCTGGGCTATGTCGGTCTGCCACTCGCGGTGGAATTCGGTAAAGCCCACAAAGTCACCGGTTTTGACGTCAACGCTGAGCGTATCGCTGAACTTTCCAAGGGGCACGACGCGACAAGGGAAGTTAGCCCGGAAGAGCTGAAAGAGGCCAAAGGGTTGAAAATGACCTGTGATTTGGAGGCATTGCGTGACTGCTCCGTCTTTATTATCACCGTCCCCACGCCAATCGACGCGCATAAGCGGCCCGACCTGAGACCGTTAATCCGTGCCTCTGAAACAGTCGGGAAAGTACTGAAACGCGGCGACGTTGTCGTCTATGAGAGCACGGTTTACCCTGGCGCCACCGAGGAAGATTGTGTGCCCATTCTCGAACAGGTTTCGGGCCTCAAGGTGAACGTTGATTTCTACGTGGGCTACAGCCCCGAACGCATCAACCCTGGCGACAAGCATCACCGCTTGCCGAATATTCGGAAGGTCACTTCGGGCTCGACCCCAGAGGCGGCGGAATTCGTAGATGCACTTTATGCGAGTATCATTTCGGCGGGTACTTACAAAGCAGAGAGTATCCGTGTGGCTGAGGCTGCGAAGGTGATCGAGAATACGCAACGCGACCTTAACATTGCGTTGATGAATGAACTTGCGATTCTATTTGATCGAATGAATATTGATACTGAGTCTGTTATTCGCGCGGCTTCGACAAAGTGGAACTTTTTGCCGTTTCGTCCTGGGTTGGTCGGGGGGCACTGCATCGGGGTTGATCCTTACTATCTTACGCACAAGGCTGAAGCTGTGGGGTATCACCCGCAGTTAATATTGGCCGGGCGGCGAATTAACGACGGAATGGGTAAACATGTAGCCAACACTTTGGTCAAAGAGATAGTGCGGCGCGGGCTGACTATACGTGGCGGGCGCGTGTTAGTGCTGGGCATGACGTTCAAGGAGAACTGCCCAGATTTGCGTAACACCCGCGTCATCGATGTTGTTTGGGAACTTCGTGAGTTTGGATTCGAAGTCGACGTGGTCGATCCCCAAGCCGACCCGGGGGAGGCTTTACAGGAATACAAAATTCCTCTTGTTGAGCCTGATACGAACGCCTACGAGGCGATAATTCTCGCGGTGCCTCATAAGGAATTGGTGGAAAAAGGTGTGGATGTGTTGCGGTCTTATGGCAAAAATGGCCACGTATTCTACGACATGAAAGCTGTCTTTGGACCAAATGCAAGCGACTTGCGTCTCTGAGCGGTGGTAAAGGCTATGCGCGTCCTTCTGGTTGGCTCCTACGGGCCGTCGCTCCTCAATTTTAGAGGGGCGCTAATTTCCACTTTGGTCGCAGTGGGGCACGACGTGCACGTGGCTGCTCCAGAGCTTGATGAAGTTCTGCGCCAAAGACTTCAAGCGTTGGGAGCAACAGTGCATGAAACTCCGCTTGATCGACAAGGTACGGGTCTCTTCGCTGATGTGGGTTATTTAAATCGTCTGACCGCGCTATATAGTTTTTTAAAGCCCGATTTGGCTGTCACCTACACGATTAAGCCGAATATCTGGGGGGCTTTTGCTGGCGCACGGACGTCAACTCGCACTGTCGCTCTTATTACCGGCCTCGGTATCACCTTCACCGATACGGGAAGCGCCGATGGTGTTAAGGTGAAAATAATAAAGGGCATGGTGCGTTGGCTCTATCGCAACGCGTCCAGATTTAATTGGAGAGTCGTTTTTCAAAATTCTGATGACCTTTCGGATTTCGAAGCAGCCGGTTGCTTGACCGACCCATCAAAAGTCCGAATGATGAACGGCTCTGGCATTGACTTGGAACAATTTCCGCAGGTTCCATTGCCAGACACTCCCAGCTTTCTAATGGTTTCTCGTATTTTGGGCGCTAAGGGAGTGCGTGAATACGCCCGAGCGGCGATAGCGGTAAAAAAGATACATCCTGGGGCGCAATTTCGTCTCGTCGGTTTCTTTGACAAAGGGCCGGACGCAATCTCGGAAGATGAGGTCGCGCAATGGGTCGCTGAAGGCCTCGAGTTTGTAGGGCCTGCAGAAGACGTCCGGCCGCATCTCGCTGCCACTCAGGTTTATGTGCTGCCTTCATATCGTGAGGGGACGCCTAGATCGGTGCTTGAAGCAATGGCTAGTGGCCGCCCCATTCTAACTTCGGACGCACCGGGGTGTCGCGAAACCGTTGTTAACGGAGTTAACGGCTATCTCATTCCAGTGCGAGACGCAGATAAACTTGCTGAGCGAATGTGCGAATTGATTGAAAGCCCAAGCCTCACACAGGAGATGGGGGCTGCAAGCTATGCAATAGCAAAAAATAAATTTGACGTTCACAAGGTGAACGCAAAGCTTCTTTCGGATTTGGATTTGCTATGAGATTAAATATCCTACTTTTTTGGCAGAAAATTTGGAAGAGATTTCTGGATATTCTTGCGTCAGTGATCGGGTTGATTTTTTTTCTTCCAGTTTTTCTGATAATTGGTTTTTTGATCCGCTGTCAAATGGGTTCACCCGTTCTATTCCGCCAGACTCGCCCAGGCCTCCACGGAGCTCCCTTCGAAATGATCAAGTTTCGTACAATGCGCGACGCGACCGGTCCAGACGGCGCTCCCTTGTCCGATTCGGAGCGCCTCACCTCGCTGGGGCAGTTTCTGCGCTCGACTTCTCTAGACGAGCTGCCTGAGCTTTGGAACGTCCTGAAAGGCGAGATGAGCCTAGTCGGCCCGCGCCCGCTTCTGATGGAATACCTGTCTCTTTATTCTCCCTTCCAGGCGCGTCGCCACGAGGTGCGTCCAGGTGTTACCGGTTGGGCGCAAGTTAACGGGCGCAACGCGATATCCTGGAACGAAAAGTTCACGCTCGATGTCTGGTATGTCGACAACCGTAGCTTCTGGTTGGATATGAAGATTATCTGGTTGACGGTTCGAAAGGTCGTGAGGCGTGATGGAATCTCTGCTGCCGGAGAAGCGACGATGTCAAAATTTACTGGGAATGATTTATGACGCGACTAATTGGAGTTTATGGAGCAAGCGGGTTCGGGCGCGAGGTGATGCCGATTGTGCGTCAGCATTTCTCCGGTCATCCTTCTGTGGAATGTGTGTTTATCGACGATGGCGAGACGAGTAACGTCATAAACGGTCATAGGTGCATGAACTTCTCTGCGTTCGTAAGTGAGAAAGCCGATAGTCGTGCAGTTAGCTTGGCGATTGCCGATGGTAATATCAGGCAGAAGCTCGCGAAAAGATGCGAAGTTGCTGGTATTAGGATTTTTGATGTCCGGTCGCCAGATAGCCGAGTTCTAGATTGTTCGTCCATCGGAGAAGGGCTTGTGCTATGCGGTTTTGCTTCAATTACTTCGAATGTAGTTATAGGCAGGCATTTTCATGCCAATATTTACTCCTACGTCGCTCATGATTGTGTGATTGGGGATTTTGTAACTTTTGCACCCGGCGTCATGTGCAACGGTAACGTGCGCGTAGAAGACCACGTATATATTGGCACAGGCGCAATCATTCGCCAAGGAGCGCCCGAAAGGCCATTGGTTATCGGCTCCAAGGCGATCATCGGTATGGGCGCCGTGGTCACCCGCGACGTCCCACCTGGCGTTACCGTTGTGGGCAACCCCGCTAAACCATTAATTAAGGACTGATCTATGCGCCTCTACCTATCCCGCCCTCATATGTCTGGCCATGAAGAGGCGCGCGTGGCTGAGGCATTCGCGTCGAACTTCGTGGCGCCAATCGGACCGCAACTCGATGCTTTTGAGGCGTCTGTGCGGGACTACCTTGGAGCGGATGTTTATTGCGTTGCGCTCTCTTCAGGCTCGGCTTCTCTTCATCTCGCCCTGCGCATTGCAGGTGTCGGGCCCGACGACGAGGTCTGGATTTCTTCAATGACTTTTGCCGGCGGCATATTCCCGGTCAAATACCTCGGGGCGAAGCCTCGCTTCTTCGATCTCGACCCTGAAAGTTGGACGTTAGATGTCGCACGGTTGTCGGAGGAACTGGCGAAGGCAGATAAGGAAAATCGACTCCCCAAAGCAATCGTGCCGACTGATCTTTATGGGCAGTCGGTTGATCTTGACGCGCTTGAGGCACTCGCCAAGCGATATGATGTGCGTTTGATCGTCGATAGCGCAGAGAGCCTCGGAGCGCGTTACAAGGACGGGCGCAAAGCTGGGGCCGGTGGCGACGCCGCTATCTTGTCGTTCAATGGCAACAAAATTATTACGACCTCCGGAGGCGGCGTGCTTGTAACCCGGCACAAGGAGTGGGCGGATCAAGCTCGTTTCCTCGCCACCCAAGCTCGTGATCCGGCCCCGCATTACGAACATTCTACATACGGCTACAACTATCGTCTCTCGAATATCTGTGCGGCAATCGGCTTGGGTCAGATGGAGGTGCTTGACGCTCGCGTCACCCGCCGCCGTGAAATTTTTGCGAAATATGAAGCGGCGCTGGCCGGGCCCGGGATTAGCTTCATGCCTGAACCTGACGGACAGGTCTCGACGAATTGGTTGACCGCGCTGACTGTTGATCCGGTTGAGACAGGTGTCAGCCGAGAGGACATCCGCCTATCACTCCTTGAACATCAAATCGAATCCCGGCCTCTTTGGAAGCCGATGCACTTACAACCGCTCTACGCTGGCATGCCCTATCATGGGGCAGGGGTTGACGAGAGGCTTTTCGCGAATGGGCTATGCCTGCCTTCAGGAAGCGATATGACCGAGGGCCAGCAAGACGAGGTAATTGAGCATGTCAAGAAGTTGCTCCAGGTGAAGCGGTAGCACAATTCTCGGTGCAGCTTCATGTATTTAGTTTCGGACCGGAGCGGGGTCCGGGAGAGTTTTTTTGATCATCTCGGTCGCAACGGCGATGCTTTGGGCAGCTCCTTGCCGCCGACATGGTCCATGGAGAAACCGAAGTTCGTTGTTGTTCTATGGCGACTCCGTTAAATTCCCGTCTAGTTACAGTAGATAATTTCAGGATGGCGCTTGATGCCAATTCACACTGATTTCCTTTCGAGCCTTAGCCGGCATATGAAAGTTGGGATGCAAGTCTTTCTTGATTCTGTTCTTATCTTTCTCGCGTTTGCCGCCACTTTGTTCTTGTCGCCTCATGGCATTACCGCCCTCGCGAACCTGCGCGCTTGGGGCGTTCTTGGGGCCGCGCTCATCGTCGCGATTGCCATTTTCTGGCTGCAAGGACTCTATAGGGCTCTCGTGCGCTATGTTACTGGAAGAATTCTATTTCCGGTCGCAATTGGCGCTGTGGCTTCGGGTCTGACCCTTGATGCAACTGCAGCGTTCGTCGGCGTGGCGCTGCCGCGGGCCGCGCCGGTCATTTTCGTGATGTTTGTGTTTCTCTCTGTTGGAGGGGTGCGATTTCTTGCGCGGACGTTGTTCCGTAGCCCGACGCACATAAACAAGCGCCCGGTGATCATATACGGCGCCGGTGACGCGGGATTGCAACTGCTCAACTCTCTATTTCACGGCCGTGAGTATGCCCCAGTCGCTCTCGTCGATGATGACCCTAAGCTGCAAAGCCTGACCGTCGGAGGATTTCGGGTGCATGCTCCGCGGCACATCCCGCGGTTGTTGGAGGAAACAGGGGCACAGGTCGTTTTGCTCGCTATACCGAGCCTAAGCCGCTCGCGCAGGCGTGAAATCGTTGGTGACCTTGAGGACCTTTCGGTGGAGATCAAGACGATACCCGGCATCTCCGAAATAATCAGTGGTAAGGCCAAAATTTCGGAACTGCGCACGGTATCAGCAGAAGACCTCCTTGGCCGCGATCCGGTTGCGCCAGACTACGAACTTCTCAAGATGAATATCGAGGGGCGTGTCGTGATGGTGTCCGGTGCTGGTGGTTCAATCGGAAGTGAGCTATGTCGGCAAATCTTGAAACAGGCGCCCTCTGCACTTGTGCTCTATGAGGTGTCCGAGTTTGCTCTATACTCCATTGAGGCAGAGCTCGTTCAGACGCTGAGGCGTCTTGGCGCAAGAACTAAGATTTTTCCGGTGCTCGGTTCGGTCCAACAAGAACGTCGCCTTGAAGCTGCAATTGAAGTGTTCAACGTCGAGACAATCTATCATGCTGCGGCATATAAACACGTTCCTCTTGTTGAAGAGAACGTCGTAGAAGGTATCCGAAATAATGTGTTCGGAACTTTGACAATTGCCCGTGCCGCTAAAATGCTGGGAGTCGAGAATTTTATCCTTATTTCAACCGACAAGGCTGTGCGCCCGACCAATGTCATGGGAGCAACCAAACGTATTGCGGAGCTAATTTGTCAATCGCTTGCGCAGGAGGCTTCAGGCACGGTTTTTTCGATGGTTCGGTTTGGAAATGTCCTCGGATCCTCTGGCTCCGTCATACCAAAGTTTCGAAAACAGATTGAGAGCGGTGGACCGGTTACTGTAACTCATAAAGATATAAACCGTTTCTTTATGACCATCCCCGAGGCGTCGCAACTTGTGATCCAAGCCGGAGCAATGGCCAAGGGAGGTGACGTGTTTGTGCTCGATATGGGGGAGCCTGTTAGAATTCTTGACTTGGCCGAAAGCATGGTAAAGCTTCATGGCCTTACGCCATATATCGCCGACGATCCCGATGACACAGCACCTGAAAGAGGCGACATCCCAATTTGTATTACTGGTTTGCGGAAGGGGGAGAAGCTCTATGAAGAGCTGTTGATTGGCAATGATCCGGCGCCAACATTGCATCCGAGGATCATGACCGCCACAGAAGCGTGGCTACCGATGCCCGAGCTTGAACCCATTTTAAAGCGCCTCATGGAGGCGTGTGAAAAATTCGATCTGCCTACGATTTTGGGAATACTTCACGAACTACCCCTTTCCTATGCTCCACAGAATGAGGAGATCTCTGATCTCCTCTGGAATTCTATGACGATACGAAGAGAAAACCCGACCGCTGGGAAGGCTAGGGCTCTTTCAGGATGACATCGCGGCTGAAAGAAAATTGGAGCATAAGTCAGTTACTTTGGAGTCGGCTGCTTCATCTCTATTTTCGGGTCTCGCGGGGGCTGACCCTCGGAGTCCGCGCGGTTGTGAGGTCGAACGAGGGTAAGTTCCTTTTGGTGCGTCACACCTATACGTCAGGATGGCACTTTCCAGGAGGCGGCGTTGAGAGGGGAGAGGCGGTGGAAGGGGCTCTCAGAAAGGAGCTGCTTCAAGAGACACAGCTGGAACTCGTCGGAAAGCCTCTTCTTCATGGTGTTTTTTTCAATGAGGCTGTCAGCAAGCGTGACCACGTTTTCACGTTCATTTGCGATGTGGTCGGCGAATTGCCTGATCGTCCCGGCAGTCTCGAGATCGCGGAGCTTCGCTACTTTGGGTTGGATGAGTTGCCAGATGGAGTTGATCCTGGCACGGAGCGGCGAATGCGAGAGATCGACGAGGGTAGATCACCCAGCGCCGTTTGGTGAGGACTATCAATTAATGCTGACACCTAGTCGTGTTCGATTTTAACAAAACATCCAACTGAACACGGGTGTGCCGTTAATTGAGAAAGTTACTGTCGCTTTCGTAACGAAGCTGGGTTGCCGTCGCGATTTTCTAAGGGATGCGATTGTAGGTAGGAAGAAGCGTGCAAGTATGATGATGAAAGATGTGTAAGGTAGACTTGAGTAACCTTAATATAGTGGTGTTGGCGCCAGGTGGTTGATATGAGCTCTCTTAAGTATCGTAGAGATATCGATGGCTTGCGCAGTCTTGCGATCATTCCTGTAGTGCTTAATCACGCTGGAATCCCTGGTTTTTCCGGCGGATTTGTTGGCGTTGATGTCTTCTTCGTAATCTCCGGGTATCTTATTACCGGAATTCTAGCGCGTGAAATAGACGAGAAGCGCTATTCAATTGTTAAATTTTACGAACGCCGTGCGCGACGGATACTGCCCGCGCTTTTTACTGTGCTTATTAGTTGCCTTGTCTTGGGCTGGTTTGTGTTTTCGCCTACGTTGTATGATCAATTGGCAAAATCGGTATTTGCTTCACTGCTTTTCATCTCAAATTTTTGGTTCTGGCACAGTGCGGGCGATTACTTCGGTCCAGCTGCCGATCTCGAGCCGTTGCTTCACACATGGTCACTCGCTGTTGAAGAGCAGTTCTACGTCTTCTATCCGCTTCTCCTATGGTTGTTGTCTGGCTATTCGCGACGACTTTGGATTGTCGTTGTTGCAAGTATCTCAGCCCTCTCGTTGGCGCTCTCAGCATTTATCACCCTCAGTCATCCGACCTTCAGCTTTTATCTACTGCCGACACGAATCTGGGAGCTTGGCGCAGGTGCGCTTCTTGCGCTCGGAGCAAATCGCACTTTCAGGCGGAATTGCACGCGAGAACTCGCGGGTGTCCTCGGCCTCACATTAATTGCTGGCGCAATTTTTTTTATAAATGATCAAACGCCTTTTCCCGGATTGGCCGCGATTGCGCCTGTGGCGGGTGCATCCCTCCTTATTTTTGCGGGCACAGGCTCAGGTTCCATCGCCACTTCGATGCTCTCCCTTCGCCCTTTTGTAGGCGTCGGGCTCATCTCGTATTCCTTCTATCTTTGGCACTGGCCGATCATTGTTGCCGCGCGAGTTATCACGCAGACGAGTATACTCCAGCTTCCGATCGCAGTGTCTTGCATACTGATTGCTCTTGCGCTTTCGATAATCAGTCTATGGGTAATAGAACGCCCTTTTCGAAAAAATCGCGCACAGCGGGTCGTATCGGGTTTAGGCATTCTGACGTTTTCGGTGGCTGGCGCGACCGCCCTTGCAGTGTACGCAGGGGTCGTGATCAAACAAAACGGGATGATCGATCGGCTCCCAGCGGACAAGGTCGCTGCCTATGAACAGGCTATCAAAAGGGGTGAGGAAGACAAAGTCTGCATGGGGCTGTCAGATGCTGAGTTGCCCTGCCATATAGGAGCGCCCGAAGCTTCTACTGGGCCTGCCCGCGTTGCGATCTGGGGCGACTCCCACGCCGGAGCAATGTTGTCGGGTTTTCAACAGTGGTTCGCATCTAAGGATGAAGCAGCACTGGCGTTTGTCAAATCCGCCTGCGCGCCAATGATGGGCGTGCGTCGCGCTGATTTGCCTAATAAACACGCGTGCGATTCACACAATGCTTCAGTAATGAAGAAAATATTGGCGGATCCGAATATTACCGAAGTCATCCTCGCTGCACGGTGGGCGCTCAATGTTGAGGGTGAGCGTGCTCTTCACGAGGTTGGGCAGTCAGCAATATTAGCAGAAACTGGCAAGCCGACGCGAGGGATTTCTGACAATTTTCGTCTGGTATCAAGTGGGCTTGAACAACTCGTGTCCCGTTTGCGCGCTCATGGAATATCCGTTGTGATTATTGCAGGTATACCAGAAATCGGTCGAAACGTGCCCGAGATGCTGCTAACTCACGATCTGAAAAAGTCGCTGCACGGATTTGGTCCCGACTACAAGGCGTACATGGCTCGCAATAAGCGGGCTGATGCTATTCTTAAAGAGATAAGAAATAAATATGATGCAAGCTTGATTGAGCCAGAAAAAATCCTGTGCAAGGAAGATTGCATTCTTCAAGTCGGGGGAGAGGCTTTATATCGTGACGATGACCATTTGAGTGCATTTGGAGCTCGCTGGCTCATCCCAAAGTTGATGGGATCTCTTTCGAACGATGTTTTGAATTGAAGCGCGTTTGACCTGCTACGGGATTTTCCGCCACCATCGATTAGAGTCCGACCCAACTTGAGGACGGACAATGAAGCGAACGAGGTTCACGGACGAGCAGATCATCGGCATCCTGGTAGAACGCGAGTCAGGCGCGAAGTGCGCGGACCTGTGCCGCAAGCACGGCATGTCGGAAAGGACCTTCTATAACTGGAAGGCGAAGTTCGGCGGCATGACGGTGCCGGAGGCAAAGCGGCTGAAGACGCTCGAAGACGAGAACGCCAAGCTGAAGAAGCTGCTGGCCGAGCAGATGCTGGACATGGCGGCGATGAAAGAATTGGTCTCAAAATAGTGGTGATGATGAGCTCGGGCTCTCGGAGCGGCGGGCGTGCCGGACTGCCGGGGCGGATCGCAAGATGGTCCGCTTTCAGGCGCTGCGAGCTCCGGATACGGAGCTTCGCGGGCGGTTGCGAGAGCCGGCCAACGAACGCAGACGGTTCGGCTATCCGCGGCTCTTCGTGCCGGCTCGCGCCGGGAGGGCGAGCCGGCCGGGATCAATCGGATCTATCGGCTCTACCGCGAAGAAGGCATGACTGTGCGCAAAAGGAAGGTCCGGCGTAAGGCGGTCGGAACACGGGCCCCGATCTTGGTCGCGGCGCGTCCCAATGCTCGCAGATCGCTGGATTTCGCTACGCGGACCTTCGGTTCGTCCACGACCCATTCGCCAGGGGCCAGCGCTTCCAGGTGCTCAACGTAGTCGACGATGTTACCCGGGAGTGCCTCGCCGCCATCCCGAACACTTCGATTTCGGGGCGCCGGGTGGTGCGCGAACTGACGGCTCTGATCGAACGCCGCGGCAAACCCGGAATGATTGTCACCGACAACGGCACCGAAATGACCTCCAACGCCATCCTGCGATGGTGTTCCGAGCACCAGATCGATTGGCACTTTATCGCACCGGGCAAGCCAATTCGAGACACGGCTTCGTGGAGAGTTTCATCGCCGGAATGCGCGACGACCTGCTCAACGAGACCATGTTCCGTAATCTGGCTCATGCGCGCGTCGTGATCGCCGCTTGGGCTGACGACTACAACACCGAGCGACCGCATTCGGCCTTGGACTACCAGACCCCGCCTGACTACGCACGGGCCCTGAGCACCGCAATCGCCCGCCTCGGTTCACGCGAGATGATAACTCAGCGCGTCGTGCGATTGCTCAACTTGTCCCGATCGGCGTAAATACCAACCGGGCTCCGGTCGCTGCTGGATGAAAGACCCGTGGCAGGTCAGATGAAACCAGCCTTGCTTTCTTCGCCTCGCAGACAATCTATCTCCCGCTCGCCGCATAAGCCCAGATCCCGACCCATTCCTTGAGTGCAAGGTCGAGCGTGTCGAGATGGCTCGCGAGATCCCAGCCGATGTCATCGAGAAATCCCTCTGCGCGATAATCGACAGGGTAGGGGACTACCTCCTCCCAGCCGGCGCGCTTAAAGCTCGCCATCGCGCGTCTCATCTGGAAGGCGCTGGTGACGAGGACCCAGGTCTCGCTCGGCTTGGGCCGCGCGAGATTGTGGCTGAGGCGCGCGTTCTCACTGGTATTTCGCGATCGGGTCTCGAGAAGAAGGCGGGCTTGAGGGAAACCTGTTTCACGAAACGCCGCGGCCATGACTTCGGCGCCGGGCATGCTTTCTCGTGCCAGATCGCGCAGGGCGCCGCTGCCTGCAGTCGATGACAGCTTGCCGCGGGGCCAGGGGATCCATAGTTTCCTACACAAAGTAAAATAATGTGTAGGAATACCTGATGGAACACCTCCCGGTCCCGATCCAGACTGCCTATCATGAGTTGATGCAGAGGTTCCGGGTCCGGCCACCCCTCTCCGTCCCTGGGTCCATCATGCGGATCGAGAAGTCCGGTCGGGGCTATTGGGTGTCGAGGCGCCGCATCGGGGACCGAGTCGTGGAGAAAACGATCGGCCCTGAGACGTCGGAGGTCCTGGCGACCGTCGCGGCCGCGCGCGCCGAGCGGGAGGTCTACGACGGTTGGCGAAAGAAGAACGCGACCCTGGTGTCGATGCTGAAGGCCGCCGGGATCCTCTCGCTCGACGTTAACACCGGGAAGGTCCTCTCTTCCTTGTCTCGGGTCGGCTTCTTCGAGATCGGCGGGATCCTCGGAGGGACGAACGCGTTCCGCCTCTATCCTGCCCTTCTTGGGGTCGCCGCCCCCGCGTCGGAGATGGTCTTCACCGGTGACATAGACATGCTCGCGCCCTCGCATATCCGCCTCGCCGGTCCGAGAGAGCCGCTTACGAGCCGCCTTCGGAGCGCCGGACTCGAGTTCGAGACGCGGTTTCCGATGGGCCCGGCCGACACCTCAAAGCACGTCGTTCAGGACAACATCGAGATCGAGATCATCGGGCCGGTCGCTCGCGGCGGTGAGACGAGCTACGTCCATGAGGGCAGTCAGGAGCCGGTCGCAGCGCTGAGATTGCTGGAGTTCCCCCTGCGGGACCCGGTGAGGGTCGTGGCCCTCTACCGGGAAGGGGTGGAGGTTACGGTCCCTGCCCCGGAACGGTTCGCCCTGCACAAGCTGATCGTGGCCCAGCTCAGGACGGGGAGCTTCAAGAGCAAGCGGACCAAGGACCTCCGACAGGCCTCTTGGCTTCTGAGGGTCCTGGCGGAGGCCCGGCCAAATGAGACGATGAACGCCTTGCGCGACATCCGCAGCCGGGGCCCGACTTGGCGAAAACATCTCTCGGCGTCCCTGAGGGAGGCGCCGGACGCCGCGAAGGCCCTGAGGTGGATCGAGGCCGAGACGGACGAACCTGACCCGGGGGGGTGGTGACCCCTCAAAAGGATGAACGTCCCCCACCAATCCGATCGGTTGGAAGGGGCTTGTGGCGAGGTCTTTTGGTCACGCAGCTCGGACGCGCCGCCGTGGCGGGAAATCTGTCGATCATGGATGACAAAGACGGCGGCAAACGGCAGAGTTGCCGACCTTTCGGATCTTCGTTTCGATCACGACATGGGTCCTTGGGTATACCTGAAAACACACGCGCCGCGCCACGAGAGGCAAGCTGTTCGATACTCACCCGGAGGGTCTGGGTTGGCGCGATGCCTGTTTCACGAAAGGCGGCTGCCATCACTTCGGCGCCGGGCATGCCTTCCCGTGCCAGATCGCGCAGGGCGCCGCTGCCGCCAGAGAGAAGGATCCTGGCGTCTGGAAAGCGATGGGCCAGGGCGAGGCCAGCGGTGACGCGCTCAGCGGCGGCGTTGAGCTGAACCTGGTGGTGGCGGGCCGTGCCGCCCCCGTCTTCGGCGCCGCCCAGGATGATGATCCCGTTGACATGAGGCAGCTGCATATTGGCCGGACAGGTTTGCTCCAAGAGGGCTATCAGGAGATCGCCGATGGGGACGAACCTAAGAGCAAGGAGGTCTTGTGCGCGCTGAAGCACCAGCTCGCAATCCAGTCGTTCGAGAAAGCTACCCATAGTCTGTCATATAGGTAGCTTTTCCGGGCCGGCGTTGCCCGCTCTGCCCGGCATCGCCGGTCAGTCCGTTCACCCGCGCTCGGCTTCGCTCTCCTTGAGGCTGGCGAGGATCACTTCGTAGGCGCTGTCGATATCCTCGCGCAGGGCTGCGATTGCCGCCGCACTGTCGCCGTCCCGGATCGCTTCGAACAGCCTGCGGTGCTGCTTGTTGGAAACACGGTAGTGGCCATGGCGTTGCAGCAGGTGGAACTGCGGATTTATCCGCAGCCAGATATTGCCGATGATCTCGAGGAGCAGGGGGGAACCTGCCTGCCGGTAGATGGTGAAGTGGAAGTCGTAATTCGCGTGGATGAATTCGCGCACCTGACCTGCGGCTTCCGCAGCTTCCATCGCGTAGAGGACTTTCTCCAGCCGTGCGATGAACTCGGGATCGCGGCGCTCAACCGCCCAGGCCACCGCGGTGGTCTCGACCTCTGAGCGGACTTTGCGCAGGTCGGCGAGTTCCTCTGCCCCGAGACGCGGCACCCCGATGGATCGTCCCGACACGATGGTCAGGGCTCCGAGGGCCATGAGCCGGGAAATTGCTTCGCGCACCGGCATCGGACTGACGTCGAGCGCCTTGGCGATGCTGGCAACAGTGATCGACTCGCCGGGTGCGATCTCGCCCTGCAGAATCAGATCACAAAGCCGCTGATGCACCAGCGTCTGCAGGGTTTCGCGCTTCAGCGGCGTGACGCTTTCGAACATGGTCAGACCTTTCATTTCACGGCCTAAACTACGCCGGCTCGAAAAAGAATAAAACACGTTTTGACTTTTGATCAAAGATATCGGATCGTGAATCCCGTGAGGCGACCGGGGAGAGTCGCCGGACATGGGAGGAAGAAATGATCAAACGCTATATCGCGGGCGCCGCCTGCGCCCTTGGTCTCGTGGCTGGAGCCGCCCAGGCGCAGAGCGACGGGCCTTACAAAGTCTATCTTTCGATGAGCTATATCGGGAACGATTGGCAGGCCGAGGCTTCGAACATGGTCAAGGCGCTCGCCGCGTCAAAGGACTATGCCGACAAGGTGGATCTCGAGGTCCAGGTCGCCGGGCCGAACGCCCAGCGCCAGATTCAGCAGATCAACGCGATGGTGCAGGCCGGTGCGGATGCGATCGTCGTCTACCCGATCTCGCCCACTGCGCTGAACAGCGTCGTCAAGAGCGCCTGCTCGCGTGGTGTGACGGTTATCGCCTATGATGCAGAGATCACGGAGCCCTGTGCCTATAACGTGACGATCGACCAAGAGGAGGCCGGTCGAAAGACGGCGGAATGGCTGGTCGACAAGATGGGCGGCAAGGGCGATGTCGTGATGGTGACAGGTGTGCCCGGCACGTCCGTGGATACCGCCCGGACCAAGGCGGCCAAAGAAGTCTTCGCCCAGCATGACGGCATCAATATCGTCGGTGAGGCCGTGGGCATGTGGAGCCAGGCAGTTGCCCGGACCGAACTCAACAAGCTGATGGCCACCCGCGACTGGTCCGATATCAACGGGCTCTGGATGCAGGTTGGCTGCTACACGGCGGATTCCATGCAACTCGAAGCGGGACGCGATCCTTCCGAGCTGCTGCCCTGTGCAGGTGAGGGATCGAATGGCGGGCGCATCCAAATGCTTCCGGCAGATACAGCGGTCGAAGGGGCGAGCAAGCCCTATGCGCCGATGGGCGCACCCCGGATCTCCTACGCCTCGCCGCCCTATTCCGGCGCGCTGGCCCTGAAGCTCGCGGTCGACAAGCTCGAAGGGAAGGACATCCCGAAGCATACCACCTTGCCGCTGCCCCTCGTCACCAACGAAACCGTGCAGCTTTGCGAGACGGGCAGCTGGGATGAACAGAAGGCGGGGTGCAACGTGTTCCAGCCCTCGATGGTGTCGAACCCCGGCTGGTTCGCCTCGATCTTCTCGGAAGATCTGCCGCAGCTTGGTCTGAACGCCGCGCTCGTCGGCCAGCCCGAGAACTGAGGTCACACGCCCGGCGGCGGGGACTTCCGCCGCCGGGCGCAGACCGCACCCTACATACGCATTCCGGAGAATTGCATGTCACGCATCGCTGATTCAGCGCCTGCGGTGGAAGTTCACGACTTATCAAAGGCCTACGGTCCCACCGTCGCCAATGACAAGGTCAGCTTCTCCGTGGCTCGCGGTCGCGTCCACGCCCTGCTCGGCGAAAACGGCGCCGGCAAGTCGACCACCATGAAACTGCTCTCGGGGCTCGTGCGACCAGATTCTGGCACGATCCGAATAGGCGGCCGCGACGTTAGCTTGCGCAATGCGCGCGATGCCCATGCCGCGGGGATCCAGACCGCCTTTCAGGAGCTGACGCTGGTGCCGGACCTGAGCGTGCTCGACAACATGCTGCTGGGCCGGTCGCGCCGGACGATCATCGGCACGCTGGACCGCAGCCGTGCGCGGCGCGAGGTGACCGCACATTTCGAAGCGCTGGGCCTCGACGTCGATCTCGATGCGTTGGCCGAGGAGCTGACGCTGGCTGTGCGCCAGAAGATCGAGATCGCCCGCGCCCTATACCGCCAGCCCGAAATCCTTTTGCTCGACGAGCCGACATCGGCGCTCTCTGGCAGCGATGTCGATTGGCTCGGCCGGATCATCGCGGACGCGGCCGCGCAGGGGATTACCGTGCTGTTCATCTCGCACCGCTTGCCCGAAGTGCGCGCCTTCTGCGACACGCTCACCATCTTGCGCAACGGACGGTCGGTGACCTCGGCGAAGGTCGCGGATGTCAGCGATGCCGAAGTGGTCGAGATGATCGTGGGCCGCTCGGTCGAGAATGCCTTCCCGCCGCGCCGCGCCCCGAAGGCGGTCGCGGGGCGGGTCCCGGTTCTCGCCACTTGCGCGCTGTCGGCGGGGCCGAAGCTGCGCAAGGCCGAGATCGCGTTACATAAGGGAGAAATCCTCGGGATTGCCGGGCTGCAAGGCATGGGGCAGGAGGCGCTGTTCTCCGCCCTTTTCGGACAGGAGCGGTTGCGCGCGGGCCATATCGAGCTGGACGGGACGCCCCTCCATCTGCGCGCCCCGGCCGATGCGCTGCATCCGTCGGTCGCGATCGGGCTCGTGCCCGAGGAACGCAAGACGCAAGGTTTGTTCCTGGAACTTAGCGGGCGGCAGAATGCCAGCCTGCCCGTGCTCTCGCGGTTTCACCGGGGGCCGGTTCTCGATGACGGGGCGGAGGCGCGTGCCGCTGCGGGGGCTTTCGCCGCCGTCGAGGTGGACGAACGCGCGCATTACCTGCCCGCGGGCGCGTTCTCGGGCGGCAATCAGCAGAAGATCGTGCTGGCCAAGTGGCTCGTGGCGCAGAGCCGGATTCTGCTCCTTTTCGATCCGACGCGCGGCATCGATGTCGGGACGAAAGAGCAGATCTATGCGCTGCTGCGCGCCTATACGGATGCAGGCGGATCGGTCCTGCTCCATTCCACCGAAATCCCTGAACTCGTGCATCTGTGCGATCGGGTCGGCGTCCTCTACGAGGGTCGGTTGTCGTGTTGGCTCGAGGGTGAAGAATTGAGCGAGAACGCGATCATGCAGGCCACGCTCGGCGGGGACGCACCGCTGAAGGGAGACACGACGCATCCGAAACAGGAGGTCCGGGCATGAGTGACCAAAGCCTATCATCCGGGGCCGCGCCGCGGCGCAAGTCCTCCAACTGGCTACGCAGCCTGCGTCACGGACAGGCCGTGATCGTCGCGGCGCTGGTGCTGGCGGGCCTCATGGCGTTGAACGCGGGACTGAGTCCCTATCCGCTGAGCTATTTCGATATTTCTTTCCTCGCGAGTGGCGGGGCGACCTCCGCGATCGCGGCTGCAGGACAAACACTGGTTATCCTGTCGGGCGGGTTCGACCTGTCAGCAGGCGCGGTGGTCTCGCTGGTCAACGCGGTGCTTGCGACCTCGATGGACCCGGCGAACATGCAGGCCTCCGTGCCGCTCTGGACCGCGATCGGGATCGGTATCGGCATGGCCGTGGGCGCGGTGAACGGCTTTTTCGTGGCCGTGGTGCGCCTGCAGCCCATCGTGGTCACATTGGCCGTGATGTTCATCGTCCAAGGGCTGACGCTCCTTGTGATGGCGATGCCGGGCGGATTCGTCGCGCCTTCGCTCGCATCTGTCTATCTTGGCGACACGATCCCTGGTCTTCTCCCCGCACCGATCACGCTGATGCTCGTGCTGGTGGCGCTGTGGCTCTGGCTCAAGCGCACGGGCTACGGGATCACGCTCTACGCAGTGGGCAGCGATGCCGAGGCTGCTCGCGCGACGGGACTTCACGCGCGCACCGTTACCTTCGCGACCTACGTTCTCGCAGGTGGGCTTTACGGGCTCGCCGGTGTTTTCGTGAGCGCCCAGACCGGCAGCGGCGACCCGCTGGTGGGGAACTCGCTTCTGCTGCCGACCTTCGCGGCTGTGGTGATCGGCGGCACCCGTCTTGGCGGTGGCAAAGGCGGTGTGCTGGGCACGATCCTCGGGGCCTATATCCTGATGATCGTCGTGAACCTTCTGCTGTCGCTCAACGTCTCGGCTTACTATTCGACCATCGCGGAAAGCGCAGTGCTCCTGATCGCGGTGCTCGCGGGCTCGCTGCGCCGTGACAGCACGCTCTCGCAACGCCTGCGCGAAGTCACCGATGCGATCGGCGCCCGACGGCGCGGATGGCTTGTTGGCCAGCGCTCGGGTGAGGATCACAGGTTGGCTTTCACGCGACCGGCAGAGACCGCCCCCGCGCAAACTTTCCTGCAACGTCACGGTCATACGCTGCGCCACGTTCTGCCCGCCTGGATCTGCCTCGTGGTGGTCCTGATCGCGACGCAGCTGGTGCTGGGCAATGTCTTCAGCGGCTGGCGCTACTGGGACTCGCTCCTTGTGCTCTCGAGCTTCCTCGCGATCCTCGCTCTGGGGCAGGGCGCGGTGATCCTGACCGGGGGGCTGGACCTGTCGTTGCCCTGGAGCATCGCGCTGTCGGGCGTGATGCTGACCGGGCTCGTTGGCGGCCAAGACATGGGGTTGCTCACGGCGCTGCCGGTCGTCTTCGCGGTGGCTGCGCTGATCGGGCTCGCGAACGGGCTGGGCGTCGTGGCGCTGGGCCTGTCGCCGATCGTCGTGACGCTCGCGATGAACGGCATTCTTCAGGGCGCGGCGCTGATCTGGTCCGGCGGCACGCCGGCGGGTTTCGCACCGCCCTCGCTGCGTTGGCTGATGACCGGCAAGCTGATGGGCGTGACCCCGGTGATCATCTTCATGGCCGCCTTCGTCGCTCTCGCGATCGTCCTCTTGGGACGCACCGGGTTCGGGCGCCGGGTCTACGCGGTCGGCAACAGCGAACTGGCTGCGCGCCTCTCGGGGGTGCGCACGGGGCGGGTCATCATCTCTGTCTACATCCTCTCGGCGCTCTGCGCGGCGCTGGTCGGCGTTCTGCTGGCGGGCTTTTCCGGACAGGCGAGCCTCGGGATGGGGGATGACTACCTTCTGCCCTCGATCGCGGTCGTCGTCGTGGGTGGGGCGCTGATCACCGGTGGCCGCGGGCATTACGCGGGCATGCTGGGCGGCGCACTGCTGCTGACCGCGATGCAGACCCTGCTTGCCGGCACCGCGCTGCCCTTCGCATTCCGCTCAGTGTTCTTCGGGCTCGTCATCCTGATGGCCGTGATCGCATTGCGCAAATAACCAAGGAGATTTCGATGAGTGATACATCCAGGATGAAATTGCCCGGCCTCGAGGGCAAACGCGTTGCGGTCACGGCGGGCGCTTCCGGCATCGGTCTGTGCATCGCGCGGGAACTGGCTCGGCAAGGCGCGCGGCTGGCTATCTGCGACATCGATGAGGCCGCGCTTGAACGGGCCGCGCAGGAGCTGGGCGCCGAAGTGGCCCTGCGCGCCGATGTCTCGGATGAAGCTGCGGTGGCATCTTTCTTCGAAGCGATCGGCAACACCCTCGGCGGGCTCGATGCGCTGGTCAACAATGCCGGCATTGCGGGGCCCACCGGCTCGGTCGACGAAATCTCGCCCGAGGATTGGCGGCGCTGCCTCGATATCGGCCTGACAGGTCAGTTTCTCTGCACGCGGAAAGCGGTGCCGATGCTGCGCGCGGCAGGGGGCGGAGCGATCGTCAATATCTCCTCCTCGGCGGGCAAGTTCGGCTATGCGTTCCGCACGCCCTACGCCTCGGCGAAATGGGGGGTGATCGGGTTCACCCAGAGCCTCGCGAAAGAGCTGGGCCCGGAGAATATCCGTGCCAATGCGATCCTGCCCGGCATTATCGAAGGGCCGCGGATCGAAGGCGTGATCGCAGCTCGCGCGAAGCAGACCGGGATCAGCCATGAAGAGATGACCGAGCGGTATCTGTCGAACGTCTCGCTGCGCCGGATGACCCCGCCCGAGGACGTGGCGGACATGGCCGCCTTCCTGATCGCCGAGACCGGGCGCAACCTGTCGGGGCAGAGCTTCCCCGTCGATGGCAACGTGGAGACCTTGTGATGAAAGAGCCTGTCGCCTGCGTCGGTTCGGGGCTTATCGGGCGTGCCTGGGCCATCGTGTTCGCCCGTGCCGGTCATCCGGTGCGGTTGTGGGACGAGGTGCCCGCGGCGCCAAAAGCCGCGCGCGACTTCGCTGCCGAGATGCTGCCGGAACTGGAGCGCCTGGGCCTCATCCCTGGCACCGCCGAGGAAGCCCTCGCGCGCATCGAGCCGGTCGGCACGCTCGAAGAGGCGCTCGAGGGCGCGCGGCACGTGCAGGAGAGCACTTTCGAGGAAATCGGAGTGAAGCGCGAAATTTTCGCACGTCTCGACGCGATTGCCGGGCCCGATACCGTGCTCGCCTCCTCGTCGTCGGCTCTGCTGCCTTCGGCCATTTCCGAGGGGCTCGCGGGGCGTCACAGGGTCATGGTCAATCATCCGATCAATCCTGCCTATCTCGTGCCCGCCGCAGAGTTGGTGCCCGCGCCCTGGACCGATCCCGCGCTTCTTGAGCGCACGGCGGATCTTCTGCGCGATGCCGGCATGCGCCCGATCGTCATGCAGAAGGAAATCGACGGGTTCGTGATGAACCGCCTTCAGGGCGCGCTTCTGCATGAAGCGTTCCGGCTTGTGGCCGACGGATATGCCAGCACCGAAGACGTCGATATCGGGTTGCGCGAAGGGCTCGCGCTTCGCTGGTCCTTCATCGGCCCGTTCGAGACCATCGACCTCAACGCGCCCGAGGGCGTGCGGCAATATGTGACGCGCTACGGCGGCATTTACGACGGCATGGCGGGGCAACCCGCAGCGGATTGGCGCGGCCCCGTGCTGGACCGGATCGAGGCGGAGCGCCGTGCGGCGCTTCCCGCAGACGAGCTTGCTCAGCGGCAGGCGTGGCGAGACCGGCGCCTCATGGCGCTCGCCGCGCATAAGCGCCGCGCAACAGACGAAATCGGAGATTGATAGAATGCCAGACAAGGTCATCCTCACCTGCGCCGTGACCGGCGCCATCCACACGCCGACGATGTCGGACTACCTGCCCATCACGCCCGACGAGATCGCCGAAGCCGCGATCGGGGCGGCCGAGGCGGGGGCCGCGATCCTGCACCTGCATGCCCGCGACCCGGAAACCGGCAAGCCAGACCAGTCCGCCGAGGCCTTCGCGCCGTTCCTGGGCCGGATCAAGCAGGCGACGAATGCGGTGGTGAATATCACTACCGGCGGTTCGCCCTACATGACGGTGGACGAACGCACGAAGCCCGCAGCGCAATGGGCGCCCGAGGTCGCCTCGCTCAACATGGGCTCGATGAATTTCGGCTTCTTCCCGCTTCTCGCGAAATACAAGGAGTTCAAGCACGCATGGGAGCGCGAGCATCTCGAGGGGTCGCGTGACCTCGTCTTTCGCAATTCGTTCAAGGACATCGAATACGTGCTGGAGACCTGTTACGACAACGGCACCCGGTTCGAGTTCGAATGCTACGATATCTCGCATCTCTACAACCTCGCGCATTTCGCAGATCGTGGCCTCGTGAAGCCGCCGTTCTTCGTTCAGTCCGTCTTTGGCTTGCTGGGTGGCATCGGCACCCATCCCGAGGATGTCATGCACATGAAGCGCACGGCAGACCGTCTCTTCGGAAAGGATTTCCGCTGGTCGGTTCTGGGGGCCGGCAAGGACCAGTTCCGCATCGCCACACAGGCACTGAGCATGGGGGGCAATATCCGCGTCGGTCTCGAGGACAGCATCTGGATCTCGCGCGGCAAGCTTGCAGAGAGCAACGCCCAACAGGTCGCCAAGGCGCGCGCCCTCGTCGAGGGGCTGGGCCTCGAGCTCGCGACGCCGGACGAGGCGCGCGAGATGCTCGCGCTCAAGGGCGGCGACGCCGTGAACTTCTGAACCGGATACCAAGGGAGGAGACCAACATGCAGATCGATATTCTGCTCGACGTGAAGACGACACTGGGTGAGGGCCCGGTCTGGGACGTCGAAAGCCAGCGGCTCTATTTCATCGACTCGATGGATGGACGGGTGTTTCGCTGCACCGCGGACGGCACGGAACTGCGCGCCTGGGATGTGCCGGGCAAGATCGGTTCGATGGCGGTGCGCAAGGACGGCAAAGGAGCCATCGTCTCGCTCGACAAGGGGTTCTGGTTGCTGGATTTCGACAGCGGCGATTGCGAATTGCTGCACGACCCGGAAGCCAACCTCGCAACGACCCGTATCAACGACGGCAAATGCGACCGGCGCGGTCGGTTTTTCGCCGGTTCGATGGATATGCAGGAGGAGGGGCCGCTGGGCGCACTCTACCGCGTCGATCCCGACCTGAGCGTTACCAAGCTCGAGGAGGGGATCATCTGCTCGAACGGGCCTTGCTTCTCGCCGGACGACAAGACCTTCTACTTCACCGATACCTGGACCGGTGAGATGTGGGCTTACGACTATGATATCGAGACGGGCGGCATTTCGAACCGTCGCACCTTCGCGAAGGCGGATACCTCGAACGGGGGCGCCGCGGATGGGGCGACGGTCGATGCGGAGGGCTATTACTGGATGGCGCTGGTCTATGACGGGCGGATCTGTCGCTTCGCGCCGGACGGCACACTCGACATGGAAATCCCGATGCCAGTGAAGAAGGTCACGAGCGTCCAGTTCGGCGGCCCCGATCTCGACGTGCTCTACGTCACGTCGATGGCAAAACCGCCGCTGCCGCGTTTCCCCGACGACGGTGTTCAACGCGGCAGCCTTTTCGCGATCCGCGGTCTCGGCGTGAAAGGCGTGCCGGAGCCGCGCTTCGGCGGCTGACCGATCAAAGCCGCCCCCTCCAAAGCCCTGCGCGCACTCGGCGCGCAGGCGCATCCAGAACGATTGCGTGAGACCGGAGAGCGGCCAGCGCTCGGACTGATCGTGGCGGTTCGTTTCCCAAAGGGAGCAGTGCGAAATTCGCCTCTCTGGGAAAGTTATCCCTAGTAGGTCTGCCACTCCAAACTCTCTCCGATACGAAGCATGGAATTTTCCTGAAATTTTCAGACCGGAATTTTCAGGTCGGCGAGGGACACTGGGTCCCATGAAAGATTTTGCAAACCCTCCGGCCAATCTCGCCCGATCCAATCCTCGGGCCGCGTCGACCCGTCCACAAACCTGCACTCTCTCGAACGTGAATAGCACCGCCTTTCTTAGACGCCTTCGTGTCTCAGTTCCCGCTGTCGCTCGAAGCCGACGGGCGACAGCATTCCATGCCAAGCGTGCAAAGCTTGCCGCGCCGAGCGCAACCGGAACCTCATCGTCTCGCTACGAAGGTCGAATATCGCCGCGCCATCTGATCGTTAGACTCGCCGCATGTTGCGCGCGCTCATCCTATGGTTCTTTCTGGCATTGCCCGCTTTCGCGGCGAGCCTTTCGCGCGAGCAGGTGGCCGATATCGTCGTTGCACCTTATGCGGTGGGCGATGAAATCAATGAAAAGGGCGTCTGGCAGCTCCGCAATTCCGGGGGCGGCGAGGCGGGTTATGTCTTTGAGACCGGCGAATTGGCACCGTTGCCGGGTTTTTCCGGCAAACCGATCAACATGCTGGTCATGCTCGATCTGGAAGGGCGCTTCATAGACGTGAAACTGATCAGTCAACACGAACCAGTTTTCGTGTCTGGGCTGGGAGAAGCGCCGTTTCGGGAATTTCTCGAACAGTATCGCGGCCACTCCATCAACGAGCCGATCGTCGTCGGCACGCCTTATGGCGGTGCCGGGGCGGGCTCGGATCTCGTTTATCTCGATGGTGTGACCAAGGCGACCGCGAGCGTGCGGATCGCGCATGAATCAATCTTGGCGGCGACGCTCGCGGTGGCGCGTGAGAAGATGAAGGGAATCCAATCCGGTCCGCCGCCGAAGCCTGATCCAGACCATCGCGAGCAGCTTGACTGGCAAGGCCTTATCGAGGCGGGACTGGTGGGGCGGCTCCGCGTCACGAACGCAGAGGAAGACGCGGCGTTCGACAATACGAAATGGGCCGCCGATGATGCGACGGTCGATAGCGACCCGAACGGGCTTTATCTCGATCTCTATGCTATCGACCTCGGCCCGGACTCGATTGCAAAAGCTGCGCTTTCTCCCGAGACCTATGCCGAAACGCGACGCTTCCTGTCTCGTGCGCCGGATGACGAGCTCTATCTGCTCATCGAGGCCGGCCGACAGGGGCTGGTGAGCGAAGACTTCGTCCGGAACACGGCACCGGATCGGATCTCTGCGCAGCAAGATGGATTGCCGCTGGCGCTGCGCGATGCGGACATTCTGGCGCAACTGGCCAAAGATGCCCCGGCGACGCTTGAGGACGCGACGAAGATGGTGGTCCGGCTGGATCGCCGTCTCGGTTTCGATCCCTCCCGCGATTGGGAGCTGACCGCGCAGGCGGTTCGTCTGCATGGGATGTTTCAGCCCGAAGCGGGAGAGGCGAAATTCAGTCTCACGATGAAGACACCCGAGCGGTTCTTCGTTTTCCCGCAAGTGCCGGAGGCCTTGCCGCCATGGCGTGAGGCGCTTCGCAATCGGGCAACGGATTTGTGGGTTCTCAGCGGGTTCCTCGTGCTGCTGTTTGGGGCGCTGCTGCTGCAATCGCGGCTTGCGGCGCTCAGGCTTTTTACCCCGGTGCGGCTTGCGATTCTCGCGATCACGATCGGCTTCGTCGGTTATTGGGGGCAGGGGCAACTCTCTATCGTGACGCCCATCGCGGTGATCCGGGCGCTCACCGGGAACGGCTCGCTCGAGGTGCTCCTCTATGACCCGTTCTCGCTTCTGATCTGGGCGGCGGCGATCCTCGGTTTCCTCCTGTGGGGGCGCGGATTTTTCTGCGGCTGGCTTTGCCCTTACGGGGCAATTCAGGAATTCGCGCATCACATCGGACGCTTCCTGAACTTGCCGAAATGGGAGCCGCCACGGTCACTTGCCCAAGCGCTCCTTTGGACCGGGCCGGTGGCGTTGGCTGTGCTGACCGGCATTGCACTTGTCACGCCCGATCACATCGAGAAAGCCGTCGAGGTCGAACCTTTCAAGACTGCTATCACCACCCATTTCGCCAGACCCTGGCCCTATGTGCTCTGGGCGGCGGGGTGGATCGCGGTCTCGATGGTCTGGTTCAAGGGGTTTTGCCGCTCCGTCTGCCCCTTGGGGGCCGCGATGCGGCTCGGCGGCCTCTTACGACTGCGAAGCTGGATCCCGCGTCGGGCCGACTGCGGCTCGCCGTGTCAGCTGTGCAAGGTGCGATGCAATTACGGGGCAATCGCGAAGACCGGCCAGATACGGTATTCAGAGTGTTTCCAATGCCTCGATTGCGTGAAAATTCATGACGATCCAAAGCTTTGCGTGCCTCTCGTGCTAGCCGCGAAAAAGGGAAAACGCGGCCCCGGCCTGAGGGAGGCAGCAGAATGAAACGGCGCCGTTTCCTGCAAATTTCGGCGGCGGCGCTATGTGCCGGAGCCCGCGCGCAGGCAGCGACCTGGACTGGACAGGCATTTGGTGCCGAGATCGCGCTCGATCTCAGGGGCGGGGTCAGGAACCGGCAGGACATGCGCGCGATCCGGGACGAAATTCAAGAGATCGAGAACACGTTCTCCTTGTATCGCGAAAGCGAATTGACGCGCCTCAACGCGACAGGCCGCTGCCGACCGTCTGCTGCGATGTCGGAGGTTCTCGCGCTCTCGCGACGGGTGAATCTGGCGACGTTGGGCGCGTTCGATCCTACGGTGCAGCCGCTTTGGGATGCCTTGGCAAATGGCAATAGCGGCGCTTCGCTGCGTGCGAAAATCGGCTTTGAGACCGTAAGAGTTGCGGCTGATATTCGACTCGGACCGGGGCAAGCCCTGACGCTGAACGGGATCGTGCAGGGATATGCGGCTGACCGTGTCCGGGACCTCTTGGTTGCGCGGGGCTATTCCGACGTGCTGGTCGACATGGGCGAGTTCGCGGCGATCGGCGGTCCGTTCGATCTTGGGGTGTTGGATCCAAGCGCTGGATTGCTTGCGCGCCTGCAGCTGCGCGACGGGCGGGCGATGGCGACCTCGTCGCCGGGAGCGCTCGCTTTGCCGGGTGGCTCGCATATCCTGGGGCCCCAAGGGCAGCTCCCGCGCTGGTCAACGGTTACGGTCGAGGCAAAGAGCGCGGCGCTCGCAGATGCGGCCTCGACTGCATTCGTGCTCATGGAGCGCGACGAGATCGCACGTAGCGCGGCCCGTCTTGGCCTCGATGCCGTCCATCTGGTGGATTTCGATGGGAATTACGGGCCGCTCTGATCGCGAGATCGAAAGCGGCCCGAACGCGCAGATCACCGCGTCGGTGGGGTGAATCCCACGCCGTAATCGGCAAAGGCCTTGGCGATCCGCCCGTCTTCCAGCGCAGCTGCGATCGCGTCATCGACCGCATAGCCAAGACGACGATGCTGCATCGAGAGCGCCACGCCGATCGCCCATTTCGAGCGCGGCAATCCGAGCGGCGGTTCGTGGATGTCGATGCCGGGCGCAAGCGCGGCTTCCAGCTCGGCACGCGGGCCCATCACCGCCATCACCTCGTGATCGGCCAGTGCCTTCATCGCGAGCGCGGTATTGCGGTAGCGATGCACCTTGTCCGCCGAAGGTCCACGGGTTACGTCGGTCATGTAGAAGTCGGAAATCGAGTCATTCTCGACACCGATAGGATCATAACGGAAGACCGCCGGGGTCGGCCCCTTATCGGGATAGCTCGCGGCGTCATAGGCGATGGCGATATGTTCCTCGCCGTAAATGCCGGTGAAAACGACCTGATCGAAGCGACAGGCGTAATCCACATCATAAGGAACATGCAGCATCACGTCGGAGACGCGGCCATTTACGACGGCGCCCTTGTAGACATAATTGCGCAAATCGGCGTCAAGCGTTTCACCTGCGGAGACGAGCCGGAAGCGCGGCTCGACGCCCAGAGCTCCCGCGATAATCTTGCCGATCTCGATATCGATCCCTTCGGCTTTTCCGGCGTTCTCGAAGGACCAGGGCGCATAGTCGTCATAGACAGCGAATTCGATATAGCCGTCCGTGGCAATCCTATCGAGATCGCGCCCGATATCCTGTGGCGAGGTATTCTGCAATTTCTGTTCTGGGGCCACGCCTTCGCATGCGGCAAAGGCGGGAATGGCTCCGACCATCCCGCCCAGAAATGCCAGCACGCCAAGCCCCGCGCGGGCCTGTGCGATGACGCTCATCATTCCGCAGCCGATATGCCGATCGAAAGCATATCCGCCGCTTCCTTCTGCTTGCTCGGATCCTTCTCCAGCTCATGTGCTGCGCGGGACGCAGCGCTGTCGGCGACAGGTGCTCCGGAAGCGGTATCGACCTTGCCGGAGATATCCTCGAGCGTCGCAATCACGGTGGGGACGTCGGCCTCTCCTGCGGCAAGCTGATCGCGGATCTTGTGAAGCTCATCCGAGTAGGGCTCCAATGCACCATCGTCAGGTCGCGTCTCGATATAGGTGCGGATTGCCCAGGCTGCTTTCTGACCGAGGATTTCCCCGAAGGCGGGCATCTTGGTGGTCCCGTTCTGGGTCATCCCATGGCGGAAGCGTTCAACAAACCATTCGTCGCCATATTCCTCGGCTTCGAGATAGCGCAGGTCCGGCGCCAGACCGCCCGAAACCGCACCCAGCCCGTGGCAGCGCGCACAGTTCTGATTGAAGCCGCTGTCGCCGATCTGGACGGCCTTGGCCCACACCTCATCACCGGCCGCCGCGGCGCGATAGGGGTTCTCGCTGAGCCATTCCTCGCCAACGTCGGGCAGGGCATCGGTGTTGACGGGCTGTGGTGTCACGTCGCCATGCGAAAAGGCGGTGACCGGCGCAAGTGCCAGCGCCAGAAGCGCGGCCATCAGGCCCTTACGGGTGTTGAGCATCTAAACCTCCCAAAAAGATCTCGCTTGTCTTCTGGATAACGCGAGGCTGCGTCGGGCCACCATTCGACCTTGGTATCAATCGCGGTCCCGCTGGCGGGAAGGGGCATTGTCCTTTGGTCGAATAGGCGCGCCGTCGCGACCTGATACTGTGGTCGCAAATGCGTGATCGCCGGAGGAGCGGCGGGGGGCGCAGATGGGAGGAACAGATGGCTTTTGACGGATTGAGCCGCGCAGCGGGCGCGGCGATTGCAGCTCTCGCAATGAGTGCAAGCGCATGGGCGGCGGACCTGCCAGTGCTGAAGGTGGCCGCGCTCGAAGGCGGAACCGTGAATTGGGAGCTGGACACGATCAAGCACTACGGTCTGGACCGAGAGAACGGCTTCACTCTCGAGGTGGTCCCCGTCGCAGGGAAGTCGGGCTCCGATATCATGCTGCAGGGCGGGGCGGTCGATGCCATCGTAACCGACTGGTTCTGGGTCGCGCGGATGCGCGCAACGGGCGAAGATTACCGCTTCATTCCTTATTCGAAAGCAGTGGGCGGGCTTTTGGTCGCTCAGGACAGTCCGGCAAAAACGCTGGCCGATCTCGACGGAAAGAAAATCGGCATCGCAGGCGGGCCGCTCGACAAGAGTTGGCTCATACTGCGGGCCTATGCCGAGCAGGCCGATGGCTTTGATCTGGCGGGCAAGACCGAGCAGGTTTTCGGCGCGCCGCCCCTTATCATGAAAGCGGCGCTTTCGGGCGAAGTCGATGGCGCGATCAATTTCTGGCATTTCGGTGCGAAGATGGAAGCCGCAGGGATGCGCGAATTGGTGAGCGTCGGCGATGCCGCGCGCGCGCTTGGTCTCTCTCCTGAGACACCGCTGCTCGGCTATGTTCTGTCGGGGGACTTGGTGGAGTCGAAACCGGAGCTAGCCTCGGGTTTGGTCGCCGCCTCGCGCGCGGCCAAAGAAAAACTCGCCACCGACGACGAGGCCTTTGCGCGGCTTCGCCCGATCATGAATGCCAAAAGCAACGCCCAATTCGCGGCGCTCAAGGCGGGATGGCTCGCTGGCGTCCCGGCACCCGGCCCGGTCGATGAGGCGGCTGCCGACAAGATGCTGCGTCTCATGGCGAAACTGGGCGGTGAGAAGCTGGTGGGCGGCGCGACATCGCTGCCCGAGGGCACATTCCTGACGAACTGAGCGATGGGCGCAATTTTGATCACGCAAGGGAAGAGATCTGGCGTGGAGACCGGGCGCAGCTTCGCTCTGCGAAACCGCGCCCGGCTCTGGCCCAACCTTCCTGTGGTCGTTGCCTCGCTCATGGCGCTCGTTCTGCTCTGGGCCTGTCTCGCTTGGTGGTTGGCCGATCCGCAGCTTGCTCCCGGACCACAGATAGTTTTCCCGACTCTCTGGACGGCATTGGTGAGCGGTGACCTTTGGCCAGACCTGAGCGCCACGCTCACACGGGTGACGGCAGCCTTCGGGCTGGCGATGGGCTTCGGCGTGGCGATCGGGATCGCACTTGGCGGCAGCCGTCGTGCGGATCGCTGGTTTGGGCCCTGGTTGACGGTCGCGCTGAATATTCCGGCGCTGGTGACCATCGTGCTTTGCTATCTCTGGATCGGGCTGAATGAGTGGGCGGCCATCGCGGCTGTGTCGCTGAACAAGATCCCAATGGTCGCGGTGATGCTGCGCGAAGGGATGGTGGCGCGCGACACCGACCTGTCGGACATGGCGCGACTTCACTGCATGGGCTGGTTCGCCCGGCTGCGCCACATTTTGATCCCGCAGCTCGCGCCGCATATCATGGCTTCGGCGCGCGCGGGGTTGGCACTGATCTGGAAGATCGTGCTTGTCGTCGAGTTTCTCGGCCGATCCAACGGGATCGGATTCCGCATTCATCTTGATTTTCAGATGTTCGATATCGCGGGTGTGCTCGCGAATGCGCTTGCCTTCGTCGCCGTGATGCTCGCGGTGGAATGGGGCCTGCTCGCGCCGCTTGCGCAGCGCGCTTCACGCTGGAGACAAAGATGATCCGGCTGGAGCTGACAGAGAAATCCTTCAGTGGCATACCTGTGCTTGGACCTATGAAGCTCGATGTCGCGCGCGGCGAGGTGCTGGGGCTATCGGGAGCGTCAGGTGCAGGCAAGACAACCCTGTTGCGACTGCTGGCTGGGCTCGACCATCGCTTCGAGGGAAGCCTCAGAGTGGAGGGTCGCCGCGCAATGGTGTTTCAGAACCCGACGCTGATGCCTTGGCGCCGCGTGATCGACAATGTGACGCTGCCGACTTCAGCCACCGAGACACAGGCGCGTGCGATGCTTGATCGGGTCGGGCTGGCCGGCCTTGAGGATCACTGGCCCGGGCAGATTTCGGTCGGTCAGGCGCGGCGCGTGGGGCTGGCCCGGGCCTTCGTGATGCGCCCCGATGTGCTGTTAATGGACGAGCCCTTTGCCTCGCTTGACGATGCGAGGGTGGAAGGCCTGCTGGAACTGACCGCTGGCTTGATCGCGGAAACCCATGCGGCGGTGGTGATTGCGAGCCATGCGGCAGGCGAACTCGATGCGCTGGCCACACGGTTTGCCCGGGTCGAGGGACGCCCGGCACGGCTCGTTCAAGAGCGGGTGCGGGCGGGTTCGTAACCCCAGATCGCAACGGCGAAGAACACTAAGCTCGCCAATGCGGTCCAACCGAGAGCTGCGAGGTTCAGCTGGCCGTAGAGCGCGAAGCGGATCAATTCGACTGCTTGGGTGAAGGGATTGATCTCGCATAACCTGGCGAGAAGCGGAGAGCTCTCCTGCATTTTCCATATCGGGTAGAGTGCCGAAGAGCAGAAGAACATCGGGAAGATCACGAAGTTCATGATCCCTGCGAAATTCTCCAGCTGCCTGATACGCGAGGACAGGAGCAAGCCAAGCGCTCCCAACATGATTGCCGCAAGCAAAAGCGCGGGGACGACGGTCACATATCCCGTCGACGGTGCGCGCAATCCGAAGAGCGCCGCTATGGCAAGGAAGGCCGCGACCTGCACCATCCCGACCAGCGCGCCGGCGAGCAGTTTCGCGCCAAGCATGAACCATCGCGGCAGAGGCGCTGTCAGCATCAGCCTCATCGCACCATTCTCGCGATCGTGGACGAGGCTGAGAGAACTTTGCATTCCGGAGAACAGCAAGATCATCGCGCAGAGACCGGGCAGGATATAGGTCTCATAGGAAATATAGGTTCGGTAGGGGGGGATGATCGACAAGCCCAGTGCCGCCCGAAAGCCCGCCGCGAAGATGAAGAGCCAGACGAGCGGGCGCACGAGAGCTGCGAGGAACCGCTCGCGTTGCGTGAAGAAGCGAGCGAGTTCGCGCGAGACGATGGCGGAGGCGGCGGAGAGCGCGCTCATGCCGTTTCGCCCATCGCCTGGGAGAACCAGTCAGCTAGGAGGCTGTTCTTGCTCAAGCCCCGGACGTCGCCTTGCTCTTTCACCTGACCTTTCTGTAGCACCACGACCTGATCCTCCGGGCGTAATTCATCGGCGAGATGGGTGGCCCAGAGCACGGCTATTCCGTCTTGGGCGAGTTGATGGACATGGGCGGTGATCGCGCTGCGGGCAGGCGCGTCGAGACCTACCGTCGGCTCGTCGAGCAAAAGGAGCCGGGGCCGATGAAGCAGCGCGCGGGCGATCTCCATCCGGCGCCGGTGCCCGCCATTAAGCGCGCGCAGTTTTTCTTCGGCACGTTCGGCCATGCCCAGACGGTCGAGCGCTTCCGAGATGCGACGATCGGCGAGTTTGCTGCCGAGCCCGTGTAGCGCTGCGAAATAGCGTAGATTTGCGCGAACCGAGCGATCGAGATCGAGAGTCGGCTGCTGGAAGACGACGCCGATCTCGGCCAGCGCCTTGCGCCGGGCGCGTGCCATGTCGTGACCGGAGATCGTGACCACGCCGGGGGCGGGCCGGATCAGTCCGGTCAAAACCGACATCAGCGTCGATTTGCCTGCGCCGTTGGGGCCAAGCAGTGCGCAGAAGCGCCCCTTCTCGACGCGGAACCCCACATCGCGCAGCGCGGGTTTGCGGCCCCAGTCATGGCTGAGGCCCGCAACATGCAGGGCAGGCGCGTCACTCAATCAAGATCTCCAGCCGCTGATCCTCACCGGTCGAGCCGGGTATGTGCAGGTCGTAGCGACCCGGCTTGATCGCGATGAACCCGATCTCCATCGTGCCTGCGCGGTCGAACTCGATGGAGGCAAGACCCATCGGGCGGACCTCCAGCCCGCGGATCACCACCTCGTCGACCCAAATCGCGCGAAAGAAGCCGTCGCTTTCGAGCCCGATTTCGCCTGACCCGTCGGCGGTGATCTCGACCTCGTAATATCTACCCGATTGCAGCGTCCAGGGACCGCCCAGCGGCTCGCCCACCGAGAGGGTCACTTCGGAGAGGTCTTCCTTGTTGTGACCCGACAAAAGGCCCGCCAGCGGGGCCGCATCGTCATCGGCCCAGGCGGGACCGGCGCAGAGCGCGGCGATCAAACTGACTTTCAGAATTTTTGAAAACATGGAAAGCCTCGTCATTTGGAGGTCGGGCGTGCGGCTGCGCCCCAAGGGAAGCGGCCGACTTTCACGGTGTCGATCGGCTCGAGCGTGGCGATATCGATCACCGTCACATCGCCAGAGACACCGTTCGTCGTGAACAGTTTCGTCTGATCCGGCGAGGTCGTCATGTGCCAGACACGGCGCCCGACGAGGATGTATTTTTCGACCTCGAGCGTCTTTGCATCCACAACTGCGATATGGTTCGCCGGCCCGAGCGCAATGAAAACCTTCGAGGCGTCGGGCGAGAACCGCATGCCGACGGGCTGGATCTTCTCAGGGCGCACGCCCTTAAGCGTGAAGGAAATCTTGCCGATCTCACTGTGGTCCGAGGTATCGAAGATCGCGACCGTGCCGCCGATCTCGGAACTGACCCAGAGCTGCGCGCCGTCCGGACTGAACTCGGCATGGCGCGGGCGCGGATCGACGAGGGAATTTGCGATGATCTTGTGCGTTTCGGTGTCGATCCAATGCGCCATGTTCGTCGTTTCCGAGGTCGTCACCTGAACCTTCCCGTCGGGCGAAATACCCATGCCTTCGGGTTCGACGCCGACATCGATTTGCGCCACCACTTTTCGGGTTTGGGTGTCGACCACAGTGGTGATCGCGTCATCCTCGTTCGCGATGTAGAGAAGCCGGTCGTCCGGGGCGATCACGAACTGCTCGGGGTCTTCGCCTGAAGGCAGATCGTGCAGGATCTCGCCGGTATCGGGGTCCATCACCTGCACCGCGTCGCTGTCCGAGGCACAGATATAGACTCGTTTGAAATCGCGGCTGAATGTGATCCCGCGTGGACGTTCCCCGGTATCGAAACTGTGCAGCACTTTGAGGCTATTTGCGTCGATCACCGAGACCGTGTTGTCAGCTTCGTTGGTGACCCAGACTTCGTCCGCGAAGGCCGGGCTCGCGAGCAGGGTCGTCAGAAGAAGGGCGCGGATCATTGGCTGTCTCCGAAGGCGGCGCAGGTGGATTCGGGGGCGTCGATGCCCAGTGTGTCGAGCTCGTTGGTTTGGTGCAGAAAGCCTTCGAGCGGGGCGAGCGCGGTCAGCGCACGCTCGGTCACCAGCGGGATCGGCTGACGCAGCTGACCGTTCCAGTTGCGAAACGAGAGCGGTCGGCCGAGGAAACCCGCGAGGCGAAATTCGTCCGAGAGCAGGTAGCGGCGCAGGGTCGCAGGGTCCGTCGATTGCGTGCGGGTGAAAGCCTCGCCCAGAGCCGCAACCGCGACCCAAGCGGCGAAATCGCCCTGCGCCATCTCGCGGCCTGCGGCTTCGCGGAAACGGTTTTGCAGCTGCGCCGCGCCATATTGCTCGACCACGCCCGACCAGCCCACGGGTTTCAGCCCTTCAGAGCCCGCCAACGGGCGCGGAAGCCAGCTGTTATAGGCGATGTAACGCGCGAAATCTCCCGGCTCGTCGGAGACGAGTAGGAGGTCGTGATCGGGGAGGTCTTGCGTAAAGAGCGGCACCTCGGCAGCAGCCGCCCGGCGCATATCGGCATCGAAGGCCCATTCCTTCTCGCCCGCGAGCGTCAGGCCGAATTTGGTGAGCGCGCGTTTCAGTGCGGCAGTGAAGGCCAGGTCCTCGGGCAATTGCCCGGAGATCAGGGCCAGCTTGCGCCATTTCTTGAAAAGGATGAACTGCGCCAGCGCATCCGCGCGCATCGCATAGCTAGGTGCAGTGTGCAGCACGTTCCTGCGGCAGTCATCACCACGCAGCGCATCGTCCTGCGTCGAGGCATCGAGGATAAGCACGTCCTTTGCTTCGGGCAGGTCGGCTAACGCCAGCAGGTCCGGGGCAGGGGCTTTGACGACGAGCACCTTCGCGCCGTCAGCCAGCACGGATTTCGCGGCACCCAGAAAATCGTCTTGGGGGGCGATGACGGTTTCGTTCAATGCGTAATCCTGCCCGGTAAAGCGCCCGGTCGTGCGGATGTCGCCGAT
Organism: Thioclava sp. PTB-PU3-1; assembly: GCF_055666785.1. Lineage (NCBI taxonomy): Bacteria > Pseudomonadati > Pseudomonadota > Alphaproteobacteria > Rhodobacterales > Paracoccaceae > Thioclava > Thioclava sp. PTB-PU3-1. Next base: position 1,114,273 of record NZ_JBVNVL010000001.1, on the reverse strand, counting down.
CGCAAGCCGCGTGCCGTCGAGACCCAGACTCTCGGGAACCGCCGCTATGTTCGAGAGAATCGGCGGCGGCGTGACCTGATGCTCCAGCCAGTCGATGCGCAACGTTTCCGATGACGCAGGCGCGCCAAGGAGCAGCGCGGCACAAACCCCGATGAGCCATTGGATTCGCAAAGATTTCCTCCCATGCCGGACTCCTCCGGCAACGCCATGCTGCGAAGCGGAGGTGCAAGGTGCAATACGACCAAGGTATAAGCCGCACCTGCGGGCGCACTCGCCGCGGCTATGCTAGGATCGTGCGAAGGAAGGTTTCATCGGAGCAGGAGGGGAATGCGATGCGCGCGATGATCTGCACGGCTATTCTGGTGGTGAGCGTGCCCCTTGGTGCCGTGGCCCAGCAATCGGATGAGGGCGGAGATCTCCACGGGGACCTGAACCCCGAGGAGTTGTCGCTCGACCGGGCGCTGCGCGACGTCGGGCGAGGTGAGACCTCGATGACCAATTGCGCGATGGGCTACCTGATCACCAAGTCGGGCCGTCATGCCGAAGCGCGTCAGCTCTTCGAGCGATGCTCGCGCGACGGTTGGACAGGGGCGATGACGTGGATGAGCCAGCTCGACGACAACGGTCTGGGTGGCCCCCTCGATCCGGGCGCAGCCGCTGACTGGGACAAGCGCGCCGCCGATCTGGGCGACTCGGTGGGGATGTTCAATCGCGGGCTCGACCTGATGCGCGGACGCGGCGTCGCGCGCGACGAGGCGGCGGGGCGGGCACTCGTGGATCGCGCGGCAAAGGCAGGTCTTCCCACGGCGCAGCGGCTTCAGGGAGCGGGTTACGACCTCGATGAAGTCACGCCCGATGCCGACAATTGGAAATACGCGCCGGTCTCTTGACCGGATGCGGGCGGCGGCCGGGTCTTCCTCTTCCCATACGCGACCCGGCTGCCCGAACCAGTGTGATCTACGACCAAGGTAGGGGGGTGAGCTTGATGCGGATCAAGCCCGCCGCTCGGAGACAGGGGCATTGTGCGGGGCGAAAGACAGTCGCAATGAAGAAGAGGTTCTCCGATGTTTCGCCCCGTCCTGGCCGCCACCGTCCTGATCTGCCTGAGCCTTCCGGCCGCTGCCGAGACCTATAAGAAGGTCAAGACAGATGCTGGTGGAGCTCTATTCGAGACCTCCTGCATGCGTTGCCACTCGGTCGATGCCGACAAGGCGAGCTACGGTCCGCTCTTGAATGGTGTCGTCGGTCGTCGTGCGGGCACCTATCAAGGCTATCCATATTCCGAGGCGCTGAAGGCTGCGGGCTTTGTCTGGACGCCCGGCGCGCTGCGCGCCTGGATGGAGGACAATGACAAATTCGTCCCCGGCACCAAGATGCGCCATGTCGGGATCGAGGATCCGACAGTGCAGGATTTCATCGTCACCTATCTGACATCGTTGAATTGATCTCTTCCGCGTCGTCGTTCCTCCCGGCCGCGCGGTGGCTTTGACGGTCCGGTTCGGTCCGGGCGGGGTCGCACAGGGCGTAAGACCAATGGACAATATACGCCGCGATCCCGCCGTCGATACTTGAGCCGTGATGCATCGTGAGTGCGCGTGACCCCCGCGTCGCACCACGGGCGGGAGACCAAAGGGAGGACATGATGAACAGATTTGTATTGGCAGCCGTCGTTGCCATTTCCTGTCTCGGAACGGCTGTGAGCGCCGGTGTGACCGAGGAGGATCTGGCCAATGACCAGACCAGCACCGATAACGTGCTCACCAACGGGATGGGGCGCCATCTGCAGCGTTATTCGCCGTTGGAAACCCTCAACAAGGACAACGTGAAGAACCTCGTTCCGGCCTGGGCCTTCAGCCTTGGCGGCGAGAAGCAGCGCGGTCAGGAAAGCCAGCCGCTCGTTTATGACGGGGTCATGTATGTAACGGGTTCCTATTCGCGTATGTGGGCGATCGACCTGAAATCCGGCGAGGAGATCTGGCAATATGACGCGCGCCTCCCCGAAGGCATCCTGCCATGCTGTGACGTGATCAACCGCGGCGCCGCGATCTATGGCGACAACATTTATTTCGGCACGCTCGACGCGCGCATCGTGGCGCTCGACCGCAAGACCGGCAAGACGGTCTGGAACAAGAAGATCGCCGATTACAAGGAAGGGTATTCCTACACCGCCGCGCCCTTGATCGTTAACGGAATGGTCATCACCGGCAATTCTGGCGGCGAGTTCGGCATCGTCGGTGAGGTGCAGGCACGAGACGCCGAGACCGGCGAGCTGGTCTGGACGCGTCCGACAATCGAAGGCCACATGGGCACGCTCAATGGTGAAGAGAGCACCATGACCGGCACGCTCAACGCGTCCTGGCCGGGCGACATGTGGAAAACCGGCGGCGGCGCGACCTGGCTTGGCGGTTCCTATGACGCCGACACCGATACGCTCATCTTCGGGGCGGGCAACCCGGCGCCTTGGAACTCCTGGCTGCGCAATGCTGGCGAGAAGAATGACGGCAGCGGCGACAACCTGTATGCGGCTTCGCGTCTGGGCATCGACCCAAAGACCGGCGAAATCAAATGGCACTTCCAGACCACTCCGCGCGAGGGTTGGGATTTCGACGGCGTGAACGAAGTCGTGGCCTTCACGGACAAGGACGGCAACAAGCGTTTCGCCACCGCCGATCGCAACGGCTTCTTCTACGTGCTGAACCGCGACGATGGTAAATTTATTGCGGCCTATCCTTTCGTGAAGGATATCAACTGGGCGAAGGGCATCGATGAGAACGGTCGCCCGATCTATAATGAGGAAATGCGCCCCGGTGCGCCGAACACCAGCTCGGAGGATGGCAAAGGTCAGCAGGTCTTCGCGGTGCCTTCGTTCCTCGGTGGCAAGAACTGGATGCCGATGAGCTACAGCCAGAAGACCGGCCTGTTCTATGTGCCCTCGAACGAATGGGGCATGGATATCTGGAACGAGCCGATCTCCTACAAGAAGGGCGCGGCCTATCTGGGTGCGGGCTTCACGATCAAGCCGCTCTTCGAGGATTACATCGGTTCGCTCAAGGCGATGGACCCCGCGACCGGTGAGGTGAAGTGGGAATACAAGAATGACGCGCCGCTCTGGGGTGGCACGATGGCCACCGCGGGCGGTCTCGTGTTCTTCGGCACCCCCGAGGGCAAGTTCATGGCTCTCGACGACGAGACCGGCGAAGAGCTTTGGTCGTTCCAGACCGGCTCTGGGATTGTCGGTCAGCCGATCACCTGGGAAGAAGATGGCGAGCAATATGTTTCCGTCATGTCCGGCTGGGGCGGCGCGGTGCCGCTCTGGGGTGGCGAGGTGGCCAAGCATGTGAACTATCTCAATCAAGGCGGCATGGTCTGGACGTTCCGCCTGCCCAAGCAGTTGGCCTCGGCTAACTGATTGCTTGATCATCAACGAAATGCCTGGGCGCGAAGGGAAACCTTCGCGCCCTTTCACGTTCCATGCCGACTCTGTCGCGCGTTTCGGCGGGATAAGACTTTTTGCCAGTATGACAGGTCAGAGGGGCGCGATAGGCTAAAGAAAAGGCGGGCGAGGTTCCGCCCAAGCCATGCCGAAGGACGCATTATGAAGGATCGCGCTGTCAGTCCGAAGAGGGTCGAATTCAATGCGGCGATGATCGTCGAAGATCATCCGTTATTCTGCGACGCGCTGGCCATGACCCTGCAGGCCGTTGCGGGGATCGAGACAGTCGCACAGGCGGAGCGTCTGGGCGACGCGATACAAATGATTGAAGAGGGGGCCGCACCGGACGTTATCGTGCTCGACCTGAACCTGCCGGACGTTAACGGGCTCGACGGGTTGATGCGGCTCAAACAGGCTGCCCCGGACAAACCGATCGTCGTCGTTTCCTCGCTCGACGAACCGCGGGTGATCCGCTCGGCGATCCTCGCGGGTGCGGCAGGTTTCGTGCCCAAACATTCGCGGCGCGAGTTGTTCAGGGCCGCTTTCGCCGCAATCAGCCGCGGTGAGGTCTTCGTGCCGGAGACGAGTGGCGAGGCGCTGGCCGGGGGCAACGGTATTTCTCCTCAGGACGAGGCGATCCGACGTCTCAGCCAGCTCACCCGGCAACAGGCGAATATCCTCGAGCAGATCTGCGAAGGCAAAATGAACAAGCAGATCGCCTTCGACCTCGATATTGCCGAGACCACCGTGAAAGCGCATGTGACCGCGATCATGCGCAAGCTCGGCGTTTGCTCGCGCACGCAGGCAGTCCTGATCGCGCGCGAGGCGCAGAGTATGACGGGATTGCCCGAAGGCTGGAGGGCAGGCTAATCTTTCCGTTCAGGGAGGAGATATGCTGGATATTCACGACTCGCGCGCCGGCCCAGGCTGTCCGCGCTCTGCCTATGCGCCTGCGCAGGCGCCGGATTCACTGCGCCGGATCGCGGAAGATCTGGGTGAAGGCCCGTTTGCTCAGGTTTTTCTCTTCGTTGATCCCGGCGCCGATCTCGACAGTCTCGTGCAAGAAGGTCGCGCGCTCTTCCCTGGCGCTGAAGTCGTAGGCTGCACCACTGCCGGAGAGATCACCGGGAACGGCTACGATGAAGGCCAGATAGTGGGCTTCGCGCTACCGGTGAAGGGATTTTCCACTGAGACTTTGATCATCGAAGATCTAGACCGGCTTGATACGAAAGCGCTGGTGTCCGAGCTGTTGCGCGCCCGGCAAAGCCTCGGGCGTCTCGCGTTCGAGCGGGCGAATGAATTCGCGATCCTGTTGGTTGACGGCCTTTCGGGGCAGGAGGACCAGCTGGTTTCCGCACTGTCCGGTGGGCTCGGGCCGGTGCCAGTGTTCGGGGGGTCGGCGGGGGACGGCAACAAGTTCGAGCGTGCCGAGTTGTTTGCCCGCGGACGGCGTTTCGAGAATGCAGGAATCCTGACGCTTGTCCGTTCCGCCTGCGAGGTGAAGCTGTTTTCATTTAACCACTTGCAGCCCACCTCCTCGCGAATGGTGGTGACAATGGCCGATCCCGGCGCGCGTTCGGTGCTGCGGATCAATGACGAACCGGCAGCCCGCGAATACGCGAGGCTGCTGGGGCTCAGCGTCGCCGACCTTTCGCCGACAGTCTTTGCCGCGAACCCGATCCTCGTGCGCGTCGGCGGGCGTTATCACGCGCGTTCGATCCAGCAAGTCGGGCCGGGAGAATCGCTGATATTCTTCGCCGCGATCGATGCCGGCTTGGTCCTGACCCTGGGCCGCCCTGACGATATCTCCGCTCATTTGGCGCGCGAACTTGACGCGCTCTCGGCCAGTCGCAGACCTTCGGCCGTGCTGGGATTTGATTGCATCTTTCGCCGCTTCGAAGCTGAGGGCAAGCAATGCGCCCGCGCTGTTTCCGATACGCTGGCGCGCCATGGCGTGGTCGGTTTTTCGACCTATGGCGAACAGATCGGCGCAATGCATGTGAACCAGACCATGACTGGCGTGGCTTTCTTCCCGCCTGAACCATCGGGGATGGAGCCATGAGGCAGTCCCTGGCCGTTTCGCTGCTCGATCCCGGCGATACGTTGGAGCGTCAGAACGCGAAACTTCTGACCATCGCTGAGGCGCTGATCCAACATTCCGAGGAGATGAACGAGGACCGGGGAGCCGCCTTCGCCCAGTTCCAGCGCGCCGCAATGCTCGAAGAACAGGTCCGCGCGCGCACGCGTGATCTGGAACGGGCGCTCGATCTTCTCAACGTTTCGAATGCGCGATTGGCCGATGCGAACCGCGAGACCGAAACCGCGCGGCAAAACCTCGCCGCGGCGATCGAGACCGTGCAGGATGGGTTTGCGCTATTCGACGCCCAGGACGTGCTCGTGATGGCCAATTCGCGTTTCAACGCGCTTCTTGATGACGTGCGTGACGAGATCGTGCCGGGGATGCAGTTTGACGACTACCTCGAACTCGTGGCGGGATCGACGCATCTGCACATGTCCGACGGGATGAGCCGTGGCGACTGGATCGCAATGCGCCGCGCGCGCCATGCCGAGCACCACTTCATTTTGAACCAGCGGATGGGGGACGACCGCTGGATGCAAGTCAGCGAACATCGCACGCATGATGGCGGGACGGTTATCTTGCAGACGGAGGTGACGGATCTGATCCGCGCCGAAAGGGAGAAACGGGGGCGGCTCCTCGACGATCAGGCGAAAATCCTGCGCGCGACGCTGGAGCACCTGAAACTCGGCGTCTGCATTTTCGACTCGCGGTTGCAGCTTCTGGGCTGGAACGCGCGGCTTGGCGAATTTCTTCTTCTGCCGCGCAACCGGCTGCGCGAAGGGATGCATTTCGACGCGATCCTGGAACAGGTTCGCGACCAGTTCACCTTTCCCAACGGGCTCTCTGCGCATCGTCTCGGGGATTGGGTGCGGCGTGCGCTGCGCCGCGACCAGTTCGAGGTCGAGGTGACGCGGGAGGGCGGCAAGGTCTTCGAGATCTTTGCGCAGGAATTGCCTGACGGTGGCTTTGTCATGTCGCTCTCCGATGTCTCGGCGGAGCGGCACGCGATCGAAGGGCTGAGCCGCGTGAACGAGACGCTGGAGGCGCGCGTGACCGAGCGCACGCTGGAGTTGGAGGATGCGCTTGCCAGTGCCGAACGCGCCAACGCATCGCGCGCCCGGTTCGTGGCCGCCGCAAGCCACGACCTTCTCCAACCCTTGTCGGCAGCAAAACTCTATCTCGCATCGCTGGGCGAAGAGAAAACGTCAGATATCGCAGCGAGAACCGTCGAGAAGGCACAAAACGCACTCTTGTCGGTGGAAGGCATTCTCGGCGCATTGCTCGATATTTCTCGGCTGGAATCGGGCCACGTCTCGGTCGATCTGGGGCCCGTTGCGCTGGGCCCGATATTCGCGGCGCTGCGCGATGAATTCGCCATGCATGCCCGTCTCAAGGGGCTCGATTTCCGTATCGTGTCGACTGACGCTGTCGTTGTCTCGGATCGCGCTTATCTACGGCGAATTCTGCAGAATCTGATTTCGAATGCGATCCGTTACACAGAGACCGGCGGCGTATTGATGGCTTTGCGCCACCGCCGAGATGAGCTTGTGATCGAAGTGCGCGATAGCGGCCCGGGGATTGCAGAAGATGATCAGGATAAAATCTTCCACGAATTCCATCGCCTGAACGCGAAGGCGTCCGCGTCGGAAGGCATGGGGCTGGGGCTCGCGATCGTGGAACGTGCTGCAGCGGTCCTGGGGCACCCGCTGACGCTGCGCTCGGCACCGAGGCGCGGTTCAACCTTCACTTTGGGCCTGAAGCCCGCGCTTGGAGGGACAGCACGGGCCGAAAATGACGTGGTGACACCGGTGCGCGACCCCGAGGGTGGCGATATCGTCGTGTTGCTGGTCGAGAACGACGCGGATCTCTCACGCGCGATGACACAACTTCTCGAGAAATGGGGAGCGACGGTTCTCGATGTCGATAGCGGCGAAGCGGGGCTGGAACTTCTCGAGGCAACGGGGCTAGAGCCGGACGCCTGCCTTATCGACTATCAACTCGGCGATGGAATGGATGGACTGCAGCTGATTGCCGCCTTGCGTCAAAAGATCGGCTCCGTTCCGATGCGCTTGGTTACTGCGGATCGTTCAGAAGAGTTGCGCAAGATGGCTGCGGCAGCGCAGGTCGAGATGCTCACCAAGCCAGTGCCGACTTCGCAGTTGGCGGCGTTTCTCTTCGGATCTCAGCGCCGCGCAGGCTGAGCGTCGCCGCGCTCGGTTGCATGGGCCAAAGGCTTCAAAAGAGTCTGTATTGGCCCATGCATGGGGCGTTCCTGCGCCTCAGTGATTGTGCCGCGGCAGTCTCTTCGCAAGCTGACGGAACTGCTCGGCGTCGCGAATCGTCGCACCGTCGGCCATCTGCGTGACGGTCTCGCGGTAGAGCTTCTGCCACGGGGTCGCTGCCTCGGGGATCGGCGGCAGGTCGCCAGCCTTGCGCGCTGCCAGTTCGTCGTCGGCAACGAGCATGTCGCAGCGCCCGGTGTTCAGATCGATCCGGATCGTATCGCCCGTGCGCAGCCATGCCAGCCCGCCGCCCGCCGCGCTCTCGGGTGAGGCGTTCAGGATCGAGGGGCTGTCCGAGGTGCCTGATTGTCGCCCGTCACCGATCGTCGGCAGGCTGGTTATGCCGCGTTTCAGCAAGCGATCCGGCGGCTGCATGTTCACCACTTCCGCAGAGCCCGGCCAGCCGAGCGGACCCGCCCCCCGGATCACGAGGATCGAGGATTCGTCGATCTCGAGTGCGGGGTCGTTGATGCGGGCATGATAGTCTTCCGAGCCGTCGAAGACGAAGGCCGTGCCCTCGAGAATTCCCTCGCGGCCCGGCTCACTGAGATAACGCTCGCGGAACTCCGGCGAAATCACCGAGGTTTTCAGGATCGCGAAGTCGAAGAGATTGCCAGAGAGGACATAGAAGCCCGCGCGCTCCATCATCGGCTCCTCGAAACGGTAGATCACCTCGCGATCGGTGCTCTCGTGCCCGTCTAAGTTCTCCGCCATGCTGTGACCGGTGACGGTGGGACAATCGCCGTTCAGCTGTCCCGCCTGCAGTAGTTCCCACAGGATCGCAGGGACACCGCCCGCGCGGTGGAACCGTTCGCCCAGATATTTCCCGGCGGGCTGCACATTGGCCAGCAGCGGGATGTCGTAGCCATGCGTTTGCCAGTCCGACGGATCGAGCGTCACGCCCGCATGTTTCGCCATTGCCATGATATGCGGCTGGGCATTAGTCGAGCCGCCGATCGCCGCGTTCAGTTTGATCGCGTTCAGGAAGGCCTCGCGGGTAAGGATGTTCGAGGGCCGGATGTCCTCGTGGACCAGTTCAACGGCACGTCGCCCGGTGCGATAGGCCATCTGGCCGCGGGCGCGATAGGCTGCCGGTATCGCCGCACAGCCGGTGAGCGACATACCCAGCGCCTCCGCGATGGCGTTCATGGTAGAGGCCGTGCCCATCGTGTTGCAGTGGCCAATTGAGGGCGCGCTGTCGAGCGCGGTTTCGAGAAACTCGTCGCGGGTGATTTCGCCCGCGGCGTATTTGCGGCGTGAACGCCAGATCACCGTGCCCGAGCCCACGAGTTCTCCCTCGTGCCAGCCGTCGAGCATCGGCCCGCCGGACAGAACGATCGCGGGTAGGTCGACCGTCGCCGCGGCCATCAGGGCCGACGGGGTGGTCTTGTCGCAACCCGTGGTCAGCACGACACCGTCGAACGGGTAGCCGTAAAGCAGTTCGACAAGACCCAGATAGGCGAGGTTGCGATCGAGCGCGGCGGTCGGACGCTTGCAGTTCTCAAAGAGCGTATGCGTCGGGAATTCGATCGGGATGCCGCCTGCATCGCGGATCCCGTCGCGCACGCGCTTGGCGAGATCCAGATGGTGGCGGTTGCATGGGTTCAGGTCGCTGCCCGACTGGGCGATCCCGATGATCGGCTTGCCCGCGCGCAACTCTTCAGGCGTCGTGCCGTAATTCATGAAGCGTTCGAGATAAAGCGCAGTCAGGTCGGCATGATCGGGATTGTCGAACCAGTCTTGCGAGCGCAGGCGGCGTTCGGTTTTGGTCATGATCTTTCCTCGAGAAGGGACACGCTGTTGAGCGTCTCAAGATGAAGCAGCAGCCCGGAATGATCGACGTCGCCGTTTCCAGCGGCGACGAAGGCCTCGTAGGCCGCACGCACGGTATCGGTCAGCGGGAGCTCGAGATGGTTCGCGTTCGCAAGCGTCTCGACGCCGCGAAGGTCTTTCAGCTGCAGTCGCGACGGGCCGCCTAGGGTGAAATCGCGGGCGATCATCCGCGCGCCATGCAGTTCGAGGATGCGGCTTTCGGCAAAGCCACCGCGGATCGCGTCGCGGAATCTCGCGGGATCTGCGCCGCCCGCTCTCACGAGGACCATCGCCTCGGCGACCGCGCCGATGGTGACCGCGACGATCTGCTGATTGGCCAGTTTGCAGACCTGACCGGCGCCCGCAGGGCCGACATGGGTCATGCGCCCAAGTGGTTCGAGCACGGGCGCGATCCGCGCGATCGTCTCTTTCGGCCCACCCGCCATCAAAGCGAGCGTTCCGCTCTCGGCGCCCGCAGTGCCGCCCGAGACAGGGCAGTCGATCTGCGTCACGCCAAGCTCTTCGAGCCGGGCGGCATGATCGCGCGCCACATCCGGCGCGATCGACGAGGTGTCGATCAGCACGCTGCCCGGGCGCAGGGCTTCGGCTGTGCCTTGCGCAAACAGCACGTCGGCCACCGCTGCGCCATCAGAAAGCATGGTGAAGGTGATATCCGCCTTCGCGACGGCCTCGGCGGGGCTCCCCGCCTGCTCGGCCCCGGCGGCGACCAGCGCGCGGGCCTTTTCGGCAGCGCGGTTCCATACGGTGACGGGATAGCCCGCCCCGAGGAGGCGCCGAACCATCGGCGCCCCCATTAGACCTGTGCCCAGAAAAGCAATATTGGGGAGCTGCTGTGTCACGCGGCACCTTCCAGTTCATCCTCGATATGCGCTTGGATGATCGCGTCAAAGCTGTCTTCCGAGGTGAAGCCGAGTTGGCGGGCGCGGGTCGCGTCGAAGCCTGCGGCCCAGCTCTCGCACATCTTGGTGATCATCGCGTCTGGCTCGCGCCGGATCAGGGCGACAGCCTTTTGTCCTGCAACTCGGCGCAAGGCTTCGATCTGTTCGCCGACTGTGGCGCTGACACCCGGCATCGAAAGGTTGCGGCGCGGCCCGACCTCATCCAGATCGATATCGGCTGCGTGCAGCATGAAACCCACTGCCGAGCGCGGCGAGGTGTGCCAGTGCCGGATCGTCTCGGGCACCGGAAGCACGGCTTCCTGACCCACCAGGGGTTCGCGCAGGATGTTCGAGAAGAAGCCTGACGCTGCGGCATTCGGTTCGCCCGGACGGATGCAGATCGTGGGCAGGCGGATGCCGATCCCGTCGAAGAAACCATGGCGCGAATAGTCCGACAGCAGTAATTCGCAGATCGCCTTCTGGGTGCCGTAGCTGGTCAGGGGCGTCGCGTGGAACTCGTCGGGGATCGGATAGGGCAGGGGCGCGCCCACCACCGCGATGGAAGAGGCGAAGACCACCCGCGGACGATAGCCATCGGCGAGGTTCGCGTGACGGATTGCCTCGAAGAGTGCGCGGCTGCCGTCGAGATTGATCCGGTAGCCCTTTTCGAAATCTTTCTCGGCCTCGCCCGAAACGATCGCGGCTAGGTGGAAGATCACATCAGGCCGCGCGGCGATCAGTTTCTCTGCCGTGCCTGCTTCGGACAGGTCGGCTTGAAGGCAATCGGTGGTGCCTGAGTATCCCTCCGGCGTTTCCGGGGCGATTACGTCGACCAGCGACAGGTGGTCGACCGCTTTGCCCTGAAGCGGCGCTCCTCGGACGATTCGATCGGTGAGTTTTCGGCCAACCATTCCCGCCGCGCCGACAATGAGTGCGTGCATAACGTGTCTCCTCCCTGAGAAATTCGCAGTCCAGCATCAAAGATGTTGTAATGTTGTCTGATAACCAGATATATGCGGGATGCAAATCATTTTTGTCCAGCTGGTCGAGATGGGGCGACGGGTGAGCACGAAGAACAAGAGTGGGGGGATAGGCATGCAGAAAGGTGAGGCAGCGGAGGAACTTTGCACGATGCTGGGCGGCGACATGGTCTCGACCGATGCCGAGCTGATCGCGCGCCATTGCCAGGACTGGCACGGCGACATCACCAGTTCTGCCATTGCGCTTTTGCGACCGCGGAGCACCGAAGACGTATCCCGCGCCGTGCGAGCCTGTGCAAAGCTCGGGCTCGGTGTTGTGCCACAGGGGGGGCGTAGCGGACTTGCTCTGGGCGCGGTGCCCGATGCGCCTGAGTCTCAGGTCGTGTTGTCGCTCGAGCGTATGGACCGGGTCCGCAGCCTGAGCGCAGAGGATTTCACGGCGGTTGTCGAATCTGGCGTCGTGCTCGAGACGTTCAAAGAAGAAGTGGCCGAGGCCGGTCTCTACTTCCCGCTCGCGCTCGGCGCGCAAGGCACCTGCCAGATCGGTGGCAATGTCTCGACCAATGCGGGCGGGGTGAACGTCCTGCGCTATGGGATGACGCGCGAGCTGGTGCTCGGGCTTGAGGTCGTCCTGCCGGACGGTCGCGTGCTCGATCGGCTCAGTCGGCTGCGCAAGGATAATCGCGGGATCGATCTCAAGCAGCTTTTCATCGGAGCCGAAGGGGTGCTGGGCATCGTCACGGCCGTGTCCTTCAAGCTGATGCCCGCACCCGACCAAGTCTCGACCGCGTTGCTGGCGCTCGACTCACTAGAAGACGCGATCGAGCTTTACCGTCTCGCGCGTCGCCAGTGCTGTGACCTGATGTCGGCCTTCGAATTCCTGCCCGCCGAGGCATTCACGCTCGCACGCGAGGGTATTCCCGATCTTTCGCTGCCGCTTGAGCCCGCACATCGCGCCTATGCGCTGGTTGAGCTTTCGGGATCGGGTCTCGTCGATATCGAGGCTCTTCTTTCTCAATTCCTCGAACTGGCGATGGAAGAGGGGCTCGTGCGCGACGGCGTGGTCGCGCAGTCGAAAGCTCAGGCGCGGAATATCTGGCTGGTGCGTGAGGGGATGAACGAGGGGCAGGCGCGGCGCGGAAAACATCTGCGCACGGATCTCTCGGTGCCGCTTTCAGAACTGGCTGCGTTCGTCGCTGAGGCCGAGGCGGCAGTCGGAGAAGCCTTGCCCGGGGCGGTCTGCGTCTCCTACGGTCACGTGGGGGATGGCAATGTGCATCTGAACGTGCTGCCAGACCCGGAGGGCATGGAGGCGCTCGATCAGCAGATTTTTCGAGCTAAAACAGTTCTCAACGGGGTCCTGGATCGCTATGACGGTTCGATCAGCGCAGAGCACGGGGTCGGACGTCTCAAGAAGGCCGACTTCGCCGCGCGCGCGTCTTCGGTTCAGCATGATCTGCTGGGGCGGATCAAGCGGGCGATCGATCCAAATTTGACGATGAACCCCGGGTGTCTGATCGACCTCGAAAGTTGACGGACTTGGGACGAGATGAGGAATGAGTGATGGATAATGAGTTCGAGCAGATTGCCCGCACGGATCACCTGCCAACGCGGATCGCCACGCAGTTCGCCAAGCGGATTTATGATGGCGTGCTGAAAGCCGGTGACAAGCTGCCGACAGAGCATGCGATGTCCAAGACCTTCGGCGTGAGCCGCACCGTCGTGCGCGAAGCGATTGCGCAACTGCGCAACGAGGGGCTGGTCGAGACGCGACAGGGTGTCGGTGCCTTCGTGGTGGAGCGCAAAGCACGCCAGATCCGTCTCGAGGACGGCAAGAAGATGGACCGGCACGCCTTCAACGATCTCTATCAGGTGCGCGTGCCGCTGGAGATGGAAGCGGCTGCACTCGCAGCAGTGCATCACACCGAGGCCCAGATGGCGGCGCTCGACGCCGCGATGATGGGGCTGTCGGGTATTCGTGATTGGGGCAAGTCGGGCGTCACTGCCGATCTCGATTTCCACCGCATCATTGCCGAGGCGACGGGCAATGACTATTTCGTGCAATTCGTCACCGCGATCTCGGAGCGGATCAGCCATGTCATTACGATCGCGCGCGCCGAGGGGCAGCTCGACGATGTGATCGCGTGGACGATCGAAGAGCACGGGGCGATTTGCGAGGCCATTCGAGCGCGTAATCCCGCCGCGGCACGGGCCGCGATGCAGCGCCATCTGGTCAACTCCGCGGAACGTGTCGGCCTGCAGTTCGAATTCGTCGAGTAAGCTGAGCATCACATACGCTTGAGCCGCATAGGCGGCGCAGAATAGGGGTTGTATTTTAGGTTGTAGTGTTGTCTGACATCATATGTCAGTGCAGTATGAGGAGATACTGCGCCCGACAACATGGAGGGGGAATTGGCACCTATGCTCAATTTGGAAACGGGCCGTATTTTGCCCGAGGATGACGCACGCGCCCTGCTGGTCGGCCGGGTCTGGTCGAAGGCGGAAGGCGGGCCCTGCGTAACCGTTCTGCGCAACGGAATCCTGCACGATCTTACGCATATCGCAGCGACGGTTTCCGGGCTTCTGGAGCGCGACGATTTGCACGCAATTCTGCGGAGCGACGATCTGCCGGTGCTCGGCTCACTAAAGGATTTTCTGTCCGGGGCGGCCGGTCATCTCTTGGCCCCGATCGATCTTCAGGCGGTGAAGGCCGCGGGCGTCACCTTCGCTGAAAGTATGCTGGAGCGCGTGATCGAAGAACGCGCCGGCGGCGACCTTCAGGCCGCGCAGGACATTCGCGCCAAGCTTGCTCCGGTGATCGGTGAGAACCTGCACGATATCTCTGCCGGATCGGAAGCCGCTGCGAAAGTGAAGGCACTGCTGCAGGAGATGGGCCTCTGGTCGCAATATCTCGAGGTCGGCATTGGTCCGGACGCAGAGATCTTCACGAAGGCCCAGCCCATGTCATCTGTCGGATGCGGTGCCGAGATCGGCATCCACCCGATTTCGGACTGGAATAATCCCGAGCCCGAGATTGTGCTGGCGATCCGCTCGGATGGCACGATCCTCGGTGCGACGTTGGGCAATGACGTGAACCTGCGCGACGTCGAAGGCCGCTCGGCGCTCCTGCTCGGCAAGGCCAAGGATAACAACGCCTCCTGCGCGATCGGGCCATTCCTGCGGATTTTCGACGACCATTTCACGCTCGCCGATGTCGAGACCGCGGTCGTCACTCTGCGCGTGCGCGGCACCGACGGGTTCGAGATGGCGGGTGAGAGCCGCATGGAGGCGATCAGCCGGTCGCCCGCCGAGCTCGCCCGGCAGATGCTCAATCGCAGCCACCAATATCCCGACGGCGCGGTCCTGTTCCTCGGCACGCTTTTCGCGCCGGTGCAGGATCGCCGTGCGCCGGGGCAGGGCTTCACCCACGAGACCGGCGACGAGGTCGAGATTGCTTCGCCGCGGCTCGGGGCTCTGGTGAACCGCGTCGCTCGCTGTGATGCCTGTCCCGAATGGGTCTTTGGCAGCCGCGCGCTGATTGCCAACCTGGTCGCCCGCGGCCTCGGCGACAGGGTGTAAGCGGATGCAGAAACTTATCGCACTCTTCTACCGTGGCCTCGACATCCTGCTGGCGCTTTTGCTCGCCGGGATGGCTCTGATGGTCTTTCTCAATGTCATCCTGCGCTACGCGTTCGATAGCGGCATTGCCGTCTCGGAGGAAATGTCGCGCTTTTTCTTCGTCTGGCTGACCTTCATCGGCGCCGTCGTCGCACACCATCACCATATGCATATGGGCATGGAGACGGTGGTCGCGGCCTTCGGTCGTCGCGGACGCATGGTCCTGATGGGGCTGAGCGAGATCGTGATCATCGGCTGTTCGGCGGTGCTCTTTATCGGCACATGGAAGCAGCTGCCGATCAACATGACGATGGGCGCTCCGGTAACGATGATGCCGATGGGCTTTGTCTACGGCACCGGGCTGTTCACGGGTGCCGGGATCATCCTCATCTCGCTCGAGCGGCTCTTCCGGTTGCTGACCGGTCGGATGAGCGACGCCGAGTTCGCCCGCTTCGCAGGCCAACATCATGACGCTGAAGATATCGAGGGGCGTGCATCATGACCCTCGTTGTCTTTCTTGTCGCGCTCATCGGCGCCATGGCCATCGGGGTTCCTGTTGCCTTCGCTCTGATCTTCTGTGGCATCGCGCTGATGGAATATCTGGGGATGTTCAACACCCAGATCATCGCCCAGAATATGGCGATCGGGGCGAATACCTTCACCCTTCTCGCGATCCCGTTCTTCATTCTCGCAGGCGAACTGATGAATGCCGGCGGGCTCTCGCGCCGGATCATCGACTTCGCGATCGCCTGCGTCGGGCATATCCGCGGCGGTCTGGGCATCGTCGCCATCATGGCGGCGGTGATCCTCGCCTCGATCTCTGGCTCGGCTGCCGCCGATAGTGCCGCACTCGCTGCGATCTTGCTGCCGATGATGAGCCGCGCCGGCTATGACGTGCCGCGTTCCGCCGGCCTGATCGCCGCAGGTGGCGTGATCGCGCCGGTCATCCCGCCCTCGATGGCCTTCATTATCTTCGGCGTCGCGAGCAACCTTTCGATCTCCAAGCTGTTCATGGCTGGCATCGCACCTGGTGTCCTGATGGGGACCGTGCTGATCGTCACTTGGCTCTTCGTTGCCCGGAAGGACAAGGCCGAGACGTTGCCGCGTGCCAGCTGGGGCGAGAAAGGCCGGGCAGGGATGCGCGCAATCTGGGCGCTTGGCATGCCGGTGATCATTCTCGGCGGTATCAAGTTCGGTGTCGTCACCCCGACCGAGGCTGCGGTGATCGCGACCTTCTATGCGCTCTTCGTCGGGCTCTTCGTCTATCGCGAACTCACCTTGAAGTCCCTGCCGGGCGTGTTCATCGCGGCAGGTCGCACAACGGCGGCGATCATGTTCCTTGTCTGTGCCGCGCTGGTCTCGGCTTGGCTCATCACGATGGCGAATATCCCCGCCGAGCTCGGCAGCATCATCGAACCGCTGATCGAGCATCCGAAGCTGCTCATGGCCTTCATCATGGTGCTGATTATTATGGTCGGCACCGCCCTCGATCTCACGCCGACGATCCTGATCCTGACCCCGGTGCTCTTGCCGCTGGTGCAGAAGGCGGGGATCGATCCGATCTACTTCGGTGTGATGTTCATCATGAACTGCTGCATCGGACTTCTGACGCCGCCTGTCGGTGTCGTCCTCAACGTGGTCAGCGGGGTCGGGAGGATCCCCCTTGGCCGTGTGATCATCGGTGTCTGGCCCTTCCTCGTGGCCGAGATCCTGGTGCTCTTCGTTCTCGTGGCCTTTCCGCAGATCGTGCTCGTTCCGGCACATTGGTTCTACTGACCGGTCACGGGTCAACATTTGCCAACGTTAATTTCCAAAGGGAGGAAACAATGAAAACCAAGGCAATTAAAGCAGCGCTTCTGCTTGGCACGATGGTAGCGGTCGCAAGCCCTGCCGCAGCCGAATTCCACGACCGCACGATCCGGATTTCCAACGGTGTCGCCGAGAACCACCCGGTGCATAATGGCGTCGATGCGATGCAGCAGTGTCTTGACGACAAGACCGGCGGCAAGATGAAGCTTCAGGCTTACTGGAGCGGTTCGCTTGGCGGCGACCTTCAGGCGACCCAGGCGCTTCGCTCGGGCACGCTCGACGCGGTGGTGACCTCGTCCTCGCCGCTTGTCGGGATCGAACCAGCGCTCGGTGTGTTTGATCTGCCGTTCCTGTTCCAGACCAACGAGGAAGCCTACGCCGTCATGGATGGCGATTTCGGCAAGTTCCTGAATGACAAGCTGGCCGACAAAGGGCTGGTCAACCTCGCCTATTGGGAGAACGGGTTCCGTAACGTGTCGAACTCGAAGCGTCCGATCACCAAGTGGGAAGACCTCAAGGGCATCAAGATCCGCGTGATGCAGAACAATATCTTCCTTGACACCTTCGACAATCTCGGTGCCAACGCGACGCCGATGGCCTTCGGCGAAGTGTTCTCTGCACTGGAGACCGGCGCGATCGATGCACAGGAAAACCCCTATGTCACGATCGACACTTCGAAGTTCTACGAAGTGCAGAAATATATCAGCGAGACGAAGCACGCGTATACGCCCTTCCTCTTCCTGTTCTCGAAGCCGATCTTCGATACGTTCGATCCCGACGAACAGGATGCGCTGCGCACCTGTGCAGTCAAGGGCGGCTCAGTCGAGCGCAACGTGATCCAGGATCTCAACAAGAAATCGCTCGAGAAGATGGAAAAGGCCGGGATCAAGTTCAACAAAGTCTCGCCTGAAGAGCTGGCTCGCATGCGTGAGAAGTCGCAGGTCGTCTACGACAAGCACCGCGACGAAATCGGTGGCGACGTCATCGATCGGGTGCAGAAGACGATCGACGGGCTTCGCTCCGAGAAGAAAGCGAGCAGCAACTGAGGCTGCGTAATGTAGTCTCAAGCTGATCCGCCCATTCCCTCGGGCGGATCAAGAGGCGGGCCATGTCCTCCGGCCCGCCTCTCCCTTTTTGGTCACGACACGGACACGAGGATAGGGCGATGAACACATTCGATCTCTCAGGCAAAACCGCACTGGTCACCGGCTCGTCTCGCGGTCTGGGCAGAACCTTCGCGGAGGCGCTGGCGGCCGCGGGCGCGCACGTGGTGCTCAACGGGCTTGATGCCGCACGGCTCGAGCAGACTCGAAAGGAAATGATCGAACAAGGCTACGACGTGAGCGCCGCGGCCTTCGACGTCTCCGACGAGGCCGCCGTGCGCGCGGCGTTCGAGAGGCTCGACGCGGAGGGGCGCACCCCGGACATTCTGGTGAACAATGCCGGTATCCAGTTGCGCCGTCCGATGTTGGAACTGAGCGCGGCGGACTGGCAGCGCGTGCTCGATACCAACCTGACCTCTGCATTCCTTTGTGGCCGCGAAGCAGCTTCGCGGATGATCGCGAAAGGGGGCGGCAAGATCATCAATATCGGCTCGCTGATGAGCGACCTCGCCCGCGTCACGGTCGCGCCCTACACGGTCGCCAAAGGGGGCGTCAAAATGCTGACGCGGTCGATGGCGGCGGAGTGGGCCGGCTCGAACATTCAAGCGAACGCCATCGGACCCGGCTACATGATGACCGACATGACGCGCCCGCTTCAGGAAGATCAGGATTTCGACAGCTGGGTCCGCGGGCGCACACCCGCCGGGCGCTGGGGAAAGCCCGAGGAATTGCAGGGCGCGGTGGTATTTCTCGCCTCGTCGGCCTCGGATTTCGTGAACGGACAAATCCTCTACATCGACGGCGGCATGACGGCGGTTCTTTGAAACCGCGCGCATTGAACGAAGGGTCTCTGCGACGCCGTTCTGCGTCGGGCCCGGTGACGAATTAACAAGGAGACATCATGACCTTCACCCCGCACGGACAACACCTGATCGCCGGCGAATGGATCGGCACCGACAAAACGTTCTCTTCCGACCCAGCCCATGGGCCGAGCCATGAGTTCTGCGTCGGCACGGTCGAGATGGTGAACGCCGCCTGCGAGGCAGCCGAAGAGGCGTTCTGGGACTACGGTTATTCGAGCCGTGAGACCCGCGCTAAGTTCCTCGAGACTATCGCCGACGAGATCGACGCACGCGGCGAGGCGATCACCGAGATCGGCACGCAGGAAACCGGCCTCCCCGAGGCGCGCCTGAATGGCGAGCGCGGGCGCACCGTGGGCCAGCTGCGTCTCTTTGCGAGCCACATCCGCAACGGTGACTATCTCGAGCGCCGCCATGACGAGGCGCTCCCCGATCGCCAGCCGCTGCCGCGCCCCGATCTGCGGATGATGCAGCGTCCGATCGGCCCGGTCGCGGTCTTCGGCGCGTCGAACTTCCCGCTGGCGTTTTCGACGGCCGGCGGCGACACCGCCGCCGCGCTGGCCGCAGGCTGCCCGGTCGTCGTGAAGGGCCATTCCGCCCATCCCGGCACCGGCGAAATCGTGGCCGAGGCGATCAAGGCCGCAGTCGAGAAATGCAACATGCCCAAGGGCGTCTTCAGCCTGATCCAGGGCGGACGCCGTGACGTGGGTCAAGGGCTCGTGCAGCATCCGCTGATCAAGGCGGTGGGCTTCACCGGTAGCTTGGGCGGTGGCCGCGCGCTGTTCGATCTGTGTGCGCAGCGTCCCGAGCCGATCCCGTTCTTTGGCGAGCTCGGCTCGGTCAACCCGATGTTCCTGCTGCCCGAGGCCGCAAAGGCGCGCGGCGCCGAGATCGGCGCCGGCTGGGCAGGCTCGCTGACGATGGGCGCGGGCCAGTTCTGCACCAACCCGGGCATCGCCGTGGTCGAGGGTGGCCCCGCAGGCGACGCCTTTGTCGCCGCCGCGAAAGAGGCGCTGTCGGCCTCCGGCCCGCAGGTCATGCTGACGGACGGCATCGCGCAGGCCTATCGCGACGGCAAGGACCGGTTCGATACCCGCAATTCCGTGACCCCAGTGCTGACGACCGAGCAGGAAGGCCGCAACGCCTCCCCGAACCTCTACGAGACGAGCGCCGAGAACTACCTGCAGGATCATGCGCTTGGAGAGGAAGTCTTCGGGCCGCTCGGTCTTGTCGTCCGGGTCTCGGACCCCGCGCAGATGGTTGACCTCGCGAAGGGCTTCGAGGGTCAGCTGACCGCGACGATGCATCTCGATGACGGCGATGCGGAGCTAGCCCGCAAGCTGCTGCCGGTGCTCGAGCGCAAGGCGGGCCGCGTGATGGCCAACGGCTTCCCGACCGGCGTGGAGGTCTGTGACGCAATGGTCCATGGCGGGCCCTATCCCGCGTCCACGAACTTCGGCGCGACCTCGGTCGGCACCCTTTCGATCCGGCGCTTCCTGCGTCCGGTCTGTTACCAGAACATCCCCGAGGGCGTGCTGCCCGCGGACCTTGCGTGAGTTTCGTCGGCTTTCGTTTCAGGCAGCACGATGAACAGCCTGAAGTGGTCGCTTAAGCTACACGCTCTTGAGGATGTTGCTGCGTTTGGCAGGCCTTCGATTTTTGGTCGGGCGAAGTCCTTCCCGGGGGGGGCGAACTATGGTGCCCCCCGCGTGCCGCCTTTTTTGAGCATAAGCCGAAGCTGCCGCGCCGGCCCGCAATCCAGCCGTTCAGGAAAGCTAGCTATAGTCTGTCATATAGCTAGCTTTTCCCGACAGACCCCCGGCGCCGTTTTTCGCACCGGTCTCCTGCCCGTTTTTTCAGGTCACCAACTTATCCTCGAGCGAGAGCCAAGGAAGAGAAGAGGTGATCCATGAGCTATCAGTTTGTCCATATCGAATGTTACTCGGCCGCCCCGCGCAAGGTTAAGGGGGCGCCTGAGCAGGTGAACACGGCCGAGCAGGTCTTTGGCGAGGCGATGCGGGTGCCACGCTATTCGCGCCATGTTGCGGAGCCGAAAGCGCCAATCAAGCTTGACGGCACGACGACGCTCAAAAAGCTCGAGGCGCTCTGGGCCAAGAAGGTGGAGACGATCCGTGAGACCGTGAAAAGTGCGAAAGGCACGAGCTATCAGCGTCGGCTGCGTCGGGATGCGGCGACGCTTTATGCGGAAATTCACTCGCATCCATTATCGGTTGAGACCCTGACCCATGATGGGGGACGGCATGCACCTGAGATCAAGACCTGGGTGCAGCGAGTGCTTGCGCATTTTAAAATCCGGATGCCGCAGGGCGTGGAGTGGGCGGCCGTGCTGCATCTCGATGAGGCCCATGTCCACCTCCACATCTTGGCGATCAATGTCGACGATCCGAAGCTCGATGCGAACAAGCTGCATGCGGGCAAACGCGCGGCCACGGAGGTGCGCGCCTCCTGCGAGACCCCTTCGGCCATTTGCTCGCTCCCGCGTCCCATTCCCAAGCCTCTTCCTCCGAGACCGCGCAAGCGGGCTCTTGGCAAGCGACCGGAGACCATCGCGCGCAACAAGGCGCATAATGCTGCGCGTCTTGAGGCGTGGCGCACGGACTGTCGCGCGGCGCGGGCTGAAAATGCGAAGGTGCTCGCGTCGTGGAAAGAAGAGAACCGCACCCATCTGAAGGCGGCTCGAAAACTGCGGGGTGAGGTTCCGGAAATGGTCGCCTACCGTGCGGCCATGCGTCAGTTCCAGGACGATTACCACCGGGCGGTCGGAGAGCACTGCGGGCTCTTGCGCGACGGGCCGCGAAAAGCGCGGCTAACGACGAAACAACATGCCGCGCGCAAGGCGATCGCGGAGCAGATGCGAGTGCAGTCTGCGGAGCTCGACCGAAGAACTCTTGAGTTTGCGCAAAAGCAAGCTGCCCTGAGCAATGTCATCGCCGCGCTTTCCGGCGGCGGTGCCGAAATTTTGGGCGGCGAGTTAGTGATGGAGGATATGCCTAACTGTCTCACTAAGCTTGGTGAGAGCGACGAAGACCGGATCATCCAGGGGATTCTGGATCTCCTAGTGCGTGCAGGGGAGGCCGGTGTTGGTGCGCTGCAGCTGTCGCGCGATGAGGAGGTTGATGGGCCGCGAATGGGGTAGGCGCCCGATGCCTTCTCCTATGCCGACCTTGCGTTCCTAAGTCGAAGTATTCGGCGATCACGCCGTCCCGACTTCAGCTCTGCCGAGGCGCGACCTCGAAAAGCTCTGTGTGATCATCCTGAATGCGGTCGATCTGATCGAGGATCCGCGACAGGTGATCGCGCATCGCCTGCGTCGCGCGGTCAAGGTCCCGGCTTTCGAGCGCGCTCAGGATCTTCACGTGATCGTCGAACGCATCGCGCGAGGCGAAAGACAGCGACAGCATCCGCACGCGATCCATGTGGCCCTTATTCTCGGCGATCAGTTCCCATGTGAAGCCGAGCCCGGCACGGGTGCAGATCTCGCGATGAAACTGATCGTCCAGTTCGTGGAATTTGGTCTTCTCACCCTTTTCCATCGCGGCGCGCTGTTGCTCGATCAGATCGCGCAACGCCGCGAGATCCTCATCGGTCAATGCGGCGACCGCGACGCGCACAGTTTCAACCTCGAGCGCGTTGCGAATGAAGCGCGCCTGCAGCACCGCTTCGCGTGAAATCAGCGAGACCGTCGTCGCACGCTGAGGTCGAATCACAAGAAATCCGAGCTTCGACAAACGGTAGAAGGCGTCGCGCACCGGCTGGCGCGAAACCCCCATCTGCTTGGCGACCTCCACTTCTGAGAGCTTGGTGCCCGGTGGCAGGGATAGCCCCAGAACCTGTTGGCGCAAATGTTCGAAAACGACATCGGAAACCGACATGCGTGCGTTCTGATCAAGCTGGGTCAAAGGCAGGGGCGCGGGCATCGGAACTCCTCGTTGACGGTCCGGGTATTCTAGCATATTAGTTTATTAGTTCGGTGGTAGTCCACCTAAGAAAATAGCTACAGGGGGAGCGATAGACCATGGCGCTGTTGAATAAAGATCGCCTGCTGCCAGCGGATCCGGGGGTTCGTGCCCTTGCGCGCGATCTCTATGACACGATCAAGGACGCCCCGATCATCTCGCCCCACGGCCATACCGATCCGCGCTGGTATGCGCAGAACGAAGCCTTTCCCGATCCCGCCCAGCTTTTCGTGACGCCCGATCACTATGTGTTCCGGATGCTTCACAGTCAGGGCGTGCCGCTGGAAGCGCTTGGCGTGCCGCGCGTCGATGGCGGTGAAACGGAAACCGATGGCCGCAAGATCTGGCGGCTGTTCGCGAAGCATTACCACCTGTTCCGCGCCACGCCCTCGCGGATCTGGCTGGACCATGCGTTCGAGACGATCTTCGGCTTCACCGAGCGGCTCAGCGCCGACACCGCGGACATGTATTACGATCGCATCTCGGAGGCGCTTCAGCGCCCGGAGATGCGCCCGCGCGCTTTGTTCGATCAGTTCAATATCGAGGTGATCGCGACCACCGAAAGCCCGCTCGACGATCTGAAATGGCACCGGATGATCCGCGAAAGCGGGTGGGGCGGGCGCGTGATCACCGCCTATCGCCCCGATCCGGTGGTCGATCCCGATTTCGAAGGCTTCGCGCAGAATGTCGAGACGTTCTGTCAGCTTGGCGGGCAGTCGGGCACATCCTTCGCGGCCTATCTGGACGCCCATCGCGACCGGCGCGCCTATTTCGCCTCTTTCGGGGCGACCTCGACCGACCACGGTCATCCGAGTGCCGCGACGCTCAATCTGGATCGCGCCGCGGTGGAGGCGCTCTATGACAAGGTGCTCGCGGGGAAGGCGGACGCAGCGGAACGCGAGGCGTTTCGCGCTCAGATGCTGACGGAGATGGCGAAGCTGTCCTGCGACGACGGCCTGGTGATGCAAATCCATCCCGGCTCGTCGCGCAACCATTCCGACCCTATCCTAGCCCGCTTCGGGCGCGACAAGGGCTGCGATATCCCGACGCGCACCGATTATGTCGCAGCCCTCAAACCGCTTCTCGATGCGGTGGGGCAGACCCCCGAGCTGCGCGTCATCCTGTTCACACTCGACGAGACCACCTATGCGCGCGAACTGGCGCCGCTGGCGGGGGGCTACCCCTGTCTGCGCCTTGGTCCCGCGTGGTGGTTCCATGACAGTTTCGAGGGCATGTGGCGCTACCGCGAGATGACCACCGAAACCGCGGGTTTCTACAACACGGTCGGCTTCAACGACGACACCCGTGCCTATTTGTCGATCCCCGCGCGCCATGACGTCGCGCGCCGGGTCGACGCCGGATTCCTTGCCAACTTGGTCGCCACCGGGCGGCTGACGGAGGAGGAAGCTTCTGAGGTCATCCACGACCTCACACACAGGCTTGCACGCCAAGCCTACAAGCTCTGATTGAGCACTTTCTGGGAGGAGAGAAGTAATGAAGAAGACACTGACACCTATCGCTGCGCTGCTGATTTCGGCCGCCTGCGTCACGGCCGCATCGGCCTGCGACATGACCCTGCGCTCGTCGGACACCCACCCCGACGGCTACCCGACCGTCGAGGCGGTGAAATCGATGGCGAAAGAGGTCGAGGCGAAGACCGATGGCCGGATCTGCATCGAGGTCTACCCGTCCGCGCAGCTGGGCGAGGAAAAGGACACGATCGAGCAGACCCAGCTGGGCGTGATCGACATGGTGCGCGCTTCGTTCGGCACCTTCAACGACATCGTGCCGGAAACGCAGCTGTTCTCGCTGCCCTACCTGTTCCGCTCGGTCGAGCATCAGCACCACGTTCTCGACGGCCCGATCGGCGCCGAAGTCGGCAAGGCTTTCGAAGCGCATGATTTGGTCCAGCTGGCCAATTACGACGCCGGCTCGCGCAGCTTTTACAACTCCGAGCATCCGATTAAGTCGATCGACGATCTTCAGGGCATGAAGTTCCGCGTGATGCAGAACGACGTGTTCGTCGACATGATGAAGGCGATCGGCGCGAATGCCACGCCGATGCCCTATGGCGAGGTCTATTCCTCGATCCAGACCGGCGTCATCGACGGCGCGGAGAACAACTGGCCCTCCTATGACAGCTCGGGCCATTACGAGGTCGCGCCCTATTACACGCAGGACCAGCACCTCATGGTTCCGGAACTGGTGGCGATGTCGCTTACGACCTGGAACAAGCTGAGCCCCGAAGACCAGAAAGTCATCAAGGCGGCGGCGAAGAACTCGGAAACGCTCGAGCGCAAGCTCTGGGCCGAGCAGGAAAAGAAATCCGAGGACAAGGTCGAAGCGGCTGGCGTCAAAGTCGTGAAGGATATCGACAAGCAGCCCTTCATCGACGCGATGAAGCCGGTCTACGACAAATACGTGACCACGCCCGAGGCGAAAGATCTGGTGGCACGCATTCAAGCGACGAAGTGATCTGACCTCTCGACCCCCGCCCATTGTGGCGGGGGCACATTCTTTCCGTGGAGTTCCCACCGATGCGCAACGTTGTGGAAAAACTGGCCGTCTGGACGGGCTGGTTGGGCCAGGCTGCCCTATGGCTATCAGGGATCGGGTTGGTGCTGATGACGGCCTTCGTCTTCGCCCAGGTCTTTTACCGCTACGTCCTCGGCTCAAGCCTGTTCTGGGCCGAACCGGCCAGTGTGATCCTGATGGGTTGGTTCATCTTTCTCGGCGCGGCTGTCGGCATCCGGGAGGGCTACCACCTCAGCTTCGACGTGCTGCTTTTCGTGCTGCCCGAAAAGGTGCGCCTGACCTTCTTCTCGATCTCGGACCTCGTTGTCGCGGCCTTCGGTTTCGGGATGCTCAAATACGGCTGGGAGCTGGCGGACAAGATGGCCGCCACGACGATTTCAGGGCTCGGTGTTTCCGGGGCCTTCCGCTTCGTGCCGGTCGCGGCGGGCGGAGCGCTGCTGATGATCTTCTGCGCCGAGCGCATCCTGCGCCGGCTCGCGGGCCTGTCTACGTCGCGGTTCGGCGACGATCACGACGCGGCAGAGCTTGAAGGCAATGCTGTAACTGGCGAAGGGAACTGAGCTCATGGAACTCTGGATCTTGTTCGGGACCTTTACCGTCCTTCTGCTGATCGGAACGCCGGTCGCGTTCTGTCTCGGCGTGGCCTCCTTCGCGACAGTCACTTATCTCGGGCTTCCCCCGGTGGTGGTGTTCCAGCGTCTGAATTCCGGCGTCTCTGTCTTTGCGCTGATGGCGATCCCGTTCTTCATCTATGCCGGCGACCTGATGGTGCGCGGCGATATCGCGCGGCGGTTGGTCGCGCTGGCGGGCGCCTTGGTGGGGCATATGCGCGGCGGGCTGGGGCAGGTGAACATCCTCGCCTCGGTGATGTTCGGCGGCGTGTCGGGCTCGGCTGCGGCGGATGCCTCGGCAGTGGGCGGCCTGATGGTGCCGCAGATGCGCGAACGAGGTTACGGCGCGGATTACGGCGTGAACATCACCGTCACGGCGGCGATCATCGCGCTGATGCTACCGCCCAGCCATAACATGATCATCTATTCGATCTCGGCAGGCGGGAAGATCTCGATCGCCGACCTGTTCACCGCCGGGATTATTCCGGGTCTGGTGCTTGCGCTGTCGCTGATGACCGCCGCCTATTTCGTCGCCAAACGCCGCGGCTACCCGACCGAACCGTTTCCCGGTCGCAGGGCCCTCGGGCGGTTGTTCTGGAATGCGATGCCCGGTCTGATCATGATCCTGATCATCTTCGGCGGCGTGCGCTCGGGCATTTTTACCGCCTCTGAAAGCTCCAATATCGCGGTGGTCTACGCGCTTCTGGTGACCGTCTTCCTGTATCGCACGATGAAGCTGTCGGATTTCATCGAAGCGACCAAGGGCGCGGTGCGCACGACGGCG
Organism: Thioclava sp. PTB-PU3-1; assembly: GCF_055666785.1. Lineage (NCBI taxonomy): Bacteria > Pseudomonadati > Pseudomonadota > Alphaproteobacteria > Rhodobacterales > Paracoccaceae > Thioclava > Thioclava sp. PTB-PU3-1. Next base: position 1,087,490 of record NZ_JBVNVL010000001.1, on the reverse strand, counting down.
ATGGTGCTGATGGTGATCGGCTGCGCGGCCTCCTTCGGCTGGCTGCTGGCCTATCTGCAAGTGCCGGCCAAGCTGATCAATCTGCTCGAGAATTTCTCGCATAATCCGATCGTCATCCTGCTGCTGATCAACCTGTTGCTGCTGGTGCTGGGCACGTTCATGGACATGTCGCCGCTGATCGTGATCACCACGCCGATCTTCCTGCCCGTGGCTCAGGCCTTCGGCGTCGATCCGGTGCAGTTCGGGGTGATCCTCGTGCTCAACCTCGGGATCGGGCTCTGCACACCGCCGGTCGGTGCGGTGTTGTTCGTCGGCTGCGCGGTGGGCCGGGTGCCGATCACGACGGTGATGAAATCGATCTGGCCGTTCTATTTCGCCACCTTCGCGACGCTGATGCTGGTGACCTATATCCCCGCGCTTTCGCTCTGGCTGCCGTCGGTCTTCCACTGAAAGGAGTCTCCCTATGAGCTATCCGATCGCCTATCCCGATGAAGGCATCGCCCGTCAGGTGCTGACCGAAAACGAGCAGATGATGCTGGTCTCGGTTCGCTTCGAGGCCGGGGCAGAGGGCGCGCTTCACTCCCATCCTCACGTGCAGGCCACCTACTGCACCTCCGGCGAATTTCGCTTTGTCCTCGATGGTGCGGAGCACGTGCTGCGCGCCGGGGACAGCCTGATGATACCGTCCGGCGCCGAACACGGCTGTGTCTGCGTCGAAGCGGGGGAGCTGCTCGACTGCTTTACCCCGCGCCGCGACGACTTTTTGTGAAAGGACATTCAATGCTCAGCGTAGAAACCCGCCACGCCATCCATCCCGATCACGCCCGCACCATGGGCACGCAAGAGCTGCGTGAGCATTTCCTGGGCACGGGGCTGTTCGCGCCCGGCGAGATCCGCTTGATCTACACGCATTACGACCGCTTCACCCTCGGAGGCGCGGTGCCGAATGGCGCATCGCTGACGCTCGACGTGGTGGACGAGACGCGGACCGCCACCTTCCTCGAGCGGCGCGAAATGGGCGTCGTGAATATCGGCGGCACGGGACGCGTCTCAGCCGCTGGCGACACCTGGGAGATGGGGCGCGGTGATGTCCTGTATCTGGGCATGGGCGCAGGACCGGTGACCTTCGAGGGCGACGGCCGGTTCTATCTGGTTTCCGCCCCCGCGCATCGCGCCTGTCCGCATCGCCTGATCAAGCTTGCCGAGGCGAACCGCGTCGAGCTGGGCGAAGCTGCGACCTCCAACAAACGCGTCATCAACCAGTTCATCCATCCGACCGTGATGGAAAGCTGCCAGCTGGTGCTGGGCTATACCCAACTGGTCGAGGGGTCAGTATGGAACACGATGCCCGCGCATGTCCATGACCGCCGGATGGAGGCCTACCTCTACTGGGGCATGACGCCCGAGGCGCGCGTGCTGCACCTGATGGGCGAGCCGACCGAGACCCGCCACATGATGATCGCCAACGAGGAGGCTGTGATCTCGCCGCCGTGGTCGATCCACTCCGGGGCCGGGATCGGGGAATATACCTTCATCTGGGCGATGGCGGGCGACAATGTCGATTACACCGACATGGACTTCGTGCAGCCGGCGGACCTGAAATGAGCCCGTTTTCGCTAAAGAACCGCCGCGCCCTCGTCACCGGCGCGAATACCGGCATCGGTCAGGCGATCGCAGTGTCGCTCGCCGCGCAAGGGGCACATGTGACCTGCGCGGGGCGGCGCGAATGCACCGAGACGCTGGAGATGATCGCGGATGCGGGCGGGCAGGGCGAGGCGCTGCTCCTCGACTTCGCGGACCCGATGGCCGCGCAGGATGTCTTCACGGATGCGGGCTATTCGATCCTCGTGAACAACGCGGGCATCATCCGGCGCGAAGACAGTCTGGAGTTCACCGAGGCCGATTGGGACGCGGTGATGGACGTGAACCTCAAGGCGCTGTTCTTCACCACGCAAGCCTTCGCCCGCGCCGCGCTCGAGCAGGGCAATACGCCTTCGGCAGTGGTGAACATCGCCTCGCTGCTATCCTTTCAGGGCGGCATCCGCGTGCCGTCCTACACCGCGTCCAAGCATGGTGTGGCGGGGCTGACCAAGATCCTCGCCAACGAATGGGCGGCCAAAGGGATCAACGTAAACGCCATCGCACCCGGCTATATCGCGACCAACAACACCGAGGCTCTGCGCGCCGATCCAGAGCGCAGCGAAGCGATCCTTGCGCGAATTCCGGCCGGGCGCTGGGGCGATCCTTCCGATATCGGCGGCACCGCCGCCTTCCTGTGTTCCCCCGCCGCGCGCTACATCCATGGCGCGGTCCTGAATGTCGATGGAGGCTGGCTTGCCCGCTGAACGTCTCACCCGCGAAAGCGCGAAGCTCAAAACCGGTATCGTCCATCTCGGCCTCGGCGCGTTCTTCCGCGCCCATGGGGCGATCTACACGGCTGAGGCTGCTGCGAAAAGCGGCGGCGACTGGGGGATCACCGGCGTGTCGCTGCAATCGTCGCGGATGCGCGATGCGCTGGCGCCGCAGGATTTCGCCTATAGCGGGCTGGAGTTCGGCCCCGAGGGCGAAACGCCCGAGCGCATCGAGATCGTCAGCGATATTCTGGTGGCCCGCGAAAATCCGCAAGCAGTGCTCGACGTGATGGCCGATCCGGATGTGCGCATCGTATCGCTCACGATCACTGAGAAGGGCTATTGCCATTCGCCCGCGACCGGCGCGCTTGACCCCGATCATCCCGATATCGTGCATGACATGGCCAACGACCTGCCCGTCTCTGCGCCCGGCTATCTTGTGCGTGCGCTGCAGCTGCGCCACGCGCGCGGCCTGCGTCCCTTCACCGCGATGAGCTGTGACAACCTGCCCGAAAACGGCCGGCTGCTGCGCGGCGTGGTGCTGGATCTGGCGCGTCGCATCGACCCGGAGCTGGCGGACTGGATCGCGGCTGAGGGGCGGTTCCCGTCGACCATGGTGGACCGCATCGTGCCCGCGACGAAGCCCGAGGACATCGCGCGGCTCGAAGAGCTCGCCGGCTGGCACGACGCCTTGCCGGTAATGCACGAGCCGTTCCGCCAATGGGTGATCGAGGATGATTTCGTCGATGGCGAGCGGCCCGATTGGGGCGCGGTCGGTGTCGAGATGGTCAGCGACGTCACTCCGTTCGAGCATATGAAGCTGCGGATGCTGAACGGCACCCACAGCTCTCTGGCCTATCTTGGCTATCTGGCGGGGTTCGAGACGATTTCCGACACGATGGACGACGAGGTGATGGCCGACTTCGTGCGCTATCTGTGGCGCGACGAGATCATCCCTTCGCTGACCCCGCCGCCGGGCGTCTCGCTCGAGCGTTATGTCGACGCGCTCGCAGAGCGCTACGCCAATCCCGCGATCCGTCACCGGACATGGCAAATCGCGATGGATGGCAGCCAGAAACTGCCGCAGCGCATTCTGGCCACCGTCGCCGATGCGTTGAAGGCCGGGCGGAGCTGCCCGGGCCTGATGCTCGCGATCGCGGCCTGGATGCGCTACGTCGGCGGCGTCGACGAGAGCGGGCAGCCGATCGAGGTGAAAGACCCGCTGGCCGCTGAGTTGCGTGCGCTCTCCGACAGTGCCGCGGATGCCGAGGGCAAGGTTGCGGCGCTTCTGTCGTTGCGTTCTGTGTTTCCGCCCGAGCTCGCACAATCCCTGCAGGCCCCGGTCACGGAGGCCTATCGCGCGCTCGTCGAAAAAGGCGCGCGCGCCGCGGTGCGGGAGGTTCTCCAATGATCGAGAGCTGGCGTTGGTATGGCCCCGAGCTGGACACGATTTCCCTGCCGCAGATCGTGCAGACGGGCGCATCCGGCATCGTAACCGCCTTGCACGAGGTCGCCTATGGCGAGGTCTGGTCGCGCGAGGCGATCACGGAGCGGCGCGCCCGGATCGAGACGGCGGGGCTGCATTGGCACGTGGTCGAAAGCCTGCCGATCCATGAGCGGATCAAGCGCGGCGAAGGCGATCTGAGCGCGCTCTTCGCCAATTACCGTCAATCGATGGCCAATCTCGCCGCCGAGGGCATCACCACGATCTGCTACAATTTCATGCCTGTTCTGGACTGGACCCGCACCGATCTGACCGCGCCACTTGCGACAGGCGGTAGCTGCCTGCGCTTCGAGGCCTATCGCATGGCGGCTTTTGAGATTCACATGCTGAAGCGCGAAGGGGCCGAGGACGATTACACGCCCGACGTTTGCGCCCGCGCCAAGACCTGGTTCGAGGGCTCGACGCAGTCGGAGCGCGATGCACTGTTGCACGCGATCATGTCGGGGCTGCCGGGCGCCTATGACCGCTACGACATCGCCGGGCTGCGGGACCAGCTCGCGCTTTATGACGGTATCGATCGCGACGAGATCCGGCGCAATTTCAAACGCTTCCTCGATGAGGTGATCCCCACGGCGGAGGAACTGGGGCTGCGGTTCTGCGTCCATCCCGACGATCCGCCGCGCGACATTCTGGGTCTGCCCCGTGTCGTCTCCAACGCCGAGGATATCGACTGGATCCTGCGGGCGCATGATAGTCCCGCGAACGGGCTGACGCTTTGCACCGGCTCGCTCGGGGCGAACCCGGCCAACGATCTGCCCGCGATCGCCGAGCGCTTTGCGCCGCGTATCCATTTCGCGCATCTGCGTAACGTGCGCAAAGATCCCGATGGCAGTTTCGAGGAGGCCGCGCATCTGGGCGGCGACACCGACATGGTCGCGGTGGCTGCCGCACTGCTCGCCGAGGAAACACGCCGGGCGTCCGAGGGGCGTGCGGACCCACAGATCCCGTTCCGGCCCGATCACGGTCATGTCCTGCTCGACGACGCCACGCGCGGCTCTTTCCCTGGCTATCCGCTGATCGGGCGGATGCGCGGGCTGGCCGAGATGCGCGGCGTGATCGCCGGATTGAGGGGGCGTCGCGATGGCTGAAGCGATTACACTGCATCCGTGCGACACGGTCGCCGTTCTGCCCGCGCGGGCGGATGCCGGCAGCACGCCGCTCGGCACCGGCGAGCCGCTCGCACATCCGGTTTCCGCCGGGCACAAGCTGGCGCGCGTCGCGATGGCCGAGGGTGATCCGGTGATCAAGTTTGGCCAGATTATCGGCCGGGCCAGCGCCCCGATCGCGGTGGGCGAACATGTCCATAGCCATAATGTCAGCTATTCCGAACATGACGAGACCCATCAGATCGGCGCCGATCTCGCTCGCGCCGAGGCAGCGATCCCCGATCTCGCGCCGCGCAGTTTCATGGGATACGCGCGGGACGATGGTCGGGTTGGCACGCGCAATTATATCGCGCTCTGCGCCACGGTGAACTGCTCGGCCACGGTGATCAAATGCGCAGCCTCCGAGATCACGGCCGAGGGTGCGCTCGACCCCTATGACAATGTCGACGGTGTCGTCGCCTTCGCCCATGGCACCGGCTGCGGTATGGCGGCGAGCGGGCGCGGGGCGGACAGCCTCGAGCGTGTCCTCTGGGGGCATGCGACCCACCCGAATGTCGGTGCGGCGATCTTCGTGGGCTTGGGCTGCGAAGTGATGCAGATCGCGCGCATGGAGGCGCATTTCGGGTCTGCGGGGACCGAACGGTTCCATGCGCTGACCATTCAGGAGACCGGCGGCACCCGCGCCACGATCGAGGCGATCAAGGCGAAGCTGCGCGAGATCCTGCCGCAGGTAAACAAGGCCAGCCGCAGCGCCTGCCCGGTTTCCGCGCTGCGGATCGGATTGCAATGCGGCGGCTCGGACGGGTTCTCCGCGATCACCGCAAACCCGGCGCTGGGTGTGGCCTCGGACCTGATCGTGGGGCAGGGCGGGGGCGTGATCCTCTCCGAGACCCCCGAGATCCATGGCGCCGAAGATCTGCTGCTGCGCCGCACTATGCCCGAGGTGGCCGAAAAGCTCCTTGGTTGTCTCGACTGGTGGGAGGGCTATGCCGCACAGGGCGGCGGATCGATGGACAACAACCCCAGCCCCGGCAACAAGCAGGGCGGGATCACCACGATCCTCGAGAAATCCCTCGGCGCGGTCGCGAAGGCCGGGGCGACGCCGCTGCGGGCCTTCTATGACTATGCCGAGCAGGTCCGCACGCCGGGGCTGAGCTTCATGGATAGCCCGGGTTACGATCCTGTTTCGGCGACGGGCCAGATCGCGGCAGGTGCGCAGATCGTGGTGTTCACCACCGGGCGCGGCTCTGCCTTCGGCTCGAAACCCGCGCCGACGATCAAGCTGGCGACTTCGGATCGGCTCATGGAGGCGATGCCCGACGATATGGATATCGGCTGCGGCGACATCCTCAGCCAAGGCGTGTCGATCGCTGACAAGGGCGCGGAAATCTTCGAGGCGATCCTGCGTGTCGCATCGGGAGAGAAAACCAAATCTGAAGACCTCGGGCTGGGCGATAACGAATTCCAGCCGTGGCAAATCGGAGCGGTGATGTGACGAAGAAACCCGTGATCGCATGCGTCGGGGAAGCGATGGTCGAGCTGTCTTTCGATCGCCCCGAGCAGCAGATCGGCTTTGCCGGCGATACGCTCAACACCGCGGTCTATCTTGCGCGCGCGACTGGGGCGGCAGCGCAGGTCGAATTCGTGACCGTGCTGGGGCGTGATGCGGTCTCCGATCGCATGGGCGCTTTCATTGCTGCCCAAGGCGTGGGCTGCGCGCGCATTCGTCGCCACCCCGAGCGTCTGCCCGGTATCTACGCGATCGCACTCGACGCAAAGGGAGAGCGCAGCTTTTCCTATTGGCGCGATCAATCCGCGGCGCGCTGCCTGTTTGAGGACGGGTTCGCGCAGCTTGAAGGGGTCGATCTGATCTATCTCAGCGCGATCACGCTGGCGATCCTGCCCCATTCGGTGCGCCTGTCGCTCTTGGCACATCTGGAGGCACATCCCGCCCGGGTGGCTTTCGATTCCAACTACCGCCCGCGGCTCTGGGAAGATATCGAGACCGCCCGCGCCGTGACCGAGGCGGCGTGGCGCATCAGTGACATTGCGCTGCCTTCGCTGGATGACGAGATGGCGCTCTTCGGTGATCGCGATGCGCAAGCGGTGGGCGCACGGCTTAACGGCTGGGGCGCGCGCAAAGGCGCGTTGAAGATGGGCGCGGGAGGGGCGATATCGCTCGATCCCACCGCCAAGCCGCTCGACCTGCCTGCCGCGCAAAAGGTGGTCGATACCACCGCAGCCGGCGACAGTTTCAACGGTGCATGGCTCGCCGCGCATTTTCGGGGCGCTTCAGACGAGGGCTGCCTTGTTCAGGCTCATGCCTGCGCGCTCGAGGTGATCGCGCAGCCGGGGGCGATCATAGCTGCGTAGCTACCAAAGAGGGGGCTCGTCTTGCAACTTGCGATGCCGCGATCCCCCGAGTGGCCAAGATTGCCGGTTCCAGCGGCACGCAGCGCGACCCGAGAGGGGATCGGGCTTCAATCTCCATTCTTCACCCCAGTCGTCGGCTCAGCTCTTCGGTCTTATGGATTGATTATTGTTAGTTGCTCAGAGTGATACGGCCTCGGTCAAGATTTTTGATCTTAAGTCCTCAGGATCGCCGCCTCATGATGCTGCTAGCCCGAAATCGCGCGGCGAGATCGCGATATCGGCAATCGTGTAGTTGTCGAGCGTCGCCAAGAAAGCCGCCCGGGCTTCCGCCAAGGGAGAAATCAAACGGCAGGATGCTGTGATCGTGCAATCTCCGTCGCTGCGCATACATTCGACGAGATCGAAATCCGTCTCCATGTGGCGCACAATTGTTCCCACGCCGATCTCTTGGGCGGCACGTGCAAGCCCCAGGCCGCCGGACCGGCCGCGTTGGGCAGTCAGAAATTCGCCTCGGGTCAGCGCGTTGACGACCTTCATGACCGTGCTTCGAGGCGCGTGATAGGCCGCGACGAGATGATCGATCGTGAAGCGGCGGTCTTTCATCGACGCCGCATAGATCATGACGCGCAAGGCAAGGTCCGTAGTGTCGTTCAAGCGCATTCGCAGATCTCTCCTGATCGGGCTCCCAAGCGACGCGTCTCGTATCACGAGGCCGGACAGAATGTCGCACAAGAAAAACATACCTGTGATTGGCATCTTAATTCCCGAGAGAATAGATGCGGTTCATTGGTATGTTTTATAACCCAGGAGACAATGATGGCCAAGCCGCTCTCGGAAAACACACTCGCGATCATCGAAGCCACTGCACCCGTCGTCGCCGAGCACGTCGATCAGATCGTGCCGGTCATGTATCGCAGGCTGCTCGCCGCTCCCGAAATCCGGGCGCTGTTCAACATGTCGCATCAACATGGCAACTCGCCGCAGCACAAAGCGCTCGCGGGGGCGCTGGTGGCCTATGCGACCCATATCCGGAATCCCGGGGTCTTGGCCGATGCGCTGGAACGGATCGCACAGAAACATGTCGGTTTGCAGATCCTCCCCGAGCATTACCCCCATGTCGGCGAAGCGCTGCTGGGCGCTGTCGCCGAGGTGTTGGGCGAGGCCGCGACCCCCGAGATCCTGAATGCCTGGGGGGAGGCCTACTGGTTCCTTGCCAATACGCTCATCGCGCGGGAGGAAGAGATCTACGCCGGTGCGGAAGAACAGGACGGCGGCTGGCGCGGGTGGCGGCGCTTCAAGGTTGGTGCGAAGGACAGCGAAACCTCCGAGATCGCGTCCTTCACGCTCTATCCCGTGGATGGGTTGCCTGTTCTCAAGCATCGCCCCGGTCAGTATCTGAGCTTCCGCTTTGCTCCTGCGGAAGGCGAGGAATATCGGCGCAACTACTCGATCTCCTCGGCACCGGATGGTCAGTCCTACCGCATCACCGTCAAGCGCGAGCCCGGCGGACGGATCTCCAACTGGCTGCATGATGCGGTCGAGGTCGGCGCCGAGTTCGACGTGGCCGCGCCCGCTGGCGAGTTCTTCCTCGATCCCGCAGACAAGCGAGAGGTGGTTCTTTTGTCAGGAGGCGTTGGCCTCACCCCGATGATCTCGATGCTGGAGAGCTATGGTGGAGGCGATCTGCGAATGGTCTATGTCCACGCGACGCGGAACGGCCAGTCCCATGCGCTTGCCGCTACCTCCCGCGCGAAGGCGCATGAGAGCCACGTCTTCTACGAGGTGCCGGAAGAGAGTGATGTCGCAAACGGGGTTCATATCGGCCGTGTCGATCCGAACTGGCTCGTGCAGATCAGCGATCCGGCCAGAGCAGACTATTTCATCTGCGGCCCGACGGGCTTCATGCAGGAGATGGTTTCTGGCTTGAAGGCTGCAAACGTTCCGGAGGCACGCATCCACTATGAGTTCTTCGGTCCCGCAGCCGCGCAGATCGGTTGATACCTCGGCCCGGCGCTCTATCCGTCGAGCGCCGGGCCGCCGCTCTATGTGACCAGAGCTGCTTTCAAGAGATTTCGGTGACTTGCGAGGGAGACTCACCGATCTGTTGCGCGCAGTTTTAGTATGCGGCGCGCGCAGCGCAGATCGAGCGGTAAGGTTTCACTCTGGCGCTTCGACCAGGATCTTCACCTGGGATTTCTCCGCGACGAGCGCTTCGAAGCCTTGCTCCACGATCTGATCGATCTTGATCCGCTTGGTCACCAGCTTGTCGGCGCTGAAATAGCCCTGCACCATCAACTCCATCACTGCCGGGTAGACATTGCGGTATGCGATGGTGCCCTGCAGTTGGCGCTCTTTCAGAACGGCCGTATTGGGTTGGAAGGAAGCGTCTCCCTCCCAGATCGACACGATCAGCGTCTGACCTTCGTGGCGGGTGCTGTCGATGCATTGCGGCAGAACGCGCGGCACACCTGTCACTTCGAAAGCGACATGAACACCGCCGGTGGCCGCACGAATTTTCTCGACGGGGTCTTCCGCCATCGGGTCTATGGCGCTGGTGGCACCGAGTTCGAGCGCTTTCTCGCGGCGTTCAACTGAGGGTTCTACGACATGGATCTGGGCCGCGCCCGCGACGCGTAGAGCCTCGACGACCAAAAGCCCGATCGGCCCCGCGCCGAAGACCGCAGCCGTGTCCCCGGCCTTGATCTTCGACATGCGCACCGCATGCAGCGCGACGGCGGCGGGCTCGACCAATGCGCCCTGTTCCATCGACAGCGCGTCGGGCATCTTGTGAACCATTCGGGCGGGCACAACCGAGGTTGCAGCGAAACCGCCATGTCCCCCGGAGAGCCCAACAAAACCGAGGCTGTCACAGAGGTTGTATTTGCCCTCAAGGCAGGCGGGGCAGGTGCCGCAGGCGAAGATCGGCTCGATCGCGACACGGTCGCCGATGCTCAGTCCCGTGACGCCTTCTCCCAACTCCGCCACGGTCCCACAATATTCGTGGCCCATGGTGATCGGCGCCTTGTCGTGGCTGAGCGGATGATCCTGCTCGACCGGGACGAAGATCGGTCCCGCCAGATATTCGTGCAGATCGGAGCCGCAGATCCCGGTCCATGCGACCTTGATCGCGACCTCTCCGGGGCCGGGGGTAGGGGTGTCTATTTCCTCGACGCGAATGTCTTTCACGCCATGCCAACGTGCAGCTTTCATGGAATGTCTCCGTTCAATGGGGAAATTATCCCGGCCCGTGAAGGGGCCGGGAGAGGGATGGGGTCAGGAAAGGTGGTGGACTTCCTGGAGCCCGTAGACCGGGGTCTCCAGCCCCTCCAGTCGCGCTTTCAGCTGCAGCGCGAGATAGAGCGAGTAATGCCGCGATTGGTGCAGGTTGCCGCCCATGAACCACAGATGCTCCTGCTGGGTCGGCTTCCACATATTGCGCTGCTCGCCTTCCCACGGGCCGGGGTCTTTCGTGGTGTCCGAGCCCAGCCCCCAGACCTTGCCAACCTTGTCGGCGACCTCTTGGCTGATCAGATCGGCTGCCCAACCGTTCATCGAGCCGTAGCCCGTTGCGAAGACCACCAGATCGGCGGGCAAGCGCGTGCCATCCGCAAGCACCACTGCGTCCTCCTCGAAATGATCGACCTGACCCTTGGCCAGCTTCACCTCGCCATCGATGATCAGCTGGCTGGCGCCCACGTCGATGTAATAGCCCGAGCCGCGGCGCAGATATTTCATGAACAGCCCCGAGCCGTCATCGCCCCAGTCCAGATCGAAGCCCGCCTTTTCCAGTCCTGCATAGAACTCTGCATCGCGCTCGCGCATCTGATCGTAGAGCGGGATCTGGAACTCGTGCATGATCTTGTAGGGTAGGGAGGCGAAGATCATGTCCGCCTTCTCGGTTGTGACGCCGTTGGCGAGCGCCTCTTCCGAGTAGAGCGCGCCGAGCCCGATCTCCATCAGCGAGTCCGAGCGCACGATATGGGTGGAGGATCGCTGCACCATGGTGACATCCGCCTCGCCTTCCCAGAGTGCCGCGCAAATGTCGTGCGCGGAGTTGTTCGAGCCGATCACGACCACTTTTTTGCCCGCCCAAGGGTCGGGGCCCTCATGCTGCGACGAGTGCTGGATCGTGCCCTTGAAGTTATCCATGCCGGGGAAATGCGGCATGTTCGGCTTGCCAGACATTCCCGTCGCGAGCACAAGCTGCGTCGGCTCCAGCGTCACCGTCTCGCCGTCGCGATTGACTTCGACTGTCCATTTTCCGGAGGCGTCATCGTAGCTGGCGCCGGTCACTTCGGACCGCGTCCAGTAATTGATCTCCATCACCTTGGTATACATCTCGAGCCAATCGCCGACCTTGTCCTTGGGCGTGAAGACCGGCCAGTTGTCGGGAAACTTGATGTAAGGCAGATGGTCATACCAGATCGGGTCATGCAGGCAGAGCGACTTGTAACGGCTCCGCCACTGGTCGCCCGGCCGGTCATGCTTATCCAGCACGATCGCAGGCACATCAAGCTGGCGCAGCCGCGCGCCCAGCGCGATCCCGCCCTGTCCGCCGCCGACGATCAGCACATAGGGCTGCGTGCCATAGCCCAGATCCGCCTCCTCCGCCTCGCGGCGCTCCTTCCACGAGGTCCGGTTCTTGCGCGCGCCATGTTCGGCGCCCATCGGGCGGCGCGTGCCGCGGTTTTCCTCGAACCCCTTGAGCTCCTGAAGCGCTGTCAGAAGCGTCCAGATGCGGCCATCTCGGATGCGCATCAGGCCCCAGCCGCGGCCCGACTTCGTCTCGAAAGTGACCCAGGCGGTGATCACGCCGCCCTCCTCGGCAGGAACCTCGCCCGACTGGAGCTCGAACTTGCCGGGGCGGGTGTGCTCGAGCTGGTTTCTCAGCATGTCGGCCACGCCGTCCGGCCCCTCCACGGTTTTCAGGTTCCAGCTGACCGCAACGAGGTCGCGCCAGTAGCTGTCGGTCGCAAACAGCGCGGCCGCGCGGTCGATATCGCCGCTCTCCAGCGCGGCGTTGAGGCTGTCCAGCATGTCCTGGGTCTGTGTGTTGATGGTGGTATCAAGCATCGCGTCTCCTCCTCTGCGCGTGTCTCTAGGAGGAGTATCGGCGCGTGATCGCTGAGCGATCCATGGTCGCGACGCGTGCAAAGGGAGGAAAAGCGACTGCTGCGGCGCGGCATGTTGCGCGCGCAACAAGGGCGCAACAAATCACTCGGGCGGACGCAACCCGGCCTTGCGGATCCGACGCAGGATCGTCGAGCGGTTGACCCCGAGCCGCCGGGCCGCGCGCGCCATGTTCCACTCGCAGGCGTCCAGAATCTCCTCGAGCATGTCCCATGGGTCACTCGGCGCAGGCAGGGCCTTTTCGATATGTGGAGTGATTTCGACGGGGCTGGGCAGATCGAGCAGATCGATCACCGAGCCGACACAGAGCGCCGCCGCGACGTCGAGAACCTGTTCGAGCTCGCGAATATTGCCGGGCCAGCTACGTCCCAGCAATTCGGCCCGCGCCGAGGGGGACAGCCGGACCGCATCGCCCGCGTGGCGGCGCAGATGACGCGACATCAGCCAATCGAGATCACGCCGCATCCGCAGGGGCGGGACGCCGAGCACGCACCCCGCGAGCCGATGGAAAAGCGGACGCGGCAGCGCGATCTGGCTGGGCTCAAAGCAACTCGTCGCCAGCGTTCGCAATTCGGGGCGCCGGTCGAGTAGCCCGCCGAGCGCGATCGCCGTCTCCGGGGCGATCTCTTCGATCCGGCGCAGCAGAAGCGTCGTCGGCCCGATCGCCTCGGCGCAGTTTTGCATCAGCGCCTGCGGGTCGAGCCCCGCGCATTCGAGGCTGATGAACCCTTGCGCCTTGCTGCTCATGTGGATCGCACGGGCGAGTTTCGTCTTTCCGGTGCCGGTCTCACCACAGATCAACAGGGGCACATTGCCCGGGGCCAGCCGCTCAGCCTGTCCGATCAAACGGTTCATCTCCGGATCGCCCCCGGTCAGGCCCGCGAGCGGCCCGCCACGACGCAGTCCCGGGTGGGGATGACGTGGCGCTTTGGGTGCGATCGCATGGCCAAACAACGCCCCGCCATCGCGCATTTCGATCACCCGCTCCTCGGTTGGGCGGTCACGCATCAGGTCGGGCAGGTCGTCGACGCTGATGCTGAGCACCTCATCGATCCCGCGCCCGAGGATCGGGGCGCCTTCGGGAAACAACCGCCGCGCGGCGCGGGTATAGCCCAGTACGCGACCGGAGCCATCGAGGCGCACAGCGGCCTCGGGATCGACATCGAGAAATTCCGGGCTGGAGGACAGGCGCAACACCCAGTCGCGCGGGCTCTCGGCCATCAGGTTGGCCATCTCGACCCGTCGTGCCGCTGAGGTCACGAGATTCATCGCGAGGTTCTGGCTACTCTTGGGCGTGGGCGAGCGCAAAAGCGAAATGTCGAGCACCGCTGCCAATTGCCCCAGACTGTCGAAGATCGGCGCGGCGGTGCAGGACAAAACAGTATGCGCGTTTCCGAAATGGTCGTCCTGATGCACTGTCACGGGCTCTTGCGTCACGATGCAAGCCCCGACACCACAGGTTCCGGCCAGGTCCTCGGACCAGTTCGATCCTAGATAGAGCCCCGCGCTGCGCAGGTCTTCGGTGAAGAGATCGTCGCCGAAGAAATCGACGCAGACCCCTTTGGCATCGGTGAGCAGCAAGACGTAATTTTGTCCTGCCACCTGCCGGAAAAGCGATTGCAACCCGGAACGCGCCGCGGCGATCATCCATTCCGCCTGCTTGCGGTGATCGCGCAGCTCTGCCTCGGTTACGATATGGGCCGGGTCGGAGCGCGTGGGGTCCATGCCGTAAAGCTCGACACAACGCCGCCACGAGGCCGAAACGAAACTGTCTCGCCCGGTCTGGCTGCCGTCCAGCACCCGTCCGATCTCCTCGACATGCCCTGCATCTCTCATGGCGCGTCGCCTCCCAGGAGGGACGATAGCACAGACTGCGCTTCAGACCGGAATAGAAATTGGTCGTAGAGGATGGCATCGCCGATGCGGAGCGTTTTTACCTCTAACTCCAACAAGGTCGCGCCAGACTGTAATGGTTTTGGTGTCTTCTTTGAAAATCTGAATGCAAGAGAAGTGAGAGCTGCGGTGCGATATCCCGACCGACAACGCGGGCCGTCCGGCTTGGTGGCCCTCTCGGTGATTTTGGCTCGGCCGATGTCGGTGTTGGCAGCTCCTGTGAGAACGTCGGCGAACACATCCGCGAAATGATCCGGCGCGACAACGAGGGGGCGGAGTAGGAGGCAACTCGATCACGTTGTCCGCGGCGCAGCTGTTCCGACTTGAAAGGCCTTCAGATGGACGCGTAGCTTGAGAGCCAACACATAACCCCCGGAGGCCCTATGCGCTGGCTCTTTCGCGCTCTCGCTCTCGTCGTTCTGATCGCCCTGAGCCTCGGGGGGGCGCTCCTGCTGATCCCGTCGAAGAAGATCGCCCAGATCGCGGAGGCACGGTTCGAGGCCGCAACCGGGCGCAAGATGACGCTGAGCGGGGCGGTCCATGCAACGATCTGGCCGCAGCTTGGCGTGCGCACGGGGCCGGTCGAGATCGCGAATGCGGATTGGTCCAAGGACGGGCCGATGCTCTCGGCCAAGGGGCTCCAGATCGGTGTTGATCCGGGCGCGCTGATCGGCGGTGAGGTTCGCGTCTCCAAGGTCGACGTGCTCTCGCCGAACATCCTTCTCGAGCGGCGCAAGGACGGGACCGGGAACTGGGAGGTCACGCCACCGGACGCGGCCACCAGCACCCAGACCGCGCGCCCGGGCACGGGCGAGGGCGGCGGGATGACGGCTTTCAGTCTCGACAAGGCGGAGATCAGCGACGGATCGGTGAGGTGGATCGATCATGCGAGTGGCCAGCGCCTTGCGCTCACCGGCCTCGATGCGAGCCTCGCGCTTCCGTCCTTCGACGGTCCGGCGAACCTGGACCTGACGGGGCAGGCCAACGGTAAGGCGCTGAAGGTCAATGGCACGCTCGGAAGTTTCGCGTCCTTCCTTGCGGGCGATCCGGCCCCCACCGATCTTGCGCTGACCCTCGACGCGTCGTCGATCGGCTTCAAAGGCACGTTTGGGACGGCACCCTTGGCGGCAAAAGGGGCGCTCACCGCAAGCGTCAAGGATCCAACCGCGCTGGCTGCGATCTTCGGACAGACCGCGCGAGATCTGCCGAAGGGGCTGGGGAGTGACACGATTACCGCGAAGGGCGATGTGACACTGGGCGCGGATGGCGCGATGCAACTGCGCGGTGGCAAACTCACGCTCGACGGCAATGCGCTGAGCGTGGCGGGCGATCTGTCCTTCGCGAAAGGCAAGCCGCGGATCGATGCCCAGATCGACGCGGGCGCGCTTGATCTCTCGGCGCTGACCGGGGCGTCGGGCAAGGCTGGCGCAGGCGGGTCCTCCTCCGGCTCTGGCTCTGGCGCCAGTGGCTGGTCAACCACGCCGATCGACGCCTCGGGCCTGAGAGCGCTGGATGGAAAGATCGCCCTCGATGCGAGTTCCATCGATTTCGGCACTGCCAAGCTGGGCCCGACCAAAGCGCAGATCACGATCGACAACGGCCGCGCGGTGGCAGATCTGCGTCAGGTCTCGGCCTATGGCGGCAGCGTCACCGGGCAAGTGGTGGCCAATGCGCGCAGCGGGTTCTCGGCCTCCGCCGATCTGGTGGCCAAGGGCGTCTCGATGCAGCCGCTTCTGAGCGATCTCGCCGATTACACGCGGCTGGATGCGAAGGCGGATCTTGCGGTGAAACTCCTGGCCTCGGGCAACAGCGAGGCCGCGCTGGCGCGCTCGCTTTCGGGCTCGGGCAATGTCGCCTTCGGCAAGGGGGCGCTGGAGGGGCTCGATCTTGTGGGGATGCTGCGCACGCTCGATCTGAACTACGTGGGGGAGGGGGCGAAGACGATTTTCGATCAGATCACCGCGAGCTTCACCATCGCCAAAGGGGTGCTGTCGAATGACGACCTTGCGCTGAAAGCACCGCTTCTGAGTGCTGCGGGCAAGGGGCGGGTCGACATCGGGGCGCAGAGCCTCGATTACACCGTCACGCCGACCGCGCTCAGCAAGGCCGATGGCACGGGTGGGGTGAAGGTGCCGCTCTCGATCACGGGGCCCTGGGCGAAGCCGAAATTCGGCCTCGATATGAAGGCGCTCTCGGGCGACAAGGTCGATGCCGCGAAGCAAGACCTGAAGGCGAAAGCGGAGGCCGAGATCGCCAAGAAGCTCGGGATCACGCCGCAGGAGGGCCAGAGCACCGAGGATGCCGCAAAGCAGAAGCTCAAGGAGGAGGCCGCGAAAGGTCTGCTGAAGCTCTTCAAGTAGGGGGCTTCTATGTTCGTGGCAGTGCTTCGTTCATGACAAGGGGTCTCGAGAGGTTCACCCCGCATGTCTGCTGGATGGGATCGTCTCATCCAGACCGTCGATCGCTCGCAGTTTCGGCAGGGGGCTGGAGCGATTTGCTTTGAGAAATGCGCAAAATGCCTCCACGCCCCCCCCTTAACGTCCGCTATCCGAGCCCCATTCCCGACAGGTTTGACCTGTCCGGATGTGGCGCGCTTGACGCATTCCCCTATCCCGGACTACCGTCTCACCATGAACACGAAAACCACCACGTCGGAGATTACCTGCTCGATATCGTGAGCTGCGCCCGTAACCGGGTGCCTATCGGTGTCGAGATTTCAATCAGGTCATTTTCAAGCGATGGTGGTCGCCATGACGCAGAAGCGCGTTCAAGTTCTCTATAAAAAACCTCTCTCAGCAAGCCTGGCCCGGTCAACGGTCACGAGCAAAACAAATACCGCTTTCGTAAAGCGGTGGGGTCGCATGTTCCCGAGCGACGAGTCTAGAGATGATTGCGGTGACATTTTCGACGATCCGTCGAAAGAGTGGCGTGAGCGAAATAAGCGTGAAAATCAGCGGATTTATCGCGCTGTCGAGCGACTTGTCGATCAGAAATTCAGGAGCACCTTCGAGGTCGACAAGCATATCAGCGACACGTCCGTCAAACGGATGCATCACCTTTATACGCATGGCGCTAGACTTGCGGGGCCGGAAGCCGCGGAGTCCGTTTATGATCTCGCGGCGGTGTTGCATGCGCAGGCGCCTTGGCTTGCAGAGGTGTCGACCTCGATCATGAACCAGGGGCTCGCGCATATTGCCGCTGGAGGCGTCGGGTTACGTTTCGATCCTATGGTCCTTGTCGGCCCGCCGGGATGCGGGAAGACGCATTTCGCTCGACTTGTTGCTGAATTCGCAGACGCACCGCGCGCGATCATCGATGTCGGAGCCGGAGGTGCTGGGTTCCGGATCGCAGGCGTTGAACATGGCTGGTCCTCGGCAAGATCTGGTGTTCCGGTCGAGTTGATTACGGAAACCGCGGTTGCAAACCCGGTGATCGTTGTGGACGAGGTCTGCAAGGCTGGTGGGGCTATGAACTCAAATGACAGGTCCCCGACATCTCTGACAACATCGCTGCTCCAGTTGCTCGAGAGAACGAGCGCCGAGCATTTTACATGCCCGTTCCTGCGGACGCGTCTCGACCTGAGCCATGTGAACTGGATCCTGACCGCTAATTACGAGCACCAGATTCCCGCGCCGCTTCTCGACCGGTGTCAGGTGTTTCGTGTCGATGTGAGCAAGCCTGAGCATCTCGTGGCGTTCTTCAACCTTGCGGCCGGAGACGATGCCGAGCCGGGAGAGCTGGAACGCGTGGGCGCATTCATTGAGGAGATGTGCGATGTCGGGCGTCCTCCGAGCCTGCGGCAGATCGGGCGTCTTGCGAAAACTCTGCGCGCAACCAGACGCGACATGTTGATGTGATTGCCGCCAATTTCATCGGAAAGCGAGGAGCGGAAAGAATGACGAAAGCTCTGATCGTGGCGGATCTTCACTTGGATATGTGGTCCGAAGCGGGTCGAGATGCCCTTGAGCGTCTCGATTTTAGCGACGTTGGGCTGATGATTGTCGCCGGGGATCTCACGAACAAGCCGAAGGTCAGATGGAAGCAGGCGTTCGAGAGGATCGGGCAGCGCGTCGATCTCGAGCGCGTGTATGTCGTGCCTGGAAACCACGACTATTATCATCACGCGTTGGACGGTGATGACCGGCTCGAGCAGATCGCGCGCGACGCTGGGGTAAACTTCGCACAGAAGCGAGAGATCATCTGCGGGAGCAAGCGATACCTTTGCTGCACGCTCTGGACGGACTTCCAGGAGGGACCTGGAACTCTCGAGAGTCGGGATCATGATGCCCGGGCGAAGATGAACGATTACCGCTACATTCGCGTGGCCTCAGCGGGCTACCGGATAGCTCGGCCAGCTGATACGATCGCGAAACACCGCGAGCATCTCTCATGGCTGCGCTTAAAGCTGGCCGAGAGTTTTGATGGGGAAACCGCGGTTGTCACGCATCATGCACCGACCTTTGATGTTCTGCCAGGAGGACAGAAGCTCAGCTGGTGTTATGCGAGTGACCTGACGGATCTCATTCACGAATATTAGCCGGCCGAGTGGTATTTCGGGCACACGCATCACCGGACTGAATTCATGATCGGGAGAACGCGGCTCGTAAACGTGTCGGTTGGCTATCCGTTGCAGAACCTGGGTGGCGCGGCAGATGGCGAGAAGCCTCGGGTCCGACTGTATCCGAAGGGGCGTCGAGTGTGAGTTCAGCTTTTTCGTGGGAAAGAAGAGGGCGCGTGGTTTGGTGCCTTTGCCGGTGAAACCTCGGTTTCAATGATAACGCTGATGATTGAGTCGGCGAGATCTATGCGTCTAGACCAGCGAGCCGACCGTCCCGGCGCCTAGCTGTGCTGAAAGGCGCGGGCCCCTCCCTTTTGCTCGGGCCTACGCAATCGCCACCCAGAGAACATGAAGGGCCATGTAGATCACGATCAAAGACCCGATCGTGTAGAAGGTCGCCCGGACTTCGTGGGTTTGGCGCGTGGCATAAGCCAAGAAATGCGCAAGCCGTGTGGCAACGAACCCATACATCAGAGCCTGCGCGAGCCAAAGTGCGGGGTCGACCATGACGAACAGGAAACCCGCGACCCAGAAGGCTGGAATGTTCTCCAGGTCGTTTCGATGCATGCGCCGAGACCGATCAACATAGTCGTTGATCTCAAGCTGCGCCGGGTCGGGCGCCTTATTGAGAAGGCCAGTTTGAACGTCCTCCGGGCTCGCAAGCCCGGAGTTGGTTTTCTGCATCCGGTAGACCGTCATCCAGCCCTGGCCCATCACTTTGAGCACCATCAGAGCGGCTGAAATCACGTAAGTCGCAAAGACCGGATTTTCCAAGCTCAGTAGGGCCATCGCATCCTCCATGGACCGCTCATTCGGGGCGCGTCACGCCGACGGAACGGCGCCTCTTCAAGCTGTCAGATCGTCGAGCTTGGCATCTGGTGCATTATTTTTCACCGATGTGATGCCATTCTCGCGGGCGGCTTCGCTGCTATAGGCTTCGCTGGTCCCGATAACCTGCCCGTTGGTGGCCTTGAGGTTGAACATCGGTTTGCCCGACGTCGTGGCCTTGCGCTCATAGCGCTCGTCCTGCGGCGCGTTCTTGCGCACGGATGCGATGCCCTGTTCGGCGCTTGCCTTTTGCTTATAACCCTCGCTGGCAAGGATGGTCTCACCGTTCCCGGCTTTCAGTCGAAAGCGGTATTCGCCCGCCTTGTCCTTATAGAGTTCGAATTTTCCAGCCACCTGTCTGTATCCTTTTGAAAACTGCTTACGCGATCAATTTGAAGCGAGCAGTCCTTCGTTGGCAATGCCTTTCGGATGCCCCCAAGCGTCCACACGGCCAGATTGCAGGGGCATTCGTTCGGCGTTGAGCGCAATCAATGTGGCGATGCGTCATCGCTGTGATGCTGAAGCGTGAACACCGAGGGAGTATGACATGGTCAAGAAAATTCTCATCGCAACCGACGGTTCGGACGCGTCAAATCGGGCGGTGGAGCTCGGAGCAGATATTGCCGCGCGCTTCGGGGTGCCGGTCGTGCTCCTCCATGTTCTGTTGCGCGATCACCTCTCGGAGGGGCTGCGGCACATGGCCGAAGTGGAATACGAACCCGCGGAGGGTGGTCGGACCCTCTTCGAAGCGGTTTCGGCGCTGCCCCACGCCCGCTTCCCCCTCGCGGATCTCATACCGAAGAACGCCCGGACTGAGGACGAGTTGCTGCGCGCCGTGGCAAAGCGCATCCTCGACGTCGCCGAACGCACGTTGCAAGATAATGGCGTGGAGCGCGTGGAAAGTCTGACCGCGGATGGCGATGCCGCCCGCCGGATCGTTGAAGCTGCCGAAGACTCCGGCGCAGATATGATCGTGATGGGCGCGCGGGGGCTATCGGACCTCAAGGCGCTGATTGTTGGAAGCGTTTCTCAAAAGGTCCAGCATCTGTCTCCCGTGACCGTCGTGAGCGTCCGCTGATCTCGAGACTTGACCCGAGCGGAGGCAGCGGCCCTGATGGGCGTCCGAGCAGAGCTACGATCACGCGCAATCGTCAACTTCTGACTATGCGCTCTGGACCATGCCCATGGGCCGACATCAAAATCAGCCCATGGTTCTCGTTCTGCGAGGTCGCGAAAGCTCAGTGGACCTTCTGATTTTGTGCCGTTCTGAACTTCGAAATCAGAAGGAGATATGCATCGAGGCTCTTACCTGTTGGCTATGTGCGGAAGCGAGGTCGGAGGTGAACTGATAGCCCAGCTCGAAGTCCATGTTCTGATCGACCGTTCCGCGCAGCGACAGCCCGAGGGTCAGGGCATCCTGCGATTGCGTGTCCCCGGCGAAGGAGTAATCCATCGTTCCGAGATCGGCGTAACCGAGAGTTTGCGTGAAGCCACCATTGAAAGCATGCCGGTATTCCAGCTGCGCGCCGGGTGTCAGGGTCCCCCAGTCGCGACGCATGTCATATTCGGCCGTGATCCCGATGACGCTCGAAGCTGTCGTGTTTTCGAGCTTTCCGTAGTCTAGCGCCCAAACCGACGAGCCGGTTTCCGAGTAGCTGTCCAGCGACAGTTTCACCACGTCGAGGCGGCCATAGCTCGACGTGCTCCATCGTCCCAATTGCCCGAGTTGCGATAGGCCGAGCGAGCCGAAGAGCATATGGCCGCCGCGCTCGCCCGAAAGCATCACGCCGCCGTCGGTCGAGTAACGGTTTTCCCGGAAGTCCAGCTTCCCATAACCGCCTGTCGCATCGAGGAAGAGATCGGGCTTCATCTGCCATGTGGCGTAGAGCGAAACGGTTTTCGCCCGCGAGCGCGACTTGCTGCCGTCCGGCCCGAAGGTCGTCCGGTTATATCCGAAGCCAAGCGCGGCCCCTGCGGCGATGTCGCTGCCGAAGACCCGGTCGACACCGAGCGTGATCCCCTGCGTCGAGAGCTTGTTGTTATAGCCGCCATCGACCTGATCCCTGCCGAAATCGAGCGTGCCTGTCGCCCAGATACGGTAGGGCAGATCAGAGCCGTTCTGTGCGGGTTGCAAAGCGCGGGAAACGAGATCGATGACCTGCTCCGGCTCCGAGGAGCTCTCCGAATTGGTGGAGGCCGGATCGAGAAGGTAGTTCGTGGTTGGCGAGGTCGCCCCTTGGGCTGCCGAAGCCTCCGGCGCACCGCCTGTCCCCGCAAAGGCTTGGGATGTCGTTCCCCAACCGGTGCGGCTTCCGCCCGAGCGCAGCATGCCGTGAAGAGAGTCGAGACGCCGATGGGTGTTGTCGATCTGGGTTTGCGCGAAGCGGTGCGATGTCGAAACCTGCGAGACGATCATGCTTCTCACGGTCGGATCGAGCTCGGGGGCAGGGCGACCGTTGACGGCCAGGGACTGTGCCGCCGAGCTTGCGGGCGCATTGGCGGCATCCCCGGAATAATCCGCGGTGATCGAATGCGAGCCGATCGAGAGTGCGCGTGTCGTGTAGCTCGCCGTCGATCCGGATAGTGCGACCGTCGCAATCGCGGTGCCACCGTCGCGGAAGATGATGTTGCCGGTCGGCGAGGCACCGCTCGTCACACTCGCCGTCATTGTGACCGGAACGCCTTGCAGCGCGCTGCTCGACGAAAGGGTCAGCGATACTCCGGTCGCGGCTTTCGAGACGGTAAAGCCCGCGTAGCTTTGTTGATCGGTATTGCCCGCGCCATCCTTCACCTGCACCGTGAAATCGTAGGACCCGGCCGTTGTCGGCGTTCCGCTCAGGACACCGCCACTGCTCAGGCTGATATTGGACGGAAGGGTGCCCGAGGCGATCGAGAACGTGTAAGGCGCGTTGCCGCTCGTGGCGGTGATCGTCTGATTGTAGGGCGTGCCGACCATTGCGCCGGGCAGGCTCGTGGTGGAGATCACCGGCGAGGCGGCCGTCACGTTGAACGCGTAGTTTTGCGTTCCGGTATAGGGCCCCGTGCCGGTCGAGCTGTCAGTGGCGATGACGGAAAAATTGAAGCTGCCGTAGCCCGTCGGCGTGCCGGAAAGCACGCCGCCTGACGACAGGGTCATGCCAGTGGGCAAGGTGCCGGAGACGGAATAGCTAAAGGGGGCTGTGCCGCCACTCGCGGTGATCGTCTGGCTGTATGCCGTGTTCTGCGCCGCATCGGGCAAGGTCGTTGGCGCCACGGTGATCGTCGGTTGGTTCACCGTCAGCGTGTAGGTTTTCGTGGCGCTCGCCGGCGACCCTGTGCCGGTGCTGCTATCGGTTGCCTTCGCTGTGAAGGAGAAAGTGCCGCCCGCAGTCGGTGTGCCCTTGAGGGTCCCGGAGGTCGTGAGGTTCACCCCCGCAGGTAGGGATCCCGATTGAACTGTAAACGTGTAGGGTGCGATGCCGCCACCGGCCTTGACCACCTGACTATAGGGGCTCCCCACCGTCGCATTGGTAAGAGAGGCTGGCGAGGCAATGCCTATCGTCGCTGAGGCGATCGTCAGGGTGAAGGACTTCGTCACCTTGAAGGGCCCGTTCCCGGTGCTGGAATCGGTGCCTGCGACAGTTAACTGGAAAGTGCCGCTGACCGTGGCTGTGCCGGAAATCGTGATGGATGTGCTGTTGAAGGCTGTGACGCTAAGACCAGCGGGGATGCCGAGGATCGAATAGCCGATATAGGGGGCCGTGCCACCCGAGAAGGTGAAGGTCTGGCTGTAGCTCTGTCCGACGGTTGCGCTTAACGACCCGCTGGCGGCGATGCTCAGGGTGGGATTGCTCACGGTGATCGAGGCGGTCGCCGCGTTCGAAGTTCCGGTGGAATTGGTGCCGGTATAGGAAAAGCTGTCCGCCCCGGCATAGCCGGCGGTGGGCGTGTAGGTGATCGAGGTCCCGCTGACGCTGGTCGTCCCGTGGGAGGGCTGCGAGGTCACCGCAACCGAAGTCGGGGTGCCGCCGCCGGAAAAGTCGAGCGGGATGCTGTTGGCGCTGCTGCCATAGGCAACCGTCTTCGAGACCGCGCCGGCCACTGGGGCTGCGGGCCCCGAGCCGGTGTAGGCCACGGTGATAATGCCGCCGTTATAGGTTGCCGTATCGAGCCCATTGACCGTGACGATCGGGATGATCTCCAAATTCGACGTGTCGCTCGACGTCGTTACATAGCGCGCCGTGCAGGTGACCGTTGCGTTCGTCTGGTTCGTGCCTGCCGGGCAAATTGTCTGAACCGAGCCGGCGGGAAACGCCTGAAAGGTGATCGAAGCGGAATTGTAGGCGTAAGAGTCCGTGTTGAAGGTGACGCTCAGATCAATGGTCTGGCCTGCGCCGGAGAAGGTCGTGGGAGATGCGGTCGGCGTGCCCACGAAGGTGACGGCGGCGGCGGCCTGTCCGAAGAAGATCAACGCCGTTGCGATCCCGAGGGCACGCAGCGCTGTGCGCATTTTTTGATCCAAGCGGCTGGCTGGATTGTCGCTCTGAGTGGATTTGGCGATTGCCGTAGCGGCAGGTTCACGACATGCGACAAGACGCGCGAACAGGCGCGCAAGCTTGTTGAAAGCTTCCATTTGAAATTGTCCCCGTTTGGCCCCCACAGGCCTGAATTTATTGATTTTCGGCGCGTTGACGTAACGTGCGTCTCATCCCTGTTTTCAATCAGGTGGATAAGTTCGTGGCTGTCAAATCACTAACGCGATTATCACCGATACGTGAGTCGGGCATTTCTCGCCAAGGCGGTGTCTTTCCGGTCGGATCGCAGGGTTTCGCTGCGGTTAGCCCGATATCCTCTTTCTCGGTGACACAACTCGCTTCAGTCGCTGGCCTGTCTATGCTCGCGGAAGATCGTGAAAACGCCGCTCGCGATGATGATCGCCGCGCCCACGACCGTCATCGCATCGGGGCTCTCACGCCAGATGAGCCAGCCGAAGAGGGTAGCCCAGAGCAAACCGGTGTAGTCCAGAGGCGCCACGACGACCGCAGGCGCGAAACGGAAGGCCTGCGTGATCATCGTCATCCCGGCGGTGCCGAATATCGCGAGCCCCGCGAAAAGCCAGAGATCCTCGGACCGCACCGGCACCCAGACGAATGGCACGATCAGCGCACTCAGCAGCGCGCCTGCGCCCGTCAGGTAGACAAGCAAAGTCCACACGCTCTCGCGGCTGTCCACCCAACGGGCGCTGAGCATCAGCAGGGCATAGACAAGTGCCGTCGCGACTGGCAGCAGTGACACCAGCTGAAACGTCGCGCCGCCCGGGCGGATGATCACGAGAACCCCGAGAAACCCGACCAGCACGGCGAGCCAGCGCCGCCAACCGACCTCTTCCCCGAGGAAAGAGGCTGAAATCACGGTGATGAAGAAGGGGGCGACGAAGATAAGCGCGGTCGCCTCTGCCAGACCGAGATGGATGAAGCTGGTGAAGAACATCATTGCGGCCCCAACCCAGAGCGCACCGCGCAGCAAATGCGCAAGCGGCCGGTGCGACCGCAAGGCTTTGGGGCCACCGAAGAGCAGCGCGATCACGATGGTGGCCGGCAGGGCGATCACGTTGCGTAGGAATAGGATCTGCAGGGGAGAATAGCCGGCGGTCAGTGCTTTCGCGAAGGCATCATTGGCGCTCAGACAGGCCACGCCCACGCACATCAGGAAGATGCCCTGCGTGTAAGGTCTCGGCGCGTTGGAAATCGCAGAGCTCATCGTCACCTCCCTGATTGGACCAGCCCCACAAGGAGGGTTCAAACGAGCCAGACCTACACTGTCGGAGGGAGCGCGGAAAGCGCGACATGGTTCTTTGGAGTTCGCCTGCAGGATTAGTCGCCTCTCCCTCAGAGCTTCAGCTTGTATCCGACATGGGTCGGTTCAAATCCGAGACGGTCATAGAAGCGATGCGCGTCCGGACGGGCCTTGTCCGTGGTGAGCTGAACCAGCGAACACCCGCGCGCCCGGCATTCGCTGATCGCCCAAGCAAACATCGCCTCACCAAGCTTGCCGCCCCGATGGTCGCGCGCGATCCGCACCGCCTCGATCTGTCCGCGCCAGGCGCCCTGTCGGGCGAGGCCGGGCAGGAAGCTGAGCTGCAATGTTCCGACGACCGCTCCCTTGCGCTCGGCAACGACCAGCCGCTGGTTCGGGTCGTTTTCGATTGCGGAAAAGGCCGCGCGGTAGGCCTCTGGCAGTGGCGCGCGCAAGTCCTCGCGCGTGGCCCCCAGCGGATCGTCGGCCAGCATTTCGACGATCTCGAACAGATCGGTCTCGCGAGCCGGGCGAATGGTCAGCGGTGTATCGATCATGGTCTTGTCCTCCTTCAAGAGTGGCAGATCCGAGCGCGGCGGCTCCAGCCCGAACCCCGTCACACCTGTCCGGCGATCGTGACGGTCGCGCCGAGGTAGCCGATCGAGGCGGCCAGTGCGGCCACCCAGCGCAGATGGTTCCAGCGGGTCCAGTCGCGCGTGTAGCTGGCCCAATAGGCATGTGCGTCGGGGCTTCGGTGCTCCATGCGGTCAAGACGCTGATTCATCGGCACGTTCTTGCGGGCGGTGACCGCCACGACACCGACGATGTAGAACCCGGCGGCAGCGGCGAGCCAGAGCGCCACGTCAGGTCCCGCAAGGCATATCCCGACGACCGCGAGCAGGATCGAGACGAAGGCCAGCCCGAGCAGGAGCGTGGCGAATAGCGATCGATAGACCTCACGGTTTATCATCTGCATCGCTTCGATCCCGGCTGCGGGTTCGGCCCGTCCAAGCGCGCGCATCACGAAATCGGAGAAGGAGAGAAACACACCTGCGACGAGGCCCGTGGCAAGCGTTGCGGCGACGAGGCTGATTTCGAAGAGTTGTTGTATCATCGGGGTGTCTCCTTTTGGAGCGTTCGGTTGGAGGTGCCGGCGGCGCTGTGAATGTGGCAGCGAGCGATGAAAATCAGCCTTTTGGATGCCCTGCACGGCAGACTTTCCCGGTCATATCGATCACGCCCGGAAGGGCCCCACCGCCGCGGCAGGTTCAGCGCGCGGGCTGCGCCGCCGAGAGGCCGGGTGCCCGCTGCCAAAGGCGGCGGCGGAACGCGGCGAGGCAGAGCGCGGCAAGGATCAGTTCCACGACGAGGGCACCGATCACGTTGCCCGAGGGCATCCCGTCCGCGATCAGTCCGACCAGCCGTCCGACCGGAAAGGCGATGAAGACCGTCAGGGCCGCAGCCATGGAGACGGGCAGGGCTGCCTGCCGCCAGATGCCGAGGAGCATCAGAAGACCGAACCCCGCGAGCCCGGCGCCGGGCGCGCGCAGTTCGCTCAGTAGATTGGCGTCGTCGCCCAACCTGATGCCGTAGGTGGCGTAGAAGGCGTGCGGCACGAACAGGATGGACGCGCCGATGGTGAACGCGGTGAGGCCGGAGAGACCGAGCGCGATCTTCTCGAACAGGGTGGGTCTCATGTCATGTTCCTTTCATAGGGCGGTATCAGGCAGCGCTTGTCCAGGCGCCGGTGCGGGCAGCGGCCCGGGCGAAATCTGCAAAGTCGCGGGGCGCACGGCCGAGCGCGCGCATAACGCCGTCCGCGGTGTGGGCGTTGCGCCCGTCCAGCGTTTCGCGCGCGATGGCCGTGAAGACGTCGGCGACGAAATCGCCGCCCGCCTGCGCGACGGCCTCGTGGAACGCATCGAAGCTGATCGGGATGTGCCGGATCTCGCGCCCGGTGGCGCGCGAGAGCTCGGTCGCCATGTCGGCAAATGTCATCAGCCGCGGTCCCGTCACCTCGTAGAGTTCGCCCTTATGGCCGTCTTCGGTCAGCGCGGCGACGACGACTTCGGCAATGTCGTCGATGTCGATGATGGGCTCGGCGACATTGCCGCCGGGCATCGGAAGAACGCCGGAGAGGACCGGGTCGCGAAGGTAGCCCTCGGAGAAGTTCTGCGCGAACCAGGCGGCCCGGACGATCGTGAAGTCGATGCCGGACTTGCGCACCACCTCTTCGCCCAGCCGGGCGTGGTGTTCGCCGCGACCGGAGAGCAACACGAGGTGTTCGACGCCAACGTCGCGGGCCGTCTCGCAGAGGGACTCGAGCTTTTCCACCGCCCCGGGGAAAGCAAGGTCAGGAAAGTAGGTGACGTAGGCTGCGCGCGCTCCGCGCAGGGCTGGCGCCCAGGTTTCGGGGGCGTCCCAATCGAAGGGCGTTGCAGAACTGCGCGAGCCGCGGCGCACGCGAAGGCCCCGCGCCTCGAGGCGGTTGGCGACACGGCGGCCGGTCTTGCCGGTGGCGCCGATGACGAGAATCTCCCGGTCTTGCATGGGCTGTCTCCCTGGCTTCGGTTTCGATAACCAAGGGATATGCGCAGGGAGGCAGCGCGGTCTTGACCGGTGAGGCCATCCTTTTGACCGCCGTCGCCAACGCGCCCGTCAGCGGTGGGTCATATCCTTGCGGTAGCTCGCCGGCGTCGTGCCGACCCAGCGCTTGAACGCGCGGGTAAAGGCGCTCTGCTCGGAGAACCCGGTGAGGAACGCGATTTCAGCCAGGGAATGGCTCTCGTCGCGCAAGAGCCCCTCGGCGAGGTCGCGGCGGGTTTCTTCGGTGAGCCTCTGAAAGTTCACCCCGTGCTCGGAGAGGCGCCGGTGAAACGACCGCGCACTCAGCCCGAGACTACCAGCGATCTCGGACATTTTGGGTGCGCCCTCGCTGAGGGCTTGGGCAATTGCGGTTTTCGCCTGCGAGACGAGCGCGGGCTCCTGCGTGATCTCGGCCATTTCCGCGTCGAGATGCTTTGTTAGATATTTCGAAATACCCTCGTCCCCAAGAATATTGGGTCGGGCCAGCGTCTCGTTGTCATAGAGGATCGCGTCGAGATCGGCCCCGAAGCGCACCGGACAGCCGAACCAGTCTTCGTGTGCGGTAATCGAGCGCGGGGCGGGATGCCGGACAAGCACCTCCACGGGCGCGAGGGGCACTGGTGCGACCTGCCTTGCGATGGACACGGCGCTCGCAAGGGTCGCCTCGTTCGACAGCCGCATCCCGAGGCGTCGCTCGCCTTCACGGTGCAGGATGAAGAGGGTGCCCCCGGCCTCCGGCCGCAGCTCGTACTCGACGACGCTGGTCCAGAGGCGCGCATAGCGTTCGACCCGCGCGTAGGACGCCCCGAGCGTCGTTGCGGCCTTGAAGGCCAGTCCAAGCGCACCGTATTCGTCGAGCCGCATCGAGGCGCCCGTGCGCAGCGGAAGATCCGTCACGTCGATCTGATCGGCAATTTTCTCGAGCATGTCGTAGTAACGCTCGGCGGAAACCATCCGCCCGGCGTTCCAGGGATCGTCAGGAGTAATCCCGACGCTGGCCAGCATCGCGGCAGCGTCAACGCCACCGCCCGCTGCGGCGACGATCTTGCGTGCGAAGAGAGACGTCACATACCCCATGTCCCGCAGTCTACGGTGCGCGTGGTGAGCCGCCAAGCTCACGTTGGCCCCGAGCGCGCGGCGGGCAGGGTGGCCTCTTTTCGCCAGCCCTTCCTTCTAACATGAGAGTGCAGAAGGAAGATGCTGGCCCAAACCGGATATTCGTCGCTGGAGCTGATGCAGCGCAAGAAACCCCGCCTCAAGCGATATAGGCGTCTTATATCGCTACATCGAGCCGCAGCTGGTCGATGTCCTTCTTGGGAGGATTTCCGAACAGCCGGGAGTATTCCCGGCTGAACTGCGAGGGGCTTTCATAGCCAACCTGGAAGGCCGCGCTGGCTGCATCGAGATGGTCGTTGAGCATCAATTGGCGCGCCTCGTTCAGACGGAGCCATTTCTGGTATTTGAGCGGGCTCATCGTGGTGAGCTCGCGGAAATGCTGGTGAAAGGTCGAGGCGCTCATCTGTGCGCGGGCCGCGAGGTCGTCCACCCGGAGGGGTTCGGCATAGTTGAGCTTCATCCAGTTGAGCAGGGCGAGAATGCGTTGGTTCGGGCTACCGGCGGCGACGAAGGACCACAAACGGTCTCCCTGATCGCTGCGCAGGAGCCGGTAGTGGATTTCCTGCCGGATCAGTGGCGCAAGAACAGGGAGGGCCTCGGGCTCGTCGAGAAGCGCCACGAGCCGCTCCAGCGGGGCGAGAAGGTCAGAGGTCATGGTGCCCACCGCGACACTGCTGCGCTCCTTTGCGTGAGAGGGCGGTGGCGTCACGTTGCGCGCGACCATCTCGGCCAGCATCCGCTGATCGAGCTTCAGGACTAGCCCGAGGCAGGGCCGTTCTTCGCTCGCCTCGATGATCTGCGTCTGCCCGGGGATTTCCAGAGAGGTGATCAGAAAACCGGACGGGTCGTATCGATGCGGCGCGCCGCCCACGAACATCTGCTTGGCCCCTTGCGCCACGACCAGAAGCGCGGGTTCGACCAGACAGACATCCGGCTCGGTCGGGCGCGTGCGACGAAAGAAGCTCAGATCCGCGAGAGGGGTCGAGACATCTTCCGAACCCTCGGCCCATTTCGCGATCATCGCGGCGAGGGCGTCGTGCGAGTGTCCATATCGGATGGTCTGCTCATTCATCGGCATCATGCCCCGTCTGCAGGTCGGAGCCGCCCGCAGGCGGCTCCGAGCATTTTATCACAGGTTCTCGGTGAAGAAGCTGGTGAATTTGTCGAAGGGGATCTTGTCGACCTGATCGTAGAGATCGGTGTGGTTCGCATCTTCGACGATGAACAGCTCCTTCGGTTCGGCCGCGGCGGCGTAAGCCGTCTCGCTGAAATAGAGCGAATGCGCCTTGTCGCCGTGAACGAACAGGCTCGGACGCGGCGAAATTTCGTCGATATAGGTCAGGAGCGGCATGTTCATGAACGACAGGGGCGTCGTCAGAGTCCAGGATGCGTTCGAGTTGACCGACCGGGGGTGGAAGCCGCGCTCTTCGGACTTGTAGTAACCGGCGTATTCCACGACGAATTGCGGCTCGCCGCCCTGAAGTTCGAGCGAGACCGGGCCATAGGCCGGAGCGCCGTTTTCCGCATCGACCCAGCGCTGCTGACCGAGCGCCTCGAGAGTTTCCGCGCGCTGCTCGGGCGTGGTGCTGTCGAAGTAGCCTTTGGCCATCATCCGGCTGATGTCATACATCGTGGTGACCGCCACGGCCTTGACCCGCTTGTCCACCGCGGCTGCGTTCAGGCCCATACCGCCGAAGCCGCAAATGCCGAGGATGCCGATGCGCTCGCGATCGACCGTCTCCAGCAGGCCGAGATAGTCGACGGCGGCGCTGAAATCCTCGGTGTTGATGTCGGGCGAGGCGACATTGCGCGGGCTGCCCCCGCTTTCGCCTGTGAAGGACGGGTCGAATGCCAGAGTGACGAAGCCGCGCTCGGCGAGCGTCTGCGCGTGGAAGCCGGAGGATTGCTCTTTCACGGCGCCGAAGGGGCCGCTGATCGCGATCGCGGCGAAGGGGCCGTCGCCCTTGGGAGCGTAGAGATCGCCCGCCAGCGTGATGCCGTAGCGGTTGGTGAAGGTGACCTTGCTGTGGTCGACCTTGTCGCTTTTCGGGAAGGTTTTGTCCCAGTCTTGCGTGAGTTCCATCATGTGTCCTTTCGAGATCGACGCGCCAATCTGCGTAGCGGCGTTGCACTCGAAATAAGTCCCGAAGGCCGGAGACAGGTATATCATTCCGGGGGTATTCTTGCCTGATCCTCCGAAAGCGCATTTTCTTTCGCTTCTCTGGTTGCGAGGTGTCGTTTCAGGATGCCGATCCCATCGGAACGGCGCTGTCGCGCTTTCTGCCCAAGGCACTCCCGACCCGAAAACTCCCGCTGCGGATGCTCCAGAGTCTTCAGGCACAGCACGGGTTTCATCGGTCCCAGCTCGTTTCCCGAATTTACAAATCGAAGTTTTCAAGAAACTGCCCTAAATACGCCAAAAGCATCGGCGAAGAGTTGCAAGATGTGGTCAGGAGGCGAGACATGGATAATCTGCGTAAGATAGAGGACCTATTGCAACGTCTGAACCGGGTCTGCGATTGGACATTCGCGTTGGGCTTGCATGTTCGCTTTGCTAGTCCGACCCTTAGTTATCTCACCTACCCAAAAGAGTGGGTCGATTACTACACTGAAAAAGAGCTCGTTTTTGTGGATCCGACCGTCCGCTGGGCGATCTCCAATCAGGGCATTTGTGACTGGGAAGATCTCGCCGACGGTGACCAGAGTGACGTGTTCGGCGCCGCCGCGCGTTTCGGATTGCGCTTCGGAAAAGTCATTGCGCTTGGGGAGCTGGACCGCTCGCTCGGTTTCTTTGCCCATCCGTCTCGTCCGATCACGCAGGACGAGATCGAGCAGGCTCAAACATTGATGCAGGAGCTTCACGATGTGACCCGCGATGCGCTGGACATGTCCGAGGAGGAGCTTGAGAAATTGCGTCAAATTATCGTGCCAGCGTAACTGGTCGTTTGAAGGCCGGGCGCGATACGGTCGGGGCGCGTCGCCCGTCTCGAGGCCGGCGCGTCGATCGTTCTCATCTCGGTCTGGGCAGGGCAGCGTGCGAACCGTCCGCGCGTTGCCAATAGCTTCCGTGCCCAACCTCTCGTCGGCTTTCACCCCGGCATATGGGCTGACGATCCTCGCAGAGACTGCGTTCCCCCACAGGTTGCTGTTTCGGCGGCAGTGAGGCTGACGGCGCACAAGTGCTGGCAGGGTGAAAGATCCGCGAAGGAGAGGCGACACCCCAAGCTGATATGGGGGCGGGCGCGACTGCGTTCTCGATAGGGCCGCTCCCTTCGCTCGCAATTGCTTCACGCAAAGGGGAACGGGCGCGACTTCAATGTCGATGCGGAACACGTATCTTTATAAGTGGTCTGGGGGCAGGCGAGCGACCGTCAAATCGAAGTCACCGGGCCGGGAGCCCGCAAGGAATATCAGGAGGTCCCCAATGACGAGCAGGAAGTTTACAAGCGCACTTTCAGGCACCGTTCTCGCTGTGCTGCTCAGTTCGACCGCGGCATCGGCAGGCTTTTTCTCGAGCTTTTCGCAACCTCGCCAAATTCCCGCGAACGCTCAATTCCAGGATGGCACTTGGACCGGGTCTCCGGTCCGCCAGTATTACGGCTATGTGCAGGTGCAAGCCCATGTGAAAAATGGGAAAATCGCCTCCATCGACATCCTGAGATCGCCGACGGATCGCAGGACGAGCCGCTATATCAACAGCAAGGCGCTGCCGATGCTCGAGCGCGAGATCGTCATGGCGCAGAATACCAACGTCTCTTACATTTCCGGCGCAACGCTCACCAGCCAGGCGTTCCTGAATTCGGCAAATGATGCGCTGCTGAAATCGCTGAAATAGTCCGGCCATGACCGTCGAGACGCGGATCATCATGGGAATGCCGATCACGCTCGACATCCCGAATTCCGAGGGCGCAGACATTCACGAAAGGGTGTTCGACGTCTTCAATGACGCGGATAAACGCTTCAGCCCCTTCCGCCCTGACAGCGAAGTTTCGCGCTTCAATTCGGGCGAGATCGATGAGCCCGCACTCAGTTCCCAGATGCGCGACGTCCTGAAGATCGCCCATGACATGCAAGAGATCACGGACGGGTATTTCGACATTCGGCGCGAGGATGGAACCATCGATCCTTCCGGTGTCGTGAAAGGATGGGCGATCCTCGGTGCGGCCCGACTGCTCGAGAGAGACGGGTTCGAGAATTTCTGCATCGACGCGGGCGGAGACATTCAAGTCGGCGGGCGCGATGCGCGCGACCGCGAGTGGTTGATCGGTATTCGCAATCCCTTCGATCCGCGCCAGATCGTCAAGGCGATCGCGCCAAGAGGGCAGGGCGTGGCGACGTCGGGCAACTACGTCCGTGGCGACCATATCTATGACCCGCATGACCGAACCAGCCGCATCGAAGGCCCCGTCAGCATCACCGTGATCGGGCATGACGTTCTCGTCGCGGACCTACACGCCACGGCGGCCTTCGCGATGGGCGACAAGGGCATCTACTACATCGAAGCCCTCGATGGCCTCGAAGCCTACCAAATCCACCAGGATGGAACGGCCGTGCAAACGACCGGTTTCAAGGAGTTTGTCTTCTCATGATGAAACTGATCAGGCGTTCGCTGAATGGCGTCACGATGTATCGATTGATGGTCTATTATCTCGGGATCCTGTTTCTGGGCGGGATTGCGGTCGGCATGATGGGAGCGGCCTTCCTCGACCCTGTCGGGCTGGTCGTGTCGCTCGTGCTCTCTGTAGCGAGCGCCTGGGTGACGAACCGGCTTTTCAGCTTGTTTCTGAAGCTGCCGACGAACGCGGAATCCGTCTATATCACGGCCCTGATCCTCGCGCTCATCATGCCGCCCGCGGATTTCGCCGATCCGATGACACTGGCCGCGATCGTGCTCGCATCGGTCGTCGCTATTGCGTCGAAATTCATCCTGACGCTCGGGCATAAGCACATCTTCAACCCGGTGGCGATCGGTGCGGTCGTTGCGGGGCTTGGGCTCAACACCCCGGCCTTGTGGTGGGTCGGGGGCACGCCACAGCTGTTGCCTCTGGTGATCCTCGGCGGGCTTCTCGTCGCCTACAAGATCGAGCGCCTCGGCATGATCGCGGTCTACATCCTGTCCAACCTTGCCGCCGTTCTGGTAACGACGCCCCCGGGCATGATGGGAATGGCGCTGCAACAGACGCTCCTCTATTCGCCGCTGTTCTTTGCTGGTTTCGCAATGCTGACGGAGCCGCTGACGGCCGCGCATGGTCGCTGGTCGCGGCATGTCTACGCCACCATCGTCGGGGTTCTGTCTTCCTCGAACATCCATATCGGGACGATGTACTTCTCCCCCGAAATGGCCTTCCTCGTGGCGAATATCTACGCTTGGGCCGCCAGCCCCAAAGGTCGGTTCAAGATGAAGCTGGTCGGTGTCGAGGAGATCGCCGCGAATTGCTACGAATTCGTCTTTCAGTCGGATCGCGCCCTGAAATTCCGGGCGGGTCAGTATCTCGACTGGACGCTGGGGCTGTCGGGGTCGGACAAGCGCGGCAACCGCAGGCCCTTCACCATCGCCTCCGCGCCCGGGGCCTCGGCCGTGCGGGTTGGCGTCAAGTTCAACCCTCAGGGAAGCGCGTTCAAGCGGGGGCTTTTGCGGATGCAGGAAGGCGACACGATTTACGGCTCCCAGATAGCGGGCACATTCGTCCTGCCGCGGCAGCGCGAGAAGAAGCTTCTGTTCATCGCAGGCGGAATTGGAATTACCCCGTTTCGCAGCATGATCGCCGACCTCCTCGAACGCGGTGAGAAACGCGATATCGTTCTGGTCTACGCGAACAGGTCAGCAGACGAGATCGCCTATCGAGAGCTTCTGACACGCGCGCGCAACGAATTGGGGATGAAGGTGGTCTACGCGGTGTCCGGAGAACCCGGCTCCGCCATATATGACGATGTGACGCTGGTGCAGGGCCGGATGGACGAGACGAACTTGCGCGAATGCGTTCCCGATCTGGACGAACGGCGCGTTTATGTGTCCGGTGCGAGCACGATGGTTTCCGGGTTTCTGAAGATGCTGCGTAAATGTGGGGTCCGTCGCAGATGGATTCACACCGACGCCTTTGCCGGGCTGTGATGACGGCGGCATTTTTCTGGAGTGAATGCCGCGCTGTCCTGAAAGCCTCGATGAGAGCGGGATGAGCCGGTGGATGCCGGATCTTCTGGTGCAGGCAGGAGTGTTACGGGGACGAGCCTGCGCACCGGGTCATCGGGCCCATGTCGATGGCTCAAGCTGGAAGAGTATCGACAGCTGTTCATAGACGGCAGGTTCGGCGTGTTTCAGCTCTGCCGGTCGCTCGAAGAAGGCCTCGACGAGGACTGCGAAGAACTCTTCCGGCCCCTCGGCGCCGTAGGCGTCTATCACTGTGCGCCGCCCGTGTCTGACGTGCTGAACATGGCGCTCGTAGGCCTCGGAGAATGGCACTGCCCAGCCAGCGAAGCTCTGCTCTTTGCTCAGCACCGGAATGCCGTCCGTGTGACCTGAAAGATCGTCGAGTTGGTGGGCGAACTCATGCAAGACGACGTTGTGGCCATCATGATCGTTGGAGGCGCCCCACCGGGTGTGCTTCCAAGACAGAACGACCGGACCGCGCGCCCAGCTCTCCCCGGTCCGGATGGTTTCGCGTTCCGTCAGAACATAGCCGCTGCGCTGAGCTTGTCTGGACTTGAAGGCTCCGGGATAGATCAGGATGGTGCGAAGGTGATCGTACCAGCTGTCTGAATTCACGACGAGAAGGCAGGCTTGGGCGGCGATGGAGAGCCGCATTTCCTCGGTCACTTCCAAGCCATTGCAGCCGAGGAATTCGACCTGATCCAGAAACAGGCTGATCTTGCCGTCGAGCCGCGCTTGCAGGTCGCCCGGCAGTCTTCGGATCAGCGGAACCTGCTGCTTCACAATGGTACGCTGACGCTCCGGCAGCGCAGTCGTCAGCAGTTGGGCGCGCTTGTGCCGCTTGAACCAGAAGAACGCTCCAACGGCGCCTGCGACGATGACCATGAGGATCAGGAATATCGGCATTACCGCTGTCCAATCTGGGCTGGTGTATCTGATGGCGTAGATAGTCGCTGAGGACAATGCAACCGGCGCTCTCGTTGGGGCTCTTTATCAGAACGCTCGGCGCCAGAGCTTTCGCGGAGGGACATGAACGCCCGCATTTCTGCAACGCCATTGCTTTGATCGCGCAGAGATGTCGCAGGGGACTTGTTGTGCTCTGCGTCCGTGCCTAACTGTCCAAAAGGTATGAGGCAGAGGCCTCATGCGATGGAGATTTTATGCAAGAGCCCCGGGCATAAGCCCGTTCCCGATCAAGTGATACGGGAACGCCAGAACCAAAAGAACACTCACGCGCAACGCTGAGTGCCTCTGTTTCTACACTCTCATAAAATCGAGACCAATCCCTTGAATATCTCAAAGCACGAACAGCGTGTTTTGCATGAACTCGCCCTTGGCGGAGCAATCCACCATGAAAGAGGCGAGGGCGGCAAGATACGCGCCATCACCTGTTACACGCGCGACGGTTACGTCCTTTCGGACTGCACGCTCGACGTGTTTATGCGCCTGAGAAAACGGCGCTTCATCCGCTCGCAGAACGGCCAGCCTTATCGCGTATCGCGGCAAGGCATCAAAGCCGTGCGCGCACAGCTCAATCAACGATGACAAACCGGAGGAGCATGATCATGCGAACTTCAATCCCCTATGGCGGTCGACGTGCCCATGAAAGGGATCAGGGCGCTCTACGGGCGCATCGGCGACTGGCTCGGCTGATTGTCGGTCGGGCTTGTCGGGCCGTTCGGCTTGGGTGCCGTGATCTTTGGGCGTCGCGCGCGAATCGACTAGGATTTGCATGAAGAGGGGGAGAGACCGATGGGCTTGCGACAGAAGAGAAAAGAACTGGTCGGACTGGTCGGCGCAATCGGCGTGGTGATCGCGATTGCCGGATTTGTCGGCGGCTACCTGAGCCCCGGCGCCACCATCGTCTGGACCTTGGGGGTCTGGATCGTCGGCACGATGCTGGTCCGTGTATTCACCGATCCCCCCGGACCCGGCAAATGAAGGCCATGACCTATCACCGCTACGGCGGGGCCGAGCAGCTGCGGCTTGCGGACCTGCCGGTGCCCGAGCCGGGCAAGGGCCAGCTTCGGCTCCGGGTAAGCGCCTGCGCGGTGAACCTGTCGGATTGGGAATATCTCACGGGCGCGCCGTTCTACGCGCGAATGGTCGGCGGGTACTGGCGGCCGAAGCAACCGGTGCTTGGCTCGGACATCGTGGGGATCGTCGACAAGCTCGGTCCCGACACGCCCGGCTTCGCGATCGGTGACCGGGTCATGGGGGACGTCGTCATGACCCGCGGCGGCTTCGCCGAATATGTCTGCGTGCCCTCTGAACTGATGGTGAAGGTGCCCGACAGCCTCTCCGACGCGGTCGCCGCCTGCCTGCCGCAGGCGGGCGGCATCGCCGTCGCCGGAACCGAAAATGTCACGGCAGGGGACAGGCTGCTGATCAACGGGGCCGGGGGTGGCTCGGGCACCATGGCGCTGCAACTGACGAAGCAGGCGGGGGCCTTCGTGAGCGCGGTCGACAATGGCGGCAAGGTCGACTGGCTGCGCACGCTCGGTGCCGATGAGGTGATCGACTATCGCGCACAGGACTTCACCGAGACCGGGGCTACCTGGGATCGCATCCTCGACATGGTGGCGACCCGCGGGCCACGCCGCATCGCGAAGGCGCTCGCGCCGGGTGGCATCTACCGGGCGGTCGGCGGCGAGGTGCGCGTGCTCTTGTCGCTCCTGCTCGGTGGGGCGATCTACCGTGGGCGGCACAAGTCGATCGGAATGCTGATGGTGCCCTCGGGGCGCGAACTGACCGCGCGCGTGGCGGCGCTGGCACAGGCGGGACGGATCGTGCCGCATCTCGAGGCGGAGCTGCCGCTGGTCGAGCTGCCGGAGGCACTGGCGCGCACCGGTCATGGCGAGGTCAGGGGCAAGATCGTGATCCGCCCATCCTGATCCTAGGGGATGTCGATCCTCACGATCCCGGTCTTCTGCCCGGTCTCGACATAGCGGAAGGCCTCGACGATCTCGTCCAGCCGATAGCGCCGGTCGAAGACGCCCCGGAACCGCCCCTCGGCCATCAGCCCGGCGAGGCGTCGCACGAAGCCCGGGGCATTCTCGGGAAAGGGAAGCCGCACGCGCTTGCTGCCGGTGAGCGCGCACCAGCCGGAGAGAAACAGGTGGGACCAGCCGGGGCCCAGATCGGTCGCCGTGAAGATGCCGTCGGATGTCAGTAGCGGGCGGCAGGCGCGCCACGAGGTCTTGCCCACCGCGTCCATGACGAGGTCGAAGCGCTCGCCGATCGCGGTGAAATCCTCGGTCTCGTAATTCACCACCCTGTCGGCCCCGAGGCTCTGGGCCAATTCGAGGTGACGGGTTCCGATGACCGCCGTGACATGCGCCCCGCGCACCTTGGCAAGCTGAACCGCCGCCGAGCCGATGGCGCCGGAGGCACCGTAGATCAGGCAGCGGGCGCCCTCGGACAGCAGGCTGGTGGTCGCGTCGGCATACCAGGCGCCTTCGCCCACCACAGCCTCGTCGAAGGCGAGATCGCCCGGGATCCGCGCCAACGGTCCATCGGCGGGCAGGCAGAGATATTGGGCATGGGCGCCGAACCGCTCGGGCGACAGGCCGAAGACCCGATCCCCGGGCCGGAACGCGCTCACGCCATCGCCCAGGGCGTCGACCACGCCGGCGAAATCCATCCCGAGCGTGGGCATCTTCGGCCGCAAGAGCCCCGTCATCGCCCGCGCGAAGAAGGGATGGCCGCGCAGCGTGGCCGTGTCGGTCCGGTTCACCGTTCCGGCATGCACGCGCACCCGGATTTCGCCCGGTGCGGGCGCCGGGATGGGCACTTCGTCCAGCCAAAGCGTGTCAGGCGCTCCATAGCGGTCGCAAAGCACCGCAGTCATCGTGTCCGCGTCGGTCATTTTTCCAGACTATCAGCCGAAAGAGGTCCGGCAAGTGACGCTGAACAAGACGGGTTTCGGAACGTGACGGATTTCGGCGCGCGGCTCTTCAGGACGTCGCCGCACTCAGCGGCAGCTGCAAGCTGACCTCAAGGCCAGAGTCGCGACCGCTCGGCGGCGATGTCAGCGAGAGCGGGCTTCCGATCCGCTCCGCGATGACGGCGACGATGGCGAGGCCCAATCCGCTGCCGTCATTCGTGCTGCCGGCGCGCTCGAACCGCGCGGTCAGCCGCGCGAGCGTCTCCTGCGGAATGACCGGCCCGGTATTCGTTACGGTGAAAACGCCTTTCGCAGTCAGGCGCACCGTAACCGGTTCGTCCTGCGCCCCATGCTTCAGCGCGTTCTCGATCAGGTTCCGGCACAGGATACCGAACGCATCGGGGTCGAGATCCGAGATGACAGGCGACTCGGGCAGCTCCAGAGCGATACGCCCGGGATCGAAGCCGCGCGCGAGGTCCTCGACGATCAAGCGGGCGGCGACGCGCAGGTCCGAGTTGCGCTCAAGCCGCAAAGGCCCGCCTTCCGCGCGGGCGAGTTGCAGCAGACGTTCCGAGAGCCGTGTGAGACGTTTCAGCGTCGCCTCGATATCGGCGGCGCGTGTCTTCGCGACCGGGTCGGTTGTTTCCGCGCTCAGCCGCTGTGTCTGCGCGATGGCGCCCGCAAGGGGCGTGCGCAATTCATGCGCGGCGTTGGAGGCGAAGCTTCGCTCGGCCTCGAACCCTTCGCGCAACCGCCCCAGAAGATTGTTGAGCGTGGCGGCGACCGGGGAAATCTCGGTCTGCAGATCGTCGGTCGGAATGGGGGTGAGGTCGCGGGCGTTGCGCGCCTCTAGACTGGTGCGGAACCGCCGCAGCGGCCCGAGATTGGTCCGCACCGCCAGCACGACCGCCGCGAAGGCGAGCGGGATCACGATCAGCAGCGGCAGGCCAAGGCCAAGCTCCACCTCTCGCGCGACCTTCGCACGATGCGCGAGCGGTTCCGCGACGGTGATCCGGATCGTGTCCTG
Organism: Thioclava sp. PTB-PU3-1; assembly: GCF_055666785.1. Lineage (NCBI taxonomy): Bacteria > Pseudomonadati > Pseudomonadota > Alphaproteobacteria > Rhodobacterales > Paracoccaceae > Thioclava > Thioclava sp. PTB-PU3-1. The sequence goes on along the minus strand of NZ_JBVNVL010000001.1, from coordinate 1,047,209 downwards.
AAGGGCGGCATCGCTATAGAGCCGGTGGGTGGCCGTCTGGCTGAACCCCCGGCCGTCATAGGCGGGGAAGACGGACGGATCGGCCGCATGGGACTGCAGAAGAATGTGCCCCTCCGCGTCCCGCACGATATAGGTGAAGAATTCCTCGTGGTTGCGCAGCCTTGCAAGGCGCTGCGTCGTGTTGTTGCCGTCGCGGTTCACGATATCCATGACCGCGAGGGGCAGGATCCTCTGCGCCGTTTCCTGAAGCGTGGAGTCGAAGACCTCGCTCATCTCCTTGCGCACGATCAGCGCGGTGACGGTCGCCGCCGCGATCCACATCAGCGCCAGAACGACCCCGAGCGAAAGCCCCAGACGGGCCTGAAGGCTTCGCGGCAATCTCATGCCTTGCCCAGCCTGTAGCCGAGACCGCGTTCAGTCTCGATCACATGGGCGCCAAGCTTCTTGCGCAGGCGGCTGACATGGACCTCGATCGTGTTGCTCTCCACCTCCGCATCGAAGGCGTAGAGCTTCTCTTCGAGCTGGGCTTTGGATAGCAATTGGCCGGGGCGCGAGAGGAACGCCTCGAACAGGGCCCATTCTCGCGCGGTCAGTTGCACGGGCTTGCCGTCGCGCAGGATGCTGCGCGCGGCGAGGTCGATCTCGAGCCCGGCATGGCTCACGATGGGGTTCGGATTGCCGCTGTAGCGCCGCGCGACCGACCCGATGCGCGCGGAGAGTTCCGCGAGGTCGAAGGGCTTTACGAGATAGTCGTCGGCGCCTGCGTTCAGCCCCTCGATCCGGTCCGAGACCTGATCGAGCGCGGTCATGATGATCACGGGGGTCACATCGCCCCGGCTGCGCAGCGACTTCAGAAAACCGATGCCGCGGCCATCCGGGAGCATGAGATCGAGCAGGACGAGATCATAGCCGGTGCTGCGGACCGACGCGCCCGCCTCGTCGAGACGCGTGACCCAGTCCACCGAGTGGCCATCGCTCGCGATCTGGTCGCGCACCGCAGTGCCCAGAATAGTGTCGTCCTCGATCAGCAGGATGCGCATGTTGGTCCCATCTCTTATCCGTTGCCCAGTCTTCACCTGCCCGGCTGACACCAAGCTGACGTTGCGCGCGATGCGGCTTCAGGTTCCCGTCAGATTGATCGCCCATGAAAGGTGCAGAATTGGCCGCGAACAGGAGTTTGGCCCATGAAGAAGACAGTGACAATTCTCGCCTTTCTCGCGGTGCTTCCGGCTGGAATGGCTCTGGCCGATGACGACTGTTTCGTGCCGATGGCGGATTGGCAGCCGCGCGATGCCGTGGCCCAACTCGCCGAAGAGAACGGCTGGACGGTGCGCCGCATCAAGATCGATGACGGCTGCTACGAGATCGACGGCACCGACGCGCAGGGCCGCCAGCTCGAAGTGACGGTTCATCCGTCGACGCTCCAGATTCTCGAGGTCGAATATGAGGGCGATGAACATGGTCGGTCCCGCGAAGATCGTGAAGGAGGCAAACATGACTGACGCAGCATTTCACGACACGACGAATTCCGGCGGTAGCTCCGGGGGCAGGGTGCGGGTCTGGGATCCGCTGGTGCGGATTTTCCACTGGGGCCTCGTCGCGGCTTTTGCCACGGCTTGGTTCACGGCCGACGAGTTGCAGCCGGTGCATGAGATCGCAGGCTACACCGTCGCCGGGCTGGTCGCGTTCCGGCTGGTCTGGGGGGGCGTGGGCGGGCGCTATGCCCGGTTCACCCAGTTCCTCAGAGGGCCGGGGCAGACGCTGTCCTATCTTGGCGACATGCTGCGCGGCAAAGAGCGTCGCTATCTCGGCCACAACCCTGCGGGGGCGCTGATGATCGTGGCGCTGCTGATCTCGCTGTCGGGCACTGCCTTTACCGGCTGGCTCATGGCGGAACCCACGCGCGTGGCGATGCTTCCCGCGCTGCCGCAGATCGTGACCCCGGCCTTCGCGGACGAGGATGGCGAATACGGTGAATATGGCGAGGGCGCGGAAGGCGAAGGCAACGAGGCGCTGGAAGAACTGCACGAGGTTCTCGCCAATCTGGTCCTGCTGCTCGTGGCGCTTCATGTCGCCGGTGTGGTTCTGGCCTCATTCCGGCATCGCGAAAACCTCGCGCGGTCGATGCTGACCGGCGACAAGCGTGGGCCTGAACCCGGCGATATCGCCTGACCGTTCCCGATCACATCGCCAAGGCCGTTTGTCCCGCGGCCTCACCTGGCCCCGCCCTCAAAAGGCGGGGCCTTTTTCCTGACGCGAAGCTGAAGCGGAAACTCCCCGCCCGTCAGGAAGCGCTCAGGTCCGCTGCCCAGATTGTCGGTAGCAGATGAAAAAGGAGACCCTGCCATGCGAAAGATCCTGACCGCACTTCCCCTCATCGCCCTGCTGCCTGCGGGGATGGCTCTGGCCGACGACGACTACAGAAAGCCTTCGCGCGGCGAAGGAATGTCCCGCGACGCGGTGATGCAGATCGCGCGCGAGAACGGCTGGACTGTCCACGAAATCGAGATGGAAGACGGCCGATACGAGATCGAGGGCCGCGACCGCGACGGGCGGAAAATCGAAGCCAAGATCGATCCAGCGACGCAGCGCCTCATCACGTCGGACTATGACGACGATGACGAGGACGACGATGATGACGACTACGGCGCATCGGCGCGCAACCCGGCCCCCGCCGGCACGGTAGCCCCGCCGAAAAACGGCCTCTTCGGTGACGGCGCTCCGCCCAAGGTTCAGGTGAACTGAACCGCCGCCGCTTTCCTCCCCAAAACAAGGATTCCCGAAATGAAGTCTCTTCTTGCAACATTGGCGCTGAGCACGGCGCTGACCATTCCCGCGCTCGCATCCGCGCAGCCCGTCACGCTCAAGACCACGCTGAACAACTACGGTGGCGACGGCGCTTATCTCGCGCTTTATGTCACCGATCCGTCGGGCGCCTATGCGGGCAGCCTCTGGATGGCGGGCGGCAAGTCCAAATATTACGAGCATCTCAGCGACTGGTATCGCGCGACCGGGGGCGACCCGGCGCAGATCAACGGTATCACCGGCGCAAGCGTCGGCGCGGGCCGGACGCTCGAGATCACGCTCGATCTTGCGGATGCGCTCTTCGATGCCGGCTACACGCTGCATATCGACGCCGCGGTCGAGGACATGCGCGACAGCCCCAACGAGGTCGCCGTGCCGCTGACGACCGAGGGCGCGGGCACGCCGGTTCCGGGGCGTCGCTACGTCGCCGATTTCACCTACGACATGTGAGGTGACAGGCCATGATCCGCGCGTTTCATCGCTGGCCGGGGTTGATTGCCCTGGCGCTTGTCACGGTGCTGGCGCTCAGCGGCGCGGTGCTCGCGGTCTTTCCGGTTGCGGAGCGGATCGCGGCACCGCAGGCGGGGGCGGAGCTCAGCGTCGCGACCCTCGCCGAGCGCATCCAGACAATCTATCCGGGTCTCGAACAGATCCGGCGCGCACCCTCGGGGCAGATCACGGCCTATTGGTTCGAAGCCGGACAGCCCGGCGCGGCGGTGATCGATCCCACCACGGGCCGCGGCGTCGCATCGGCTGATCCGAATGCCTTTCAGCGTTGGCTGACCAACCTTCATCGCTCCCTCTTTCTCGGCGATCCCGGCCGCGTCGCAAGCGCGCTGGGCTCCATCGCGATGCTGGTGCTCTCGGTCTCCGGCGTCCTGCTCGTCGCGCGGCGTGTTGGCGGCTGGCGGAACTGGTTCTCGCGTTTGCGTGGGCCGCTCGCCGGTCGGCTCCACGTCGAGATCGCGCGCGTCGCGGTGATCGGCCTGCTTCTCTCCTCCGTCACGTCTTTGTGGATGACGGCCTCGACCTTCGAGCTGATCCCCGATGGTGGGCCTTCGCTCGGCATCCCCGCCGAGGTGAGCGGTCAAACAGACGCGCCGCTTGCCGGTCTTGCGATGCTGGGCGACACGCCGGTCTCGGAGTTGCGGAGCCTGAGCTTCCCCTATGACGGCGATGCCACCGATGTTTTCACGCTGAAGACCGATCGCGGCACCGGCTATCTCGACCAAGGCACCGGCGCGGTGCTCGCCTGGGCGGACCTGACCGCATGGCAACGCATTACTGAGACCATCTACATGTTGCATACGGGGCAGGGCGCTGCACTGCTGGGCGCGGTGCTGGGTCTCATGGCGCTGGTCGTGCCGGTGATGGGGTTCACCGGCCTGACGGTCTGGCTGGCCGGACGGCGCGGTCGCCCGCGCATCCGGGCCAACCAGCCAGCTGCGCGCGCGGAGACGATCCTTCTTGTCGGCAGCGAAAGCGGCAGCACCTGGGGGTTCGCCGCGACCCTGCATGAAGCACTCCGTGCGGCGGGCCAGAGTGTTCACATCGCCCCGATGTCGTCCTTCGCCCCCGAGCGCTACGCCCGGGCCGATCGGATCATCGTGCTCGCGGCCACTTATGGCGACGGGGCGGAGCCCAGTTCCGCGAAAGGCTTTCTGACGAAACTCGACGCCTGTTCCGAAGCGCTGGATATCCCGATTGCCGTGCTCGGCTTCGGGGACCGGAGTTTCCCTGCCTATTGCGCCTACGCCCAGACGATTGCCGACACCGTGGAGGCGAAGGGGTGGCCGGTTCTTCTGCCCTATGACACGATCGACCGGCAGTCGCCGCAGGCCTTCGCGCGCTGGGGGCAGGCGCTGGGCGCGGTGCTCGGGATCGCGCTCGATCTGCACCACCAACCGACGCCCCCTGCCACGACCGAACTCACGCTCCAGTCGCGGCGCGATTATGGGGCGGACGTGCAGGCGCCGACGTCGATCCTGCGCTTTTCGCCGCCGCGCGCCACGTTCTGGCAGCGGCTGACGGGGGCGGGTTTTACGCGGTTTGCCGCAGGAGATCTGATCGGGATACTGCCCGAAGGGTCGTCGACTCCGCGCCTCTATTCGCTCGCGTCGTCACGCCGCGACGGGTTTCTGGAGATCGTGGTCAAGAAGCATCCCGGCGGGTTGTGTTCGGGCCAGCTGACGGCGCTCGAACCTGGCGAGAGCGTCCGCGCCTTCGTCCGACGCAACCCCGCCTTCCGGCCGGACCGTTCGCGCGCGCCGCTGATCCTGATCGGCGCGGGCACGGGGATCGGCCCTCTGGTGGGCTTCGTGCGCGAAAACGAGCAACGGCGCCCGATCCACCTCTTCTTCGGGATGCGCGATCCGCAAAGCGATTTCCTCTATGCGCAGGAGTTGGGCGGCTGGAAGAACGAAGGGCGTCTGTCGCGGCTCGTGACCTCGGTCTCGCGCGGCCAGCGACCGCGCTATGTCCAGGATGCGATGCGCGCCGATGCTCCCGAACTGGTCCGGCTCGTGCAGAGCGGCGCGCGGATCATGGTGTGCGGCGGGCGGGACATGGCGGCGGGTGTCGCCGATGCCCTGCATGACATCCTCGCGGCTTCGGGCCTTAGTGCGACCAAACTGAAAATGGAGGGCCGTTATGTCGAAGACATCTTCTGATTTGCTGCGCCACGCGCTGCACGGCGCGACCATGGGCACCCGCTGGACCGCCCTGTTCTTCGCACCGCCCGGGCGCGATCCCGCGCCGATCCAAGCCGCGCTTCAGGCGGCGGTTGCGGAGGTGGATGCGCAGATGTCCACGTGGAAACCGGACAGCGACCTGATGCGGCTCAACGCGGCGGCGGAAGGCGAATGGGTGAAGGTGCCCGGGCGTTTGGCCGAAGTGCTTCGTCTCGGGCTCGAGATCGGCAAAGCCTCGGGCGGCGCGTTCGATATCGGGCTCGGAGATGCGGTTGCGGCTTGGGGCTTCGGTCCCGACGATGCGACACCCGAGGCGATCCGCGCCGCGATGAGCGTGCCGCGGGAGCCCGCAGATCAATGGCTCGAGCTCGACCATGACCGGGTGCGCAAGAGCGGCCCCGCGGTGCTGGACCTGAACGGGATCGCGAAAGGCTACGGCGTGGATCGCCTCGCCGAGACGCTGGCCGCGCAGGGGATCGAGGCCGGTCTCGTCGGGATCGACGGCGAGATGCGGGCCATGGGGCTCCGGCCCGATGGCAGCCCGTGGACGATTGCGGTTGAGAGCCCCGATCCGCTGCGTCGCGCGCCGCATTCGATCCTCGCGCTCGAGAATGCGTCCGTCGCGACCTCAGGCGATTATCGGCACTGGATCGATCTCGGTGCGCGCAGGCTCTCGCATACGATGGATCGCGCGCGCGGCGCGCCCTTGCTCGCATCGCCTGCCTCCGTGACGGTCGTCGCGCGCAGTTGCGCCGAGGCCGACGGCTGGGCCACCGCGCTTATGGTGCTTGGCCCGGACAAGGGGCTGGAGGTTGCGAGGAAACGCGGCCTCGACGCCCTGTTCCTGATGCGCGAGGACGACGGGAGCGTGAAGAGCCTTGGGACAGGCGATTTGTTTCCAGAGAACGTCGCGGCGGCGGTCTAGGTCACGTCGCTTGGGCGTCGGCGCACCTATTCTCGAATGATCTCCGCGCCAGCAGCCCCGGCCGGATCGATCTGGCCGGCGGCGTTGAAGAATAGCTCGATCAACTCGTTTCTTTCGTCCTTCAGCGCGAACACGACCTCGTCCACCGTTGACCGGATGTCGCGGATCAGCAGCCTGCGCACCGTATCGGTTCGGTAAGTGCCGAAGCGCCACATGAAGCCGACACCGATCCCCAAGGCTACCGCCTCATAGACGGCGTCGCGGGTGTCGGCGATCAGCTGCGGCTCGGGGGATAGGCCGGTCGCACGGAAGGCGCGGTCGACGACCTTCTGGGTCGAGGACCCCTGCGAGCGGAAGATCAGCGGCAGCCGCGCCAGTTCTTCGAGGCTGACCTCGTCACGCAATCCGGTCGGGCTGTCGGCGGAGACGATGCCCACCACCTCCTGCGACAGCACCCGCGCGGTGCGGAATCGGCGATCGTTCGGCAGATCAGGCAGCACCGCGACATCCACCTCGCGCCGCAGCAGGGCCGCGAGGATGTCCTGATGCGAGCCGCTTTCCACCGAGACCGTGAGCGAGGGGTGCTGGCGCAGAAGCTGGTGGACGATCGCGATGCCCGGCATCGAATTGCCCAGACCGACGCGCAGCCTGCGCCTTCCGGTCGGGCCCCGGCGTTCGAGAATACGCAGCGCGTCATGCTCGGCCTCACGCATCCGGGCGCCGATGTCGCAAAGCTGCTCGCACAGCGGCGTGGCACAGAGGGTTCCGTTGAGCTTGTCGAACAGCCGCACGCCGAAGGCGCTCTCGAGATCGCGAATCTGCTGCGCGACTGCGGAATGCGACACCCCCAACCGGCGCGCAGCAGCCGAAAAAGAGCCCTCCTCGGCGACCGCAGTCACCGAGCGCAGGCGGGAAAGCGACAGGGCGCTCGCCATAGATCCAACCGAAGCTTTCATCATCCGACGGCTTAGCTTGCAGATGTAACATCCACGTCACAGAAACTCGTCAAACCGTGAGCAGTCCGGGGCGACGCCCCATCACCGCATGAACAGACGCGCATCGCGCGAACGGGGCCGAGGCCCCGAACGGAGAGGATTTGCCCATGACCCAGCCTGTCGGATTGTCCGAGTTCCTGTCAGGGCCGCTCCCCGAACGTGCTGCGGTTCTGGCCGATCTCGATGGCTGTCTGATCGCTGGGGACCGCGTTCTGCCCGGCGTGCCCGAGCTGATCGAGCGTTGCGGCGAGCGGCTTTGGGTCGTCTCGAACAATTCCACCGACACCGCTGAGCACCTCTCGGCCCGGCTCGGCCTGATGGGACTCGCGGTAGCTGCCGAGCGCATGGTGCTGGCGGGGGAGGAAACGCTCCGCAATCTGCAGCGCCGTCGCCCCGGCGCGCGGGTCGCACTTTTCGCCGCGCCGCCGCTTGTCACGCTGGCGCGCAAGCTGGGGCTGGTGCCCGACCGGGCGCAGCCCGAGCTGGTGCTTCTGGCGCGCGACACCGGTTTCAGCTTCGCCGACCTCACAGAACTCACCGCGATGGCGGCGCGGGGCCTGCCCGTGCTGCTGAGCAATCCAGACACGTTCCATCCCGGCCCCGACGGCACGCCCCGACCCGAGACCGGCGCGCTTTGGGCTGCGGCACGCGCCGCAGTGCCCGCCGCGACCGCATCGAGCCTCGCCAAGCCCGCCCCCGATCTGGTCCACGCCGCGCTGTCGCGCGCCGGGGTCGCGCCGGGCGCGGCGGTCTTTCTTGGCGACACGCCCGAAACAGATGGCCGCGCGGCCGCCGCCGCCGGGGTCGAGTTCGTTCTGCTCGCCCGGCCGGGTGGGGTGACCCTCGCCCAGGAGATCGTGACATGCTGAGCTACACCCTGCGCACCCTCGTCCGGATGGCGCTGACCTTCTTCGTGATCGTCACGCTTGTGTTCTTCGCCACGCGCCTGTCGGGGAACGCCATAGATTTCCTCGCGGGCGAGGGCATGACCCAAGAGGACCGCGAGATCCTGATCCGCTACTATGAGCTCGACCGGTCGCTCTGGGACCAATATTTCGCTTTCCTGCGCGCCTTCCTCGACGGGAATTTCGGCCTGTCCTTCATCGAGCGCCGACCGGTCATCCAGATCGTGGCGGAGCGGTTGTGGCCCTCGGCGCAGCTCCTCTTGTCGGCGATCGGCCTCACGCTCGTCGTGTCTCTCCCGCTGGGCATGATCGCCGCGATCTGGCGCAAGCACTGGCTGGGCAGCGCGGCGATGGTCGTAGCCTTCCTCGGCTATGCGGTGCCCAACTTCATCCTCGCCGTGGTGATGGTCTTGGTCTTCGCCTACTGGCTGAACTGGTTGCCGGTGGTGGGCAATGGAACGCCGCTGCATTTCATCATGCCGACGCTGGCGATGTCGGGTGTGCTGATCGCGGCGCTCACGCGCTTCACCCGCAACGCCATGCTCGACGTGCTGGGGCAGGACTTCATGCGCACCGCCCGCGCCAAGGGCCTGCCCGAGCGCGCGGTGATCCTGCGCCACGGATTGCGCAACGCCTCGATCACGCTCCTGTCGGTGATCGGTCTTCAGATCGCGGGGCTCGCCGCCTCCGGATCGGTGGTGGTGGAATCGATCTTCGCCTGGCCCGGCATCGGCGACCTGCTCGTCTCCTCGGCGATCCGGCGCGACTACCCGGTGCTCCAGTTCGGGGTCATCACCGTCGCCATCGCCGTCATTCTCATCAACGCCGCTATCGACCTTGCCTATGCCTGGGCCGATCCGCGCCTGCGCCATCAACTCAAAGGGTGATCCGATGACTATGGCCCTCAACACTCCCGCGCCTTCGGCCCTGCACCGCCTTTGGACCGGCACCAACGTGATCCAAAAAGTCGCCTTCGCGGTCGGGCTGGCTCTCTTGCTCATGGCTTTCCTCGGCCCACTGATCGCGCCGCATGATCCCAATGCGCAAAGCCTGCTCTCGCGGCTGCGCCCGCCGATCGGTTTTGATCGTGCGAAGGTCGCCTATCCGCTGGGTACGGACGAGCTGGGCCGCGATGTGCTCTCGCGCAGCCTGCACGGTCTGCGCCTGACGCTGATGCTTGCGATCCTCGGCGCGCTGCTGGGGCTTCTCGTCGGTGGGTTGCTCGGTCTGCTGGCAGGCGTGGTCGGCGGACGCACCGATGCCGCGATCATGTCGGCGGTCGACACCCAGATCGCGGTGCCCTTCACGCTGATCGCGCTTTTCACGTTGGCGATCTTCGGCAGCTCGCTTCAGGTGATGGTCATTGTCCTCGGCCTCGCCGGTTGGGAGCAATATGCCCGGATCGTGCGCGGCGACGTGCGCCGCCTGATGCATCTGCCCTTCATCGAGGCCGCCCGCGCCGCAGGCGCCAGCCCGCGGCGCATCGCCTTCACCCACCTGCTGCCCAATATCGTCTCGCCGCTGGTGGTCCAGTTCACGCTGTCGCTGTCGAATATCGTGCTCCTTGAAAGCACGCTGTCCTTCCTCGGCCTCGGCGTGCAGCCGCCCACCGCGACGCTTGGTTCGATGGTCGGCATCGGTCGCGACTACATGCCGACCGCCCCCTGGATCGTCATCGTCCCCGCCGCGCTGATCGTGTTGCTGACCTTCGCCGTCCAGGTGGTCGGTGACTGGTTACGCGACAGCGTCGACGTGCGCCTGCGCGCACGCTGACACCCCGCAACAAGAACAGAAGGCCGCAAGTGCCCGTCGTCAAACCCTGCAATGGAGATACCAATGCTCAGACTGCTCGTTTCCACCGCTCTTGCCGCCGGCATCGCTGCCGCTGGCGTCACGGGGGCTCAGGCCCGCGAACTGAAAGTCGGCGCTGCCAACGTCGCCAAATATCTCGATCCCGGCCGCGACCACTCGAATGTCGGCTCGCAGTTCTACTACAACACCTTCGACACGCTGATCGACAAGGATCACGAGAAGATCGGCGGCGAATGGCGCCCCGGTCTGGCGACCGAATGGAACCTCGTTTCGCCCAAGGTCATGGAGTTCAAGCTCCGTCAGGGCGTGACCTTCCAGAACGGCGAAGCGATGACCGCCGATGACGTGGTCTTCTCGCTCAACCGCATGTATCAGGCCACCTTCCCGCCCTACATGGTGCGCTCGAAGGACCGTCTGAACAACTTCGAGAAAGCCGAGAAGGTCGACGATTACACCGTCCGCATCACAGTGAAGCGCGAAGAGCCGCTTTGGGAAACGCTCGTGAACCTGCAGCAGGTCATGATCATCCCCGAAGACTACACCAAGGGCCTCACTGGCGATCCGAACGTGGCCGAGGACAGCGATTATGAAGCCTTCTCGATGGCTCCTGTCGGCACCGGCCCCTATGCGATCAGCGAGTTCAGCCCCGGTGAGCGCGTGGTCTATACCCGCTTCGACAATTTCTGGGGCGACAAGGCGCCGCTGGAAAAGGTCTCCGTGATCCATATCCCGGAAACCGCTTCGCGGATCACCGCGCTCAAGACCGGCGAAGTCGACATGATCACCAATGTCGCGCCCGACCAGCTGTCGCTGATCGAAGCCGACCCGAGCATCAAGGCCGCGGGCAGCGTCACGCCGCTGTTCCACGTCATGATCATGAACACCAACCATCCCAAGCTGCGCGATCCGCGCATCCGTCAGGCGCTCAGCCTCGCGATCGACCGCGATGCGCTGAACGAGGCGCTCTGGCTGGGCAAGGCCGTCGTTCCCTCGACCCACACGATGAAGGAATACGGCGATCTCTACATGCCGGAGCTGAAGACCTTCGAATACAATCCCGAGAAGGCCCGCGAACTGCTGAAGGAAGCTGGCTATGACGGGTTCGAGATCACCTATGACACCGACCCGGTCTATTACACCAACGGCCTTCTGGCCGCGCAGGCCATCGTCGAGATGTGGGCGCAGGTCGGTATCAAGGGCAAGGTGAATGTCGCCGAGAAATGGACCGGCAACAGCAAGGACATGATGACCCGCAACTGGTCGAACCCGATGTATTTCGCGGACCCCTTCGGCTCGTTCGGCGTCATGTGGGCCCCGGATGCGGCCTCGGAATCGGAAGGCCGTTTCACCACCGACGAAGCCTATCGCAAGACCTGGGACAAGTTCCGCTTCTCCAAGGATGTCGCGGATCGTCGCGCCGCCTATGCCGAGCTGATGGATCGCATCAAGCAGGACCCGCCGGTGCTGCCGCTCTATCGCCCCTATGAGAGCTGGGCGATGCGCAAGGATATCGCCTGGGCGCCGAAGCCCGGCCACATCCCCTATGTGCTCGATTTCCGCGCCGGGGCGATCTCCTTCGCCTCCAACTAACGCTCCCCGCCCGTCGCCGCTTATGCGTGGCGGCGGGCACCTTCCCCCAACTCTTTGGAAAGTTTCAGCATGTCCACCCGTATCGCCATCGTCACTGATATCCACCATGGCAAGCCCTCGACCGCGAAGCGCGGCGACATGGCGCTGCCCCTGATGGAAGACTTCGCCCGTTACGTTCGCGACGGCGGCGCCGATCTGGTGCTCGATCTCGGGGACCGGATCTCGGATGAGAACCGCGACACCGACCTGCGTCTGGAAGCCGAAGTGGCCGAGGCGTTCCGCGCCGTCGAGGCCCCGATCCTGCATCTCAACGGCAACCATGACCGCGATCATCTGGAGGTCTCGGATAACGAAGGGATCCTCGGCCAGACGCTCGATCACGGGGTCGTCGATATCGGCGGCTGGCGCATCGTCCTGTGGCGCGCCGATACGCGTATCCGCCGGATGCCCGACTATTCCGGCTTCGTGCTGACCGAGCCCGATGTGGTCTGGCTCTCGCGCACCATGCAGGCGAGCGACCGTCCGACGCTCGTGGTCAGCCACGTGCCGATCTCGGGCCATTCGCAGCTGGGCAACTACTATTTCGAGAACAACCCGGCCAGCTCGACCTATCCGATGGCCGAGCGCGCCCGTGCCGCTTTGTCTCGCGCGAAGGTGCCGGTCGTCTGTCTCGCCGGTCACGTGCACTGGAACACCGTCACCACGGTCGACGGGATTACCCATCTGACCCAGCAATCGCTGACCGAGAGCTTCACCACCGAGGGCGAGCCCGCCGGCGCGATGGGGATGATCGAACTGGGCGACAGCTTCCGCTGGGAGGTCGTGGGCGACGATCCGTTCTCCTTCGAGACCACTCCCCGCCATCGCCGCTGGACGCCCCCGCTGCCGTCCTTCGCCGACCACCCCGAGGCACGCGTCCGCCGCGCTGCCGCAGCCGCGAGTTGATCCATGAGCCGCGCACCGCTTCTGTCAGTCCAGAACCTGAGCCTCGCTTTCGGCTCCCACACCGCGCTGTCGGGGCTCAGCTTCGACATCGCACGCGGCGAAACCGTCGCGTTGGTGGGGGAGTCCGGCTCGGGCAAATCCGCCACCGCGCTGGCGCTGATGCGCCTGATCGAACGCGAGGGCGGGCGCCTGACTGGTGGGCGCATCAATCTCGACGGCGACACGTCGGTCGAGATCACGGCGCTCGAGGAACGCGAGATGCAGCAGGTGCGCGGCAACCGGATCTCTATGATCTTTCAGGAGCCGATGACCGCGCTCAACCCGGTGATGCCGCTTGGCGAACAGGTGGCAGAAGTCCTGCGCCTGCATCAGGGCTTGGACCGCAAGGCCGCGCTGGCGGCGGCCCGTGCCGCATTCGCGCGGGTCAAGATCCCCGAACCCGAACGGCGGCTGGTGCAATATCCGCACGAGCTGTCGGGCGGGTTGCGGCAGCGCGTCATGATCGCGATGGCGCTGGCCTGCCAGCCCGATCTGCTGATCGCCGATGAACCGACGACCGCGCTCGACGTGACGACGCAGGCGGAAATCCTGTCGCTGATCAAAGAGCTGCAGGAAGAGAGCGGAATGGCCGTGCTGTTCATCACCCATGACATGGGGGTGGTGGCCGAGATCGCCGACCGCGTCGTCGTGCTGTGTCGCGGCGAACAGGTCGAAACCGGTCCGGTCGGGCAGATCTTCGCCGCTCCGCAGGCCGAATATACCCGCAACCTGATGGCGGCGACGCCGATGCTGGGCGCGGGAGCTCCGAAACGGCCGCTCAGCGCCGATGCGCCGCTCCTCGAAGTCGACCGGCTGTCTGTCCGTTTCCCGGTGCGCCGCGCTGCTCCGGGGCGGCCTGCGCTCGATTATCACGCGGTCAACGAGGTCTCGCTGACCCTCGGGCGCGGAGAAACGCTCGGGCTGGTGGGGGAATCCGGTTGCGGCAAATCCACTCTGGCGCGGACCTTGCTAGGTCTTGAGGCAGCGTCTGGCGGGCGGGTCCGGCTGAGCGGGCAGACCCTGACCGGCCTGACGGCGCAAGAGCTGCGCCCGCTGCGCGGAAAGATGCAGATGGTCTTCCAGGACCCCTATGCCAGCCTCAATCCGCGGCTTCCGGTCTATGATCTGATCACCGAGCCAGCCCATATCCGCAACCCGATGACGCGCGCCGCGCGGCGGGCGATGGCGGGTGACCTTCTGGAGCGGGTCGGGCTGGAAGCCGCCGCGATGGATCGCTACCCGCACCAGTTCTCCGGCGGGCAGCGTCAGCGGCTTTGCATCTGCCGCGCGCTCTCGGTCAAACCGGCGATCATCGTCGCGGATGAGGCGGTCTCGGCCCTCGACGTATCGGTTGCGCGCCAGATCACCGATCTGATCGCCAAGCTGCAGCGAGAGGAGGGCGTCTCCTTCCTCTTCATCTCCCACGATATCGCGGTCGTCGAACGCGTCAGCCACCGCATCGCCGTGATGTGGGCGGGGCAGGTCGTCGAAACCGGGCCGACCGACACCGTGCTGAAGAACCCGCTGCATCCCTATACCCGACGGCTGCTGTCGGCAGTGCCGCATCCGGACCCGCAGCGCAGACCGCTCCAGAGCGAGCGCGCAGCCGACCTGAAAACGCCGAAGCTTCTGCTGCCGCGCGCCACAGACCCCGAGCGCATCGCGCTGCGTGAAGTCGGGGAGGGGCATTTCGTGGCCATCCGCGACACGGTCGAGCTGATGGCCTACCAGTCGATGGCAAGCGCCGCGCCAGAGGCGGTTCGCGAAGCGGAGCGCGAAGATGTCGGTAGCATGGTTTTCTAGCGCTCTCGGAGTCGTCGGCGCTGGGCGGAGGGCTACCCAGATCGACGCTGCTGCAACTGACCTGCCACTGAACTTTCGTCCAGCGCCTTCAGGAACAGCGAGAAGAGCTGCGCCTGGGACGAGATCGACAGCTTCCGGTAGGCGTTCTTGCGATGGACCTTCACCGTCTCGTCGCTGATCTCGAGATTTGCGCCGATTGCGGTCGTTGAGTAGCCACGCAGCACCATCGCGATCACCTCGGTCTCGCGCGGGGTCAGAACGCCACCGGCAATTCGGTCGAGCAGGACCTGCAGTGGGGGCAGGGCGCTATCTGCCGGGGCGTCGCGCGCCTCGCGCGCTGCCGTGACGCCCCAATGGCCGCGCATCAGGGCTTCGATGACGGGGCCCACCTCGGCGAGACGCGCCCGCTCGCGCGCACTGAAAACCGGCTGGCCGCGTTCCCGGGCGAAGCTGATCACCGCGACCCGCTCCGGCCCGATCGCGGCGAAGATGCCGATCTCGTCGCGAATGCCGGTGCGGCTGTAATGCTTGGCGTAATATTCCGACTGGAAGAACTTGTCCGGCGCCATCTGCCGAAGCCCAGCCATCCCCGAGCGCCGCCGTTCGGTCTCGGCGTAGAACGGGTCGAGCAGATACGGGCCGGTGCAATAATCCCAGATCACGATCCGCGCCGCATCCGGCGGCAGATTGTGGTAGAGCGATTGCGGCGTCGCGTTGCCCTCATAGGCAAAGACCATGCAAATCTTGTAGGGAAACAGCGTCTCCGTCGCCCGGTCGAGCGTTCTGGCGAACTCTTCGGTCCCCATCGCAGTGATCGCATCGGCGATGCGCTCATTCCATCCTGACATCGTTCCCGGTCTCGCTTCGATCCGCGGCGCCCGTTGCGGGGAACGCGGCATACCCCTCGGGGGGTATTGGTAGGCTCAGCCAAGGCTCTAAGCTGAACCCGATCAGGAAAAAATGGAATGCTGCGGAATGCAAGCTGATACCCCCCATCATGTCGATATGCACGAAATGCTCGATCGGATCGGCGCGCAATATGTGCATATCGGGATTTTCGATCAGGACGGGATGTTCCGCGTCAAACGGGTCGCGCGCGCCAAGGCGGAGAAGCTGGCCCAAGGGGGCTACCCGTTCTGCGATGTGCTCTACAATTGGGACAGCGCCGAGGAAACCTATGGGAGCGGCGACTATACCGACGTGCCAGCGCAGCTTTTCCCCGAGACGGTGCGCGCGTGGCCCTTCGAGGGCGATCAGGCGATCTGCATCGCCGATTACGCGATGCCCTTTGGAGAGCGGTCGGGACGAAACCAGTTGATCCGCCAGCTCGAGAAAGCGCGGGACATGGGTTTCTCGGTCCATTCGGCTTTCGAGTTCGAGTTCAACCTGCTCGACGAGAACGCGGCGAGCCTGCGCGAGGGCGGGTTTGCCGAGCCCAAGCATTACGCGCTGGGCAACAAGACCTACTCGCTCGAGACGCTGGCGAATGAGCACGAGCTGCTCGATGGGCTCGTGGCGATGATGGAGAGCCTCGGGATCGGTCTCGACGCGCTGCATACGGAACTTGGCCCCGGCTGTCTCGAAGTGCCGCTGACCCATGCGCCCGGGGTCAAGGCCGCCGACGATGCCGCCTTGTTCAAGAACTTCGCGAAAACCTATTTCCGCCGCCACGGGCTCACCGCCTGTTTCATGTCGAAGCTGAATGAGAACCTCTCGGGGCAGTCCGGGCACCTGCATGTCTCGCTGCGCAACCTGACCGACAACAGTCCCGCCTTCGTCGATCCCAGCGATGCAGATGGGCTGAGCCAGACCGCCCGGCATTTCATCGCCGGGCTGGTCGCTCTGATGCCGGAGATGCTCGCGCTTTGCAGCCAGACGGTGAATGCCTATCGCCGGATGGTTCCGGGGATGTGGGCGCCCACTGCGGCCTCGTGGGCGATCCAGAACCGCACGGTCGCGGCGCGGGTGATGAATGACAGCCCCGATGCGACCCGCGTGGAATTCCGTGTGCCGTCAGCAGATACGAACCCGCATCTGGCTCTGGCGATGTGCCTTGGCGCCGGGTTGTGGGGGATCGAGAACGAGCTCGATCCGGGCCCGCCTGCTTCGGGCGATCAGTATCTTCTGGACCCGTCGCCCGACACCCGTTTCCCGAGCGATCTTGGCATGGCCGCCGAGCGGCTGAACGAAAGCAAAGTCGCTCGGGCGATTTTCGGCGACGTGTTCATCGACAGTTTCGTGCGCGCGCGGCGCCACGAATACGCTTCTTTCCTGCGCCATGTGAGCACTTGGGAACGGGAAAGATACCTAGAGGTCGTCTGAAACAAGAAAAGAAATCTGGCCTTGATCCAACCAACCGGGAGTAAAGAGAGATGACAAAGTCCAAGGGAATACCGATGTTTTCACCCAATCGCCGCACGTTCCTGCAAGGCATGGGCGCGGCAGGGCTCGCGGGGGCAGGGCTGATGCCGCGAAAGGCACATGCCGCCACGTCCATGAAATTCATGTGTTGGGAGGGCTATGACAGCCCCGACATCATCAAGCCCTTCGAGGAGGCGAACGACGTTTCGATCTCGATCGACCTCATCACCGACAGCCCCGGCGGTTTCGCCAAGCTCGCAGCGGGTGCGTGGCGTGACTTTGACGTGGTCGCAACCGACAGCCCGTGGGTGCAGCGTATGGGACCGGCCGATATCGGGGAATTTCTCGACGACGCCGAGTTCGCCGATGTCTACGAGAGCTTCTACCCGCAGTTCCGCGCCCCCTTCGCGCCGCTGGATTTCGACGGGAAGACCACCGGCCTGCCGACGCGCTGGGGTTGGGTCGGGCCGACCGTCAACACCAAGTATGACAAGCTCGAGAACTGGAGCAGCTACGCCCCCTGTTTCGATCCGGCCTACAAGGACAAGATCTGTGTGCTCGACTGGGGCGACTGGCCGATCATGCCGATGGCGCTCTATGCCGGGATCGATCCCTACAAGGAGCTCGACGACGCCGAGCTCAACGAGATCCGCCTCGTGCTGCGCGCGCTCTTCAAGAACACGCGGGCGATCGTCGGAGACCTGTCGGTCGCGCAGAAGGGCCTGATGGACGGCTCGTTCAGAACCCTGATCGGGGGCGGCACCTACTGCACCTCGGCGCTGCGCAAGGATGGTCAGAAAGAGATCATGTCGATCGTGCCGGAGCCCAAGGACGGTTTGAACCAGGGCATCATCTGGATGGAAGCGGGCGGGGTCGTGAAAGACCCGGTCGACGATGCCAAGGCCAAGGCTCTGCTGCGCGACCTGACCTCGCCGGAAGTGGCCGTCAAGCTCGCCTGGACGGAAGCGACCTGCAACCTCGTGCCCTCGCAGGAAGCCGAAGCTCTGTTCACCGACGAGCAGAAGGACGTGCTGCAGATGGATTACATGTGGGAGGCCTGGGACAAATCCCACTTCCACAACGTGGCGCCGAATATCGACCAGATGCTTGAGATCTGGTCTCAGGAACTGGCCGCCGCGCGTTGATCTCCCGATTTGCAAGGGCGGTTTCGCCGCCCTTGCTCCCTTTCTGAGACAGGAAGTCCCCCTTGGTTTCTCCCATCATCAAAGCCACCGGAATCGATAAATACTACGGCACCTATCGCGCGCTGACCGATATCTCATTGGAAGTCGCCAATGGAGAATTTCTGGCCCTCGTCGGGCCTTCGGGCTGCGGCAAGACCACGTTGCTCAAGATCCTTGCCGGTTTCGAGGACCTGTCGGCGGGCAGTCTCGTGATCGACGGGGAGGATATGACCGAGATCCCCGCCTCGGCCCGGCCGACGCGGATGGTGTTCCAGAAGCTCGCGCTTTTCCCGCACAAGACCGTCGCGCAGAATATCGGCTTCCCGCTGCATCTGGCCAAGCGTGCGAAGCCCGAGATCGACGCCGCCGTGCGCCGGATGTTGGAGCTGATGCATCTCAAGGAGAGCTACCTCAACCGCTACCCGCACGAGCTGTCGGGCGGGGAACAACAGCGCGTGGCGCTCGCGCGGTCGATGGTGTCGCAGCCGCCGGTGCTGCTGCTGGACGAACCGATGAGCGCGCTCGACGCGAAGCTCAAGAAATCCCTGCAGGCTGAACTCAAGCACCTGCATCGCCATGTCGGGACGAGCTTCGTCCATGTCACGCATGACCTCGAAGAGGCGATGATGCTCGCCGACCGGATTTGCGTCATGCGCGCCGGGAAGATCGTGCAACTGGGCGAGCCGTCCGAGATTTATTATCGCCCCGCGAATGCCTTCGTGGCCGGGTTCATCGGGGATACCAACCTGCTGCCCGCCAAGCTCACGCGAGAGGGCGATGCGTTCCGGTTCGCCTGCGACGTTCTCGATTGCGCAAACCCGATCATTGCTGCCGATCAGGTCGCGCCCGGTGTCGCGGCGGGGGCCGATGCGGCGCTGATGATCCGTCCGGAAATGCTGCGCCTGCTTGCGCCGGGCGAAAGCGCCGACTGCACCATCACCGGGACGGTGAACGAGTATTTCATCCGGGGCGCATCGATCCAATATCGGATCGCGGCGGCTGGAACCGAGATCGTGATGGATATCCCCGGCACCTCCACCTTGCCGGCGAAACAAGGCGATCCGGTGAAGCTCGGCCTTGCGCTGGGCGACCTGTTCGCCGTGGAGGCGTAAGCGATGGCCGAGATACAGAAAACCTGGCGGGACGGGGCATTGCGCCTGTCGACCTTGCCTCTGTTGCTGCTGATGGGGCTGTTCTTCGTGATCCCGCTGATCATGACGGCGCTCCTGAGCTTTCAGGGCACGCAATATTACCGGCTCGTCTGGACATGGGATCTGAAGGTCTGGACCGACGTGTTCAGCCAAGTCCATTACTGGACGATCATGTGGCGCACCTTGATGATGGCGTTGGTCTGCACGGTGCTCTGCACCATCCTCGCGATCCCGATCGCCTATGGCATGCTGCATCGACTGTCGCGCTGGTCCGACCATATCACCCTGCTGATGGTCTTCGCCTTTCTCACCGATGCGGTCCTGAAGACCTTCGGCTGGGTGCTGTTTCTCGACCGCTCCGGCGTGTTGAACGGCACGCTCGAGGCGATCGGATTTCCGCCAGCCGCCGTGAACGTGCTCTTCACGCCGAACGCGACGATGATCGGCATGGTCTACAACCTGCTGCCCTACACGATCTTCACTATCGCGCTCTCTATGGCGCGGATCGATGGAGATCTGGTGCTCGCGGCACGTGACGCGGGTGCGTCCCGGCTGCGCGCCTTCATCGAGGTGACCTTGCCGCTTGCCAAGCCCGGCATCTGGGCGGGGGCGGTTCTGGTGTTCGTGCTCAGCCTCGGCGTGTTTCTCGAGCCGAAGGTGATGGGGGGCGGGACCTCACCGCTCGCGGCGGAACTGATCCGCCAGAGTTTCGAGACCCGCGTGAACTGGCCCCTGGGGGCGGCGCTGACGCTCGTCCTGATAGTGATCGGGGCGGCGGCTTTGACGGTGGCCGGAGCGGTCGCGCTCTGGCAGGCGCGGAGGGTGGTAAATGACTGATCGCATGGAAAAGCGAATTGCGGATGTCCTGCTTTACGGCTCCGTGTTCGCCGCGCTGATTTTCTTCTACATCCCGATTGCTACGCTGGTT
The DNA here is from genome assembly GCF_055666785.1 of Thioclava sp. PTB-PU3-1. Taxonomy (NCBI): domain Bacteria; kingdom Pseudomonadati; phylum Pseudomonadota; class Alphaproteobacteria; order Rhodobacterales; family Paracoccaceae; genus Thioclava; species Thioclava sp. PTB-PU3-1. The sequence goes on along the minus strand of NZ_JBVNVL010000001.1, from coordinate 1,027,076 downwards.
CTGTTCTCCTTCACCAAGAGCCGCTTCCTGTCCTGGCCGATCCCCGAATTCTCGACCCGCTGGTATGGCGAGTTGCTGGCGGATCGCGATTTCTGGTCCGCGCTTGGCAATTCGGCGCTTCTCGCGGTGCTCGCGACGGTCTTCGCGACGCTTCTTGGCATCGGGGGCGCCTTCGCCTGGAGCCGCTACAAGTTCCGCTTCCAATGGGGCTTTCGCATCCTGACCTTCGCGCCGCTTCTGTTCCCGCAGCTTTTGCTGGGCGTCGTGATGCTCTTGTGGTTCTCGGTGCTGGCCGGCTGGTTGAACATGTCGCCCGGGCTTTGGTCCGCGGTGATCGGGCATGTCATCTACATCACGCCCTTCTGCATCGTGATCATCTCGGTGCAGATGCAGGGCTATGACAACACGCTCGACTATGCCGCCGAGGATGCGGGGGCGACCCGCTGGCAGATCCTGCGGGAGATCACGCTTCCTCTGATCTGGCCGGGGATCTTCTCGGCCGCGATCTTCGCCTTCCTGCTGTCGTGGGGAAATTTCTACATCACCTACAGCCTCTCGGGCTCGACGCGCACGCTGCCGACCTTCGTCTTCTCGGGGATCGCCGTGGGTTCGTCCCCGATCTACCCGGCCCTCGCCACGCTGACCTTCATCCCCGCCTTGGTATTGATCTTCGCCGTCGACAGGTTGCGCAAACGCGCCGCCCGTCGCCGCCTGAGCGCAATTGCCGAGAGCTGATCACTTCGACAGGACCATCCCATGAGTGAATTCGATTTTGCGAGCCTCCACGCGCGCTGGAGTTTCCCGACGCAAGTCTGGTTCGGAGCTTGGCGCCTGTCCGATCTTCCCGCAGGCCTGGTGGAGATCGGTGCGACGGCCCCGCTGCTGATCACCGACAGAGGTCTCGCGACCTCTTCGATCGCAACGCAGGCGCTGGAGATCGTGAAAGCTGCAGGCATGGAGCCCGGGTTTTTCCACGATGTGCAGCCGAACCCCACTGTGGAAAATGTCATGGCGGGACGGGAGGTCTTGCGCAAAGGCGACCATGATTGCGTCATCGCGCTTGGCGGAGGCTCCGCGATGGATGCCGCGAAGGCCGTCGCGATGATGGCGGGGCAGTCGCGCCCCCTGATGGATTTCGAGGATGTCGGCGACAACTTCCGGCGCGTTCAGACCGAGGGAATGGTGCCTGTCATCGCGATCCCGACAACGGCAGGGACGGGTTCCGAATTCGGCAGATCGTCGGTGATCACCGATACCCAGACCCATCGCAAGGTCATCATCTTCCACCCCGAGATGCTGCCGGAACTGGTGATCCTCGATCCCGAGTTGACCGTTGGCCTACCGCCCACTCTGACGGCCGCGACCGGTATGGATGCGCTTTCGCATGCGCTGGAAGCCCTCTGTGCGCCGGGCTGGCACCCGATGGCCGATGGCTTGGCCCTGACGGCCCTGAAGATGATCGATGGGGCCTTGGCGACGGCCTATTGGGAGCCCGAAAATCTGGAGGCGCGCTCGAACATGATCGTCGCCTCCGCGATGGCCTGCACGGCCCTGCAAAAGGGGCTCGGCGCGGTGCATGCCTTGGCGCATCCCTTGGGCGCGCGCTACGATGCGCATCACGGAATGCTCAATGCGGTGCTGATGCCGCATGTGCTCCGCTTCAACCTGCCTGCCGTGACCGAACAGATGGCGACGCTCGCGCATGAATTGCGGCTCGAGGGCGACGATCCCGGCGCGGCGGTTCTTGCGTGGCTCGAGGCGTTGCAGGCGCGCATCGACATGCCTTCGACGCTGAGCGAAATGGGCGTGAAGGTTGATGACGGTGATATCCCCGACCTGATCGCCGATGCGTTGCGCGATCCCTGTGCCGGAGGCAATCCGATCCGTTTGGACGCGGAAGGGGTCGAGCAGATCTTGCGGGCAGCCCGCTGATTGCCGGCCTGCGGCGCAAGCGATCCTCAAGGCATGGGGGAGCGGCCTGTCGTCGCTCGGCGTCAATCTTGTCGTGCTGCCCGGCTACAATCGGCCCGAGAAAGATCGCGCGCGTGCGGGCCCTGCGCTTCACCTGCGCGGGAATATGCATTCCGAAGATATTGAACCGCTTATCGATCACCCGGACTTCGTGGTGGTGCTGAGGGCTCTGGGAGAGCTCCAGTTCGGGAGATCGCACTTCCAAGGCGCACGGGGCAGGGCCTAAGGGTCACATTCCAACTCAATTTGACATCGATGACATTTCTGATTATGACATCGATGTCTTTTGGGAGTCGCGGAGTTTTCTCTGCGTTGGAGGGGGCCGTCGTGTCGACGATTTACGATGTAGCAAAGCTGGCTGGCGTTTCGCCGAAAACGGTGTCGCGCGTCGTGAACGGGGATGCGCCGGTCGGCAAAAAGACCCGCGAGAAGGTGGAAACCGCCATTCGCGAGCTGAAATATGTCCCCTCGAGCGCGGCACGCATGATGCGCTCGAACCGATCGGGGCTGATCGGCGTCGTGACGGGGGCGATTTCGCGCACGGCCGAGCTGTCCGACCCCAAGGGGCTGCCCGATCTGTTCATCCTTCAGGGCATTCAGCAGGTCGTCGCCGAGCGCGATCTGACCTTGATGATCGCGGATACGGCCGGACAGATCGACAAGGTTCCCGCACTCCTGCGCACGTTTCAGGAGCATCGGGTCGAGGGGCTGATCTATGTCGCCGACTATCACAAGCGGGTGGCCTTCGAGACCGCGACACCGGCTTGCCCGCTGGTGCTCGCAAACTGCTACGACGCGCACGGAACCCCGGCGATCGTGCCCGACGACAAGGCCTGTGAGAAACGGCTCGTCGAGCGTCTGACCGCGCATGGCCACAGGCGCATTGCCTATCTGACATTCGATCCCGCGATGGATGCGGTGCCGCTTCGCATCGAGGGGTATCGCGAAGCGCTTGAAGCCGCGGGGATCGCCTACGACCCCGCGCTCGTATCGACAGGCTACCCGATCAACACCGAATTTCTGCACCGGTGGCTCGACGAGGCGCTCGACCGGATCCTCGCGCTGCCGGAACCGCCAACCGTGATCTGCTGCGGCAATGACGAGATGGCGATGCAGCTTTACGGATTGCTGCGCACCCGCGGCATCCGTGTCCCGGAGGATATCTCCATCGCCGGTTTCGATAATTACCGCGCGATCGCAGAGACCCTCTACCCGCCGCTGAGCACGGTCGAACTGCCCTATGCCGAGATGGGCAGGCAGGCGGCCGAGCTTTTGCTTTCCTTGATCTCGGAGGAGGCATCCCGTCCGCACGACCCCGTGCGGGTGGCGGGACGCGTATTCTGGCGCTCCTCTGTGACCGACCTCGAACTCGAAAGCCAGACATCCAAGGGAGGATGACATGAAACTATTGAATGTGACGGCCGGGGCGGTCATTGCCGCCACCGGGTTCTGCAGCGCTGCCTTCGCGACCACCGATCTGACGATGTGGTATCACGGTGCAGGCAACAAGGTGGAGAGCAAGATCGTCCACCAGATCATCGACGACTTCAACAAGAGCCAGTCGGATTACAAGGTCGCGCTGCAGAGCTTCCCGCAAAATAGCTACAATGACTCGGTGACGGCAGCAGCCCTCGCAGGCAACCTGCCCGACATTCTCGACATGGACGGGCCGATCATGCCGAACTGGGCTTGGTCGGGCTATCTGCAGCCGCTGCCGATCCCGGAAGATCACTTCAAGGATTTCCTGCCCGGCACCAAGGGCGTCTATGACGGCAAGCTCTACTCGATCGGGCTGTGGGACGCGGCGGTCGCGCTTTATGCGCGCAAGTCCACGATGAAAGAGCTGGGGCTGCGCACGCCCACGCTCGACAAACCCTGGACCAAAGACGAGTTCATGAGCGCGCTCGAAGCCGCGAAGAAGAGCGGCAAGTTCGACTACGCAATCGATCTGGGCATGTCGGACAAGGGCGAGTGGTATCCCTATGCGTTCCTGCCCTTCCTGCAGAGCTTCGGCGGCGGGCTGGTCAACCGCGAGACCTATGACACCGCAGAGGGCGTGCTCAACGGCGATGCCGCGATCGCATGGGGCAACTGGTGGCAGTCGCTGTTTACCGAAAAGCTGGCGCCCGGCACCAGCCAGGACCCGGCAGCCCATGAAACCGGCTTCATCGACGGCAAATACGCCTTCTCGTGGAACGGCAACTGGAATGCGGTCAAGACGATGGACAAGGTCGACGATGTCGAGTTCCTGCCCGCGCCGGACTTCGGCAACGGCTCCAAGATCGGCGGCGCGTCCTGGCAGTTCGGCATCTCGGCCAGCTCCAAGGCTCCCGAAGGTGCGGCGGAGTTCATCAAGTTCGCGACGCAGGACAAGTATCTGGCGGAGTTCTCGGATGCGCTCGGCCTGATCCCGGCCACCAAGTCGGCCGCGCAGATGACCAAGAACTACAAGACGGGCGGTCCGCTTGCAGTGTTCTACGGCCTGTCCGAGGCGCAAGCCGAGAAACGTCCGGTGACGCCCGGCTACGTCGTCGACTCCAAGGTGTTCCAGAAGGCCGCCGCGGATATCGCGGACGGGGCTGACGTGATCGACACGCTCGATTCCGCCACCGACCAGATCAACGCCGATATCAAGCGCAACGACGGCTACAAGAAGAACTGAGCCGCTGTGCCGCGGGGGCGCGCGATTGTCGCGCCCCCACCTCCAACTTCAGACCGGGAGACCGCGCCATGCGCTCGTCACTGACTTCCGCCAATCGGGCGGGATGGGCCTTTGCCCTGCCGGGCATCGTGCTGATCCTCGCCTTCATCATCACGCCTTTCTTTCTGGGCGTCGGCTTCTCGCTGACCAACCAGCGGCTGATCTCGCCCAATGCCACGCGTTTCGTAGGCCTCGAGAACTACCGGGAAATGCTCAACATCGCGGTGGTCGACCTTCAGGCCAAGACCGATAGCGCGGGCAAGACCGTCACCGATGCCGACGGGCAGGCCGAATTTCCCCGCCTGCGCTCCATCACGCGCAACCCCGACACGCCGCAATATCACGGCATGCAGGAATGGTTCCGCTGGGTCTCGGGCGACACGGCGCATGTGGTGATCGCAAGCGACGTCGTCTTCTGGAAAGCGCTGCTCAACACCTGCATCTTCGTGCTGATGGTCGCACCGATCCAGGCCGCGATCGCACTGGGTCTCGCGCTGCTGATTAATCAGAAACTGCGCGGGATCACGATTTTCCGCACCATCTATTTCATGCCCGTGGTGGTCTCGATCGTCGTCGTCTCACTGCTCTGGCGTTTCATCTATTCGGGGCAGAACGGGCTCTTGAACAACATGCTGTCCTTCCTGAGCTTCGGGCATTTCCAGCCCGTCGACTGGCTGGGCAATCCACATACCGCGCTTGGCGCGATCATCACGATGTCGATCTGGCAGGCGGTGGGCTTCCACATGGTGATCTGGCTTTCCGGGCTTCAGACGATCCCGCCCACGCTCTACGAGGCCGCAGCGATCGAAGGCTCGTCGAAATGGCAGACCTTCCGCTATGTCACCTGGCCGGGGCTGCGCCACACCGCCGTGCTGGTGCTAATCGTGATCACCATGCAGGCCTTCGCGATCTTCGCCCAGATCGACGTCATGACGAAGGGCGGCCCGCTCGACTCCACCCAGACGCTGGTCTTCCAGGCCGTGCAACGCGGCTACGGGATGCAGAACATCGCGGGTGGCTCGGCGATCTCGGTGATCCTGTTCCTGATCGTTCTGGTGATTTCGATGATCCAACGCTGGCTGACGAGGGAGCGCTGAAATGAGTGTCATTGGTTCCGATAACCGCAATCTGCGGCTGGGTGTGCGCTATCTCGTGCTGATCCTGATCGCGCTGATCTTCGTCCTGCCGCTGCTGTTCATGGTGATGTCCAGCTTCAAGCCCAGCGACGAGCTGCTGCGCGACACGTCGAGCCTGCGCGCCTTCCTGCCGGTGGGCCAGCTCAGCCTCGACAATTACACCGGCGCCTTCGAGCGCGCCCCGGTCGGGCTTTTCGTCTTCAACTCGATCTTCGTGACCGGGACGACGGTGCTGCTGTCGCTGGTGATCTGTTCGCTCGCCGGGTTCTCCTTCGTCTTCCTGCAATGGCGCGGGCGCGACGTGATGCTCTCGATCATTCTCGCGACCTTCATCGTGCCGTTCGAGACGATCGCGATCCCGCTTCTGCTGGAAGTGTCGAAACTGCCCTGGCTGGGGCTGGACGGGCTCAGCTGGGGCTGGCTCGACAGCTACCGCGTTCAGATCATCCCGTGGATCGCGGACGGGCTGACGATCTTCCTCTTCGTGCAGTATTTCAAAGGCCTGCCCGGCGAGCTGATCGAAGCGGCTCGCGTCGAGGGCGCAAGCTGGTTCCAGATCTATCGCCGCGTGGTGATCCCGCTCTCGGGGCCTGTCATCGCGACCGCCGCGATCCTGAAATTCCTGATCATGTACAACCAGTATCTCTGGCCGCTGATCGTGGTCCAGCAAGAGCAGTATCGCCCGGTAATGGTCGGCCTGCAGTATTTCTTCCAACTCAACCCCGCATGGGGGGAGATCATGGCTTACCTGACGCTGATCACGGTGCCGGTTCTCGCCTTCTATCTCGTGCTTCAAAAGGCGTTCATCGCCTCCATCGCCTCTACCGGCGTGAAAGGATAATCCGACATGGTTCTCGCACTCGATAAGCAATGGGTCTGGGACAGCTGGTATGCCCATGACGGCGAACGCTGGCATGCCTGGTTCCTGAAGGCCGACAAGTCCCTCGGCGATCCGGACCTGCGTCACTTCAACGTGAGCCAGGGCCACGCGGTCTCGGACGACCTGATAAGCTGGCAGCATCTGGGAACGTCGCTCGCACCGGCTCCGGCCCCGGCCTGGGACGATCTGGTCACCTGGACCGGGTCGGTGCTGCGCGACGATGACGGGCTGTGGCACCTGTTCTACACGGGCGGTCGGCAGTCTGAAGACGGGCTCTATCAGCGCATCGGTCATGCAACCTCGCATGATATGCATAATTGGGACCGCGTGGGCGACGGGCTCTGCCTCGACCTGACCGGCCCCAATGCCGCGCAGTACGAGGCAAAACATATGGTCGGTCACTGGCACGACCGGGCGATGCGCGATCCTTGGGTGATGCGCGACCCCGCAGGCGACGGCTGGCTGATGTATTTCACCGCCCGCGCCCCCGGCATCGAAGAGGCGAACGCGGCCGGGGCCATCGGCTTCGCCACCTCGCCCGACCTGATCCACTGGGACCTGCAGCCGCCGGTCTTCGTTGGCGGGTTCGGTCAGCTCGAAGTGCCGCAGGTCTTCGAGGAGAACGGGCGCTGGTATTGCCTGTTCTGCACCGCCGCCGAGCACTGGAGCCGCGCGCGGATCGCGGAAACCGGTATGACCCCGGTGACCGGCAACCACTACCTGATCGCAGACAACCCGCGCGGGCCGTGGCGGATCGCCCCGGGCTTTCTCGATGGCGCGAACCCGTGCCGGCGCTATGCCGCACGCATCCTCAAGACTGCCGAGGGTCTGGTGATCATGGGGTTCGACGACAACGGCCACGACCATTTCGTCGGCCAGATTCGTGACCCGGAGCCCGTTCTCGTGGACGCGGAGGGTTATCTGCACATCGACCCTGATGCCGAGCAGGGAGGGAAATGACATGGCAGACATCAAGTTGCGCGGGCTGCGCAAGAGCTATGGCGCCCATGAGGTCATCCGGGGCGTCGATATCGACATCGCCGATGGCGAGTTCTGCGTTTTCGTCGGCCCCTCGGGTTGCGGGAAATCCACGCTGCTGCGGATGATCGCCGGGCTCGAGGACATCTCGGGCGGCACGCTGGAGATCGACGGCGAGCGCGTCAATGACGTGCAGCCCCGCGAACGCGGCGTGGCGATGGTGTTCCAGAGCTACGCGATTTTTCCGCATATGAGCGTGCGCGACAACATGGCCTTCGGCCTCACCATCTCGGGCGCGTCGAAAGCCGAGAAGGCGGAGAAAGTGCAGCGCGCCGCCGAAATTCTGCAGATGGAGCATCTGCTCGACCGTCGCCCCAGCCAGCTCTCGGGCGGCCAGCGCCAGCGCGTCGCGATCGGGCGCGCGATCACCCGCAACCCCTCGGTCTTCCTCTTCGACGAGCCGCTCTCGAACCTCGATGCGGCCCTTCGGATGGACATGCGCATGGAGATCGGCAAGCTCCACAAGCAGCTGGGCGCGACGATGATCTACGTCACCCACGATCAGGTCGAGGCGATGACGCTCGCCGACAAGATCGTGGTGCTGCGCGACGGGCTGGTGATGCAGTCGGGCTCGCCGATGGAGCTCTATCACAACCCGGCCAACCGCTTCGTCGCAGGCTTCCTCGGCGCGCCGTCGATGAATTTCCTCGAGGTCGAAGTCCTGGAGGCCGACAGCGAAAACGCCAAGGTCGCGCGCCACTCCATGGACCCGATCGTCGTGCCCGTGCGCGGTCGCAAATTCGCCCCCGGCGACACCGCCCTGCTGGGCCTGCGCCCGCAATACGTCACCCCCAGCACGCCCGATGAGGGCGTCCTGCACGGTCAGGTATCGCTCGTCGAACGGCTGGGCAGTGAAACGGTCGTCGATCTGGCGATGACGGACGGCACGAGCCTGATCGCCGCCTTCAGCGAGGACAAGCAATTCGAACGCGGCGAACGGATCGATCTGGCGTTCGACCCCGCCCGGACGCATCTGTTCCACCCCGACGAGTGAGGAGTGCCCTCACCAGCCCCTGAGCCCATCCTCCCGATGGGCTCGCGGCGCGCCATGCACGAACATTCAAACCGGACCGCTCGGGCGGAGCCGATAAATGCTCAGCCCGACCATCTCTGGCCGGGCTGAAACGTCGCTTTCGGGAGGTGCGTGGGCTTAGTCGAGCCCGTTCGCGCGTGCTACGAAATCCGCGAGATGCGGCACGTAATCTTCAGAGCCGTCGCCACCGGTTGCCATCGCCATCGCGAAGGCGTTCTTGGCGGTGCTGGCGAGCGGGGTCGCGACGGTGGCGGCATTGGCCATCGTCTCGACATAGCGCAGATCTTTGTAGGCATTGGCGAGGGTGAACTTGTGCGCCTCGCGGTTGCCCTCGAGCGCGTAGCCCATGAAGGTCTGGTAGAAGCCGCAATCCATCCGGCCGCCCCGGATCACCTTGTCGAACTGCTCGATCGGAATGCCGACCTTGCGCGACAGCGCGAGGGCTTCGGAATAAAGCGCGGCATAGCCGAGAGAGATGAAGTTGTTGAGAAGCTTCATGCGGTGGCCGTCGCCCAGACTGCCCACGCGCACGATCTTGCCCGCCCAGGTGTCGATGACCGGTTCGATGCGTGCGAACAGCTCTTCATCCGCGCCGACCATGCAATCGAGCGTACCTTCCCAGGCCTCTTTCGGGGTGCGGCTGAGCGGTGCATCGGCATAGGCGACGCCGATCGCCTCCATGTCCTGTGCGAGCTTCATCGTCATGGTCGGTTCGCCGGTCGAACAATCAATGATCACGCTGCCTTCTTTCAGGCCCGGCGTCAGCTTCGCGACCGCCTCGGCGGCCTCGGGCGCGCCGGTGAGGCACAGGAAGATGATCGACGAACGGGCGGCGAGGTCTTCATAGGACGATGCTTCGGTCGCCCCGCGCGAGACCAGGTCCTCGATCGGCTTGCGGTTGCGGTGGGCGATCACGGTCAGCGGATAGCCTTTCTCGACGATGTTCTTGGCCATGCCGTGGCCCATCAGGCCGGTGCCGATGAAGCCGATGGTTTCCTGGGTCTTAGTCATTGGGTACTCCGCTTGGGTCGGTAGGTCGTGAAATTCGGGTCAGAGATTGAAGCGCTTGCGCAGGTCCGCGACCTGCGACTGGGTGAGCGGGCGGATCGCGTGGCCTTGCAGCGCGAGGAACAGCTTGGAGGTCTCCTCCAGCTCTTCGGCGGCGTATTGCGCGTTCGACAGGCTGGTGCCTGCGACGACGGGGCCGTGATTGGCGAGCAGAACCGAGTGATGCGCGCTGGCCAACGAGCGCACGGCCTCGGCCAGTTCGGGATCGCCCGGTGCGTAATAGGGGACCAGCGGCAGCTTGCCCACGCGCATCACGTGATAGGCGGTCAGCGGCGGCAGCACGTCCTCGGGGTCGATGTCGCGCAGGATCGAGACGGCCGTCGAATGGGTCGAGTGCAGGTGGATCACCGCGCCCGCCTCCTGACGCTCGTCATACATCGCGAAATGCAGGAAGGATTCCTTGGTCGGCTTGTCGCCCGAGACGAAGTTGCCGTCCCGGTCGAAGAGCGAGATCCGGGCTGGGTCGAGCGTGCCGAGCGAGGCATTGGTGGGCGTCATCAACCAACCGCCATCGGGCAGCCGCGCCGAGATATTGCCCGAAGACCCTGCGGTCAGGCCGCGATCGAAGAGCGAGCGCCCGATGGTGCAGATCTGGTCGCGCAGACGCGTTTCGTCAGACATGTTCGACCTCCGACTCCAGCAGGTCCCACGCCTTGAGGAAGAAATCCTCGGCGCCGAAATTGCCCGATTTGAGCGCGAGCGCGAGGCGCGGGCCGGACAGGCTCATCGTCCACGGCACGCCGGGGTCGATCTCGGGACCGATGTCGAGCAGGCGCACGCCGAGCGCCGTCGTCACCGCGCCCGACGTCTCGCCGCCCGCGATCAGCATCCGGGTGAACCCGGCGTCGCGCAGGCGTTCGGCGACCGCCGCCAGCGTGTCTTCGACCAGCGCGCCGGAGGCGTCTCGGCCCAGACGGGACTGGATCTTGCTGAGCTGCGCGGGATCGGCGCTGGAATAGATCAGGGGCGTGCTGTCGGCGGGCTGCGCGATGGCCCAGTCGGCGATCTCATCCGCGCTCTGTCTGCCTTCGGTCAGCGCCTCTACGTCGAGCGCGAGGCTCGGCAGGCCCGCCGCTTGCGCCGCCGCGATCTGGCCGCGGGTCGCGACCGAGCAGGAGCCCGCGAGGATCGCGCAGCGGCCCTCCGGGGCCGGCATCCGATCCGGTGCACTTTGCGCGTCGCTCTGGTCGCGAAGGGCTGCGGCCAGACCCAGACCGATGCCCGAGCCGCCGGTGATCAGCGGCATCTCCGCGCAGGCCGCGCCGAGCGTCATCAGATCCGATTCGTCGATCGTGTCGGTGACGACGATGCGGGTGCCAGCGGCGCGTGCAGCGTCGAGCGCTTTGCGCAGCGCGGCCTCTCCCTGCCGGATCGTGGTGATGTCGATGGAGCCCACTTTCAGCGCCGTCTGCCGCCCCAGAACCCGCACCAGATCGGGGTCGCGCATCGGGGTGAGCGGGTGATCTTTCAGCGGGCTTTCCGACAGCAGGCGGTCGCCCACGAAGAGGTGGCCCTTGTAGACCGTGCGCCCGGTCGCCGGGAAGGCGGGGCAGGCGATGGTCAGGGTCGCGCCGGTGAACTCCATCAGGGCCTCGGTGACGGGCCCGATATTGCCTTCGTCGGTGGAGTCGAAGGTCGAGCAATACTTGAACATCAGGCGCTGCGCCCCGGCTGCACGCAGGGCTTTCGCGGCCTGCAGCGACATCTCGACCGCGTCGGCTGCCGGAATGGTGCGCGACTTCAGCGCGACCACCACCGCATCGGCTCCCGACAGGTCCATTTGCGGCCCCGGCAGGCCGATGACCTGCCGCGTCTTCAACCCGCTGCGTGACAGCATCAGGCACAGGTCAGTGGCGCCGGTAATATCGTCGGCGACCGCTCCGATCAGCATGGAAATTCCTCCCTCGGTCCACAGATCGCCGATCGCCCCGACGGCTCGGGACGGCGATTTCACATAGCCCTTGCCAAGCCGTTGCAGCTCGGGCTAACGATGTAATGACAACGCTATCATTCCAGCAATGCAAGCGCAAGATGGACGCTGGGAGGGGGCGGAGTGAGATTAGAAATCGGCGATTGAGAGGTATTCCGCATGAAGTCACCCCAAGAGACGAAGGTCTGTGTCATCGGTCTGGGATCGATGGGCTTCGGCATGGCCGAGAGCTTGCTGCGAGACGGGTTCGCGGTGACGGGCGTCGATGTGAATGCCGATGCGATGGAGCGCTTCTCCGCCCTTGGCGGTGCGGTTGCGGCCGACCCTGCGACGGGTGCGCAAGATGCGGATCTGGTGATCGCCGTGGTCGTCAATGCCGACCAGACAGAGCAGGTGCTTTTCGGACCGGGCGGCGCCGTTGCGACCATGTCCAAAGGCGGCGTCGTGATGTCCTGCGCCACGATGGCGCCCGATCTGGCGCGCGTCTTCGCCAAGCGCTGCGCCGAGGTGGGCGTGGAGTATCTCGACACGCCGATCAGCGGGGGCGCCGTGCGTGCGGCCAGCGGTGAATTGACGATCATGGGCTCGGGGCCGTCCGCGACTTTTGCGCGCATCCGTCCGGTGCTCGATAGCGTCGCGGCCAAGGTCTACGAGCTGGGCGAGGAGGCGGGCACGGGCGCGGCCTTCAAGGTGGTCAATCAGCTTCTGGCCGGGGTGCATATCGCGGCGGCCTGCGAGGCGATCACCTTCGCCAAGGCGATGGATCTGGATCTGGAGAAGGTCTACGAGGTGATCACCGCCTCGGCGGGCAATTCCTGGATGTTCGAGAACCGGGTGCCGCATGTGCTCGAGGGCGATTACAGCCCGCGCAGCGCGGTGGATATCTTCACCAAGGACCTCGGGATCGTGGCGGATATCGGGCGGGACATGAAATTCCCGACTCCGATTGCAAGCACGGCGATGCAGATGTTCGTCATGACGGCAGCCGCCGGAATGGGGCGCGATGACGATGCCTCGGTGGCGCGGATGCTGGCAGATATCGCAGGGCTCGAACTACCCGGTGCCACCCCCGCGAGCGAGGGCTGAGCGATGCCGAAATTTGCCGCCAACCTGACGATGATGTTCACCGAGCACGATTTTCTCGACCGCTTCGCTGCGGCGAAAAAGGCAGGCTTCGATGCGGTCGAATATCTTTTCCCCTATGACCACCCGCCCGAGGCGATCGCGGAGCGGCTGCATGAGCACGGGCTGACGCAGGCGCTCTTCAATCTGCCGCCCGGCAACTGGGAGGCAGGCGATCGCGGGCTGGCGGCTCTGCCGGAGCGCGGAGAGGAATTCCGGGCCTCGATCGATACCGCGCTGCGCTACGCAGAGGCGACCGGGGTAGGGCGGGTCCATGTGATGAGCGGGCTGGCTTCACGCAAAGACGCGGCGGCGTTGAGCGCCTACCGCGACTCGCTGCGGCGGGTCTGCGAGGCGGCCGGGGCGCAGGGGCGCGACGTGGTGATCGAGCCGATCAACACACGCGACATGCCGGGCTATTTTCTGGATGATTTCAGCTTCGCCGCCGATCTGATCGCGGCGTTGGGGCTGCCCAATCTCAAGCTGCAATTCGACATCTATCACCGCCAGATCCTGCACGGTGACGTGCTGATGGGGCTGCGGGAGATGGCGCCGATCATCGGGCATGTGCAGATCGCTGCGGTACCGGATCGGCATGAGCCCGGAACCGGCGAGCTCGACGATACGCGCATCCTGCGTGAGCTGGACGCGCTGGGCTATGAGGGGTTCGTGGGCTGCGAATATCGCCCGGCGGGTCGGACCGAGGGCGGCCTCGGCTGGATGCGCGCCTTCGCCTGAGACGAAGGCGCGCCCCTGATCAGCTTTCGATGTAATCGCGATGCAGCGCCCAGTCGCCCGGGCTGAACCGGTCCGAGGCGAATTGCTGCTGGTGCCAGTAGGGGTAGATCACGGGCAGCTTGCTGACCTCGTGCAGGCGCTTCAGCTCGTCCTCGCTCAGCTCCAGATCCACGGCGCGGAAATTGTCGCGGAACTGCTGTTCGTTGCGTCCGCCGATGACGAGCGAGCTGACTGCAGGACGCGTCAGCAGCCATGCCAGCGCGACCTGCGCGGCAGAGACCCCATGCGCGTCGCCGATCTCGACCAGCGTGTCGACGATGTTCCACAGCTTCTCTTCGTCGCGGATCGGCGGCTCGGTCCAGCCTGCGAACTGACGCGAGCCTTCCGGAGTGTCCTTGCCGCGGCGATGCTTGCCCGACAGGAGGCCGGCGGCGAGCGGGCTCCAGACCAACACGCCCAGCCCCTGATCGACCGAGATCGGGAGCAATTCGTATTCTGCCTCGCGGGCCTCGAGCGTGTAGTGGATTTGCTGGGCCACGAAGCGTTCGCGTAGGCTCCGGTCGCTGACGCCGAGCGCCTTCATGATGTGCCAGCCCGAGAAGTTCGAGCAGGCGATGTAGCGGACCTTACCCTGTTGCACGAGCGTGTCGAGCGCCGAGACCATCTCCTCCATCGGGGTCACGCCGTCCCATTCATGCATGTGGTAGATGTCGATGTGGTCGGTGCGCAGCCGCTTGAGCGAGCGTTCGCATTCGCGGATCAGGTGATAGCGCGAGAAACCCTCGTCGTTCGGGCCATCGGCGATCCGCATCCGCGCCTTGGAGGAGATCAGCACGTCATCGCGCCGACCGTCGAGCACTTCGCCGAGGATCTCTTCCGACAGGCCGGTCGAGTACATGTTCGCGGTGTCGTAAAGGTTGATGCCGGCGTCGATGCAGGTGTCGACCAGCTTGCGCGCGTCGCTGACGCCTTGGGCGCCGACGGCCTTGAAGGCGCCTGCGCCGCCGAAGGTAAACGTGCCCATCGTGAGCACCGAGACCTTGAGCCCCGATCGTCCTAGGGTTCTGTATTTCATGGATATCTCCTCCTCTTGAGTATCGTTTCTTCAGGCGCGATCAGCGCGCCAGACGTCTTGCTGCATGGGCGATGCCCAGCGTCGGGCTGGTCAGGACCGGCGGGTCATCCGCGCTCGGTTCGAGCCGTTCGAGTGCGCGTGCCATCGAGGCCTGTGCCAGAACCACCACGTCGTTTTCGCGGGCGAGCCGGGCGATGCCTTCGGCCACCCGCGCGTCATGTCCCTCCCGGTCGCCCGATTGCAGCGTCTCGAAGGCGCCTTCGACGACCTCGCTCGTGATGGTGCTGTCCGCCCCGGCCTCGCGGCTGACGCGTTCGACCAGTTCGACGGTGGGTGTCAGGGTCGATTGCAGGGTTGCGAGCACGCCGATGCGGCGGCCTTTTGCGACCGCCTCCTGCGCCATTCCCTCGTCGATACGGATCAGCGGGACGGGACAGAGCGGTGCGATACGTTCGACCGCGCCGCCGAGGCTAGAGCAGGTCACGAGGACGGCTTCGGCCCCCGCATCGACCGCCGACCAGATCATGCCCGTCAGGCGTCGCGCCGTCATCGGGCTGACCGACCCCTCGCGGATCGTCAGGCGCAGAAGGCTCTCGTCGAGCATGTTGAACACTTTCCAGTCGGGCAGGTGCTTCTGCGCCAGACCTTCGAGTTCCGGGATCAGCCCGGCGACGGTGTGGATCATCGCCAGAGGGCGGGGTGATTCGTAGCTTTCGTCGGTCATGGGCGGGCTCCTTTGTTGCGGTCTGGGTGCTTTCGTCCCGTTGGCTATGACAGCGCTGTCATGTTTTGCGAGTATCACCACGGACCCGGCGCGATGACAAGCCGGAATGTCTCAAGACCCTTGTTTGAAACGCTTCGGCGGGGGTCGGAACTATGTTCCGCCGGGGAGGGCGCGTCGTTGCGACACCTGTCCTGAGACAAGTTTTTGTTATTTGCTGATTGACAAGTCGTCTTTGCAGTTCGCAATATGACAGCGCTGTCACAGGAGGAATGGCAGCGCTAGCATTTTCGGGCGTATCCCCGTCCGACCCGCCAGCCCCTAACCGACGCGATCGGTTCCGGGATGAGCGAGTGGAACGTCGGGGATGCGGAGAAGGGAGGGGCGTTTTGGCACTGTCGGAAAATTCGGTCACGCCATCGGAAAGGAAATCCATGCGAGTCCTGCATCAATTGCTTCAACTGCGTCACATGCGTGAATTCAACGTTCTGATCGCGTTGATCCTGATGGGGCTGCTGATCAGCCTGTTCACACCGTATTTCCTGACCGTGTCGAACCTGATGGGCGTGTCGCGGGCATTCTCGCTGACGGCGATCATGAGCATCGGCATGGTGATGGTCATCATCACGGGCGGGATCGACCTGTCGGTTGGCTCCGCGATGGGGCTTGCCGGTCTGATCACGGCGCTCTGTTTCGACGCGGGCTATTCGCAATATGCGGCGGTGGCTGCGGGGCTCGGTGTCGGGCTTGCCTTCGGGCTGACCAACGGGCTGCTGATCACTGCGATCGGCCTGCCGCCGTTCATCGCCACGCTCGGCACGCTGAGCATCGGTCGCGGCCTTATGTACATGATCACCCACGGCGTGCCGCTGACCCCGGAGACGCCCGAGAGCTTCAGCTTTCTGGGGCAGGGCTATGTCGGCCCGGTGCCGGTGCCGGTGGTCATCCTGCTCGTGCTGACGCTCATCTTCACGGTCATCATGACCCGGACCCGCTTCGGTCGGCACGTCTATGCCACGGGCGGCAACGAGAACGCGGCGCGTCTGAGCGGGGTGAAGGTCCAGCGGGTGAAGCTCGCGGTCTACGTCCTGTCTTCGACGATTTCCGCGCTGGCCGGCGTCATCGCCTTCTCGCGCTATCTTTCGGCGGAACCGGCGTCCGGCTTTGGCTCGGAACTTGAAGTGATCGCCGCGGCCGCAATCGGCGGGGCGAGCCTCGCGGGCGGTATCGGCTCGGTGCTCGGCGCGGTCATCGGGGCTGCCCTGATCGGTGAGATCGCCAACGGCGTCGTGCTGCTCAACATCAACACCTATGCCCAGCAGGCCATTACCGGCGGCGTGATCCTGATCGCGGTCAGCCTGGACGTGCTGCGCAATCGGATGGGCGGGCGCGGCTGAGCCGCGCCGTCCGGGAAGGAACAAGATCAAGAAGCCGGACCGCGTCTCGAAGAGGAGAGAGCGGCGCGAGATCCGGACGAAGAATGCCCCGGTGCGGGGCGTGAAACCGAAACTGCATCAACAACAGGGGCCCGCCGCGGTTGGTTGGGTCCGGAGGAGGAGACAAGATGCGTATTGCAATGAAAGCCGCCGCTGCGGTTCTGGCCCTGGCAACCGGTATGGGGACCGCAGCGTCCTATGCTCAGGACATCACCGTGGCGCTCGTGCCGAAAGTGGCCGTTCCGTTCTTCGACGACTGCAACACCGGTGGCGCGGAAGCGGCCAATGAACTGGGCGTGAAGTATCAGTGGGTTGTGCCCGCGAACACGCAAGGTTCGACGCAGGTCAAGATCATCGAGGACCTGATGGCACGCCATGTCGACGGGATCGGGATCTCGGTCAACGAGCCGAAATCGGTCGAAGGCATCATCAAGCAGGCCACCGATGCGGGCATCAAGGTCGTCACCTTCGACAGTGACAGCGCCAACAGCTCGCGCAGCATGTATATCGGCACGATCAACAAGCAGGCTGGCGTGACCATGGGCAAATCCATGGCCGAAGCGCTCGGCGGCAAGGGTGAAGTGGCGATCGTCACCGGTCAGCTCGGCGCCTCGAACCTGAACGAGCGGATCGACGGCGTGAAGGAAGCGCTGGCGGACTATCCCGACATCAAGCTGGTCGCGACCGAAGGCACCGAGGATGACCTCGCCCGCGCCGTGTCGGTGACCGAGGCGCTCCTGCGCGCCAACCCGAACCTCTCGGGCATCTTCGGCATCAGCCAGGTCGGTGGCCCGGCCGTGGCGAAGGTTCTCGCACAGCAGGAATTCGCGGATAAGAAAGGCCAGCTGAAGGTCTTTGCCTTCGACGATCTGCCCGACACGATCAAAGGCGTGAAGGAAGGCTTCATCGACGGCATCATGGTGCAGCGCCCGATCACGATGGGCAAGCTGGCGGTCGAGCATCTCGTGGCCCAGATCAAGGGTGAAGAGACCGACCCGCAGAACATCGACACCGGTGTGACCGTTGTGACTGCCGACAACCTCGACAGCTACACCAAGTAATCTCCGACAAGACCTGGGCGGGGCCAAACGCGGCCCCGCCCGACATTCTTCAGCCAGAGGCCGCGATGAAACCGTTTCTCGAAATGATCGGCATTTCCAAGACCTTTCCCGGGGTGAAGGCGCTGGACCACGTCGACCTGCATCTCAATTCGGGAGAGGTGCATGTGCTGGCGGGTGAGAACGGCGCCGGCAAGAGCACCCTGATGAAGATCATGACCGGCGTGCTGCGCGCCGATCCGGGCGGTGAGATCCGGGTCGAGGGCGAGCCCGTCGTCATCAAGAACCCGGTCCATGCGCGGTCGCTCGGTATCTCGATCATCTACCAGGAACTCGCGGTGGTGAATAACCTCACCGTCGCCGAGAACGTCTTTCTCGCGCGCGAGCCGCTGTTGCCCACCGGCCTGATCGACCGCACCAAGATGAATGCGGACACCCGCGCGGTGCTGCACGAGCTTGGCGTGGAAATCGATCCCGAAGCGATGGTCGGCACGCTTTCGATCGGCCAGAGACAGCTGATCGAGATCGCCCGCGCCATCTCCTACAATTCCAAACTCATCATCATGGACGAGCCGACCGCGTCGCTCAGCCACCACGAGGCATCGACGCTGTTGCGCATGTCGCGCAAGCTGGCCGCGCAGGGTGTGGGCATCGTCTTCATCTCGCACAAGCTCGAGGAAATCTTCGAGATCGCCGACCGCGTCACCGTGCTGCGTGACGGGCGCACCGTGGACACCCGGCCCGTGTCCGAGATGACGAGCGACCTGCTGGTGCGCCTGATGGTGGACCGTGAACTCGACCAGCTGTTCGGCCATCACATCTCCCACGCGACCGACGAGGTTCTGATGTCGGTCCGAAATCTCACCGAGAAGCGCGTGAAAGACGAAGGCGTCTTCGTACGCGACGTCGATTTCGACCTGCGTCGCGGCGAGGTGCTGGGCTTCTTCGGTCTGGTCGGCGCCGGGCGGACCGAAGTGATGGAGATGATCTTCGGCAGCCGCCCCCATAGCGGCGAGATTTCGATCAACGGCAAACCGACGCGGATTTCCTCTCCCTCGGACGCGATCGAGCATGGGCTCGGATTTGTGACCGAGGATCGGCAGTCGCGCGGGCTTGTCCTCGGCATGTCGGTGCGCGAGAATTTCTCGCTGACGCATCTGAGTGACTATTGCAGCCTCGACTTCGTGAACCGTCGCAAGGAAACCGCGGCCTGTGCGGATTACATCCGCGCGCTGGGCATCAAGACGCCGTCGCCCGAGCAGAAGGTGCTCAACCTGTCGGGCGGCAACCAGCAGAAGGTCGTCTTGGCGAAATGGGCCGCGCGGCGCCCCCAGATCCTGATCGTCGACGAACCGACGCGCGGGATCGACATTGGCGCGAAGGCCGAGGTCCACACGTTGCTGGGCAAGATGGCCGAGGAGGGAATGTCGATCATCGTCGTCTCTTCGGACCTGCCGGAGATTTTGGCGATCAGCGACCGTGTGATCGTGCTGAAGGAGGGGAAGATCAGCGGCGAACTGACCCGAGAGAACGCCACGCAGGAAAGCGTGATGCTGGCGGCGACCGGCTGAGGCCGTCCCATCGAACCAAATGTGAATGAACGAAACGGAGACTGAAATGACCAAGCGCGTAGTATTTACAGGCGGAACCGGCAAGGCTGGGCGTCATGCGGTGCCGCATCTGCTGAGCAAGGGCTACGATGTGCTCAACGTCGACCTCAAGCCGCTCGACCTGCCCGGCGTCAACACGCTGATCACCGATGTGACCGACAGCGGCGCCGTGTTCAACGCGCTCACCACCCACCACGATTTCGGCGGGTTCGAGAAAGGCGCGCCGCCGTCGCCGCCCGATGCGATCGTGCATTTCGCCGCGATCCCGCGCGTGCTGATCGAGCCCGACAACGTGACCTATCAGGCCAATGTCATGAGCACCTACAATGTGCTCGAGGCGGCAATGAAGCTCGGCGTACGCAAGGTGATCATCGCCTCGTCCGAGACGACCTATGGCGTGTGCTTCGCCGAGGGCGACAAGGATTTCCACTCCTTCCCGCTCGAGGAAGATTACGACAGCGATCCGATGGACAGCTACGGCCTCTCCAAGGTCTGCAACGAAAAGACCGCCCGCGCTTTCGCCGCCCGCTACGGTGCGGATATCTATGCGCTGCGCATCGGCAACGTGATCGAGCCGGATGAATACGGCATGTTCAAGGGCTTCCTCGAGGACCCGATGAGCCGCAAGCGCAACGCCTGGAGCTATATCGACGCCCGCGATCTGGGTGAGATCGTGCATCTGTGCATCGAGAAGGACGGGCTGGGCTATCAGGTGTTCAACGCGGTCAACGACACGATTACCGCCGATATGCCGACCACCGAGTTCTTGAAAAAATATTGCCCGAACACGCCGATCACCCGCGAGATGGGCCCCGACGAGGCGCCGATTTCGAACCGCAAGGCGCGCGAGGTTCTGGGCTTCAAGGAAGCGCATCCGTGGCGCAAATACGTGGAGGTATGATCGCCACGGTCCCCGCGATGTTTTTAGCGCCCATGCACGTATGGCCTATGAAAACGCTGCCGCTAGGTGCATTTCTGGGTCATTGACTCGGGCTTGCCCGAAAGGAATTGGAGGAAAGCGTCATGGGGACCAAACAGCGATTGCCTGACCGCAAAAGCAAGATCACGGTGCGCGAGGTCGCGCGCCGTGCCAATGTCAGCGAGTCGACGGTTTCGCGGATCATGCGCAACAAGGGGCTCGTCGCCGAGTCCACCCGCGAGAAGGTCATGGAGACGGTCCGCGCGATGGGCTACGTCCCCAACCGCATCGCGGGCTCGCTGGCCTCGCTCGACTCCTTCCTCGTGGGCGTCGTCATCCCGTCGCTCTCCAACATCGTGTTCCCGGAGGTTCTGCAGGGCGTCCATGCCGGGCTCGACGGAAGCGACCTGCAGCCGGTGATCTCGACCACGGATTACAATGTCGACCGCGAAGAGGCCGTCGTGCGCGGCATTCTCAGCTGGAAACCCGCCGCGATCCTGCTCGCCGGGTTCGACCACACCGACGCCACCCGCAAGATGCTCGAGCAAAGCGACATCCGCGTCGTCGAGATGATGGATATCGACAGCACGCCGATCGACATCGCGGTGGGTACCTCGCATCGCCGCGCGGGCCACGCGATCGGTCGCCACCTGATCTCGCGCGGCTACCGCCATTTCGGCTATGTCGGCCATGACTGGAACGCCGACCGCCGGGCGCGGCTGCGCTATGACGGGTTGTGCGAGGCGCTGTCCGAAGCGGGACTCTCGATCGAAGCGCATGCGATCGACGACGGACCCAGCTCGGTCGGGACGGGCCGGGAGCAGACCGCGCGCCTGCGTGCGTCGGCCCCGCAGATCGACGTCGCGGTCTATTCCAACGACGACATGGCCGTGGGCGGCGTCTTCCACTGCCTTGCCGAAGGTATCAGCCTGCCTGACCAATTCGCCATATTCGGCTTCAACGGTCTCGATATCGGCAAGGAGCTGCCCCAGCCGCTCTCGACCGTCCGCTCGAACCGTTATCTCATCGGCAAGAAGGCGATCGAGGAGGTTCTGGCCTCGCCCGAGCGCCCGTCGACACCCACCATCATCGACACTGATTTCGAGGTCTTCGCCGGCGCAACCGCCTGAGGCGCGCCGATCTCGGACACCGAACGAAAAAAGGAGAAATCCCATGCATCCCGCTCTCGCCAAAGGCAATGTCGCAGTCGTCACCGGAGGGGCCTCGGGTATCGGCCTCGCCGCCGCCCGCCACCTCGCCGGGCTGGGGATGCGTGTCTGCATCGCCGATCTGCCGGGGGCTGCGCTCGAAGCCGCCTACGACGCCCTGATCGCTGCGGGCGCGGCGGCGGCTGACGTAATGACGCAGGCCACCGATGTCTCGGACCGGGCTCAGCTCACGGCGCTCGCCGATGAGGTCTGGGCGCATTTCGGGCCGGTCAATCTGCTGATGAACAATGCGGGCATGCAGCCCGGCAGCTCGATCTTCGATGCGGAAGGCAACTGGGACCGCATCCTCGACGTGAATATGGGTGGCATCATCCGCGGCAGCCAGATCTTCGCGCCGCGCATGATCGCGTCGGGCGCGCCGGGCCTGATCGTCAATACCGGCTCCAAGCAGGGGATCACCACGCCTCCGGGCGATCCGGCCTATAACGTGTCGAAAGCTGGCGTGAAGGCCTTCACCGAGGCCTTGCAGCACGAGCTGCGCAATCGTGAAGACTGCAAGGTCGAGGCGCGGCTGTTCATCCCGGGCTTCGTCTTTACGCCGCTCACCGCAGGCGGGCGCACCGAGAAACCCGCCGATGCCTGGACGCCCGAGCAGGTCGTGGAGTTCCTCTTCGACTCGATCGAGCGCGGCGATTTCTACATCCTTTGCCCCGATAACGACGTGGATCGCGCAACGGATGTGAAGCGCATCCTCTGGGCGGCGGGCGACATCACCGAGAACCGCCCGCCCTTGTCGCGCTGGCATCCCGATTACGGTGACGCCTTCAAGGCGTGGCTGAAGAAGTGATGCGGCCATGACGACCCGTGTGCATCGTATCGCGGCCATCCCCGGCGACGGGATCGGGCCGGAGGTGGTCGACGCCGCATTGACGGCGCTTGACCACCTGAGCCGCCAGACCAACGCGTTCCGGCTGGAGGTCGACCGCTTCGACTGGGGCTCGAAACGCTTTCAGCGCGAGGGCACTTTCATGCCCGCAGACGGGGTCGATGCGCTGCGGGCCTATAACGCGATCCTATTCGGCGCGGTCGGCGCTCCGGACGTGCCCGATCACCTGACGCTCTGGGGGCTACGCCTCGCGATCTGTCAGGGGCTCGATCAATACGCGAACCTGCGGCCCACCCGTATCCTGCCGGGCCTGTCGAGCCCGCTTGCGGGTGTCGGTCCGGAAGATCTGGACTGGCTGATCGTGCGCGAGAACTCCGAGGGCGAATATGCGGGGCAGGGCGGGCGCAGCCATCGCGGCCAGCCGCATGAGGTCGCTACCGAGACCGCCATCTTCACCCGCACCGGCGTCGAGCGCATCATGCGCGTGGCCTTCTCGCAGGCTCAGGCGCGCCCGCGTAAGCGTCTGACGGTGGTGACGAAATCCAACGCGCAACGCTACGGGCTGGTGTTGTGGGACGAGATCGCCGCCGAGGTCGCGCGCGAGTTTCCCGACGTGACATGGGACCGGATGCTGGTCGACGCGATGACCGTGCGCATGACGCTCGATCCGCGTTCGCTCGACACGATCGTCGCCACGAACCTCCACGCCGACATCCTCTCGGATCTCGCGGCGGCGCTCGCGGGGTCGATCGGCATCGCCCCCACGGCCAACCTCAATCCCGAGCGCGCTGCGCCGTCGATGTTCGAGCCGATCCACGGCTCGGCCTTCGATATCACCGGCAAGGGCGTCGCCAATCCCATCGGCACCTTCTGGAGTGCTGCGATGATGCTGGGGCATCTGGGAGAGACCGAGGCCGAGGCGCAGATGATGCGCGCGATCGAGGTCGTGACGGCAGATCCGGACAGTCGCCCGCGCGACCTCGGCGGCACAGCCAGCACCGAGCAGGTAACGGAACGGCTCTGCCGCGCGCTCGATGAGATCGGGACGAAAGGCTGAAAATTACGGACGGGCGTTGGACGCTGTCGTCTCTTGTCGGTCTTGAGAGCCGAGCGCATGGGGAGTGGGCTCACGCAAGCCGAACTCGCGTCCGCGCCAGGATCAGTTTCCCGACAATACGCGCCCTGGAGAACGTGTCAGGCACGATCCTCACGCCTGACGTTAACCCGATGATGGCGGAGGTCTTCGGGCGTGTCGATGTCACTCGCCTCTTCGGCTGAAAGGGGGATGAGCGACTTGGGCGGCAGGGCGCGCAACAGCTCCCGGGCGCCGTGATCTCCGTCCTGATCGGGTGCGTGTCTCAAGTCCTGCGCGGTCAGAAGCGCCGGCGGCATCGGGATACCGTCGAAGGTGCAGGCGCGGCTGCCGCCATCGCTATTTACCAAGGCGCGGAGCGTGTCGGTTGAAACGAAAGGCATGTCGCCCAGCACGAACAGCGCACGTTCTGCCCGGCGGCTCGTTGCGACGCCGCGCGCCGCTCGCCAGCTCTCGGAGAGCGGCAGGCCCGGTGCCACGTGATGCACCTTGAACGACGGCGGGAGAGAAACGGCGACCTTCTCGGAAGAGACGATCGCCACGAGCGCGTCACATCCCGACGCCTCGAGCGCGCGCGCCGCTGCCAGCACCAAAGGGGCGCCGTTCCAATCTGCAAGGAGCTTGTCCCGAGCGCCGAACCGACGCGAGGCGCCGGCGGCGAGGAGGATGCCAAGCGTGCGCATGGTGGCCCGCGCCCGGATCAGTCGAGCGGCGAGAAGGCCGCGGGCTGCAGGAAGATGCTTTCCTGATGCACGAGATAGGGCAAGATCTTGGGCACGAAAGCCTGCCATTCCGGGTCCGCGCCCAGTTTGGCGCGTTGCGCGCTGCGGTGGCCGTAATCCTCATAGGCCCAGAGGAAGGTGACCGCGTTGAGCACGCCACTGTCGCTGACCCAGCATCCGGCGAGCTTTGCGTATTGGGTGATGATGTGCAGGCCCTCGGCTTCATAGAGCTTGAGGAACTCGGGCGCCTTCCCGGGGGTGATGCGGTAGGTTCTTTGTTCGTAGATCATGTTGGACTCCGGCGTGAATGGCAGAAAATCGCGGGCACTGACGTCCCGTCACGCGCCGAAGCTACGACCAAACTTTGGGTTTTCGCAACACATAAGTCGTCAAGTGACGAAAAGATACTTTGCCTTCGCGCGGAATGGGCTAATGTATGAACCTGAAGTCGTTGCGTCCGGCGTCGGAATGAACAACAAAGGATGCCAAGAGGAAAACGTGCAGACCAAGCCCAAAATGACTGAAGGTTCGTCCAAAACGAACGGCGCCGGAAATAAGCCCGGCTCGCCGCAAGGCGCTGTGCGCATGCCGTTCAATGAGCGTCGTGCTCAGATCTTGGACGTCGCCACCGAGTTCTTTGCGGAGAACGGGCTTGCGGGGCAGACGCGCCAATTGGCGGAGAAATGCGGCATCTCCCAGCGTCTTCTCTATCGCTTCTTCCCGACCAAGGAAGACCTGCTCAAAGAGGTCTATAACCGAGAGATTCTTGGTGCTTTCAAGGCCGTCTGGTTCGTTGAGCTTCAGGATCGTTCGCAGCCCATGGCCGTGCGCCTCGACGCATTCTATCGCGACTATCTTCAGTCTACCTTGACCCGGAAGTGGCTGCGATTGTTCCTTTATGCCTCGCTGGCCGAGGCGAATATGGCGCCTGACTACATCGCGGCGATTGTCATGCAGTTGCTGGAGACTGTGATGCGCGAAGTTGCGCATGAGCGGGGCGTAGAGCTGCCGGAAGATCCCGCATTGCTCCGCGAAATGGCGTGGACGCTGCACGGTGCGATCTCTCACTACGCGATTCGACGCCATATCTATCAAAGCAGCCTGTCGCTCTCCGAAGACCAGGTGGTAACGATGCATGTCCGCGTATTCCTCGCGGGATTCGAGGACATGGTCGAGGTGTGCAGCGGCCGCTGATCGCTGCAATCCACTACATTTTCCCTGATTTCGCCTGCGGAGGCTTCCGCAGGCGCTGAAATTTTGTGCGATTTCCGTTGCGGAAGGGAAATCCTCACTTTTTCGTTTGTCGTCAGTTGACGAATAAATAAATCGCCAATAGCGTCGGTTCCCATAAACAAGATCAACAGGGACGGCTTGCTGCAGGTTGGGCTTTGAACGGGCTCGGGCTGAGGCGGCCATGCAAAAGGAATCGAAAGATGCTCAAGGATAAGACGCGCCGTCTCGGGCGCCGGGATTTCCTCCGCTACTCGGCGGCGGGCGCAGGGGCGCTGATGGCGCCGGGGCTGGTTCGTCCGGCGAAGGCCGAAACGGCCGCGCTGACGATGCACACCTGGTCGGCGGCGGTCGACACCGTGCAGAGCCACCTCAGCGCCTTCACCA
The DNA here is from genome assembly GCF_055666785.1 of Thioclava sp. PTB-PU3-1. Lineage (NCBI taxonomy): Bacteria > Pseudomonadati > Pseudomonadota > Alphaproteobacteria > Rhodobacterales > Paracoccaceae > Thioclava > Thioclava sp. PTB-PU3-1. The sequence continues at coordinate 1,001,153 of NZ_JBVNVL010000001.1, read as the reverse complement.
AGGAAACCGGAATCCCGGTCAATTACGGCAACTCGCCCTGGGCCCAATACCGCGAGGGCATGGTCGCGAAATTCGTGGGCGGTGCGCCGCTCGACGCGATGTGGGTGTCGGATTCCTGGCTGCCTGAATGGGCCGAAGCCGGCTGGATCGCCCCGGTCGACGAGTTCGACAGCCTGATGAAATACAACGCCGAGGCCGAGGATTTCTGCACCGACTCCATGACCTATGGCGGTCGTCAGTACGGCCTGACCTATTACACCGACTACATGGCCTTCTTCTATGACGAGGCGAAGCTCAAGGAAGCCGGCTTCGACGCCCCGCCGGAAACTTGGGACGAGCTGGTCGAGCAGTCGCTCGTCATGAAAGAGAAGGGCATTGCCGACTATCCGATGATGCTCGCGATGGCGCAGGAAAGCTGGCTGATCGAGTTCATCTCGACGCTGGTCTATTCGCATGGTGGCCGTCTGGTCGACGACAACGGCATGGCCGTGATGCAGGACCCGAAAGAGGGGGCTGTCGAGGCGCTGAGCTGGGTCGTCGATGCGGTCAACAAGCACGAGATCGTCTCGCCCGCCTGTGTCGAGACCGGCGAGCTGGCTGGTCTGAAATCCTTCGCGGCGGGCAACCACGCCTTCGCGATGGTCGCGAAATACCGTCTGCGGATGCTCAACGATCCCGAGCAGTCGCAGATCGCGGGCAATGTGAAGCAGGCGATGATGCCGCAAGGCCCGAACGGCTCTCACGCGACGGTCGGTTGGATGCGTTTCCACGGCATGTCGGCGCAGGCTGCACAGGACAAGGCGCGCGCCGAGAATGCCGCGAAGCTGATCGAATGGTTCGGCGGCAAGGCGGATGGCGCCTACACGTTCCAGAAGCTCCTGTTCCTCGATATCGGCGCCGGGTTCGGCGTGAAGCCACTGTTCGAGGATCCCGAGATCCGCGCGGCCTACGACTCCTATGGCGATGTCGACATCATCCAGGCTCAGCAGGCGCTTGCTCGCAAGAAGGACACGGTCACCCCGTGGTTCGGCGAGTGGAACGACACCAACGGGTCGGCCTGGCAATCGGCGATCCTCGGCAATGTCGATCCCGCCGGAGCGGTCAAGAAATCTGCCGATCTGTGGAACGAGCTGAAGGACAGCTACTGAGCAGGTGCGGCGGGCCTTTCTAAAAGGCCCGCCGACTGTCGGGCAGGGCAACGGGAGAGCATGACGTGGCGAATGCAATGACACGGGCGACACGCCCGAAATGGCGGGTGGGATACGAGGAGCGCAGCGCCATGCTGTTTCTTGCTCCTGTCATGGCCGTTCTGGGCGCGGTTGCGGTCTTCCCGATCGCCTATTCGCTTTATATCAGCTTCTTCAGCATCAAGCTGACGCGTCCGAACCGGACCCCCTTCGTCGGGCTGAAGAACTATACCGATCTTCTCGGCGATGAGGCTTTCTGGGGCGCGGTCTGGCGCACGGTGAGTTTCTCGCTCGTCTCGGTTACAGCGATTGCTTTCATAGCCTTGCTTGTTTCGCTGCTGCTGAATCAGGAATTCCGCGGGCGTCGTATCCTGTCGACGATCCTTCTGGTGCCGTGGGCGATCCCCTATGTCGCGAACGCGCTGATGTGGAAATGGATCTACGATTCCAGCTATGGCGCGCTGAACGGTCTGCTCTACCAGCTCGATTTCATCGACAAATACATGGTCTGGCTGGGGGATCAGGACAAAACGCTGTTCCTGATCGCCAATGCCTTCGTCTGGAAGGAAGTGCCGCTGGCGACGATCCTTCTGCTGGTCTCGCTCAAGTCGATCCCGTCCGATCTCTATGCGGCAGCACGCGTCGATGGCGCGACGGTCTGGCAGCGCTTCGTGCATGTCACCCTGCCGGCGATGAAGCCCGGTTTCATGCTGGTGATGATCTACGAGACGATGATGGCGATCCGCCATTTCGACCTGTTCTTCATCCTGACCGAGGGCGGGCCCGGCAGCGCGTCGCATGTGCTCTCGTGGCACATCTACGTCGAGACCTTCCGCAACCTGTCCTTCGGGAGCGGTGCTGCGATGTCCTACCTCCTCGCAATCGCGACTTTCGCACTCTCCTACCTCTTCATCCGAACGCTGGGGCGCAAGATCTGACATGAGCGATATGCCTATCACCCCGCCTGTCGACACGATCGACTACCGCCGCCGCCAGAAAATCGGGCGCATCGTGCAGCGTCTGGTGATCGTGGTCTCCGCGATCGTCCTTGCGGCCTACATTCTCGCCCCGGTGTCGTGGCTCGTCTCCTCGGCGTTCCAGACCGAGACCGAGATCGTCTCGATCCCGCCGCACTGGATTCCCGAAGAACCGACCCTGCGCAATTTCGAGGCAATCTTCACCGCCGGGAACGACGAGCCCGTCACCTACGAGACGCGCTCGGGCGCCGATCCGGCTGCCGGTGACTTCATCCCCTCCACCGCGGAGAACCTCCTGCCGTCGATGGCCAACAGCCTGATCGTCTCGATCCTGGTGGTGATCCTGAACCTGCTCGTCGGGGTGCCGGCCGCCTATGCGATCGCGAAAATCCGGTTCTGGGGGCGCAACGCGTCGGTCTATTTCATCCTGATCACGCGGGTGATCCCCGATATCGCGCTGGTCGTGCCGTTCTTCCTGGTGATCCGCAAGCTTGGGATGCTCGATACGCTCGGATCGCTGGTGATCACTTATCTCGCGATCACGGTGCCCTTCACGGTCTTCATCCTGATCCAGTATTTCGAGGGCCTCCCGGATGAGCTGGACAAGGCCGCGCGGGTCGATGGCTGTTCGCGGCTCCAGGCGCTGATCAAGGTGTTCCTGCCGCTCTCGCTGCCCTCGCTCGTCGCCGTGGTCCTCTTTACCTTCCTTACCAGCTGGAACGAATTCCTGCTCGCGCTGATGTTCACGCAGACCTCCGCGTCGCAGACCCTGCCGATCCTGCTGGCCTCGTTCACCTCCGATTTCACGGTGAGCTTCTCCTTCCTCAACGCCGCTGGCGTCCTGGCGGTCGTGCCGCCGGTGATCGTCGCCATCGTCTTCGAACGCTACATCGTTTCCGGTCTGACCGCCGGGGCTGTCAAAGGTTAGAAAGGACAAAGTCTTGGCCCGGATCCGCTTCACCAACGTAAACAAGAAATACGCCAACGGCTTCCATGCCGTGCGCGATCTCAACCTCGATATCGAGGATCGCGAGTTCATCGTCCTGCTCGGCCCCTCGGGCTGCGGCAAATCCACGACCCTCAACATGATTGCAGGGCTCGAGGAGGTCTCGGACGGAGATCTGATCTTTGACGAGCAGGTCGTGAACTACGTCCCCCCGCACAAGCGCGACGTCGCGATGGTGTTCCAGAGCTACGCGCTCTACCCGCACAAGACCGTCTACGACAATATCGGTTTCGGGCTGAAAATGCGCAACGCGTCGAAGGAAGAGATCGACGAGCGCGTGCAAGACGCCGCGAAGAAGCTCGAGATTTCGCACCTGCTCGACCGCCGTCCGTCGCAGCTGTCGGGCGGCCAGCGTCAGCGTGTGGCGCTGGGGCGGGCGATGGTTCGTGACCCGTCGGTCTTCCTGATGGATGAGCCGCTGTCGAACCTCGACGCGGCGCTGCGGATCTCGATGCGCGCGGAGATCAAGGAACTCCACCGCGCGATGGAGACCACCTTCGTCTACGTGACCCACGATCAGGCCGAGGCGCTGACGCTCGCGGATCGTATCGTGGTGATGAATGACGGGGTCGTGCAGCAGATCGGCACGCCCGACGACATCTACGAGCGCCCGGCGAACACCTTCGTGGCGTCGTTCCTCGGCAGCCCGCCGATCAACTATTTCGACGGCGTGCTCGAGGCCGGGCCGGATGACGAGATGGCCTTCGTTCGCGATGGGTTGCGTCTCGTGCTGCCGGCAGATCACGCTGCGCGCCTGAAAGGGCAGGAGGGGCGCGCGGTGCGACTGGGTATCCGGGCCGAGGATGTCGCAGAAGGCACTGCCGAGCCGGGATACAATGCCCTCAGCGGCACCGTGAACTCGGTGCTTCCGGTTGGCTCGGATCAGTATCTCGGTATGGATTTCGGCGGCGAGGAGCTGTTCTTCCGCGTCGGCAAGGATCTGCGCCATGCGTTCGGCGAGAGCATCACCCTCGCGGTGGATCTCAACCGCCTGCATGTCTTCGACCGCGAAACCGGTCAGTCGCTGATCTGGAACGCGGCCTGACACGATGAAACCCGCCCCTTTCACCTACCACCGGCCTGCGAGCCTTGCCGAGGCACTGGCGCTGTTGCGCACGCATGGGCCGGCGGCCAAGCCGATCGCCGGAGGGCAAAGCCTAGGGCCGATGCTGAATATGCGGCTGGCGCGCCCGGGCCATCTGATCGATCTCAACGATCTGATCGAGTTGGACCGCGTGCGGGTGAAGGAGGACATGCTGGAGATCGGAGCGCTGACGCGCCATCACCGGCTGGCCAATGCGCCGGAAGTGCAGCGGAGCCTGCCGCTTCTCGGTGCCGCTGCCGCCTCGATCGGGCATTACGCGATCCGTCAGCGCGGCACGATCGGCGGCAGCCTCGCCCATGCGGACCCCGCCGCCCAGTTGCCGCTGATCGCGGTCACGCTGGGCGCGACGCTGGTGATTTCGGGACCGGCAGGCCCGCGCGAAGTCGCCGCCGCCGATTTCCTGCAATCGATCATGACGGTCGATCTGCGCGATGGCGAACTCATCACCGCGCTGCGCTTTCCGCTCCCCGTCGGCGATCGGTGGGCCTTCGAGGCTTTCTCGCGCCGTCACGGCGATTTCGCGCTGGTCAGCGTCGCGCTCAGTTTCGCGCGCGACGCGGAGGGCAAGATCGATGCGCTGCGGCTCGGGCTCGGCGGCGTCGACACCGTCCCGCTGCGCCTGCCCGAGATCGAGGCGCGCGCGCAGGGCAGGCTGGCCGACGAAGACACCATTCGCGACCTCGCTGCCGCGACTGCTGCGGCGATCGCGCCCGAAGACAGCGAACAGGTGCCCGGGGTCTATCGCCGGGAACTTGCCGAAACGCTTGTCATTCGCGCGTTCCAGTCCGCTCTGACCCGGGAGGAGGGTGCATGACCGCTCCGACACACGACCCCCTGACGCTTTCGCTGAGCGTGAATGGCGAAACCCACGACGTTCGGGTGCCCGCGCGCAAGCTGCTCTCGGATGTGCTGCGCGACGACCTCGGCCTGACCGGTACCCATGTCGGCTGCGAACACGGCGTCTGCGGCGCCTGCACCGTGCTGATCGACGGCCGCCCCGCGCGCGCCTGCCTGACCTTCGCCGCCCAGATGGAGGGCCACGAGGTCACGACCATCGAGGCCATGGGACGGCCCGATGCACTCTCGGCGCTTCAGCAGGCGCTGCACGAGGAACATGGGCTGCAATGCGGTTTCTGCACGCCCGGCATCGTGGTGACCTTCGAGCATTACCTGCGCGAGAACCCGGACCCCACCGCAGAAGAGGTGCGCGATGTCCTGTCGGGCAACCTGTGCCGCTGCACGGGCTATCAGAATATCGTCGCCGCCGTGCTGAAAGCGGCGGCCCGGATGCGTGGAGAGGCGGCATGAGCGGCGATTTCACCGAGATCGGTCGCGCCCTGCCGCGCAAGGAAGATCGGCGCCTCGTTTCGGGGCGCGGGCGCTATCTCGACGACCTCGCCTTTCCCGGCGCGCTGCATGTGAGCTTCGTGCGTTCGCCCCACGCCCATGCGCGCATTCTCGGGATCGACAGCGCCGAAGCCGCTGAGATGCCGGGGGTCGTGGGGATTTTCACCGGGCGCGATCTCGATCAGATGACGACGCGGCTGCGCCTCGCACCGCCGATCGAGGGGCTGCAGCCGACCGAGCTGACGACGCTTCCGATCGACAAGGTCCGCTTCCACGGCGATCCGGTGGTCTGCGTCGTCGCGACCGATCGCTACCTCGCCGAGGATGCCGCGGAATGTGTCACCGTCGAATATGACCAGCTTCCGGCGGTGACCTCGATCACCGAGGCCTTCGCACCCGATGCCGCTCTGGTCGACGACAGCCTGACCAGCAACATGGTCTCGCATCAAAGCCTGTGCGTCGGCGATCCTGCCGCGCGCCGGGCTGAGGCGCATCGCGTTGTCGAGGCCCGTTTCTCGCTCCATCGCCACACCCATGTCCCGCTGGAGACGCGCGGTTGCGTCGCCGATTGGGATGACGGGCGCGCGCATCTGAACATGCATATCGGCAATCAGGTCCCGCATCCGTTGCGCAGCCAGCTTGCTGCGCGGCTGGGTCTGTCGGAAAGCCAGGTTACGGTGATGAGCCCCGATGTGGGCGGCGCCTTCGGTCAGAAGATCGCGCTCTATCGCGAGGAACTCACGGTCGCGGCTCTGTCTCGCCACCTGCGCCGCCCGGTTCGGTGGCGCGAGGATCGGATGGAGAACCTGATGTCCGCCGCCCATGCGCGGGAATACGAGTGCCGCACGCGCACCTCGGTCAGCGAAACCGGACGGATTCTCGGTCTCGAGCTCGAGATCGACGAGGATTTCGGCGGCTATTGCTTCTACCCGGCCAACTACATGGCCCGCGTCATCGCCCTCATCATGACCGGTCCCTACCGGATTCAGGACTACGCCTATGAGGTCCGCGTCGCGCTGACCAACAAATGCGGCGCGGGCCCGATGCGCGCGCCCATGGCGATCACCAGCTGGGTGATGGAGGGCACGATCGACGCCATCGCCCGCGACCTCGGCCTCGACCCGGTCGAGGTGCGCCGTATCAACGCGCTCGGCCCGGAGGATCTGCCCTACAAGATGCCCACGGGCGAACTTCTCGAAGATGTCAGCCCACGGGAGACGCTCGAGATCGCCGTGGACGCGATCGACGTCGCGGCCTTCCGCGCCCGGCAGGCGCAGGCGCGCTCTGAGGGGCGCTATCTGGGGCTCGGGCTGTGCACAGTGATCGAGAGCACGACCTATGGCTCGGAATTCTACAAATCCGCCGGTATCCCCGGATCGGGCCATGAATCGGCCTGGGTGCGGATCGAGCCGAGCGGAGCGGTCAACGCCTCCGTCGGGCTGATGGGCACCGGGCAGGGCTACGAGAGCCCGCTTTCGCAGGCGGTGGCCGAAGGGCTCGGCGTGCGCTCGGAAGATGTCACGGTCCATATGGGCAACACCGATATCGCGCCCTACGGCATGGGCAGCCGCGGCGGACGCGGCGCGACCGCTGGCGGGGGGACGCTTTATCTCTGTGCGCTCAAGGCGCGCGAGCGGGTGCTCGCGATTGCGGCTTCGATGCTCGATCTCAACGATGCTGGCGGGCTGCGCATGCGCGCAGGCCAGATCGAACGGATGATCGGCGACGACTGGCAGGAGACGGGCCTTGCGCTGACCGATGTCGCGCGGCGCGCCTATCTCGATCCGCTGGCGCTTCCCGAAGGGATCGCGCCGGGGCTCGACTTTTCGCATAGCTACGACCCGCCCGCGATGACCTATTCCAACTCGACCCATGCCTGCGAAGTCGAGGTCGACCCGCAGACCGGCGCTATCACCATAGACCGCTATCTCGTCGCCGAGGATTCCGGCACCGTTCTCAACCCGATCGTCGTGCGCGGCCAGCAGCAGGGCGCGATCGCGATGGGGCTGAGCGGCGCGCTGCTCGAACAGGTGATCTACGACGGCACGGGGCAGAACCTCTCCGCGACGCTCGCCGATTACCTCGTGGCGTCCCCGAACGAACTGCCGGAATTCGAAATCCTGCATCACAACACGCCGAACCGTCGCACCCCCGCGGGGATCAAGGGCATGGCCGAAGGCGGCGTGATGGGCGCGATCGGCGTGCTCGCCAACGCGGTGAGCGATGCGCTCGCGCCGCGCGGCGTGACGATCGAGCGTCTTCCGCTGACCCCCCAATCCATTCGCGCGCTCCTGCGGGAGGCCGCGCCCAGCTCAACAAAAAGGACCCAGCCGTGACAGAAGAGAAACTCAGCGTCGGCTTCATCGGACTCGGAATCATGGGCCAGCACATGGCGGGGCATATCCTCGCCGCAGGGCATCCGCTCAACATCTACAACCGCACCCGCGCCAAGGGCGACGCCCTCGTCGCGAAGGGGGCGACGTGGTGTGACAGCCCCGGCGCCGTGGCCGAGGCCAGCGACATCACGATCACCATCGTCGGCTACCCCGCCGATGTCGAACAGGTCTACCTCGGTGAGGATGGGATCATCGCCAAGGCGCGCCCGGGCTCGGTGTTGATCGACATGACCACCTCGAGCCCCGCCCTGGCCGGGAAAATCGCGCAGGCGGCTCTCGCGCGCGGCCTCTCTGCGCTCGACGCCCCGGTGTCCGGCGGCGATGTCGGGGCGAAGGCGGGCAAGCTCGCGATCATGCTGGGCGGCGATGCGCGGGCGTTCGAGCGGGTCCTGCCGGTGCTGGAGCTGATGGGCGGGAATATCGCGCTGATGGGCAAGGCGGGCGCTGGGCAGCACACCAAGATGGCCAACCAGATCGCCATCGCCTCGACCATGCTCGCGGTCGCGGAAAGCATCAGCTACGCACGCGCCGCCGGTCTGGATCCGATGCAGGTTCTCAAAGTCATCGGAACCGGGGCCGCGTCGAGCTTCCTGCTCAACGGGCTTGGGCCGAAGATGGTGGACGGGGATTTCGCGCCCGGATTCTTCGTCCACCACTTCGTCAAGGACATGTCCATCGCGCTGAGCGAAGCCGAAAGACTGGGGCTTGATCTGCCGGGCCTGTCGCTGGCGCGCAGCCTCTATGGCAAGCTGGTGGATGACGGCTTCGGCGAAGAGGGCACGCAGGCGCTCTACCGTGCCTATAACGCGATCCATGCGGAGGCCGGGTGATGCGGTTCGAAGGCGATCACCTGATCCCGGCCGATCCCGAAACGGTCTGGCGCGGGCTCAACGACCCCGAGGTGCTGCGCCGCGCGATCCCGGGCTGCGAGGCGATGGAGCAGACGGGCGAGGCCGAATATACCGCCACGGTCGTGGCGCGGGTCGGCCCCGTCTCGGCCAGCTTTCGCGGCAAGGTGGAGCTGAGCGATCTGGTGCCGCCCGTGTCCTACCGGATCACCGGGCGCGGGCAGGGCGGGCCTGCGGGCTTCGCCAAGGGCGGCGCCGAGATCAAGCTCGCGCCTGAGGGCGAGGGCACGCGTTTGTCCTATGTCGCCGATGTCGAGGTTGGCGGTAAACTGGCCGCAGTCGGTGGGCGATTGATTCAGGGCGTGGCGCGCAAGAATGCCGAGGACTTCTTCAATGCCTTCTCGCGGGTCGTGACCGGCGAGGCGGAAGAGACAGCCCCGCCCAGCGAAGGCGCTGCCCCGGCGGGCGCGGTGGCCACGGCGACGGCGGGACATATCCCGCTGATCGACCGCGTGGCGTGGCTTCTGGTCGGTCTTGGCCTCGGGCTTGGGATCTGCTGGCTCTTTGGTTGAAGGGACGCGCGATGAACATCACCCCGGCGATCAAGGCGATGGAAGACCAGTTGGTTGAATGGCGGCATGCGCTGCATCGCAGCCCCGAACTGGCTTTCGAGGAACACGAGACCGCCGCCTTCATCGCGGCTGAGTTGCGTGCTTTCGGACTTGAGGTCCACGAGGGGCTGGCCGGGACCGGGGTGATCGGCGTTCTGCGCAATGGCGAGGGGCCCACGGTCGGCCTGCGCGCCGATATCGACGCGCTGCCGATCTCCGAACTGACCGGGGCGGATTATGCCTCCGAGATCCCCGGCAAGATGCATGCCTGCGGCCATGACGGTCACACCACGATGCTTCTGGGCGCCGCGCAGGCAATGGCAGCGGATCCGCCGGGACCGGGCACGGTAGTGTTCATCTTCCAGCCCGCCGAGGAAAACGAAGGCGGCGCGCGGGTGATGATCGAGGATGGGTTGCTCGACCAGTTCCCGCTCGACAGCACCTTTGCGCTACACAACTGGCCGGGGCTCGAGGCGGGCAAGATCGCGATGCGCGCAGGCCCCGTCATGGCCGCGTTCGACACGTTCGAGCTGAAGGTGATGGGCAAGGGCTCGCATGGCGCGATGCCGCATGAGGGGATCGACCCGATCACGCTGGCCGCGCAATTGCAGATGGCCTGGCAGACCATCGTCAGCCGCGCGGTGGATCCGACCGATGCGACGGTGATCTCGGTCACGCAGATCCATGCGGGCCACACGCTCAATGTGATCCCCGACGAAGTGACCCTGCACGGCACCGTGCGCACCCTGCGTCCCGCGACGCGCGATTTCGTTCAGGCCGAGATGACGCGCCGCGCCGAAATGATCGCCGAGGCGTTTCATGCCAAGGCCGAGCTGATCTATCAGCGCCGCTACCCGGCCACGATCAACGATGCCGAGGCCGCCGAAACGGCACGCCGCGCCGCCGAGGCCATCGTGGGCCGCGACGCGGTGCAGGTCGATTACGCACCCAGCATGGCGAGCGAGGATTTCGCCTTCCTGCTGGAGAAGGTGCCCGGCGCTTACGGCTGGATCGGCAACGGATCGGCGGAGGGCGGGCGCAACCTGCACAGCCCGCATTACGATTTCAACGACTCCATCCTGCCGCTGGGCGTGCAATTCTTCGTCGAGGTCGCGCATCGCGCGCTGGCCGGGTCGAACGATTGAGGGGCCAGCCGTGACCCATCCCGCTGCGCAAGATCCGTGGTTCGAATTGGCAAGGTCCGACGTACCCGGCGCGATCGCGGTGATCTCTGCCATCGAAGGTCCGGCCTATCGCAATGTCGGCACCGCGATGGCGATCTTGCCGGATGGTCGGCGCTTCGGAGCGCTCAGCTCAGGTTGTATCGAAGAAGATGTGGTCGAACATGCACGCGCGGCGCTGGCCGACGGGCAGGTGCGCAAGCTGCGCTATGGGGCCGGTTCGCCCTTTTTCGATCTTAAGCTGCCCTGCGGCGGCGCGCTCGAGGTTACGGTGATCCCCGCGCCGGACCGTTCCTTGCTTCGCGAGCTTGCGGCAAGGCGGGCGCGCCGCGCGGAGGCGGCCTTGGGAGTGAGCGCCTCGGGGGGCTTGCGTTTGATGCAGGAAGGCGAGGCGTCCGACGAGCCGGGAGAGTTGCGTATCGCCTTTCGCCCCGAGCCGCGCTTCGTGATCTTCGGTGCCGGCGCCGAGGCGGTGTTCTTCGCCGATCTGGTGCGGGCGACCGGCGCGCCGCATCTTTTGCTCACGCCCGAAGACGCCACTTTCGCCAATGCCGAAGGTGCAGGCTGCACGGTGCGCATGTTGGACCGAAGCGCGATCCCTTCGGACGTTGCAATCGACGCGCGCACGGCGGTGATCCTTCTGTTTCACGACCACGATTGGGAACTGGATATTCTCGAGGCGGCGCTCGCAACCCCCGCATTCTACATCGGGGCACAAGGCAGCGTGCGCACGCAAAGCCGGCGGCAGGAAGGTTTGCAGGCCCGCGGTATCGATGCGGCGACGCGCGCGCGGGTTCATGGGCCGATCGGGCTGATCCAATCCGCGCGCGATCCCCGGCTGCTGGCCGTGTCGGTGCTGGCCGAGGTGCTTGAAGAAGTGCAGCGCGACGTTTGAAATTCGCGGGTGCTGGCCCGAACAAGCCGCCGCGAATTGCATCTACGTTAAAATGCCCCGCGCGACCAAAGCTTCGACCGAGTTCCTATGTTCCGGCGTATGGCTTTGGCGAAAGGCGTGGCTCCCCAGGCTCCAGGCCCGGCTACCTGAACAGAGAGATTTTCTTTCCGCCGGTCACAAAGCGGGGCGCTGTCTCGTCTTCTGGTATATAACCCAAGGAGATGCCGATGACGCCCCGAATGAACTACTACGAAGCAGCCCCCGAGACCATGAAGGCCATGAGGGCGGCCGAGGAGGCGACGAAGGAGCTTTCGATTTCTCTCATGCTACGGGAGCTTATCAAGATGCGCGTGTCGCAAATCAACGGCTGCGCTTATTGCCTCGATATGCATGCGCCTGCAGCGCGGGAGGCGGGTGTGTCGCAGCAAAAGCTCGATGTGCTGGCGGCCTGGCGGGAAAGCCCTGCGTTTGACGAACGCGAATGCGCCGCACTCGATTGGGCCGAAGCCCTGACAAGGATAGAGCAACAGGGCGCCTCGGAGGAGGTCTTCCAGCGTCTCCGAAATGTTTTCACGGAGCGCGAATGCGTGGACCTGACTTTCGCTGTTACGTTGATTAACGCGTGGAACCGTTTCGCGATCGGGTTCCGGTCTACCCACAAGATCACAGAGCGCGATCATGCCGTTGCCTGAGACACAGCAGGTTTTCGAAAGGGAGCGCCGCCGCTTGGCGGGGCTCGCTTATCGAATGACCGGGTCAGTCTCGGAGACGGAAGACATCCTTCAGGACGCGGCGCTGAAACTGCAAAGCGTCGGACTCTCCGGCATCGAACGTCCGGCGCAATGGCTTTCGACCGTCGTCACGCGCCTTTGCCTCGACCATCTGCGATCGGCGCAGAAGAGGCGGGAAACCTATGTGGGGGCGTGGCTGCCCGAGCCGATTGTCACCGACCATGCGGCGGATGCCGAAAGTGATTGGATCCTGACCGAAGACGTGGGGATTGCACTCCTGCTCACGCTCGATCGACTATCGCCCGAGATGCGCGCAGCGTTCATTCTTCGCGACGGGTTCGATTACGGTTTCGACGAGATTTCGGCGGTCGTCGGCCAGTCTTCCGTAAATTGTCGGCAGCTGGTTTCGCGGGCAAGACGCAAGCTTGCCGGTGCCGATCAGAGCACGCCGGAACGGGCGGAGGAGACCCACCCGCTTGTCGCGGCATTCTGGGCTGCGAGCCGCGAGGGCGACATGGATCGGCTGCTGGAAATCTTCGCTGAAGATATCGAGGTGCATACGGATGGCGGCGGCAAGGTTCCGGCGGCGATCAACGTGCTGAGAGGGAGCCGGAACGCCGCGCGCTTCTTCGAAGGCTTGGCCCGGAAGGGCAAGCTGACGTCTGGGCCTGTACCGAGACCGCAGTTGATCAACGGAGCAACAGGATATGTGGTGCGGGAAAATGGCGTCCTGCAAACCACGGCCTTCGCGGTTCATTCCGGAAAGATCAAAGCAATATGGATTGTCCGAAACCCCGAGAAGCTGCGGCATGTTCACCCTGCGGAGGATGGATTTCCACCCGAAGGGTCGCGCCCTCCATGCTGTTCGGCCGATTGATGTGGACTAAGCCACATCGCGGGTTTCGTCTGGCATGCCCACGGACGTCAAGAAGCCGGACGCGAGGCCCGGCTTCCTGCCTCGTGTGTGATCAGGCCAGCTGGCCTTCGAAGACGCTCTGCAGCTTGTCGACGGGAATGATGCCCGTCTGGCCGTAGAGGTCGACGTGATCGGCACCGTCAATGATCATCAACTCCTTCCGCCCGCCCGCCGCCATGCCGAGGGCGTTGGCGAGTTTGAAGGCCGCCATCTTCATCGTGCCAAAGCGGTAGCGGTTCGCCGCGCGCCCGCCGATCAAAGTGCCGGCACAGATGCCGAGGCCCAACACCATCTGCGCCGGGGCGCTACTGCTGTATCGAGGCCAGATAATAGATGAGAGACAGGATGCGCCCCCGGGCCACCATGTCCGCCGTCTCTCCGCGCTCGCTGGTCGCCGAGGCCGCGTAACGGTCCCCCCAGACCGGCATCTTGCTGCCATGCGCCCGCATCTCGTTTCGCCCATCTATCATCCGAAGCGCGTAGTCGAACGGGAATTCGCCGTTGCCCTTCTTCGCCGCGAGGCTCGTGAGGTCGGGTGTCTGAATATCCAGCAACCCTGCCAGCGGGCCATTCCCTTTCGCTGTCTCCCCATGACATCCAGCGCAGGCGACCATGTATTCCTCGCGACCGGCATCCTCCTGCGCCAGAGCGTTTGTTGTCAGCAGCAGGAGCGCTGCCATGCTTGAAATCACCACACCGTTCATTGCTTTCTCCTCCTCCCAGGATTTCGAACACTTCCCAGCAAATCAGGTGATCGAATTCGCGCACTGACCGGCGTCAATGACATGTCGCTATGCCTGCTGGCGGATCAAGCGCATGGGGAGCGGATCGGAAGGGGTCCGGACAACCGGAGAGGTTGCCAAGCTGGTCCCGATCCTCAAGGATCGCGCCGGAAAAGCGAAGCGGCCCGAAGCGGGGCCCACGCGACAGCGAAAAGAGGATGCGATGAAACTGAATGTCTATCTGGCCGGCGAAATTCACACCGATTGGCGCGAGGCGGTGAAATCGGCCTGCGAAGGGCTGGATATCGAATGGTCGGGGCCGGTGACGGATCACGGGGCCTCGGATGATTGTGGGGTCGAGATATTCGGCGCGGAAGAGGACAAGTTCTGGCATGACCGCAAGGGCGCGTCGCTCAACGCGATCCGTATCCGCACCGGGATCGAGCGCTGCGACGTGCTCGTTGTCTGCTTCGGCGAGAAATACAAGCAGTGGAACGCGGCTTTTGATGCGGGCTATGCGGCGGCGCTCGGCAAGCCGATCATCGTGCTTCAGCCACCCGAGCACGATCATGCGCTCAAGGAGGTCGACGCGGCGGCCAATGCGGTCGCGCGCACGCCCGAACAGGTGGCCCGCGCGCTGCGCTACGTGACGACGGCGGCGCTGTAAGGCGGAACGGTGCCCCGCCCGGATCAGCCGCGTCAGCGGCCCGGGCAGCGTCCGACCGCCCCCTCGGGCGGGCGCTTTGGCTACGTTAGCGCGCGGATCGAGATCGTCCGGATTTGGCCGGGATAAAGCGCTGACCACGAAGGGCAGGGCGCCCACCCGGCGGTCTGGCGCCGCCCTCTGATGCTCAGACTTCGATCCCCCAAACGAAAACGCCCCCCGCAGGTCATCCTGCGAGGGGCGCGGTTTTCTGTAAGACAGACGATCAGGCCAGATCGAAGCGATCGGCGTTCATCACCTTGGTCCAGGCGGCTACGAAGTCCTCCACGAACTTCTCGCTTGCGTCGTCCTGAGCATAGACCTCGGCATAGGCGCGCAGGATCGCGTTCGAGCCGAAGACCAGATCGACGCGGCTCGCGGTCCATTTGACCGCGCCGGTCTTGCGGTCGCGGATCTCGTACGCGCCGTCGTCCACCGGATGCCAGCTGTAGCCCATATCGGTCAGGTTGACGAAGAAGTCGGTCGTCAGCTGGCCTTCGCGGTCGGTGAAGACACCGTGCTTGGTGCCACCGTAGTTCGTACCGATCGTCCGCATGCCGCCGATCAGGACGGTCATTTCATGCGCGGTCAGCCCCATCAGCTGGGCACGGTCCAGAAGCATCTCCTCGGGCGAGACGATGTAATCCTTCTTGAGCCAGTTGCGGAAGCCGTCGGCGAGCGGTTCTAGCACGTCGAAGCTGTCGGCATCGGTCATCTCGTCGGTTGCGTCGCCACGACCCGGCGCGAAGGGCACCGTTGCGTCATGACCGGCGGCCTTGATCGCCTTCTCGACGCCGACATTGCCCGCCAGCACGATCACGTCGGCCACCGAGGCACCTGCTTCTGCCGCGATTGGCTCGAGCACCGAGAGCACCTTTTGCAGACGGGCGGGCTCGTTGCCCTCCCAGTCCTTCTGCGGGGCGAGACGGATGCGCGCGCCATTGGCGCCGCCGCGCATGTCCGAGCCGCGATAGGTGCGCGCGCTGTCCCAAGCGGTCGAGACCAGCTCGGCCACCGACAGGTCCGAGGCGGCGATCTTCGCCTTCACCGACTCCACGTCCCAAGCGGTCGACCCAGCGGGGACCGGGTCTTGCCAGACCAGATCTTCCGAGGGCACCCACGGGCCCTTGTAGCGGACCTTCGGGCCCATATCGCGGTGGGTCAGCTTGAACCAGGCGCGGGCGAAGGTCTCCTTGAAATACTCCGGATCGGCCATGAATTTCTGGCAAATCTCGTTGTAGATCGGGTCGACCTTCATCGCCATGTCGGCATCGGTCATCATCGGCATCCGGCGCTGGCTCGGATCCGAAGTGTCGAGCGGCATGTCCTCTTCGGCGATGTCCACCGGCTTCCACTGTTTCGCGCCAGCGGGGCTCTGGGTGACTTCCCATTCATGGCCGAAGAGCATCTCGAAATAGCCCATGTCGAATTCGAGCGGGTTCGTCGTCCAGGCACCTTCCGGCCCGCCGGTGATCGAGTTGCTCGCTTGCCCCTTCAGGTTTGGGTTGAACCAGCCGAGACCCTGCTGCTCGACATCGGCCGCTTCAGGCTCCGCGCCGAGCGCCGACGCGTCGCCATTGCCGTGGCATTTGCCGACGGTGTGGCCGCCTGCGGTCAGCGCGGCGGTTTCCTCGTCATTCATCGCCATACGCGCGAAGGTCTCGCGGACTTGTGCCGCGGTCTTCATCGGGTCGGGCTGGCCGTTGACGCCCTCGGGGTTCACGTAGATCAGGCCCATCTGCACGGCGGCAAGCGGGTTTTCCATCGTGTCGGGCTTGTCGACATTGGCGTAGCGCTCGTCCGACGGCGCGAGCCATTCCTTCTCGGCGCCCCAATAGGTGTCTTTCTCGGGATGCCAGATGTCCTCACGGCCAAAGGCAAAGCCGAAGGTTTTCAGCCCCATGCTTTCATAGGCGACGGTGCCGGCGAGGATGATCAGATCCGCCCAGCTGAGCCGGTTGCCGTATTTCTTCTTCAGCGGCCAGAGCAGGCGGCGGGCCTTGTCGAGGCTCGCATTGTCGGGCCACGAGTTGAGCGGGGCGAAGCGGATATTGCCGGTGCCCGCGCCGCCGCGCCCATCCGCGAGACGGTAGGAGCCCGCCGAGTGCCAGGCGAGACGGATCATCAGACCGCCATAATGGCCCCAGTCAGCCGGCCACCACTCCTGACTTTCGGTCAGCAGCGCATGCAGATCGGCTTTCAGCGCATCGTAGTCGAGCTTCTCGACCTCTTCGGCATAGTCGAAGCTGCGCCCCAGCGGGTCCGTCTTGGTGTCATGCTGGTGCAGGATGTCGAGATTGAGCGCCTGCGGCCACCAGTTCATCACGTTCGAGCCAAGCTCGGTATTGCCGCCATGCATCACCGGGCACTTGCCGCCCGTGTTCACATCATTTCCGTCCATCTGTGCTTCCTCCTGCTGAGCACGGGGTTGATCGGGGAGACCGGTTAAAGTCTGACATGCCGCAGCTTGTCCGAATAGGGGCTACGGCACGTGGGTCCCTACCTTGCCCGATGCTCATAGCAGGCAGTGTGATAAATAAAAATTTGGAAATTGTAATAAGACATATAATGTAAAATTATGCATTGGCATTTTGTCAGCGGAATCCAAGTGCTGGCGTCATGCGCCTCCGACGGGTTCGAACCGGCCAAAGCGGGCGCCCGTTCAACGACATGTCATGTCGCGAACGGTTTGCCCCATGACCTTGATCGAGCGTCGCCGTCCTTGCCGCTTACTCCACCGCGATCTCGATTGTCTCGAGCGTCTCACGAAGCCGGGCGGTCACCTTGATCGTGCCGCGCGTCCCGGTCAGGCGGATCCAGCAGCCGGTCGCGCCGTCAGCGAGCACCGGACAGTCGGAGCCGATCAGCTTAGCCGGGCCTTCAACGGTGAGGTGAACGGGCTCGTTGAGGAAATGCAGCTTGTTGCCCGCCTGATCGCGCGCGCGGATCATCACGCGGATTTCCTCGCTCGGATCGGCCTCGGCCTTCGTAACATCGGGCGCCACTTCGAGCCGGTCGAACATCGCATCGGCGGGGAAGTCGCGCTCGATCACCAACTCGCCGTTGCGATAGCCGCGCAGGCGGCCCGCATGCCAGCTCTCTCCCCAAGCGGTCACCTCGTCGGGGGTGAAATGGTCGTAATCGATGATAACTGGCGCGTGCGGCAGATGCGGGAAGCGGGTGCGATCAGGCCCGACGCGTTTGACCACATCGGCGTAGGACAGCTCCACCTCGTCGCAGTTCGTCAGCACGATCAACGGGATCACCCCGCCGATATTGCGCTCGCCGCGCGACCAGACGGTGACCGGCTCCATCACGATCGCCTCGTCGGGATCGCGCTGGCTGGCATAGGCGTAGGCTGCGAATTTCGGCTCGCGGAAGATCGACATCACGCCGTGATGGCAGATTCGGTCGCCCGCGCCGAAATCCTTGTGCGTGTTGTAGTCGAACATGCACCAGCCGATGCAGCCCGCGAGCCCGGCATCGGGGTCGTGGGCGGCGTTGAGCACGTCGAGATGGCGCAGCACATGCTCGTGCTGGCGATGCTCGGGGTCGCCCGCCTTGGTCGGATACATGTGCCCGTTATATTCGGTCACCAAATAGGGCACGCGCTTGGGCAGCCCCGTCACCTCCTGCTGGTCACGCAAACTCGTACGCGGGCGGTTCGAGAAGGGCAGTTCGAAGTCGCCGAGGACGAAATCGTTCATCGTGTAGACGTCTTCGAGCAGTTGGCTGTCGGTGATGCAGCGCACGCCGCCGGTGGGGCGCGTCGCATCCAGCTCATGCGCCAAGGCATTGGTGCGCTTGTAGAACGCTTCCGCATCAGGGCTCTCGTTGATCCGCACGCCCCAGATGATGATCGAGGGGTGGTTCCAGTCGCGCCGGATCATCCGCTCGACATTGGCGACGGACTCGTCCTGCCAGACATCGCCGCCGATATGCTGCCAACCGGGGATTTCCTCGAAGACCATGAGGCCGATCTCGTCGCAGCGGTCGAGGAAATAGGGGCTCTGCGGATAATGCGAGGTGCGCGCGATGTTGCAGCCCAGATCGTAGCGCAGGATTTCCGCGTCGCGCTCTTGGCTGCGTTTGCCCTGAGCATAGCCCGAATAGGGGAAGCTCTGGTGCCGGTTGAGGCCGCGCAGGACCACGCGCTTGCCGTTGAGGAAAAAGCCCTCGGGCGTGAATTCGGCGTGGCGGAAACCGAACCGCTGAGTGAGGCGGTCGCCGCTTTGGCTCAGGGTCAGAGTCAGCGTGTAGAGCGCGGGCGTCTCGGGGGACCAGAGCGTGATGCCGCTGAGGCCCTCGAAGGTGATCTCGCCGGTGCCCTCGCCGCGCGCGATCTCGTGGCCGTCGGCGTCCGACAGAACCGCCTCCACCGTGCCCGGCGCGTCGAGTTTGACCAGAACGCGCTTGGCCTCGGCCAGCACGTCGGGCGTCTCGATCTTCACACTTGCTATATGGGCCTCGGGCAGAACTTCCAGCCATGCGTCGCGATAGATCCCCGCATAGGTGAGGTAGTCGATCCGGCCACCGAACGGCGGAATCTCGGGGTTTTCCGAGCCGTCGATATGCACCGTCACCAGCGCCTTGCCGCCCTCGAACCGGTCCGTCAGATCGACGGTGAAGGGCGTGTAGCCATCGCGGTGGCGCAGCACTTCCGCGCCGTTCACATAGACCACGGCATCGGCCATCGCTCCGTCGAACCGCAGACGCACCAGCTTGCCCGCCCATGCATCGTCCCACGCGATCTCGCGCTGATAGGTGAAGGGGCGCTGGAACGCGGCTTCGTCAAAATAGCTCATCGGCAGGTCGGCGGCGTTATGGGGCAGGGTGACCGTCTCGCCCTGCAGCGGCTTTGCGACCTTGGATGCGTCGAAGCCTTCCGCGAAACTCCAGCCTTCGTTCAGTTTGCTGATCTCTCTCATGATTACCACTCCGCGAAGCTGCCATCGGCATGGCGCCAGATCGGGTTGCGCCAGCGGTGACCTTCTGCGGCCGCCTGGCGGACTTTCTCCTCGTTGACCTCGACGCCGAGGCCGGGGCCCTGCGGGATCGCGACGAAGCCGTCGTCATACTCGAAGACCGACGGGTTGCTCAGATAGTCGAGCAGATCCGAGCCCTTGTTGTAATGGATGCCCAGCGACTGCTCCTGAATGAAGGCGTTGTAGCAGACCGCATCGAGCTGCAGGTTCGCCGCCAGCGCGATCGGCCCCAGCGGGCAATGCAGCGCCAGCGCCACGTCATGCGCCTCGGCCATGGCCGCGATCCGGTAGGTCTCGGTGATGCCGCCGGAATGCGAGGGGTCGGGCTGGACGATATCGACGTAGCCGCCCTGCAGGATCGATTTGAAATCCCAGCGGGTATAGAGCCGCTCACCCAATGCGATCGGGGTGGAGCAATGGTTGGCGATCTCGCGCAGCGCCTCGGCATTCTCGCTCAGCACCGGCTCCTCGATGAACATCAGGTTGAAGGGCTCGAGTTCCTTCGCGAGCTGCTTGGCCATCGGGCGATGGACGCGGCCGTGGAAATCGACGCCGATGCCGAAATCGGGGCCCATTTCCTCGCGGATCGCCTGCACGCGCGCCAGCACGGCGTCGATCTTGGCGTGGGAGTCGATGAATTGCAGCTCCTCGGTGCCGTTCATCTTCACCGCAGTGAAGCCCCGGTCGCCGCACTCGCGCGCCATCCGCGCCGTGTCGCCGGGCCGGTCGCCGCCGATCCAGCTATAGACCCGGATGCGGTCGCGTTGCTGGCCGCCCAGAAGCGCATGGACAGGCACGCCTAGCGCCTTGCCCTTGATGTCCCACAGCGCCTGATCGAGCCCGGCGATGGCCGACATGTGGATCCCGCCGCCGCGATAGAAGCCGCCGCGATACATCACCGTCCAGTGGTCCTGAATATGGCCGGGATCCTTGCCGATCAGATAGTCCGACAGTTCCTCGACGCAGGCGGCGACAGAGGCCGCACGGCCCTCCAGCACCGGCTCGCCCCAGCCGGAGATGCCCTCGTCGGTGGAGATTTTCACGAAACACCAGCGCGGCGGCACGATGAAGGTTTCGATGGCGGTAATTTTCATGACGGTCCTCAGGGTTAGTGGGCGCGATCAGGCGTCGAAAGGATCGGTGATCGCGAAACGTGCATTGATGAAGGCGTCCGCGACGAGGCGCATCGGCGCGAGGTCGAGATCGCTCTGCCCGGCGCGCACCAGACCGCGCATCCGGGCGTAGAGATTGGCGTATTCGCGGTTCTCGCCCGTGGCGATCACCTTGCCATCGACGCTGAACTCCGCGCCGCCCTTGTCGAGCATGGCCGTGCCGCGTTCGGTCTGAAGGGTGATGCGCCACAGCTCGTCACCCGTTTCCCGCCAGTCGAAGGCTGCGGTGATCGGGGTGTCGCCCGCGCGCATCTCCAGATCAGCGGCGATCGGGGTCTGGCGACCTCGCGGGATGCTCAGCGCGGCTGCTGTCAGCCGCACCGGCTGGCGCAGAATGCGGGTCAGGATCGAGAGCGCGTTGATGCCGGGATCGAAGACCCCGAGCCCGCCCGGCTGCCAGATCCACTCCTGGCCCGGATGCCATTTGCGCACATCCTCGCGCCAGTCGATCCGGATTGCGGAAATCTCGCGCCCGGCGAGCCATTGGCGCGCCGCGTCCACGGCTGCCGCCTCGCGCGAATGCCAGGTGGCGAAGATCGTCAGCCCCGCCTTCGCGGCGGTCTCGCGCAGCGCCTCGACCTCGCTCAGCGTCATGCCGGGCGGCTTTTCGAGCATCAGGTGACGACCCGCGCGCAGCACCGCCATCGCCTGATCGAATCGCCCCTGCGGCGGTGTGCAGAGCGAGACGGCGCCGATCTCGGGTTCGGCGTCCAGCATCGCGCGCAGGTCGGGATAGCTCGGCAGGTCGGGCAGGGTGGCATTGCGGCTCGCGATGGCGGCGAGATGCACGCCGCCCGTCTCCGCAATCGCGGGAAGGTGCTGGGCGCGGGCGATCGCTCCCAGCCCCACGAGGCCGATGGCAAGGCTCATCCGCGCACCCGTGCGCCCGTGCTGGTGTTGAACACATAGACCGAGGCCGGATCGAAGCTGAGCCCGGTCTTGCCGCCAACCCCGCCGTGGAGGCGCTGATCGGTCTCGACCACGACGCGCTCGCCGGAGGCCGCGTCGAGATGCGCATAGCTGACGCCGCCAAGGTTCTCGGCCATCTCGATGGTGAAGTTGCCGTCCGAGCCGCTCAGGCGCAGCGCGTTGGGGCGGATGCCGATTTCCAGCTTCGTGCCGTCCGCGGGCAAGGCGACGGGACTGTCGACGCGCTGCCCCAAAGCGGGCACGTCGAGCTGGCCCTCCACCACGGTCGCGGCGAGGAAGTTCATCGAAGGCGAGCCCATGAAGCCCGCAACGAAGCGATTGTCGGGATCGTCGTAAAGCTCCATCGGGCTTCCGACCTGTTCGATATTTCCCGCGCGCAGCACGACGATCTTGTCGGCCATCGTCATCGCTTCGACCTGATCGTGGGTAACGTAGATCATCGTTGCCCCGATCTCACGGTGCAGACGCGCGATCTCGGCGCGCATCTCGACGCGCAATTCGGCATCGAGGTTCGAGAGCGGTTCGTCGAAGAGGAACACCTCCGGGCCACGGGTGATCGCGCGGCCGATGGCCACACGCTGGCGCTGACCGCCAGACAGTGCGGCAGGCTTACGGTCCAGAAGCGGCTCGAGCTTCAGGATCCGCGCGGCTTCTTGAACCTTGTCGCTGATCTGGGCCTTTGGATGGCCGTTCATCTTCAACCCGAAGCCCATATTCTCGCCCACCGTCATATGCGGGTAGAGCGCGTAGGTCTGAAACACCATCGCGATGCCGCGCTCGGCGGGTTCGGCCTTCGTGACTTCGCGCCCGCCGATGCGGATTGCGCCGTCCGAGGTCTCCTCCAACCCCGCGATCATCCGCAAAAGCGTCGACTTGCCACAGCCGGACGGCCCGACGAAGACACAGAACTCCCCCGGGTCGACCGTCAGATCGACGCCGTGGATCACCTCCGCATCGCCAAATCTCTTGACGATCTTCTCCAATGCGACTCCGCTCACGGGGTCTCCTCCCTGTTTTTACGCGCCGGGGTTCAGTCGGCGCGTTTCTGTTCCGGAAAGCGCCAGTCACTGGCCGCTTTCGCGATCTTCTCCGCTGTCTCGAGGATCAGCGGGGCATAGGTTTCGAGTTGTTTTTGACCGTCGGGCTGGCCCGAGGTGATCGAGAGCGCGCCCAGAACGCGGCCCTGCGGCGACAGGATCGGAGCGGCGATGCAGCGGATGCCGGGCTCATGCTCCTCGTCATCCCGGGCAAAACCGCGCTTGCGGATGTTGTCCAGCTCGGCGCGCAGGCTCGTCGCGTCGGTCAGGGTGTGTTCCGTGAAACGATGAAAGCTCTGCCGCGTCAGCGCATTCTGCAGCGCCTCCTCCGGCAGATAGGCGAGCATCGCCTTGCCCACGCCCGTGCAATAGGCCGGACCGACCTTGCCCGATTGCGAGAACATCTCGACCGGGCGCGAGGCGTTGCGCTTGTCGACATAGAGCACCATGCCCTGATCGAGCTGCGCGAGGTGCAGCGTTTGACCGGTCTCCTTCGACAGTTGATCGAGGTAAGGCGCCGCGATCGGCGCAAGCGAACTTTGCGCCCAGGCGGCATGAGCAAGGCGCACGAGGCGCAAACCCGGCCGATAGGTCTGACGATCCTCGTCGAAGGCGAGCATGCCCTGGTTCGTGAGCGTCTGCACGAAGCGATACAGGGTCGCCTTGGGTAGATCGCAGACCGGCAGCAACTCGGCGAAACGCACGGGGCGGCCGAATTCGGCAACGCGGTCGAGCACGGCCAGCGTGCGTCCAACCGTGCCGTCGGATTTCTCCGGCTTTGGCGTGGCGTCGTTCATGGGCTCCTCCTCAGGGCTGTTGACAGGATGAGAGATTCGCGGCAGCATTTCAATATGTAAAACACGGTTTCAATATTTGGAACTAAAATCATTGATCCGTGGGCTACTGAAACGGGAGGAGAACCGAATGAATATCCTGAAAACCACCGCGCTTGTGGCGCTGATGGGCTCTATCGCCATTCCGGCGATGGCGGAGCAGCGCGTGCTCAAGCTCTTCACCGACGCGTCCGATCCGGCCCCGAAAGCCGCGTTCGAACAGCTCGTGAAAGGCTTCGAGGCCGAAAACCCGGATGTGAAAGTCGAGGTGAACACCTTCGATCACGAGGGCTACAAGACCGCGATCCGCAACTTCCTGACCGCCGACAGCCCCGATCTGGCGAACTGGTATGCGGGCAACCGCATGGCGCCCTTCGTCAATGCCGGGCAGTTCACCGATGTGTCCGATGTCTGGGAGGAGAACGGGCTCAAGGACAGCCTCGGCTCCGCGCTCAAGTCGATGACCATCGACGGCAAGCAATGGGGCGTGCCCTATACCTACTACCAGTGGGGCATCTACTATAACAAAGACGTCTACAAGAAAGCCGGGGTGGAGGTGCCCAAAACCTGGGACGAGTTCATCTCGAACTGCAAGAAGTTCCAGGAGATGGGCGTCGACTGCCTGACCACCGGCACCAAGGCGCTGTGGCCGGCGGCCGGGATCTTCGACTATCTCGATCTGCGCACCAACGGCTACGATTTCCACATGAAGCTCACCAGCGGCGAGATTCCGTGGACCGATGACCGGGTGAAGGCCGTCTTCGCCGAGTGGAAGAAGGTTCTGCCCTACACCACGAAGAACGTCGCCGCGATCGACTGGCAGGATGCGGTTTCGAACATCGTGCAGGGCAAGGCCGCGAATTACGTCATGGGCAACTTCGCCGTCGCCACCTTCAAGGATGGCGGGATGACCAATGACACGCTGGGCTTCATGGACTTCCCGACGATCAACCCGGATATCCCGCGCGCCGAAGAAGCGCCGACCGATACGATCCACATCCCGGCAGGCGCGAAGAACAAGGCGGACGCCAAGAAGTTCCTCGCCTATGTCGCGAAGGCCGATGTGCAGACCAAGATGAACGAAGAACTCGGTCAGCTGCCGATCAACAAGAACTCTTCGGTGGGCGACGATCCCTATCTGCAGGCGGGCTTCAAGATCCTGTCCACGGCCGATGGTGGCATCGCGCAGTTCTTCGACCGTGACGCACCGGCGCAGATGGCGAAGGCGGGCATGGAAGGCTTCCAGGAATTCATGGCCTATCCCGACCATCTCGACGCGATCCTCGAGCGCCTCGAGAAGGTGCGTCAGCGCGTCTACAAGAACTGATCCTCCCCGAGGGGCGGTGCCTGTCACAGGGCGCCGCCCCTTCCTGTTTTTCCAGATCCGAGGAGTGCGACGATGACCGTCTCACCCGCTATGTCCGAGCCGCGCGCGGAGACCGGCATGCCCGCACCGCGCCGCCGCCGGTTGAACCGAAAACTTGCGCCCTGGCTGTTTCTCGCCCCCGGCGTGCTGATGTTCCTGATCTACGTGCTGATCCCGATCGGCGAGTCGATGTGGATCTCGTTCTTCCAATGGGACGGGCTGAGCGCGAAAACGTGGGTCGGGCTGTCGAATTATCTCGAGCTGCTCGATGACGACGCTTTTTACACCAGCCTCAAGAACAACCTGATCTGGCTGGTGCTCTATATGCTGGCGATCCCGTTCGGGCTGTTCATCGCTCTGTTCCTGAACCAGACCGTGCGCGGTATCCGGATCTACAAATCGCTGTTCTTCTTCCCCTTCGTGATCTCTCAGGTCGTGGTCGGCCTGATCTTCTCGTGGTTCTATGCACCGGGCTTCGGGCTGTTCTTCGAGCTGACGAAATGGCTCGACGGGACCGGGATCGCGATCCTCGCCAATCCCAACACGGTGACCTACGGGATCATCGCAGCGGGTCTGTGGCCGCAGATCGCCTATTGCATGATCCTCTATCTCACCGGCCTGAACGCGGTCGCGCCCGACCAGATCGAGGCGGCGCGTCTCGATGGGGCGAAGGGCATCAAGATGCTCTGGTATGTCGTGCTGCCGCAACTGCGCCCGGCCACTTTCATCGCGGTCGTCGTCACCGTGATCGGGGCGCTGCGCAGCTTCGATCTCGTCTCGATCATGACCGATGGCGGGCCCTTCGGCTCCTCGCGGGTGCTGTCCTACTACATGTATGAGCAGGCGCTGTCGGAATACGGCTATCGCATGGGCTACGGCGCGGCGATCGCGGTGGTGCTGTTCGCGATCATGATGATCTTCATTTCGGGCTTCATCTGGAAGATGTGGCGCGACGAAAGGGGCGTGTGAGATGTTTCCCAAACCCATTCAATCCATGAGCCCCGCCGCCCGGCTGACCTATCAGATAGCCCTTCCGGTGATGCTGGTGGTCTGGCTGCTGCCGCTTCTGGGCGTCGCCGTCACGTCGATCCGGCCCTCCAGCGATCTCGCGCAGGGCAACTACTTCGGCATACCGTCCTATCTGGCGTTTTCGAACTATCTCGACGTGTTCAAGAATTCGCCCTTTGCCAGCTACATGCTGAACTCGTTCAAGGTGACGATCCCGACGGTGATCGGGGCGGTGGCGCTGTCGTGCCTGACGGGCTTTGCGCTCGCCGTCTACAAGTTCAAGGGCAACCTGCTGATCTTCTTCATCTTCGTGGCGGGGAACTTCGTGCCCTTCCAGATCCTGATGGTGCCGGTGCGCGACCTGACGGTGAAGATGGGGCTTTACGACACGATCACGGGGCTCGCGCTGTTCCATGTCGCCTTCCAGACCGGCTTCTGCACGCTCTTCATGCGCAACTTCATCAAGGCACTGCCGAAAGAGCTGATCGAGGCCGCCCGGGTCGAGGGCGTTGGCGAATGGCAGATCTTCTGGCATATCGTGCTGCCCTTGGTTCGGCCCGCAATCGCGGCGCTGTCGGTGCTGATCTTCACCTTCATCTGGAACGACTATTTCTGGGCGACGGTGCTGACCACGGGGGCGGATACCCAGCCGATCACAGCCGGGCTGCAATCGCTCAACGGCCAATGGGTCGCGGCGTGGCAACTGGTGTCGGCAGGCTCGATCCTCGCCGCGCTGCCGCCGGTGGCGATGTTCTTCCTGATGCAGAAACACTTCATCGCAGGGCTGACGCTCGGGGCGGTGAAATGATCCGCACGTGGCATTTGCAAGACGCCCGCCAGAGCCTCGTTCTGGCGGGTCACGACGACCGGCTTCCCGAGATCGTCTATTGGGGCGCGGCGCTGCCCGAGGGGGAAGACCTCGCAAGCTTGGCCGCGGCGAGCGTGCCGGATGTTACCGGCGGGATGCTCGACCGCGCGCCGGAGGTCTCGATCTGCCCCGAAGCGAGCCAGAGCTTCCCGGGCGAGCCGGGTCTGATTGCGCGCGACGGGGCAGGGCGGCCTCTGCGGCCCGCCTTCCGCTTCGAGAGCGAGACGCAGACCGGCAGCGAATTGACGCTTACCTATCGCGATGCGGCGCTCGGGCTGCGCTATAGTGCGCATTTCACGCTCGACCCCGACACCGGTCTGATCTCGGCCCGCGCCGAGCTGGAGAGCGATGCGCCGATCACGCTCCATTGGCTCGCCGCGCCTGTCTTTCCCGGCCCGCAACTGGCCGACGAGATGCATGAGTTCTCCGGTCGCTGGATCGGGGAATTCCAGATCGAGCCGACCCCGTGGCGCCCCGGCCAGCGCGTGCGCGACAACCATACGGGCCGTACCGGGCACGAGCATTTCCCCGGGTTGATCCTGCCCGCGCGCGGGGCGACCAAGACCCAAGGCGAAACCCGCGCCTTCCATTACGGCTGGTCCGGCGGGCATCGGATGGTCGCCGAAGAACTGCCCGACGGGCGCAGGCAAATCCAGTTCGGCCATGCCAGCGGCTCCGAGCCGGAACCGGCGACGCGGTTCGAGACCGCGACGCTGTATGCCGCTTTCTCAGAAGCGGGGTCGAATGGCTGCGCGGTCGCCTTCCAGCGCCACCTGCGCAAACGCGCCCCTTGGGCCAAGGCGCGCCCGGTGCATTACAACTGCTGGGAAGCGGTCTATTTCAAACATGATCTGGCCGAGCTGAAAGCCATCGCAGAGCGCGCCGCCGCACTTGGCGCAGAGCGTTTCGTGCTCGACGATGGCTGGTTCGGCAAGCGCGACGACGACACCACGTCGCTGGGCGACTGGACGGTCGATCCGCGCAAATATCCCGACGGGCTGACGCCGCTGGTCGATCATGTGCAAAGCCTCGGGATGGAATTCGGCCTCTGGTTCGAGCCCGAGATGGTCAACCGCGACAGCGATCTGGCCCGCGCCCATCCCGACTGGCTGCTGGGCCCGGAGGATCAGATCGAAGGCCGCCAGCAGCGCGTGCTCGACATGGCGAACCCCGCGGTGCGCGATCATCTTTTCGAGGCGATCGACGCGGTGCTCTCGGCCTATGCGATCTCTTACGTCAAATGGGACCATAACCGGGTGCTGCCGCATCCCGACGCCGCGCAGGCGCGGGGCCTTTACGATCTGCTCGACCGGCTCCGCGCGGCCCATCCGGGCGTGGAGTTCGAAAGCTGTGCCTCAGGCGGTGGGCGGATCGATTTCGGTATTCTCGAGCGCACGGGCCGGGTCTGGCTCTCGGACAGCAACGACGCTCTCGAACGCCTGCGCATCCAGCATGACGCGGCGCTGTTTTTGCCGAGCTGCGTCACCGGCTCTCATGTCGGCCCGCGCCATTGCCACACATCGGGGAGGGTGATCGACATTCGCACCCGGGCCTGGGTCGCGGCGCAACGACACATGGGTTTCGAGATGGACCCGCGCGAGTTGACCGCGGAGGAGGCAGAGGTTCTGACCTCCGTCACCCGCTGGTGGAAGGACAACCGCGACTGGCGGATGCGCGCGGATATCCTGCGGCTCGACAGCGCCGACCCGGCCGTGATCGCCGAGTTGCAGCTGGCCGAGGATGGCAGCCGTTTCGTGGCCTTCGCAGGTCAGGCGGCAACCTCTGCGCAGATCCTGCCGCGCCCGCTGCGGCTGACCGGGTTGGACCGGGCAGCGCGCTACCGGTTGCGGCTGATCACCGCGGAAGATCTGCCCCGGTTGTCGCGTGGGACACCCGCGCTTAAGACCGGACCGATTACGCTCAGCGGGCAAGCGCTGATGGGGCAGGGGATCACCCTGCCCTGGACCTTCCCCGAGCGCATTCACGTGATTGAAGGAGAAAGACTATGAGTGACGCGGCTCCCGACTGGATCGCCGCCGATTGGGGCACGACGCATCTGCGCGTCTGGGCGATGCGCGGGCGCGAGGTGCTCGACCGACGGAGCTCGGAGCAGGGGATGGGCAAGCTTACCCCCCCCGAGTTCGGCCCGGTGCTGGAAGACGCCGTTGCGGGCTGGGGCGCGGCCCCGGTCGTGACCTGCGGCATGGTCGGTTCGCGTCAGGGCTGGGCCGAGGCGCCCTATGCGCCGGTGCCCTGCGCCGCCCAACCGCGCCTCGTGCGGGTGCCGGATCACGCGGCGCGCCCGGTCTATATCGCCTGCGGCCTGCGTCAGGACAGCCCGCCCGATGTGATGCGCGGCGAAGAGACCCAGATAGCGGGCTTTCTGCTGCGCAATCCCGGCTTCGAGGGCACGATCTGTCTGCCGGGAACCCATACGAAATGGGTGGCGCTGCGCGCGGGCCGGATCGAGCGGTTCCGGAGCTGCATGACTGGCGAGATTTACGACCTGCTCGCGCATCGCTCGGTGCTGCGCCACACGATCGGGGAAGGCTGTCACGACATGGCAGCTTTCGACGCGGCGGTGGCGGAGGCGCTGGCCGATCCGGCGGCAGCCTATGGCGCGCTGTTCGCGCTGCGCGCCGGGGCGCTACTGGGTGCGCAATCGCCCGAAACCGCCGCCTGCCGTCTCTCCGGGCTGCTGATCGGCTGGGAGCTGTCCGCCACGCGCGATCTCTGGCAGGGCCAGCCCGTCGCGCTGATCGGAAGCCCTGTTCTCAGCCCGCTTTATACCCGGGCGCTGGCCGGTTGCGGCATCCAAGCTGCCAGCCATGACGCCGAAGACGTGACCCTTGCGGGGCTCTATGCCGCGCGCCAGACCATCGGAGCTGACAAATGAGCCGACCCATCATCGCCATCCTGCGCGGGATCACCCCCGCTGAAGCCATCGCCGTCTGCGAGGCGCTGATCGCCGAGGGCGTGACCCGGATCGAGGTGCCGCTGAACTCGCCCGATCCGCTCGAGAGCATCGCCGCGATGGTGGAGCGCTTCGGCTCCGACGCGCTGATCGGGGCGGGGACGGTCCTGACCACGGATCAGGTCGCCGCCGTCGCCGCAACCGGTGCGAAGCTGATCGTTTCGCCCAATTGCAACACCGAGGTGATCGCCGCTTCCAAAGCCGCCGGGCTGCAGAGCTTCCCAGGCGTGATGACCCCGACCGAGGCCTTCGCGGCGCTTGCCGCCGGGGCCGATGGGCTGAAACTGTTTCCGGGCGAACTGATCGGCCCCGTCGGGCTGCGTGCGATGCGGGCTGTGCTACCGCCCGAAGTGCCGCTTTACGCGGTGGGCGGCGTCTCGGCCGAGAACATGGGCGAATGGCACAAGGCAGGTGCGGCCGGCTACGGCATTGGCTCGTCTATCTACAAACCCGGCGACAGCGTAGAGACCGTGACCGAGAAGGCCCGCGCGCTGGTCGCCAGCTATGACGAGGCCTGCACGGCATGAGCTTCGAGATTTACGACGACCGCGCCTGTTTCCTTGGCGAGGGGCCGTTCTGGCATCCCGAACGTGGCCAGTTGTTCTGGTTCGACATCCTCGCGGGTCGGATGCTCAGCCGCGATGCGACCGGGTCGCGCGAATGGGAGATCGGGCAGATGGCTTCGGCTGCGGGCTGGGTCGATGCCGAGACGTTGGTGATCTCGACCGAGACCGGACTGCGCCGTTTCGACATTGCCTCGGGTGCGCATGAGCCGCTCGCCGCGATCGAGGCCGACCGCACCGACACACGTTGCAACGATGGCCGGGCCGATCCGATGGGGGGCTTCTGGGCGTCGACCATGGGCAAGAACGCGGAGACGGGCGCGGGGGCAATCTATCGCTATTTCGAGGGCACGGTGGAGCGGCTCTTTCCCGAGATCACCATCCCCAATTCGATCTGCTTCGCGCCCGATGGGCGACGCGCCTATTTCGCCGACACCCCGACCGGAAAGATCATGACCGTCGCGCTCGACGCGCAGGGCTGGCCCGAGGGGGCGCCGGAGGTCTTTGTCGATCTGAGCGCGGAGGGCCTGAACCCCGACGGCGCGCAGAGCGATGCCGAGGGCGCACTCTGGAGTGCGCAATGGGGGGCAGGGCGCGTGGCGCGATACCTGCCCGACGGGCGCTTCGACCGGGCGACCGCGGTCGGCGGGCGGCACAGTTCCTGTCCCGCATTCGGCGGGCCGGAGTTCAAGACGCTTTTCGTGACCACCGCGCAGGAAGGGATCGAGGCGCCCGACGTCGCGCAGGGCCGGGTCTATTGCGCCCCCGCCGGGATTGCAGGGCGACCCGAACCCGCGGTGCGCCTGAACGGCTGATCGCAATGCGTGCAGCGGAGCTCGGGCGAACACAGCACGGGCTTGCTGCGCTTTCTCGGGGACGATCCGGCTTTCCGGATCGTCTCAGAAACGGAGTTCAGACCGGAGCCGCTCCAACTCGCCCTCGGGCAACGACTCGACACCCTTCGTCATCTCGTGAAGCTCTTCCAGGAGCGCTTGGGCTTGCTCGGCCTCGGCGTCTTCGATCTTCCGCGAAGGGTGTGTGAAAAATCCAGCGGACCGGGAGGTCTCCCCGATCGCGATGGCCTTCCCGAAGCGCAGTCCGAATTCGGCGGCCTGACCGAACACATTGCTCTCGTCTTGATCCGCGAGCTCGGACCAATCACAAATCCCCGTATGGGTCATCGCCCACTTGACCGTCGGATCGACGAATACGAGGCCATTTGCGGTGTAGAAATTCATCCATTCTTGTGGATATGTCTGGTAGAGCAGCGTAGGATTGGCAAAGCGAATGTGCAGCCCTAGGGCGAATTTCCAATCCGATACTTCACCCAGACGTTGCAAGCTCTGGCGCATTTCATGCACGTCGATCATGCAGCTATCCTTGTATAAACTTGACAGAAATTCTTGACCAAAACGCCGCGGCACTAGCTTGGCCTAATTGAGCTCTCCTCTTTGGTGACTATAAATCCCTCGGAGGGAATGGAAGATCGAAACGACACGATGCTAAGTGATTTTCAAAGTCTTTTCGCCGAACGCGCGCCAGCCGGTTGCTACATCGCTTTGCGGGCGGGTTTCTTCGCGCCTGAGGCCGAGTTGAATCTGTTTCCGGCTGACTGGATCAATCATTATACCTTTTCTGGACTGGCGCTGGCCGACCCGCTGTTGCGTTGGTGTCAGGAAAATTCGGGCTATGCGCGATGGAAGGACATCGACAGCTTCGTCGGCACGGACTTCATGCGCGACTATCGGAAATTTGGCTTCGAATTCGGAAGTGTCGTGTCGATCCATGGGACGGAAGAGATGCCGAAGCGGAGCCTCGGGATCTTTGCGCGCGCTGACCGAGAGCTGCACGTCTCCGAAATGGAAGAGATCGAGACGGTGCTCTCGCGCATCCATGCCGCCGAGCCCGAGATGCCGACAGAGGCGCAAATGCAGGCCCTTCAACTCTATTCCAAGGGCTATCTGCACAAGCAGGTCGCCCATGAATTGCAGCTCTCCGTCGGCGGGGTAAAGGCCCGTCTAAGGGGCGCTGCGGACCGCCTCGGGGCCAAGACATTGAGAGAAGCTGCGAGCATCGCTGCAAGTCGCGGCCTGCTGTAAGCTTTGACGCTCCACCGGGTTTTCCTCTTGCGAAGACGATAGCCGAAAGCCGCGTTGCGCCAATCGGCGCGGGGGGCTTTAGGGGGCTTTCAAAGATCCGCGTCACAGGCGCAGGCC
This sequence comes from Thioclava sp. PTB-PU3-1, assembly GCF_055666785.1. Classification (NCBI taxonomy): domain Bacteria; kingdom Pseudomonadati; phylum Pseudomonadota; class Alphaproteobacteria; order Rhodobacterales; family Paracoccaceae; genus Thioclava; species Thioclava sp. PTB-PU3-1. The sequence goes on along the minus strand of NZ_JBVNVL010000001.1, from coordinate 968,576 downwards.
GGTCTCGGCATCGAAGACCTTGGCCTTGCCCATATCGACCTCGAAGCTGAAGGGGGAACCAGGGGGCAGGGCGTCTTCCGGGCGAACCCGGGCAATCACCTCGGTCTCTCCAAGGGCGAAGACGATCATCGTGTCGGGGCCGGTCGGCTCGACCAGATCGACCGGGCGTTCGAAGACGAAACGGTCGGGGCCGGGCAGTTCGGTCCCGGCCATGAAGATCGCCTCCGGCCGGAGCCCCAGAACAACCTTGTGCCCGTCGGGGGCGGTGATCCGCTCTGCGAACCGCGCGGGCAGGGGAAAGCGAAGCGCCCCCGCCGTGCCCTCGGCCACCTCCACCGACAGCGCGCCCGTCTGCCCATCGCGCCGCAGGGCGCCGGGCAGCATGTTCATCGACGGCGAGCCCATGAAGCTCGCGACGAAGAGGTCCACCGGATCGTCGTAGATCTCTCCGGGTTCGGCCACCTGACGGATATGGCCATTATCCATCACCGCGATCCGGGTCGCCAGCGTCATCGCCTCGATCTGGTCGTGGGTGACATAGACGACAGTCTTTCCCAGCCGCTGATGCAGCTTCTTGATCTCGGTGCGCATCTCGATCCGAAGCTTGGCGTCAAGGTTCGACAAGGGTTCGTCGAACAGGAAGACCTCGGGCTTGCGCACCAGCGCCCGGCCCATCGCGACGCGCTGGCGCTGGCCGCCCGAAAGCTGACCGGGCTTGCGATCCAGATAGGGATGGATCTGCAAGAGCGTGCTGAACTCTTCGACCGCGGTGGCCTGTTCGGCGCGCGGGACGTGGCGGGTCTGCATCCCGAAGGTGATGTTCTCGCGCACCGTCTTGGTCGGGTAGAGCGCGTAGGACTGGAACACCATCGCGATGTCGCGGTCGCGTGGCGGGGTGTCGTCGACCCGCCGCCCGGCGATCTCGATATGGCCGTCGCTCAGCGTCTCGAGCCCGGCGATCAGGTTGAGCAGGGTGGACTTGCCGCAGCCCGAGGGCCCGACGAGGACGATGAACTCGCCCGCCTCGATCTCGAGGTCGATACCCTTGATCACCTCGTTCGTTCCGAAGCGTTTGCGCACGCCCTGAAGGGAAATTCCCGCTGCCATTGCTACCCTTTCACCGCTCCGGCCGAGAGCCCGCGCACGAACCAGGCTCCGGCGACGACATAAACCGCCAGCGTCGGCAGCGCCGCGATGATCGCCGCGGCCATGTCGACATTGTATTCCTTCACCCCCGTCGAGGTGTTCACCACGTTGTTGAGCGCCACCGTCACCGGGTTGCTGTCGCCGGTGGTGAAGGCCACGCCGAACAGGAAATCGTTCCAGATCTGGGTGAACTGCCAGATCACGGTCACCACGATGGCAGGCAGCGACATCGGCAGCACGAGCCGGAAGAAGATGCCGAAGAAGCCCGCCCCGTCGACCTTCGCCGCCTGAATGATGCCGCTGGAAACCCCGATGAAGAAATTGCGGAAGAACAGCGTGGTGAAGGCGAGGCCATAGACCGTGTGTACGAGGATCAGCCCCGGGATCGTGCCCGCAAGGCCAAGCTGGCCCAGCACCCGCGCCATCGGCAGCAAGATCACCTGAAACGGGATGAAGGCGCCGAACAGCATCAGCGCGAAAATCGTGTCGGCGCCGCGAAAGCGCCATTTGGTCAGAGCGTAACCGTTGAGCGCGCCCAGTATCGTCGAGATCGCTACCGCCGGCACGGTCATCATCACCGAGTTCCACATATAGGGTGCCAGCCCGTTGCAGCGTACGCCCACGCAGGCGCTGTTCCAGGCTTTCTCCCAGGCGCTGAAGTCGAACTCTTTCGGCAGGCTGATCAGCGAGCCCTCCCGGATCTCGGTCAGCGATTTCAGAGAGGTCGAGATCATCACCAGAAGCGGGATCAGGTAGTAGATGCAGAACACCCCGAGCACGGCGAACAGCACGGCGCGCATCAGGCTGTGATGCAGGCCCCTGCGCTGGACGATCCCGCTTGTGTTGCGCCCACTCATCCGCTGGTCTTCCTCAGTTCCGAGTAGAGATAGGGCACGATGATCGCGATGACCGTCATCAGCATCATCGTGGCGCTCGCCGCCGCCACGCCCAGCTCGCTGCGCTGGAAGGCGAAGGAATACATGAAGGTGGCGGGCATGTCGGTGGCATAGCCCGGCCCCCCGCCGGTCAGCGCGATCACCAGATCGAAGCTCTTGATCGCGAGATGGGCGAGGATGATGACGGTGGACAAGAACACCGGCCGCAGCATCGGCAGCACGATGCCGGTATAGGTGCGCCACAGCCCCGCGCCGTCGATCGCCGCCGCTTTCAGGACCTCGTCATCGACCGAGCGGAGCCCCGCCAGAAACAGTGCCATCGCGTAGCCGGAGCTTTGCCAGACGGCTGCGATCACAACCGTGTAGATCGCGTAATGGGAGTTCACCAGCCAGTCGAAACTGAAATTCTCGAACCCGGCCTGATGCATCAGCCGCTCCAGCCCGAGGCCGGGGTTCAGCATCCATTTCCAGACCGTGCCGGTGACGATGAAGCTGAGCGCCATCGGGTAGAGGTAGATCGTGCGGATCACCCCCTCGATCCGCACCTTCTGATCGAGCAGGATCGCCAGAAGGATGCCGATCGCCATCGAGATCGAAATGAACAGGCCCGAGAAGACGAAGAGGTTGCGGATCGCCACATACCAGCGTGGCGTCTCCCAGAGCCGGACATATTGGCTCAGCCCGTCGAACTCGTAGTTGGGCATCACCCCCGACCGGGTCAGCGAGATATAGGCCGTCCAGAGGATGAAGCCGTAAACGAAGAACAGGCTCGCCGCGAAAAGCGGCGAGACCACGATCGCGGGCAGGCGCCGTTCCAGCGCCCGCCCGAACCTTGCCATGGGCCCCGTGCCTCCGGGCATTGCAGGCCCTAGTTTTCCTGCGCGCGCTTGATCGCGGCCGCAAGTTGCTTGACCGCGTCCTCAGAACTCATGTCAGAGTTGAAGAAAGCGGTCACGAGATCGAGGAACTCGCCCCGCACCGAGCGCGGCACCGCCATCTCATGCGCCATCGAAGGCACCAGCGTGTCGTTCTCGATCGCTGCCAGCAGATCGGCATGCGAGCGTTTGGCGCAGGCGTCGAAATCGTCGAGCGGCACGTCGGTGCGCGCCGGGATCGACCCCTTGGCGAGGTTGAACACCTTCTGGAACTCGGGCGACATGATCAGTCGTGCGAGCACTTTCTGGCCCTCGATGCGGTCTTCGCCCTCCACCTTGAAGAAGGTGAAGCTGTCCGAGTTTAGCACGAAACCCTTGCCCGGCGTGGGCCAGCACAGGAAATCCTGTTCCGGCACCTTTCCGGCGGCGAGGAATTCGCCCTTGGCCCAATCGCCCATGATCTGGAAACCGGCCTCGCCGCGCATCACCATCGCGGTCGCGAGGTTCCAGTCGCGCCCCGAGAAGTTCGGATCGACATAGCCGCGCAGCTTGCGCAGCTGGTCGAAGGACTTGACCATCATGTCCGAGGTCAGAGCCTCCGGATCGAGCTCCACCAGCGCCTTGCGGAAGAAATCGGCGCCGCCGATGCCCAGCACCACGTCTTCGAACAGCGTCGCGTCCTGCCATGGCTGACCGCCATGGGCGAGCGGCACGATGCCCGCCGCCTGCAGCTTGTCGGCGGCGGCGTTGAACTCGTCCCATGTCGTGGGCATCTCCTCGACGCCTGCCTTCTTCAGCGCCTCGGGGTTAGCCCACATCCAGTCGACGCGGTGGATGTTGACCGGCGCGGCGACGTATTTGCCCTGATATTTCATGATCTCGGCCAGCGCTGGCGGCAGGACCGCATCCCAGTTGCCTTCGTCCGCGACGGACTGAACGTCGTTCAGCGCGCCTTGCTCGGCCCATTCCTGGATACCCGGCCCCTTGAGCTGCACGGCCGTCGGCGGATTGCCGGCCACGACGCGGGCGCGCAGCGCCGTCATCGCGGCATCGCCGCCACCGCCCGCAATCGGCGAGTCGATCCATTCGCCGCCCTCGGCCTCGAAGGCTTTCTTCAGTTCTCCGACGGCCTTGGCCTCGCCGCCCGAAGTCCACCAGTGCAGGACTTCGACCGTGCCATCCGCCCGTACCGCGCTCGCTGAGAGCGCGCCGGCGACGCTTGCCGCCGCCATCATGGCTTTACAAATGTGCATGTTTTCCTCCTCCTCCCGGTCGAGTTCGCGGTCCAAGATCGCAGCCCGACACGAGATTTAGGCTGAGACGACAGGCGCAGAACGTCATTGATCTCGATCAACGATTTGTGAATCGCGGGTGAGGGGACGGTGGCAGAGGCGAGTTTGACCCGTGGCATCCTTACGCAAGTCCGAGCGATTGCGCTGCCTGCCGAAAGGCTTACCATCGCCTCGGGATGACTGAAGGCCTCGTGATGCAGGATACCGACGCCGCGCCAGCTTTTGCCGAAACCGCCGAGGCGGTGATTGCGCGTCTGTCCGTCCCTTTTCCGAACGGGCTGAGCGCTCAGGAGGCCGCCACGCGCCTCGCGGGTCACGGCCCGAACGCTCTGCGACGTCCCAAGCCCCGAAGCGCGTTGCGCATCCTGCTGCATCAGTTTCAGGGGGTGATCGTCGCGCTTCTCGTTCTGGCAACGGTGTTCTCGCTGGTCATTAACGATATCGTCGAGGCGCTGGCGATCCTCGTCGTGCTGCTCTTGAACGGCGCGATCGGGTTTTTCACCGAGTTGCGCGCCACCCGCTCGATGGAGGCGCTGTTCAGCGTCGCCGAGGTCCGCACCCGAGTCCGTCGGGACGGGATTCTGATCGAGGTGGATGCCCGCGATCTCGTGCCTGGCGATCTCGTGATGCTCGAAGCGGGCGATGTGGTGACCGCCGATCTGCGGCTCGTCGAGGCGTCGGGGCTTCATTGCGACGAATCCGTGCTGACCGGCGAGTCCCTTCCGGTGCTCAAGACCACCAAACCGCTGCCATCCGACGTCGTGCTGGGGGATCGCACCAATATGGGGTTCAAAGGGGCGGCGGTCACGCGGGGGGCCGGAACCGGCGTGGTGGTGCGGACCGGCATGGAGACCGAGATCGGCAAGATCAGCCAGCTTGCGATGGCGGCCAGCACGGAACCCACACCGCTCGAACACCAGTTGACGCGGCTCGGGCAGCGACTGGTCTGGCTGACGATCGTTCTTGCCATCGCGATCATCGTGACGGGAATGGCGCAGGGCCACCCGCTCACGAGTATGATCCAGACCGGGGTCGCTCTTGCCGTGGCCGCGATCCCCGAAGGCATCCCCGTCGTGGCCACCTTGTCGCTTGCGCGCGGGATGTGGCGCATGGTGCAGCGCAATGCCCTGATCAGCCGCCTGTCCTCGGTTGAGACGCTCGGTGCGACGACGCTGATCCTGACGGACAAGACCGGAACCCTGACCGAAAACCGGATGAGCGTGGTGCAGGTCTTGCTCGACGGGGGGAGCGTGGATCTGGATGGGCCGGAGACCGGTGTCGCGGAGGACCGTCTGCGCGCCGCGTTGAAGATCGGCATGCTGTGCAACAATGCCGAGTTGGGCGATGGCGATGAGGGCCGGATCGGCGACCCGACCGAACTGGCCTTGCTGAGTGCGGCGCGACAGGCGGGGGTGACCGAGGACGAAGCGGAGCCACGCCTGTTCCAACATGCTTTCGAGAGCGACAGCCTGATGATGGCGACCGTCCATGCGTTGCCGAACGGGCGCGCGCTCTATGCGGTGAAGGGCGCGCCCGAGGCGGTGATCGCCTCTTGCTCCGAGGTTCTGGGGGCGGAAGGCCCGCGCCCTCTGAGCGCCGAAGACAAGGCCGACTGGATCGCGCGGAACGCGGACGCCGCGAGCGAGGGACTGCGTGGGATCGGCCTCGCGATGAAGCGGACGGACGGGGCGGAGGACGCGCCCTATGAGGGGCTGACGCTGGTCGCGATTGCCTGCCTCGCCGATCCGTTGCGCAAGGATGTGCCCCCCGCGATCGCGGCCTGCCAGAGCGCCGGGGTCCGGGTGATCATGCTGACGGGCGATCATGCCGAGACCGCCGCGCGCATCGCGAAGGATGCCGGGATCAGCGGAAACGGCGCGGTGGCGATCGAGGGGCGAGACCTCACCGGGCTCGATCTGGAAAACGCCCCGGAGGAAACGCTCGACCGCCTGCGCAAGGCTAGCGTCTTCGCCCGCGTGGCACCGGCGACGAAGCTGGACCTCGTCAGCTTCTATCAGCGCGAGGGGGAGACTGTCGCGATGACGGGCGACGGGGTGAATGACGCGCCGGCGCTGAAGAAAGCCGATATCGGCATCGCGATGGGCCAGCGCGGCACCCAGGTCGCCCGCGAGGCCGCGCATATGGTGCTCAAGGACGACGATTTCGCGACCATCGTCGAGGCGGTGCGACAGGGCAGGGTGATCTTCGGCAATATCCGCAAATTCATCGTCTACCTGATGTCGTGCAATCTCTCGGAGATCCTTGTGGTCGGGATCGCCGTGGGAGTGGGGCTTCCTTCACCGCTCCTGCCGCTGCAGATCCTGTTTCTCAATCTCGTCACCGATGTCTTCCCCGCGCTGGCGCTCGGTTTGGGGCATGGGGACGGCCATGAGATGCGCCGCCCGCCCCGTGACCGCGCCGAGCCGATCCTCGCACGCAGGGAATGGGGGCGCATCATTGCGCTCGGGACGATCGTCACGCTGGCGACGATGCTGGCTTTCGGGGGGGCGCTCTACGGTCTGCAGCTTGAGCCCGCCGCCGCCGTCACCGTGGCCTTCGTCACACTCGCGCTGGGCCAGTTGTGGAACGTGTTCAACATGCGCGAGGCCGACACCCACGCCCTGCGCAACGATGTGACGCGCAACCCCTATGTCTGGGGGGCGCTTGTCCTGTGTCTCGTGCTGATCGCCGGGGCGCTGTGGCTGCCGGGGCTCTCCGATGTGCTGCAGCTGCCGTCGCCCGGAATCGCGGGGCTGACGCTCGCCGGGGCGATGAGCCTGCTGCCGCCGCTGCTGGGGCATCTGGTCGTATCGCGCGCAACCCGCAGATAATTTCCGCTCCCGCGTTGAGCCACATCAATGAAACTGCCTCCTGTCTTCGCCTAGGGAAGGTCATGGCCGTTCGTGACAGGGGCGGCCCATCGACTGGCATCACCATGGGAGGAGGTGTGATGACTTGGGCGATTATCCGGAAGCCGGCCGCCGAACGGGCAGCCGCCACGCTGACCGATGAGGTCCGCGAGGCGTTCACTTGGGACACCGCGCGGGCGATGCTCGACGGCTTTCCCGATGGCGGGCTGAACATCGCCTATGAGGCGGTGGATCGGTATGTCGCCTCGGGTCATGGGGCAGATGAGGCGATCCTGTGGCTGGGCAAGGACGGCGCGCGAGAAAGCCTGAGCTATGACGACCTCGCCGCCCGGACCGCGCGCTTCGCCAATGTGCTGACAAGCCACGGGCTGAAACCGGGCGACCGGCTCTTCGGTCTCGCGGGGCGGGTACCCGATCTCTACGTCGCGGCGCTGGGCACGCTGAAAGCCGGGATGATCTTCTCGCCGCTCTTTTCCGCCTTCGGGCCCGAGCCCTTGCGCACCCGGCTCGAGATCGGCGAGGCCAATGCGCTGATCACGACTGCCTCGATCTACCGGCGCAAGATTGCCGCCTGGCGTGACGAGATTCCGTCCCTGAAACTGGTGCTGATCATCGGCGACGAGGCGCCAGACGATTGCGTCGCACTCGGCCCTGCGATGGCGGCGGCCTCGGAGGAGTTCGAGACGGTCCGCACGGCCCCCGAAGACCCTGCGCTGATCCATTTCACCTCCGGCACCACGGGCCGCCCGAAAGGCGCGGTGCATGTGCATAATGCGGTGGTGATGCACGCTGCCGCGGGGCGCTATGCGCTCGAGCTGACGCCGGGCACGCGCTACTGGTGCACCGCCGATCCGGGCTGGGTGACGGGCACCTCCTTCGGGATCATCTCGCCTCTGGTGAACCGTGTGCGGATGGTTATCGACGAGGCCGATTTCGATCTCGACCGCTGGTATGGCATCCTTGAGCGCGAGCAGATCGAGGTCTGGTACACCGCGCCCACCGCGATCCGCATGATGATGCGCGCAGGGAAAGAGGCGGCCGAGCCTTACGATTTCTCGAAACTGCGGTTCATGGCCTCGGTGGGCGAGCCGCTCAATCCCGAGGCCGTGGTCTGGGGCAACGAGGTCTTCGGCAAACCCTTCCACGACAACTGGTGGCAGACCGAGACCGGCGGCATCATGATCGCCAATACCCGCGCGATGGATGTGCATCCCGGCTCGATGGGCAAGCCGCTGCCGGGGATCGAGGCGGGGATCGTCGAGCGTGTCGATGAGGGGCTGCGCGACTGCAAGCCCGGCGAGATCGGCGAACTGGCGCTGCGCCCCGGCTGGCCGTCGATGATGCGCGCCTATCTCCACGAAGAGGCACGCTACAAGAAGTGTTTCGTGGATGGCTGGTATCTCTCGGGCGATCTCGCGATGCGCGACGCGGAGGGGTATTTCTGGTTCGTGGGCCGTGCCGACGATCTGATCAAATCCTCCGGCCACCTGATCGGCCCTTTCGAGGTCGAAAGCGCGCTGATCGAGCACCCGGCGGTCGCCGAGGCCGCCGTGATCGGCCTGCCCGACGAGACCGCGGGCGAGGTCGTGAAGGCCTATGTCGCGCTCAATCCGGGCTTTGAGCCTTCTGAGGATCTAGAACGCGACATCCGGGGCCTTGCACGCAAGAAACTCGGCGCGGCGGTCGCCCCGCGCGAGGTGGTGTTCCGCAAAACCCTGCCGAAGACCCGTTCGGGCAAGATCATGCGCCGTCTTCTGAAAGCGCGCGAGCTGGGCCTGCCGGAAGGCGATATTTCGACGCTGGAGAGTGACGAGACATGACTGCCGACAAACCGCACCTGACCCATGACCACATCCGCGAATTGCTCACGGCGATGATCCGTGTGCGCCACTTCGAGGATAAATGCGCCGAGCTCTACACGCAGGAGAAAATCCGCGGTTTCCTCCATCTCTACGATGGCGAGGAGGCGGTGGCCTCGGGCGTGATCCCGCGGCTTGGCCCGGATGATCGCGTCGTGGCGACCTATCGCGAGCACGGTCACGCGCTGGTGCGCGGCGTGCCGATGGAACGCGTGATGGCCGAGATGTATGGCAAGGCCACCGGCGCCTCGGGCGGGCGGGGCGGCTCGATGCATATCTTCGACGCCGAGCGCAATTTCTATGGCGGGAATGCGATCGTGGGGGGCGGGCTGCCGCTGGCCGTGGGGCTCGCGCTGCGCGACCGGATGATGGGCGCGCCCAATGTCACCGCCTGCTTCTTCGGCGAAGGGGCTGTGGCCGAGGGCGAATTCCACGAGTCGATGAACCTCGCGCAACTCTGGTCGCTGCCGGTATTGTTCGTGTGCGAGAATAACGGCTACGCGATGGGTTCGGCCTTGGCGCGGACCGAGGCCGAGACCGACATCCGGCGCAAGGCGGCGGCCTATGGCACGGTGACGGAACAGGTCGACGGGATGGATGTGGTCGCGGTCGAGGCCGCCACCCGCCGCGCGCTCGCCGCGATCCGCGAGACCGGCAAACCCTATTTCCTCGAATGTCTGACCTATCGGTTCCGGGCGCATTCGATGTTCGACGCCCAGCTCTATCGCGACAAGGACGAGGTGGCCGCGTGGCGCGAGAAGGGGCCGATCGTACGGTTCCAGACCTGGCTTTACGAGACCGGGCTTATGCATCCCGAAGAGGTCGCGCAGATCGAGGCGGACGTCGAGGATGAGATCGCCGCCGCCGTCGCCTATGCCGAGGCGAGCGAATGGGAGCCGCTCGAGACGCTCACCCGCCATGTCATGGCCGAGGACCGCCCCGCGCCGCCCGCACCGCCCGAACCCAGCGCCGAGACCGTCGAGATGACCTATCGCGAGGCGGTCAAGCAGGGCATCCGTGACGCGATGAGCCGCGACGATCGGGTCTTCCTGATGGGCGAGGATGTGGGCGCATACGGCGGCTGCTACGCGGTCTCGAAAGGGTTGATGGACGAATTCGGAGAGGATCGCATCCGCGACACGCCACTGTCGGAGTCCGGCTTCACCGGGGCTGGAATTGGCGCGGCGGCGGCAGGAATGCGCCCCATCGTCGAGGTGATGACGGTGAATTTCTCGCTGCTCGCGCTCGACCAGATCATGAACACCGCCGCCACGATCCGGCACATGTCGGGCGGGCAGTTCGGCGCGCCCGTGGTGATCCGCCTCGCGACCGGTGCGGGTAAGCAGCTGGCGGCGCAGCATTCCCATTCGCTCGAAGGGTGGTATGCGCATATTCCGGGGCTGCGCATCCTCGCGCCTGCCACGCTTGAGGACGCGCGCGGGATGCTCTGGACCGCGCTGGAAGACCCCGACCCGGTGCTGATCTTCGAGAACGTCATGCTCTACAACATGACCGGGCAGATCGCGGCGAATGCCGGGCCGGTCGATATCGACAAAGCCGCGATCCGGCGTGCGGGCAAGGATATCAGCCTGATCACCTATGGCGGATCGCTGTGGAAGACGCTCGAGGCCGCCGAGGTGCTGGCAGGCGAGGGGATCGAGGCCGAGGTGATCGACCTGCGCTCCCTGCGCCCGCTCGATGACGAGACGATCATGGCATCGCTTGCGCGCACGCGCCGCGCGGTGATCGTGGATGAGGGCTGGCGGTCCGGCTCGCTCTCGGCCGAGATCGCGGCCCGGATCGGCGAGCAGGCCTTCTGGCATCTCGACGCGCCGGTGGGGCGGGTGTGCTCGACCGAGGTGCCGATCCCCTATCCCAAACATCTCGAGGACGCCGCCATTCCGCAAGTGCCCGCCATCGTGACCGCCGTGAAGGCGACGCTCGGGAAAGGGTGACGCGATGGCCGTTTTCAAGATGCCCTCGCTCGGCGCGGATATGGAGGCGGGCAAGCTGGTCGAATGGCTGGTGAAGCCCGGCGATACGGTCAAGCACGGCGATATCGTTGCGGTGGTCGAGACCCAGAAAGGCGCGATCGAGATCGAGGTTTTCGAGGACGGCGTGGTCGAAAAGCTGGTGGCCGAACTGGGCCAGAGCCTGCCCGTCGGCGCGCCGCTCGCCGTTATTCAGGCGCCGGGGGAGGCGCTGGCGGAACCCACGGAGGAAGCGCCGCCAGTTGCACCGAAGACTGCGACCGAACCCGTCGCGCCCGTTGCGGAAGCGGCGCCGCCAAGTGCTCCGCCTGCCGCCACAGCAGCAGGCATCGCCGCATCACCCGCCGCCAAAGCACGCGCGGCGGAACTCGGGATCGCGCTGGAGAGCCTCACCGGGAGCGGGCCGGGGGGCGCAATCGTCCTCGCCGATGTCGAGACGACGAAACCCGCCGCGACACCGAGCCCGGCGCAAGATCGCGGCGCTTATCTCGCCGAGATGCGCAAGGCGATCGCCGCCGCGATGGCCCGGTCCAAACGCGAGATCCCGCATTACTACGTCACTCACACGGTCGACCTCACTGCTGCGAGCGATTGGCTGAGCGCCGCCAATGCGGACCGCCCGCCCGAAGAGCGCATCCTGATGGGCGCGCTTTTGATGAAGGCCATGGCGCTGGCGGCACACGAGGAAAAGGCGGTGAACGGGCATTATGGCGAGGATGGGTTTACGCCCTCCACGGCGATCCATCTCGGATTGGCGATCGCGCTCAGGGGCGGCGGGCTTGTCGCGCCTGCGATCCTCGATGCCGACAAGAAGAGCCTGCAGGATTTGATGGAGGCGATGCGCGACCTTACGATGCGCGCCCGTGCCGGGCGGCTCAAAAGCTCGGAGATGAGCATGGCGACGCTGACCTTCTCGGCGCTCGGCGAAAGCGGGGTCGAGGCGATGGCCGGTATCATCGTGCCGCCGCAGGTCGCCATCGTCACCGCCGGTGCGCCCGGCCCGCAACCGCTGGTGCGCGATGGCAAGGTGATCGCCGCGCAGGCCGTGACGCTGACCCTCGCCGCGGATCACCGCGTGAGCGACGGGCGGCTGGGCTCGAAATTCCTGACCGCGATCGACGCGAAGCTGCAAACCCCGGAGGAGCTATGACCGAAGACGAAATCCGCAGCGCCTATATCGAGGAACTTGTGCGCGTCGCCCCCGATCTCGATCCCGCCGAAATCGCGGGATCGGACCATCTTCAGGACGATCTCGAGCTCGACTCGATGGATATCCTGAATCTGGTGATCGCGCTCAACCAGCGCTTCGGCGTCGCGATTGCAGAGGCGGATTATCCCCAGATCGCCACACCGGATCTTGCTGCGGCGTTTCTAGCCAAGCGGGTTTGAAGGATCGGCTTAGGCGGTCAGTTGCGGCATCCGATGTCTGATGGCGTCCAGTCCGGGCTGATGCTGGTGGGTGAGCACCGCTGCACGGACCGCAGATCCAGATCGCTCTAAGGCGGGGGCTTCGCTTCTCGCCCGGAGGCCAGCCACTCCAAATTGACCCTGCCGGACCACCCGCTGAGCATTCAACTCAGGGGGGATTTCGGCACGCCGTGAGTCAATTCGCTGTTACCGCGGAAAAAACTGAGGAAATCCGCAATGCGCGGAGTCGCATTCCTTTGTTACCAGTGGGTTATTCGCAACAGTTGTCTATTCGCAAAAATGTTATTTTCGGGAGGGCCCCGGCTGTATCGCGAGCCTCTTGCGCCCTTGACGAGTTAGAGATGGAGATCGTTATGATCGAAACGCGTATCGAAGTAGAGTGCTTGGAAGACGGGGCCATCCGGCTGCGCAGAGGTGCGTGGTCGGACCGTGTGCCGCGTGCGCGGATCGACCACTGGGCAGACCACTATGAGCTGATGCATCTCAATAATGGCAATGCCGGCTATCTCGAACTCGCGCATGCCCTGCGGGAGGCCAAGGCGAAACTCCTGTCTTGATTGAACTGGACAGGTTCTCGCGGCTGCCTTCGTCCTGACCCTCTCTCCAGACGTCTGTCGCCCGTAGGCAGAGTTTTCCGGCTTTGCTCAGGGTGACGGGCTGCGACGCAAGCGATACGCTTGTTTGTCGAGAATGGAGACAAACATGAGAATCGCGCTCGTCCAGCCGCACCCGCTTCCCTCTGATCCGGCGCAGATATTTGCGACTATCGAGGCATGGGTGCGCGGCCTGTCGAGGCTCGGCGTCGATCTTGTCGTGCTGCCCGAGCTGATCTTGCCCGGCTACAACCGGCCCGAGGACCATCGCGCGCAGGCGCAGCCGCTCGGCGCAGAGTGGTGCGCCACGATGGGCGATATCGCGCGCAAAAACGACTGCGCGATCTGCTATGGCTGGGCTGAACGGCTGGGCGATGACGTGTTCAACGCGGCGTCTGTGCTCGACAAGACAGGCGCGCGGGTCGGGCACTATCGCAAGATCCAGCTTTTTGGCGAGATGGAGCGCGCGAGTTTCGCCTTCGGGACGGAAACGCCGCCCGTCTTCGAGCTGAATGGGATCCGGACCGGCCTGCTGATCTGCTACGATATCGAGTTCCCGGAACACGCGCGGGCATTGGCGAGAGCGAAGGCCGAGTTGATCCTCGTGCCGACGGCGAACCCGGTTGGCTACGATCACGTCCCCGATCTGCTCGTGCGGGCGCGCGCGAATGAGAACGCGGCCGTCGTGGTCTATGCGAATTACGCCGGTCCCGATCGAGACATCGATTTCGGTGGCAAGTCCATCATCGCGGGCCCCGACGGACAGGCGGTGGCGCTGGCCGGACGTGGCCCGACGATGTTGATTGCCGAGCTGCCGAAGCCCGCCGATTATCCCGGCGAGGCGATCTCGGTTCAGCTCGACGATCTGCGACGCGTGGAATAGCGGAGGGGCTTCGCGGCTCCCCTCCATTTGAAATTCCGCCTTCCGGGCATAGCTCCGAATTACGCGCCGTTTTAAGGCGGGGCGACAGTCCAGCCCGGGTTGGGGCAGACATTTCGGAGGGCACATGGAAATCAACGCGGAATTCTCGGAGCGCGTGCTCGTTCACTCCGACACGCTCGACTGGCACGGCTCGCCGTCGGCGGGTGTCGAGCGGCGGATGCTCGACCGGATCGGCGACGAGGTGGCGCGGGCGACGAGCATCGTGCGCTTCGCACCGGGGCACAGTTTCTCGGCGCATACGCATGGCGGCGGCGAGGAATATCTCGTGCTCGAAGGCGTGTTCCAGGACGAGAGCGGCGATTATCCGGCGGGGACTTATGTGCGCAATCCGCCGCAGACCCGGCACCGGCCGGGATCGGAAGGTGGCTGCACGATCTTCGTGAAGCTCTGGCAGTTCGACCCGGACGACCGCAACCAGTTTCACAAGGATATGCGGGCCGATCTGACCCAGACCGGCGAGGGCGTGGAGTGCGCTGAACTTCATCGCGACGCGCGGGAGATCGTCCGCTATTTCCGGCTCGCGCCGGATGCGACCCTGTCGCTAGATGATCCGGGCGGGATGGAGTTGCTCGTGCTAGGCGGAACGCTGTCCGAAGGCGGCGATGACCTGCGCGAGGGATCGTGGCTGCGCTTGCCTGACGGGCAGCCGCTGCAGGTTCAGGCCGGGTCGGGCGGCGCCGAGTTCTGGATCAAGACGGGGCATCTGCGCTTTGTTGCCGCGCCGGATCAGTGACGGGAAACGATCTCTCACAATGACGAGGCTTCCATGAAAACGCAGGTCGCGATCGTGGGCGGCGGGCTCGCGGGCTTGGCGCTCGCGCGGCATCTGCACGCGCGCGGTGTCTCTTTCGAATTGTTCGAGGCGCGGCCGCGCTTTGGCGGTCGGATCAAGGCGCTTGAGACCGCAACGGGCAGGGTCGATCTCGGCCCGTCATGGTTCTGGCCCGGCCAGCCCCGGATCGCCGCGCTCACCGAGGCGCTGAACCTGCGCAAGTTCGAGCAGTTCGCGCGCGGCGCGGTTTCGCTGGAAGATGCGAGCGGCGAGGTTCACCGCAATATGGGCTTTGCCAGCATGGCGGGGTCGTGGCGTCTCGAAGGCGGCATGGTCGCGCTGACGAATGCGCTTGCCGCCGCCCTTCCCGCCGCGCAGCTTCATCCCGGATCGCGCGTTGTCGAAATCGGGGCAGGGCCCTCGGTCACGCTTAAGGACGGTCGGGCCTGCGAGGCGGAGCATGTCGTGCTGGCCGTGCCGCCCCGCGTTGCGGCGCAGATGTCTTTCGCGCCGCAGCTGAGCGAGGCGCAGATGCAGGCGCTCCGCGCGATCCCGACATGGATGGCGGGGCACGCGAAATTCGTCGCTCTCTACGAGCGACCGTTCTGGCGCGAGGCCGGGCTGTCGGGCGATGCGATGAGCCAGCGCGGCCCTCTGGCGGAAATCCATGATGCGTCCGGGCCAGACGGCGCGCCCGCTGCGCTGTTCGGCTTTCTGGGCGTGCCGGCGCGGGCGCGGATCGGGCAGGAAGAAGTGGTCAAAGCTGCCGCCCTCGAGCAGCTTGGCCGGATATTCGGGCCGGAGGCGGCCAAGCCGCTGACCTATGCGCTCGAAGATTGGGCCGTCGCGCCCGAAACGGCGACGGAGGCCGATCTCGAACCGCTCAGGTTCCACCCCGATTACGGCCTGCCGTCGGTGCTGCGCGGGCTCCGTGAGGGCCGTGTGCATTTCGCGTCTTCGGAAACCGCGCCCGAGATGGGCGGCTACATGGAAGGCGCGCTGGCGGCGGCGGAGCGCGTGGTGCGTGACCTCGTGGGAGGGTTCGGGGCGACCCCATAGCCCGACGCGCCCAGCCCCCCTGTCACAACACGATTGACCCGCCCCGGATTGACCATATTCTTGAGTCTCGGGTGAATCTTGGTTCGCCTCGGCAATCGGATCTGAGGGAGGAGAGACGATATGTGCCATGTTTTTGCGGGTCAGGACCCGGAGCGCTATTCCAGCGAGACGCGCAGGCTGCGGCTCAACGGCCAGAGCACGAGCATCCGGCTCGAGAACGCATTCTGGGACATTCTCGACGAGATCGCCGCGCGCGATGGGGTGTCCACGCCGACCTTTATCTCGACGCTGCATGCGGAAGTGCTGGAGCTGCGCGGGGAGCCGTCGAACTTCACGTCGCTGCTGCGCTGTGCGTGCCTGAAATTCATGGAAATCTCGACCGATCGTGCCCCGCTCGCGGTCGCCGCAGAGTAAGCGCAAGCCTGACGTCAAACATTCTTCAGGGGTAGTATAGACCTACTACCCGCCCCACCGCGGCCCGCTGCTAGGCTCTCAGGACAACTGACAGCACTACAGCGGGAGCAACCGGTGGCAAAATCCATTCATTCCATGATCCGTGTCCTCGACGAGGACCGCTCGGTCGCGTTTTACGACAAGGCTTTCGGCCTCAAGGTCGCCGACCGTCTCGACTTTCCGGATTTCACGCTCGTCTATCTGAGCAATCCCGAAAGCGAGTTCGAACTGGAACTCACCGTCAACAAGGGCCGGACCGAGCCCTATGACCTCGGCGATGGCTATGGCCATTTCGCGGTCTCGGTCGATGATCTCGAAGCCGAACACAAGCGCTTCGAGGCGGAGGGCCTCGCGCCTCGCAAACTCGTGGAATTCGCGCCGGCAGGGGAGGTCGTCGCGAAGTTCTTTTTCGTGGCCGATCCGGACGGATACCAGATCGAGGTGCTCGCGCGCGAAGGCCGCTTCAAGTGAGATTTTCCTAAGGGAGACATCAGGGAGGAGACGACAATGACCACCAAGGCAAGCTCGAAAGGGCTGACCAGACGGCAGCTTCTGGCGCGGGTTACCGCGGCAGGGGCGAGCTTCGTCGTGGGTTCGGGGTTCATGGCGGCGCGCAATGCCGCCTGGGCCACCGAGCTCTCGGCGCTCAAGCCCACGACCTTCGCGACGCTCGTGCAGATGGCGCGCGATATCTATCCGCACGACAAGATCGACGACCAGTATTATGTCATCGCGGTGAAGGGCTACGACACTGCCGATACGGCCGATGAGATCGAGGCGGGGATTGCCGCGCTCGATGCGGCGGCACGTGGCAAAGGCTTCGCGAATTACCTCGAGACGGGCTGGGAGAAGGATCGCGTCGCGATCCTGCGGGGCATGGAGGAGAGCCCCTTCTTCCAGAAGATCCGGGGTGGTCTGGTGACCGGCCTCTACAACCAGAAAGCGGTCTGGCCGATCTTCGGCTACGAGGGCGAGTCCTATTCCAAGGGCGGCTACATCAACCGCGGTTTTGACGACATCGACTGGCTGTAAGGGAGGCAGACATGGTTGCGAAATTTGATCTGAGCGACGACAGCGTCGTTGTCATCATCGGCACCGGCGCAGGCGGCGGCGTGCTGGCCAACGAACTGGCGCAGAAGGGCGTCAAGGTCGTGGCGCTCGAAGCGGGCGGTCGCTATCTGCCCGAGGATTACATCAACGACGAATGGGAAAGCTTCGGCCAGCTCGCCTGGACCGAGCCGCGCACCACGAGCGGCGACTGGCGGGTGGCGAAGGACTTCTCGGGTCTGCCCGCATGGATCGTGAAGGCGGTGGGCGGCACCTCGATCCACTGGGCCGGCGCGAGCCTTCGCTTTCAGGACCACGAGTTCAAGACGAAGACCCATTACGGCAATGTCGACGGGGCGAACCTGCTCGACTGGCCGATCGATCCGGCCGAGCTTGCGCCCTATTACGACAAGGCGGAGGCCAAGCTGGGTGTGACCCGCACCGGCGACCGTCCGGGCCTGCCGGGCAACAACAACTTCAAGGTGCTGGAGAAAGGCGCGAAGGCGCTCGGCTATGAGGAAGTGAATACCGGTCATATGGCGATCAACTCGATCGACTATGACGACCGGATTTCGTGCCAGCAGACGGGCTTCTGTTTCCAGGGGTGCAAATGGGGCGCCAAGTGGTCGTCGGCCTACACCGATATTCCGCGCGGCGAGGCGACCGGCAATCTGGAGGTGCGCGATCACTGCCACGTCGCGCGCATCCTGCATGACGATCAGGGCATGGCCTCCGGCGTCGAGTATTTCGACAAGGAGGGCAATCTGCAGATGCAGAAGGCCAAGATCGTCTGCGTCGCGGGCAACTCCATCGAGAGCCCGCGCGTGCTGCTGAATTCCCATTCGGCGATGTTCCCCGACGGGCTCGCGAACTCCTCGGGGCAGGTGGGGCGCAACTACATGCGTCACACCACGGGCTCGGTCTATGGCGTGTTCGACAAGCCGGTGAAGATGTGGCGCGGCACAACGATGGCGGGCATCGTCCGCGATGAGGCGCGCCACGATCCCTCGCGCGGGTTCGTGGGCGGGTATGAGCTGGAGACGCTCAGCCTCGGTCTGCCCTTCATGGCGGCCTTCCTCGATCCGGGCGGCTGGGGGCGCGAGTTCACCTCGGCGCTCGACAGCTACGAGAACATGGCCGGGATGTGGATCGTCGGCGAGGACATGCCGCAGGAGACCAACCGCATCACGCTCAACCACAAGGTCGAGGACGCCTACGGGCTGCCGGTGGCCAACGTGAACTACACCGATCACCCGAACGACCGGGCGATGCGCGATCACGCTTATGCTCGCGGGAAGGCGATCTACGAGGCGGTGGGCGCGACCCGGACGCTGCCGACGCCGCCCTATCCGTCGACGCATAACCTCGGCACCAACCGGATGTCCGAGAACCCGCGCGACGGGGTGGTGAACAAACACGGCCAGACCCATGACGTGCCGAACCTGTTCATCTCGGACGGCTCGCAATTCACGACCGGCGCGGCAGAGAACCCGACGCTGACCATCGTGGCGCTCGCGATCCGGCAGGCGGATTTCATCGCCGGGGAATTGTCGAAGGGCAACATCTGATCCCGAGACGATCCGTTACGTCAAAAGAGGACCGGGCTGCCCACGGGTGGCCCGGTTCTTTTTTGGGAACCTTTGCCCATCTGCGCGCTTGCGCACAGGACATGCGGGACCTTCGCTAATTCAAATTCCCACAGGAAGCCCCACACTATCACCAACGATATTTGGAGGCTCCCATGACCTTTCGACCTGTCTCGGCCACCAGCCAAGCGCAACCCGCGCTCGAAGGCGCTGGCGTTCACCTTCATCGCGTGTTCGGCTTCGGTGATCCGTCGCTGACCGATCCGTTCCTGATGATGGACGACTTCCGCAACGACGATCCGCGCCTTTATTCCAAGGGCTTCCCGTGGCACCCGCATCGGGGCATCGAGACGATTACCTATGTGCTCGACGGCCAGGTGGAGCACGCGGATTCGCTCGGCAATCGCGGGCTTCTCGGCGCGGGCAGCGTGCAATGGATGACGGCTGGCTCCGGCATCGTCCATCAGGAGATGCCCTCGGGCAATGCCAAGGGGCAGATGCACGGGTTTCAGCTTTGGGCGAACCTGCCCGGCGCGCTCAAGATGACGGCGCCGCGCTATCAAGACATTACCGGCAGCGACATTCCGATCGAGGGCGACGAGGACGGTACCACCGTCAAGGTCATCATCGGCTCGTTCTGGGGTAAGACCGGTCCGGTCGACGGGATCGCCGCCAATCCTATGCTGCTTGACGTGTCGATCCCCGCCGGACGCCGCAAGGTGCTGCCGGTCGATACGCACTCCAATGCGCTCGCTTATGTGTTTGCAGGTTCCGGCACCTTCCGCGACGCCAGCGATCCGGTCGGCATCAAGGTCGAGAAGGAATATCGCGGGCAGGAGCTGAACATCCGCGACATGACCGGCAACCGCACGCTGGTCCGCTTCGGCGCGGGCGACGAGATCACGGTGCAGGCCGGGGACGAAGGTCTCCGCTTCCTGCTGATGACCGGTCGCCCGATCCAGGAGCCTGTCGCATGGCACGGCCCCATCGTCATGAACACGCAAGACGAACTGCGTCAGGCGCTGACTGAACTCAACAACGGCACGTTCATCAAACACGGCTGAGGGCGCCGTTGCCCCTCAGTCCCTTCCCAACACAGGAGAGAGAAATGGCACAACCGAAGATCGCAATCGTCTTTTATTCCACCTATGGCACCAACCATGCCGTCGCGCTGGCGGCAGCGGAAGCCGCTGAGGCTGCCGGAGCCGAAGTGCGCCTGCGTCGCATTCCCGAGACGGCCCCGAAAGCCGTCGTCGAGGGGCAGGACGCCTGGAAGAACCAGCTCGAGAAGATGAGCGATATTCCGGAAGTGACCGCCGACGATATGGAATGGGCCGAGGGCTATTTCTTCTCCGGGCCGACCCGCTACGGCGTCTCCGCAAGCCAGATGCGCGCCTTCATCGACACGCTGGGCGGGCTCTGGGGCGCGGGCAAGCTGGCGAACAAGACCTTCACCGCGACCACCAGCGCGCAGAACGCACATGGTGGGCAGGAGGCGACCATCCTCGGCCTCTACACCACGGCCATGCATTGGGGCTGCGTCATCGTTCCGCCGGGCTATACCGACGAGGCGATCTTCAATGCGGGCGGCAACCCCTACGGCTTCTCGACCAATGCCGGGGGCGTCGACGAGGCTGGCAAGGCCGCGATCGCCCATCAGGCGAAACGCCTCGTCGAGATGACGGCGAAACTCGTCGCCTGATCTGACTTAACGTCCATTAAGCGCCCCCACCTCTCTCGGCGGGGGCGTGCTTGTCTCCCGATCGCAAAGTGTCCAAACCTTTCAATTCCCCGTGCGTCCGCCGATCAGCGTGGTATTTCGACTGAATGGATATCGTCGTCATCACCACGATTGTCGCGTCGCTTTTCCTCGTCATCGGGGTGGCGGAGCCATTGGCCGCGCGGTTGCGTCTGCCCTTCAGCGTGATCCTTGCGGGCATCGGTATTCTCATCGGTGTGGCGGCTGTGTTTTTCCTCCGGACCGAGCTGACCGACGCGCTCAATCCGGTGGCGGAAGCGATCCTGAACTTGCCGATCCGCTCGAACGTGTTTCTCTACGTGTTCCTGCCCACGCTGCTGTTTCAGGCGACGTTGGGCATGGACCTGCGCAGGATGCTGGACGACTGGGTTCCCATCCTGATGCTTGCGGTAGTGGCGGTCGTCGCGGCCACCCTCAGCGTCGGCTACGCGCTGTCCTGGGTCAGTTCGATCCCGCTCACCGCGTGCCTGCTCATCGGCGCGATCGTGTCCACGACCGACCCGTCCGCCGTCGTCTCGATCTTCCGCTCGATCTCTGCCCCGCGCCGGCTGTCGCGGATCATCGAGGGGGAAAGCCTGCTCAACGATGCCGCGGCCATCGCGCTGTTCGGCCTTTTCATGGGCTTCGTGATGATGGGCGTGCCCGATCCGAAGCTGGGCGATGCGCTCGCCCGGTTTCCGTATCTCATCCTCGGCGGCGCGTTCACGGGCTGGCTGGTCGCGCGTATCGCCGTCGGGATGATGTCGTTCTTCCGGCGTCATGAGCTTGCCCAGCTCTCGATCTCGGTGGCGCTGCCTTACCTGGCCTATATCGGCGCGGAGCAAAGCATCGGTGCCTCGGGTGTCATCGCGGTGGTCGCCGCCGGTCTGACGCTGAACCTGACCGGGCCCGGACGTCTGCAACCGCAGACATGGATCAATCTGCGCGAGCTCTGGGGCGTCCTGGCGCATTGGGCGGGGGCCCTCATCTTCGTTCTGGCGGCGCTGTTGATCCCGCGACTTCTGGAGGAGATCCGGATCGGGGATATCGCCCTCGTCGGTGTCGTGGTCCTCGCGTCCATTTTCGCGCGCGCGGTGATCCTGTTCGGTCTTCTGCCACTTCTCACGGCGCTGCGGGTCTCGCCCACGGTCGAGCGGCCCTACCGGGTCGCCATTCTCTGGGGCGGATTGCGTGGGGCGGTGACGCTCGCGCTGGCGCTGGCGGTGACCGAGAGTTTCCGCGTCCCCGACGAGGTTCAGCGCATGGTCGGCATCCTCGCCACCGGCTTCACCCTGTTCACGCTGATCGGGCAGGGTACCACGTTGCGCTGGATCATCGGTCGGCTGGGGCTGGACCGGCTGTCGCCGATCGACGATGCGCTGTCGCGCCAGGTCGTCGCCGTCTCGCTTCAGAAAGTGCGCGAAGACCTCGCGCGGACCACCGAGAATTACGAACTCAGCCGAGACGTCGTCCGCTCTGAGGCCAAGCGGTTCGGGGAGCGGCTGGAGGGCGCGGTCAAGGCCGCCGACGACAGTCAGGACATCCACGACCGCGACCGCATCACCCTGGGGCTTATCGCGCTCGCCGGCCATGAACGCGACACCATCCTGATGCGGGTGCGGGAGCGGACGATCGCCTCTCGCATCGCCGAACAGGTTCTGTCGAACGCCGACCGCCTCATCGAGGGCGCGCGCGCGGACGGGCGGCACGGCTATAACCGGATCGCGCGGCGCAGCGTCAAATATGGCTTCGGCTTCCGCGTCGCGAATATCCTTCATCGCCGCCTTCACCTGTCGCGCCCCCTCGCGCGGATGACGGCGGACCGGTTCGAGATGCTCCTGTCGCAGCGTCTGGTGCTGCGCGATCTCGGCGGCTTCATCAGCGGCCGCATCCGCCGCATTCATGGCAAGCGCGTGAGCGACCTGCTCTCTGACCTGCTGTCGCGCCGCATCGAAATCGTGGAAACCGCGCTGCAGGGGCTGCGTCTGCAATATCCCGGCTACGCCGAAGAGCTCGAACGGCGCATCATTCGCCGGACCGCGCTGCGGCTGGAGGAGCGCGAATACGAGACGATGCGAGAAGACGGCCTGATCGGCGATGAGGTCTACACCAAGCTCCGGGCCGCCCTTGCGCAGAAGCGGTCGCGCGCAGAGGATCGCCCCAAGCTCGATATCGCGCTGCGGCGCATCGAGCTCGTGCGGCAATTTCCGCTGTTCTCCGGTCTCGATGCCCGGGACCAGAAACGATTGAGCCGGTTGCTCAAGGCGCGGCACGCCAATGCGGGGGAGGTCATTCTCGGCCGCGAAAGCGTCGCGAAAAGTGTGTTCTTCATCGCCTCCGGGGCCGTCGAGGTGGAGGCGGCCAATCAGACATGGCGGCTGGGTCGCGGTGAGATGTTCGGTCAGCTGTCGATCCTGATGAGACGGACGCGCAGAACCGAAGTGCGCGCGATCACCCCCTCGACACTTCTCGAACTGGATGAAGCCCGTTTCCGTCGCCTGCTGAGCCGTAGCAAGTCCCTGCAGGAGGCCGTCCGCGCGAGTGCGGAGAAACGCGGCATCGCTCCTGACGCGCTCCTCGCGGATGTCGAGAGGGCGCGTCAGTAGCGGGTCGGCTTTGGTGCTGCGAAAAGGCTCCGTTCGCTTACATCGGGTTTTCGATGTTCGCCTTCATGTTCGGAACGTTTGCAGCAGTCGCCGTGCCTTCGGTTTGGGTGCAGGCGGCCAGAATGCCCATGGCGCAGCATGCGACCAGAGCGAGTACGGCTTTTTTCTTCATCGGGCTTTGCATGTCGGGTTCCTTTCAAAACGACTCGGGTCCTCAAAATGAACGGACCAGTTCAATTATTTGGGGCGCACCGTGGGGCGCGGCAAGATTTTTCGGTTTCTGTGGATGTATTTAGCCTCACTGACGCACCGACGCCACGCAGGGGATTTCCCGGCGCACATGAGCGGGAGATTGCCGCAAGGGTATTTCTCGATGGCAGGCCCCGAAGATGGAGACCTGATCGTCAGTTCGAAAGGTCACGCAGCGTCAGAAACTAACTTTGACATAGTTGCCCAATTCAAGTCACAACATCGCCGCTCTTGCATGTGATCCAGCCCTCGTCGGCGAGCCGCACAGGTCCATTCGGAGCCACTCGCGTCCAACGGAGGTATTGATTATGAATGTTAAACACGTGTCGCTTGAATTGTTGGTTAAGCTTGATGAGCGCGGTGTGGCTGACGTGGGCAAATTCTCCCTTAATTTCCAGGACGACACCCGTGACGCTCTCGGCGACTCGATCGACTTGAAAGGTCTGGCGACGCTGGCGCAGCCGGAAAAGGTTTTCACCGCGGCCCTGCGCACCGAATTGCTCGACCAACGCGCGACTTTCGACCCGCAGAAATTCTCGGTCTCCGTCAACGTCAGTTCTTTCGCCACTTCCGATCCCTATATCGAGATCGAACGCCGGTGGCGCATCGCCCTCGTCACCTTCCTCGAGGGCTACATCATGCAGTCCCAACCGATGCTCTCGTCGCTCAAGGTTCGGGGCGCATATGCGGAACAGCTCGCGGCCTCGAATGCGCCGCTGCACTGATCGGTAGTCCTCACCCTCATCGACTTTCTTATCCCGCGCAGATGTCGCGGTAGTCGTCCGGCTCGCGGTGAAGCGCGAAGTTGAAGACGTTCTCACGAAGCTCGCGGCAGCGGTCGAGGTCGATTTCGGCCATCGCCAGCTCATCGCCGAACCCTTGGGTCTTGGCGATGATCTCGCCGGTGGGTGCGATGATGCAGGTGCCGCCGATCAGGTCGCAGCCTTCTTCGCGCCCCGCTTTCGCGGTGCCGATCACCCAGCACCCGTTCGCATAGGCGCCCGCCTGCATCGACAGGTGGTTGTGGAAGTCCTGCAGGTGGTCATGCTCGGGCGCGAGCGGGTAGTGCACCGGCGTATTGTAGCCCAACATCACCAGCTCCGCCCCGCGCAGCCCCAATACGCGGAACGTCTCGGGCCAGCGGCGGTCGTTGCACAGGCACATGCCCAGCTTGCCGCCGAACCCGTCGAAGACGCCAAAACCTAGATTGCCATGCTCGAAATAGCGCTTCTCCAGATGCTGGAAGGGGCGCCAGTCTTCGTATTCGGGATGGCCGGGCAGGTGGATCTTGCGATATTTGCCGATGATCTGGCCGGTCTTCTCGACGGTGATCGACGTGTTGAACCGGCGCTTCTGGCCGTTCTCGTAGGCGATCTCCGCATAGCCGAGATAGAAGCCGACACCGAGCTCGCGGGCGGTATCGAACAGCGGCTGCACCTCCGCGTTCGGCATCTCGGTCTCGTAGAATGCGTCGAGCTCGGCCTCGTCCTCGATCAGCCAGCGCGGAAAGAAGGTGGTTAGCGCCAGTTCGGGAAAGACGACCAGTTCCGCGCCGCGCCGATGGGCGTCGATCAAAAGCTTCTGCATCCGCGCCACGGCGGAGGCGCGCGGCTCGTCACGCGCAATCGGTCCAAGCTGGGCGGCGGCGGCAATGAATTTGCGGGTCATGGCAATTGTCCTGTCTCGGTCGTTTGAAATTCGGGCGCGTCCTGAAGCTCCGCCTGCTGGCAGACGACATCCATCAGCACCTGTGCCCCGCCCGCGATGTCCGAGGGCGCGGTATATTCGTGAATGTTGTGGCTGACCCCGTCCTGCGAAGGCACGAAGATCATGGCCGAGGGGCAATTCGGCGCGAACATCTGCGCGTCATGGCCTGCGCCCGAGGGCATCCGGCGATGGCCCAGCCCGCGCGCATGTGCGGCGGCCTCGACGCTGTCCACCAGCGCCGGATCGAACTCCACCGGCTCGAAGCGGGCCAGCGTCCGGCGCGTGATCGCGCATCCCCCGGCGCGGGCGAAATCCTGCGCGGCGCGCCAGAGCCGGGTCTCGGCCTTCTGCAGCACGGCCTCGTCGGTATGGCGCAGATCGACGGTCATCACCGCTTCCTGCGGCACCACGTTCACCAGATCGGGCGAGACGCGCATCCGACCCACGGTCGCGACCTGCGGCGGGCCGTGGTCTGCCGCGATCTGCTGCGCCTCGACCGCGATCCGTGCCGCGACCGCGCCTGCATCGTGGCGCAGCGCCATCGGCGTCGTGCCCGCATGGGCCGAAGCGCCCGTGACGGTGATCTCGGTCCAGGAAATGCCCTGCACGCCGGTGACGACGCCGATCTGCAGCTCCTCGGTCTCCAGCACCGGGCCCTGTTCGATATGCAGTTCCAGATAGCTGTGCGGCTTCAGCGCGCCGACCGGGGCGGGGCCTGCGGCATCGATCGCGGCGAGCGCATCGCGCAGGTGCACCCCGTCGATGCCTTCCACCTCCAGCATCTCGTCGAGCGGCAGCGCGCCTTGCGCCACGCCCGAGCCCATCATGTCGGGGGCGAAGCGCGCGCCTTCCTCATTGGTGAAGAACGCGACCGCAACGGGGCGGCGGGTGCGCGCGCCAGCCGCATTGAGCGCCTCGATCACTTCCAGCCCGGCCAGCACGCCGAGGCTGCCGTCATAGAGGCCGCCCGTCGCGACAGTATCGATATGCGAGCCCATCAGAACCGGCGGGCCGTCTTCCTCGCCCGCGCGGATGCCCCAGCAATTGCCGATGACGTCCGTGGTGATCTCGAGGCCCAGCTCGCGCATCCAGCGCATCACGAGGGCGCGGCCTTCGGCGTCTTCGGGGGAAAGTGCGAGGCGCTTCACGCCGCCGCCGGGCAGGGCACCGATCTGTCCGAGCCGTTCCAGCCGCGCCATCAGGCGCTCGATGTCGATCGCGATACTCATGCCGCGCCCCGAACTTCGTCAGCGCTGCGGCCGACGAGGGTTTTGAACAGCGCGGCGTCGGTGTCGCCTTCCGTGCCGAAGCACAAGATGCGGGAGTTCGCGTCGATCCCGAGGGCTGCGCGCGCCGCATCATTCTCGGCGGCGGCGAGGAAGGCTGCGAGCCCCGCCACGGCGGATTCTCCGGCGGCCACGGGCGGATCGCCCCCCTCGGGGCTGGCCAGCGCACGCATCACCGCGACGGCATCGGGGTCGGCCACGGACATCACCGCGAATGTCAGGGGCTCCAGCACGTCCCAGGCCAGCAGCGAGACCTCGCCGCAGGCCAGACCTGCCATCAGCGTGTCCAGATCGCCCTCGACGGCGGTGGGTTTGCTTTCGCGGATCGTCTCGAGCCAGCAGGCCGATTGGTCGGGATCGGCGAGGATCACGCGCGGGGCCTCGGGGCCGTAACGGCGCGCGAATTGCGCCGCGACCGCCGCCGCCAGCCCGCCGACGCCGGTCTGGATGAAGATATGGGTGGGCGGGGTGCCGAGCGTATCGGCCGCCTCCGCCGCCATGAGCTCGTAGCCCTGCATCACGTCTTTCGGGATCTCGGTATAGCCCGGATAGGAGGTGTCGGAGACGACGAACCAACCCTCGCGCGTTGCGGTCTCCTGCGCCTCGCGGACGCTGTCGTCGTAATTGCCTGCGCAGCGGCGTACCTCGGCCCCGTAGGCCTCGATGGCTTCCTTGCGGCCCTCCGAGACGGTGGCATGGATGAAGATCACGCAGCGGCAGCCGAAGCGTTGCGCGCCCCATGCGACCGAGCGCCCGTGATTGCCGTCCGTGGCGCAGCAGACAGTCAGTTGCGAGACGATATCGGCATATTTGCCCGCGACGATGTCTTCGGCGCTGGGCTCGGGGATGTCCTTGGCCTTCGCGATCTCGCGGGCCAGAAGGCGCAGCACCGCATAGGCGCCGCCCAAAGCCTTGAAGCTGCCCAGACCGAAGCGCCCGCCCTCATCCTTGAACTGGATCTCTGCCACGCCCGCCTTTGCCGCCATTGCGGGCAGCGAGACGAGGGGCGTCGGCGCATAGCCCTCCCACGAAGAAATCGTGCGCTTGGCCAGATCGAAGGCCGCGTCGTTCAGAACGGCTTCCTGCTTGGGCCCATAGCCTTTCGCAGTGTCGTAATGCGGGTTCAGAATGAGCTCGTTGGATTGCCCCTCTCCGAGGGCATTTTCGAAAATCATGGTGGGGTCCTTGTGGTTGGTCATCGCGCTTAGGCCCCCGTCTTGGAGGCGCGGCGGCGGATCAGCTCGGCCAGCGCCACGAGGGCGATGTTGCCGAACACGATCATCACGGCGAGCGCGTTGAGTGAGGGAGAGAGCGCGAAGCGGAAGTCGGAGGCGACGAGCACCGAAAGCGGTTGCGCGCGGCCCGAGACGAAAGCGGTCAGGACGTATTCGGCCGAGGATAGCACGAAGGCCACGACCCATGACGCCATCAGCCCGTTCGCCATCAGCGGCAGCACCACCCGGCGGAAGGCCGAGAGGCCCGAGGCGCCCAGATCGGCGGCCGCTTCCAGCAGTCCACGGTCGATCCGGATCAGCACCGAGGCGATCACCAGCGTCGAGAAGGGCAGCACGATCACCGTCTGCGCGGCGATCACCGTCAGCAAGCTGCGCTCCACCCCGGTCTCGTTGAACATGATCAGCTGCGCCACGGCGAGGATCAGCTTCGGGATCAGGAAGGGCGCGAGCAGCAGCACCGCGAAGATGCCGCGTCCGCGCATCGGGTAGAAGCTGATCGCCAAAGCGGCGAGCCCGCCCAGAAGCGTCGCGCAGATCGCAACGGGGAAGGCGACGCTCAGCGTGGTCAGGAAGCCCCCGCCCAGACGCCCGTCGTCCATCACCTCAGCATACCATTTCAGGGTGAAGCCCGAGAAGGGCAGGGACATGATCTTGGAATCGTTGACCGAAAACAGCGCGATCATCGCGATCGGCAGATACATGAAGGCGAAGACCGCCCAGACCCAAAGCGTGGAGAGGCGCGACATGTCAGGACCCTCCCACGAGGCTGGAGCGGCGGATCAGCATCGCGCCCACGGCAAAGAAAGCCATCAGGATCGCGAGCATCGTCCAGGCGATGGCCGAGCCCAGCGGCCAGTCGAAGGCGGTGCCGAAGAGGTCGTTGATCGCCGAGATCACGGTGATCCCCGAAGCGCCACCCAGCAGCTGCGGCGTGAGGTAATCGCCGACCACCATCACGAAGACCATCAGCCCGCCCGCCACGAGGCCGGGGAAGGTCAGCGGCAGGGTCACGCGGGCGAACCGGCTGGGGCTGCGCGCGCCCAGATCGGCGGCGGCTTCCAGCCAGGCATCGTCGAGGCTCTCGAAGGCGAGCCACAGTCCGATCACCATGAAGGGCAGGTAGTTGTAGGTCAGCGCGATATGGGTCGCGAGGGGCGAGAACAGCAGCCCCTGAATGGGTGCGTCGGTGACGCCTGCCCAGATCAGCGAGCGGTTGATGACGCCCTCGGCCCCGAGCAGCACGCGCCAAGCAAACACCCGCACCAGATCGCCGGAATAAAGCGGCACGAGCAGCAGCGTCAGCAGCGCGGATTTCATTGCGCCCGCACGTTTGGCAAGGAACCACGCGACCGGGTAGCCGATCACGGCGGTGATCGCGACGACGAGCGCGCCCGAGCCGAAGGCCTTCAGGATCAGCCCGCGATAGGTCGCCGAGCCCGCGATCTTTGCGTAATTGGCGAAGGACGGGTCGTAGGAGATCGCGACGAAATCGACGCGGAAGAAGCTGTAGGCGAAGAGGATCAGCAGCGGCGCCACGCAAAGCGCCAGCAGGAAGGCCGTCACCGGGGCGGCGAGGAGCGTGCCGACGCGCAGGCTCATGGCTTGGCTCCCGTCGCTTGTTCGGCCTCGGTCCGCGCGATCCAGACCTGTGCCGGATCGAAACCGATGCGGATCTCCGCGCCGATCTCGGGCACGTCGTCATGGCCAACGGTCAGCGCCAGCGTGACGCCGGCGGCCTCGGCTTCTACCAGCCACTCCGCGCCGCGATAGACGGCATGGGTCACGCGGGCGGAAATCCGGCCCTGCGGGTCGAGGAACAGTTGCTCGGGGCGCAGGCAGAGCACGGCGGGAGATCCGGCTTTGAGACCGCGCACGCCGGGTGTCGCGAACTGGCCCAAGGGGGTCTCGATCTCATAGGCGCCGATGGCGGTGTCGGTGATCTTGCCCGGCACGCAGGCCGCGCCGCCGATGAAATCGGCCACATAAGCGGTCTCGGGGCGGCGATAGATCGTATCCGGCGCGCCTTGTTGTTCGATGATCCCGTCACGCATCACGATGATCCAGTCCGAGAGAGCGAAGGCCTCTTCCTGATCGTGGGTGACATGGAGAAAGGTCATTTTCAGTCGCCGCTGCAGGTCTTTCAGCTCGATCTGCATGTCCTTGCGCATCCGCCGGTCGAGCGCGGAGAGCGGCTCGTCCAGCAGCAGCAGGCGCGGCTCGTTGGCGATCGCGCGGGCCAGCGCCACGCGCTGTTGCTGCCCGCCCGAGAGCTGGCGCGGGCGGCGATCCGCCATCGCGGACATCTGGACGGTTTCCAGCGCCGCGCGGGCCTTCTCGCGCTCTTGCTTGCGGCTCAAGCCCTTGTAGCGCAGGCCGAAGCCCACGTTTTCGAGCACGCTCAGATGCGGGAAGAGGGCATAGCTCTGGAAGACGGTGTTGATCGGGCGGGCGCTCGCGGACACGTCGTTGATCTTCTTGCCGTCGAGCTCGAGCATCCCCTCGCTCACCTCCTCGAACCCGCCGATCATGCGCAGAATCGAGGTCTTGCCGCAGCCCGAAGGCCCCAGCAGCGTCACGTAGGAATTCTCGTCGAGCCGGAAATTCACACCGCGCACGGCCTGCACGGTGCCATAAGTCTTACAAAGGGCACGCGCGCGGAGCAGGGGCATTGTCTGCCCCTGCCCACCCGTCGGCCCGGAACCTGCCTCGGTCATTCTTAGCTGGCCTTCACTTCGTTCCAGAGTGCGACCCAGTCGTTGTAGCGCGGCGGATTTTGCTTCCAGACGAAGTTGTCCATCACCGACAGGTCCTTAATGAAGATCTTTTCCTGCTGGGCTTCGTCGATCTCGTCGCGCGCGGCGGAGGTCGATTGCGCATAGGGGCCACCATAGGCGAGCTTCTTGCCGTAGGTCGGGCCGAGCAGGTAGTTCACCAGTTCGAAGACCGAGTCCCGACGCGCGCCTTCGACGCCCTTGGGCACGGCAATCGTATCGCACCAGCCGATGACGCCCTGCTTGGGTTTGGCCATGCCCATTTCGAGCCCCTTTTCCTTCAGGTCGTAATAGGGCGGCACCCAGGAGAAGGCGCAGACCACTTCGCCGGTCGCGAACAGGTTGGTCAGGTCGCCGATGGAATTCCAGTAGGTGCGCAGCTTGCTCTTCTGGATCATCAGCACCTTTTTCACTTCGGCGAGCTGCTTGTCGTCCATCGTGAACATTTCGTCGCGCGGGATGCCCAGATACATCGCGGCGATCATGATCCCTTCGAGCGCGTAGTCGCGCATCGCGAGCTTGCCGTTGTATTTGTCGCCCTCGAAGAAGACCGACCAATCGGGCTCTTCATCCATCAGGTCGGCGCGGTAGACGATCGGGTTGATGCCCCAATAGAAGGGGATGCCGTAGGTCTGGCCGTCCGTCTTGCCCAGATCAGTCTTCTTGAACGTGTCATAGAGGAGCTTCGCGTTCGGCACCTTGTCGAAGTCGATCGGCTGCAGAAGGTCTGACGCGGTGTAGTAGGAAACCTTGTCGAGGCCGGGCGTGATCAGGTCCACTGAGGAGGCGCCGCCGGCGCGCAGTTTTGCGAATTGCTCGTCATCGGTGCCGATGAAGGTTTTGGTCAGGTCGACGTCATGGCTGTCGAGGAAGGGCGCGAGGTAGTCGTCTTTCGCGAGGTTCTCCCAGGTCATCCAAAGAAGATCGGTCGCGGCCAGCGCTCGTCCCGCCGGGCCGAACGCCCCGAGAGCGGTGCCCGCAAGCGCAGATTTCAGGAATAGTCGGCGATCCATGGCATATCCTTTCGCTGCATGAGATGGCGAGGTCACCTTCGCAGGAAAGAATTATTTCACAAAATCCTAAAAATGAAAATAGGCTTTCATTCGAGCTATGCGCAGTTTTTGGGCGCTATTTCTCCTGTTTTGCAGCCTTGGTGAGCGCCTCAAGGCTCTCCGGGGGCGGTCCGAGGTCGTCGAAACGCGCATGAAGGTCCTCGATCCGGGCGAGTCGGGCGCGCGCTTCGGGGCCAAGCGAGTCCACCAGACTCGAGCAGAGGAAGTTGATCAGGCTCATCGCGACGACCGTACTGTCGAAGATGCCTTGCCCGCGATTGTGGCAGCGCAGGGTGATCGTCGCGTGCCGCGCGGTCTGCGCCACGGTAGGGTCGCCGATCAGGATCGTCGGGATGCCCGCCTCGCGCGCGACGGTCATCACCTCTCCCAGCGCGCGCGGCCTGCGCCGCAGCCCGATCGCCAGCAGCACATCGCCCGGCGCGAACCCCGCGACATCCTCGGCGAGCGACGCACCCTCATAGGGCAGAAGCTGCACATCCGATTTCAGATTGAGCAGCAGGGCGCGGGCATAGATCGCAAGCGCCCGCGAGTTCCGATAGCCCAGCACCCAGATCCGGCGGGCCGAGGCGAGGTGTTGAACCGCGTCGGCGACCGCCTCTTCCGAGAGGATCTCGGTGCTGCGGGTCAGGTTCTGCATATCCTGCGCGAAGTGATCGGCCAGTTGCCCCGGCGTCGTGCCGTCGCTCAACTCGCTCAGCGGCGAGCCCCAGCTTCCGTTGCGCCGCGAATGCAGCCGCGCTTCGTTGTAATTGCGATAGCCCAGCCGCTTGAAGAAGCGCGCCGCCGTGGCAGAGGAAATCCCCGCGCTCTCGGCCAGCTCCGCAGCCGTATAGCTCGACAGGGTCGATTGCGCTTCGAGCACGACCTCGGCAAGGCGTTTCTCACTGGGGGTCAGCTCGGGAAAAATCGCCATGATCCGCATGTCGATCGGGTCATCTCCCGACCCGGGTTGCGCCTCGGGGGACATCTCTTGCGTCACATCGGCCTCGTTTCTGCTCGAGCCCAAGTCTTGTTGCATGCGGGCGCGCTTTTCAAGCAATGCGTGTGCGTAGCGGGGTTGTGGGGTTCCCAACTCAGCTGGACGTGACGCCCGCCGAAAGCTCCAGAATTTCCGTCGTCACCGACTCTTGCCGCGAAATCCGCGCGGTCTGTTGCAGCGCGTCGAGCTTGCGTTCGGTCATCCCCTGAGCGGAGGCCATGGCGAGCATCCGGGCGGTGTTTTCCGCAGCCGTGGCATGCAGCGCGACGCGGCACAGCTCCGCATGCAGCAGCTCGGCAAAGAGCGACGCGCAAAGCTGCGCGGGCGGCAGCGTCAGCAGGGGCGGCTGGCTTGGCGGCGGAGTCGACCGGGTCGGGCGGGGGAAGATACGGCGGCGGCGGGCCTTCCAGCTGCCATCTTCCGTCTGGGCGTAGAAGGCGTCGATCGGGGCACGGCCTGCCAGTTGCAGCAACGTCTCGGCCAGCCGGTCGGCGAAGGGCGGAACCGCTGGACCGTGCGAGGGCAGGGGGAACTGCGCAAGCGCATTCAGGCCTTGCTCGGCGGCCAGCGCCGCGCCGCGCGTGCCGATCACGACGAGACCGCCGGGCGGCGTGCCCAGCTCGCTCAGAAGCCGGGCGTTGAACGATCCCGCAAAGCCTTGTTCGGCGAGAAACAGAACGGTGAGCGGCGGCCCTTCGGGTTTGGGCGGTGTCGGCGCGAGCGACAGAACCCGGTCGAGTGCGCGGCTCACCGTCGCCGCGTGCAGATCCACCGAGGCAAGCTCTCCCTCTGTCTGACGCACGCGCGCGCCCGCGATGGCGCGCATCGCCCGGATGACCGAGGCGAGCGTGCGGATGCTGCCGATCCGCGCTTCGATCTCGGCAAGCTGCTCGCTCATTTCGAAGGCTCCGGCAGAAGCCCCTTCAGGCATTGCACGATCTGGTCATGCAGGCTCTCGCTCAGCGTGGCGGAGAAATCCGCCCCCGACAGCCCCGCCGCATCGAGCGCATCGGGCAGCGCCGCGCGCAGCGTGTCGATCTGCGCGGGCTCCAACCCGTCGAGAAGCCCCGTCTGCACCGCCAGAACCAGCGCCACCTCATCGGCGAGGCGCAGTGGCGCGTGCTGGATCTGCGCCAGCACCGCGCGCACCGCCCGCCCGCGCGCAAGCTGCGCCTTCACCCGCGTATCGGGCATCCCCCCGAAACGCGTGAAAATCTCCAGTTCGAGGAACTGCGCGTAGTCGAGCCGCATCGACTCCGCCGCGTCGCGCAGGCTGCGCGCCTGCGTCTTGCCGCCGACCCGGCTGACCGAAGTGCCGACATCCACGGCGGGTTTCTGGCCGCGGTTGAACAGCTTGGCGTCGAGCGCGATCTGCCCGTCGGTGATCGAGATCAGGTTGGTCGGGATGAAGGCCGCGAGGTTGCCCGCATCGGTCTCGGCAATCGGCAGCGCGGTCAGCGTGCCGCTGCCCAATGCGTCCGACAGCCGCGCGGCGCGTTCCAGAAGCCGGGCGTGCAGATAGAAGATATCGCCCGGATAGGCCTCGCGCCCCGGCGTCTGGCGGGTCAGCAGCGCAAGCTCGCGATGCGAGGCGGCGTGGCGCGTGAGGTCGTCGAGCACAATCAGCGCGTGGCCGCCGGTGTCGCGCAGCTCCTCGGCCATGGTCATGCCTGCGAAGGGGGCGAGCCATTGCATCCCCGGCGGTGTCGACGGCCCGGCGACCACGACAATGGTGCGCGCCAGCGCGCCGTTGCGCCGAAGCGTCTCGATCACGCGCTCCACCGAGGAGGTTTTCTGCCCGATCGCGACATAGACCGAGGTCACGTCGCCGTCTTTCTGGTTCAGGATCGTGTCGAGCGCGATCGTCGTCTTGCCGGTCGCACGGTCGCCCACGATCAGCTCG
Source organism: Thioclava sp. PTB-PU3-1 (assembly GCF_055666785.1). Classification (NCBI taxonomy): domain Bacteria; kingdom Pseudomonadati; phylum Pseudomonadota; class Alphaproteobacteria; order Rhodobacterales; family Paracoccaceae; genus Thioclava; species Thioclava sp. PTB-PU3-1. The sequence goes on along the minus strand of NZ_JBVNVL010000001.1, from coordinate 934,219 downwards.
CGCTGGCCCCGTCCAAGCGCGAAGAGGGCATCCACCACGAGCGTGCCGGTCTGCATCGGCTCCACCACCGCGGCGCGGTCGATGATCGCCGGGGCGGGGCGTTCGACCGGGTGTTTGGCCGTGGTCGTGATTGGGCCGAGCCCGTCGAGGGGCCGCCCGAGCGGATCGACGATCCGGCCCAGCAGTCCCGGCCCGACCGGCACCCGCATCACGTCGCCCGTGCCGGTGACCGCATCGCCCTGTGCGACGCCCGCTATATCGTCGAGCAACACCGCCGCGAGGGTCTCTTCGTCGAGCACATGCACGAAGCCCGATTGCCCGCCCTCGAAGACCAGCCGCTCGCCGGCGCGGGCTTCGGGCAGGCCCGACACCATCGCAACGCCGTCGGACACGCGCTCCACCCGCCCGCTGCGGCGCACGACGGGACCGAGCGGCGCACGCGCGATGGCCTCGAGGCTGCGGTCCAGCCACTCGTCGGGATCATTGGGTGTCATTGGCCACCTCCTTGCGCATCCGGGCAAGATCGGCGGCCCATGAGCTCTCGAGGTGCAGGTGCTTGGTCTCCAGCGCGAGGCCGCAGATCAGCTCCGCATCCGTTTTGATCGCGGGCGCGATCTTCTCTCCCAAGGTCTTTCCAAGGCGGTCGGCGAAGGCCTCTCCGTAACCGGCCTCTGTCGCCTCGCTGATCCGCAGCATGAGTTTCTCCGAGCCGAGCGCGGCGCGATCCTCGGTGTCGAGGGCCGCGACCTGCGCCAGAAGATCCGTCGCATAGGCTTCGAGCAGTGCGGGCCGCGACAGGCGCGCGCCGATCCGCTCGGCCATGCGCTGCGCCAGATCGGCGGCGCGCGCGGCATAGCGCTTCTCGGCCTCCTCCGCGCGGGCAGCGCGTTCGGCCTCTGCGGTGCGGGCCATATCGGCGGCCTCTGCGCGGGCGTGATCCAGAAGCGCCTTGCGCGCGGCTTCGGCCTCGGTCTGGGCCTGCGCCAGCATCTCGGACTTACGCGTGCCGACCTGATCGAGCTCGGCCTCGGCCTGCGCCTTCGCCTCATCGGCTTTGCGCGCGGTCTCGCTCGCGTCGCTCAATTGCTTGTCCGCTTCGGCCTGACGCGCTTGGATGGCACTCACGATCGGGCGCCAAAGCACCCGGCTCAGAAGCCAGATCAGCACCGCCGCATTGAGCGTCTGTAGCCCTAGCGTCCACCAGTCCAGTGTCATGATCAGCCGATGAACGGGTTGGCGAACAGCAGCAGAAGCGCGATCACGAGGCAGTAGATCGCCGTCGTCTCGATCATCGCGAGCCCGACGAAGAGCGTGCGCGAGATCGCGTTCGCGGCCTCGGGCTGGCGGGCGATCGCGTCCATCGCAGCCGCGACCGAGCGCCCCTCGCCAAGCGCGGGGCCGAGCGCCCCGAAGGCTACCGCCGCGGCGGCCGAGATAACGCTCGCCACTTCAATATATTCCATAGTCAGTCCTTTCCGGATCCGTGGGAGGTTTGTGATTCCGCCACTGCCGCCGCGATGAAAACCATGGCGAGGACGGTAAAGATGTAGGCTTGGACAAGGCCGGTCAGCAGATCGAGCGCCATGAAGGGGATCGGCACGAACAGCCCCGCAAGCGAGAGCACGATGCCGATCACGAAGACCCCGCTCATGATATTGCCGAACAGGCGGATCAGCAGCGAGAAGCTGCGCGTCAGCGTCTCGACGAGGTTCAGCGGGATCATCAGCGGCGTCGGCATCGCGAAGCTGCGCAGGTAGCCGCGCACGCCGCCCGCGCGGATGCCGTAGACGATCACCGCAACGAAGACGAGCAGCGCAAGGGCCGCGTCGGTTTCGAGGTTGGCGGTTGGAGGTTCGACGCCCGGGATCAGCGAGGACCAGTTCGCGATCAGGATGAACAGGAACAAGCCGCCGAGGAAGGTGCGGTAGCGGTCGGGGGCGACGCTCATCGTCTCGCGGATCTGGGTGTCGAGCACCGTCACCAGCAGTTCCAGCGCCGCCTGACGTCGTCCGGGCTTGAGGCTCAGGTTTCGGGTCAGCGCGTAGCACCCTGCCACGATCACCACCATCATCACCCATGTCGTGACGACAGGTTGCGTGATCGGCACGGGGCCGACCCAGAACAGGACGGTGGTCTCCAGCGGCGAATTCATGCGGACCTCGCGCGGCGCAGGGTGAGCATCCGCCCGATGCCGATCCCGAGCGCCGCCGCCAGCAGCGGCACCGCGCCCAGAAGCGCGCAGCCCACGAGGGCCCCGATCGTCAGCCCGAAGCGCAGCGCGGTCAGCGCGATCGCCTTCAGCGCCTTGCTTTCGAGCAGCATCGCATCCGTGCCCGCCCGCAGCAGGGCGAAATGCACGAGGCCGACGCCGATGCCGAGGGCGAGGCTCGCCAGACCTAGAAGAACCATCGTCGCGCTCATTGCTGTTGCACCCAGCGCCAGCCCAGCCAGCACCCCACGACAAGCCCCACCATCATCAGCGCGGCGGTCCAGAAGATGCCCGACTGGGCGCTCCGGTCGATCCATCTTCCGCCTGCGGCCCCCGCGAGCATCGGAAGCACCACGATCCATCCGAGCACACCGATCTGGCCCAGCCGTCTTGCCAGCGGGATGTCACCCTCCTCTCGGGCTTTCTCGATCCGGGCGGCGTGGCGGCGCGCGGCGCTCTCCATCGGCTCCTCCGTCTGTTCCGGGTCTTCCGGCGAGTCGGTCATGTCCAATCCTTCCGAGCCTGCGCGCCGTCGAGGCTCGCCACCAGCTGCCGGATCGCGAGCAGATGCAGCCGGGTGGAGTCGGCCTGTTTGGTCTTCGCGGCGTCATCCTCGGCCTGAAACCGCTTCAGGATCGTGTCGCCCAGCTCGGGCAGATCGCCGGTCACCGCAGCGCGGGTCGAGACCGAGACGTCGCTTCCATTCTCGACCATAAGAACACCGCCCTTCACCGCGCAATAATGCCGTTGGCCCTCGACCACCCAGGAGATGACCGAGATGCTGAGGCTCGTGAGGAACTCGGCATGACCGGGCAGGATGCCGAAGCCGCCGCTCTCGTCCTCGGCCCGGATCGCGGTGACGTCCTTGGCGTCGACGACGATTTCGAGAGGCGTGGCGATGGTGAGCCTCATGCCGCGGCCTCCTCTCGCTCGCGGGCCTCGTCGATCCCGCCGATCATGTAGAGCGACTGATCCGACCAGTCGTCCGCCTCGCCCGCGAGGATCGCGCGGCAGCCCTCCAGCGTATCGGCCAACGGCACCGAGCGCCCGGTCTGGCCGGTAAAGGCCTCGGTCACGACGAAGGGCTGGGTGAGGAAGCGTTGCAGCTTGCGCGCGCGGCGCACCGCCAGCCGGTCGGCCGCGCCCAGCTCCTCGACGCCGAGAAGCGCGATGATGTCCTGCAATTCGCGGAACCGCGCCAACAGTGCCCGCGCCTCACCCGCGAGCTGGAAATGCTCCGCCCCGACGATCTCTGGGTCGAGCAGTTGCGAGGACGAGGCGAGCGGGTCGATCGCGGGGTAAATCCCCTCCGAGGCCAGCTGACGCGACAGCACGATGGAGCTGTCCATATGCCCCGAAATCGCGGTCACGGCCGGGTCGGTGAAATCGTCCGCCGGGACGTAAACCGCCTGAATTGCCGTGACCGACGCCCCGGCGGCGGAGGCGATGCGTTCTTCAAGTTCCGCGACCTCAGACGCGAGGGTGGGCTGGTAGCCCACGCGCGAGGGCAGGCGGCCCAGAAGCCCCGAGACCTCGCTGCCCGCCTGCACGAAGCGGAAGACGTTATCCATCATCAGAAGGACATTGCGGTGATCGCGGTCGCGGAAATCCTCGGCGATGGAGACGGCGGTCAGCGGCACCCGCCAACGCGCGCCGGGCGGCTCGTTCATCTGGCCATAGACCAGCGCGGTGCGCGCGAGCACCCCGGAATCGGTCATGTCGGCGAGCATCTCGTGACCCTCGCGTGAGCGCTCGCCCACACCCGCGAAGATCGCGATGCCCTGATATTTCTCGACCATCGTGTTGATGAGCTCCATCACCAGCACCGTCTTGCCCACGCCCGCGCCGCCGAACATCGCGGCCTTGCCGCCGCGGGCCAGCGGCAACATCAGGTCGATCACCTTGATCCCGGTCTCGAAAGCGGTGACCGCGCCGCTGCCCGAGAGGCGCGGCGGTGTGCCGTGGATCGGGCGGCGTGGTGTGCCCTTGGGCAGCGGATCGCCGCCGTCGCGCATCGCCCCCGTCACGTCCATCAGCCGCCCCAGAACGGCCTCGCCGACGGGCACTTCGAGCGGCTTGCCCGTGGCGCGCAGCTTGCGCCCGCGTGACAGGCCGAGCGTCGATTGCAGCGCGATGGCGCGCACCCGATGCGCGTCGAGATGGCCATGCACTTCGAAGCTGCCCGGCATGTCGTCGTCCGTCAGCGTCAGGATCGAATGGATCGGCGGCAGCGGGCCATCGAAGCTTGCGTCGATGACCGGCCCGCGCACCGCGATGATCCGCCCCTCCGTCGTGCTCATCGCGAGGTATATCCGCCGTCGACGAGGTGATAGCTGCCGTTCACGAAGCTCGCGGCATCCGACAGCAGGAAGCAGGTCAGCGCCGCGACTTCCTCGGGCGTGCCGAGCCGTCCGGCGGGATGCAGCGCGACCAGCGAGTCCTTCACCTCAGGCGCCAGCCCCGACAGAAGTGGTGTCTCGATGAAGGCGGGGCCCACCGCATTGACGCGGATGCCCTGTGCTGCGTGATCGATCGCCGCGGCCCGCGTCAGGCCCAGAAGCGCGTGTTTCGCTGCGACATAGGCGCAGGCGCTCGGGAAGGCGACCGAGCCGAGGATCGAGGACATGTTCACGATCGCGCCGCCGCCCGATTTCAGCATCGCGGCGATCGCGAAGCGCATCCCGTAGAACACGCCGTTCAGGTTGACGTCGATCACCTGCTTCCAGCCGTCGAGCGGATACTCCCCGAACGGCACCTGCGGACCGCCGATACCCGCATTGTTCACGGCAAGATCCAGCTTGCCGAAGGTCGCGACGGCCTTCTCGACCATCGCTTCGACCTCTGTGGCGGAGGTGACGTCGACCGCCATCGGCTCGGCGGTGCCGCCGGCCTCGCGGATTTCTTCGGCCACGGACTTGGCCGCGTCCGCTTTCTGATCGGCCAGCAGGACCGAGGCGCCGCGTGCCGCCAATTCCGTGGCGATTGCCGCGCCGATCCCTGATCCCGCGCCCGTAACGATAGCTGATTTACCTTCGAAATCCCGTGTCATAGCAGTCCCGGCCTCCGTTTTGGATGCGCAGAGGGTAACGATCTCGGTGCTTTAGGACTTTGATGGGGATCAAGCGGGGCGGACGCGGTTGGGGCGTACACGAACTCGTGATTGCGGTGCATGGTTCGTGGCGTCTGACGCCCCGCGAAACGGAAACCGCCCGCGACTCTGCGCGAGCCGCGGGCGGTGATCTTTCAGCAAACGGGCGCGCTTACATCGCCCAGGGGCCGTGGAAGTCGGTGCCCTCGCGGTCGGTGCGCTCGAACCCATGCGCGCCGAAGAAATCGCGCTGGCCCTGGATCATGTTCGCGGTGCCGCGCGCGGTGCGCATCGTGTCGAAATAGCTCAGCGCCATCGACAGGGCCGGAACCGCCAGGCCGTGGGCCGCGGCAATGCTGACGACCTTGCGCAGCGCGCCGTGATGCGCCTTCAGCAGATCCGCGAAATAGGGCGCATACATCAGGTTGCGATCGGGCGACTCGCTGAGCGCGCTCGCCATATCGTCGAGCATCGCCGAGCGGATGATGCAGCCGTCGCGCCAGACCAGCGCGATGTCGGGCAGCGGCAGGTCCCAGTCGAAAGGCGCATTGGCCGAGCGCAGCAGCTCGAAGCCTTGCGCGTAGCACAGGATCTTGCCCGCGATCAGTGCGTTCTCCAGATCCTCCGCGCTCAGCGCGCCCTCGGGCAGCGCCTCGGGAGCGGCGCCGAACATGTCCTCGCCCTGCTTGCGCGCATCGAGCCGCGACGACAGGTTGCGCGCCATCACGGCCGCTTCGATCACCGGCACGGGGGCCGCCAGATGCTGCGCCTCGATCACGGTCCAGCGGCCGGTGCCTTTCTGGCCCGCGCGGTCGAGGATGATGTCGAGCATCGGCTCGCCGCTTTCGGGATCGGTGGCGCGGGCGACCTTGCCGGAAATCTCGATCAGGTAGGATTTCAGCGCGCCTTCGTCCCATTTCGCGAAGATCTCGCCGCAGGCCTGCGAGTTCAGGCCCATGCCGTCGCGCATCACGCCGTAGGTCTCGGCGATCATCTGCATATCGGCATATTCGATGCCGTTATGCACGGCTTTGACGAAATGACCCGAGCCGCCCTTGCCCATGAAGCCTGCGCAGGGCGTGCCGTCGAACTTGGCTGCGATCGCGTTGAGGATCGGGGCCACGCGGTCCCAGTCCTGCTGCTCGCCGCCGCCCATGATCGCGGGCCCGTGGCGCGCGCCTTCTTCACCGCCGGAAACGCCGATGCCGAGGAAACGGGGCCCCGCCTTTGCCGCTTCTTCCGCGCGGCGCTCGGTGTCGTGGAAATTCGCGTTGCCCGCGTCGATGATCAGATCATCGGGGTCGAGATGGGCGCGCAGCGCCGCGATCTGCTGGTCGACCGGCTCGCCTGCGGGGACCATCAGGATGATCGCGCGGGGTTTCGCGATCGAGGCCACTAGGTCTTCAAGATTTTCGCAGGGCGTGATCTTCGACGCCAGCTCGCCCGCGTTTTCATGGAAGGACTTCGTGACGCTGGTGGTGCGGTTGAACACCGAAATGTCGAACCCTTTTTCCGCGATGTTGAGGGCGAGCATCCCGCCCATGGTGCCAAGGCCGATCAGCCCGATTTGCGATTGTGCCAAGATACGGCCTCCGAAATTGTTGCATGCGGGCCACTTCAGGCGCCCGGATCGTGTCTCTTTCGCTGCGCCGGACCGCCTGATTGCGCGGCGCTGCGAGGGCGACCCGCACGAATTGCCCCAAGATGGCGGAAGTTGCAAATCGCCCGCAACGGCAGGGGCGAAGAAATGCGACTTCAAGAATCCGAGCAATTTACTCGGAAAAGGGGTTGCGCTCGCCGATCTGCGCCACTAACGAATACCCAATCAATTTACTCGGGAATCGACGGGGTGCCCACGGCATGTTGGCAACATTCATCATCGGCCTGCGCGAAGGGCTCGAGGCGGCGCTGATCGTCGGGATCATTGCGGCCTTCCTGCGCGCCCGGGGCGAACGTTTGACCGAGATGTGGCTTGGCGTCGCTGCCGCCGTGGCGCTGGCCGTCGGTGTTGGCGCGGGGCTCGCGCTGGTCGAGGCCGCTTTGCCGCATAGCGCGCAGGAAAAGCTCGAATGCGTGATCGCGGCCGTTGCGGTCGTCTTCGTGACGCTGATGGTGCTCTGGATGACGCGCCACGCCGCAGGGCTGAAGGGCCAGATCGAGCGCGACGCCGACGCGGCGCTGGGGCAGGGGAGCCGGGTCGCACTGGCGGCGATGGCCTTCCTCGCCGTACTGCGCGAGGGTTTCGAGACCGCTGTTTTCCTGCTTGCCACGATCTCGGGGGCGCAGACCGGACATTGGGCCGGGCTTGGTGCAGCACTTGGCCTCGCGGCGTCGGTCGTGCTTGGCTGGGCGATCGCGCAGGGCGGGATGCGGCTCAATCTGGGGCGCTTCTTCCGCTGGACCGGCGTGTTCCTGATCCTCGTCGCGGCGGGGCTGGTGTTGCAGACGCTGCGCTCCGCCCATGAGGCGGGCTGGTTGCTGGCGGGCCAGCAGCGCATTGCCGATCTGAGCTGGCTCGTGGCCCCCGGCACCGTGCGCTCGGCGCTGATCACCGGCGTGCTGGGCATTCCCGCCGATCCGCGCCTGATCGAGGTGCTGGGCTGGATCGCCTATCTGATCCCGGTCGCGGCGCTGACCTATTGGCCGCGCGCACTGCGCCCCGATCCCCGCACGGCGCAATGGCTGCGCGGTGGGCTGGCGGTCGCCTTCGCGGTGTTGGCCGCGGGCATTGCGGCGCTTTGGCCGCAGCCTCAGGTGACGCTGCCCGATCATGCGCCGCGTGTGCTGGAAAGCGATGTCGACACCTCCGCCGGGCCCGATCTGCGCTTGCAGGGTGAGGTTCTGGAGATGGGCGCGACCCGCGTCGACCTGACGGGCGCCGAGGCCACGCCGGAGCGGCATCTGGGCCTGCCAAGCCTGCATCGCGAAGTGCAGAGCCAGACCGAGATCGCGGGTGCCCCCGGCCAGATCGATCTCGCCACGCTTGCGCAGCTTGCAGGTGGGCGCCTGCCGGTGGGCGTCAGCCCCGCGCGCAACCCCGGACCTTTCGTGGCCGAGTGGACGCGGCTCGAACAGGTGACCGTCTGGACCGCAGGCGATGCGCTTCTCGATGCGCAGGGCCGTAGTGCCGTTACGCTGCGCCTCTCGGGCGGCGGGCTGACCACGGCACGCACATTGCGCGTCGACATGGCCCCCGGTGGCATGGCGACCGGCGCCTGGGTCATGGCCCCCGCCGCCGCGCAAGACGCCGCCGATGCGCTGCGCGCCGTGCGCCGTGCCCGCATCGAGCATCAGTTCTGGGCCCGAGAGTTGCCCGTGATCCTCTTCCTCATCGCGCTTGCACTGGCAGCTTCTGCGCTCGCCCGTGCGCGCCCCGCACCGTTTTTCCCCGCCAGGTCCCTCTGACCAAGCCAAAACCGCAGAGCAAATACAGGAGCCTGACAATGAACATGTCGTCCCGCGCGCGCCGCCGCGCTGTCCCCCTTCTCGCCGCAACCGCGTTCTTCGCGCAGCCCGCACTGGCCGATGCGCCGATGAATAACGGGGCCGCGCAGGTCGCGATCACGCTGACCGGCGACGATGGCGGCGCGTGTGTCCTCGATCACGACAGCGCGGCGGCAGGGCCGATCACCTTCACGGTGACCAATGAATCCGCCCCGGCGATCTCCGAGCTGGAGCTGCTGTCGGACAGCCGCATCCTCGGCGAGAAAGAGAACCTCGCCCCCGGTCTGCCCGCGTCGAGCTTCACCGTCACGCTCGACGGTGGCGACTATCGCATCTACTGCCCGGGCGCTGCGGAAGACACCGTGGCCTTCACCGTGACCGGCGAGAGCAAGCAGCGCGCGCAAAGCGCGATCGGCGATCTCTTGGACGAAGGCACCGCAGGCTATGCCAACTACGTCGAAGGCATGGTCGGCGCGATGGTGACCGCAAGCGAACGCCTCGCCGCGAAAGTGGATGCGGGCGACGTGGAGGGCGCGAAGGCGGCCTATGCGCAGGCCCGTCCGTTCTACGAGCGGATCGAGCCCGACGTCGAAGGCTTCGTCATGCCCGGCACCGATCCGACCGACAACTCGGGCAACCTCGATTACCTGATCGACATGCGGGCGTCGAACCTCGACCCGGCGGTCGGCTGGCACGGCTTCCATGCGGTGGAGCGCGACCTGTTCGAAAAAGGTGAAATCACCGACGAGACCAAGGCCTATGCGGCGGAGCTGGTGAAGAACGTCAAGATGCTCGCCGATCTGTCGGGCGGAATCGAATATCGCCCCGAAGATCTCGCGAACGGTGCGGCGGCCCTTCTGGAAGAAGTGCAAAGCGGCAAGATCAGCGGTGAGGAAGAGGCCTATAGCCATATCGACCTCGTGGACTTCGCGGCCAATATCGAAGGCGCGCATCAGGCCTTCGCCTTCCTCGAGCCGGGGCTGAAGCGGATCGACTCGGACGTGGCCGAGACCATCGCGCAGCGCTTTGCGGATGTGCAGACGATGCTCGAAGACTACCGCGATGCCGACGCTCTGGGCGGCTACAAGATCTACGATGCTGAGCTGCGCAAATCCGACGCGGTGAAGCTGAGCCGCGCGATCCAGATGCTGCAGGAGCCGCTGTCGCGGATCGCTGAAAAAGTCGCCACGGCAAGCTGAAGACGAAGGAGGCCATGATGCGCGGGCAAGACGATAAACCGGCAGGACTGTCGCGGCGTGGGCTGTTTCTGGGCGCGGCAGCGCTCGGCGGCACCTTCGCCACGGCGGGGCAGGCGGCGGAGACCGGCAAGGTCGCGCCTGACGCCATGCCCGACCCGGACCAGAGGCGCTATGCCTTCTACGGGACCGGGCCGCAGGCCGGGATCGCCACGCCGCCGCAGCAGCATCTGATGGCCATGGCCTTCGACCTGACCGGGTCCGATCCGCGCGCGCTGCAGGTGCTGCTCGCGCGCTGGTCGGCCTCGATCGGGCTGATGATGGAAGGGCAGCCGGTCGGTCCGGCAGAGCCCGACCGCGAGACAGCCACCGCGCTCGAGACCGGCGAGGCGCTGGGGCTTGGCCCGGCGGGTCTGACGGTGACCGTGGGCCTTGGCCCGCGCGTCTTCTCCAAGGAGATGGGGCTGGCGGCGAAAGCCCCGCCGCATCTGCGCCCACTGGCCGATCTGCCCTCGGACGCGCTGCGCCCCGAGATCAGCGGTGGCGATCTCTCGCTGCAGGCCTGCGCCGACGATCCGCAGGTCGCCTATCACGCGGTGCGCATCCTCGCGCGGATCGCGAAACGCACCGGGGCCGCTACGGTGCGCTGGACCCAACTCGGCTTCGGGCGCGCTTCGGCCGGGGCAGGGCAGGAGACGCCGCGCAACCTCTTCGGTTATCGCGACGGCACCCGCAACATCACGACGCCCGAGCAACTCGCGCAGCATGTCTGGGCCAATGATGGCCCGGAATGGCAGCATGGCGGGACCTATCAGGTGATGCGCCGGATCGAGATGCATATCGAGAACTGGGACAACGCGCAGGTCAGCCACCAGAACGACGTCTTCGGGCGGCACAAGCTCACCGGCGCGCCGCTGACCGGAGAGGACGAATTCGACACGCCCGATTTCAAGGCGAAGAACGCGCAAGGCGAGCCGGTCATCCCGACGCATGCGCATATTCGGCTGTCGGCGCATGAAACCAATGACGGCATTCGCATCCTGCGGCGCGGCTACAACTTCACCGGCGGGCTGAACGCGGTCGGGCGGCTCGATGCGGGTCTGTTCTTCATCGGCTACCAGAACGATCCCGCGCATTTCGAGGCGCTGCAACGGCGGCTCGGCGCGTCGGATTTGCTGAATGAATACATCTCCCACACCGGATCGGGGCTGTTCTGGGTGCCGCCTGCCGCTCCGAAAGGCTCCTATATCGGAGCACCGCTTTTCGCGGCGGTTTAAACCTCCGGGGCGGATCCGGCGTTGAGGCCCTTGCGCGCCGTCGTCGCGGCGAGACCAAGAAGCATGAGGAACTTCAGGAAGTCTGAGCCGTGCCGGGGGCATAGGGGCCGGGGGCTGGCGGTTTACAGCAGTTGACTCGGTCAGAGGAAAGGTCACTGTGTCGGGCCGAGCCATTCGGCTCCGCGCCCCGCTCACCCTCCCCCGCACATCGTCAGTACCGAGGTTTCCCCAGCATGTCGCTTCCCCCCATCGGCCTCGAGGACGCATTCGGCATTGCCGGGATCGGCCGCTGGGAATTCTCGGTCGAGGCGCGCCGCTTGGTAATCGACGAGCCGTGTCGTTTGCTCTTCGACATCTCCGAGGGAGAGATGGACTTGCAGGACGCAGTGCGGACGCGGGTGGTCGAGGAAGATCGCGCGCGCGTTTTCGAGGCGCTCGACAGTGCTGTGAGCGATGGCGACATTTATGACGAGGTCTTCCGGATCACCCTTCCCTCCGGCGAGCAGCGCTGGATCCGTGGCGTCGGAAAATACCGCGCGCAGGCGGGCCAGCGCAAAGTCATCGGGGTCAGCTTCGACATCACCTCCGAGCAGGCGTTGCTGGCCGAGCGCGAGCTGCACCTCGCCGAGATGAACCACCGCATCAAGAACCTCTTTGCGCTCGTCTCTGCAATGATTTCCAGCGCGGCCCGCGCGAGCGAAACCAAGGAGGAGATGCTGGACGAGCTGCGCGGCCGCGTGACCGCCCTCGATCGCGCGCATTCCATGATGCTGCGAACGGACAGCACCCAGCCGGTTGCGCTCGGCGGGCTGTTGGAGCGGGTGCTTGCGCCGGCGCGCGCAGAGCAAACCATTCTGCTGTCGGGCGCAGAGGTGATGATCCCCGCGCGGGCGCTGACCTCGCTGGCCTTGATCTTGCATGAATGGGTGACGAACTCCGCCAAATACGGCGCGCTGAGATCCGTGGACGGCCAGATCAAAGTTACGTGGGAGCCCTATGAGAACGGCGTTCACCTCACCTGGAAAGAGCAGGTCCCGGATTACGACGCGGCCGCCGAACAGGGCTTCGGCTCGCTCCTGATCCTCGCCTCGGCGATGCAACTGCGCGCGGAGAAAGAGCGCCGCTATGAGGATGGCTGGCTTATCATCGACATGAAGCTGCCGCTCGACGGGTACTGACGCGCGCGACCCCCGGGGGGGAAATCGGGCAACAGCCGAGACTTTCTGCATGATCGGCTCCGCGATGCAGGAACAAGCGTCGCACCCATTGGTTCCCCTACACGATACGATTGAAGTCCCATTACCGAAACAGCCCGTTCATCGCCCGGAGCCCATGCGTTTCCGGGAAGGGAGGCACATGCGCATCGCTATCATTTCCCCAATCCGTCACCCCATTTCGGCGCCCTTCATGGGTGGGATGGAGGCTCATTCCTACGCGCTCGCAGGCGCCCTCGTCGCGCGAGGGCATGAGGTGACACTGTTTGCGTCGGGCGACAGTCAGCCGCCTGAAGGGGTGGAGCTGTATCCGGTCACGGAGCGCCATGTCGACAGCGCCTATCCGTCGAAAGGCGGCCGCGAGTCCGATGTGCCCGATACCCATCTCGACAGCGCCTTCGCGGGCATCCTGCAGAAGTTGGAGACGGGGGGCTTCGACATCATTCACAACAATTCGCTGCACCGCTATCCGCCGCGGCTGGCGCGGCGGGAGCGGATCGCGATGCTGACCTCCCTGCATGTGCCGCCCCTCGAGACGCTGCGCGACGCCGTCCACGATGCCCGCGCGCCATGGTGTCGTTTCACGGTCTGCACGGGGGCGCAGCGCGAGCGTTGGGCCAAGCCCGACTGCGATCTGTCCTTCCATGTCGTGCCGAACGGGATCGATACCGGCGTCTGGGGCTTCTGCCCTCATGCCGATGGCTCAGCGGTCTGGTTCGGGCGCATCACTCCCAACAAGGGCACCGCCGAGGCGGTGAAGGCCGCGCGGATCGCGGAAGTGCCGCTGCGGATTTACGGGCCAATCGAGGATCGTGCGTATTTCGACGACACCATCGCCCCCTATCTCGGGTCGCAGATCACCTATGGGGGAAATCTGACGGCGGAGGAACTGAGCGCCGAGGTCGCCAGGGCGTCAGTCTGCTTCTTCACACCGGTCTGGGATGAACCCTTCGGGCTCGCCGCAGCCGAGGCGATGTCCTGCGGTGTGCCCGTCGCTGCCTTCGATTCCGGCGCGGTGCGCGAGGTCGTGGGCGAGGCGGGCGTGATTGTTCCCACGGGCGACGTGTCCGCGCTCGCGGACGCTGCACGCAAGGCGATGACCTGCGACCGACAATTCGTGCGCGACCGGGCAGTCGCCCGCTTCGGGGTGGAGCGGATGGTCGACCGTTACGAAGAGCTCTATCGCATGTGCATGGCGGGGCTCTCGGAGCCAGCGCCCGAGGTCGATTTCGCGCCGGACGACCTGCCGCCGGCAGAGGTCGGTGTCAGGCTGGCGGTGGAATAGCGCGGGACTGAAAAAGGCGCGGACCGCTGAAGGTCCGCGCCCGAAAGCGTCTCGGAATTGGCAGCTAGTGCAGCCGCTCTCTGGAGCGATCGACCATCGCCTGCGTGATCAGGTTGGTGTCGCCGCTGCGGCGGAACCATTGCATATTCGTGCGTCCGATCCCTTCGACAATAGTTCCGGCTGGCAACGAGACATCGGGCGCCAGCAGCGTATCGGTCAGGTGGCAATCGCGCGAGACAGCCCCTTTTGCCGTCAACGCGGAGCGCCGACCGACCCCGATGACGCCCGGCTGCGCCTCGAGATGAAGGCAGCTCAGCGGCGGGCTTCCCCGTGCCGTGCCGCCCTGTGGTGCCGCGAAATCCAGAAGGGCAGAGCGATAGTCGTCGAGCGTGTCGATATCGCGCCAATAGGCTTCGCGGCCGGTGTCGCTGCGCGGCAGACGGTAGGCTTGCAGAGCTTTCTCGCGCAGCGCGGCTTCCAGCAGGTCGGCCTCGATCGAAATATCGAACCGGCCCCGAGACAGTTCGGGCAGTTCCTTGCGCAGCCACGCTGTCTTGAAGAGGTAGATCCCCGTCGCGACCAAACTGCGCCCTGAGTTTTCGCCGATCTCGGCGGGCGCGCTCGGGCGATGGGTGAGCGCGCTGACATGCCCGTCCCGCGCGACTTCCAGCACCGAATGATGCTCGGCATCCGAGGATGAGAGCGTTGCGGCGACCAGCGTCGCGGGCGCGTTACTCAGGCGATGGCGCTGGATGAACGGACGCAGATCGATGTCGCAAATCTGATCGGCGGGCATCACCAGAACGTCGCTCACGCCTTCGCGCTCGAGCAGGTCGAGATTGGCGAGAAGCGCATGGGCCGTGCCGCGATAGCCGCCGCGCGAGAGCCGTGTCGCATCGCGGATGAGCAGACCGTCGGGAAAGGCATCCGCCCATTTGTCGCGCAGATGCCGGATCAGCGGCGCGGGCCGATATTGCGTCGCGATGATCGCCCGCGTGAACCCGGCAGCACGCAGCGAAGCAAGGGTGAAATCCACCAATCGCTGGCCGCCAGCGCCGAAGGGCAGGGCGGGTTTGCAACTCTCTTCGGTCAGCTCGTACAGACGCTTTCCGCGCCCGCCGGCCAAGACCATGGGAAGACAGCCGTTCAATAAATTGGGTCTTTTCTGAGTCAGCATCAGAGCTCCTCCACCGTGACGCTGCGACATGAATAAGCTTAACGCTTTTCAAAAATGAAAGCCATGAAACGGGTCCGCGGTTCCCGGATTTCCGCCGGTTCGCGGTAAGATTTTCGCGTGTGTTTTTTGACCATTTCGAGAGCTGATCGAAAACCCTTTGAGTCTAGGGGGCGGTCTCGGACGATGTGTCAAAAAGCAGGTCGCGCCAATCCGCCGATCAATTAGGCAGGCGGCGGAAATGTAGGCGGGCGGCAGTGTCCTCCGCTGCCGAATCGCGAATCTCGAAGAGCGCGCCATCGCTGAGATCGCGCAGGTCACGACGGAAGCGCAGGGTGATTTCGCGCCCGCCCGCGCGACGGGTGAGCGTAAAGATACCGTCACGCTCTGCCGCCTCGGCGCTGCCTGCGCGGAACACGTCCTCCGCCTGTCGTCGCAGCTTCAGGAGGAGCCGTGTTGTGTCCGATTTCACCTGCTCAAAGGACGTCAGGGTTTCTGGCAAAGCGAAATGGCGGCGATTGTCGGGATCGGTCAATTCGTAGAGGGCGCGCTCCCCGCGCTGGTAGATGTCGGGCATGCCAGGCAGCATCATCTTCAGCGCCAGTTGCAGCAGCGAAAGCCGCTGCCCCGTCGCGATCAGGGGCGCGAGCTCGGCCGGCGGCTGCGCCTCCCATGCCGCGCAAATCCGCCGTGCCGCGTTCAAGGCGGCGTCCTCGGCCTCGATATCGGGGAAGGACCAGCGCGTGATCTCCCCGCCCTCGCGCAGCGCTTTGCGAAGATGCTCGGTCAGGCGCTCGCACAATTCCGGGCCGGGCGCTGGATCGTCCCAGATGCCCAGAAGGCTTTGCGTGGCATACCAGACGAACCCGGCATCCGAAAGTGCGGCGTCTTGCATCGCGGTATCGAACAAAGCGGCGAAGGTCTCGGGATGGTGCGAGATCGCGGCGATCCGCATCCGTGTGTCCTCAGCGCGTTTCGTGTCATGGCTGGAGGTGAGCGTCAGCGCCGTATCCCGCTGGCCCTGCGCGCTGGAGAACCACGCGTTGAGCCCTTCCGCGTCGAGCAGTGGTGTGTCGGGTTCCGCGCCAACCTCATTCGCGGCGAGGTAACGGGTGTGGCGGAAGAAGGCCGTGTCCTCCTGCGCCTTGGCGACCACCGCGCCCGTGACCTGCTGGAACCGGATGCGGAACTTGAGGCTCGGCTTATCCTTCCCGTCGAGCAGCAGCCCGGCGAGCAAATCTAGCGCCTCGCGTTGCGGCAAGGTCTCTGCCGCGGCGTCCACCGTCTCTTCGATGATGGCGCGGTCTTCGGGCGTCGCGGGCGGCGTGGTGATGTAGCTGCGATAGCGCGGGAAGAAGATCAGCAGCGCCAGCATCGCCTCGCGCAGCGTTTCCGTATCGGGCGGATCGAGCCGATCCACCACGAGCGCCGCCTGTGCGAGGTCGATCAGTTGGTGCAACTCAGCCGCGAGGTCTTCGGGGATCACCTGCGCGCGCGTCTCGCGGCACATCGTCTCGTAATCGTCGCAGCCGCCGGTGCGGTCGCGCCAAAGCGTGTCGAGCCGCGCGAAGCCTTCCGGCTCGGTCAGCAGGCGGCAAATCTGCCGTCCCGCCTCGTAGCCCGTGGTGCCGTCGGTCTGCCACTCAGGTGGCATCGCCTCATCGTCGGTCAGAATCTTCTCGACCCAGATCGGGACTGCATCGCCCACCGTCTGGCGCAACCGCTCCAGATAGGTGGCGGGATCGGCGAGCCCGTCGATGTGATCGATCCGTAGCGCGTGGGCGAGCCCCTCGCGAACCAGCCGCGCGGGCAGTTCGGTCATCGCGGCGAATACCGCCGGATCCTCGATGCGCATCCCGATCAGCCCGGTGACGTTGAAGAAGCGCCGATGCGAGAGCGCGCCGCGTTCGCGCGTCCAGTCGCGCAGCTGCCAGTGCTGGTGCGTCAGGACCGTAGCGATGTCTCCCAGCGCCGCCGTGCCGGGCGCGAGCGGCAGCCAGCCGCCCTCCCATTCCACCGCGCCACCGTGATCCTCAGTCAGTCGCAGCTCACCCTTCGCCAGCATGTCGTCGAGCGGCTCCGGCAGGAAAGGCAGGATCAGTTTTTGCGACCAGTCGATCGCGAAGTAATCGGCGTAGGCGCTGTTGGGGCCATAACGCATCGCATCGCGCATCCACGGATTGTCGAGCGAGAGTGCGGTGTGGTTCGGCACGAGGTCGAGCACGATGCCGAGCCCCAGCGCCTGCGCGGCGTCAGTGAGATCTCGAAAACCGTCCTCGCCGCCAAGCGCCGGGTCGATCTCCTGCGGGTTGGCGACATCATAACCGTGGGTGGAACCCTCCGTCGCGGTGAAGATCGGCGAGAGGTAGAGATGGCTCACGCCAAGGTCGGCGAGATAGGGCAGGAAGGTTTTCGCAGCCGCGAAGTCGATGCCGTTTCGCAATTGCAGCCGATAGGTCGCGATCATGGGGCGGGCGGTGGCAGCGGGCAGATCGGACGGCATTACTCAATCCTCACGTCGATGGCGAAGGCGTCCCGGCGCGGGTCGCCCATCGAGAATAGCGCAGGCTCGCGGCGCGGCGCATTGGATGCGGGTGCCCCGAGGCTGACGAGAATATCGAGCGTCCCCGCTGCGAAAGGCCAGCGCGCGTGGAAGGCCTTCGCCCCGTGGCGCGTGACCTCGCCAGGGCCGCGCTTACCGCTGCGCAAAAGCGGCAGCAGATGCGCCCGGCGCAGGCTCAGAAGTTCGCGAGTCAGCCGCAGCCACTCCTGCGCGCGCGGCCCGGTGTCGCGGTAAGGGTAGCACAGGCGCGGCGTATCGGGAGAGGCGGGGTCGATCATCGCGGACGTGTCGTAGCCGATGCCTTGCAGCTCTTTCGTCCGGCCCGCGCGCAGTGCGGCGACGGCGTCCGGCGGTGGATCGGCGAAGAAGGGGAAGGGCGCGGTCGAGCCGACCTCTTCGCCCATGAACAGCATCGGCGTGAAGGGCATCAGCAGCACCAGCGCATGGATCACCGCACCCGCCTCGTCGCCGATAAGGCTCAGGAGGCGTTCGCCCTCGGGACGGTTGCCCGCTTGGTCATGGGTGAGGTTGGCGTTCACGAAAGCGGACCATGGCAAATGGGCGGCGGGCGCGCCGCGCGCTGTCGTCCTGTCGGTCCGCGTCTGGCCTTCCTCGATCTGGCCCTGCGCCATCGCCCGCGCCAGATCGCCGAACGGATCGGTGGCATGGGCTTTGTAGTAGCCCTGCGTCTCGCCGGTCAGGGCGACATGCAGCGCGTTATGCCAATCGTCGTTCCACTGCGCGTCATACCCGCCGTCGCGCAGATCGGGGAGGTTGCGCTCGTCCTCGAGGATTAGGTGGATCGGACGGCCTCGATCCTGTGCGCGGATCGTTTGCAAAAGCTCGATCAGGAAATGCGGCTCGGACGGATCGCGGATCGCGTGGACTGCATCCAGCCGAAGCCCGTCGAGCCGATACTCGTCGATCCATCCTGTCGCTGCCTCGCGCAGCAGCGCGCGTACCTCGGGTCGCGTAAAGTCGATCGCATCGCCCCATGGCGTTGCCTCCCCGCCGAAGGTCTGGGGCGCATAGGCGTGCAGGTAGTTCCCGAAGGGGCCGAAATGGTTCAGCACCAAATCGAGGATCACCATGATCCCGTGGCTTTGCGCTGTGCGGATGAAGGCGCGCATCTCGTCGGGGCTGCCATAGGCGGGATGCGGCGCGCGGAGCACAACCCCGTCATAGCCCCAGCCATGGGCACCGTGGAACTGCGAGACGGGCATGATCTCGACAGCCGTGATGCCGAGACCTGCCAGTTCGGGCAAGCGTTCCGAAGCAGCAGCGAACGTGCCCTCGGGGGTGAAGGTGCCGATGTGGATTTCGAGGATCACCGCCTCGTCCCATGGCCGCCCTTGCCACGGCGCGCCCCAGTCGAAATGGGCCGGATCAACGGTCAGCGACGGCCCGTGAACATCGCCTCGCTGGCGGCGCGCGGCTGGGTCGGGGTAGTCCGTGCCGTCGAGGCGGAATGCGTAGGGCAGTCCGTCGCGGGCCGCGACTGAGGCCTGCCTGCCGCCGTCTCCGACCGGTGTCATGTCATGTGCCGCTCCGTCCAGCACCAACTCTGCGCGCTTCGCGGCAGGGGCCCAGATGGCGAAGTCCCAGTTACCCTCCGCCCCCGGATGCGCGCCCCAGCGAAGGGGCTGCCGATCGCCTGCCGCCGTCACGCGTCGCCCTCGTAGATCGCAGCTTCGCCCTCACGACAGAACGCGTGCAACGATTGCCACGGCAGCGACTGCACCCCGTCGACTGCCTCGTCGCAGCGCGGATTGTCCCGGGTCGTGTCGAGGATATGGTGCCAGCCGTTGCCGGGCAGGGTGAATTCGCAGGCGTCGCCCGCATTGGCAACGATCAGCAGCTCGGGGTAGCCTTCCAATCGGTGCCGCAATCCGACGCAGCACTGCCCCGCTTCCTGCCAGTCGTCGTCCTTCATCTGCCGCCCCGACGCGTGCCACCAATCGCTGACCGGGGTCGCGGCGTTAGGGGCGAAGGCGGGCGGTGCGAGGTGATAGCGCCAGTCCTGCCGGAATGCGACCATCGCGCTGAGGCTGTCGCGCAGATCGGTCCGCGCGCCCTCCCAGTCGATCCATGTCGTCTCGTTGTCCTGACAATAGGCGTTGTTGTTGCCGTTCTGGCTCTGGCCCATCTCGTCGCCTGCGAGGATCATCGGCACGCCGTGGCTGACCAGCAGCGAGCCCAGCATCGCGCGCGCCCTACGCAGGCGGGCGGCGTTGATCTCGGGATCGTCGCTCGGCCCTTCTACGCCCATATTGTCGGACAGGTTATGGTCGTGGCCGTCGCGATTGCCCTCGCCATTGGCCTCGTTGTGCTTGTGGTTGTAGCTGAGCGTATCCCAGAGCGTGAACCCGTCATGAGCGGCGAGAAAATTGATCGACGACGTCGCGGGGCGATGCGTGTGGTCGAACTGCACCGGTGAGCCCATCAGCCGCTGGGAAATTTTCGGCAAGAGCCCCGGATCGCGGCGCCAGAACGCGCGGGTGTCATCGCGGAACTTGTCGTTCCACTCGCGGAAGGGCCAGGGAAAACCGCCCACCTGATAGCCGCCTTCGCCGATATCCCACGGCTCGGCGATCAGCTTTACGCCGGACAGCACCGGGTCCTGCCGGATCGCGTTGAAGAAAGCGCCCTCGCGTTCGAACCCGTCGGGCTCGCGGCCAAGTGTCGAGGCGAGGTCGAAGCGGAAGCCGTCGACATGCACCGCCTCCACCCAGTAGCGCAGGCTGTCCATCACGAGGCGCAGCACCATCGGATGGGCGACGTTGAGCGTGTTCCCGGTGCCGGTCGTGTCGAAGCCGTGGCGTTTGTTTTCCGGCGACAGCAGGTAGTAGCTGCGATTGTCGATGCCTTTGAAGCTGAGCGTCGGGCCGAGCTCGTTACCCTCGGCGGTGTGGTTGTAGACCACGTCGAGGATCACTTCGATCCCGGCCTCGTGGAAGCGTTTCACTGCGGCGCGCACCTCGCGTACGTCCTCGCCGGCGAGATAGCTGCGATTGGGCGCGAAGAACCCGATGGAGTTGTAGCCCCAGTAGTTCGACAGGCCGTTCTCGACCAAGTGGCGATCCTGCACGATGGCATGGATCGGCAGCAGTTCGATCGTGGTCACGCCGAGCGTCAGCAGGTGGTCGATGATCTGCGGCGAGGCGAGCGCGCGGAAGGTTCCGCGATCGGCCTGAACGACGCCGGGATGGCGCATCGTCAGGCCCTTCACGTGGGCCTCGTAGATCACGGTTTCCGACCACGGGCGGTGCAGCACCTGATCCTGATCCCAGTCGAACTGCGTGTCGACCACGATGGCTTTCGGCATGAACGGGGCGGAGTCGCGGGTGTCCTGTTTCAGATCGGAATCGCCAATGGGATAGCCGAACAGCGCGTCATCCCATTTCAGATAGCCCCGCATCGCCATCGCGTAGGGGTCGAGCAGCAGCTTGTTCGGGTTGAAGCGCAGCCCTTCTTCGGGGGCGAACGGACCGTGGACGCGGTAGCCATAGGCAAGGCCTTCCTGCGCGCCGGGCAAATGGCCGAACCAGATCCCGCCCTCCTGCTGCGGCATCTCCAGCCGCGCAAGTTCCTCCTGGCCCTCATCGTCGAAAAGGCACAGCTCCACCTTCTCGGCCTCTTCGGAGAAAATCGCGAAATTCACACCGTCTCCGGTGACGCGCGCGCCAAGAGTATCGGGTCGCCCCGCATACGGATCGAAACGCAGCGAACTGGGGGTCATAGGGGGAGGCTCCATGTGCGGAAGAAACGGCGATGCGCCAACGTGATCAATGCGCCGCAGTGTAATCGGTTCCCAAGCGTAAGTCGCTAAGGGCCGGATCGGGACGGGCTACCCGCATTTCGACCAACATATCGGAGCCGTGAATTCAGTCGTGGAAACTTCAAGGAACTGCGCCACGCCCCCTGCGTTTCCGAACCGATATTTTCCAAAATTAGAGGTTCCGACATGACGAACGACAAGCGCGGACGCCCCGCCACCACAGACGGGGGCACCCCCGTCCAAAGTCTCGAACATTCGCTCACGGTCGGTTCCGATGGTCCGATCGTTCTGAACGATCACTACCTCATCGAGCAGATGGCGAATTTCAACCGCGAGCGCATCCCGGAGCGTCAGCCCCACGCCAAAGGTTCGGGCGCCTTCGGCCATTTCCAAGTGACGGGCGACGTCTCGAAATACACCAAGGCGAAGGTGTTCCAGCCGGGCGCGAAGACCGACATCGTCGCACGCTTCTCGACCGTCGCAGGCGAGCGCGGCAGCCCCGACACGTGGCGCGACCCGCGCGGCTTCTCGGTGAAGATGTATACCGAGGAAGGCAACTTCGACATGGTGGGCAACAACACCCCCGTCTTCTTCGTGCGCGATCCGCTGAAGTTCCAGAGCTTCATCCGCAGCCAGAAGCGCCGTGCCGATAACGGTCTGCGCGACCACGACATGCAGTGGGACTTCTGGACCCTCTCGCCCGAGAGCGCGCATCAGGTCACCTATCTGATGGGCGATCGCGGCATCCCGCGGACCTGGCGCGAGATGAACGGCTATTCGAGCCACACCTATTC
Source organism: Thioclava sp. PTB-PU3-1 (assembly GCF_055666785.1). Classification (NCBI taxonomy): domain Bacteria; kingdom Pseudomonadati; phylum Pseudomonadota; class Alphaproteobacteria; order Rhodobacterales; family Paracoccaceae; genus Thioclava; species Thioclava sp. PTB-PU3-1. The sequence goes on along the minus strand of NZ_JBVNVL010000001.1, from coordinate 912,197 downwards.
GCTCGTCAATGAGGCGGGCGAGATGTTCTGGGTGAAGTTCCACTTCAAGACCGATCAGGGCGACGGCAACGCGCATTTCACGCAGGAAGAAGCGGACGAGATGGCGGGCGCCGATAGCGACTATCACCGCCGCGACCTGTTCAACGCGATCTCCGAGGGCAACGCTCCGAGCTGGACGCTTTATTTCCAGATCATGCCCTTCGAGGATGCAAAGACCTATCGTATCAACCCGTTCGACCTGACGAAGGTCTGGCCGCACAAGGACTATCCGCTGATCGAGGTTGGCAAGATGGTGCTCGACCGCAACCCGACCGATTTCCACACCGAAATCGAGCAGGCGGCCTTCGAGCCCAACAACATGGTCCCCGGCGTTGGTCTCTCGCCCGACAAGATGCTGCTGGCACGTGGCTTCTCCTATGCCGATGCGCACCGCGCGCGGCTCGGGGTGAACTACAAGCAGATCCCGGTGAACAAGCCGCAGGCCGAGACCAACGCCTACACCAAGGACGGCGCGCTGCGGGTCAACAAGTCCGAAGACCCGGTCTATTTCCCGAACTCCTATGGCGGGCCGGAAGCGCATCCGCAGAAATCCGAAGCCGGTCTGTGGTATTCCGATGGCGAGATGGTCCGTCAGGCCTATACGCTGCGCGAGGATGACGACGACTGGAGCCAGGCAGGTTCGCTTGTGCGGGACGTGATGGACGACGCGGCGCGCGAGCGTCTCGTGAACAACGTCACCGGCCACCTCTGCGACGGCGTCAGCGAGAAGGTGCTTCAACGAGCATTCGAGTACTGGCGCAACATCGACGGCGATATCGGCGCGCGCATCGAGAAAGCGGTCCGCGACAAGCTGGGCGGTGAATCGAAGGCGCCGGGCATGGCCTCGGCGAAAAGCATCGGCGGCTAAGCCGAACGTCAGACAGACCAAAGGAAAAGGCGGGGCCGCGGCCCCGCCTTTTTGCTATCCGCTTAGCTTAGAGAGGCGTCACTCCTCGCCATCGACATAAAGCGCGACGACGTCCTCCTCCAGCACGCCGCCGATCGCTTCGAAGGCTTCGCCTGCGTCGCGGAATTTGGTCAGCGTCAAATCGGGGAAAACGAAATACTTCCCCGCGACATTCTCCTTCTGCGCGCCGAAGACGATCCGCTTGATCCCGGCAAACCGCGCCGCCGAGAGGCACATCTCGCAGGGCTGCAGGGTCGTCAGCAGCACGCAGCCGTCGAGCGACGGGTCGTCCTGCGCCCGTGTCGCTTTCGCGATCGCCACGATCTCGGCATGGCGGGTCGGGTCGCAGTTCAGATGCACCTCGTTCTCCCCCTCGGCGATGATCTCCCCGTCGCGCAGGATCGCGGCGGCGATCCCCGCCTTGCCCGGCTCCTGTGCGGCCTCTTTCGCTTTGGCGATCAAGAGGGCCATCGCCTCGCGTTCGTTCGGTGTGGGGTGCTCGGGCATGGATGCGATCCTTTCGGCGGTCGGAGGTAAACGGGCGGGCGCGGCGGGCGCGCAGGGACGAACGCCCACGGATGCGCGCTGTTCCCCGCTTGCGGTTGCGACCAATCCCACACGCGCGCCGATTTTTTCGGGAACCCATGTCGACATTCGGCGTTGGACGAGACTTACAGGTGACCGAAAGGCGCGCCGCGAAGCTGCTGCGTCTTCGTGGGGTCCAAGTCTCCACGGGGCGAATCGGGTGGTGGTTTCAGGTGCGGTGACGTGTCCGGAAGCCAAAATCCGGCCTCTCCCCCGTGTGAGGCTGTCCTCGCGCTCCCTCGCGCCTGCGTGACCTGCAAGGGCTGCGCGGGTTTCAAGAGGTAACATCCGGTCAGATGACCTTGAGGTGAGGGCGTCTGTCGGCAACTCCCTGCTGAGCTCTCGGCATTTGGCTGCCGGTTCCATCGATGGAACCCAGTGCGGCCCTTTTGTTCGTCCCCGAAATTTCGAATTTGCGCCCTTCGACACGCATTCGAAGGGACATCTATCATGGCAAAGGCATCAGGACTGCTCCGTCGCGAGTTTCTCTTGGGCGCGGCGGGCGCCCTCGCAACCCCCTACATCGTCACCCCGGCACAGGCAGGCCAGACGGACGAGCGCCGCCTGCGCTTCCACAATCCGCATACCAACGAGAATTTCGACGCGGTCTATTTCGCGAAAGGGCAGTATGACGACGACGCGATGCGCGAATTCTACCGGATCGCCCGCGACTGGCGTCAGGAGAAAGAGGTGAAGATCGACAACCGCACGGTCAACATCGCCTACAACATGCAGAACATGCTCGAGCAGAGCACGCCGCTGATGCTGGTGTCGGGCTACCGCACGCCGAAGACGAACCGTCTCGTGCATGGCGCGACGCATAGCTACCACATGCGGGGCGAGGCGCTCGATCTGACGCATCCGCATGTCTCGACCAGCATGCTGCACAAAGTGGCCCTGCGCATCCGTGGCGGCGGTGTCGGCTACTATCCGAGCGAGCATTTCGTGCATGTCGATTGCGGCCCGGTCCGCACCTGGCGCGGCTGAGCGCAGGACTTCCAAAGACCTCCGGCGCGGTGCGCGGTTTCCCTGCCTTCACGGGATCGAAACGAGGGCAGGGCGCCGCGCCGCGTTGACGCGCCGGCATCCCCGGCGGTTCCATCTTCTCGCGACGTTTTCACGAAAATTTAGTGCCTCGCGCCACTCGTGCCCTAGGTGGAGAGCGGCCAACCAGCGCCGCGCGAGCGCTCACCGATGAAACGGCGAGGAGGAATTCATGAAATTGAAAATCAACGGCAAGTCCGTCGACGTGCAGTCCGGCCCGGATACCCCGCTCCTTTGGGTGATCCGCGATGAGCTCGGCATGACCGGCACGAAATTCGGCTGCGGGATCGCACAATGCGGCGCCTGTTCGGTGCTGCTTGATGGCACGGTTCAGCGCAGCTGCGTGTTGCCCGTCAGCGCCGTCGGCGACAGCGAAGTCACCACGATCGAAGAGATCGAGAACGACCCCGTCGGCAAGCGTGTCGTCGAAGCCTGGATCGACAAGGAAGTGCCGCAATGCGGCTATTGCCAGTCGGGTCAGGTGATGGCGGCGACCTCGCTGCTGAAGGAAAACGACAAGCCCACCGAAGATGACATCACGGCAGCTATGACCAACCTGTGCCGCTGCGGCACCTATAACGCGATCAACGATACGATCGCCTCGATTGCCGGTACCGATGCAGCGAAAGCGGGGGATGCGCAATGAACGACCACGATCCCAAGATCTCCGATCCCGGCTACCCGACCGGCGCGCCCGAGAACGTCTCGCGCCGCCGCTTCCTGCTGGCCTCCGCTGGCATCACCGCAGGCTCGCTCGTGCTGGGCTTCGGCCTGAGCGTCGCGCCCAACAAGGCAGCCGCCGCCGCTGCGAAAGACATGCCGCCCGGCGCCAACGTCCCGGCCTTCCTCGAGTTGCGCAAAGACGGCAAGGTCCGCCTGCTGAGCCCGTTCAACGAAGGCGGCCAAGGGGTCTTCACCGCGATGGCGCAGATCGTGGGCGAGGAAATGGACGTGGCCCCGGATAGCTTCATCGTCGAGAACGCGCCCGCGGGCAGCGATTACCTCGTGGTCTATGGCAAGATGAGGATCACCGGCGGCTCGATGTCGGTGCGCACCAGCTACGACACGATGCGCAAGCTCGGTGCGGCGGCACGGCAGATGATGCTGGAAGCGGCGGCGAAGAAGCTCGACGCGCCGGTGTCCGATCTGTCGACCGAGCCGGGCAAGGTGGTCCACAAGGCCTCCGGCAAGTCGCTGGGCTATGGCGAGCTGGCGGGCGACGCGCTCGACCAAGAGGTGCCGAGCCCCGACTCCGTGACGCTGAAAGATCCGAAAGACTTCAAGTGGATCGGCGAGCCCGTGAAGCGCGTCGACGTCTACGAGAAATCGACCGGCAAGGCGATCTATGCGATGGATGCCAAGGTCGACGGGATGCTGCACGCCGCCGTCCAGCACGCGCCACGTCTGGGTCTCAAGCCCGGCGACATCAGCAACCTCGACGAGGTGAAGGGCATGGCCGGCGTCATGTCGGTTCACAAGCTCGACGGGGCGGTGGCTGTCGTGGCCGAGCGGTTCTGGGATGCGAAGACGGCGGTCGAAGCTGCCAAGGTCGACTGGCAGGAGCCGAGCGAGGACGAGAAGTCCAAGATCCGCTACATGCCCGCCGATTTCTCGACCGAGGAGTTCGCCAAGCAACTGGCCAATACAAAAGGCGACGGCACCGAGGCCGAGAGCGAAGGCGACATCGCGTCGGGCTTCGACGGGGCTGCGAAGACGGTCGATGCGACCTATCAGAGCCAATACCTGCACCACGCCCAGATCGAGCCTGCCTCGACACTGGCGCGGTTCAACGAGGATGGCACGCTCGACATCTGGCTGCCCAATCAGGCGCCCGAGCAGTTCCAGGCCCAGATCGCGGATGCGGCGGGCATCAAGCCCGAGCAGGTAAAGGTCAACTCGCCGATGCTCGGTGGTTTCTTCGGGCGGCACTTCCTGTACCCCGCGGCGAACCCCTTCCCGCAGGCGGTCCAGCTTGCGAAAGAGGTCGGCAAGCCGATCAAGGTGATCTGGACGCGCGAGCAGGAATTCCTGCGCGATCCGCTGCGTCCGATGGCGGCGGTGCGTTTCCGTGGTGCGCTGGACGATCAGGGCATGCCGGTGGCGCTGGAGGCGATCTCCGCCTGTGAAGGTCCGACCGAGGCGCTCAACGGCCACAACCCCGACAAGGTCGATGCGATGGCCGTCGAGGGGCTGACCGGCAAGAGCTACGCGATCCCGAACCGCCGCATCGCGCAGAACTATGTCGAGAACCCGACCTCGCTCGCCTATTGGCGCTCGGTCGGTCATTCGATGAACGACTTCTTCTATGAGGCCTTCCTCGACGAGATGGCCGATGCGGGCGGGCAGGACCCCTATGAGCTGCGCATGAAGCTGCTCGAAGGGAATGAGCGTCTGACTAATCTGCTCAAAGCCGTGGGCGATCTCTCGGGCGGCTGGAAGCGTGGCCCCTTCGACGCCGAGGACGGCACCCGCCGCGCCCGCGGTGTCGCGATGGCGTCGCCCTTCGGCAGCGAGGCGGCGGCGATTGCCGAGGTCTCGATACAGGACGGCCAGATCGTCGTGCATGACATCTGGGACGTGCTCGACCCGGGCAGCATCGTGAACCCGTCGATCATCAAGGCGCAGATCATGGGGGCGGCCACGCTCGGCACCTCCGAGGCGCTGATCGAAGAGGTCGCCTACAAGAACGGCGAGCCGACCGCGCGCAACTTCGACTACTACCCGATCCTCGGTGGGGCGCGGGCGCCGCGCATCCATGCGAAGGTGATCGAGAGCGGCGCGAAGATGGGCGGCGTGGGCGAGCCGCCGCTGCCCGCCGTGCCGCCGGCGATCGCCAATGCGGTCTCGGCGCTGACCGGGCAGCGCGTGCGTTCGATGCCGATGGACAAGCTCGACCTGAAGAAGGGCTGAGCCCGTCCGGACGGAAAGAATTGGGGGAGGCGGCGCGATCCGCCTCCCTTTTTCAGTCCTGCGGGGCGACAGCCTTGCGGGCGAGCGCAATGAACTGCGCGGCCTCCTCCTCGCTCAACCCTTCCAGGATTTCCGCCTGCAGCTGCGTCACCACGGGCCGCGCGCCGTCCAGTGCGGCTGTCCCCTCGGGCGTCAGATGCAGGCTGCGCGCGCGCCGGTCCGTCTCGCTGACGGCCCGCGCGACAAGCCCCTTCTGCACCAGCCGCTTGACCACGTCCCCGATCGTCGCCCTGTCATAGGCGATGCGCGCGGCCAGCTGAGCCTGATCCATTCCTGGCTCGCGCGACAGGGCGTCGAGCGCCGCGAATTGCACCGAGGTCAGTTCCACCGGGGCGTCCTTGATCCGCTTCTGGAACACCGCCGTCGAACGCTGGTTCAGCCGCCGGATCAGGTGGCCGGGCATTGTCTCGAATTCGTTCGGCATGGGATGCGCTCCGGGTCTTCTGTGATTTAGGTAAGTATACTTACTATATTGACGCCGCGCCAGCCTTTCCGTTAATGGTAAGTATACATATCAATTGGGAGGGCGCGCTATGCAGTTTCATCTGAACGGGTTCACTACCGGCGATCCGGCCATCGCGCCGCGTCATCCGCAGGCGGGGGAGACGCTCGACAAAGTCGATGTGCTGATCGTCGGCTGCGGCCCGGCGGGGCTGACCCTTGCGGCGCAGCTTGCAGCCTTCCCCGAGATTTCCGTGCGCATCACCGAGCGCAAATCCGGCCCGCTCGAAGTCGGGCAGGCGGACGGCATCGCCTGCCGCTCGGTCGAGATGTTCGAGGCTTTCGGCTTCGCCGAGAAGGTGATGAAGGAAGGCTATTGGGTGAATGAGGTCGCCTTCTGGCGGCCCGGCGTGCAAGGCGAGGGGCTGCAGCGGGCCGACCGGATTCAGGACGTGGCCGATGACCTCTCAGAGATGCCGCATGTCATCCTCAATCAGGCGCGGGTCCATGATTTCTACCTCGAGAAGATGCAAAACGGTGCACGCCGTCTGACCCCGGATTACGATCGCGCGCTGACCACGCTCACCCGCACCGACGACCCCGATTATCCGCTCGTCGCGATATTCGACTGCCTCGATGCGCCGGGCGAGACCGAGACGATCCGCGCGCGCTATGTCGTCGGCTGCGACGGGGCGCGCAGCACGGTGCGCAAATCTATCGGGCACGAATTGCACGGCGAATCCGCGCGCCAGCTTTGGGGCGTGATGGATGTGCTGCCGGTCACCGACTTCCCCGATATCCGGCTCAAGGCGGCGATCCAGTCGGCAACCGAGGGCAGCATCCTGATCATCCCGCGCGAAGGCGGCTATCTGGTGCGGCTCTATATCGAGCTCGACGCGCTGCATGGCGACGAGCGCGCCGCGGATCGCAATGTCAGCGCCGAGATGCTGATCGAGAAAGCGCAGGCGATCCTCTCCCCCTACAGTCTCGATGTGAAGGAGGTCGCATGGTGGTCGGCCTATGAGATCGGCCAGCGTGTCTGCGACGGGTTCGACGACAGCGACGGGGGCGGCGACGGCGTGACCGAGCCGCGCATCTTCATCGCGGGCGACGCCTGCCACACCCATAGCCCGAAGGCGGGGCAGGGTATGAACGTCTCGATGGCCGACACGTTCAACCTCGGCTGGAAACTGGCTGCCGTGCTGCGCGGACAGGCGCGGCCAGAGCTGTTGCGGACCTATTCGGCGGAGCGGCAGGCCAAGGCGCAGGAACTGATCGACTTCGACCGCGACATGGCGCGGCTGTTCAGCGCGAAGCCGCAGACCAAGGAGGAAGAGGCGCAGTTTCAGGCCTATTTCCAGAAACACGGGCGCTATACCGCCGGGGTCGAGACGCAATACGCGCCGGGGCTCCTGATCGGCGACGCCGCGCATCAGGCGCTGGCCGCCGGGCAGGTCGTGGGCAAGCGCTTCCACTCCGCTCCGGTGGTGCGTTTGGCGGATGCGAAGCCGGTGCAGCTGGGCCATGCGTTCAAGGCGGACGGGCGCTGGCGGCTTCTGGCGTTTGCGCCGACGGGCGACACAGGCGAGACGGGTGGGGCGATCGCGCAGCTATGCGACCGGCTCGATGGGCCGGAGGGACTACTTCACCGCTTCACGCCCGAGGGCGCGGATATCGACAGCGTCGTCGACCTGCGCGCGGTCTTCCAGACGCCCCATCGCGAGATGCGCATCGAGGCGCTGCCCGCGCTCCTGCGTCCCAAGAAGGGGCGTTACGGGCTGGTCGATTACGAGAAAGCCTTCTGCCCCGCCGTCCCCGGTCCCGACATCTTCGACCTGCGCGGCATCGACCGGGCGCAGGGCGCCTTGCTGGTGCTGCGGCCCGATCAATATGTCGCGCAGGTCTTGCCGCTCGACGCGGTGGACGCGGTCGCGGATTTCTTCGACCGCATCCTGATCCCGCAATCGGCAGGCTGAGGGCGCGTCAGTCGCGGTTCACCTGCACGACGCCGGTCATGTTCTCCGCGCCATGACCGGCCTCGCTGGCCCGCGCAAAGAGGCGTTTCGCGGCCTCGGTCATCGGCATCCGCGCTTCGCCACCCTCGGCGATGGCATAGCGGAAGTCCTTTGAGATCAGATCGACGGGGAATTGCGGCGTGAAGTCCGAGCGCTGCATCGTGCCGGTGATATAGGGCGCGTTCGGCGTCCAGATCGGGGTGGAGGACAGCGCCTCCAGCGCAAGATCGACATCCATGCCGCCGCGCTCCAGCATCGGAATGATCTCCGCCCAGGCGGCGACCTGAACGCCCAGCATCGCATTCGTCGCAAGCTTCATCCGCGCAGCCATGCCCCAGGTGCCGACATGGTGCTGCGCCTTGGCGAGCGGGTCGAGCACGTCATGCACACGGCCTGCGGTCTCGGCCTCGCCGCCGAGGAAATAGACCAGCACACCGTTCTCGGCTTGCGGCAGCGTGCCGGAGACCGGCGCTTCGACAAAGCGCCGCTGCTGCGCGGTGGCGTAGCTGCCAAGCTCTGCGGCTCCCTCTGGCGTGATGGTCGAGCTTTCGATCGCGATGGCATCTTCGGGCAACCCGGCGAAAGCGCCGGTTTCCGGGTCGCACCAGACCTCGCGCGAGACCTCGGTGTCGCGCAACATCGAGATCGTGAACTCGGACTGTGCTGCCGCGTCGCGCGGGGTGTCGGCCTGCGTGGCTCCGGCCTCGACGAGTGGCGCGCAGCGCTCTGGCGTCCGGTTCCAGACGATCAGATCGTGGCCCGCATCCAGAAGGGTCCGCGCCATCCGCGAGCCCATCGCGCCCATGCCTAGAAATGCGATCTTTGCCATGCTCTGCTCCTGTTCGTGAGGGTGTTGCCGGCCGAATGCGACGTGCCTTCGCGAAGTTCCGGGCGTGGCGCGCACATCCCGGTGACCGGGCCGATTTCAGACGCGGCCGCGTTCGTTTGCGAGAAAACGTGAAGGGGGGTATCGAACGCGCATCCCGCGGCCTTTGTTCCTTGACGATAACGTGCGGTAGCGGGCGGTTGCTGGCCCCGACTGCGGCCCTACCGTCAACCTACGCCACCCCGAATGCGTGAAAGCGTCACGATTATGACGAAGGCAGCCATGACCCGACCGCTCCATACGCGCGATTGCGCTGGGATTGAGGGTCACTGCGCATGGCTGTTGCTTACGCTCCGTTTTTAGCCCCGGGAGGAGGATGCCATGAGCCTCGACCGCAGACGTTTCCTGATCGCCTTGGCAGGCACCGTGCCACTTGCAAGTTTGACACCCGGTTTCGCCCGCGCCGCCGATAGCGCCGCGCCCAGCGATGCCTTTCTTTTCGTGAGCCGCGCGATCTGCGGCAATGACAGCCTCTCGAAGGAAACCGCCGCGCGGATCGAAAAGCTGCTGAGCGATGGCGATGCAGGTTTTGCCGGCAAGCTGGACGGGCTCGCAAAGGCCTTCGACGGCAGGGACCGCGCTACCGCGATCGAGGGGCTGAGCGACGACCAGACCACCCTCGCGCTGAGCATCGCGAAGCCGTGGTATCTCGGATTCACCGGCTCCCCCTCGGCACGCATTTTGAAAGACGACGCCGAATTCGCGACCTTCCTCGAGGCGCAGGCGCTGACCAAAGTCAGCGACATCGTGCCCCTGCAGACTTACCCCTCTGGCGGTGCGGGCTGGTGGAAAGAGGTGCCCGAAGGTGTCGATGCCTCGGACCTGCCCGAGGAGGCCACGAGCTGGGAGTACCAGCCCAAATCCAGCTACGAGCTGCAAGATCCCGATCCGGCATGGCTGGCCTATGCCAAGAGCGAGGCCGACAGCGTCGACGCCGCCCGCAAAGCGCAAGGCGCGGACAGCGGAGGTGGCACCGGTCAGGGTGCCAGTGGCTCGCCCAACCCCGCATCCAATTCCGACTCCCAGCAGGAGGCACAGTAATGGCTGATTTCGATGCAGACGTGATCGTGGTCGGGTCGGGCTCGCTCGGCGGTCTGGCCGCGCAACAGATCGCACAGGCGGGCCATTCGGTGATCGTGCTGGAGGCAGGTCCCGACATCCCCGATTGGAAAGTGACCGAGAACTGGCGCAACTCGCCGCGCAAGAACAACTTCAACGATCCCTTCGGCGATGTGCCCTATGCGCCCAACAGCTTCACGCCCGGCTATGTCGATCCGCATCTGACCGGCGGGCTCGACGTGTTTCCGGGCACGCTGCGGGTGCTGGGCGGTACGTCGCGGCACTGGACGGCGGCGACCTGGCGGCTCTTGCCCGAGGACATGGCGATGCACTCGACTTACGGGATCGCCGAGGACTGGCCGATCAGCTACGACGATCTGGAGCCCTTCTACACGCAGGCCGAATACGAGATCGGCGTGAACGGTCAGAAGGGCTTCGACGAGAGCGGTCTGGGCAAGGGCGAGACCTATCCGCCGCGCTCGAAACCCTATCCGCTCCCGCCTGAGGCGAAACCCTATGCGACCCAGCGGCTACAGCAGCAGGTGGCGTCGATGGGCTTTCGCGTCGATATCGCGCCCTCGTCGCGGCTGTCGCAGCCCTACGACAACCGGCCCGCCTGTATCGGCAACAATATCTGCAACTGGAATTGCCCGATCGGTGCGAAACATTCGGGCTATCACGTGGTTCAGAAGATCCGCGATCTGGGCGTCGAGATCCGCACGCAGGCCATCGTCGACAAGATCGAGACCGGCGACAAGGGCAAGATCACGGCGCTCTCCTATATCAACCCCGAAGGCGACCGCACGCGGTTGACGGCGAAGATGTTCGTGATCGCCGCGCATGGCTACGAGACGCCGAAGCTCTTGTTGATGAACGATCTCGCGAACAGTTCCGACATGGTCGGACGGCGGCTGATGATCCACCCGACGATCGACATGACATGGCTCTCGCCCGAGCCCTATTGGACCGGGCGCGGCCAGAATATTCACGGTGCGATCATGCAGCGCCGCGCGCTTCCCGACCGCGACAAGGTGCCATCGACGCGCTACGACCTGCTCAATGCGCCACCCGAGGAAGGCATCGCGCAGGGGCTGTTGAAGGACGGCACGCTCGGCCCTGATCTCGACGCGAAGATCCGCGACCACTCGGCCCGCGTCTTCACCGCCGAGGCGCTGACCGAGGACCTTCCCGATCCCGCGAACCGCATCGAGGTGAACCCCTCTTGGAAAGACGCCGTGGGGCTGCCGGGCATCAAACTGACCTACAAGCTCTCGGATTACACCAAGGCGAACCTGCCGCGGCTGATGGAGGATTACGCGCGCTTTCTGCAGGCGACCGGCGGCACGCGCGTTTCCGCGCCCGAGAAGTTTATTTGCCAGCAGCACGTGATGGGCACGACAGTCATGGGCAGCAAGGCCGAAGAGGCGGTCTGCGATGCCGATCTGCGCTGTTTCGACCACGAGAACCTGTTTCTGGTGACGACCGGCGTGATGCCCACGGCGGGCGGTGTGAACCCGACGCTGACCGGCATGGCGCTCGCGATCCGCGCGGGCCAGACCATCGCGAAGGAGCTTTGAGATGCGTGTTCTGATCCTGGCCACCGCCGCCTTCGCCGCGATCTCCCCGCTTGCGGCGAAGGCGCAATCGGGCTCCGATGCTTCTGGAGGCGACCTCGTGAAGCGCGGCAAATACCTCGCCATCGCGGGGGATTGCTCCTCCTGTCACGCGGAGAATTTCTCCGGTGGTGAGAAGATCGAAAGCCCGATCGGCGCGATCTATGCGCCTAACATCACGCCCGACCAGAAGACTGGGATTGGCGACATGACCGAGGCGGAATTCGAAGGCGCCCTGCGGCGCGGCAAGTCCGACACGTGGCTTTATCCGGCGATGCCTTACACCCATTACACCGGCCTGACCGATGCCGATGTGAAAGCGCTCTGGGCCTATTTCAAACAGGTCGAACCCGTCGAGAACGAGGTACCCGAGACCCATCTGGGCTTTCCTTTCGTGCGTCCGGCGATGATGGGCTGGAACACGCTGTTCCTCGACAAGGGCCATCCGCCCGGCGCGGTGGATGTCTCGGGCGATCAACTTCAGCGCGGGCGCTATCTTGTGGAGACGCTGGAGCATTGCTCCTCCTGCCACAGCCCGCGCGGGACGCTGATGCAGGAGGACACCAGCAAACACCTCGCCGGGGGGACGCTGAACGGTTGGTATGCGCCCAACCTCACGCCGTCGGACAAGGGCGGTCTGGGCGACTGGAGCGAGGCCGATATCGTGGCCTATCTCAGCAAGGGCCGAAATGCGCACGCCGTCGCGGGCGGCGAGATGGGGCTCGTGGTCTCGCGCTCAACCTCGAAGCTGTCGAGCGACGACCTCACGGCGATTGCGAAATACCTGAAGGCGGTGAAGCCGGTCGACACGCAACCCGAGGCCAGCGGACCCGACGGTCAGGCGACGCTCGATCTGGCCGCATTGGAGGTGCCCAACGGCGATTGGCAATCCGTGGTCGGCCACGACACGACAGACGGGGCGACGCTCTATCAGGGCGCCTGTGCGACCTGCCACGGCATGAACGGGCAGGGCACCGCCGCGCCAGCGTTGTCCAAGATCTCTGACGTGCGCGCTGCGAATGCAGCGAATGTCGTGCAGGTGATCGCGCATGGGATCAACATGCCCAATGAGGCGCGCCACGTCGCCATGCCCGGATTTCAGCGCACGATGAGCGACGCGCAGATCGCCTCGGTCGCGAGCTATGTGCGCACGAATTTCGGAGGTGTCGACGGCGAGGTGACCCAAGGCAGCGTCGCCAATATCCTGAGCGGCAAGCAGCAGGTCAGCTGGATCATCGCGAACGCCGCACAGTTGGCTTGGGCGGCGATCGCCTTGGCGGTGCTTCTGGTACTGGCGCTGATCGGTTGGGCTGTGATGCGGACGCGGCGCAGGGCCTGACGCCGCACCTCACGCGGCAGGCAGATCGACCCGCGTATGATGCCCGTCCGCGCGCATCTCGAAGCTGAGCGTGCCGCCCAGACGGGTCAGCGCGTCGTGCGCGATCGAAAGGCCGAGGCCAGAGCCATTCGCATCCGCGCCCTTGCCCTTGACGAATTTCTGCCCCGCCTGCTGCGCGATCTCGGGCGGCAGGCCCGGTCCGTGGTCGTGAATGTCGACGAGGAGCGTATTGCCGGAGGTGGTCACGCTGACCTTGATCGCCGCCCCGTCTGGGCTCGCCTGAACGGCGTTCTCGATCAGGTTGCGCAGGGCGAGCGATAGAAGCAGCGGGTCGCCTTCTACCGTCGGCGCGTCCGGCGCGCTGTCGAGTTCCAGCGTCACGCCGCGCCGCGTGGCCAGCCCCGCCAGATCGCCAAGCACCTGCCGCAGAAGCCCGTTCAGCTCCACCGAAGTGGCGCGCGCCTCGCGACTGTCCACCTGCGCCAGATCGAGAAGTTGGCGCACCATCCGATCGGTTCGATCCACCGAGGTCGAGATCGCGGCGAGCGCGTGTTCGCGCGTGTCGGTATCGGGCGCATGGCGCGCGATATGGGCCTGCGTCTTCAGCCCGGCGAGCGGCGTTTTCATCTCATGCGCGGCATAGGCGATGAATTCCCGCTCGCGCCCGCGCGCCGCAGCCAGACGTGCGAGAAGGTCGTCGAGCGCACCGGCGAGCGGGCGGATCTCGCGGGGCTGTAGCGCGGTGCCGGGCAGGGCGCGCAGATCTTCGCTCGGCCGCGCGTCCAGATCGCGGGCAAAGCGGTCGAGCGGCGCCAGACCGCGCGAGATCGCAAACCAGATCAGCCCCCACATCACCGGCAGGATCACCAGCGCGGGCCAGAGGAACCCTTCTATCACATCGCGCACAAGCCGGTTGCGCATCGCGAGACTGTCGCCCACCGTGACCTGCCCGCCCAGATCGGGATCGATGATCGTGTAGACCCGCAGGTCCTTGCCGTCGCGTGTCACATCGCGGAAGCCGGTCGCATCGGCGGGCACCAGCTGCGCGCTCGGCGCCCCGTTCGAGCGTCCGACGAGCCCTTGGGTGAAAGACCAGATCTGGCAGAATTGCTGATGCTCGTAACTCTCGTTATGCGACAGTGTGATCTGTGCGGGACCGTCCCGATTCAGCGAGATCTGGTTCTTCGAGACCAGCGACGAGACCATGCGCGCCGCCTCCACCAGACGTGCGTCGAGCACCCGCGTCACCTCGGCGCGGGTGGAATTCTCGATCCAGAATACGGCGGACAGCCAGACGGCCAGCGTCGCGCCGGTGAGGATCAGGAAGAGGCGGAGGCGGAGCGAGATGGCGAGGTCTCCTCTGGGCGCAGCCGGTAGCCGATGCCGCGCAGGGTTTCGATGAAATCGCGCCCGAGCTTGGCGCGCAGATGGTGGATATGGACTTCGACGGCGTTGCTCTCGACCTCCTCGTCCCAGCCGTAGAGCCGGTCTTCGAGGTCCGATTTCGCGAGCACCCGTCCGGGGCGTTCGGCCAGCGCCTGCAACACCGCGAATTCCCGGCGCGAGAGTTTCAGCGGCTGGCCGTTGAAGGCGGCGCTGCGGGTGCCGGGGTCGAGCTCCATCCCGGCATGGGAAATCTGCGCGACCGCCCGCCCGTCCGACCGACGCGAAAGGGCCCGCAGCCGGGCGGCCAGCTCGTCCAGATCGAAGGGCTTACCGAGATAGTCATCCGCGCCTGCATCCAACCCCGCGACCCGGTCCTCGACCTGATCGCGCGCGGTCAGCAGCAGGACCGGCAGCCCGGCACGGCCCGCGCGCAATTCGCGCAGGAGTTCGAGCCCGGAGCCATCGGGCAGCATCAGGTCCAGCACGAGCGCGCGATATTCCGCCCCTGCCAGCGCCGCGCGCGCATCTTCGAGGCGGGACACGACATCGGCGGTGAACCCGGCCATGCCGAGCCCGACCCGCAGGCCGTCCGCCAATATGCTGTCATCTTCGACGACGAGTATGCGCATCTTTTCTCCTTCGCGGCGGATACACCGCACGAATCTTAAGACTGACTTAAGCTTCACCCGCGATCCGGCCAACATGAACGCAAAGGCTCTTTCCCGTCTATCGCTGCGCGCCCTCTGGGGCGTGTTTCTGGTCTCATTGCTGTTGCCCGGCCTCGCTGCGGCGCAAAGCTTTGATCTTCTGAAGCCCAAGGGAGGCAGCGGTCCGCTGTCGCCCGAAGAGGCGTTTCAGGTCGAGACCGCGTGGCAGGATGACGGAACGCTCGCGGTCTCCTTCGACATCGCGCCGGGCTACTACCTCTATCGCGACCACCTGACGGTCAGCGCCGAGGACGGCGACGCGCCAGTGATCGAGACGCAGCCGGGCGAGATGAAGGACGATCCGAATTTCGGCACGGTCGAGGTCTGGCACGATCATACCGAGGCCGTGGTCAGCGACATTTCCGGCCCGTTCACGCTGCATTGGCAGGGCTGCGAGGAGAAGGGTCTCTGCTATCCGCCCCAAAGCCGCGAGATCGTGCCGCCGGGCGGGGCTGCGACTGCCGCCGCATCAGGCGCGGCGCAATCGAACCAAGCCGCCGGGGTGCCCGATTATGCGCAGAGCGCCGCGTCCTCCGCGCCAGCCGCGCGTTCCGAGGCCGATACTCCCACGCCTCCCGTAGTCGCCTCCAAGGGCGACGGAAACAGCCTGAATCTGTCCTCCGATGACGGCCTCGTCGCGGGGATCGCGGCGAAGGGCGGCTGGGCGCTGGTCGTGGCGTCGTTCTTCGGCTTCGGTCTGCTTCTGGCCTTCACGCCTTGCGTGCTGCCGATGGTGCCGATCGTGGCCGGGATGCTTGGCGCGCAAGGCAAAGACCTGACGCCCGCGCGCGGGTTGGCGCTGACCGGGACCTATGTGCTGGCGATGGCCGTGGCCTTCGGGCTTCTCGGCATTGTGGCGGCATGGTCTGGGCAGAACCTGCAATTCCTGATGCAGGCGCCCGCGACGGTGATCGCGCTGGCCCTGCTGTTCGCCGTCCTCGCGCTGTCCTCCTTCGGCCTGTTCGAGCTGCGTCTGCCGCAGGCGCTGACCAACAAGGTGAGCTCCGTGCAGGGTCGGCGCGGTACGTTGGCGGGGGCGGCGATCCTCGGCTTCACATCGACGCTGATCGTCGGGCCTTGCGTGACGGCCCCGCTGGCAGGGGCCTTCCTCTACATCGCGCAGACGGGCGATGCGGGGCTCGGAGCTTCGGCGCTGTTCGCGCTGGGTCTGGGGCAGGGCGTGTTGTTGATGGCCGTCGGTCTTTTCGGCTCGGCGATCCTGCCGCGCATGGGCGAATGGATGGTCGGCGTGAACCGCGCCTTCGGCTTCGTCTTCCTTGGCGTGGCGATCTGGTTGTTGAGCCGCGTCATCGCTGGGCCTGCGATCCTCGCGCTCTGGGCGCTGCTGCTGCTCGGCGCGGGCGTGGCCATGGGCGGGCGTGACCGGTTCGGACCGGAAAGCTCGGGCCTGCGCCGCGCGGGTGGCGCGCTTGGCCTCGCGGCGCTGCTGGCCGGTGCGCTCGAAGGTATCGGCGCGGCGAGCGGCGCCGCCGATCCGCTGCGGCCGCTTGCGCCCTTCACCGCAGGCCAGACCGTCATGGCCGCCACGTCGGACGTGCTGATGGAGGATGACTTCACCCATGTCGAGACGCCCGCGGCGCTCGATGCCGCACTGAACGCGGCGAAGGGCGCGCCGGTGATGCTGATCACCACGGCCGAATGGTGCACCGAATGCGCCACCATCGCGCGCGAGGTGATCCCCGACCCGCAGGTGCAGGGCGCGCTGCGCCATGTCACGCCCATCGCGGTCGATGTGACGAAAACCGGCGCGCCGCAGCAGGCGCTTCTCAAGCAGTTGGGCGTGATCGGCCCGCCGACGCTGATCTTCCTCAGCCCCGACCATTCGGAGGCGCAGGGCACCCGGCTGATCGGGGATGTAACCGCGCCGAAACTCACGACCTCGCTTTCGGAGATCGCTCAATGAACCTTATCCGCTTCGCCCCGCTCGCGTTGATCGCCCTCGCGGCCTGCGCGCCCGAGCCTCCCAGCCCGGCCCCGCAACCCGCGCCGCAAGCGCCGCAGCTCAGCGCGCGGGTGAAGGCGATTTACAGCCAGATGGAAGATGATGGCCGCACGATCCCTGCGGTGGACCCGAAACTGCTGAGCGAGGAGAAAGCCCGTCAGGAGGTCGATTACTGGACTGACGAGCCGCCCGGCACGATCGTCGTCGACCCTTGGGCGCGCAAGCTCTACCTCGTGCAGAAGAACAACCGCGCGCTGCGCTACACGGTCGCCGTGGGCGAGGACGGGCGCGGTTTTTCCGGTGAGGGGCATATCCCCTATCAGCGCGACTGGCCGAGCTGGACGCCGACCAAGAGCATGATCAAGGAAGACCCCGAGCTTTACGGCCCGGTGAAGGACGGGCTTGAAGGCGGGCTCGACAATCCGCTAGGCGCGCGGGCGCTTTACCTGCATCGCGGGAACAAGGACACGCTCTACCGCATTCACGGAACGATGGATGACAGTTCAATCGGCAAGGCGACCTCGGCGGGCTGCATCCGGCTGTTCAATCAGGACATCATCGACCTCGCCGACCGCGTCCGCTCCGGCACGCATGTCGTCGTGCTGACCCGTGCCGAGAGCGGCAAGGGCACGGTGCCGCCGGGCCAGCCGCTGCCGCCCGTTCCCTACTCCCCCGAAGATTTCCCCCAAACCACAGGAGACGATACATGATCGATCGCCGGAATTTCCTCACCCTCGCAGGCGTCGCCGCAGGCTCCACACTGATCCTACCGACGGCGAGCCTCGCGCAGGCCGATATTTCGCCCGAAGCGGTGTTCCACGACCCCAAAGCGCCCGCGCTCGGTAACCCGGATGGGGACATCACGCTGGTCGAGTATTTCGACTACCAGTGTCCCTACTGCAAATCGAACCACCCGGTGGTCGAGAAGGTGACAAAGGAAGACGGCAATCTGCGCGTCGTGATGAAGGACTGGCCGATCTTCGGTGCGCCTTCGGTCTACGCCTCGCAGCTCGTGCTGGGCGCGCAGAGCATGGGCCAATACGAAGCGGGTCTCGAGGCGCTGATGGCGACGCAAGGAAAGCTGTCGAACGACCTGATCGAGAAGACGCTCTCCGAGGCCGGTGTCGATCCGGAGAAGGCGATGGAGGGCTACAAGGCCAACCGCAAGGAGATCGACGCGCTGCTCTCGCGCAATGATGCGCAGGCGGTGGCGATCGGGCTGCGTGGCACGCCCGCCTATATCGTCGGGCGCGACGTCTATCCCGGCGCGGTCGATGCCGACACCCTGCGCAAGGCGATCAGCGACGCGCGCCAGGCCTGAGCCGCGCGCCACTTCGCCGGACAAACAAAAGGCCCCGGGGGTGAAGCAAACCCCGGGGCCTTTCTCATCGCGGGCCTTCCCCAGACGGGGAAGACGCCTGCGATCAGCTGTTGTCGCCGTCTTTCCAGATGCGCAGCGTGCTGACCTTTGCGCCGCCGTTCAGGCCCGAGCTGTCGAAGACATAGACGCGCGGCTTGCCGCTCTCGACATTCGCGGTGGCATTGGCGTTGACGACGGTGATGCCCGCGCCTGCGCCGACATGCCATTCGCCGCCGTTCTGCACTTCACTGACCGATTTCTTGGTCGGGAAGACGTAGATCTGGCTTGCCTGCTTGGCGCCGAGCTGGAGGCCGACCGAGGCCTTGCCGATGTCGTAATAGCCCTGAACCTTACCGTTCTCGATCAGCGCGCCAGAGCCGCCCGAACCGCCGATGCCGAGGTCGACCGTGGTCACTTCGGGGAAGACCAGAACGGCTGCGGAATTGGTCGCGACCTGCTGGCAGGTCTCCTGGAGGCTGGCGCATTGCTGCAGTGCTGCAGCGACGTGCTTGTCGAGATCCGGACGCGGCTTGACGCCTTTCGCGTGGTCCATCGCATTGGCGGGCGATGCAGCGAGCGCCATCGTGCCCATCAAGGTTGCGGCGATACCAGCGGTGAGGGTGCGGGTCTTGGATTTCATGAGATGCCTCCTTTTGAAATTACGAAAATGAAACGGCCTCGCACGCTCAACGTTCCTTTTCGGATCAATCACATAGGGCAAAAAATCGTGTCGGAACCGAAGGCGCGATCCGTGAATTCGCGCGCCCGGAGGTAAGAGGCGAAATCGCCCGATTTTCGGTGCAGCTCAGAGGCTGTCCAGCACCGACCCCATGATCGCCGCTGTGTCGCGCCAATCCGGCAGGGCGGTGCCCGCCACCGCCGAGGCCGCGCCCATTCGCTCCCGCAGATCTGCGTCTTGGAGAAGCTGTCGCAGCGCCTCGGCGAAGTCGAGATGCGCATCCACCGGCACGAGGATCCCGGCATCGGGCGGCACCGTGTCGGGCACCGCGCCCGTGCGGCAGGTTACGATAGGCAGCCCGTGCAGCATCGCCTCGCCGAAGACGATCCCGTAGCCCTCGTAGCGCGTGGCAAGCGCAAAGATAGAGGCTTCGCTATAGGCTGCATTCAGAGCGTCGCGCTCCATCCGTCCGGCAAGCTGCACGCGCTCGCTCAGCCCGAGCCGTGCAATCCGCGCCGCGAGCGCATCGGCAACCTCCGGGTCGTGGGCGCTGCCCACGATCTGCGCGCGCCAGTCCAGATCGGCGATCTCGGCCAAGGCGTCGATCAGCACGTCATGCCCCTTGCGCGGCGCCAATAGCCCGACCGCGAGGATCAGCGGCGGAGTGGGTTTCGCGCTCTCCATCGCCGGCGGACGGTCGAAGCCCGGAAGCGCGATAGAGATCCGCTCCGGCGTGACGCCGAACTCCTTTTGCAGAATGGCGCTGGTATGCGGGCTCGGCACGACGACATGGGCGGCGCGGCGCAGGTTCTCCGCCTCCCGTGTCAGGAGATGACGCGCGCGATCCTCGGTCAGCCCGGTCTCGAGTCCCAGCGGATGGTGCAGCATCGCCACCACGGGCGCGGACATCGCGTCGAGCACCTCCGGGTCGATCGAGCCGAAGGCCAGCCCGTCGAGGATCACCGGCACCTCCGCGGGAATGGCGGTCAGTTGGCGGCGCGCGGTCTTGGTCTCCTCGGGCGTCGCATCGGGGAAGCCGGGCGGCAGTTCCAGATGCTCCACACGGCGACCTTCGGCCCGCAGCGCCTCGAGCAGCTTGCGCTCGTAGATGAACCCGCCGGTCAGTTGCGTGATATCCCCCGGAATGGCGAAAACGGCTGGCGTCATGTCATGTCTCTCCCGATCTTATCTGGCGCGTTGCTCGGCCCCGCAGCGGCGCAGCACCACGCGCTCGACCCGCTCAATTCCGAGATAGGCCGCAACCGCCACGAGGGCGAGGAGAACGACCGAACTCCAGAGCATTCCTTAATCAGGGGTCGAGGCGGTCAGCGCCATCAGCCCGCTCAGTGCCCGCGCGTGGATCGACGCTGGATGATCTGAAAGCCGAGGTCGACGACCTTTTCCTGCGCCGCACTCCCCGACAGCGCATCGAGGATCAATTGCACCGCGCCTTCGCCCATTTCGCGGCGGAACGTGCGCACCGAGGAGATCGACGGTTCGGCGGCGGCCATCATCTCCATGTCGTTGAACCCGCAGATGCCCAGATCGTCCGGAATCCGCAGGTTGCGGCGCTGCGCTTCGAACATCGCCCCCAGAGCGAGGTCGTCATTGATGCAGAAGATCGCATCGGTTTCGGGGGCGAGATCCATCAGCTGCGCGAGGAGATGACTGCCCAGCGTCACAGAGGAGGGGCGGGTGGTCGTCTGTATGCGTTTTCCTTCCTCGATGCCATGCGTACGCAGCTCGTCGCGGAACCCGTGCAGACGGCGCTGCGTGCGCGGATCCATCCGCGCGCCCAAGAAACCGGGGCGGCGATAGCCCTGCGCGATCAGATGCGCGGTGGCGGCGCGGGCGGCGTCGTAATGCGAGAACCCGATCATCCGGTCATAGGGGGCGCTGCCGGTCTCCATGATCTGCACCACCGGACAGCCCGCCTCGCGCAACAGCGCCTGCGCGGCCTCGGTCTGGTCGATCCCGGCGACGATCAGCCCGGCGGGGCGCTGGCGCAAGAAGACCCGGATCAGGTTCTCTTCCGACAGCGGCGCGTAGCGCGAATAACCAAGCTGCACCGAATGATGCGTGCCCTCGACCGCCGAATAGATCCCATCCATCACATCGGCGAAGACGTTGTTCGACACCGAGGGCAAAATGACCCCGATAATGTCCGACCGTGTCGACGCGAGGGCGCGGGCCGCAGGGTCCGGCAGGTAGCCGAGCGATTCGATTGCGGCGGCGATTTTGTCCCGCACCGCCGGCGAGACGACCTCGGGATTGCGCAGGGTGCGCGAAACAGTGGCAACGCTTACACCGACATGATCGGCGACGTCGCGCATCGTAACTGATTTATTTACATTGTTTTTATTCATTGCCCCTCCCCGTGGTCGCACCCCTTTTTTAAAAGGGCGATTGACGAATGTAACCGCTTACATTACGCCTCTGTGTCCAAGAAACACCTGCGAACCCGGTAAGGCAAGATGGTAAACAGCAGCAATGCGAACGCGACACCGGTCCTTGTGATGGGCGTTTGCGGCACCGGCAAGACGACGGTGGCGCAGCGCGTGGCGCAAGCGGTGGACGGCGTGTTCCTTGATGCTGATGATTTTCACCCGCCCGAGAATGTCGCGCATATGGCTGCTGGTCTGCCGCTCAACGACGAGATGCGCTGGGACTGGCTCGACCTCGTGGCGAAGGGCGTGATCGAGGCGGGGCGCGACGGCAGGACGGTCGTTTTCGCCTGTTCGGCGCTCAAGCACTCGTACCGGGATCGCCTGCGCCAGAGCCTCGGCGTGATGCATCTCGCGCATCTCACCGGGCCGCGCGACCTGATCGCCGAGCGGATGGCCGCGCGCGAAAACCACTATATGCCGATCGCGCTGCTCGACAGTCAGCTGGCCGATCTGGAAATGCCGGGGCCCGACGAGGCCCCGCTGAGCTGCGATATCCGCGAAGCGCCCGAGGCGCTTTGTGCGCAGATATTGAACGCCTGGGGCCTCGCGGCTCCTCAAGTTTGATTTCGTCTTTTAAGGGAGGACACCATGACGAAACCGATCCGTAAAATCGCCCTCGCGAGCGTCGCCATCGTGGCGCTGGCCAGCGCTGCGAATGCCGAAACCCACAAGTACAAGTTCCAGAGCTCGGACCCGGCGGGTAACCCGAACTTCGAACTGCAGCAGAACTGGGCGAAGGACCTCGCGGAGCGCACCGACAACCAGATTCAGGTCGAGATGATGCCCGTGGGCTCCGTCGTCGAGCATAACGAGACGCTCGACGCCACCGGCGCCGGCATCATCGACGGCATCGTCACCGACATCTCATATTTCGCGGGGAAAGACCCGGCCTTCTCGCTGCTGGGTAACCCGGTCGGCGCATGGTCGAGCACTGATCAGCTGCTGGACTTCATGAACAATGGCGGTGGCCAGCAACTCGCGAACGACCTGTTCCAGCCCTACGGCCTGCATTACGTCGGCTCGACCACGACGGGCCTCGAGTCGCTCGTCTCGAAAGTGCCGCTCGACGGCGTGGCGGACCTGAAGGGTCTGAAGATGCGCGCGCCGGAAGGTCTCGTGCAGGACGTCTTCGCGGCGGCTGGCGCGGCTCCGGTGAACCTGCCGGGTTCGGAAGTCTACACTGCGCTCGACAAGGGCGTGATCGACGCGGCCGACTACACCGTGTTCTCGACCAACCAGGCGCAGGGCCTCAACGACATCGCGCCGAACCCGGTCTATCCGGGCTTCCACTCGATGCCGCTCGTGGGCGTTGCGATGAACAAGAAGGAATGGGACTCGCTCTCGCCCGAGCTGCAGAAAGCCTTCGAAGAGTCGGTGAAGCAATTCGCGGACAAGGAAGTCAGCGACCTCGCAGCGGCCGACAAGAAGGCCGTGGCCAAGGCTGAAGAAGGCGGCAAGATCCACATCCACGACTGGTCGGATGAAGAGCGCGCCAAGTTCCGCCGCATCGCGATCACCCAGTGGGAAAAGGTTGCCAAGAAGTCGGACAAGGCGCAGCACGTCTATGACGTCCTGACCGACTACCTGAAGAAGAACAACCTTCTCTGATCTCCTATCGGTGCGGGGCTGCGATCGCGGCCCCGCATCTTTTCCAGTTTCCTGACAGCAGCGGTTTTTGCAATGTCACAACCCGAGAATAACGGGGTGGATCACCCCGCACATGATCCGCACACGCCGGAACCGGTGCAGACCGAGGACGAGGCGGCGACCATCCCCGAGGCGGGCATCCTCGGCCGCGCGATCAACGCGGTGGGCATCGTCTTCGCGCTCGGCATCATCGCCTCCGCGCTGATCCTTCTGAATGAGGTCGTGCTGCGCTACGGCTTCGACAGTCCGACGATCTGGGCGCATGAGACGACGATCTTCCTCTGCGCTATGGCCTTCGTCTATGGCGGGCTCTACTGCGTCGTGCGCAACAGCCATATCCGCGTCGTGCTGATCTACGACATGGTCACCGGCCGGGCGAAGCGCATCCTCGACGCGATCATCTCGCTGATCTGCCTCTTCGCGGCCGGCTTCTTCGCCTGGGCCGCCTACGGCATGGTGATGAAGGCGACGTTCCGCCCCGGTGGCGATGTCCATTTCGAGACCTCGGGCAGCGCCTGGGATCCGCCATTCCCGGCCTATCTCAAGATTTTCCTTCTCGTGGTGCTCTGTCTCATGGTTGTGCAATTCATCATCATGGCGGTGAACTACCTGCGCGGCGCCTTCGCATCGGAGGCGGGTAAATGATCGAACATCTTCTGAGTTTCGACCTCTCTGCGCTGGGCATCGGCTACGGCACGGTTCTTCTTTTCGCGCTGCTGATCGGTCTTCTGCTGACCGGCATGCCGCTCGCCTTCGTGACGCTGCTCGTCGCGCTGATCTTCGCGCTTGGCTGGTTCGGGCCGATGGCGGTGCCGCTGATCACCAGCCGCGTCTATTCCTTCGTCTCGAGCTTCGTCTTCGTCTCGGTGCCGATGTTCGTGATGATGGCGGCGCTTCTGGACCGATCCGGCATCGCGCGCGATCTGTTCGAGGCGATGAAACTCGTCGGCGGCCGGATGCGCGGCGCAGTCGCGGTGCAGACGATCTTCGTCTCGGTCATCCTCGCGGCAATGTCGGGCATCATCGGCGGCGAGATCGTGTTGCTGGGCCTTCTGGCCCTGCCGCAGATGATCCGTCAGGGTTATGACCGCAAGCTCGCCATCGGCGTGATCTGCGCGGGCGGCTCGCTGGGCACGATGGTGCCGCCGTCGATCGTTCTCATCATCTACGGCCTGACCGCAAACGTCTCCATCGGCGATCTGTTTACCTCGGCCTTCATTCCGGGCTTCATGCTCGCGGCCTTCTACGTGATCTTCGTGATCATCCGGGTGAAGCTGAACCCCGATCTGGCCCCTATGCCGGAGCCCGACGACCGTCCGTGGTCCGAGAAGATCAAGCTGCTCAAGGGACTCGTCCTACCGGTGCTGGTTATCGGTTTCGTGCTGGGCTCGATCTATGGCGGCATCGCCTCGGTGACCGAGGCCTCGGCGCTGGGTGTGGCGGGCGTGATGCTCTCGACCATCATCCGGGGCGAGCTGACGCTCTCGATGCTCAAAGGGGCGGCGCTGCAGACGCTCGCGACCTGCGGGATGATCGTCTGGATCGGTATCGGCGCTTCGGCTCTGGTCGGCGTGTTCAACCTGATGGGCGGGATCGACTTCGTCTCGTCGCTGCTGAAAGGCGTCTCGGACACCCCGATCATCGTGATCCTGACGATGATGGCGATCCTGTTCTTCCTCGGGATGTTCCTCGACTGGGTGGGGATCGCGCTCCTGACGATGCCGATCTTCGTGCCGATCGTGAAAGACCTCGGCTACGATCCGGTCTGGTTCGGCGTGGTCTTCGCGATGAACATGCAGGTGAGCTTCCTGTCACCGCCCTTCGGGCCTGCCGCGTTCTACCTGAAATCGGTGGCGCCAAAGGACATCTCTCTGGGCGAGATCTTCCGCTCGCTGCTGCCCTTCATCGCGATCCAGATCTTCGCGGTGGGGCTGCTGGTGGCCTTCCCGGCGATCACCGGGCACTGAAGTCGAACGGATTGAAACGAAAAGAGGCGGGCTTTCGGGCCCGCCTCTTTGCATGTCTGAGTGTCGCGCCGTGCCTCAGGCCGCGGCGGGTTGCTCGCGAAATTCGCTCAGGACCTCGGCGGCGATCTTGAAGGACTTCTGACGCGCATCGGCGTCGTGGATCATCCCGGTCACCATCAGCTCGTCGGGCTCGTATTGAGCGATCAGGCGCGCCAGATCATCGCGCACCTTATCCTTGGAGCCGGTGGCCGAGCAGGACAGCGCGCGCTGCACCTGAACCATCATCTGCGGCGGCACCTCGGAGAGATCCTTGACCGGATAAGGCAGCTTGCCTGGCATACCCGAGCGCAGCCGCGCGAAGGCCAGCACCTGAGACGAACGCAGATACTGCGCCTCCTCATCGGTGTCGGCGGCAAACACCCCGGCGGCCATCATCGCATAGGGTTTGTCGAGATAGGCCGACGGGCGGAAGCTCCGGCGATAGATGTCGAGCGCGTCGCCCAGCATGTCGGGCGCGAAATGCGACGCGAAGGCATAGGGCAGGCCGAGATAGGCGGCAAGCTGCGCGCCGTAGAGGCTCGAGCCAAGGATCCAGATCGGCACATGCGTGCCCGCGCCCGGAATGGCGCGCACCCGGAAAGTCTCTGCCTCGTCGCTGAAATAGGCGAGCAGCTCCTGCACATCGGCGGGGAAGGTGTCTTCGGGCGACATGTTGCGGCGCAGGGCGCGGGCGGTGCCGCCATCGGTGCCGGGCGCGCGGCCCAGACCGAGGTCGATCCGGTCGGGATAGAGCGTGGCGAGCGTGCCGAACTGCTCGGCGATCACCAGCGGCGCGTGGTTGGGCAGCATGATGCCGCCCGCGCCGACGCGCATCGTCTTGGTCACCGAGGCGACATGGCCAATGAGAACCGAGGTCGCGGCGCTGGCGATGCCGGGCATGTTGTGATGCTCGGCCAGCCAGAAGCGGTGATAGCCCGCGTCTTCGGCCATCCGGGCCAAATCTGCGGTGCCCGCAAGCGCATCGGCTGCGGTTTTCCCTTCGGGCACGGGCGACAGATCGAGAAGTGAGAATTGCTGCATGGGGAACCTCCGTCGGGGCAGAGTTAGCGCGCCGCGCAGAGCTGTCCAACGCCGCGCGGCAGTTGATCCCTGACATATGACCCCGCGTTCCGCTTTGCGAGGGGGCGGCGGGTCTGCATAGTGCGCAGACCCAAGCGAGGAGGATGGACATGGCCGACCCGGTGCAGATTTCGGTGAGCGCGCAAGGCGTGGCGGAGGTGACCCTCAACCGCCCCGAGAAGAAGAACGCCTGGACCCTGGAGATGTTCGACGCCCTGGCTGACGCGGCGCAGAGCCTGTCGCAGCAAAAGGGTCTGCGCGCGGTGATCCTGAGCGGCGCGGGCGGCTGTTTCTCGGCCGGGCTCGACCTGACCGTGATGCAAAGCTTCGCGGCCGATCTGGCGGGCGTTACGGCGCAGATGGCCGAACGCGATGCGCAGGGGGCGAACCGCTTTCAGCGCCCGGTGACGCGGTGGGCGCAACTGCCCGTGCCGGTGATCGCCGCGATCGAAGGCGTGGCCTTTGGGGCAGGGATGCAGCTGGCTCTGGGCGCGGATTTCCGGATCGCGGCGCCCGATGCGCGGCTGTCGATCATGGAGGCGAAATGGGGGCTGATCCCCGATATGGGCATCTCGCAGAGCCTGCCGAAACTGACCCGCGCGGATGTCGCGAAAGAGCTGATGATGACGGGCCGGGTGCTGGAGGCCGAGGAGGCGCAAGCGCTGGGGCTGATCACACGCGTGGCCGAGAGCCCGCTGCAGGCGGCGCGCGACATGGCCGCCGAATTCGCTCTGCGCTCCCCGGAGGCGCTGGCTGCGAGCAAGGCGCTGGTGGAGCAGGCATGGACGATGCCGCCCGGCGATGGGCTGGCGCTGGAGGCCGAGCTGCAGGCGGAGATCATCGGCGGTCCCGCGCAGATGGAAATGGTGATGGCGAACCTGCAAAAGCGCGCGCCGAATTTCTCTCAAGGATAGAATGTCAGCGAAATGTCTATAAGGTGAGGGCGTAAACGCACGAAAGGAGAGCGCCGCTCATGCCTGCAGGAGAACGCCGCATCGTCTCATCCCGCCATCTGGCCGAAGGGCCGGGCTGGGAAGCCTCGGAATTCGAATACGGGATGATCATCGCCTACAACTCCTTCGCGCGATGGATGCAGCGCTGCATGGCGGCCTCGGGGATGGAGCTTTCGCCGCTCGAAATCCTCGTGCTGCACAACACCAATCACCGCGACCGCGAAAAGCGGCTCAACGACATCACCTTCCTCCTGAATATCGAGGACACGCATACGGTCAATTATGCGCTGCGCAAGCTGTTGAAGCTGGGTCTGCTGGATTCCGAAAAGCGCGGCAAGGAAGTGTTCTACCGCACCTCGGAAAGCGGGCGCGAGCTGTGCGAACGCTATCGCAAAGTGCGCGAGGAATGCCTGCTCGAGCCGATCCAGAAAGGCGGCATGGCGGGCGAGGATCTGCGCGAGATCGCCTCGGCCCTGCGCGTGCTGTCGGGCTATTACGATCAGGCGAGCCGCGCGGCCTCCTCGCTGTGAGGCCGCGCGGGTCGTTGGCTCAGTTGCCCATCAGCGAGGGCAGGTAGGTCACGATCCCCGGCACCAGCGTGATCAGCAGCACCGCCAGCAACAGCAGCCCGAAGAAGGGCAATGCTGCGCGGGCGACCTTGAGGATGTTGAAGCCTGTCAGCCCTTGGATCACGAAGAGGTTGAAGCCCACGGGCGGGGTGATCTGGCTCATCTCGACGACTAGCACGAGGTAGATGCCGAACCAGAGCGGGTCGATCCCGGCGGCTTCCACCATCGGCAGGATGATCGAGGTGGTGAGCACCACGACCGAGATCCCGTCGAGGAAGCAGCCTAGCAGGATGAAGAACACCGTCAGCACCGCCAAGAGCGCGGTGGGCGACAGCCCGAAGGTGCCGATCCACGCCGCAAGGTTGCGCGGGATGCCGGTGAAGCCCATCGAGACAGACAGCACCGAGGCCGCCAGCAGGATGAAGGCGATCATCGCGCTGGTGCGGGTGGCCGAGAACAGCGCCTCTTTGAAGTCGCGCCAGCGGAAGCTGCCCGTCGCCATCGCAAGGATCACCGAGAAGACCACGCCCACGGCCGCCGCATCGGTGGGCGAGGCGACACCGGTATAGATCGAGCCGATCACGCCACCGATGAGGATCACGATCGGGATCAGGCGGCGCGACGCCCGCAGCTTCTCGCGCAGGTTTAGGGTGATGTCCTCGCGCGGGATCGCGGCGGGGTTCATCCAGGCGCGCAGCGCGACATAGCCGCCGAACAGGCTCACCAGCATCAGCCCCGGCAGGATGCCCGCGATGAAGAGGCGCGCGATGGATTGCTCGGTCGCGACGCCATAGACGATCAGGATCACCGAAGGCGGGATCAGGAAGCCAAGCGTGGCCGAGCCCGCCAGCGTGCCGAGGATCAGGCTCTCGGGATAGCCGCGGCGGGTGAGCTCGGGCACCGACATCCGCCCGATCGTGGCCGCCGTTGCCGCCGACGATCCCGAAACGGCGGCGAAGATCGCGCAGCCCAGCACGTTCACGTGCAGCAAGCGGCCCGGCGCGCGACCAAGCCAAGGGGCGAGGCCGGAGAACATATCCTCGGACAGTCGTGAGCGGAGCAGGATTTCTCCCATGAGGATGAACAGGGGAAGAGCCGCCAGCGGCCAGCTATGGCTGTGGCCCCAAAGCGTGGTCGCCATCACCAGCCCGGTCGGCGCGCCGGAGAAGAAGGCCAGCCCCGCCAGCGCCACGATCAGCAGCGACAGCGCCACCCAGACGCCGCCCGCAAGCAGCACCAGAAGCAGCCCCAGAAGAATTGCGAAGGTCATTGGATCGGACATGGTTTACTCCGAAACATCATCGACGAGCACGGGGCGCTTGGCACGGATGCTCTCGATCAGCGTATCGATGAAGGCGAGCGCCAGAAGGCCCAGCCCCACCACCATCGTGCATTGCGGGATCCAGATCGGGATCGCGACGATGCCGGTGGACATATCGCCGTAATGCAGGCTCTCGAGCATCAGGGAGGTCGCGAACCACACAGCGTAGACGCTGGCCACGAAGCCAAGCGCGAGCGCCACGATCTCGGCCACCCATTGGCCGCGCGCGGGCAGGCGGGTCAGTACCAGATTGACGCGGATATGGCTGCCGTGGCGCAGCGTATGGGCCAGCGCCATGAAGCTTGCCGTCGCGAGGAAATAGCCCGCGAAATCGGCATAGGACGGGATCGTGTAGGAGAGGGCGGGCCCGCCCAGACGGGCGAGCACGTTCAGCCCGACCTGTGCCGTGACCAGCAGGCAGATCGCGAGGATCGAGACGGCCGCGATCCCTCCGGACAGAAGATAGACCTGATCGAGCAGGCGACGCATGGCGAAAGCTCCAAAGGCTTGAAGTGGGGGTGAGCATCGAAAAAGGCCCTCCCGCGCGGGACGCGGAAGGGCCGGATCGGGCGGGCTCAGTTGCCCTGATAGGCCTTGAGCACCTCAAGCGCGTCGGGGCTGGCTTTCTCTTTCCAGTTGGCCAGCATCTCGTCGCCGATCTTCTTCAGCCCGGCTTCAAGCTCGGGGCTGGGATCCACGATCGCCATGCCGTTTTCCTTCATCACGGCGGTCTTCTCGGCGGCCTCTTTCTCAGACATCTCCCAACCGCGGGTCTGCGCGGTGGCTGCGGCATCCATCACCGCCTTCTGCTCGTCTTCGCTCAGACGGTCGAAGGCGCGCTTGTTCACCACGACGATGTTCTTGGGCAGCCAGGCGTCGATCTTGGTGTAGGTGTCGACGAAGTCCCACGCCTTCGAATTCGCACCGGTCGAGGGCGAGGTGATCATCGCCTGTAGCTGACCGGTCGAGAAGGCCTGCGGAATGTCGACCGCTTCGACCTGCACGGGCGCGGCCTTGGCGAGCGTCGCGAATTCTTCCAGCGCCGGGTTATAGGCACGGAAGCGTAGCCCCGCGAGGTCATCGACGGACTTGATCTCGCCATTGGTATAGAGGCCCTGCGCCGGCCACGGCACCGAGAACAGCGGCATCAGGCCCTGCTTGTCGAGAAGCTTGGTGATGACGGGCTTCTGCGCCTCCCACAGCTTTTCGGCCTGATCGTAGCTGGTGGCGAGGAAGGGCTGGCTGTCGACGCCGAAAGCCAGATCCTCGTTCGAGAGCGTCGAGAGGAAGAATTCCCCAAGCGGCACCTGACCCGAGCGCACGGCGTTCTTGATCTCGGAATGCGGGAAGAGCGAGCCCGCCGAATGCACCTTGATCTCCAGTTTGCCGTCGGTCGCTTTCGACACGTCCTCGGCGAAATCGCGGATGTTCACGGTGTGGAAGGTGGTGTCGCCATAAGGCGTCGGCATGTCCCAGGTCTGCGCCTGAACGGCCGTGCCCAGCCCCAGCGCAACCGCGAAGCTTGCAGCAAATCTGATCATATCTCTCTCCTGTCGGGTCGCGGCGGAATTCGTGTCCGCCTCCTTTTCATAACGTTGACAAATTGTCAGTAAAATGAAATCAAAGTCAACGATAACTTTTTAGATCGCGGTCTGAGCCAGTGGAGATGCCCTGACATGATGCTCGAAGAAGCATTGCGGCCCGGAACGGCCCAAGCGCACAGGCCGCAGATTTTGCCGGCTGGCGGGAACGGGCTGCTCGTGCGGTTCGCGCTGGTCGCAGAGCCGCGCGCGATCGCGGCGGCGCAGAGCTTTCATCAGCGCGTGACGGAGAGCGATCTGCCCGGCCTGCGCGAAATCGTCCCGAGCCTCGTGTCGGTTCTACTGCGTTTCGATCCGGAGGCGGTAACGCGGGCCGAGATGGCCCAGCGGTTGGAGACCCTGCTGTCCGAGGCCGATTGGCAGAGTGCGGCACCGCATCCCGCGCAGCGTGTCTGGCATCTGCCCGTGGCGTTCGGTGGCGAACATGGTCCCGATCTAGAAGAGGCGGCGAAGCTTGCGGGTCTTTCCCCGCAGGCCGCCATCGACGAGATCACCGCGACCCCGCTGAGTGTCCTCGCCATCGGCTTCGCGCCCGGTCAGCCCTATCTGGGCCTGCTGCCCGAGCATTGGAATCTCGCGCGCCGGTCCGAGCTGAACCCGCGCGTTCCGAAAGGCGCGCTCTGCGTGGCGGTGCGCCAACTGGTCCTGTTCGCGAATGCGTCGCCCACCGGCTGGCATCAGATCGCGCAGACGGCCTTCGACGTATTCCGCCCCGACCAATCCGACCCCGTGCCGCTGCATGCGGGCGACGAGGTTCGCCTCGCGCCGGTCTCCGGCACCGAAATGGACGCGCTTTTGAAAGCGGGCGATCCGATGGGCGGCGCGCACTGCGAGGTGCGGTCATGAGCGGCGGATCGGTGATCCTGCGCGCCCTGGGGCCAAGCGTGAGCGTGCAAGACATGGGCCGCCCCGGCCGCATGGCGCAAGGTATCTCGCGCGGTGGCGCTGTCGATCCGCTCGCACTGGTCGAGGCGGCGGCGCTTCTGGGATCGCGCAGCCCGCTGCCCGCGCTGGAGATGGCGGTGAGCGGCGGGCGGTTCGAGGTCACGGCCCCGACGCGGATCGCGCTGACCGGCGCGCCGATGCAGGCGGAGCTTGACGGGCGCCCCTTGCGCTGGGGCGCGAGCCACAAGATCGAACCGGGCGAGGTGTTGTCGATCGGAGCCGCGCGCACGGGCATGTTCGGCTATCTCACCTTCGCGGGCGGGATCGAGACGCCCGAAGTGCTGGGCAGCCGCTCGGCGCATCTCGCCGCCGGGATCGGATCGGCGCTGGAGTCGGGTGCGCGCCTGCCGCTGGGCGTCGACCCCGAGCCTGATGCGCCCGCGATGGTTCTCACGCAGGACGACCGTTTCTCGGGCGGCACGCTGCGGATCATCCCGGGGCCGCAGACGGGCCTCTTCGACGAGGATACCTTCGCGCGGCTCACCACGACCGAATTCACCCGCGCACGGCAGGGCAATCGTCAGGGCGTGGCGCTCGAAAGCGATGCGCCTGCGCTGACCTCGGACATGGCCAAGGGGCTCGCCTCGGATGTGATCTTCGAGGGCGATATCCAGATGACCGGCGCGGGCACGCCCTATGTGCTGCTCGCCGAATGCCAGACCATCGGCGGCTACCCTCGGATCGGCACCGTGCTGCCCTGCGATCTGCCGCGCGTGGCCCAGGCCGCGCCGGGAACGAAGCTGCGGTTCAAAACGGTGACGCTGGACGAGGCCGACGCGCTGGCGCCGCGCTGGGAGACGCAGCTGCAGGCGCAACGCGCCAAGCTGCGCCCGCTGATCCGCGATCCGCACGACATTCATGATCTGCTCGGTTACCAATTGATCAGCGGCGTGACGGCAGGGCGCGAGTTGGAGGAAGAGAATGGCTAAGATCGACCTGAACGCCGATATCGGCGAAAGCTTCGGCCCGTGGGTGATGGGCAACGACGCGGCGCTGATGGAGGTGATCTCCTCGGCCAATGTCGCCTGCGGCTTTCACGCGGGCGATCCGGATGTGATGGCGCAGACGATGCGCGCGGCGGTGGCCAATGACGTCGGCATCGGCGCGCATCCGGGCTTTGCCGATCTGCAGGGTTTCGGGCGTCGCAGGCTTAGCCTCAGCGCCGAGGAACTGACCAATCTGGTGACCTATCAACTGGGCGCGGCGCAGGCGATGGCCCGCGCGGCGGGCGGCGCGGTGCGGCATTTCAAGCTGCACGGGGCGCTGTCGAACATGGCCTCGGAAAATGCCGAGATCGCGCGCGCCTGCTATGCGGCGGCGCTGAGGGTGCAGCCCGACATCATCCTCGTCGTGCTGCCGCAAACCGCGATGGAGCAGGTCGCGCGCGACTTGCAGGCCAATTGGGCTGGCGAGATTTTCGCCGATCGCGCCTATGAGGACGACGCCTCGCTGGTGTCGCGCTCGAAACCCGGTGCGGTTCTGCATGACGCCGAAGAGGTCGGCGCGCGGATCGAGACGATGCTGCGCAAGGGTGCGATCGTGACCGCGTCCGGCAAGGAAATTCCCTGCAAGATCGACACGGTCTGCCTGCATGGCGACGGGGCGGAGGCGCTGGCGATGGCGCGCGCGCTGCGCGGGCATCTGACCGGGGCCGGGTTCGAGATCGCGCCCTTCGGCTAAGCCGCGTTTGCCGTCAGATCATCTGTACGCACCGCATCACGCGCGGCGCGTCATGTCCTGTGGACACAGATCGTGGCGCTGCGCCCAATGCTGGAGCGTGTCGTCGAATTGCTCGGGCGGGACGCCTTCGAGCCCGGGAAATTCATGCAGGATAATCCGCAAAGCGCGGCGCTGATCCTCGGTGAGTCGGTCGTCGTGCCAGAGCCGATAGATGCCGCGCGGCAGGCGGCGCTCGGGTCTCGCGGTGCTGTAGAACAGCGCGAAGGGGATGGATTTCACCTGCGCCACGTAGCTTGATAATTGCGGCAGGAACTGCCCGGTGAACTCGTCGGAGCCGGGCGGGAAGACCTCGGCCAGCGCCATCACCGCACGGCCCTGCGCCGCCGCCTGCGTGGTGGAGAAGACAAAGCTTACCGCGAGCGTCAGCACCAGCATCCCTGTCACCCCCGTGATGACCGAGATCAGCGACCAACCGGTGCCTGCGGGCGTCGCGTAGCCGCCACCCAGCGTCGAGAGCAGATGCCCCGCATAAGAGAGGCTGTCACCGAAGCTCGCCGCGGGGAGCCCCTTGGTCGTCTCCAGAGACCGGGTCGTGGCGAAGAAGATCAGGCTCCAGCCGAACGCGACCATGATGATCCAGACGCCGCCGAGCCATGCCATCGTCACCGGGCCGCAGATGCGATGCGCGATCCGCGTTTGCCCGAAGCTGCGGATGCGCTTGAAGCCAAACCGCGCGACCGCCAGCGAGATTGCCCCGGACTGGCCCGCACCAAGCGCGCAGAGCAGAATGTCCCAAAGCGAGATCGCAACGATGGCGGCGCCGAGGAAGATCAGGAAAATGGTCACGGGAGGCTCCGAAAGTTGGAAGAGGGTGTGCGGTCAGGCGGTCTCGGGCCTGACCAGCGGCAGGTAGTGGCGCCGGGTCATCATCATCAGAACGGCCAGCAGCGGGGTCGCCAGCGCAAGGCCGAGAAGACCGAAGAAGCTGCCCATCAAAAGCTGGAAGGCGATGATGAGGGCCGGGGGCAGCGACATCGCCTTTTCCTGAATCTGCGGCGTGATCAGGTTGCTCTCGAGCGCCTGTACCGCGAGGTAGAGGACCACGACCCAAAGCATCGTCATCGGGCTGACCGTCAGGCCCATCGCCAAGGCGGGGATCGCCGACAGGACCGGCCCGATATTCGGAATGAAGGTCAGAAGCCCTGCAAGGATCGCAAGGATCGCGGCCAGCGGCACGTTCAGTAGCCACAGCCCGACAAAGGTCAGCAGGCCGATCACCGTCATCGAGATCAGCTGTGCAAACAGCCAGCCCGACAACGCCGCCCAGCCGGTGGCGAAGCTCGCGACGACCCAGTCACGCTTGGAGGAGGGGAACAGTGCTGCAATCCCGCGCCGATAAAGCTGCGGCTCCACCGCGCCATAGACGCCGATGAACAGGATCAGCATCGCGTTCCCGATCACGCCGATCGACATCATCACGGTCGTGGCGGCCCCCTTGCTCGACGGGGCGATGGAGCCGAGGTCGATCGAACGCGTGATCGAATGCAGCCAGCCATGCGAGTCGATGAAATCCTGCACCTGCTTCATCGCCTTGGGCAGGGCGGTCGTGAGCTGGTCGAGCTGATCGGACAGTCCCTGCGCGGCGTAGAGAAAGAACAGAACCGCGAGGCAGACCAAGATGATCGAATAGAGCGCGAGCCCCCAGCCTTCGCGGATATGCAGCCTGCGCGCGATGGCGTTGCCGCCCATCCGCAGGAAGACCGCGACCAGAAGTCCCGCGAAGACCAGCAGGAGGATATCGGGTGCAACCAGCACCAGAAGCGCGAAGATCGCGATCGGCAGCCAGAAGGCGATCCGCTCACGCGAGGCCTTCGCGCGCAGTCCGGCCGGCTTGGGGTCCGCATGGTCGGCGCGATGCGGTCCGGGGTCTGACATGGTGCTCTCCGTCGCGGCTTGTGTCGTGTGACAGGCCAACCTGTCGCGCGCGGCGTGGTTCCGTGCCCAAAGCGCGTCGCGGCGGAGAAATTGTCACCCGCCATGTGTCCGGCGCCGTATGCGCGCGAGCTGGGAGAGATGTCACAAAACATCGCGGAAGGGCTTGAAAATGTGTAAAAAAATGCATCCCGGTGAGCCGGTTGATTGTCTTATGTTAAAGATATGAACTTTTTTCGGCCGAGAGGCTGTTTTCGCCCTCAGAGAGAGGAACTGCCATGCGTAAGGAGGAGTTGCTCGGGCGAAACATCCCAACAGGGACAAACCCATTCAGCCGCCCAATTTCGGAGGTCTCTTTCGTCATGTCCGCCCGCCTCATCGTCGTCTCCAACCGTATCCCTTCCGAGGCCACGCCCTCGGGCGGGCTCGTGGTGGCGCTCCACGAGGCGCTGCGTGAGAAAGGCGGCATCTGGATCGGTGCGCATCCCGAGACGGGCCCGGAAGAGCCCGCACTCATCGATATGGGCGGGACGCAATATGACAAGCTCGCCTTCCGGCTGACCGAGGAAGACCGCGCGGCCTATTACCTGGGCTTCGCCAATTCCGTGCTCTGGCCGATCGCGCATCACCGCACCGATCTGGTCGAGATCAATCGCAGCTTCGACGAAGGCTACCTGCGCGTGAACCGCCGGATCGCGGAGCAGATGGCCGAGGTGATCTCGCCCGAGGACCACATCTGGATTCACGACTACCATTTCTTCCCGCTGGCGGAGGATCTGCGCAGGTTGGGTGTGACCAACCGCATCGGCTTCTTCCTGCATATTCCTTTCCCCAACATCACCGATCTCGATGTGTTGCCCGACCCGCCCGCCTTCGCGCGCTGGCTGGCGCATTACGATCTGGTCGGCCTGCAGACGCGGGCTGACGTGGCGCGATGCCTCGAGATGTTCCGCGCCGATCCGAGGGCAGAAATGCTGCCCAACGGCGCGATCAAATTCGGCGCGCAGGAGGTGTCCGTCCGGTCTTTCCCGATTGGCATTTCAGCTGAGAGCTTCGCCCGGGCGGCGCAGGACTGCGCGCCGCCGCCCGCGCACGAATTGTTCGGAGACGCCTATGTCATCGGCGTTGACCGGCTCGACTACTCCAAGGGCTTGCCGCAACGCTTTCGCGCGTTTGAGCGCTATCTGGAGACCTACGACACGGGGCCGCGCGCTTCGCTGGTGCAGATCGCGCCACCCTCGCGCGAAAGCGTCCGGGCCTATCAGGAGATCACCGCCGATCTGCAGCAGATCGCGGGTCAGGTGAACGGGCGCTTCGGCGAGGTCCATTGGGCGCCGATCCGTTTCCTGCACCGCCCGGTGCCGCGCGACGAGATCGCGGGGCTGCTGCGCGGCGCACGGGCGGCGCTGGTGACGCCGCTTGCCGACGGGATGAACCTCGTGGCGAAGGAATATGTCGCAGCGCAGGATCCGGAGGATCCGGGCGTGCTGGTGCTGTCGCGCTTCGCGGGCGCCGCCGAGGACATGACCGAGGCGCTGCTGGTCAATCCGCATGACGTCGACGAGACCGCCACGGCGATCCGTCGCGCTCTGACGATGCCGCTGGAGGAACGCCGCGCGCGCCACGCCGCCTGCATGGAAGTCGTCCACGCGACCGATACCGGTGCTTGGGCGCGCAGCTTCCTCGATCAGCTCGCCGCCTGCACACCCGCTTTGCGCATTACCGGACGCGCCGCCGAATGGCTTCGCGGCGAAGAGGGCCGGGAATTCGACCCCGGCGCGCATCGCTCTATTTCAAAGGAGGAGGTCTGATATGACCATGATGTCTAGAAATATGGAGCCGACCGCGTCAGAGGAGGGCGCGCTCGTTCTGATGCTCCACCCCGGAAATTGCGATCTCGATTGCCATGGGGCGTTCATCGAAGCTCTCAAGGGCGACCGTGCCCATATCGTTTGCCTGTCTCAGGAAGGCGGCGGGCGTGGCGAGTTGATCGCCCGGCTCGGTGCCTGTGGCGCGACGCCGATCTGTGCGTCTTTCCTGACCTATGAAGATGGGGCGCTGTCCGATCCCGAGGAGCATGGTTCGATCGCGCATGTGCTGTCTTACATCATGCAGGCGCACAATCTGACGCGGATTTTCGTGCCCAAGCACAATGGAGATCACGCGTGCCACAGCGCAATCGAGGCGATCGCGCAGAACCTGTCGCGGATGACCGATGCGCCGGTCATTCACGAGGAGGACCTGCCGAGCCAAAGCGAGATCGTTCCCGGCGGTGGCGATCCGAGCGGGAGCGGCACCCTTCTGAGCGCTTACGCCTGACCGACCCCGACCTGCGGCCCCGTGGGCACCTCAAAGAATAAACCGCCCGCGCATCCGAAGCTGCGCGAACGGTCCGGGAGCGGTCTGCCGTGAGGGGGACCTTCCGACAGACCTCCCCGTCACTGGGGCTTTTCACATAAGCCCATCACTCGGGCATGATCACCTTGTCGATCACGTGGATCACGCCGTTGCTGGCTTCGATATCGGCCTGGGTCACGCTGGCTTCATCGACCATCACGGCGGGGTCGGTTTTCACCATGACTTCCGAGCCCTGCACCGTCTTGGCCATCATCCCGTCGCTCAGATCGCCGGACATCACTTTGCCGGGCACGACGTGATAGGTGAGGATCGAGGTCAGCTTGTCCTTGTTCTCGGGTTTGAGCAGGTCGTCGACGGTGCCTTCGGGTAGGGCTGCGAAAGCCTCGTCCGTGGGGGCGAAGACGGTGAAGGGGCCTTCGCCCTTGAGCGTCTCGACCAGACCGGCGGCCTGCACGGCGGCCACGAGCGTCTCGAAGCTGCCAGCGTTGACGGCGGTGTCGACGATATCCATTCCGCCATGATTGTCGGCATGGGCGGGGGCGGAAACGAGTGCGGTACCGGCGAGCACTGCGGCCATGAAGGTTCTTCTCAGCATTCTCTTTCTCCCTGTGTTGGATCGTGGGCAGATCCGGTGGTGGATCGTGCAGGGGATACGGGAGATATGGCGATGCGGATCACGCGCGGCTCGCGATTTCGCGCTTCAATGTGAGGTTGCGTGAGCGGCGCGCTCATCGCATGCCGCCGTCGAGAAGGTGCAGAAGTTGCGCCTCGACCTTGCGCAGCCCGTCGACCGCAGGCGCAGTTTGCGCAAGAGCGACAAGCGCTTCCGGCTCCGCCTCGCTCAGCGCGATCACCTGCGGGTGGATGTAGGAGTTGCGCGCGATCGTGGGCGTGTTGTGCAGTCGCTCAGAGGCGGCCTCTGCCATCGCCTTGATCGTCACCCGCCCGTCATCCGCCTGACGCAGCGCGGCCTCCAAGGCTGCCGCCGATCCGTTCCACGTGCGGAAGGTCTTAGCGGTCAGCCCCTCGGCGCCGGTACGGTCGGCGAGGAAGGCGTTTACCTCCTCCGAGCGTATCGAATGCGGGTCGCCATCCTCGTCGATCCATGTGATCAGCTCTGCCCCGGGCAGATCGTCGAGCTGCG
Source organism: Thioclava sp. PTB-PU3-1 (assembly GCF_055666785.1). Lineage (NCBI taxonomy): Bacteria > Pseudomonadati > Pseudomonadota > Alphaproteobacteria > Rhodobacterales > Paracoccaceae > Thioclava > Thioclava sp. PTB-PU3-1. The sequence continues at coordinate 873,521 of NZ_JBVNVL010000001.1, read as the reverse complement.
TCAGCGCGCGCTCCAACGTCCTGTCGCGCAGCTCGCTTTCGATCTTCGTGCCGCCCTTGCCGGTGAAGGCCAGCCGCAGCGTGCCGCCGTCGAGCGTCATATGCGCGCCGCGCAGCGTGGTCGCGCCGAAGCTGCGGTTCTCGCGAGCGTAATCGGCATTGCCGACGCGGATCGCGGCGCGGTCCAGCAGAGCCAGAACTGCGGCCAGCGCGAAGGCCCGATCCCCGGGATCATGGCCGCGCAGATCGCTCAGGATCGCCCGGCGCAGACGCGGCAGGACGGTGCCGAATTCCGCGAGCCGGTTGAACTTCCTCTGCGACCGAAACTCGGTCCAGTCGGGATGGTAGCGATATTGCTTGCGCGCCCGCGCGTCGCGGCCCGTCGCCTGCAGATGGCCGTTCTGCCGCGGGCAAATCCAGACATCTTCATAGGCGGGCGGCACGGCCAGTGCCTCGATCCGTTTGCGCTCTGTGCCGCGCGCGATGGTCGTCCCGTCAGGGGCCACATAGGAAAACCCGCGCCCGCAACGCCTGCGCGTGATGCCGGGTCGGTCATCGGGATAGTAGACGAGATCGGGCAGGTCTTTCATGGAGCGAAAACGCCGGGCGTATCGGCGCAGTTCCCGTTCCGCGCGCCTATTGTGGGGCGTTGCGAAGATCTTCAGGCCGGTCGATATCGCGGAGCGTGCCGGGCGGTAGCGCAACGCGTCGCAGGTCCGGCGCGCGACGCAGCAACGCCCCGGCGCCCCGGTCGCCTGTCAGCCGCAAAGCCGCACCGAACAGCCTGCGCGGGATCAGCGCCGGGGGCGCGAGGCGACCGTCCGAAGTGGCCATCGCCGGATGGGGGCCGGGTGTCTTGAGAAGCTGGCGCAGATGCGCGCGCGAGACCTCGGGCATATCGCCGAGAACGATCAGCAGATGGCTCGCGCCACTGGCTTGAGCAGCGCGGATCGCGCGGTGCAGGCTCGCGCTCTGGGCGCGCCCCGCTCCGATGCAGAGAAGGTCGAGGCCCGCGCCACGCAGCTCTTTGGGAAGCCCGGGGCTGCGGGTGATCGCAGCGCGTCGCGCGAGGCCAAGGCCCCGAAGCGTCTTCACGGACCGCAGCACAAGCGCGGCCTCTCCGCCCGCGCGCGCGGCCAGCTTATCCCGCGCGCCGAAGCGCCGCGACGCGCCTGCCGCCAGGACCACGCCCATGATCTTGCGCGCCAAGTCTCAGACCCGCGCGAGTTGCAGCACTTCGGCCAGCACCGAGACCGCCAGCAAGCGCGGCTCGCGCGCCTGTTCGATCAGGCCGACCGGACCGCGCAGCCGCGAAATCGCGGCCTCCGACAGCCCCTTGCGACGTAGCGCCACCGCGCGCTGGCGTGCCGTGCGACGGCTGCCCTGCGCGCCGATGAAGAAGGCGTCGCTTTCCAGAAGCTGGGCGAGGATCGGGATTTCCCGGTCGTGATCGTGGAAGAACAACAGCGCCGCCATGCGCGGGTCGGGCGCGATGTCTCCAAGCGGATTGCTGCGCCGGAATTCGTGGCTCGTCACGCCGGGCAGACTTACTGGATCGGGCATGATGAGATCGGCCTGATAGCCTGCGCCCGCGGCGAGCTGCGCAAAGGTTTCGGCCTCCACCCCAGTGCCGAAAATCACGAAACGCGGCTCGGGCACGAGGTGCAGGCTCAGATCGGTCTCGGGTTGCGGCTCGAGTGTCAGGGTGCCCTGCGTGCCCGAGAGGTGCAGCGACAAAGGCATCCGAGCGTCAATCGCTTCGGCCATGCGCTCCTGATCGGCGACGGGCGGGGCAGGGATCACCGTAATGTCGAGCGCCCCGCCACAGGGCAGAACGAGGTCGATGAAGGGCGAGCCCTCGCCGTAGCGCAGATGCCGGGTGCAGCCGTCCTGCGCGACCTTGTTCAGGTGGTGTTCGATATCGGCATCGATGCAACCCGCTGAGAGATGGCCGCGAATGTCGCCCCGATCATCGAGGCTCATCGTAGCACCGAGGGGGCGATAGCCCGCCCCCTCGATCCGTGTCAGAATGGCCAGCGCGGCCAGCCGTCCCGGCGCGGGCAGTGGCATTTCCGCCATGCCCAACCGAGTTTCAGCGCGCGCACGCTGGCGAAGCGGACTACCGTCCATTTGCAAACCCCTTGAGAACTTTGTCGGGCGTGGCCGGATAGTGGCGCAGCCGCACGCCCGTCGCATTGTGGATCGCGTTGATCACCGCGGCCCCCGCACCCGAGATGCCAAGCTCACCCACGCCTTTGGACTGGATCGGGTTCGCCTCGTCATCGCGCTCGGGCAGGAACACCACTTCCATCTCGCGCGGGATATCTGCGTGCGACGGAACGTGGTAATTCGCCAGATCGCGCGTGACGATATGGCCGGTGCGCGGATCGTGGCCAAGCTCTTCGTGCAGTGCCGAGCCGACGCCCCAGACCATGCCGCCGACGGCTTGGCTGCGCGCGGTCTTCTCGTTGAGCACGCGACCGATGCCGAGCACGCCGAGCATCCGGCGCACGCGCACCTCGCCCGAGACCTCGTTCACCGCGACTTCGGCAAAATGGGCGCCGAAGCCGGCAGAGAAGTGGCTCTTGGCGGTCTTGCCGCCTTCGATTTTGCCCTCGGCGCTGATCGGATCGCTTAGCAGATCGACCAGTTTCGCGGTCTTGCCGCCGCCCGAAACCTCGCCATTGCCAAGGCTCAACTCTTCGAACTTGCAGCCGAGCTTGTCGGCAAGCTGCTCGCGGATTTTGCGTGCGGCGAGGAAGACCGAAGACCCCGACGACGACGCCCCGAAGGAGCCGCCGGACCCGGAGGCCCCCGGCAGGTCGCTATCTGCCAGATGGACCGAGACCTTGTCGATCGGCAGGCCCAGCATCTCGCCCGCGATCTGGCCGAGGATGGCGTAGCTGCCGGTGCCGATATCGGTCATGTCGGTCTCGACCAGAGCGCCATCCGCGCTCAGCGTCACGCGCGCCGCCGATGGCACGAGGAAGTTCGCCCGCCCCGCAGCCGCGACGCCCATGCCGATCAGCCATTCGCCTTCGCGACGCGTTCCGGTTTCCGGGCGCCGATCCCAGCCGAAGCGCTTCGCGCCTTCGCGCAGGCTGTCTTCCAGCGCGCGGGCCGAATAGGCCTGACCGGTGTCCGGGTGCTTTTCGGGGATGTTGCGCAGGCGCAGTTCCACCGGGCAGAGACCCAGCTTCTCGGCCAGCTCATCCATCGCGGTTTCCAGCGCGAAGGTGCCAACCGCTTCGCCCGGCGCGCGGACCGAGCCCGTAGGCGTGCGGTGGTTGCGCGAGATGTGCTGACGCATCACCCGGTTGGGCGCGTCATACATGAAGCGGCTCGCGGCATTGACCGGTTCGGAGAAGGCTTCCTCTTCGAGATTGGAGACACGATCTTCGTGCCCGATCCCGGTCAGCTTGCCGCTCGCGTCCGCCGAAAGGCGCAGGCGCTGCCATGTCTCGGTCCGGCGCAGCACGGCATCGAAGACGGTCTGACGGCTCAGCACGATGCGCACCGGACGGTCGAGTTCGCGCGCGGCAAGCGCCGCCGCGACATGCTCGGAGGAAATGCCCAGCTTGGAGCCGAACCCGCCGCCCACATAGGGCGCGAGGATGTGGACCTTGTCGGACTCGATGCCAACCGCATCGGCCAATTCCTCTTTGTTGAAACGAACCATTTGCAGCGAGCCATGTAGAACGAGGCGACCGTCCTTCCACTCGGCGATACCCGCATGCGGCTCCATCGCCGCAGCGACGTGGCCGGCGGTGGTGTATTCGAGATCGACCGATTGCGCGGCTTTCTCCATTGCCGCGTCGAGATCGCCCTGAATGCTTTCCCGCTTCTCGTTCAGCTCGAGCTCCACGCCCGCCGGATCGACCGGTGCGCCGGGGTTCTGCTCGTAGCTGATCTTGATCCGGGCCGCGGCGTCGCGCGCAGTCTCGAAGCTTTCGGCCACGACGAGACCGATGGGCTGACCGTGATAATCGACGCGGTCGCCGGGCTGCACGGGCGCGGCGCCCGCCATGCCCTGCGCCGGGTTGCGCACGAATTCCGGGCCATGGAACAGACCCAGATAGCCGGGGAGCTTCTTCGCCTCCGTCTCATCAAAGCCGGTGACCTTGCCGCGCGTGATCGTGGCGCGCAGCATCACGCCATGCACCATGCCTTCAGGCTTGAATTCGGCCGCATAGGTCGCGGTGCCGGTCACTTTCAGCTTGCCCTCGGGGCGGTCGAGCGGAGCGCCCACCAGCCCCTGTTTGGTTTCGTCGAGCAGCCGCGGCTGCGCTTCATCCATCGTGAACGTGTCGCTCATGCCAGCGCCTCCACCTTGTCCGTTCCGGTCGAGGCCGGGGCCATGCCCGTCGCCTCGCGCATCACCGCGATCAGCGCGCGGCGGGTCATTTCGCGTTTGAAATCGTTGCCCTCATCGGTGACCGCTTCGGCCAGAAGCGTATCGGCGGCCTTGCCGAACAGCTCCTCCGACGGGGTCTCGCCTTCGAGCATCGCATTGACCTGCGCATCCGCCCAGGGGCGCGGCCCGATGCCGCCGAAGGCGAGCGAGGCCTGCTTGATCGTCTCGCCCTCCATCTCGACCACGGCGGCGACCGAGACGAGCGCGAAGGCATAGGACGCCCGGTCGCGGATCTTGCGGTAGCTTTGCGTCGCGTTCGGCTGCGGGGCAGGGAGGATCACGGCGGTAATGATCTCGCCCGGCTTCAGGCTCGTCTCCACTTCCGGCGTTTCGCCGGGAAGTTGATAGAGTTCGTCCATCGCCACGGTGCGGGTTGCTCCATCGGTGCCGCGGATTTCCACCTGCGCATCGAGCGCGCGCATCGCCACCGCCATATCGGAGGGATGTGCGGCACTGCAGGCGGCCGAGGTGCCCAGGATCGCGAGCATGCGGCTGACACCGCCCTTGGCGGCGCAGCCTGCGCCGGGGTCGCGCTTGTTGCAGGCCATTGCCGGGTCGTAGAAATAGGGGCAGCGCGTGCGTTGCAGCAGGTTGCCGCCCGTGGTCGCCTTGTTGCGGATCTGACCCGAAGCGCCCGCCAGCAGCGCGCGCGACAGCACCGGATAGGCGCGGCGCACCTGCGGATCGGCGGCGAGATCGGCGTTGCGCACCAGCGCCCCGATCTTCAGCCCGCCCTCATGCGGCTCGATCTTGTCCAGCCCGTCGATATTGTTGATGTCGATGACCGTCTCGGGGGTCATCACCTGCAGTTTCATCAGGTCCAGCAGGTTGGTCCCGCCCGCGATGAACTGCGCGCCGTCACCCGCCTTGGAGGCCGCGTCATCGAGTGTATTTGCGCGAAGATAGTCGAAAGGTCTCATTACTTCTCCTCCGCCTCGGCCACGCGCGAGATGGCCTCGCGGATGAAGGGATAGGCCGAACAGCGGCAGAGATTGCCGCTCATCCGCTCGGCAATCTCGGCATCGCTCAGCTCGGACTTGCCGGTGAGGCTGTCGCTGACATGGCTGGGCGCACCCTCGGCGGCCTCTGCCAGCATCCCGGTAGCCGACATGATCTGCCCCGGTGTGCAATAGCCGCATTGGTAGCCGTCGCAGGAGACGAATTCCTGTTGCAGCGGGTTGAGATTTTCGGGCGTGCCGAGCCCTTCGATGGTGGTGATCTCGGAGCCTTCATGCATCACCGCGAGGCTGAGGCAGGAGTTCACCCGCCGCCCGTCGACGAGCACCGTGCAGGCGCCGCATTGGCCATGATCGCAGCCCTTTTTCGAGCCGGTGAGTTCGAGATGGTCGCGCAGTGCGTCGAGCAGCGTCACCCGCGGGTCGAGGTCAAGCGCGCGGGCCTCGCCATTGACGTGAAATGAAACCTTCATGGGGTCCCCCTTGTCCGGAATTCAGGTTTGGCGCAGCCGTTTGGGGAGGCGGGCGTTCAAACCAGCTTAATGGGGAACCCCGCGCGCGCGGAACGGTTCCTGCGAGAAAACCCTCACGTTGCGGTGAGGGCTTTAGGGACGCTCTTTGCGTCGGGGCAGGGGGGCGTGCGTCGTGCCACGCCCCCGCGATGTGTTTACGCCGCGATCAGTTCTCCGGCAGCGCGTAGACGGCCACCAGATCGCCCACGGTGGGCTTCAGGATCGAGTTGCCGCCCGAGATGAAGGCCACGTATTCGCGCCCTTTATACTCGTAGATCGCCGGGTTCGCGACGACCGGGGCTTCGAGCTGCGAGGACCACAGCTCCTTGCCGGTCTGGATGTCATAGGCGCGCGCCTTGGCATCCATCGTGGCCCCGATGAAGATCAGCCCCGACTTGGTCACCGCCGGACCGCCGATCGTGGGCGAGCCCATGCTCTCGGGCATGAAGAACCCGTATTTCTGCGAGCTGCCGAGCGGCTTGCGCCATTTCACGTCGCCGGTATGCATGTCGATCGCGACCAGCTCGCCAAACGGCGGTTTCCAGCACGGCATCCCGAGCGAGTTCAGCGCGTTGCCCAAGCTCATGCCGTAGGGCGCGCCTTTCTGCGGGTAGAAGCCGTTCTCGTTGCCCGAACCACCGGCGTTCTGCTCGTAGTCCTGGCGCTCCCAGAGTTTGATATATTGCACGATGTGGCTCGTGTTCACGACTGCGATCTGCGCGTCGGGATCGAAGGCCACGCCGCCCCATTGCACGCCGCCCGCACTGTCGGGATAGGCCAGCGTTCCTTCGCCCTTGGTGGTGGGCGGGGTGTACATCCCCTCATAGGTGAGGTTGTCGAACAGCTTCGAGCAGGCCCCGCCGGAGACGAGATCGGCGATGCCCCAGACCTCGGGCTTTTTCGACTGGTCGAGAAGCGGCGCGGGTTTGGTCGGGAAGGGCTGGGTCTTGGCATAGACCTCGCCTTTCACGCTGCCGTCGCCTTGCGGGACGGGACGTTCCTCGATCGGCCAGACATCCTCGCCGGTCTCGCGGTTCACGACGAACAGGAAGCCCATCTTCGTGCCCTGCATAAGCGCCGGGATTTCCTTGCCGTCGACGGTGATGTCCATCAGCGTCGGGGCGGAGTTGATGTCATAGTCCCAGATGTCGTGATGCACCCATTGGCGCGACCAGACGACCTTGCCGGTATCGAGGTCGAGCGCGGTGGTCGAGGTGGCATAGGGGATCTGCTCGGTCCGGTTGCCGCCCCAATAGTTCGGCGAGGGCGAGGCCACCGGCAGATAGACCATGTTCAGGCCCGGATCGACGGACATCGCGGTCCAGACGTTCGCGGTGCCGGTCTTGCGGCGGATATTCTCGGGAAGGGTCTCGAAGGACCATTGCAGCTCCCCGGTCTGCGCATCGACCGAGAAGACCGCGCCCGGAGGAGCCTCTGCCGACTCCCAGTCCTGACCGGCCCAGCCAAGGATCAGGTGATTGCCCGCAACCGTCGGCGGCTGCAGCACGGAAAGCGGGAAGCTGTCATTGACCGTGTTCCACTTATCCACGTTGAGCACGCCATCCTCGCCGAAATCGGGGCAAGGCTTGCCGGTATCGGCGTCGAGCGCGAAGAGCTGCGCATCCATCGTGCCGATATAGACGATCTTCTGGCACACCTTGCCCGCGACCGGGTTCTCGGCCTGCCAATAGGCGACGCCGCGGTTCTTCAGCGCGGGCTGGGTCAGCGCCTCCAGCTTGGATTTCGTGTCGAAGGCCCATTTCTGCTCGCCCGTGGCCGGGTCGAGCGCCAGCACGCGATAGAAGGGCGTGCCGATATAGAGCGTGTCATTGGCGAAGATCGGCGTGGCCGACCAGACGGTGGCGGGCTTGTCGCCCGAACCGTCCGAGACGTCGCCGGTATGGACCTGCCAGACCTTCTCCAGGTCACCCACATTGTCCGGATTGATCTGGGTCAGCGGCGAATATTTCTGTGCGGAGAGCTGGCCGTGGAAGCTGTTCCAGACGGGCTGCTCGGGCACCAGCGGCGTGCCGTTGCGTTCACGCGGGCCGCTGGCGAGCATCGGTTGGGCCACGCTCTCGGCGACCGGCTTGGGCTGATCGGCATTGGCGTCGGGGCCGGGCGGCGTGGCCTCGTTGGCCGCGGGATTGTCGGTCTGCTGATCGGTGCCGGACTGGCTACCGGTGTCGCTGGTGCTGCCAGTATCGGAGTTGGTGTCGGTGCCAGTGTCGGACGTCGTAGCTGCGTCCGTGGTCGCCGAAGTGCCGGTATCGGTCGAGCTGCTGTCGGTAGAGGTCGCGGTGCCGCTGTCGGTTGCGGTGCTGTCGGTCGCGGTCGTGTCCTGCGCGTACCCGGCGGCAGCAAAGAAGGCGAGGGCGAAGGCGAGCGAGACGGTCTTGCGGTTCATGCGTAGGCTCCTTTCGAACGCGCGCCCCGGCTCGAGGCGATGTCGTAGATAAGGCCGATCAGCACGACGCCCATCGCCGCGATCAGCCACCATTCGTGGAGGAAATAGGCGGCCGCTGCGGTGCCCAGCAGGCCGAGCGCGACGAGGACGCGCAGAATCGTGCGGATCGCTCCGGGTTCGGTCATCTGGATCACGATCCCTGCGAGTGCGATCAAAATGGAGGAGGCGATCACCAGCCCCGCGCCGAATGTGCCGGTCACGCCGGTCAGGGGGGTGACGTAATTCCAGATCGCGATGGCGGCGCCGATCAACGCCCCCAGAACAATCAGGATGCTGCGTGGCCGTGATGCTGAGCGGGAATGTGCCAAAGGAACTCTCCTTGGTAAGTGCTTTCCCGCTCAACGCGCTCTGTGTCTTTTGAGGTCCATGAAAAAGTGAACCGATTTGAGGCCGCTGCGTACGCGTGCATCGATTGCGGCTCCGGTCGCAGACATGAAAAGGCGCGCCAAGGCAGGGTTGGCCAAGCCAACACCCGCCCGGGCGCGCCGATCGGTTCGCTTCGTGCTTAGCGCTGGCGGTAGCCGCCCTGACGCTCCAGCATCCAGCCCGGATATTCGGCGGGCAGGGCGCTGACCTTGTCGAGGGTCTCCAGCTCTTCCGCGTCGAGCGTGATCTCGGTCGCGGCGATATTGTCGGTCAGCTGGTCCTTGCGCTTCGCACCGACGATGACGCTGGTGACGACCTCCTGATGCAGAAGCCATGCCAGCGCGATCTGCGCCACGCTCGCATCGCGCTTCTCGGCCATCGGGCGCATCGCGTCGATCGCGTTATGGGCGCGGTCCTTCTCGACGGGCGGGAAGTCGAAATTGGCGCGACGCCCGTCGGAGCCCTTGCCGTCGCGGTCGTATTTCCCCGAGAGCAGACCGCCTGCAAGCGGGCTCCAGACCATCAGGCCCATGTCGGTGTCGCGCAGCATCGGCACGACTTCGCGCTCCAGATCGCGCCCGGCGATCGTGTAATAGGCCTGCAGCGACAGGATCGGGGCGAGCTTGCGCGCCTCGGCGATGCCGATCGCCTTCATCACCTGCCATGCGGCCCAGTTCGACAGGCCGATATAGCGGACATGGCCATGCTGCACGAGCGTGGTCAGCGCCTCCAGCGTCTCCGAGATCGGCGTCATCGGGTCGAAGCCGTGGATCTGGTAGAGGTCGATATGGTCGAGCTGCAGCCGCTCGAGGCTCTGCTTGCACTGCTCCATGATGTGATAGCGCGAGGCGCCGCGCTGGTTGATGCCCTCGCCCATCGGGCCGAGCACCTTGGTCGCGATGACCACCTCGTCGCGCGCGATGCCGAGATTGCGCAGGCTCTGACCGAGGATGCGCTCGCTCTCGCCGCCCGCATAGACATTCGCGGTGTCGATGAAGTTGATGCCCGCGTCCACCGCGGTTTTCACGAGGCCGTCGGCATCATCCTGACGTAGCTGGCCGATCTGGCCCCACATGCCCTCCGAGCCGCCGAAGGTCATCGTGCCGAGGCAAAGTTCCGAGACGAGAAGGCCGCTGGGGCCAAGAGGTCTGTAACGCATGGATCGCTCCTTTCGCATCTGTCGGGGGCCAGGTTCGGACGGCCCCTCTGGGTTGGGTAGATGGGGCGCGCGGCGCTCGGGGCGAGGGTCGCGTGACAGTTGTGGCGCACGATCATGTCATCGCGTGCGAGGCAGGAAGGGGATGGCGCGGGGGGCGCCGCCCGCTCAGTCTTTGGCGCGCTCGATCTTCATCGGCGTGAACCACGGTGTGAGGATCACCACGCTCGCGATGACCATTGCGTAGCCGATCGCCGACATCATCGCGCCGCGATAGGCCTCGTGATCGCCCGGTTCCGCGCCGCCCAGCATGCCGAAAAAGATCCCGCCCATGATCGCGATGCCGAAGGAGATGCCGACCTGCCGGATCGCCTGCACCGCGCCCGAGGCCGAGCCGCTGTCGTTGCTATCCGCCGCCGAGAGCGAGACCTGAAATAGCGGCGAGACGGTGTTGCCCAGGCCAAAGCCGCCAAAGAAGAACCAAGGTGCCATTCGCCACCAGCTGATCGCGTCGCCCATCGTCCAGATTGCCCACAGCTGCCCTGCGAAGCCCGTCGCGATGAGGATGCCGCCGCCCATCACGCGCCAGCGGACCCAGCGCGACCCGAACCAGCCGGTCGTGGCCGAGGCGAGCAGCACGCCCAGCGGGAAGGGCGTCGTCGTCAGCCCCGATTGCAGGGGCGTGAGCCCGTAACCCGCCTGAAGATAAAGCGCCATGGTGAAGAAATAGCTCGGCACCGCGGTGAACAGCGCCGCGTTCAGAAGGCTCCCCGACAGGAACGAGCCAGAGCGCAGCAGCCGCATCGGCAGAAGCTGGGGCGCGTTGCGTTCTTCCTGATGCCGCTGCCAGCGAATGAAGACCCAGCCAAGGATCGGCGCGGCGATCACCATCGGATACATCCATCCCTGCCAGCCGATCGACGGTGCTTCTACCAGCGGGAACAGAAGCGCCAACGTTGCCACGGCGGCGATCGCGATGCCCACCTTGTCGATGCCCAGCTTGCGGTTGCCCTCGCCCTTGGGCACCAGCATCAGCGCCGCGATGAAGGCCGCGATGCCCAGCGGAATGTTCACGAGGAAGATCGGCCGCCAGCCCAGTCCGTAGATGTCAGCGGTCAGGAGCAGCCCGCCCACGATCGGCCCCGCGACCGAGGCCAGCCCGGCGGTCAGCGCGAACAGGCCGAAGGCCGCGCCGCGTTGCTCCGGCGGGAACAGCCGCGGCACCAGCGCCAGCGTTTGCGGCGTCATGATCGCAGCGCCCACGCCCTGCACGATGCGCGCGGTGACCAGCGTCCCGATCCCCGGCGCGATGCCGCAGATCAGCGAGGCGGCAGTGAATAGCGCGATGCCCGACACGAACAGCTTGCGCCGCCCCAAGAGGTCGCCCATCCGTCCCGCCGGCAGCAGCAGGATCGCGAAAGAGAAGGTGTAGCCCGCGACGATCCATTCGATCAGGTTCGGCGGGGCCGCCAGCTCGTTCTTCATCGAGGGTAGGGCGACATTGACGATCGTGATGTCGATCAGGTTCATGAAATTCGCCAGCAGCAGCACGGCTGCAGCCGCCCAGCGGCGTGCGGGCGAAAGTGGGGTCTTCTGGTCGGTCTCGGCCATTCGGGGTCCGTTCTCTCGGGGCTGTAACGCCAAGGGTAGCTAGCAGGGGGGCGAGGCTGGTCAATAGCACGCCCGAAGGCGAGCCCGCGCGGAACAACTTCTGGATGTGTCAAAATACATAGGAAGAAAGGCGCGCAAGCGGATGTATCGCGGGCGCAGAGATTCGGTCGCGGAAGGGTCGTGAGCATTCCTCGGCTCACGCGACGGAGCTTGGCGTTCGTTGCAAATTTCAAGGGCGCCACGCAAGTTTCAGAAAGATTTCGCCGAGGTCCGAGAAATGCGCTCTCACATGGGTGTGAGCACCGTGACGTCAGACTTGCGCCGCGCCGCGATCCTGCCCTTGATGCCCCATCAACGAAAAATCGGGGCCCCGCGCTCACCCCTGCGTTGCGCGCGACCGGACCCCGGAAAATTGGAGGTATCCCTTGAAGTCGATTGCCGCGATTTCCGCTTTTGCCCTTATGCTGGGCAGCGCCGCACCCGTTCTCGCTCAGTCGAGCAAAGTGCCCGAAGGCACCAAGCTCGCCGCTGACCAGACCTTTACCTACTGGCTGCAGGACGACCTGAAGACGCTCGATCCCGATCTGAGCACCTCGAAGGACGGCAACGACGTTCTTCAGCAGATGTTCGAAGGTCTCTACCAGCAGGACGATCACGGTAAACTCGTGCCCGCGCTCGCGACGAGCTACGAGGTGTCCGACGACAAGAAGACCTACACCTTCCACCTGCGCAACGAGAAGTGGTCGAACGGCGACCCCGTCACCGCGCAGGACTTCGTCTATGCATGGCGTCGTCTCGCTGATCCGGCGACCGCCTCGCAATACTCGTGGTATATCGAGCTGATGCAGGTGAAGAACGCCCATGACGTGATCGCGGGCGACAAGAAGCCGAGCGAGCTGGGCGTGAAGGCGCTCGACGACCACACGCTTCAGGTGACGCTCGACAGCGCGATCCCCTATTTCCGCCAGATGCTGGTGCTGTCCTCGACCTTCCCGGTGCCGCAGAAGGTCGTCGAGGAATACGGTTCCGACTGGACCAAGCCCGAGAACATGGTCGTCAACGGTCCCTACAAGCTGAAAAGCTGGAAGATCGGCAACTCGATCGAGCTGACGAAGAACGACGCCTATTACGACGCCGCGAACGTCACGCTGACCGATCTGAAGTTCATCCCGATGCAGGATAACGACCAGGCGCTGACGCGCTACGAGGCGGGCGAGCTGGACTTCGTGCAGACCCCGGCCGGTCAATATCCGCGCCTGAAGAAGGAATACCCGGATGCGGCCCACGCTCCGCCGCGCTCCTGTGTCTATGCCTACCGCTTCAACGTCGGCCCGAACGGCCCCGAGGCGCTCAAGGACGTGAAGGTCCGCAAGGCGCTGTCCTATGCGATCAACCGCGACATCATCGTCGACAAGATCCTCAAGGGCGGCCAGAAACCGGCCTACACCTGGACCCACTGGGCGACCGCAAACTTCAAGGCACCGGACGTCGCTTATGCCGACATGACGCAGCAGGAGCGGATGGACAAAGCCAAAGAGCTTCTGAAGGAAGCCGGCTACGGTCCCGATCACCCGCTGAACCTGCGGATCATGTACAACACCTCGGCCGACCACAAGAAAATCGCGATCGCGGTGCAGCAGTTCTGGAAGCAGCTCGGTGTGCAGTCGACCCTCGAGAACTACGAGTGGAAGGTCTATCTCGACAAGCTCAACGGCCAGCATGACTTCGACGTGGCGCGCACCGCATGGTGTGCCGACTACAACGAGGCCTCGACCTATCTCGACGTGAACACCTCGTGGTCGGATCAGAACTCGGGTCAGTGGAAGAACGCCGACTACGACAAGCTGATGAAGGACTCGAAGACGGCGGCCGATCCGCAGGAGGACTACACCAAGGCGGAGAAGATCCTCGCGGAGGACATGCCGCTTGCGCCGATCTACGCCTACTCGCTGCCGATGCTGCTGAACCCGCAGATCAAAGGCTACCCGTTCGATAACGTCCAGCTGAACTGGTACGCGAAGAACATGTACAAGGTCGCGAAGTAAGCCGGCTGAAACGATAACGGGCGGGCCGCGCAATCGGCCCGCCCGACCTATTTCGGGACATTCTTATGATCGTCTACATTCTCAAGCGTCTCGCCATCGCGATTCCGACGCTTCTGGTGCTCATCATCGCGAGCTTCTTGCTGATGCACACGGCGCCCGGCGGGCCGTTCACCTCCGAACGTGCCGTGCCGCCCGAGGTGCTCGCCAATCTCAACGCGAAATACGGGCTCGACCAGCCGCTATGGAAGCAGATCGCGACCTATCTGTGGAACGTGGTCGCCCATTTCGATTTCGGGCCTTCGTTCTCGTATAAAGACCGCTCGGTGAACGACATCATCGCGCAGGGCTTCCCGGTCACGCTGACCTATGGCTTCCTGAGCTTCATCGCCGCGGTTCTGGTCGGTGTCACCCTTGGCGTGACCGCGGCGATCAAGCGCAACTCGTGGCTCGACTATCTCGCCGTGGGCATCTCCATCGGCGCGCAGGTGCTGCCGAACTTCGTGATGGCGCCGATCCTCGTGCTGGTCTTCACGCTGAGCCTGCACTGGCTGCCCGGCGGTGGCTGGAGCTTCGACGATCCGCGCTTCTGGATCATGCCGGTGATCGCGCTCTCGACCTCCTACATGGCCTCGATCGCGCGGATCACGCGCTCGTCGATGCTGGAGACGCTCAGCTCGAACCACATCCGCACCGCGCGGGCCAAGGGCCTACCGAAGCGCAAGATCATCATGCGCCACGCCCTGAAGCCTGCGCTGCTGCCGGTGATCTCCTATCTCGGTCCGGCGTTCGTTTCGATGATCACCGGCTCGGTGATCGTGGACGTGTATTTCACCACAGGCGGGATCGGCAAAAGCTTCGTGGATAGCGCGCTCAACCGCGACTACGCGGTGATGATGGGAATCACCATCCTGCTGGGCACGCTGACCATCCTGTTCAACCTTGTCGTCGATATCGTCTACGGATGGATCGACCCGAAAATCCGGTACTGACATGGTCATAGATGAATCCAAGATGACCTCGCTCGCCGAGGCAACGAGCCGCGAAGACGTGGCGGGCCGCTCGCTCTGGGCGGATGCGCGCCGGCGGTTCTTCAACAACAAGGCCGCGATCTTCGGGCTGGGGCTGCTGGCCTTCGTCGTGGCCTTTGCGCTGTTCGGCAACCTGATCGCGGCGTGGAACAATTCCGACATCGACTACAACGTGATGGGCGATGCGACCGCCTCCGCGCCGTCCTTCGCCAACGGCCACTATTTCGGCGCCGACGATCTGGGTCGCGACCTGTTCGCGCGCACCGTGCAGGGCACGCAGATCTCGCTGCTGGTGGGCGTGATCGGTACGCTGATCGCGGTCTCCGTGGGCACGGTCTACGGCGCGATCTCGGGCTATTTCGGGGGCCGCGTCGATGGCTTCATGATGCGCCTCGTCGATATCCTTCTGGCGATCCCCTACATGTTCGTGCTGATCCTGCTGCTGGTCATGTATGGCCGCTCCATCGGGATGCTCTTTGTGGGTGTCGGGTTGATATCCTGGTTGGAGATGGCCCGGATCGTGCGGGGGCAGACACTGACCCTGAAGAACCGCGACTATGTCGAGGCCGCGCGCGCCATCGGCGTGCCAGCACCGACGATCATCCGGCGTCACATCCTGCCCAACCTCGTGGGCGTGGTGGTGGTCTTCGCGACGCTGCTGGTGCCGCTGATGATCCTGACGGAGAGCTTCATCTCCTTCCTCGGGCTCGGCGTGCAAGAGCCGCAGACCTCGCTGGGGGCGCTGATCTCGGAAGGGGCGGGGACGATGAGCTACGGCACGCTGTGGCAGCTGGCTTTCCCGCTGTTCTTCTTCGTCACCACCCTGTTCGGTTTCTATTTCGTAGGGGACGGGCTGCGTGACGCGCTCGACCCGAAGGAGCGCTGATATGCCATTGTTGGAAGTCAACGACCTCAACGTCCGTTTCGCAACGCAGGAGGGCGAGGTCCACGCCGTCAACGGCGTCAGCTTCGCACTTGAGCGGGGCGAGGCGCTGGGCATCGTGGGCGAGTCCGGTTCGGGCAAATCGCAGCTCAGCTTCTCGATCCTCGGGCTGCTGGCCGCGAATGGGAAAGCCTCGGGCTCGGTGAAATTCGAGGGGCGGGAGATTTTGAACCTGCCCGAACCCGAGCTGAACAAGCTGCGCGCCGACCGGATCTCGATGGTCTTTCAGGACCCGATGACCGCGCTCAACCCCTATATGCGGATCTCGGACCAGATGGCCGAAGTGCTGATGCTGCATAAGGGGCTGAGCAAGCGCGCCGCCGTGGCCGAAGCTGCGCAAATGCTCGAACTGGTGAAGATCCCTGACGCGAAGAACCGCGTGCGCCTCTTCCCGCATGAATTCTCGGGCGGGATGCGCCAGCGCGTGATGATCGCGATGGCGCTTCTGTGCAAACCCGACGTGCTGATCGCGGACGAGCCGACCACCGCGCTCGACGTGACCGTGCAGGCGCAGATCATGGACCTGCTGGGCGAACTGCGCCGCGAGCTGGGCATGGCGACCGTGCTGATCACCCATGACCTCGGCGTGGTCGCGGGATTCTGCGAGCGCGCGATCGTCATGTATGGCGGTCAGGTGATGGAGCAGTCGCCCGTCGATCCCTTGTTCGCCAACCCCACCCATCCCTACACCAAGGGCTTGCTGGCCGCGCTGCCGCGTCTGGATGCGGATCGCGCGATGACCCCGATCCGGGGCAATCCGCCGAACATGACCGGCGCGCCGAAGGGCTGCCCGTTCTGTCCGCGCTGCGATTTCGTCGAAGAAAAATGCGCCGACGTGATGACGCCGCTGACGGAATTCGCGCCGGGCCGCGCCCGCGCCTGTCACCGTTCCATTGAAACGATCGAGGAGGCCGCCGCATGACGACCCCGCTGATCGAGGCCCGCGACGT
The DNA here is from genome assembly GCF_055666785.1 of Thioclava sp. PTB-PU3-1. Taxonomy (NCBI): domain Bacteria; kingdom Pseudomonadati; phylum Pseudomonadota; class Alphaproteobacteria; order Rhodobacterales; family Paracoccaceae; genus Thioclava; species Thioclava sp. PTB-PU3-1. The sequence continues at coordinate 857,074 of NZ_JBVNVL010000001.1, read as the reverse complement.
TCGGGTCACCTTCGACATCCGCCGCGCCTCGGACCTGCCTTGGACCGAGCCGCCGAAACTGCGCGCGGTCAATGGTGTGAGCTTCAAGCTCGAGCAGGGCAAGACGCTCGGCATCGTTGGCGAGTCCGGCTGTGGCAAGTCCACGCTGGCCCGCGCGCTGATCCAGATGCTGCCCGCCGAGGGCGAGATCATCTGGCAGGGCAAGACGGACCTTCTGCCGCTCTCGCCGCGCCAGATGCTGAAATACCGCTCCGACATCCAGATGATCTTTCAGGATCCGCTGGCTTCGCTCGACCCGCGCATGACCGTGGGCGAGATCATTGCCGAGCCGCTGCGCACCCATCGCCCGAAGATGGGCCGCAAGGAGCGCAAGGAGAAGGTCCGCGAGGTTATGGAGAAGGTCGGCCTGTTGCCGAACCAGATCAACCGCTACCCGCACGAGTTCTCGGGCGGTCAGTGTCAGCGTATCGGCATCGCCCGCGCGCTGGTGGTGGAGCCGAAGCTGCTGATCTGCGACGAGCCGGTCTCCGCACTCGACGTCTCGATTCAGGCGCAGGTGATCGCGCTTCTCGAAGACCTGCGCCGCGATCTCGGTCTCACGATCATCTTCATCGCCCATGACCTGAGCGTCGTGCGCCATGTCTGCGACGAGGTGATGGTGCTCTATCTGGGGCAGATGATGGAGGCGGGCGCGACCGAGAAGCTCTTCGCCGAGCCGCAGCACCCTTATACGCAGGCGCTTCTGTCGGCGGTGCCGATCCCCGACCCGGAGATCGAGCGCAACAAGGTGCTGATTGCGCTGGAAGGCGATCTGCCGAGCCCGCTCAACCCGCCATCGGGCTGCCCGCTGCGCACCCGTTGCCCGCGTGCGAGCGAGATCTGCGCCACGACCCCGCCCACCGAAGAGGTCGCCGGGCGGCAGGTCTTCTGCCACCATCCCGGCCCTGCCGCGGAAGTGCAGGCAGTGCTCTCGGAGAGCTGAATTCTTGTGCGGCGGGCGGGGCTTTCTCGCCCGCTCACACCAATTTGTGCGAGCTTACGTCAGGATATTTATCCGGACGGTCAAAGCACTGTTACGATCCTCGGATAGAGCGCTCCGGCAAGGAGCCAATTGTCTCGGAGGATCCCCCTTATGTCGCTTATTTCGCGTCGCCAATTCCTGATCACCACCACCGCTGCGGGCGGTCTCACGCTGGTCCACCCGTTCACGGCGCGCGCCGCCGAAGGGCAGGCCCACCTGCGCCTGCTCTGCACGACCGATATTCACTGCCATATTCGGCCCTATGACTATTATGCCGACAAGCCCGTCGACACGGTCGGCCTGTCGCGCACCGCGACGCTGATCGAAGGCGTGCGGGCGGAAGCCGCGAACACGATGATGTTCGACAATGGCGACTACATGCAGGGCAACCCGATGGCCGATTACATCGCCTATTCCAAGGGGATGAAAGAGGGCGACACCCACCCGGTTATCGCGGGGATGAACCTGCTGGGCTATGATTGCGGCACGCTGGGCAATCACGAATTCAACTACGGGATGGATTTCCTCAAGAAGGTGAACGACCGCGCGAACTTCCCGATGGTCTGCGCGAATTTCGCCCATAAGCTCGGGGCGTCCCCGCGTGAAGACGACCTCTATCTGCCGCCCTACCTGATCCTCGATCGCGACCTGACCGACGGGGCGGGAAACAAGATGCCGATCCGCATTGGCGTGATCGGCTTTGTGCCGCCGCAGATCATGCAATGGGACCGTGCGCATCTCGAAGGCAACTACCAGACCCGCGATATCGTCGAGGCCGCGAAAGCCTGGGTGCCGCAGATCAAGGAAGAGGGCGCCGATCTCATCGTGGCGCTCGCCCATACGGGCATCGACAACGGCCCGCAAAGCGACGGGATGGAGAACGCGGCCTTCTATCTCGCGGGCGTGGACGGGATCGACGCGGTGATCACCGGGCACCAGCACCTGAACTTCCCCGGCAAGGATTTCTCCGGCCCCGGCATCGACAACGACAAGGGCACGCTGCAGGGCAAGCCGGCGGTGCAGGCGGGCTTCTGGGGTAACCATATGGGCCTGATCGACCTGATGCTGAGCCGCGACGGCGGCAAGTGGAAGATCGACACCCATACCTCGGAAATTCGCCCGATCTTCGCACGCGGCGAGGACCGTTCGATCACGCCGCTCACCACGGATTACAAGCCGATCCTCGCCGCCACCGATCAGGTGCATGAGGAGACGCTGAAATATGTCCGCGCCAAGGTCGGCGAGACTGAGGCGCCGCTTTACTCCTACTTCGCGCTGGTGGCTGACGATCCGTCGGTGCAGATCGTCTCGAATGCGCAGCTTTGGTATGTGAAGAAGCTGCTGGAGGGCACGCCCGAGGGCAAGCTGCCGCTTCTCTCGGCGGCAGCGCCGTTCAAGGCGGGCGGGCGCGGCGGCCCGGATTACTTTACCGATGTGCCCAAAGGCCCGGTGGCGATCAAGAACGTCTCCGACCTCTACCTCTATCCGAACACGCTGCAGGCGGTGAAGGTCACCGGCGCGCAGGTGAAGGACTGGCTGGAGCGCTCGGCGGGCATGTTCAACCAGGTTGAGCCCGGCGCGAAGGATGCCAAGCTGCTGAACCCCGATTTCCCGTCCTACAATTTCGACGTGATCGACGGCGTGACCTATCAGATCGACATCACCCAGCCCGCCAAGTTCGACAAGGACGGTGCGGTGGTGAACGCCGATACGAACCGCATCGTCGATCTGAAATATGACGGCAAGCCGATCGACCCGAAGGCCGAGTTCGTGATCGCCACGAACAACTACCGCGCGTCGGGTGGCGGCAGCTTCCCCGGTGCGGATGGCTCGACGGTGATCTATCGCGCGCCCGACACCAACCGCGACGTGATCGTGCGCTACATCCACGACAAGGGCACGATCAATCCGAAGGCCGACGCCAACTGGTCCTTCGCGCCTGCGGGGGGCGCCACGGTGCTGTTCGAGACCGGGCCCAAAGCGCAGGACTATCTCGAAGACGTCAAATCGCGCGGGCTGGACATCGAACCGGCGGGCGACGGCGAGGGGGGCTTCGCGCTCTACCGCATCACGCTGTGAGGCGCTGATCGGACCGACCGAGATGGAAAAGGGGCGCTTCGGCGCCCCTTTTCAATAAATGACACAGGACCTCGCGCGAAAGAGAGGGCCTGTGAGTGAGACGTGAGTGGGCGGGTGTGAACTCCACCTTAGGCTGAAGTGAGTGCGGCGATATTTCGCGCTGCATCATCACAACAGGGAGGAGAAATCACGATGGCATCGCTCAGGACAACCGCGCTCGCCGTGGCTGCAGGACTGGCGCTCACCGCGCTGATGGCACAGGCCCAGTCCAACGATGGGCAAAGCTGGCAGGAGCTTTCGGGCTATACCGACCGGCCGACGACCTTCAACCGCTCGGCCAGCATCTTCGCGCCTTGGGACAATCCGCCTTCGGATGCGAAGAACTTCACGGTGCCGGAGGTGAACAATCTTCCCGACCTGCATGGCGATATCGTCGATCCGCAACTGGTGATCTATTTCGCGGGCAATCAATACATGGTGGTGCAGGACCTGATCGCTGCCTTCCAGCGCGCCTATCCGCAATACAAGCGTATCTTCTACGTCACCCTGCCGCCGGGCATCCTGCTCGACGCGGTGAAGAACCATGACGGAGCCTTCGCCATCGGCAATCTGCGTATCGCGATGAAGCCCGACGTGCTGACCCGCGGCAAGGGCGCCATGGAGGCAATGCAGAAGGACGAGAAGGCCTTCTCCGATTTGCAGGACTATGCCGATAACGAACTGGCGCTGATGGTGGCGAAGGGCAATCCACTGCATATCCAGAGCCTCGCCGATCTGGCCGATCCTGCGACCCGCGTGACGATGCCGAACCCCGATTGGGAGGGCATCGCGAAGGTGATCGAGAAGAGCTACGTCAAGGCAGACGGGCAGGCGCTCGACGACAAGATCATGAAGGACAAGGTCCGGGACGGCTCGACCTACCTGACCCATATCCACCATCGCCAGTCGCCGATGCGGGTGATGGCGGGGCTCGCCGATGCCGCGCCGGTCTGGCTGACGGAGGCCGAGTTCCACTCCAAGCGGGCGGATGAAGGCATCGATATGGTCAAGCTGCCCGATAGCGATAATTCGACTCTGACCTATACGGCTGGCGTGCTGAAGACGGCGCCACATCCGGAAGCCGCGAAGGATTTCGTGACCTTCCTGACTTCGAGCGACGGGCAGAAGATCTACCACAAATACGGTTTCGCCTCGCCCGGTACGTTGAACTGAACGGCTCCGTGACATGCGCCCTGAGCCGCCTCATCGCGAAATCGTGACATCATCTTCAGGCGCCGGAACAAGTGCCAGAGGACGGTCTCGCGTAAGGGTGAGATGCGTTCGAAACTCTGCTATTCCATTGAATAATAACAAGGATAAGGGGCACTTCGGTGCCCCTTGTTGCCGGTCCAGCCATGTGCAGGGCGCAAGTCCGCTCTCGCACACGTGGCGACAGAATGTCCGGAGCCTACCGTAGGAAAACCGAATTCCCCGGATCAAACGGGCTGCGGACAGGAGAACGACAGGAATGGGTTTAGGTAAGTGGACGTCGCGCGCGGCGGTGGGGACGCTGGTGGCCGTGGCAATTGCAACGGGCGCGATGGCGCAAGGAATGCCGGGTGGCACTCAAGGCCCGACCGAGGTCGGCGTGAAGCAGGTCGAGACGCAATCGGTGCCTTACACGGTCACCCTGCCGGGCCGCGCGGTGGCTTTTGAGCAGACCGATATCCGCCCGCGCGTCGCGGGCACCATTGCCTCCATCGACTACGAGGCGGGCCACAAGGTCGCGACGGGCGACGCGCTGTTTCACATCGACGACGACACCTATCAGGCCGAGCTGACCGCGGCCGAGGCCGAGAAGGCGAGCGCCGACGCCAATGTGCAGGCCGCGCAGTCGCAGGTGGACCGCTACACCAAGCTTGAGAAGACCTCGATCTCGGTGAGCGATCTGGAGTCGGCCAGGGTCACGCTGGCCCAAGCCAAGGCCTCAGCGTTGAGTGCCGAGGCCGATCTGCAGACCGCGCAGCTCAACCTCGACCGCACGGTGATCCGCTCGCCCATCGACGGCTATCCGGATGTGGCGAACGTCTCGGTCGGTTCTCTGGTCACTGCGAACCAGTCCGATGCGCTGACGACGGTGACGCGGCTCGATCCGATCTATGTCGATGTCTCGGAAAGTGCCGCGCGGATTATGCGGGTGCGCCAGCGCATCGATCAGGGCACGCTTGAGCGCGGTGATCAGCTCAAGGTCTCGTTGCTGCTCGAGACCGGCGCGGAATATGACGGCACTGGCACGCTTGTCAGCCCCGGTGCGACGGTGTCCGCGACCACCGGCACCGTCGATTTCCGGTTCAAGTTCGACAATCCCGACCGGCTGATCCTGCCGGGCCAGTTCCTGCGCGCGAAGATCACGCTGGGCACGACGCAGGCGATCCTCGTGCCGCAGCGCGCGACGACGCGGGAAGGGGATGGGTCGCTCTCGGCCTTCATCGCCGCCGATGGCACGGCGAAGAAGGTGACGTTGACGACGGCGGGCACCTATCAGAACGCGTGGATCGTGACCGACGGCATCGAGAACGGCGATCAGGTGATCCTCGACGGGCTGAAGAACCTGCGCGACGGGGCCGAGATCAAGACGGTGCCGGTGACGATCAACGCGCAGGGCGTGGTGCAGGACGCCGCTCCGGATAGCTCCGACAGTACCGCCGACGCCTCGAACGACACGGCGAAGGCGGAGTAAGCTCAACATGATCCGTTTCTTTATCCATCGCCCTGTCTTCGCGATCGTGCTCGCGCTGGTCACGATGCTCGCCGGCGGCTACGCGATCACCCAGCTGCCCGTGTCGCAATACCCGGAAGTCGCGCCGACTACGATCCGCATTTCCGCCAGCTATTCCGGGGCTACCGCGCAGGCGGTCGAGAACTCGGTGACGACGCCTATCGAAGACTCGCTGACCGGGCTCGACGGGCTGCTCTACATGGAGAGCTCGTCCAATCAGGGTTCGGCGCGGCTGACGCTGACCTTTGACGGCTCGGTCGATCCGATCGACGCCGAGAACGAGGTGCAGACCAAGATCCGCAAGGTCGAGAATTCGCTGCCCGATGCGGTGCAGTCGTCGGGGGTGAGCGTGTCGCGCTCGTCCTCGGATATCCTGATGGTCGGCGCGTTGGTCTCGACCGATGGGAAATATTCGACCGTCGAGCTGGGCAACATTCTGGACACCGAAGTGAAAGGCGCGATCGAGCGCACCTCGGGCGTGGGCGGGATCAATGTCTTCGGCTCCGGCTACGCGATGCGGGTCTGGCTCGATCCTTACAAGCTCGAGCAATATCAGCTGACGCCGACCGACGTGACCTCGGCCGTGCAGGCGCAGAACACGACCGTTTCGGTCGGCTCACTCGGCGATCTGCCCACGACCGAAGGGCAGCAATTCACCGCGACGATCACCGCGCAGAGCCAGCTGACCTCGGTCGAGCAGTTCGAGAAGATCCTCCTGAAGACCGAGGCCGACGGCTCGGCGGTCTATCTGGGCGACGTGGCGAGGATCGAGATCGGGCAGGAGGATTACGGCAGCAACTCCAAGTTCAACGGGATGAATGCGGCGGGGTTCGGCGTGAACCTCGCGAACGGCGCGAACGCGGTGGATACGGCGTCTGCGGTGCGTGCGACGCTGGATCGGATGTCGTCGTCGCTGCCCGAGGGCGTCGAATTCCAGATCGCCTATGACACCTCGCCCTTCGTGCAGCTCTCCATCGAGAAGGTCTATCACACGCTGGCCGAGGCGATCGTGCTGGTGCTGCTGGTGATCCTCGTCTTCTTGCAGAAATGGCGCGCGACACTGATCCCGATCGTCGCGGTTCCCGTGGTACTGCTGGGCACAATCGCGGTGCTGCTGGTCGCGGGCTATTCGATCAACACGCTGACGATGTTCGCGATGGTGCTGGCGATTGGCCTGCTGGTCGATGACGCGATCGTCGTGGTGGAGAATGTCGAGCGCGTGATGGAAGAGGAGGGGCTCAGCCCCCTCAAGGCAACCGAGAAAAGCATGTCGCAGATCACCGGGGCGCTGATCGGCGTGGCGCTGGTGCTCTCGGCGGTGTTCCTGCCGATGGCCTTCTTCCCGGGCTCGACGGGGGTAATCTACCGACAGTTCTCGGTCACGATCATCACGGCGATGGTGCTCTCCGCCGTGGTCGCGCTGATCCTGACGCCTGCGCTGGCGGCAAAGCTGCTGCGGCCTTCGACGGGTCGCGCGATTGCGCCTGCGCGCGCCTTCAACACGGGCTTCGCGAAGATGCAGGGCGGCTACGCGGGCGCGGTGGCCCGGATCGTGCGCAAACCTTTCCTGATGGCGCTGGTTCTCGTGCTGGTGCTGGCGGGGGCGTGGGGTGTGATGACCCGGCTGCCGTCGTCCTTCCTGCCGCAAGAGGATCAGGGCGTGCTGATGGCGATGGTGAACCTGTCCGAGGGGTCGACCACGGCGCAGACCTCGGATGTGGTCGACCAGATCACGCAATACCTGCTGACGCAGGAGAAATCGGATGTGTCGTCGGTCTTCGCGACGCTCGGGTTTTCCTTTGGCGGCGGCGGGCAGAACACCGCGATGGTCTTCGCCAAGCTGAAGGATTTCGACGACCGCACCGGCGCGGATCAGACCGCTGCCGCCATCTCGGGCCGGGCCAATGCGCATTTCGCGGGGCTGCGCGCGGGGCAGGTCTTCTTCCTGCAACCGCCCGCGATCCGCGGTATCGGCAACTCCTCGGGTTTCCAGATGTATCTGGTGGATCAGGGCAATAACGGCACGACGGCCTTGAAGGAGGCGGGCGAGCAGCTCGTGGCCGAGGCGAAATCCGACAGCCGCCTGACCAATGTCCGCGTCAGCGGCGACGAGAACAAAGCGGCGCTGCAGCTCGATATCGACCAGCAGAAGGCCGAAAGCTTCGGGCTGACGCTGAGCAATCTCAATTCGATGCTCTCGGTGATCTTCAGCGGGAGATCGGTGAACGACTTCGATCTCAACGGCAATCTGCGCCCGGTGATCGTGCAGGCGGATGCGCCTTACCGGATGCAGCCGGAGGATATCGACACTTGGTATGCGCGCAACGCCTCTGGTGAAATGGTGCCGTTCTCGTCTTTCGCGACGACGAAATGGGTCTCCGTCGCGCCGAAACTGTCGCGCTATGACGCGGCCAATGCGATCGAGATCTCGGGTCAGGCTTCGGACAGCGCAAGCTCCGGCGCGGCGATGGACGCGATGGAGCAGCTGGTCAGTGACCTGCCCGGCGGCTACGCGGTTGCCTGGACGGGGCTGAGCTATCAGGAACGCCAGTCCGGCGATCAGGCGCCCTATCTCTATGCGCTCTCGGTGCTGGTCGTCTTCCTCTGCCTCGCCGCGCTATACGAGAGCTGGTCGATCCCGCTTTCGGTGATGCTCGCCGTGCCGGTGGGGGTTCTGGGGGCGCTGGTCTCGGCCTGGGTCTTCGGGCAGTCGAACGATGTCTACTTCAAAGTGGGGATCCTCACGACCATCGGCCTAGCGGCGAAGAACGCGATCCTGATCGTGGAATTCGCCAAGAACCTGGAGGCCGAGGGCAAGGAGCTGATCCCCGCGACCATCGAGGCGGCACGGCTCCGCCTGCGCCCGATCCTGATGACCTCGCTCGCCTTCATGCTGGGCGTGGTGCCGCTGGCGATCGCGACCGGGGCAGGGGCGTCGGCGCAGAACGCGATCGGGATCGGCGTGCTGGGTGGCATGGCGGCCGCGACCTTCATCGGCGTCTTCATGGTGCCCGCCTTCTACGTCCTGATCCGCAAGCTGACGCCGGGGCGCTGAGCCGAAGGCGCGATCCCAATGCCAAGGCGGCCGCTCTACGCGCGCGACCGCCTTGGCGATCAATCACTTCCGCTTGAATCGGGGAAAACGGGGAACAAAGCGCTGAAGGCGCAAGTTTCCCTGCCAAGGAACGCCGGTAAGTGCCGGAAAAAACCGATAAAGGAGTGAAGTTATGCTGAGCATGATCGGGGGCCTCGTCGTCCTCATCCTCGATATCTGGGCCATCGTGTCGATCCTTGGCTCGGGCGAATCCACCGGCAAGAAAGTGCTGTGGATCCTGTTGATCGTCATCCTGCCGATTATCGGCTTCATCATCTGGCTGCTCGTCGGGCCGAAAGGCGCCAAGGCGACAATCTGAGCCACGCAGAGCCGGAGGGACGATATGAACAGCATCATCCGCAACATCGTCCCCCTCGGCTCGCTCTTGGTATCTGTGCTGGCGCTCGCGCTGGTCGTCTGGATCAGCCCTTGGTGGCTGATCCTTTTGCTTGTGACGGTGCCGCTTCTGGCGCTCAGCCTTTATGACTATTTCCAGAAAGACTGGACGATCACGCGCAACTATCCGGGCGCGGCGCGCATCCGCTGGCTCGCCTATGATCTGCGGCCTTTCCTGCGCGCCTATATCGTCGAGGGCGATCTGGAGGGCAAACCCTACCCCTACGAGGCGCGCAACCTCGTCCATGCGCGGGCCCGCGGGCAGACCGACACCCATCCCTTCGGCACTGAGCGCGATGTGGAAGGCGCTGAATATCAATGGGTGAACCATTCCATCGCGCCCGCTGAGCATCCCGACAAAAGCCCCCGCGTAACGGTCGGCAACGATCAATGCGCCAAGCCCTATTCGGCGTCGGTGCTCAATATCTCGGCCATGTCCTTCGGCGCGCTGTCGGCCAATGCGGTCGAGGCGCTGAACCTTGGTGCGAAACAGGGCGGGTTCTACCACGACACGGGCGAGGGAGGCTTCTCGCCCTATCACCAGAGCCATGGCGGCGACATCGTCTGGGAGCTGGGCTCGGGCTATTTCGGGGCGCGCGACGATGAGGGGAATTTCGACGCGGAGCTGTTTGCCGAGCAGGCCAGCCGTGATCAGGTCAAGATGACCGAAATCAAGCTGAGCCAAGGCGCGAAGCCCGGCCATGGCGGCTTGCTACCTGCGGCGAAAGTCACCGAGGAGATTGCCGAGACCCGCAAGGTGCCCGCGCATCAGGATTGCCTCTCGCCGCGCGGCCACAAGGCGTTTTCGACGCCCGCGCAGATGATGGAATTCGCCGCCCGGATGCGGGATCTCTCGGGCGGCAAGCCGGTGGGCATCAAGCTGTGCATCGGTCAGCCGCATGAGGCCTTCGCGGTCGTGAAAGCGATGCAGAAGACCGGCATCTATCCCGATTTCGTCGTCGTCGACGGAGCCGAGGGCGGCACTGGGGCCGCGCCGCTAGAGCTGTCGGATCATGTGGGAATGCCGCTGATCGACGGGCTCGTTCTGATGCGCAACGCGCTGGTTGGCGCGGGCGTGAAGGACAAAGTGCGGCTGGCGGCGTCCGGCAAGGTCTATTCCGGCTATGGGCTGGCGCAGAACCTCGCGATCGGGGCGGATTGGTGCAATGCCGCGCGGGCCTTCATGTTCTCGATCGGCTGCATTCAGGCGCAGCGGTGCCATCTGGGCACCTGTCCGACCGGGGTGACCACGCAGGACAAGAGCCGCCAACGCGGCCTCGTGCCCGAGGTGCAGGGCCCCCGTGCCGCGCGCTTTCACGCCAAGACGCTGGAGGCGCTTGCCGACATCGTCGCAGCCGCCGGGCTGGAGCATCCGAGCGAGCTGCAGCCCCATCACATCGTGCATCGCACTGCCGTGCGCGAGGCCCGCACCATCGACAAGATTTATCCCTTTTTGCCCGCGAACATCCTCAACGACGATCCGAGCAGCACCGATTACGCGGACTGGTGGGAAGCGGCCGATGCCGACAGCTTCAAGCCGCGCATCGACCTCGATGCCAAGCGCACCAGCCTGCATCACAAAGCCGAATTGAAAGAGGCCTGACATGAGCAAGAGCGTATCCGACATCATCGCCGAAACCCTCGTTTCGGCGGGGGCGCAGCGCGTCTACGGGATCGTGGGCGACACGATCAACCATTTCACCGATGCGGTGCGCCGGTCGGACCTTAACTGGGTGCATGTGCGCCACGAAGAGGTCGGCGCGCTCGCGGCAGGTGGCGAGAGCTACATGACCGGGGAGCTGTCGGTCTGCGCAGGCACCACCGGGCCGGGCAGCCTGCATTTCGTGAACGGTATCTTCGAGAGCCACCGCAACGGCGCGCCCGTGGTGCTGATCGCCTCGAATATCGAGCGCGCGGAGGAGGGCTTGGGCTTCCCGCAGGAGGTCGATCAGAAGAAGGTCTACGAGCAGGCTTCGGTGTTCTGCGAGCGGATCAGCCATCCTGACCAAGCGCGCCGGATCACCGTGCAGGCGGCGCAGGCCGCGCTGACCAAGGGCGGCGTCGCGGTGGTCATCGTCAATGGCGACATGTTCCGCGAGACTACGAAGGACGATCTGCAATGGGCCGTGCATCGTCCGCAGCCGGTGATGCGCCCGTCGGAGGCGGAACTGGACGCGCTGGCGGGCATGATCGCCGAAGCCGAGCGGATCACGATCTACGCGGGTATCGGCGCGCGCGGAGCCGCCGCCCAGATCCGGGCACTGTCGGAGCGGCTCGCCGCACCGGTCGCGCATACGACGCGGGCGAAGGAATTCATCGAGCCGGACATGCCCAACAATGTCGGCATGACCGGGATCCTGGGCAATCGCGCGGGTATGGAGGCAATGGGCGATTGCGACCTGCTGCTCTGTCTGGGCAGCGATTTCGCCTATACGCAGTTCTATCCGGGCAAGGCCAAGATCGTGCAGCTCGACATCGATCCCACCCGGCTGGGACGGCGCGCGCCGATCGATCTGGGACTAGCGGGCGATGTCGGCGACACGATCGACGCGCTGCTGCCGCGCCTTGTCCCGCGCGAGCCCGGCAAACATCTTGATCGGGCGCTGAAAGCCTATGCCGAGGACCTCAAGGGCTACCTCGATAGCGCGGAAGAACCCGACCCGAGCCTGATCCACCCGCAGCACCTGACCGAGCTGCTCGACCGGTTCGCGGCGAAGGATGCGATCTTCACCGCAGATGGCGGCTCGCCCATGGTCTGGTTGCTGCGCCACCTCTCGGCCAATGGCGAGCGGCGCTTCCTGACCTCGCTGTTGCACGGGACGATGGCCAATGCCTATCCACAGGCGCTGGGCATTCAGGAGGCCTACCCCGAGCGTCAGGTGATCGCGATGTGCGGCGATGGCGGAATGAGCATGCTGATGGGCGATCTGCTTACGCTGGTGCAGGAGAAGCTGCCGGTGAAGCTCTTGGTCTATAACAACGCCTCGCTCGGCTTCGTGGAGATGGAGCAGCGGGTGGAGGGGATGCTCGACGCCTTCACCGAGCTACACAATCCCGACTTCGGCGCGATGGCACGGGCGATCGGGATGGAGGGGATGCGGGTCGAGAGCGCGACCGAGCTCGACGGCGCTGTGCGCGACTGGCTCGCCGCACCGGGGCCTGCGCTGCTCGACGTGAAGGTGAACCGGATGGAGCTGGTGATGCCGCCGAAGATCGAACCGGCACAAGTGGGCTCGACCGCGCTCTTTGGCGTGAAGGCGGTGCTCAACGGGCGCGCCGATGAGGTGGTTTCGCTGATGCGCGACAACTTCCTGCGCTGACCGGGGCCGGGGCTAGACGCAGCCGCCGCAAGGGGTTCGCGGCGGCTGCTACCCGACGGAGACGAGTGTGGGGATATCTCCGTCAGGGTCTCGTGTTGCCCCCCGAGGGACAGAAACGGACAAATCCTCCGGCCCGAGCGCGCTGCACGCATTGTCTCGGCACGAAGGCGTCCAAAATGTCTATGCTGCACGAAGGACTGACCCGCCATGGGGAGGCTGATCGACGGCAACATTGGGCATTTGCACCGGATGGAACCCGTCACGCAACCGTAATCCTGTCGCACAGAGCGGATATTCGCCTGTGGTGCCGCAAGAAAAGGCAAACGACCGAAAACAGGAGGGCGACATGGACGAAACGGCGCGGATATTGGCAGAGGCCGCGCGCCTGCTGGAAATCACCCCGCGACGGGCCGAGCCGCTGGCGGGCGGCGATCTGAGCCCGGTGCTGGCGCTAGACCTGCCGACCGGAGAGCGGGTGATCGCCAAGGGCGGGCCTCACCCCGAGATCGAGGCGGAGATGCTGCGTGCGCTCGCTGAGGCGGGCGCGCGGGTGCCGAAGGTGATCTCGGCCTCTCGGGTCTGCCTCGTGATGGAGGCCTTGCCGCAGCACGGAGGCCTAAGGGGTGCGGGGTGGCTGGAACTGGGCGAGATACTTCGGCGCCAGCACCGCGCGCCGGGGGCACCGGATGAGGCGCCCTACGGCTGGCCCGACGAGTATGCCTTCGGCCCGGTGCCGATCCCGAACGCAGCGCGCCCGACATGGCCCGAATTCTGGGCCGAGGCGCGGCTGCGCCCGTCGCTGCCCGCCTTGCCCGTGCCACTCGCCCGCCGGGTCGAGACGCTCGCCGCGCAGATTGACGAGCATCTGCCGCCACGCCCGTTCCCGTCCTTGCTGCACGGCGATCTCTGGGCGGGCAACGTGCTGGCCGACCAGGGGCATCTGAGCGGGCTGATCGACCCGGCCTGCTATTACGGTGACGGCGAGGTCGATCTCGCGATGCTGCATCTCTTCGGCGCGCCCGGGCAGGAATTCGCCGTGGGTTACGGCGCGCTTGAGCCCGGCTGGCAGGCGCGGCGGGCGATCTATCAGCTCTGGCCCGCGCTGGTGCATCTGCGCCTGTTCGGCTCGGGCTATCACGGAATGGTGGCGGGGCTTCTGGACCGGATCGGCGTCTAGCGGGGAACCAGCGCGTCGGTAAGGCGCTTTGCCTGCATCGAAAGGTGGTACACGGTGCAATTGGTGACTATCTCCCCTACGCAACTTCAGAAGTTGAACTGGTCGCGCGGCTTGCCCGCAGCGCTTGCGCTGAGCGGGCTGGTCGCGATCGTGCTGTCACTCGATCTGCCGCGCGGGCAGGAACTCGCGGCGCTTGGCGCGGGCTTCGCCACCTCGACGGGGCAGGGCAAGTCGATCCGCAATCGGCGCTGGCCGGTCACGTTCCTCGACATTGCGGGTAAGCTGGTCGGCATATTCGCCGGGATGATCGCGGCGAAAGTCATGATCGGGGGCGTCGCGCTGAGTGTGCCGGGGATGTTGCTTGGCGCCTTTGCCGTGGGCCTTCTGTCGCGCCGGGATATGAGCCTGTGGTGGCTGTTTCTGCAAAGCTGGCTGTTCTTCTCGCTCTCGACCTTTCTCGTGCAGTTCATCCCGTCGCCCGGGCCGGTGCTGCTTGCTGTCGGCGGCGCGATGGTCTGGGTCCTGGCGGTGGAAGAGGCGGTGCGGGTGATCTGGAAACACTTCGCGCCGAAGACGGGGCCGAAGCTCGATGGGCAGGTGCCGCCCGATGGCGTCGCGCCGCTCAACTCGCTGATCGGTCAGGGGCTGCAGGCGATGGGCGCGGTGGGCTTGTCCTACGGCGTCGCGGTCGCCTTCTCGATCAACCATCCCTACTGGGCGCCGCTCTCGGCGCTGTTGATGCTGCGCCCGCGCCCCGGCATGACATGGGACCGGGTGCTGGTGCGCAGCCTCGCGACCCTCGCAGGCGGGCTGGGGGCGAGCCTGCTTGTGCTGTGGCTGGGGCCAGACAGTTTCGTGATGCCGGGGCTCTATGTGATCTTCGGCGTGACTGCGATCCTGTTCGCGCCGCCCGCGCATTACCCGACCTTTGTGGCCTTCCTGACCGCGCTGATCGTGGTGATGGTCTCGATGGGCAATGATGCGCCTTTGTCGAACGCTTGGGGCCGGGTCGCGGGGACGGTGCTGGGCGGGGTCTCGGCCTTGGCGATGAGCTACCTCGCCCATGCGATCCGCAAGCGGCTCGGTTGGGAAGAAAGCCTGCCCGAAAGCGATGCCGCCTGAATGAAAACGGCCGCCCCGAGAGGCGGCCGTTCCAATTCGCGTTCGGGTGCGATCACTCGGGCAGGATGCGCACGCCACCCTTCGCCGCCGAGCTGGCCAGCAGCGCATAGGCCTTGAGCGCGGTCGAGACAGCGCGCTTGCGCGGCTCTGCCGGTTTCCACGGCAGCGGCCCCATCGCCTCGCGGCGCGCGGCCAGAACGTTGTCGGCCACGGCGAGGTTGATCGTGCGGTTCGGGATGTCGATCTCGATGATGTCGCCGGTCTCGACGAGGCCGATCGTGCCGCCTTCTTCCGCTTCCGGGCTGACATGGCCGATCGAGAGCCCCGAAGTGCCGCCCGAGAAGCGCCCGTCGGTCAGCAGTGCGCATTTCGCGCCGAGGCCCTTCGATTTGAGGTAGGAGGTCGGGTAGAGCATTTCCTGCATCCCCGGACCGCCGCGCGGGCCCTCGTAGCGGATGATGACCACTTCGCCCTCGACGACCTTGCCGGTCAGGATGCCCGACACCGCGTCGTCCTGGCTCTCGAACACTTTCGCGGGGCCCGAGAATTTCAGGATCGAGTCGTCGACGCCTGCGGTTTTCACGATACAGCCCTGCTCGGCGATATTGCCGTAGAGAACAGCCAGACCGCCATCCTGCGAGAACGCATGTTCCGCGGTGCGGATCACGCCGCCTTCGCGGTCGCGGTCGAGCTCTTTGTAGCGGTTCTCGGTCGAGAAGGCCTGCGTCGTACGCACGCCGCCCGGCGCCGCGCGGTAGAACTGATCCGTGGCGTCGTCATTGGCGACCATCACGTCCCATTTCGACAGGGCTTCGGCCATCGTTTCCGAATGCACGGTGCGCACGTCCTGATGGATCAGACCGGCTCGGTTCATCTCGCCAAGGATGCCCATGATGCCGCCCGCGCGATGGACGTCTTCCATGTGGACGTCCTGCTTGGCAGGCGCCACCTTGCAGAACACCGGAACCTTGCGCGAGAGGCGGTCGATGTCTTCCATCGTGAAGTCGACCTTGCCCTCATGCGCGATCGCCAGCAGGTGCAGCACGGTATTCGTGGACCCGCCCATCGCGATATCGAGGCTCATCGCGTTCTCGAAGGCTTCAAACGTCGCGATCTCGCGCGGCAGCAGGCCCTTGTCTTCCAGCTCGTAATGGCGGCGCGTGATCTCGACGATCTTGCGGCCTGCCTCAAGGAACAGTTCCTTGCGGTCGGCATGGGTGGCCAGCATCGAGCCGTTGCCCGGCAGTGCCAGACCCAGCGCCTCGGCCAGACAGTTCATCGAGTTCGCAGTGAACATGCCCGAGCACGACCCGCAGGTCGGGCAGGCGGCCTTCTCGATCGCGAGCACGTCCTCGTCGGAATACTTGTCGTCGGCCGCCGCCACCATCGCATCGACCAGATCGAGGTCGTGACCGATGATTTCCGCGCCTTCCTTGCCGGCCTCCATCGGGCCGCCCGAGACGAAGATCACCGGGATGTTCAGGCGCATCGCGGCCATCATCATGCCGGGGGTGATCTTGTCGCAGTTCGAGATACAGACCATCGCATCGGCGCAATGCGCGTTGACCATGTATTCCACGGAATCGGCGATCACTTCGCGCGAGGGCAGCGAATAGAGCATCCCGTCATGGCCCATCGCGATCCCGTCATCGACGGCGATGGTGTTGAATTCCTTCGCGACGCCGCCCGCGGACTCGATCTCGCGCGCGACCATCTGGCCGAGGTCCTTGAGGTGGACGTGACCGGGCACGAACTGAGTGAAGGAGTTCACGACCGCGATGATCGGCTTGCCGAAGTCGTCATCGGTCATGCCGGTGGCGCGCCACAGACCGCGCGCACCCGCCATGTTGCGGCCATGGGTGGATCTACGGGAACGATAAAAGGCCATAAGATTTCCGTTTCTGTCGCGCCCGAGGGGACTCGGGCAATTTCCTGTCGCGGGCCTGAATATAACATGGATCGACCGATGAACAGTGGCGAGATGGCGCGGGTGGGGTGTGCGATGGTGCGAGATGTTGGGGAGAGCCGCGTCGCGGCGCAAAGGCTGATTGCTTTAAAGAAGGGGCGGGCGCGGCCCGAGCTGGCCGCCTGTGCCAAGAGGTGCCGCAAAGCTTGCGCATCCGCTCCTCACGCCTACCTTTCACGCGATGCCCGACACCGCCGCCACGCCCCTCCTGCCGCAACGCTTCGCCGACTGGTTCGCCAGCCGCGGCTGGCAACCGCACAGGCATCAGCTCGACGTGCTGTCGGCGCGCGAAGATACGCTGCTGATCGCGCCAACCGGGGGCGGCAAGACGCTGGCGGGGTTTCTGCCGTCGCTCGTCGATCTGGCCGAGGGCTATGAGGGGCTGCACACGCTCTATGTCTCGCCGCTCAAGGCGCTGTCCAAGGACATCGCCCGCAACCTGCGCGCGCCGGTGGACGAGATCGGGCTGGAGCTGCGGATCGAGGATCGCACCGGCGACACGTCCGCCACGCAGCGTCGCCGTCAGCGGGTCGATCCACCACAGATTTTGCTGACGACGCCGGAGAGCCTCGCGCTGATGCTGTCCTACCCCGAGGCCCCGAAGATCTTCGCGGGGGTGAAGCGGGTGGTGCTCGATGAAATCCACGCGCTGGCAGAGAGCAAACGCGGCGATCAGCTGATGCTGGGCGTGGCGCGGCTGCGCAGCCTGTCGCCGGGCCTGACCGTCACGGGGCTGTCGGCCACGGTTGAAGCCCCGCAGGCGCTGGCCGATTTCATGGGCGGCGCGCGGGTGATCATGGCCGATCCAGGCCCGCCCCCCGATATCGAGATGCTGCCGACCGAGCGTCCCGCACCGTGGGCGGGCGGCGGCGGGCGGCACGCCGCGCGAGATGTGATGGCGGCGATCGAGGACGCGCGGCTCAGCCTCGTATTCCTCAACACCCGCGCGCAGGCCGAGCTGTTCTTTCAGGCGCTCTGGGAGGTCAACGACAACGCATTGCCGATCGGGCTGCATCACGGCTCGCTTTCGCGCGAGGCGCGCCACAAGGTCGAGGAGGCGATGGCGAGCGGCGAGTTGCGCGCGGTGGTCTGCACCGGCTCGCTCGATCTGGGGCTCGACTGGGGGGATGTCGATCTCGTCCTGCAGGTCGGCGCGCCGAAGAACGTCAAACGCCTCGTGCAGCGGATCGGGCGCGCCAATCATCGCTATGACGAACCCTCGCGCGCGCGGATCGTGCCCGCCAATCGCTTCGAGATCGTCGAATGCGCCGCCGCCTTGGAGGCCGTGCGCGAGAACGATCTGGACGGCGGCGGGCGGCGCTGGCGCGGGCCGCTCGACGTGCTGTGTCAGCATATCCTGCTGACCGCCTGCGCCGGGCCGTTCGAGGAGGATGCGCTTTATGCCGAGGTGCTGCGGGCGGGGCCTTACGCGAATTTGCCACGCGCGGATTTCGACGCCTGTCTGGAATTCTGCGCGACGGGTGGCTACGCGCTGCGCGCCTATGACCGCTGGCAGCGCCTGTTGCAGCGCGACGGCAAATGGCAGCTCCGCGATCCGCGCGCGACCCGCGACCTGCGGATGAATATCGGCACGATTACCGAGACCGAGAAGCTGAAAGTCCGCCGCAAATCCCGACGCGGCGGCACGCCCTTGGGCGAAGTGGAGGAGGGCTTCGCCTCGTCGCTGACTCCCGGCGACACTTTCCTGATCGGCGGACAGGTGGTGCGCTACGAAGGCCTGCGCGAGATGGTCGTGGAGGTGACGAACGCCGCCACGCGCGAGCCGAAGATCGCCGTCTTCTCAGGGCTGAAAATGGCGACCTCGCTGGAGCTGTCGCAACGGGTGCAGCGCCTGATTGCCTCACCCGAGGACTGGGAAAAACTGCCGCCTGACACCCGCGACTGGCTGGCGCTGCAGCGCGAGATTTCCACGCTACCCGCCCCGGGCACGCTGACCTGCGAGACCTTTCTGCGCGGCGGGCGGGCGTTCTTCTGCCTCTACGGTTTCGCGGGGCGCAATGCGCATCAGACGCTGGCGCTGCTGCTGACCCACCGGATGGAGCAGGCGGGGCTCGGGCCGCTCGGGTTCGTGGCCACCGATTACGCGCTGCTGATCTGGTCGATCGACCCTGTCGAAGATCCCGCCCCGCTGCTATCGGCCGAAGGGCTGCGGGAAGGGCTGCGCGATTGGCTGGAGAGCAACGCGGTGATGAAGCGCGCGTTTCGCTCCATCGCGACGATTGCGGGCCTCATCCAGCGCAATCTGCCGGGGCAGCGCAAATCGGGCAAACAGGCGACGTTTTCCTCGGACATCCTCTACGACACCCTGCGCCGCTACGATCCCGATCACCTGCTCTTGCGCATCACCCGCGAGGAAGCGAGCCGCGGCCTCGTCGATTTCGAGCGGATCGAGGAGATGCTGGCCCAGGGGCAGAGAATCGTGCATATCCGCGCCCCGCATGTGACGCCGCTCGCCGCGCCTTTGCTGTTGGAACACGGGCAGGTCGGCATTCGCGGCGGCACGGGCGAGGCGCGGCTGATGGAAGAAGAGGCGCAGGCAATGATGCGCGAGGCGGGGCTGGAATGAGAGAGATTACCTTCGCGGAGCAGCGGCTCATCGCGCAACCGTCGGGCGCGCTTTTTTGGCCCGGGGAAGACTCGCTGATCGTGGCCGATCTTCACTTGGGCAAGTCCGAGCGGATGGCGCGGCGCGGCGGTGCGCTGCTGCCGCCTTTCGAGAGCCTCGACACGGTGATCCGGCTGGAGGCGGAGGTGCTGCGCCTGCGGCCCTCGCGGCTGATCAGCCTCGGCGATGCGTTCGATGATGATGCCGCGGCGGGTGAGATCGCGCCCGAAATCGCCGGGCGGCTGACCCGCATCGCGGCGCAGACGAAGCTGCTATGGATCGCGGGAAACCATGACCCGATCGGCCTCGGGCAGACCGTGGAAGAGGCGCAAATCGGCCCGCTCACCCTGCGCCATATCGCAGGGCAGGGGCCGGACCTTTCTGGCCATTTCCACCCCAAAGCTCAGATCGCCCGGCGGTCGCATCGGGCGTTTCTGGTGGGGCGCGATCACCTGATCCTGCCCGCGTTCGGCACCTATACCGGGGGCTTGGATTGCGACGGGCCGGAGCTGTCGTCGCTGGTCGGGGCGGGCATCGCCGTGCTGACCGGGCCGGGCATGCCTGTGCGCCCGATCGGTCAAAGTGCGCTGCGCCAGTCGCGATAGCCCGCGCGGACCAACGCCTCGCGTGCGGCGATGAAACCGGGGCGGTCGGGCTCGGGATCGGGGATCGGTTCGACATGCGCCAGATCGTCCAGGCCCAGCCCATGCTCGCGCCGCCCCGCCCGGATCAGCGCGAGATACCATTCGAACGGCGCGATCCCGTCCTGTCGCTGCAAGGCGCGATAGGTGAAGGCACGCTGGCCATCCTCGAGCACGAGCGCGATCTTCTCGTAATGCAGCCCCGCGCCTTCGGCGGCATCGAGCACGGGAATGTCGCTCTCCGTGATCTCGAACAGCACGCCTTGGGTGCGCGCGTCGCTTTCGGTGATTGTGGCCTTCGCGCTCCCGTCGCGCCCGCGCTTCGAGAAATCGAGCGCATGTCCGGGAACCTCCGCCAACCCGAGCACGCGGGCCGAGGGGCAGCGCGCGGCAAGCCGCGAGGTCAGCAGGTTGGAGCCATAGGCGAGGTAGGGGATCATCGGCTCACCTGTAGGGTCATGGCGAATGTCTCCTGCGCGCCGGGCGGCAGCATCATGCTGTCGGGCCGCGCGGCGAGTTCCGGCCCGGCCCCTTCCGCGGCAGGCAGCCCATGCCACGGCTCAACGCAGATATAGGGCGCACCGGGTTTCTGCCACAGGGCGAGATTGGGCAGGTTGGAAAAGCGGAAATCGAGCACCGGCGCCCCGTCGGCGAAGTAGCGCAGCCCGTCGCCCGCGCCTTCGGGGAAGATCATCGCATCGTCCTCATACTGCGCCGGATTGAGGGTCAGCGCGCCCGCCGTGAAGGGCGAGGGCATCCGCGCGCGCCCCAGCATCCCTTCCGCGAGCCGCGCCAAGGCAGGCTCCGCCCCGTTGCGCAGCTCGATCCGATGCGGGCCGGTCGCGCCGGGCAGCGGCCAGCGGAACGCGGGGTGAAAGCCGAAGGAAAACGGCATCTCCCGATCGCCCATATTGCTGACTGTGGCGGTGACGCTCAGCTCCGCCCCCACGACCTCGTGGACGATCTCGAGACGGAATTCGAACGGATAGGCCGCGGTCTCCTGCGAGGGTTCGAGCAGGTGGCAGCAGCGGCTTTGCGTCAGCTCGGTCACGCGGAAGGGCAGGTTGCGGGCGAAGCCGTGCTTGGGGATTGCGTGGGGCGTGCCGTCGATCGTCACCCCTTCGGGCGCGGGAAGGCCGACGATGGGGAACAGGATCGGGGCCTGCCCGCTCCACCAGGCCGGGTCGCCCTCCCAGAGCAGCTCCTGCCCCTGATAGCTCAGCCCCTGCATCTCGGCGCCCAAATCGGCGATGGTGACGCTGAGGCTTTGGGAGGAAATCTGGGGCATGTGTCGGGATCCGGAGGTTGTGACGTATCGCGCCTTGGTATCGCGCAGCCGGAGATGATCCAAGCCCGTGTCCATTCGATGCCGAGTGAGGAGGGGTGAGCCGGGAAGAGCGGCCTTCCAGTGGAAGGACGCCCCGGCGAACGCCCGAAGCGCTAGCGAAGGGCCGGACGAGCGCGTGTGGCGAGCGATGAGGGCAGCGCCCGACCCTTGGGGTAAGCCGCGTCTCGGAAGGCTTCCAGTGGAAGCCTTCAGTGGCGAACGCGCCGCGCGTCGCGGTGCAGGGGGCGCTGTGCTGTCGTCTGATTTGGGCGGTTTATCTTGCAAGCCCGGAGGACGGGGAGGCTGTGAACTGCATCGCCAATGCGCCCTCTCGGGGGAGGGGCGGGCGCTGCCCGGGCTGGTCGCCCGGGCGATGTTGGCAACAGCATGCTTGATTGGACTACCAATTTGATCGCACAATAACGGCATTTGATCAGGAGGTATTAATGAACAGCTTTGAACATGATAGTCCCGCCCTCGGAAGAATTCATAACAAATCAAATGCATCTAAGCTTGCATGCCATTTCACCGGTTTTCTCGAAGGTGTCGCTGCCAGCGGAATGCTTGAGGTGGGTGAGATCGAGCCGCTACTCAATGAATGCCGTACTTTCGTAGCAAAGGTAGTGGACGGCGATGCTGAGGATTTGATTGCGGATTTTGATGCCGATTTGATGGATCACGACTCGATTGTGCAGGTCGCGGAAATGCGGCTCCGTGATATGGATCCGGATTGTCAGAAAAGTGCAGTGAACCGTTTTCTCGGCTATTGCCGTGGAATCGCGTGTGACAACCGAATTACTTCCGGCGAGGCTCAAGGAATTATTGAGCAGATTGGAGCCCGCGACGAACTTCTGGCCGTGCCGGGCGTCCGCGAAATTTATCTCACATGCGTCGATGCAGTTCAGGATGAGATCGTTACATCAGAAGAGTCAGAGGAAATCTGCGAAGCAATCGCCCGAGTTGTCGGTGATAGCTACGCAGATACTGGATTGTCGCAAGTCTTTGGTGTGGCAAACTTCGACGAGCACAAAATTGGTCGTTTTCCCGCTGACTTAAATGGGCAGCGGATTGTCTTCACAGGAAACTTTCAAACCTCGCCGCGCCGGTTGCTGGAAGAAGCACTGGCAGATTTTGGAGTGATCATCGGAAAGTCAGTCACGGGAAAAACCGATTATTTGATCGTAGGTGGAGAATGCTCGCGAGATTGGATTGAGTTGAACCGAGGGCTAAAACTTCGCAAAGCGCTGGAATTGCGTCAGACGAACTCAAGCCCTCGGTTTATCTCCGAAGCACAATTGATCCGTCTGATGAAGGCTTAACTATCCTCAAACATCCAGCTCCTCCACGAACTGCGCGTTCTCCTGAATATACTGGAACCGCAGTTCGGGCTTTTTCCCCATCAACCTTTCCACCAGATCGCCGGTCTCGTTCGGCTCGTCGTCGTGGATCGTGACCCGGATCAGCTTGCGCGTGTCGGGGTGCATCGTGGTTTCTTTCAGGTCCTTCGCGTCCATCTCGCCCAGACCCTTGAAGCGCTGCACGTCGATCTTGCCTTTGCCGCCGAGACCCTTCTCCAGCATCGCGTCCTTCTCGGCGTCGTCGGCCACATAGACACGCTTGGCGCCCTGGGTCAGGCGGTAGAGCGGCGGGCAGGCCAGATAGAGGTGCCCCTGATCGATCATCGGGCGCATCTGGGTGAAGAAGAAGGTCATCAGAAGCGAGGCGATGTGCGCGCCGTCCACGTCCGCGTCGGTCATGATGATGATCTTGTCGTAGCGCAGATCGTCGACGTTGAACTTGGTGCCGAGCCCCACGCCGAGCGCCTGCGTCAGATCGTTGATCTCCTGGTTCGAGCCGAGCTTGGAGGAAGCCGCGCCGAGCACGTTGAGGATCTTGCCGCGCAGGGGCAGCAGCGCCTGGTTCTTGCGGTCGCGCGCCATCTTGGCCGAGCCGCCTGCCGAGTCGCCCTCGACGATGAACAGCTCCGTGCCCGAACGGTTCGTGGCCGAGCAATCGACCAGCTTGCCGGGCAGGCGCAGGCGCTTGGTGGCCGATTTGCGCTGAGTCTCTTTCTCTTGCCGGCGCTTGAGGCGTTCCTCGGCGCGCAGCACGAGGAAATCGAGGATCGCGCCTGCGGATTTCGTGTCCGAGGCCAGCCAGTTGTCGAAGTGGTCGCGCACCGCGCCCTCGACCAGACGCTGCGCCTCGACGGTGGCGAGGCGGTCCTTGGTCTGGCCTACGAATTCCGGCTCGCGGATGAAACACGAGACCAGCGCGCAGCCGCCGGTGATCAGGTCGTCGCGGGTGATTTGCGCGGCCTTCTTGTTGTTCACCAGCTCGCCATAGGCGCGGATACCCTTGAGGATCGCCGACCAGAAGCCCGCCTCGTGGGTGCCGCCCTCGGGCGTCGGCACGGTGTTACAGTAGGACTGGATGAAACCGTCTCGCGACGGCGTCCAGTTGATCGCCCATTCGACCGAGCCCGGCACGTTGAACTTTTCGCGGAACTCGACCTTGCCCGAGAAGGGGCGGTCGGCATAGGTGCTTGCGCCGCTCAGCGTCTCGGTCAGGTAATCGGCGAGGCCGCCGGGGAAGTGGAAGGTCGCCTCGGTCGGGGTCTCGCCATCGTCGACCTCGGATTTCCAGCGAATCTCCACGCCCGAGAAGAGATACGCCTTCGAGCGCACCATCTTCAGCAGACGTGCGGGCTTGAACCGGTGATGGCCGAAAATCTGCTCGTCGGCATGGAAGGTGACGGTGGTGCCGCGACGGTTCGGGGCCGCGCCGATCTTCTCGACCGGACCTTCGGGGATGCCGCGCGAGAAGCGCTGTTCATACAGCTCCTTGTTCTTGGCGACCTGAACGACCATCAGGTCCGACAGCGCGTTGACCACCGAGGCGCCCACCCCGTGCAGACCACCCGAGGTTTCGTAGGCGTCGCCCGAGAACTTGCCGCCCGCGTGCAGCGTGCAAAGGATGACTTCCAGCGCGGATTTGCCGGGGAATTTCGGGTGCGGGTCGATCGGGATGCCGCGCCCGTTGTCGCGGATGACGACGGAATGATCGGCGAGCAGTTCGACCTCGATGCGGTTGGCGTGACCGGCCACCGCTTCGTCCATCGAGTTGTCGAGCACCTCTGCCACCATGTGGTGAAGCGCGCGCTCGTCCGTGCCGCCGATATACATGCCGGGGCGTTTTCGCACGGGTTCGAGACCTTCGAGCACCTCGATCGAGGAGGCGTCATAGGAATCGGTCTGGGGCGTCAGAAGATCGTCGGCCATGCTGCTCGCTTTCTCTTGTAGTTTTCTAAACAAGAGATACCGCAGGTTGGGGCGGAGGAGCAAGAAGACCCCACCGCCCCGATCCGCTTCGAAAGCCCCACACCCCCGAAAACGTCCGGCCCTTACGCGACGCGCGCCATGAGCAGCATCGACCCCACCGCCATCGCGATACCGAAGACTTCCCGCAAGGCGAGTTTTTCACCGAACAGGACGACTCCCATCGTCACCAGAGCCATCAATGTGAAAAGCGCCGAGGCCACGCCCGTTTGTGCCAGCGACACATGCCGCAAGGCCAGAAACCAACCTGCTGCCGAAGCGGCGTAAAGCACGCAACCTAGGAAGACAGACGGCGAATGCAGCGCGTGACCTTTATCAACGGCGGATTTCAGGACGAAATCTCCCGCGATCACGATCAGCGTCGCACCCAAACACAGGCTGTATCCAAGCAAAGCAGACATGGTTTCCTCGAACCCTCTTCACCCCGACAAGATGACGTAAGGGAAGTTTGATGGCCAAAAGGAAATGGCCATGCTGCGGAAAACCTGACTGCTTGGTAAGGCGGACCTGACTGAAAAGCGAGGTGGAGGCTGAGCGCCTGCCCGCGCCTTGAGCAGAGTGCGTATCAGTTCCGTCTTCGCATACACCTTTCGAATTAGGCGCGACGCGGCGTGTGCCGAATCAAACCGCCTCGGCTTCGCGCTTCTCCCACATTGCGCGGAAGGCTTTCCGGCTCTGGCACAGCTTGATCCAGCTTTGCAGGCGCGGGTAGGGGGCGAGGAACTCCGGGTGGTCCTGTCCATAGCGCAGAACCTCGGCCAGATTGAGATCCGTCACGGTGAACCGACCGCCCACGATATGGCTATGCGTCTCGAGATGGGTCTCGAGCGTGGTCAGCGGCCGGGCGAGCTTCGAGCAGAGAGACGCGATCTCGGCCTTGCCTTCGGGCGTGTCCTGCTCCTTGCGGCGATAAACGAAGCTGAGCGCCAGCGCGTCGGTCTCGATCCAGGTCGCGGCGAAGAGCGCCCATTGCTCCATTTGCGACAGTTCGCGCTCGTGCGCAGGCGCGAGCGGCCCACCCGCCTTGCGCGCGAGATGCAGGTTGATCGCGAGCGACTCCGTCAAGATCAGCCCGTCTTCCTCCAGCACCGGGATCGCGCCCATCGGCGAGAGCTTGCGAAATTCGGGCGAGCGGGTGTTGAGCGGAACCTCCGGCGCGAGCGGATCCTTGAAACGGTTCGCCTGCACGACTCGGCGCAGACGGAACGGCAGGCCCAACTCCTCGAGCAACCACAGCGCCCGGCTCGCCCGCGAATGATAGTTGCCGTAGATCGTGATCATGTCCGTTCCTTCGTTTCGCTCGATTTTGTGGCGTTTTTGCCGCCGGAGGCCCAGCAGACACGGGTTTTTGATGCGTATCAAGGCACATCACGCGGGATTGCGCGATGCTCCGCAAGGTTCAGCCAACGGAGGGATACGCATGAAAGATCAGCTCATGAGCGACGCGACGAAACCGGCCAAGGCCGCAGCCGGGAAGGCAGAGGCTGTCGTCAAGCCGATCGATCCCGCCGAGGCGCATCCCGCGATCACCCCGCCAGAGCCGAAGGCGACCGGCCCGAAGAGCTTCCCGCGCGTCGATCCCAGTGCGGTGCGGCTGGCTTTCGAGACCGGGAAATACCCCTACAAGCGCAAGATGGCGCGCGCCGCCTATGAGAAAGAAAAGGCGGAGCTTCAGGCGGAGTTGCTGAAGGTCCAGAAATGGGCGCAGGAGAGCGGCGAGAAATTCGTGATCCTTTTCGAGGGCCGCGATGCGGCGGGCAAGGGCGGTACGATCAAGCGCTTCACCGAACATCTCAACCCGCGCTTTGCCCGGGTCGTCGCACTCAACAAGCCCTCGGAAGAGGAACTCGGTCAGTGGTATTTCCAACGCTATGTCGAGCATCTGCCGACCGCGGGCGAGATGACCTTCTATGATCGCAGCTGGTATAACCGCGCGGGTGTGGAGCGCGTGATGGGCTTCTGCAAACCCAACGATTACCTCGAATTCATGCGCCAGACCCCGGAGTTGGAGCGGATGTTCGTGCGCTCGGGGGTTCGGCTTTACAAGTACTGGTTCTCGGTCACCCGCGAGGAGCAGCGCCGCCGCTTCCAATCGCGCGAAACCGATCCGCTCAAGCGCTGGAAGCTGTCGCCGATCGATCTGGCGAGCCTCGATCGCTGGGACGATTACACCGAGGCGAAAGAGGCGATGTTCTTCTACACCGACACCGCCGATGCGCCATGGACCATCGTGAAGTCGAACGACAAGAAGCGCGCGCGGCTGAACTGCATGAAGCATTTCCTGTCGACGCTGGACTATCCCGACAAGGATCCCACGATCGCAACGCCGCCCGATCCGCTGATCGTGGGCCATGCGAGCCATGTCGTGCATTCGTCCGAGCATATTCTTGGCGCATCTCTTCATCCCGATCAGCGCCGCGTGACCAAATCCTGAGCATGTGATTGCCGATGGCGATTTCGGTGACCGGTGGGGCTTGTCCCTCCGCCGGTTGCATTCCATGTGAAAGGTAACAACCGGAGGAGAGCATGGGCTGGAACGAAAGATTCGCCGGAGAAGAGTATCTCTATGGCACGACCCCGGCGGATTTCGTGGCGCGTCAGGCATGGCGTCTCGCTCCGGGGGCGCGGCTTCTGAGCATCGCTGACGGCGAAGGGCGCAACGGCACCTATCTCGCGAGCCTCGGAGTGCAGGTCACAGCCCTCGAACCGTCGGAAAACGCGCGCCGCAAGGCCGCTGAACTGGCGCAGGAGCGGGGCGTGTCGATGCAGACGATCGACGCCGATCTGCGCGGCTACGACTGGCCGCGCGGCGAATATGACGCCGTTCTCGCCTGTTTCATCCAATTCGCCGATACCGCCTTTCGCGCGGAGATTTTCGACGGCATCGCGACCGCGCTAAAACCGGGCGGGCTCGCATTGATCCACGGTTTCGCACGCCGCCAGCCGCGCTACGGCACGGGCGGTCCGGGGATCGTGGAGCAGCTCTACGATCTCGATCTCCTGCGCGACGCGTTCCCGCGCTGGGAGGTGCTGCATCAGGCCGATTACGATGCCGATCTCGACGAGGGCGCGGGCCATTCCGGCCGCGCGGCTCTGATCGATTTCGTCGCCCGCAAACCCGAGCGGTGATTCCGCGGGTTTCAGCAATAAAGTCAGGATTTCGCGCTGCTTATACGCGGGGCGCCTGACGTTCCGTCGCGATTTAAGTGCGATTTCTAGGCGATTTGCGCGTTCGATCGGCAATAGGCCGGAACCTGCCTAAGACCCGGTGCCTCCCTATCGTCCCGGTAGGGGAAATGTGTGCCTGCGCACATAGGAGTGTCTTCGGATTGACACGAATGCGTGTAACCTCAAACCTGTACGTTTCTTGCCATCGCAGATTGGAGTTCCACATGCGTAAGCCTCTCCTCGCCCTGACCTTCACCCTCGCCGCCAGTGCCGCTTTCGCGCAGTCGCCCAAAGACGCTGTCGAAGCGCGCCAAGGTTTCTTCGATTTGCTCGGCGCCCAGATGGCCGTGCTCGCGCCGATGGCGCAGGGCAAGATGGACTTCGATGCCGCCAAGGCACAGACCGCCGCCAACAACATCGCGGCGCTCGCGAAGGTCGACATCTCGCCGCTCTTCGTCGAAGGCACTTCGGTCGACGACATGATGGAGACCCACGCGAAGTCGGAAATCTGGTCGAACATGGACCTGTTCATGGAAAAGGCGGATGCCCTCCATCAAGCCGCGGCTGAGATGCCCGATGCGGCAGGCAGCCTCGAGACGCTGCAGCCGGCGGTCGGTAAGCTCGGCGGCACCTGCAAGAGCTGCCACGACGAGTTCCGTTCGAAGTAACGCAGAATGAAAGACACCGCCGCCTCCCCCGCGAAGAAAACCGTCACGGTCTGGGACCCTGTCGTGCGTCTGTTCCACTGGCTTCTGGTGGCGGCTTTTGCCGCCGCCTGGGGCCTCGGGGAATGGGGGCCGAACCAGATGACGTGGCATTTCTATGCCGGCTACGCGATCGCGGGGCTGCTGGCGGTGCGTCTGATCTGGGGATTCGTGGGGTCGCGCACGGCGCGGTTCTCGCAGTTCCTTTATGGACCCAAGGCGGTGGCGGATTATCTTCGCCACCTGCCATCCAAGGAAAGCTCCGGCCATGTCGGGCATAATCCGCTGGGCGGCTGGTCGGTTCTCGTGATGCTCGCGCTGCTGATTGTGCAGGTCGTGACCGGGCTGACCTCCGATCCGCAGGATTACATCAACGTCGGGCCTCTTGCGGGCTCCGTGCCCGACAGCATCAGCACGAGCTGGGCGCCGAAAATCCACGAATTCGTGGCGACCCTGCTGCTGATCGTCGTCGGCATCCATATCGCGGCCATCGTCTATTACCGGACGTGGAAGGGTGTGAACCTCGTGAAGCCGATGATCACGGGTAAGAAAGAAGTGGGCGAGTAACCCCTCTCTTGACCGCCGCGTCGGGCAGGGCTAGCGCTCGCCCATGACGAGCACCGATCCATCCCAGAGCGCGCCACCGCCTCAGCCGCAAAACCAAGCGATGCCTCTCGCCCGCCACGTGCGGGCGATCTTCACTTTGGGTCTGCCGCTGATCGGCTCCAACCTCGCGCAGATGCTGCTCAACGTCACCGATACGGTGATGGTGGGCTGGTATGGCGTCGAGGCGCTGGCGGCGCTGGTGCTGGGAACCTCCTATTTCTTTTCGATCTTCATGCTGGGCAACGGGATCGCGCTTGCGGTGATGGGGCGCGTCTCGGCAAGCTTGGGCGCGGATGACGAGGTGCAGGCGCGGCGCGACACACGAATGGGGATCTGGCTGTCGATCCTGTTCGGGGTCGCGATGCTGCCGGTCTTCTGGAATTCCGGCGCGGTGCTGGAGATGCTGGGCCAGAAGCCCGAGATTGCGGCGCTCGCACAAGATTACCTGCGCATCCTCGGCTTCGCGCTCGCGCCCGGTCTCGCGATGATGGTGATCCGCTCCTACCTGTCCGCGCAGGAACGCACGGCGGTGCTGCTCTGGATCACGCTGGGGGCTGTCCTGCTGAATGCGGGCGTCAACTGGATCCTGATCTTCGGCAATTGGGGCGCGCCGGAACTGGGCGTGCGGGGGGCTGCCATCGCCTCGCTGAGCGCGATGGTGCTGAACCTCGTGGCGCAGGCGATCTATGCCGCGCGCGCGCCGGGCCTGACCCATATCCGGCTGTTCCAGCGCTTCTGGCGACCCGATTGGGAAGCCTTCTGGATCGTCGCGAAAATGGGCCTGCCGGTGGGGCTGACCTCGGTGGCGGAAGGCTCGATGTTTCAGGCCTCGGCGCTGATGATGGGCTGGATCGGCACGATTGAACTCGCCGCGCACGGGATCGCGCTGCAGGTCTCCTCGATCACCTTCATGGTGCATGTCGGCCTGTCGAACGCCGCCACCGTGCGGGCGGGCCGGGCGCATGGGAAGCGTGACCCGCGCCTTCTGCGTGACGGGGCGCGGGTGGTGACAGGGCTCTCCGTGGGCTTCGGTCTGCTGACGGTGGCGGTCTTCGTCTTCGCGGGTCCTTGGCTCACGCGGCTCTTTCTCGATGCCGACAATCCCGCCACGCCCGAGATTGTCCTTTACGGTGTGCGTTTCCTGATGGTCGCCGCGATTTTCCAGCTCTTCGATCTGATGCAGGTGATGGCGCTGGGCCTGCTGCGCGGCGTGCAGGATACGCGCGTGCCGATGTGGATGGCGGTGGCGAGCTATTGGCTGATCGGTATCCCGGCCAGCTACTTCCTCGCCTTCACGCTGGATTTCGGCGGTGTCGGGCTGTGGTTGGGCCTCGTCCTCGGTCTCGCCTCGGCGGGGGCGATGATGATGCGGCGGTTCTGGCGCGGGCCGTGGCTGCAGCCGCGCCAGTCAGTCACTTAACGCACGCCAAGACCCGCCTTCATCAGCGTCTTGCGCACCGGGCCGAGCGAATAGAGCGCGCCCAGAACGCCTGCGCGCAGGTCGCGCAGCGGCTGAGATTCCACCATCGAAGCGCGGTTGAGCAGATCGATCCCCACTTCGCGCGCCTTCACCTCCGGCCAGCGGCGGCGGTGATAGGCGTCGAGCATCTTCGCCTCGCCCAGATGCACCGGGTCTTCCTCGGCCAGTTTCAGAAGGCAGGCGAGATCGGCGAGGCTCATGTTCAGCCCCTGCGCGCCGATCGGCGGAATGACATGGGCGGCCTCGGCGATCAGGGCCACGCGTTGGCCCGAGAACCGATCCGCGATCTGCGTCATCATCGGCCAAACCGCGCGGCGGGTCTCCAGCTTCAGTGGCCCGAGAAGCCCGGTCGAGCGTTCCATGATCGCCGCTTCAAACTCTTCCGGGGGCAGCGTGGCGAGGCGCTCAGCCTCGGCGGCGCGTTCCATCCAGACGATCGCGGAAGAGGGCTTGCCATCACGGTCGGGCAGCGGGACCAGCGTGAACGGCCCGCCCGAGCGGTGAATTTCGGTGGAGACGTTGTCATGCGGGATCGGGTGGGTGACCGCGAAGGCCAGCGCCTTCTGGCCATAGCGGGTCGTCTTGACGCCAAGCCCCGCCGCTTCGCGCACGAAGGAATTGCGGCCATCGGCCCCGATCACGAGACGCGCGCGCACATGGGTGCCGTCGGAGAGCGTCACCTCGGCACCGCTTTCGCGGGTCACGAGGCCGGTCGTCGCGACGCCGGGGCGGAAATCGACGAGCGGGTTATCGGCCAGCGCGGCCACCAGCTCGCGGCGCAGCAGCCAGTTCGGGAAATTCCAGCCGAAGGGCTCGTCGGACAGGTCGGCCGCGTCGAAATCGCGGGTCAGGCGCGCGGTCGGGCTTTCGCCGCCCGCATCCACGATCCGCATGATCTGCAGCGGCGCGGCATAGGGCAGGAGCCGATCCCAGATCCCGGCTGCCTGCAGCACCTCACGCGACGGGCGCAGGAACGCGGTCGAGCGCATATCCGCGCCCTCTGCCGCCTCTTCCGTGACCGGCGGCGTGGGGTCGACGCAGATCGTGGTGAAGCCCGCCTGCCCGAAGGCTGCGGCTGCCGTCAGACCGGCGACGCCGCCGCCGGAGATCAGGATATCGGTGTCGATGGGTGTGCGGGTCTCGGCCATGGGGCGCCTCCGTCAATGTCAGTGCCACTTTGCCCTCCGGCGCGGGCAGGTGCAATGATCCGCCGCCGGGATGCGACGCGGCGACACAGTGAAACGCAAGCCGGGGGCGTGGAGGTCCCCGCAACGCGGGGCGCAAAAAGAAACAGCCCGGATCGCGCGGATCCGGGCCGTGTTCGCCAAGGGCGAGAATTCTACTAGTGCGACGTCAGCCGCCTGCGGTCATCACCACGATGAGGCCGAGCATGATCCAGGTGGCGCCCACGGCCCAGAGGATCAGGCCGCCAAGGCCCATGATCGCGACCATACCCGCGGCCAGAGCCACGACGACAAGCGCGAGGGTGAACATGAAAGCCGGCGAAATCTGCTTGTGCTCGGTTTCGGAATGATCGGCCACATAGGCCGAAACGCCGGAATCGGCGGTCGTCATGGTCATAATCGATTCTCCCGTTTGCTGTCTCCCTGACAGGCCACCGTGATTTAAAGATGCATCTCGTTTCGATAAAGATGCGAAGCCGTGCCATATTGTCGCAGCGCCGTCACTTTCCCTTCATGCGCGCGTGATTTTGCGCAGGAACCCGGCGAGATCGGCAGTGTGATAGTGGATGTGATCCTCCGGCACGGGAGCGGGGGCGACATGCACGGTCTTCATCCCGATCGCATGGGGATGGCGCAGGTTGCGGGCGTCGTCTTCGAACATCGCACCGCGGTCGGGCGCGATCCCGGCCTGCGCGAAGACCCGGTCGAAAGCTTCGGCGCGCGGCTTGGGATGAAACTCGGCATGCTCGACGCCATAGATCCCGTCGAACAGCCCGGTCAGCCCGCGCGCCGCGATCACCCGCGTCGCATAGGGGGCCGAGCCGTTCGTGTAGACGATCTTGCGGCCCGGCAGGGCTTCGATGCCGTCGCGCAGCGCCTCATCCACCACCAGATGGTCGAGCGAAATCTCGTGCACCTCGTGCAGATAGGGGGCCGGGTCGACGTCGTGCTCGTGCATCAGACCCGCCAGCGTGGTGCCGTAAAGCTGCCAGTAGTGGTTGCGTAGATGGTCGGCCCGCGCGCGATCGACGCCCAGCGAGCGCATCACGAAATCGGTCATCTTCACTTCGATCTGGTCGAAGAGCCGCGCCTCTGGCGGGTAGAGCGTGTTGTCGAGATCGAACACCCAGGCGTCGACATGCGCGAACTCGGCGGCGAGATCGCGGTCGGCAGGGGTGGCGGAGGCGGGGGCAGGCGCGGAGCTGTCTGTCATGGGCTGCAAGCTAGGTCGCGCGGCGCGCAGGTGCAATCTGCTTGTCACCGGGGGCGGCCCGCGCCTAATCTCTGGCAGAACGCGAAAGCAGGTTGCATGCAAAAAGACGCCTACACTCTCATACTCGACGCCATCGACGAAGGCGTTTACCGCCCCGGGGACCGCTTGGTCGAATCCGAATTGGCGGAGCGGTTCGGAGTGTCACGCACCCCGGTGCGCGAGGCGCTGCAGCGGCTCGAAACCCAGCAAATGCTGGCCCGCGACGGGCGGTCGCTGATCGTGGCCTCGCTCGATCACAACCAGCTGGCGGAGCTCTATATCGTGCGCGCCGAGCTGGAGGCGCTGGCCGCGCAACTGGCGGCGAAACATGCGGCCCCCGAAGAGGTCCGCGTGCTGCAGAACATGATCGACGAGGATCGCGGTCAACTCGACGATCCGGAGGCGCTGAGCCGGGCAAATCGCCGGTTCCACCACCAAATTCACCTCGCCTCGCATAATCGTTACCTCGTCCAGCAGCTCGACCTCGTGCACCGTTCGATGGCGCTTCTCGCGACGACATCGCTTGCGGTGAAGGGCCGGGGCGAGGCGGCGCTCGACGAGCATCAGGCGATTGTCGATGCGATCCGCGAAGGCAATGGCGATGCGGCAGCCTCGGCGCTGCGCGCCCATATCTCGCGCGCCTTCGAGACGCGCCTCACGCTCGACGCTGCGCATCACGGCACGGCGGGCCATTGGGCCGAGGCGCTCTGATCAGCCGATAAGCGGCGCACGCGCCAGACGCTGCGGTCCGGGCTTTACCCCGGCCTGTGCGGCTGCGATTTCCTCGAGAAGCCTGTGCCGCGCGCTGTCCGGCGCCGTGGCTCCATTGGCATCGAAAATGCCGTGGCTGGTCTTGTCCCAGTAGAAGGGTCGCGCGACCAACTCATACAGCGCCTTCCAGCCCGCCAGCGCGCCCAGCGGATAATAGAGATGCAGCGTCGGCACCCATTTGATCAGATGGCGATGTTCCGCACCGCGGCAGGCCCAGGCCGAGGTCGTGATCGCGATCAGCTCCGACAGGAGGAAAGTGCCCATGACGAGCGCGAAGACCGGGCCGGGCAGGGCGCTCGCGATCGGATGCCAGACCCCGAACAGCGCGAGCCAGAAGCTCCACAACACCGGGGCCAGAACATATTGCGAGAGCGATCCGAGGATCAGGATCTGCACCCCGATGAAGCGTTTCGTTCCGAGATCGCGCCAGAGCTGCACCGGATCGCGCATATGGACCGCCCAAGTCATCGCGTATCCCTTGAGCCAGCGCGAGCGTTGTTTGACCCACGGTACAGCACGGCAGTTGGCTTCCTCATAGGTGACCGCCGGGATCAGCTCGGTCCGGTAGCCATGCCGCGCCAGACGCACGCCGAGATCGGCATCTTCGGTCACGTTATGCGCGTCCCAGCCGCCCAGCTTCTCCAGTGCGTCGCGGCGGAAGAACAGGGTCGTGCCGCCCAGAGGCACGACAAAACCGAGCCGCGCGAGCCCCGGCAGGAACATCCGGAACCATGTCGCATATTCCACCGTGAAACAGCGGGCGAGCCAGTTGGTGCGCGGGTTGTAATAGTCGAGGATGCCTTGCAGACAGGCGGTCTCGGGCGGGGCCTCGAGAAAGCGTTGGGCGGCGATCTGCAGCTGATCCGGTTCGGGCGCGTCCTCGGCATCCCAGATCCCGATCACCGATCCGCGGCAGAAGTTCAGCGCGTAGTTGAGCGCGCGCGGCTTGGTCTTGATCGGCCCGTCGGGCACCGTGACCACCCGCATCCAACGGGGCAGGTCGGCACCGGAAAGGGCTGCCAGAGTCATCGCGTCGGTCTGCTCGACGACGAGGATCACGTCGAGCAATTCGCGCGGATAGCGCAGCTTGCCGAGCCGTTCGACCAACCGCGCGGCGATGTCCGTCTCGCGAAAGAGCGGGACCATCATCGAGATGATCGGGAGCCGTCCCCTTGGCGCGCTACGGTCGCACGGGTCAGGGGCGGGACGACGGCGGGCGGTGAGTTCGCTCGCGAAAGCGACCAGTTTGAGCGCTATGGAGCCTACGAGCGTCAGCATCACCCATGCGAAGAGAATGCCGATCAGGAGAGAAGGTGCGAGCCACAGGCCGAGACCCGTCACCACGAGAAACCCCGCCGCAATCCGGCTTGCACGTTGTTCGTTATGGTCACGGCAACTCTCGGCCGGGTCGACCTTGATTTCGGCGCGGCGGATCAGGGCGGTCTGGCGGCGGGCCAACAAGCTCTCGTGGATGCAGCGTTCCGGCGCCAGCACCAGCCTGTAGGGCGCATGGCGCGCGGGCAGGGCGTCGCGAAGCGCTTCGAAATCCTCGGGCCGTGCGGTCGCGATGAGGGTCACGCCGCCCACGCGCCGCCACGGCACCATCGCATGTCTCAGGCACAGTTCCGCCCCGACAGCGTCGATCAGGCGCGGATCGGGCGGGCAGGCCTGCAGATCGACGACCGAGGCGTGCCATTGCTCGGCCAAGGCCGCCAGCAGATCGGCCTCGCGGACCCAGCCATTGGCCAGAAGAATGTCGCCCAGCCGCACATCCTCGCGTTGCCGCAATGCTGCGGCCTTGAGCAGATCGCCCGGGTCGATCGCACCTCGGTCCAGCAGGATTTGCCCCAGAGGTTGGCGCCGCGGGCGGTTGTCGCGCCTCATTGGCTCGGCGTCAGGGCTTCGCCGTTCCAGCGGATCAATGGAATTCGCAATTGGATTGGTCAGCAGGAGCGGTGCCGGTTCGGCAACATCTGCTGGTATCTCGAGAAGCTGTTGCCGCGCGCCCATGCCAAACCTCGCATCTGTCCCGGGGGGCAGGATGCGAGCGTTTGGTTAATAGGCCATTAACCGCAGTCTGGAGGCCGCAGTCGCCGGGTCGCTTACGCCTTGCGTGCGCGCATCGCGGTCGCGAAGCGCTCGAACAGGTAGTAGCTGTCCTGCGGACCCGGGCTCGCCTCGGGGTGATATTGCACCGAGAAGACCGGGCGGTCGGACATCGCGATCCCGCAGTTCGAGCCGTCGAAGAGCGACACGTGGGTTTCCGACACGCCCTTGGGCAGGGTCTGGCTGTCGACCGCGAAGCCGTGGTTCATCGAGGTGATCTCGACCTTGCCGGTGGTCAGGTCCTTCACCGGGTGGTTCGCCCCGTGGTGGCCGTGGTTCATCTTGATCGTCTTCGCGCCAAGCGCGAGCGCCAGCATCTGGTGGCCGAGGCAGATGCCAAAGACCGGCAGCTCGGTTTCCAGAACGCCCTTGATCATCGGCACGGCATATTCCCCGGTGGCCGCCGGATCGCCCGGACCGTTCGACAGGAAGACCCCATCGGGCTCAAGCGCGAGCACGTCCTCGGTGGTCGCGGTGGCGGGCAGCACGGTCACGTCGCAGCCAGCCGAAGCGAGGCAGCGCAGGATGTTGCGCTTCGCGCCGTAGTCGATGGCGACCACTTTCAGATCGTTGCCTTCGGCTTTCTTGTAGCCCTCGGGCCAGGCCCACCGCATCTCGTCCCAGCGGTAGCTTTGCGAACAGGTCACGTCCTTCGCGAGGTCGAGCCCTTCGAGCCCGGACCATTCGCGGGCCTTGCGCACCAGAGCCTCGATGTCGAAGACGCCATCGGGGTTATAGGCGAGCGCGACATGCGGCGCACCCTGCTGGCGGATCGCGCGGGTGAGGCGGCGGGTGTCGATGCCGCCGATGCCGATCCGGCCGCGCTTCTCGAGCCACTCGACCAGCGTTTCGGCCGCGCGCCAGTTCGACGGCTCGGTCGGGTCCCATTTCACCACCATGCCAGCGGCGACGGGGTCGTTGGTCTCGTCATCTTCCGGGTTCACGCCGGTGTTGCCGATATGGGGGAAGGTGAAGGTCACCACCTGACCCGCATAGGACGGGTCGGTCATGATTTCCTGATAGCCGGTCATCGCCGTATTGAAGACCAGTTCGGCCACTGTCTCGCCCGGGCGGCCGAAACCCTTCCCGTAAAACAGCGATCCATCAGCGAGCGCGATCAACGCAGTGGGCTTTTCCGATGCGGACTGGCTTGCAGGCATGGCGCGACTCCCCGATGTCAAAATTCGCCGGAACCTAGACGCGCTGAACGCGGGGGTCAAGAGGCCATGAGATAATTGCGAAATGCTTATTTATCAATGGCTTGCGGATGTTGTGCGCGTTTCGCAATGCCGCTATTCTGGCGCCTTCACTGAAGTAGGGACACGATGTGATGCAAATGCGCGATAAGATCGCCGCCGCGTTGAAAGCGGCGATGAAGGAAAAGGATCAGGAGCGGCTCTCGACGCTGCGACTGGTCAACGCCGCCATCAAGGACCGCGAGATCGCGATGCGCGCCGAAGGCGAGGGCGAGGGCACTGTCGGCGACGCCGAAGTGCTTGCGATCATGGGAAAGATGGTGAAGCAGCGTCAGGAAAGCGCACGCGCCTATGAAGAGGGCGGTCGGCTGGAGCTGGCCGAGAAGGAGCAGGCCGAGATCCGCGTGATCGAGGACTTCCTGCCGCGTCAGCTGAGCGAAGATGAGGTGAATGCCGCCATCGAAGCCGCCATCTCGAAACTCGGTGCGGAGTCGATTCGCGACATGGGGCGCGTGATGGGCGAGCTGAAGGGGCAATATACCGGACAGATGGATTTCTCGAAGGCGGGCCCGATGGTGAAAGATCGTCTCGCCTCCTGATCTGACTTGGGTCTCTCGAGACTGGGAACAGCGCCCCCTTGTGGGGCGTTTTCTTTTGAGCGTTTGTCAAAGGAGGCGGCGATGCCGGCGCAATCGAAAGCACAGCAGAAAGCAGCGGGCGCGGCGCTCGCAGCCAAGCGCGGCGAGACCAAGGTCGGCGATCTTCAGGGCGCGTCGAAGGAGATGTATGACAGCATGTCCGAAAGCGAGCTTGAAGATATCGCGAGCACCAAGCGCAAGGATCTTCCCGACAGCAAGGACGACTGAGCGGTGCCGCCAAGGCTGTGCCTGATGTCGAGTGACGAGTAATGTGTTTGGAGAAGTGGATGAGGCGTCTTCCGGGGTTGGCAGTTTTTGGGACGGTTGTCGGGCTGGCGGGATGTGTCCCGCAGCCGGGCTTGCAGGATTTGAAGCGGAGCTATCCCGACCGCACGCTTTATCATTTCAACTCGTCTGCCCTGGGCGGTGAGGTGAGTTATCTCTGCGCGCCGGGTAGCACGCCGAGGGCCACCAAGGCCCGCGCGCGCAAGGCCCATGCTGCCTATGAGGCTGAAATACAGAGCTACGGCGACAGGTTCGCCGAGACGCTGGTCTCCGCTCTGGAAGCTGGGACGGGGGCCAGTTCTGCAACGCAAGAGGTCAATCGCGACAGCGACGCCTGGGCGCGCGAGGCGGCGTTGAAGATCGAAGAACAGTATGAATGCCTGCCCGTGGCCGCGCCGGGGGTTGGCATTTCTAAGTGATCAGGGCGCAATGGGCGCGCGTGCGGCAGCAAGCCGGATCACCAGTTCGCGGTGCAGCTGGCGGCGCTCTTCCGGCGTGAGAAAGGCGCCGATCTCCACCTCGCGCGGGCCGCCGCGCAGGGTGAGGTAGGCTTCGACCGGTCCGCCCTTGCCGTGCAGGTCGGCCTGCACCCAATGCGGATTGGCCGCCCAGTCGCGTGAGGGTTTGCCCGGTTCGTGGCGGATCAGGTGCAGGTCCGGCCCGTTGAAGGTCAGGACCTCGAGCACCTCCCCGGTGCGATAGCTATGCGAGATTGCCCACCAGACGCCTGCGATGGCGAGCGCGATGAAGGGCAGCAGCCCCCACAGCTCCACATGGCCCAGCAGCGACAGCAGCGGCAGGCTGACCATGACCACCGTGGCTGCGATGAAAAAGACGAAGCCTTTGCGCGGCAGGGAGCGATAGGGCCACAGGTGCAGCTGATCGGGCAGGGGCGCAGCCTCGGAGCGGGGCGCCTCCATGGTTTGGCCTTCGGTATCTGTCCAGCGATAGGGCATGATCCGCCCGGTCCTTCCTGCAACCTCTCGCCCTTTTGCAAACGGCCCCGGATCGCTCCGGGGCCGTTCTCGTTATCAGGAGATCTAGATCACTAGTGCGCGTGGGCGTGATCCCAATCCTCGCGCTTCGGGAGCTCCTCGAACGTGTGCTCCGGCGGCGGGGAGGGCAGGGTCCACTCCAGCGTGTCGGCATACTCGTTCCAGTAGTTGTTCTCGGTGACGCGCTTACCCTTGAAGAGGGTGTAGAACACGATGCCGATGAAGAACACGAAGCTGGCGAACGAGATGAACGCACCGATCGAGCTGATGTAGTTCCAGGTGGCGAAGGCCTCCGGATAGTCGATGTAACGGCGCGGCATGCCCTGACGGCCCAGGAAGTGCTGCGGGAAGAAGATCATGTTCGAACCGATGAACATCATCCAGAAGTGCAGCTTGCCGGCCCATTCGGGATACTGACGGCCCGACATCTTGCCGATCCAGAAGTAGACGCCCGCGAAGATCGCAAACACCGCCCCCAGCGACATCACATAGTGGAAGTGCGCCACGACGTAGTAGGTGTCGTGATAGACGCGGTCGAGCGGCGCCTGCGACAGCACCACGCCGGTCACGCCGCCGATGGTGAACAGGAACAGGAAGCCGATCGCCCAGAGCATCGGCGTCTTGAACTCGATCGAGCCGCCCCACATCGTCGCGATCCAGCTGAACACCTTCACGCCCGTTGGCACCGCGATCACCATCGTCGCCACCATGAAGTAGCTTTGCTGGGTCAGCGACAGGCCCACCGTATACATGTGGTGCGCCCAGACGACGAAGCCCAGAACACCGATCGCCACCATCGCGTAGACCATCGGCAGGTAGCCGAAGACCGGCTTCTTGGAGAAGGTCGCGATGACGTGGCTGATAATGCCGAAGCCCGGCAGGATGATGATGTAGACCTCGGGGTGACCGAAGAACCACAGGATGTGCTGGTAGAGGATCGGATCGCCGCCACCCGACGGATCGAAGAAGGTGGTGCCGAAGTTACGGTCCATCAGCAGCATGGTGATCGCGCCTGCCAGAACCGGCAGCGACAGCAGGATCAGCCAGGAAGTCACGAAGATCGACCAGGCAAACAGCGGCACCTTGTGCAGCGTCATGCCCGGCGTCCGCATGTTGAGGAAGGTCGTGATCATGTTGATCGCGCCGAGG
Source organism: Thioclava sp. PTB-PU3-1 (assembly GCF_055666785.1). Classification (NCBI taxonomy): domain Bacteria; kingdom Pseudomonadati; phylum Pseudomonadota; class Alphaproteobacteria; order Rhodobacterales; family Paracoccaceae; genus Thioclava; species Thioclava sp. PTB-PU3-1. The sequence goes on along the minus strand of NZ_JBVNVL010000001.1, from coordinate 816,675 downwards.
ATCGAGCTGGCGCCCGAAACGTGCACGGCGAAGATCGCGAGATCCATCGAATAGCCGCCCTCGTTCACGGACAACGGCGGGTAGAGCACCCAGCCCACGCCCGAGCCTGCGCCGCCGCCGCCACCGGGGGCGAGCAGCGAAGCGATCCCGAGCGAGGTGCCCGCGACATAGAGCCAGTAGCTGAGGTTGTTCATCCGCGGGAACGCCATGTCCGGCGCGCCGATCTGGAGCGGCATGAAGTAGTTGCCGAAGCCCCCGAACAGCGCCGGGATGACGACGAAGAACATCATCAGGACGCCGTGATAGGTGATCATCACGTTCCAGAGGTGCCCGTCGGGGGTGCATTCCTCGGCCGAAGCGATGAAGCGCGCGCCCTCGGCGCACATGTATTGCACGCCCGGCTCCATCAGCTCGAGGCGCATGTAAACTGTGAACAGGACCGAGATCAGCCCCACCGCGCCTGCGGTGAAGAGATACAAGATCCCGATATCCTTGTGATTGGTCGACATGAACCAACGGGTAAAGAACCCGCGCGTGTCATGTGCGCCCTCGCCGTGAACGGCTGCGTCCGCCATAGTGATCTCCCATTTCTCCCGTCAGACCCGGGTCTCCCGTCCCTTTGGGCCTGAATGAACGGAGGTTATGAATATTTCGATGGCAGGGCAAGAATTCTGCACACGCAGCCGTGAAAAAATGTCGCAGCTCTGTCAGGCGTGAGTGATGTGTGATCTCACGCCCTTTGCGGGCTGTGCGAGCGTCGGGGTGGCGCCGCGCGGGCGTTGCGAATCCGCGACGCTGGCACAAAAAAAGCGGACCCCCGAAAGGGTCCGCCAACGAACGCGTGATGCGTTTATGTCGCGATCAGGACGCGGGCGCGTCGGGCGACACTTCTGCCGAACCGAGGTAAGCGGCGATGTCCGCCTGGTCCTTGCGCTGTTTGTAGGCCATGCCCGATTTCGCCTTGGGGTCGCCGGTCTGCTCTTCGAGGAACTTCGACGGATCGGTGATGTATTCGGCGAGCAGCTCTTCGGTCCAGACGGCGCCAGTATCGGCGTATTCCTTGATCCCGTCCTTGTATTTATAGCCATCCACGGATGCGACCTTGCGGCCGATCACGTTGTAGAGGTTCGGGCCGACCTTGCCGCCTTTGTAGATCGCAGTGCCATCGGGGGCGACGATCGAGTGACAGGCCTTGCACCGCTTGAATTCGTTTTTGCCTTTCTCGACGTCCTGCGCAAGCGCGGGGCTCGCAACGGTGACGGCGGTGATCATGGCAATAAGGCTGAGTTTCATCGCGTCTTCCTTGTTCATTTTGAGACGAAGCTCGGGCCCTCCCGACCCGGCTTTCACAGGGCAGTCACGCTGCCTTGAAGGGCGTTCTAACATGCATGATTACCTATGTGTCCACTAAACTTCTGAGGTCGCATTTAGTTTACTCACAAAAATGCGACAGAATGTCGCACGTAGCGCGAGATCAAGATCGGCCATTTCGACCGGCAGGCCGAGATCGACGAGGCTCGTCACCCCGTGATCGCGAATCCCGCACGGCACGATTCCCTCGAAATGCGACAGGTCCGGCTCCACATTGATCGAGATGCCGTGGAAGCTGACCCATTTGCGCAGCTTCACCCCGATCGCGGCGATCTTGTCCTCGCGCAGGCTGCCATCCGCCGCCTTCGGCTTGTCGGGGCGCTGGACCCAGACGCCGACGCGACCGTCGCGAATTTCGCCCTTCACGTTGAATTCGTCGAGCGCGGCGATCACCCAATCCTCGAGCTGGCGCACGAAGCAGCGCACGTCGCGCCCGCGCTTGTTGAGATCGAGCATGACATAGGCGACGCGCTGGCCGGGGCCGTGATAGGTGTATTGGCCGCCGCGCCCGGCCTCGAAGACGGGAAACCGGTCGGGATCGACGAGATCTTCGCGCTTCGCCGAGGTTCCCGCCGTGTAGAGCGGCGGGTGCTCGAGAAGCCAGATCATCTCCTCGGCCTCGCCCGCGGCGATCTTGGCCACGCGATCCTCCATGAAGGCCAGCGCCTCATGATAGGGGACCGGGCTGTCACTTACGCGCCATTCGACCATTTCTTAACCTCACCCGCCGGAATTCCTCACCCGGCGTCAATATTCCTTGCCACATCACCGATTCGGAGCGCAAACTTGACCTATTGGTAAGGTCGCGCACCCCCCGCGCCGGTCACATTCCGACCGGTCCTGTCGTGCAGAAACATGGAATTTGCGGGGCAACAGGCAAGACCGGAAGTTATTTGATTGGAGGGTTCAGGGATGAAACACAAGTTCGTTCTGGCGGGTCTTGCGCTCGCCGTCGCTACGGGCGGACCGGCAGGGTCGGCGCTGGCGGGCGGCTCGGATATCGTAGGCGGGGTGATCGGAGGGATCATCGGCGGCGCGATCGTGAACGAGGCCAACCGCCAGCCGCGCACGGTCACCAAGCGCACCTATTACAAGAAGCCGACCATGTCGTCGGCGCAGCGCGAGGCCAATCGCGAAGTGCAGGTCTCGCTCAACCACTTCGGATGGAATGTCGGCACGCCGGATGGGGTGCTGGGGCGCAACTCGCGCGCGGGCATCTCGCAATATCAGGCCTTCATGGATTTCCCGATCACGGGCAAGCTGACCGATCTGGAGCGCACCATCCTGACCACGTCGTATCAGAAGGCGAGCTTGGGCGGCGCGGCGGTCACGCAGACGATCTCGACCCATCCGCAAGGGATGCGCGGGCTTCTCTTGCAGACGCGCGAGCAGATGCTGGGCACGGGGAAATCGACCTACGCTGGCAATTCGATCGGGGGCTTGCCGCCTCAGATCTCTGAGGCCGTGTTCGAGATCGCGCGCAGCTCCAACGTGGAGCCGCAGCAGCTGATGGCGCGGTCTGGCTTCGTGCAGCTGGCCGATCTCAACAATGACGGGCGCACCGACTATCTGCTCGACACGTCGGTTCTGGGGCCGGGCTTCTGGTGCAACGACAAGAGCTGCGCGGTGCGGGTCTTCGCCTCGACGCCGAGCGGCTTCTCGCGCAACGACTTCCAAGCCTATAACGCGACGCCTGCGATGTTCACCTGTCAGGCGGGGGCGTGCCAGAAGGCCGATACGGGGGCCCAGAGCAACGCGCCGGTCACGGCTGCCGCGCCCGCGCCTGCTCCGGCGCCAGCTGCGCCGTCCTTCGCGACGCAGATGGCCTCGCAGCCAGCGCCCGCGATGCCGTCCTTCGTGGCGCCCGCGCCGGTTACGGAACCGGTGCCGGTGTCTCTTGCATCCTTCTGCGCGAAGACCAGTCTCGTCACCTCATCCAATGGCGGCTTCGCCACCGAGGCTTCGCTCACCGATCCGGGGCAGGCCCTGGGCGAGCAGTTCTGCCTCGCGCGCGGCTATGCCTTGGACGAAGGTGCGGAGCTGGAGGCCAATATCGGCGGCTTCACACCCGGACAGATCGCCGCGCAATGTCGCGATTTCGGCGCGCTTCTCTCCGAGGAGGTGGCTGCCGTCGGCACCACCCCGCGCGAGGCGACGCTTGCCAAGGTAAAAAGCTTCATCGACGGCTCGGGGATGAGCCCGGCGCAGCTCTCGGGCACCGCGAAGGTCTGCCTGTCGGTCGGCTACCGCACCGACGACATGGAGGTGGCGCTGGGCTCGGCGCTGGTTCTGGGTGGACTGGGCGAGGGCGCCTATGACGAATTGGTCGGCCATCACCTGATGCAGGGAATCGGTACGGCTGAGCGCGCCGACCTCGCGATGGGCTGGTACGAGAACGCGCTTTCGGCGCAGCCGGTCTTCGCGCCCGCGCAGCCCGAGCGCAGCGGTCTGATCCGCAAGGCGGCCCTGATGATGAACGGTCGCGCCGATGCCGCCACCGCGCCGAAGCCCGCGATGGCGCTGCCGAGCTTTGCGGCGAAGGCGGCTGAACTCGTGGAAACCGCGGCGCCGCAATAACCTGCCTCCTGCGACAGGCCGGGACCGCCCGGCCTGTCGCAACGGCAAGAGCGCGAATGCGAAAAATTCTCGCCAATCCCGAAATACCCCCTTTTCATCCCCCAAGCCTTTGGCTAATACGCGCCACACCAAGCCTAGACAGTGCGGTCGTGGCGGAATTGGTAGACGCGCAGCGTTGAGGTCGCTGTGGGGTAACTCCCGTGGAAGTTCGAGTCTTCTCGACCGCACCATTTCTCTCCTGAAGAGAAACCTGACAGACCCGAGGCGGGTATCCCCCATTTCGAAAATCTCACGTTGCACCGTAGATGTGCGCGCCGCTTTGTGTATCTCCAGCTTTGGCGGTTTGCATTTGATTTCAAAGGCTTGATGGCCTCGGGCGAGCTCCGTGCGCTCGGTTCAAGGCTCGGTAGGGCCTCTTGCTGATCCTATCCCTCGACAGCGGCTTACCCTGAGCGAGGATCGCATGACCTGCCACATCACCGGAATCGTCACATCCCCAGACGGGACGATTAGCGCCAATTGCACCGTCAGCTTCGAGCGGCTGGGCGGAATCGTCTCGACCGTCGAGCAAGGCGGCGTCACGGTCCGGCTGCCTAGGGTCGTCTCGGCCCAGACCGACGCGGAAGGCGCGCTCGCGATCGACTTGCCTGCGGGCGACTATCACGGCACCTGTTTCGGTGACGCGTGGCAGTTGCATTGGGAGTTTCTGGCCCGTGTGCCCGATGCGCCAAGCGAGAGTTTCGCCAATTGTATAGCGACTGCCCCTGAGGAAGCGCCCGCAGATACGCCGCCCTCGGAGGCGAGCGCGGTATATGTCGCGCTGGCGCAGGCTTGGGCGGAAGGCACGACCCCGGGCGGGCCGGGCACGCAAAGCGCGCAGGCGTGGGCGGAGGTGGCGCAGGCCGGGGCGCAATCGGCGGGCGCAGACGCGACCGCGGCTGCGGTGGCCAGCACGTCGGCTGCGGAGAGTCGGGCGGCGGCGGAACTGGCGCGCGATGCCGCGATGCTGAGCGGACGAGTTTATGCGAGCGTTGCCGACGGGCTCGGGGCCACGGCGGAAGGCGCGCATTTCAGTGTGGCGGGCGAGGGCGCGCGTTTCGCGACGCTCTACCGTCATGCGGCTGGAGGCATCGCCGAGGAGGTCGCGAGCTACCCGTCTTCCGACGCGCTGGCGGCGCGGAGTTTCTCTGGTATGCGCTCGGTCTTCGGCGGCAACGACTTTCGCGACGGTGCCGCGGGATGGGCCATCTCTGGGGCGGATACCGTAAACTGGACCCTCGAGGGAGCGGAGGTCGCGCGGAGCCTGTCGGGGCAAAGCTTCGGCGCGATGCTGATCTATAAGGACGTCCCCGGCGCGGGCGTCGATCTGGTCGCGGGCCATCGCTACGCGCTCTACGCCGATTTCGATGTGGAGGGCGATGTCGCCGCAAGCGGTATCGACACGCTCGGCTGGCGTCCCTTCGTGCTGCAATCGACGCCGGGATCGGCAATGGGCGCGCTGCGCGTGCAGGTGGGTGAGACAGGTGCGCCGATCCGCCACCGCGTTGCGCGGTGTTTCATTGCCGAGGCGAACGCCACGCGCGGCAATCCCTATATCGAATTCGCGAGCCCGCGCGACGGGAGCGATCAGAACCTCCTGACCCTGTCGCTCAAACTCACGCTGCGCTGCTTCATGCTGGTCGATCTGGGCATGGCCGGCGAACCCGCTTTCGACCTCAGTGAGGCAGAGGTGGCCGAGGCGCTGGCGCGGCTTGGCGCCCCCTATCACCCGCTGGCCGAGACCGCGCAGGCGATCAGCTTCGACGCGGTGCGTGCGGTCCAGACGGGCTACGCTCAGCAGGCGGGGCAGGCGGCTCGCGCCGATCTTGCCGACATGGCAGAGGCGCTGCGCTCCCCTTGGGCGGGCAAGAGGGTTATCACTTTGGGCCATTCGCTGGTCTCGCAGGTCATGTGGCAACCGCATCTGCGCGAGATGCTGTCGCTCGAGGGGCACTCGGTGCGCGGGATCTCGGGTGGCACCTTGCAGCCCAAGCCGGGCGAGGGTGTGACGGGTATGTTCTCGCGCGACTATATGGCGGGACTCGCGAACGACCTGATCAATTTCAGCGATGCGACCGCAGGAAACGCGACGACGCTGGGCCTGAGCGCGGGTGTCCGGGACCGGAGTGCGGCGACGATCTTCTGGCTCGGCGCGAATGACGGGGTGACGGATCTCGCGAATGCCGGGTATCAAACCCTCGCGCTCGATGGGGCGCAGATCGCGGGGCTGGCGGCGAAGGCGGCGGCGCTCTCCGTCGGGCATTTCGCAGGCCGCGCAGAGGGGCTCGCGGCGACGCAAGCCGGGGCCTGTTTCACGGCCCCCGGCACGCAGCCCGGCTTCGATATCCTCTATGAGCATCGCAATACCGGCAGCGCCGAGGCGCGCGCGATCTATTGCGTTCCGCAGCCCGGTACCCCCTATAGCTGCGATCGGATCATGACCGAGGCCGAGCAGAACGAGTTCGAGGTGCGCAACGCCGCGGATGGTGCGGCGGCCTTTCTGTCTGAACCGCTGAGCACTGGGTATATCGTGACCTATGAAGGTCTCTGGCACACGATGATCGCCAATTATCTTGCGGCGAGCGGCTTCGATGGGGTGCCAGATCATCGGCTGTTCATCGTGCGCGAACCGCAGGCCTTCTGGTCTTTCGATGGGACGCTCGACTGGCCGCAAGGGCATTTCGAGCGCAACGCGGTGCATGCGCGCGTGGCTGATCGTTGGGGGATCCCGTTGATCGATTTGTGGGGCGAGAGCGGCATCAACCTCGCGACGCGCGGCTGGTATCTCGCGGTCGAGGCTGGGGGCGATCTGCTCATCCATCTCAACGACCGTGGCGGGCGGCTGTGCGCGAACCGGGTCGCGACGCGGATGGCGCAGTTTCCGCCGCTCGATCCGTCGGGGGCATCGGATGGGGTGGCGCTGTCGCTGCCCGTGGATGCATCCGGCCTCGCGCCGTGGCAACCCGACAATACGGTCACGCCGGGCTGAACCCCGACCGATTTATCTCAAATCGCAAGAACTCTCTCGCGCGCGTTAACCCTGCCTTGGGAGATGCGCGCGATGATCGCCCCGGGTGAAACCGTTTTGGGGCTGATCGGGCGATCGTGCGATGACGAGTTACGTCTTTCATGGCTATTTCCGATCGGATTTCCTGATCGAGGGCGGCGGCTCGACCGTCGTCACCGGCAGCCGTCTCATGATCGACCCGAGCTGGGACGTCGATACGAGCGGACGTATCTTCACCTTCACCGACGACGGCTCGACTCTCTCCGGCGACACAATCCTCGACGAGATCGGCAACGACCTCACGCAATCCGTCTCGGTGACCGATGCATATGGCGCGCCGATTGCGTCCGGTCAGGTTTATATCGAGAATGCGTTCACGCTGCTCGCCCCGGACGGCACGACGATCACTGTCTACATCCTCGAGATTGGTGGGACGATCATCGGGGAGGTTGCCGATCAACCGCTGCAGCCTGGCGTCACCTATGAGGTCACATCCGTCAACGACGTCTCGACCGGTCCCGCCTATACCGAGCTCTTCAACGCAACCTACGACCCCGACGACGCCAACGCGATCCAGGGCGGCAGTCTGGATGACTCGCTTCAAGGGGGCGCGTCGAACGACCTGATCGATGGGGGCGCTGGCGCCGACACGATCGACGGTGGCGCGGGCGACGACACGATTTACTACGGTTCCGGCGGCGGCACTTTGGCCGAGGGCGATCTGGTCTATGGCGGCGATGGCAATGATCTGATCGACGATATTTCGGGCACCTTCTATGACTATGACGACACCATCTATGGCGGCGCCGGAAGTGATACGGTCTGGGCCGGGGGCGGCGCGGATTACGTCGAGGGCGGGGATGATGACGACGTCGTCCATGGCGAGGCCGGGGATGACACGATCCTTGGTGGCTCGGGGAACGACTATCTCTATGGCGAGGATGGCAACGACTCGATTCTGGGCGAGGCGGGCTCGGATACCATCCTCGGCGGGACGGGGGACGACACGATCTCGGGCGGGGACGGGGCCGATCACCTCGCGGGCGAGGCCGGGAGCGACCTCCTCTACGGCGATGCCGATGCCGACACGTTCTACCTGAGCGACGCATGGGGCAGCGATACGATCTTCGGCGGTGAGACGGTCACCACGGGCAACGATTTCGACCTGCTCAACTTCACCTATTACACGGCGGGCGGCGTGGCCGTCACCTTCTCCGGATCGGAGAGCGGCACGGCCAGTGCCGGTGGAAACGCGGCGAGTTTCAGTGAAATCGAAGGGGTCGTCGGGTCGCAGCAGGGCGACGTGATCGACGCTACCAGTGATGCCAGCGGCGTCTTGATCGACGGTGGTGGCGGCGCCGACACCATCACCGGCGGATCGGGCGCGGACACGCTTTCAGGGGGTGACGGCAACGACACGATCTGGGCGCTGGGCGGCGACGACCTGATCTCGGGCGGGGCGGGCGACGATACGCTACAGGGCGTGGGCGGCAGCGACACGCTGACCGGCGGCGCAGGGGCTGACGAGCTGCACGGCGGCGACGATGCCGATACCTTCCTGCTTTATGCCGGGGACGGGGCCGAGACGATCTTAGGCGGCGAAGGCGGCACCGATTGGGACGTGATCGAGCTTGGTCCGGGTGAGGCCGTCGTCCTCTGGACGGGTTGGGAAACCGGCGCGATCAGTTATGACGGCGGCATTACCGTCACCTATTTCTGGGAGGTCGAGGAGGTTCGGGGCTCCGCTGACGCAGAGGCATTCGATGCCTCCGCCGCGGGGAATGCCGTCTCGATCGCAGCAGGCGACGGGGCCGATACGCTGACTGGCTCGGCGCTGGGCGACACGCTCGATGCGGGCGCTGGCGATGACGTCATCGATGCGGGTGCCGGGGTCGATACGATAACCACCGGGCTTGGGGCCGATACGCTCAGCTTCGGCGATGGCGACGGGCAGGACATCGTCACCGATTTCGATCTGACGGATGACGGGACAGGTTTCACGCTCGATCAGCTCGACGTCTCTGACCTTACCGATGGCGCTGGCAATCCGGTCAATGCCTGGGATGTGACGGTCAGCGACGATGGCGCGGGCAATGCGGTTCTCAGCTTCCCCACGGGCGAGAGCCTGACGCTGACCGGTATCGCGCCCGACCAGGTTGCGACCGCTCCGCAGCTTTACGCGATGGGCATCCCCTGTTTCACCGAAGGCACGCGGCTGGCTACGCCGCGCGGGCCGCGCCGGGTGGAAACCCTGAAACCGGGTGATCTGGTCGCGACGCTGGACGGTGGATCGCAGCCGGTGCTGTGGCATGCGCGTCGCCGGTTCGGCGCGGCGGCGCTGGCCGCCGATCCGCGGCTTTGCCCGGTGCGACTGCGGCCCGGTGCGTTCGGCAATGGCGAGGCGCTGGTTCTCTCCGGGCAACATTGCATCTGGGTGCCGGAGGGGCAGGGCGCCCTCGCGCGCGCGCGCCACTTAGCGGCAACGGGATGGGGCGGGGCGCGGGTGATGCGGGGCTGCCGGGAGGTGACCTATCACCACTTGCTGCTGCCGCGTCATGCGTTGGTCAATGCCGAGGGCGCCTGGGTCGAAAGTTTCTGGCCCGGACAGCAGGCGCTGCGCGCGCTGACCCCCTCAGATCTGACCGATCTGCTGCGCGCCCACCCCGCCTTGGCGAAGGTCCATTTCCTCGGCGCGGCGCCGGAAGCGGTCTACGGTCCACGAGTTCGTCCGCCTCTTACGTCGCGGAAGCTAGATCGTTCCAAATGCAAGTCGTGGTCGCTCCTTGCGCGACAAGCGACGCAAAACGGCAATTTTTCAGGCGAAACCGTGCTGTGATGCGTCGGTGACGTGGGTTTTTGATTTCCGGGTTGAAAAACGCAAATGCCCTTGCTTTAGTCACATGCACGGGAATTGACCAACGACAAAAAACAACGGGGAGCCCGCTTTGAACAACGCAGCTAGCGACGATGGATTCGTCGTATTCGACCGCGTGCAGAAGAGCTATGACGGCGAAACGCTCGTCGTGAAGGATCTCAATCTCTCGATCGGTAAGGGCGAGTTTCTGACGATGCTCGGACCGTCCGGTTCAGGGAAAACCACCTGCCTGATGATGCTTGCAGGTTTCGAAACCGCCACCAACGGCGAGATCCGCCTCGACGGCCAGAACATCAACATGGTGCCTCCGCACAAGCGCGGCATCGGGATGGTGTTCCAGAACTATGCACTCTTTCCACATATGACCGTGGGCGAGAACCTCGCCTTCCCGCTCGAAGTGCGGGGCATGGGCAAGGATGAACGCGAAACCAAGGTCAAGCGCGCACTGGACATGGTGCAGATGGGGAGCTTCATCCATCGCCGTCCGGCGCAGCTTTCGGGCGGTCAGCAACAGCGGATCGCGCTGGCCCGCGCGCTGGTCTTCGACCCCGAGCTGGTCCTGATGGACGAACCGCTCGGCGCGCTCGACAAACAGCTTCGCGAACATATGCAGTTCGAGATCAAGCACCTGCATGAAAGCCTCGGGATCACCGTGGTCTACGTGACCCACGATCAGGGTGAGGCGCTGACCATGTCGGACCGCGTGGCCGTGTTCAACGATGGCCGCATTCAGCAACTCGCGCCGCCGGACGAGCTCTATGAACGTCCGCAGAACAGCTTCGTCGCGCAGTTCATCGGCGAGAACAACAAGCTTCCGGGCCGGGTGGAGACGCTGAATGGCGACACCTGCACGGTGCGTCTGGAAACAGGCGAGATCATCGACGCGACGGCGGTGAACATCCGCGAGGCAGGGCAGGAGACGCTGGTCTCGATCCGTCCCGAGCGGGTCGAATTCAAGCCCGAGATGATGCCTTCGGGCGCCCATACGATCAACGCCGACGTGCTCGAAGTGATCTATATGGGGGACATCCTGCGCACCCGTATGAAGGTTGCCGGGTCGCCGGAATTCGTCATGAAATCGCGCAATACGCTCGATCAGGTGCGGCTGACGGAAGGCCAGACGGTCAAGATCGGCTGGCACCCGCAAGACGCGCGCGCGCTCGATCTCTAAAGAATGCGGAACGTGCGGTCCAAGCTCCGCACGCTCCGAACTGCCGCAAAAAGCGGCCAAGCGGCGAAAACGTCGCGAAACCACAAAAGCTCAACCAACTGGGAGTAAAACCAAGATGAAAAAAGCAATGATCCTGAGCACCGCGCTCGTCGGCCTCGTGGCCGGTGCGGCGCAGGCCGAGGAAGTCACTGTCCTTTCCTGGGGCGGCGCTTACGAAAAAAGCCAGGTCGAAGCCTATAACAAGCCCTTTGCGGAAGCGACCGGCATCGACGTGAACATGGAAGCCGCCGACAACCCGGCGACCCCGATCAAGGCACAGGTCGAAGCAAACAACGTGTCGGTCGACGTGGCCGATGTTGAAAAGTCCGACGCGATCCGCCTGTGCGACGAAGGTCTGCTCGAGCCGATCGACCCCGACACCGATCTGGCCGCGTCGCCCGACGGCACCCCGGCGAGCGAAGACTTCATCGATGGCTCCTTCACCGATTGTGGTGTGGCGAACATCGTGTGGTCGACCGTGATGTCCTACAACTCGGACAAAGTTGACGGTGAGCCGACCTCGATCGCCGACTTCTTCGACACCGCGAAGTACCCGGGCAAGCGCGGTCTGCGTAAGTCGGCCAAAGGCACGCTGGAATTCGCGCTGATGGGGGCAGGCGTTCCGGCTGCGGACGTCTACAAGGAACTCGGCACCCCCGAGGGCGTCGACAAGGCTTTCGCCGAACTCGACAAGATCAAGGGCGACGTCGTCTGGTGGGATGCCGGTGCGCAGCCGCCGCAGCTTCTCGCCGATGGGGAAGTCGTGATGTCGACCGCCTATAACGGTCGTATCTTCAACGCCGAAGTCGCCGAGGGTCAGCCCTTCAAGATCGTCTGGGACGGTCAGCTGATGGACTTCGACTTCTTCGTGATCCCGAAGGGCGCGCCCCATATGGAAGCCGCGAAGAAATATCTGAAGTTCGCGACCGAGACCCAGCAGCTCGCCAACCAGGCGAAGTGGATCTCCTACGGTCCGGCACGTAAGTCCTCGGCTCCGATGGTCGGTATGTATCAGGACGGCAAAACCGAGATGGGCCCGCATATGCCCACCGCGGAAAACAACATGCAGAACGCCCTGGTCAACGACTCGGAGTTCTGGGCCGACCACGACACCGAACTGAGCGAGCGCTTCAACGCTTGGCTCGCTGGCTAAAGCCAATAGGGCCGCGCGGCATTTCCATGTCGCGCGGCTCGACCTGTTCGATGTCAGGAGCTCCGCGGATGTCAGCTTTCCGGTCGTCACTGGCCTGTTTGTGCATCGGTCTTTGCCTGTCGTTGCCCGCTGCCTTGCACGCTCAGGCGCAAGACGATGCGGTCGTCGGCTACGAGACCGGCGATACGAAGATGAACGCGGCGATCGGCCAAGCCCGCGCGACCTATGAAAGCGTCTTCATTCCTGCGGTGCGCGCCCGGTCCGGCTCGCAATTCATGCTCAAGGCGGGGATCGATACGCCCGCCGATGGCCTCGAACATATCTGGATCGCGCCGATTTCGATCTCCGCGCAGAAAATCATCGGCACGTTGATGAACGAGCCCGTGCATTTCAAAGCGCATGTGGGGGATGAGATTACCTTCGCGCCGAACCAGATTTCCGACTGGAGCTTTCGCCGCGATGGCAAGCTTCACGGCAACTATACGACGCGGGTGATGCTGCCCGATATTCCCGCCGAGCAAGCCGCGAATTTGCGCGCGCAGCTCGCCCCGCTGCCCTAAGGGGCCAAGGAGACACGATGAGCGACGCAACGATGGATGCGAGCCTGAACGGCCCCGAACCAACACAGTTGAAGACCGCCGACGGGCTGCCGTTGAAGGCCGCCCTTGCGAAATCGCAACTCCGCGCAAAACGCCGCGCCTTCCTTCTGGTCGCGCCGCTGTTCCTCTTCGTTCTGATTACCTTCGTCGTTCCGATCGGGCAGATGCTGCTGCAATCGGTCTACAATGACGGGTTCTCGAAGAACGCGCCGGCGCTGGGGCAATGGTTCAACGAACACCCCCTGGGGTCGCCGATCGACGAGAGCGCCTATACCGCGCTCGCCTCGGACCTCAAGCAGATGAAGGAAAACCGCACGCAGGGCGAGGCGGGCACGCGCATCAACTATGACGTGGCGGGGACGCGCTCGCTGTTCACCTCGACCGCGCGCAAGATCGAACGTCTCGAGCCGCCGTGGAAAGAAGCGATCCTCGGCGTGAACGAGGGGTGGAGCGACCCGAACCTGTGGCGCGCGATGCGCTCCGCGTCGAGCCCCTACACGGTGGATTTCTACCTCGCCGCGACCGATCACACCCGCGACAAGGACAACAATATCGTGCCCGTCGATCCGCAACGCGCGATCTACGGCAAGCTGTTCATCCGCACCGCGATCCTGTCCCTGGTGATTACCGTGCTCTGCATGTTCCTCGCCTTCCCGATCGCGCATCTGCTGGCCTCGCTGCCACTGGCGAAATCGAACCTTCTGATGATCTTCGTGCTGCTGCCCTTCTGGACATCGCTGCTGGTGCGGACGACCTCGTGGATGGTGCTGTTGCAGCAGCAGGGCGTGATCAACGATCTGCTCGTCTGGTCGGGGCTGATCGGCAACGATAACCGGCTGGAGATGATGTATAACCAGACCGGCACGATCGTCGCGATGACCCATATCCTGCTGCCCTTCATGGTGCTGCCGCTCTACTCGGTGATGCGGACCATCCCGCCGAGCTATGTCCGCGCGGCCCGCAGCCTTGGCGCCACCTCGTGGACCGCCTTCCGCCGCATCTACCTGCCGCAGACGCTGCCGGGGATCGGGGCAGGGGCGCTTCTCGTGTTCATCCTCTCGGTCGGCTACTACATCACCCCCGCCCTTGTCGGTGGTGCCGATGGTCAGCTGATCTCGAACATGATCGCCTTCCACATGCAGAAATCGCTCAACTGGTCGCTCGCTGCAGCACTCGCCTCGATGCTGCTGGGCGGCGTCATCATCCTCTACTGGCTCTATGACCGGCTGGTGGGCATCGACAACATGAAGCTGGGCTGAGGAGAAACACAGATGGCCGTTCCCGCATATGCAAGCCCGCTCGAGAGAACCTGGCACTACGCCTATCTCGTGATCTGTGGCCTGATCTTCTTCTTCCTGATCGCGCCGATCGTGGTGATCATTCCGCTGTCCTTCAACGCGGAGCCCTATTTCACCTTCACCGAGAAGATGCTCTCCTTCGACCCCTCCGGCTATTCGATGCGCTGGTATGACCTGCTGCTGACCTTCGGGATGCAGGAGCCGCAGGTGGAGCGTGGCTGGTCGTGGTGGATGGATGCCTGGCAGCATTCGACCTGGATCGACGTGGCGAAGAACTCGGTGATCATCGGCTTCTTCTCGACGATCCTCGCGACGGTGCTGGGCACGCTGGCCGCCCTCGGCCTGTCGCGCCCCGAGATGCCGTTCCGCCGTGCCATCATGGCGGTGCTGATCTCGCCGATGATCGTGCCGATCATTATCACCGCGACGGGGCTGTTCTTCTTCTACTCGAAGACCGGGCTGGCGCATTCCTATCCGGGCATCATCATGGCCCACGCGACCTTGGGCATTCCTTTCGTGATCATCACCGTGACCGCGACGCTGGTGGGTTTCGATCACTCGCTGACCCGCGCGGCGCAGAACTTGGGCGCGGATCCGCGCACGACCTTCTTCAAGATCGTGATGCCGCTGATCCTGCCGGGCGTGGTCTCGGGCGCGCTGTTTGCCTTCGTCACCTCCTTCGACGAAGTCGTCGTGGTGCTCTTCGTGGCGGGCTATGATCAGCAGACGATCCCGCGTCAGATGTGGAACGGTATCCGCGAGCAGATCAGCCCCGCGATCCTTGCGGTGGCCACGATCCTCGTCTTCGTATCGATCGCGCTTCTGACCACGGTCGAGCTGCTGCGCCGCCGCTCCGAGCGCCTGCGCGGGATGTCACCCGGTTAAAGCGCGTCCAGCGTCAGCGGGCAGCGCTCGCCCTCATAAAACGTCTCAAGGAGCCGGGTGAACACCGGCTCCTTTTTCTTTGAGGCGGCCTCGAACAGCGTCGCGCAAGAGCGCAGCTTCAGCGCATCGACCGGCCCCATTATCTCCTCGATGGGCGTGCCCGCATGGGCGAGCACCGCCTCGGATGCCTCCACCAGCCGCGCCCGCAACACCGGATCGACGAGATAAGCCTGCGCCTCCGCCAGATCCGCGATCCCGTATTCCACCGCCCGGGGCGAACGCCCGAGCGAGGCCAGTTGCGGGAAGATCCACCAGATCCAATGGCTGGTCTTCCGACCTTGGCGTAGCTCGCGCAGCGCGGTCGGATAGTCGCGGGCTTGGGGGGCGTGGAAGCGTTGGGTCATGGGATGAGCCTAACACGCTCTGGACATCGCGAGGAGGGCCGCGTCCGACCCGAGGGTGGGCGCAATCGCGCCCGCCCTGGGGGCGGGTCGGGCGCGGCCCGGCCTAGGGGCCGGGCGGGAGGTGTGGCGATGACAATGCAGGAAAATCTCGAGGCCGATGCTTGATCCGTTTCTAAAGGCCGGTCGCGAGCTGCCTAAGGTTTAAATCACCTTTTCGGTAGATAGTGATCTATAATGGCATCAAAATATTGCTCATAACTTTCTAGAACATACTTTTTAGGTTTAGTTTTTTGCGACTCAAAAACTAATTCGGGCATATTTGGGAAAAATTCCTCGTAGTCCTCAAAGGAAAAATCGACAAGAGAGACGTTGAAGTCCTGTCGCATTTTTTTCGGAATATTCTTGTGCGCTTTTAGTGAGGCTCGTGCTAATAGTCTGTATAATCTGTAAGACGAAATAATCATTCCATCGCATGCGATGGGAACTTCTCTCATAATGTTCAGATATGTTTGATCAATGACATCACTTTTTGTCGGATATCCAAAGTAGAGGGCGAATTTTGTTTGTTCTGTGCGGTTTTTCTCCTCCGCTTTAAAGCTCTTGATCCAGTTATTCCGCTCTCGCAAAAGTATCTTCAGGTTTTGAGAGTTCAGTATTAAACTTGACATGTATGATGTCGCCTTAAGGTCGAACAATGCGAGCGTTGAGAGTTTTTGGGAAAGCTCTCCAGCCAGATGATTGTTGACCTCAATTGTGAGCAAGTCGTATCGCTCTCGGATGACCTTCTTTACCGTCGGCGTTCCGAGGGTCCGGAGTACACGGCTTCGCGATGCCTCATAGTCATTCGATAGCTTTGATAAGTGTTGCCGTTTGAGATCTAAGGCTTCTTTGCAAGTTAGCCCCGCAAGCGTTGCGGCTTTGTATATTCTTTCAAAATTCTCAATTGATATTTTCGTGCGATGTTGGCGCTCCGATAGTCGAAAAGCAGAATAAGCGCCAATCACCGCGCCACCAAAGCCTGCGATTAAATTGGACCAGTCGAAATTAGCGCTTAAAAACTGAATTGGCATCAAAAGAAAGATTACTCCCCCCACACCTCACAAAACTCCCGCCACTCGCCTTTGCTCATGCCAGAGGTCTCCTGCGTGATCTCCTCGCCCGCCAGACGGCGCTTCAGCAGCTCCACCGCCTTGCCCGACAGGTTCACCCCGCCCAGACGGTAATCCTCGAAGGCCGAATAGGCCGCGGGCACCCAATCCTTGACGATGTCGCACATGGTCTCGGCATAGACGCGGATCTCGTATTGCGCGTGACTGTCGGCGCGCAGGCGCAGGAAGTGGAAGAGGTTGTGCAGGTCCACCTTCCAATACCATTGCGTGTAGATATTGGTGGGCAGGTTCATCCGTGCCAGTTCCCGGGCGAGGCCCTGTTTGCCTGCATCCTCGTCGGGCGTCAGCATGTCCTCGTAATGGTCATAGGCGCGCATCGCGTCGTCGCGCAGGATGTCGAGCACGCGGGCGGCCTCGGCACCCTCCAGCACCTGACCGCGGCCCTGATGGTTCTGGCTCGATTGCGCGGCGAGTTGGCTCGCCTCGGGGATGTAGAATTCGCGATCGAGGATCGAGTAGCGCGCGGAGTATTCGTTGACGTTCGCGGTGCGGTGGCGGATCCACTGGCGCGCGACGAAGACCGGAAGTTTGACGTGGAACTTGACCTCGCACATCTCGAACGGGGTCGAATGCCAGTGCCGCATCAGGTAGCGGATCAGGCCCGCGTCGCTGTTCACCGTCTTGGTGCCCCGGCCATAGGAGACGCGCGCCGCCTGCACGATCGCGTTGTCGTCGCCCATATAGTCGATGACCCGGACCACCCCGTGATCGAGCACTTCATGGGCGGTATAGAGCCGCTTCTCCATCCCCGGCGAGACCGCCCGCGCGGTCATTTGCGTCTCGGCGCGCTGTGCGTCGATCTCGGCTTGTTGTTCGGGGGTGAGCGCCATGATGTCCTCCGGATGTCTCGAATCGATCTCCACTATATATGCGATGGGCGGCTCTAGGAACCGCCATATCCTGTGGATAAGCCGGGGTGCTTGCCGCGGCTGCCTCAAGGGCTATCCTCCGGTTAACCGCAATCAGTTCCAAGGGAGCCTGTTCATGAAAATCGAATATCTGCACACGATGGTCCGCGTGCTCGACCTCGAGAAATCGAAAGCCTTCTACGAGCTTCTGGGCCTCAAGGAACGCCGCCGCATCGAAAACGACAAGGGCCGCTTCACGCTGGTCTTCATGTGCCCGCCCGAGCAGGACGACGGCACGGCGGATGTGGAACTGACCTGGAACTGGGACGGCGATAGCGGGCTGCCCTCGGACAGCCGCCATTTCGGCCACCTCGCCTATCGCGTCGAGAACATCTACGAGATGTGCCAGCACCTGATGGACAATGGCGTGACGATCAACCGCCCGCCGCGCGACGGTCACATGGCCTTCGTGCGCTCGCCCGACAATATCTCGATCGAGCTGCTGCAGATGGGCGAGCCGCTGCCGATCCAGGAGCCGTGGTCGAGCATGGAGAACACCGGCAGCTGGTGATCACTTACGGAAGTGATCCTTGAGCTTGTCGAAGGGGCTGCGGGTTTCCGTGGCCTCTTTCTTTTGCGGTGCGGGCTGCGGGGCGTCTTGCGGGGCAGGGGTGTCGGCTTTCGCAGGCGCTTTGGTTCCGGTCGACGAGCGCGGCGGCGCGACCCGCAGGCTCACCGCGTTGAGGAATTTCGAGCCGTCGCCCGCCGCCAGCGCGGGCGCCCCGTCCGAGATACCACGCAGCAGGTCGTCGAGCATCTCCTGCTCCGCCTTCGGGAAATCGTTGAGCACATAGCCCGCCACGCGGTCCTTGTGCCCCGGATGGCCGATCCCCAGCCGCACCCGCGCATAGTCGGGGCTCATATGCTGATGGATCGAGCGCAGCCCGTTATGCCCCGCATGTCCGCCGCCCTGTTTGAGGCGGCACTTGCCGGGGGCGAGGTCCAGCTCGTCATGGAAGACGGTGATGTCGGAGACATTGACCTTGTAGAAATCGGCGGCCGCGCGCACGGATTGGCCGGACAGGTTCATGAAGGTCTCGGGTTTCAGCAGCACAACGCGGGTCGAGCCGAAGCGGCCCTCACTCACCTGACCCTGAAACTTGCCGCGCCACGGGGCGAAGCCGTGATCCTCGGCGATCCGGTCGAGCGCCATGAAGCCGATATTGTGACGGTTGTTCGCGTATTTCGCGCCCGGATTTCCTAGGCCCACCCAAAGCTGCATGCGTCTCCCCTTTCGAACGCCGGTGTCGAGGCTCTGCTCACCGAGGGATATGTGAGCGGGCGCGCAGGGGAAAGGGGGCGTCGCGCTTAAGCCGCGCGGTATTCGACATAGGTCGGGCGTCCCGACTCGCCTAGGATGATCGGGCGCTCTTGCGGCTCGGGCAGGGCGAATTCATCGAAGAGGCGCTCGCTGGTCTCGTCGATATTGCATTTCGCAATTTCTTCATACCCGTTGCGCGGGAGTCGTCTCGACGCGAAGCGGTAGAACGGGCGGAGAACCGGACGCAGCACCGCGTAAACGGCGCGACCAATTGCGCTGAGCATTCTAGGCGGTAGCACCACGAATGCTGCAAGAACGAGTGCGATAAGCTCCAGCATGTGACTAGCCTTTAGGTTGTATTACCTTCGAAGCTATCGCGTTTTGGAAAAAAGGCGAGAAATTTTTTGTTCACATAAATGTGAGCATGCGTCGCCTGCGGCGTGCCGCGCATCCGGGGAGCACGGCTCTGCGCAAAGAAAAACGGGGCCCCGAAAGGCCCCGTCTCGAAAATCTCATCGGAAGAAGAATTACTCTTCGGTCGCTTCTTCGCTGGCTTCTTCGCCTTCGTCCTCGTCGGAGGAACCGCCACCGAAGCCTTTCGGCGGGGCGACGTTCGCGATCACGAAGTCACGCTCGATGGTCGGCTTGGCGCCTTTCGGCAGGTCCACGTCGGAGATGTGGATGGTGTCGCCGATCTGCTTGCCTTCGAGGTCGACCACGATCTGCTCGGGGATGTCACCGGCGAGAACGTTGAGTTCGACTTCCGGGCGCACTGCGACGAGGGTGCCGCCGCGCTTAAGGCCGGGCGCCTTCTCGTGGTTGATGAACTCGACATGCACGAAGAGCGAGATGCGCGAGTTGCGGTGGGTGCGCATGAAGTCGACGTGGGTCGGCAGGTCCTTGACGACGTCTTTCTGAACGCCGCGGCAGATCACGCGGACATCTTCCTGGCCGTCCATCTTCAGGTTGAAGAGGGTGGACATGAAGCGGCCTTTACGCAGGCGGGTGATCAGGCGGTTGTAGTCGAGGTTGATTGCAACCGGGTCCTTGCCGTCGCCGTAGACGATACCGGGCACGAGGCCCTCACGACGCGCTTGCCGAGCGGCCCCCTTGCCCGTCCCCGTACGCGCCACGGCTTCGATCGTTTCGATCTCTTTTGCCATAACTGGTCTCCAATTTGTCAAAGTGATGGGCCGCCTCCAAGGGTGTCGGGCCCATGAAGCCGCGCGGATACTCGGGATTGGCCGAGTTGGCAAGGGGAAAGCGACGGTACGGCAGAATCCGGGTTGCTATAGAAGGATATCTGACTAGCGTCAGGAATCATCTCGGACTCAGGTCAGGTATTCCCATGGACGCACTCGCACATATACGCCGGTTCAACCGGGCCGTCACCCGGCAGGTGGGCGCGCTGAATTCTTCGTTTCTCGATCGTGGGCGGCCGTTGGGCTCTGCGCGGGTGCTCAATGCGATCGGGCGCGGGCAGGGCGACGTCGCGAAGCTGCGTCAGGCTCTGGCGCTCGATTCCGGGCTGATGAGCCGTCTGCTGCGCGGGCTGGAAAGCGAAGGGCTGATCGTCGTGGAGGACGATCCCGAAGACGGGCGGCGCCGCATCGCGCGTCTGACCGAGGCGGGGCAGGCGGAATTCGCGGAATACGAACGGCTCTCTGATGCGCAGGCGGCGGATATCCTCTCGCGCCATCCCGACCAGACCGCGCTCTTGGCGGCGATGGATCTGATCGCGACGGCACTGACCCGCGCCGAGATCGAAATCGTGCCCTGCGATCCGCTCGACCCGCGGGCGCGGGATTGCCTTCAGCACTATTACGCGGAACTTGCCGCCCGGTTTGAAGGTGGCTTCGATGTGAACCTGTCGAAAGATCCCGAGGCCGACGATATGCGCCCGCCCCGTGGCACCTTCCTGCTCGCATTGTCCGACGGAGTGCCGGTGGGCTGCGCGGCGCTGAAGGGCGGGGCGGATTATGCCGAGGTGAAGCGCGTCTGGATCGCGCCTGCCGCGCGTGGCCTCGGGCTGGCGCGGCAGTTGATGGAGGCGATCGAGGCGGCGGCGCGTGAGTTGGGCCAGCTGCATCTGAGGCTCGATACGAATTCGGCGCTGCCCGAAGCGGTCGCCATGTATCACCGCTTCGGCTGGGACGAGATCGACCGCTTCAACGACGATCCCTATCCCGACCGGTTCTTCGAGAAGCGCCTAAACCCTTAGGAGCTCGCCCTCAGGAATAGGTGTCGAAGAAGCCGTTGGGGATCAGCAGATCGTCCCGGCCAAGATCCTCGATCCGACGCTCGCCGCACAGCGCCATCGAGGTGTCGAGCTCCTTCTGGATAACCTCCAGCGCCTTGGTCACGCCCGGCTCGCCCATCGCGCCCAGACCGTAGACATAGGCGCGCCCGATCATCACGCCCTTCGCGCCAAGCGCGAGCGCCTTGAGCACGTCCTGACCCGAGCGGATACCGGAATCCAGCCAGACCTCGGTCTTGTCGCCGACCGCGTTGACGATCTTCGGCAGCATCCGGATCGAGCTGAGCGCCCCGTCCAGCTGACGCCCGCCATGGTTCGAGACCACGATCGCATCGGCCCCGGTCGCGGCGGCCATCTCGGCGTCTTCCTCGCTGAGGATCCCCTTCAGGATCACCTTGCCGCCCCACATATCCATGAGCTGCTTGATCCGGTCCCAGTTCAGCGACTGGTCGAACTTCTCCGCGGTCCACGACGACAGCGAGGCCGGGTCGGCGGCGCTGTCCACATGGCCCACGATATTGCCGAAGAAACGCCGCTTGGTCTGCAGCATCTCAATGCCCCAGCGCCATTTCGTCGCCAGATCCGCCAGCACGGCTGGGGTGAATTTCGGCGGCGCGGTGAGGCCGTTTTTCAGATCCTTGTGCCGCTGGCCCAGCAGTTGCAGATCGACCGTGATCACCAGCGCCGAACAGCCTGCCGCCCGTGCCCGCTCCAGCACGCGCTTGTTATAGTCGTCATCGGTCAGCGTGTAGATCTGGAACCAGAAGGGCTGGCTGACATTCTCGGCGACGTCCTCGATCGAGCAGATCGACATGGTCGAGAGCGTATAGGGCACGCCGAATTTCTCCGCCGCCTTCGCCGCCTTGATCTCGCCATCGGCGCGCTGCATACCCGTCAGCCCCACGGGCGCGAGCGCCACCGGCATCGCGACCTCCTGACCCAGCATCGTCGATGTCGTCGTGCGCCCCGTCATGTCCCGCGCGATACGCTGGTTGAGGCGGATCTGCGCGAAGTCCTCGGTATTCTCGCGGAAGGTCTGCTCGGTATAGGAGCCGCTTTCCGCGTAATCGTAGAACATCTTCGGCGTGCGGCGCTTATGCAGACGTTTCAGATCGGCGATGGAGGTGATGACGGGCATGGGTGTTCCTCTCTCCGTGGTTAAGTTTCCTTACCAATCCCTCGAAATTTGCGCAATCACCCATCGCAAGGCTTGCAATCATGCGCGATCCGTTCCCATCTCGCCAAGCGAACACGAAAAGGAGAGCGGTGTGAACGAGATTTGGCTCGGCCTGATGGGCGGCATGGTGGCGGGCGTCGCAACGGCCGCCGGGGCGATCCCGGCGCTGCTCGGGCGCTCCATGAGCCAGCGCACCGCCGACACGATGCTGGGCTTCGCGGCGGGCGTGATGCTCTCGGCCTCGTATTTCTCGCTGATCCTGCCGGGCATCGACGTGGCCGAGACCATGTTCGGCTCGGTCTGGGTCGCCGCCGCCATCGCCGCGATCGGCATTGCCATCGGCGCGGGCTTCGTTGCCTGGCTGAACGCAACCCTGCCGCACGAGCACTTCACCTCCGGGCGCGAAGGGGCAGACGCGGCGCAACTGGCGCGGATCTGGCTCTTCGTGATCGCGATCACGATCCACAACTTCCCCGAGGGCCTGTCGATCGGCGTCGCTTTCGGCGCGGGCAACGAGAATGGCTTCTCGGTGATGACCGGCATCTCGCTGCAGGACATCCCCGAGGGGCTGGCTGTGGCCGTCGCGCTGATCGGGCAGGGCTATACCCGCCGCAAAGCCTTCTTCGTCACCGCGATGACCGGGGCGGTCGAACCCGTGGGCGCGCTGGTCGGCGCGGCTGCCGTGTCGGTCTCCGGCGCGTTGCTGCCATGGGGGCTGACCTTCGCGGCGGGGGCGATGCTCTACATCATCAGCCACGAGATTTTGCCCGAAACCCACCGCAACGGGCACCAGAACCGCGCGACTGCGGGGCTGCTTTTCGGGCTGATCCTGATGATGTTCCTCGACGTGACGCTTGGTTAAACCCTCTTTACTTCCGCGCTGCCCCGGCATAAGCGCAAAGCATGATCGCACGGACCGCATATATCGCCCGTCCCCGACGTCGCCGCTGAAGCGCCTGACGTCCGATCTGCCGTGGCATGCCGCCACACCCTATCCCAAATCGCTGACCTTAGGCCCCTGAATGTTGACAGCCCCCCGGGACTGTTGCACGCATTTGCCTTCTCTTACTGGAGTTTGACCCGATGATCCCCTCCGTTTTGCCGACCTATAATCGCGCACCGCTCGCCTTCGTGAAGGGCGAGGGCTCTTGGCTGGAGACGGCGGACGGGACCCGATATCTCGACATGGGCGCGGGGATCGCGGTGAATGCGCTGGGTCATGCCGCCCCCGAACTGGTCGAGGCGCTGACCGAGCAGGCGAGCAAGCTGTGGCATGTCTCGAACCTCTATCAGATCCCGCAGCAGCAGGCGCTGGCCGATGCGCTGGTCGAGAAAACCTTCGCCGATACGGTCTTTTTCACCAATTCCGGCACCGAGGCCGCGGAACTCGCGATCAAGATGGCGCGGAAATACTGGTCCTCGAAGGGCGAAGATCGGACCGAGATCATCACCTTCGATGGCGCGTTCCATGGCCGCTCCACCGGTGCGATCTCGGCCACGCCGAACTCGGAGAAGATGGTGAAGGGCTTCGGTCCGCTGTTGCCCGGTTTCACCCAGCTTCCCTGGGGCGATCACGAGGCGCTGAAGACTGCCGTCACCGACAAGACCGCCGCCATCCTGATCGAGCCGATCCAGGGCGAGGGCGGTATCCGCCCGGTGCCCGATCAGTGTCTGAAAGGACTGCGCGATCTCTGCGACGAGACCGGCGCGCTCCTGATCTTCGACGAGGTGCAATGCGGCGTGGGCCGTTCGGGACGGCTGTTCGCGCATGAATGGGCGGGCATCACCCCTGACATCATGATGGTCGCGAAGGGCATCGGCGGGGGCTTCCCGCTGGGCGCTGTGCTGGCCACCGAAGACGCCGCCTCCGGCATGGTCGCGGGCACGCATGGCTCGACCTATGGCGGCAATCCGCTGGGCTGCGCGGTCGGCGCCAAGGTGATGGAGATCGTCTCCGAGCCCGCCTTCCTCGATCAGGTCAACGCGCGCGCTGGCTTCCTGCGTCAGAAGCTCGAAGGGCTGATCGCCGCGCATCCCGACACGTTCGAGAGCGTGCGGGGGACCGGTCTGATGCTCGGGCTCAAATGCAAGCGCGCGCCGACCGACTTGGTCGCTGCCGCCTATGATCAGCACCTGCTGACCGTGCCGGCTGCCGACAATGTGTTGCGCCTTCTGCCCGCGCTGAACATTTCCGAGGCCGATCTGGCCGAGGCCGTGACCCGTCTCGATGCCGCCGCGTCGCAACTCGAAAAGGCCGCCTGACTTCCTCTTGGCGTAAATATCCTCGGGGGCTGCGCGGGAGCGCAGCGGGGCGGACAGCCCCTCAGGCCCCTCCACGAAAGACAAACCGATGAACCATTTTCTCGATATCCACAAAACCGACCCCGCTGCGCTGCGGTCCATGATCGACCAAGGCATCGCGATGAAGCAGGCCCGCAACGGTCGCCCGAAAGGCGCGCCCGATGACGAGCAGCCGCTGGCCGGTCACATGGTCGCGCTGATCTTCGAGAAGCCCTCGACCCGGACCCGCGTCAGCTTCGATGTCGGCGTGCGCCAGATGGGCGGCCAGTCGATGGTGCTCTCGGGCGCGGATATGCAGCTGGGCCATGGCGAGACCATCGCCGACACCGCCCGCGTTCTGTCGCGCTATGTCGATCTCATCATGATCCGGACCTTCGAGGAGGAAACCCTGCTCGAGATGGCGGAATATGCCTCGGTGCCGGTGATCAACGGTCTCACCGACCGCACCCACCCCTGCCAGATCATGGCCGATGTTATGACCTATGAAGAGCAGCGCGGACCGATCGCGGGCAAGAAGGTGGTCTGGTCGGGCGACGGCAACAACGTCTTCGCGAGCTTCGCCCATGCGGCTGCACAGTTCGGCTTCGATCTGACCTTCACGGGTCCGGAAACGCTCGATCCCGAGCGCGCTTGGCTCGACGTGGCCGAGAAGGCGGGCCACCCGATCACCATCGAGCGGGATCCGGTCAAGGCGGTCGAAGGCGCCGATCTGATCGTCACCGATACCTGGGTGTCGATGCACGATCCGGAATCCGCGAAGGAGCGTCGCCACAACCAGCTGCGGCCCTATCAGGTCAACGAGGAGCTGATGAGCCACGCCAAGCCCGACGCGCTTTTCATGCATTGCCTGCCCGCGCACCGCAATGACGAGGCGACGAGCGGCGTCATGGACGGCCCGGCCTCGGTGATCTTCGACGAGGCCGAAAACCGTCTGCACGCGCAAAAGGCGGTGATGCGCTACTGCCTCGGCAAATAACGACAGCAGCCGGGCAGGGGGTTACTCCAGCCCGGCGATGATCGCGCGCAGCGTCTCGATCCCTTCGCCCTTCTCGGACGAGGTCAGCACGATCTCGGGGAAGGCGGCCGGGTGCTTCGTCAGCGCCTTGCGCACCTGATCCAGCACCTTCTCGCAATCTTTTGCGCTGACCTTGTCCGCCTTCGTCATCACGACCTGGAAGGGGACGGCAGCGCGGTCGAGCAGTGTCAGGATTTCCTCGTCCACCGTTTTCACGCCGTGACGCGTGTCGATCAGCACGAAGGCGCGGCGCAGCGTGGCGCGGCCCGAAAGATAATCCTTCAGCAGCGCCTGCCATTTCGCGACCACCGCCACGGGGGCCTGGGCAAAACCATAGCCCGGAAGGTCGACCAGATAGGGACCGTCCTGCGTGGTGAAATAGTTGATCTCCTGCGTCCGGCCCGGCGTGTTCGACGCCCGCGCAAGGTTGCGGCGGTTCGTCAGCGCGTTGATCAGGCTCGACTTGCCAACATTGGAGCGGCCCGCGAAACAGACCTCGATCCGGTCGGCAGGCGGCAGCCCCTTCATCGCGACGACGCCCTTGAGGAAATCGACGGGAGCGGCGAAAAGCTTGCGTCCGCGCTCACGCGAAAAATCGTCGGGGGCCTCGGCCAGCGGGAAATTCAACTCCATCAGAGTACCTCGATCTTGTCGCCGCGCGCGATGCGGCCCGGTTTGGTGACGAGGCAGAACACGCCAAGGTCGGTATGCCCGTAGTGGCGTTCCAGCTCTGCCAGCATGTCGATATCGCGTTCGCCCGTCTCGAGATTGGCGTCCGTCGCACGGCAACGCCCGATACAGGCACGCAGTTGCAGTTCCGCCTCGCCAACGCGCACCGTCTTGCCGATCAGGTCCATCTCCGCGAAAGGCTCCCAGCCCTCGACCCAGAGATTGGCGCGGAAGCGACGGCGGTCGATCGGCTTGCCCACCCGTGCCGAAAGATCGTCGAGCGAGGCCTGCCCGATCAGCGAAACATAGGGCAGGGGGTCGTCGGTGAAGGCCCGGTCGGGGCCGCGCACCAGCGCGGTCGGGCGCGGTGCACTGTCCGGCCAGAAGGTGCGCAGCCATTCGAATAGCTTGCGCTGGTCGGCTTCGCGCTCGGGGTCGATCTCGAGATGCCACTGCTCGGGATGCTCCAGCAGGATGTGCCCGTTATCGAGCATCCGAGAGGTGACCCCCATCAGCCCCGGCGCGGAGCGCCCGATCACGAAGTTGATCTTCTGCCCCCAGCTATCGGCACGTCCATCCGCGCCGACGCCCACCTTGGAGCGCTCGTGCAGCACCGCCCACTCCCGGTCGCAAGGCAAGACGCGCCCCTCTTCAAGGGACGCGTCCTTCAGTTCCTCTACCCCGATCGACTTGATCGGATGTCGGTAGATGCGAGAGAGCGTTGCGCTCATTTCTTCTCTTCGGCGGGTTTCTTCCGCTGGAAGCTCTCTTTGATATTGCCGAACAGATCCGGGCGTTTCCCGTGCATCGACATGATCGTGTACTGCTGGAGGAACGTGATGGTGTTGTTCGTAATCCAGTACAGCACGAGGCCCGAGGCGAAGCTGCCCAGCATGAACATGAAGACCCACGGCATCCAAGCGAAGATCATCGCCTGCGTCTTATCCGTCGGCGCCGGGTTCAGACGCTGCTGGAACCACATCGACACACCCAGCAGGATCGGCAGGATACCGAGCGACAGGATGAAGAGCGGCGAGCCCGGATCGGGCGCTGCGAAGGGCAGTAGGCCGAACAGGTTCAGGATCGAGGTCGGATCGGGGGCCGAGAGGTCATGGATCCAGCCGATCCACGGCGCGTGATACAGCTCGATCGTGACGTAGATCACCTTATAGAGCGAGAAGAAGATCGGGATCTGGATCAGAAGCGGCAGACAGCCCGCGGCGGGGTTCACCTTGTGCTTCTTGTAGAGCTCCATCATGCCCTGCTGCATCTTCTGGCGGTCGTCGCCAGCGGCTTCCTTCATCTTCTCCATCTCGGGCTGCAGCTCTTTCATGCGCGCCATCGAGATGTAGGACTTCCGTGCCAGCGGGAAGACGATCAGCTTGATGATGAAGGTCAGTGCGATGATCGCCCAGCCCATGTTGCCGATCGCGCCATGCAGGAAGTGCAGCAGGCGGAACATCGGCTTGGTGAGGAAGTAGAACCAGCCCCAGTCGAGCGAGTCGACGAATTTCGGGATCGGGACATTGTCCTGATAGTCGCGCAGGGTTTCCCATTCCTTCGCACCGGCGAAGAGGTGGGTCTGCGCGTCGCCCTTGGCGCCGGGCGCCACGTCGATCACCGGCAGGCGGGTCTCGGTCTGGTAGATGTCGGACTTCTCGCCGGAATATTTCACGACCGAGGTGAACGGGCCCGAAATCGGCGCCAGAACGGTCTGCCAGTATTTGTCGGTGAAGCCCGTCCAGCCGGCGTCCTGCACCTGCTTGATCTCGGCCTGACCCTCGGCGCCCTTGTTATCGAGCTTGGTGATGTTCTTGTATTTGATCTCTTCGAGATTGCCGTCATCCATCGCCACGAGGCCTTCGTGGAGCACGTAGACGCGGCGCTCCTGCGGGATGCCGTGACGCGCGATGATGCCGTAGGGGGCAAGCTTCACGGGCGCATCGGTGCCGTTCTGCACCGACTGCTTGACTGTGAAGAGATACTTGTCGTCGACAGAGATTTCGCGCTGGAAGGTCAGGCCGTTGCCATTGTCCCATTGCAGCGTGACGGGGGTGTCGGGCGTGAGCTTGCCGTTTCCGACCTGCGTCCAGACCGTGTTCGGGCCGGGCACCTGATCGCCGGGCAGACCGCCTGCGGGCAGCCAGCCATAGACGACGTAATAGGGCAGGGTCGAATTGCCGGTATCGCCGCTGATCGGCGACAGAAGCCGCACGTCGGGCGAATCCTCGGCCAGCGTTTCCTTGTATTTCTTGAGCGAGAGGTCGTCGAAACGCCCGCCGAGAGTCGAGATCGAGCCCTCGACCGCGGGGGTGTCGATCTCGATGCGCGCGGCGCTCTGGGACTGGGCGCTCGCGGCCTGCGACATCGTCGCCGTATCGACCGGTGCGCCCGTGGAGTCGGCGGCGGTCTTCGGTGCGATATCAGTGCCTTCGGGCGTAGCGCTCTGCTCCGCGACCGGTTGGCTCGGTGCCGTTGTCGTGTCTTCCGTGGGCGGGAAGAAGTAGGTCCAGACGCCCAGCACGAGCGCGGAAAGCACCACCGCGAGAATGAGATTCTTGTTTTGGTTGTCCATGAAACCCTAATTCCACAAGCCTGTCGAAAACTTGCATGGGTTCAACAGAAGGGGCAGCCAAAGGTCAAGCCATTTTCCCTTGAAACAGTGGATCGGGCATGGTTTGCGATCACGCTTTCGGCCCAGATCCGGGGTCCGCAGTCGCAAAGCCCGGCCTGCGACTCGGTCTGCGGCCCGGTCTTTGGGGTGGCTCAACGCCTACCGATTTGCGGCGTCGCGTCGAGCTTGGTGCGATGGCGTTCCGCCCATTCGAGGAATTCGCTGATCGGCATTGGTGCGGCAATCGCCGGGCCCTGCACCGCCGAGCAGCCCAACTGGCACAGCATCGCGTGTTCGGCGATCCCCGGCACCCCTTCGGCGAGCGTCTCCAGTCCCAGCCCCTCGGCCATCGACACGATCGCGGCGGTCAGGCGCTGGTGTTCGGTGTTGTGGTCGATCTCTGCCGTGAGCGAGCGATGGATGCGCAGCCGCTGCGGCCCGATCTGGCGGATCGTCTCCGCCGAGACGGGTCCGGAGCCGAAACCCGCCAGTTCGATCAGGCAGCCGAGGCGCTTGATCGCGTGCAGCGTATGGCTGCAGACCGGATCGTCGAGCCGCGCCACCATCGCCTGCGGGACGATCAGCCGCAGCCGGTTCGGGGCGATCTCGAAGCGGTCGAATTCCCAGGCCAGCCGCTCGGCCAGCTTCGGGTCGCCCATCTGTCCGGGCAGGAAGGGAAGCGAGGCCGGGCCGAAATCACTGCCGTCGCGGGCGATGTCGCGCAGCGCACCGAAGGCCGCGTAAAGCATCACCTCGGAGAAGCGCGCGCCAAGCCCTGCAGACTCGATTGCGGGGAGTATCTCGCTTTCGGTCAGAATTCCGCGTTGGGCATGAAGCCAGCGCGGAATCGCCTGAAACCCGCTGATATCGCCTGTGTCGGTGGAAATCTGCGGCAGGAAAAACGCCTTGATATGGCCCGCTTCGAGCGCCTCTCCGACACTGGCGGACAGCGGATGCGCGCCCAGGTCTTTCGTGGCGTTCTTGTCCGAGCGGGAGGAGCGGATCGCACCGGGGCCAGATTGCATCGCACGGTTGGCCGCGGTCTCGGCGCGCGAGAGCGCCGCCTCCGCTTCTGTATTGGCGCGCGCGTCGGCCTTGGCCTGCGTGGCCGCGTCGTCGCGATAGGCCGGGGCTGCAGCACTTCGGCCCACGAGGTGAAACCCGATATGCATGGTGATCTCCTGCGTCTGCTCGGCAATCACGTAAGGCTCGCTCACCGCTTCCTGAAGGCGGCCGCAAAGCTGGATCATCCCTTCGAGGCCAAGCCGTGGCGTCGGACGCAGCAGCACCGCGAAGCGCGCGCCGTCCCAGCGCGTGACCACATCGCCGCTGCGCAACTGCGCCTGTAGCCGTTCGCCAATCCGGCGCAGCAGAAGGTCGAATTCCTTCGGGTGCAGCCGCCGCAGCACCTGATCGGGGGCGTCGAGCCCGAGGATCAGGCATCCGGTCGGGCGATTGCGCTGCTGTGCGTCCTGCAAGGAGGCGGCCATCTCGGCAATCGCGGCACTCGGTGGCAGCAGGCCGGTCGCGGGGTCGCAGCCTTCCTCGTCGATCTCGGGCGGAACGGGCAGGGGGCGTGTCATCCAGCCCACCAGAATCGCGGTCAGACCGATCAGCACCATCGCCTCGGGTCCGACCCAAAGCAGGGCGAGCCCGCAGGCCGGCAAAAAGGCGATCATCTCGCGTCGGAGCAGAACCGGACCCGGCTTGCCGTTATATCTTGCGCGCAGCTCTGATTTGCGGGCGGCGCGCTTGCCCCCGTCATTACCCATGACACCTACCCCCGTGGCACATGCGGGCCCCTCAAGGCCCCCTTCGCCAGCAAGGCTAGATGTCATTCGTGTTCAGCCGGTTAATCGCGCTCGCGCAAAACCGGGACGTTTTCGTTAAAATCCGCTTCACCCTCCGCGCGGCGCTCGAGCCCCGCGAAATCGAAGATCGAGGGGTCGCACAGATGCGAGGGGCGCGCGTTCATCAGCGCCTTGAACATCTTGTTGCGGCGGCCGGGCGCGTTCTTCTCCCAGCCGTCGAGCATCATCTTCACCTGCTGGCGCTGCAGCCCGTCCTGAGAGCCGCAGAGGTCGCAGGGGATGATCGGATAGTCCATCGCGCGGGCGAATTTCTCGCAATCGGCCTCGGAGACGAAGGCGAGCGGGCGATAGACGAAGAGATCGCCTTCCTCGTTCAGCAGTTTCGGCGGCATCGTCGCAAGCCGCGAGCCGTGGAACAGGTTCATGAAGAAGGTCTCGAGGATGTCGTCGCGGTGATGGCCCAGCACGACCGCCGAGCAGCCTTCCTCGCGCGCGATCCGATAGAGGTTGCCGCGCCGCAGCCGCGAGCACAGCGCGCAATAGGTGCGGCCCTGCGGGACCTTGTCCATCACGATCGAATAGGTGTCCTGATATTCGATCCGGTGCGGCACGCCCATTTTCTCGAGGAATTCCGGCAGCACGGTCGCGGGAAAGCCCGGCTGGCCCTGATCGAGATTGCAGGCCAGCAACTCCACCGGCAGCAGCCCGCGCCATTGCAGCTCGTGCAAAACGGCCAGCAGCGTGTAGCTGTCCTTGCCGCCCGAGAGGCAGACCAGCCAGCGCTGCCCGCGTTCGATCATCCCGTATTTCTCGATCGCCTCGCGGGTCTCGCGCACGATGCGCTTGCGCAGCTTCTTGAACTCGGTCGTCGAGGGTGCGCCTGCGAAAAGCGGATGGATCGGGCTGTCTTCGTCATCAAGCATCTGGAGTGTCCTTCGCGTCATGCGCATGGGCGCAACGATGGGCGGCGTCATATTCGGGATCGGCCCCGGGCACCGGGTCGTAGCCATGCCCGCCCCAAGGGTGGCAGCTCAGGAGCCGCTTCCCGGCCAGCCAGCCACCCTTCACCGCACCATGCCGTTCGAGCGCTTCGAGCGCATAGGACGAACAGGTCGGCTGGTAGCGGCAGCCATGCCCCATCCAGGGGCTCAGCAGCAAGCGATAGGCATGAACCGGCAGGGCGAGGATTCGGGCGAGGGGGCTCATTTGCGTTTGCTCCCCTTGGGCTTGCGCGGCCGCGGTGGGGTGATCGGCAAATCGTGAATGATCGTGAGCACGGTCTCGAATTCGGCCAGCATGGCGGCGAAATCGCGGGTGGCGGTCGCCTCGGGGCGCCCGACCAGCACGTAGTCCCAGCCCGGCCGACCCGCCTTGGGCAGAACGGCGCGGGCGATCTCGCGCAGACGCCGTTTCGCGCGATTGCGTGCCACCGCATTGCCGAGCTTCTTCGAGCAGGTGAAACCCACGCGGATCAGATCGGGGGCGACAGGCTCGTCTTCGCGGCGCTTGCGCGCCTGCAGCAGAAAGCCGGGCATCCCCTTACGCTGCGCCGAGGCCGCTTTCAGGAAATCCGCCCGCTGCCGCAGAACCGCGGTCGGACGAGTCGGATCATCTGAGCGTATGGCGGCCATCAGGCGACCTCCGGCGAATAAACGACGCGCAAAATAGCGAAGCCGCCGGTCTTTTCACCGATCCGACCCGAGGGCCCGACCTGCGAAAAGCATCCGGCGGCGTCAAAAGCCAGTCGCGGCTGTAACGGCCTTAAGCCGACAGACGCTTACGGCCCTTCGCGCGACGGGCGTTGAGAACCCGGCGTCCACCCTTCGTGGCCATGCGGCTGCGGAAGCCGTGGCGACGGGCGCGAACGAGGTTCGACGGCTGGAACGTGCGTTTCATCGTTTTCACTCCGGTTCGGGCCCAGAAACAGGATTCGAGGGCCAGATAGCATTTCGAAGCCGCTCTTTAGTGACCTCTCCCCTCCAAGTCAATTCGCGAAAGCGGGTTTTTTCCGGCTTTTCCGGTCGCTTCCCACGGATCGTGACCTCTCACGGGGTTTTGCCTTCTGCGCGAGCCGCCTATCTTGTGCGCAAAGCGCGGCTGACGCAGGGGACGGTATCCTTGCATCCTGACCGGCGGTGCATCAAGAGTGACATTGAAGGGGACGGGCCGATCCTGCGGGACGGCCTTGCGTTTGATAGGCGATGAAAGTGAACACTCTTTCAGGGCGGTTTCTGATCCTGACCACGGTTTTCGTGGTGCTCGCCGAGGCGTTGATCCTTTTGCCGGGTTTGGCGAATTTTCGTGAAGACTATCTTTTGACGCGACTCGAGCGTGCACAGATCGCCTCACTTGCTCTTCTGACCACCGACACCACCATCGCGCCCGATCTGGAAAAAGAGCTTCTGTCCAATGCGGGCGTCTTCAACGTGGTACTGCGCAGAGACGCGGCGCGGCAGCTGGTGCTGTCCTCGCCGATTCCCTCTCCGGTGACCGAAACCTACGACCTGCGCGATTCGACCGAATGGACGCGGATACGCGATGCGGTCCACGCGCTCTTCGATTCCGGGGATCGCGTGATCCGGGTGCTGGGGCAGCCGGTGCAGAAGGGCGGTATCGTGATCGAGGTGACGCTCGCGACCGAACCGATGCGGATCGCGATGGTCGAATACGGGCTGCGGCTCCTGTCGATCTCGGCGGTCTTCTCGGTGATCACCGCCGTTCTGCTGTTCCTTCTCGTGCGTCGCCTGATGGTCGTGCCGATCAAGCGGCTCGTGGCGCATATGTCTTCTTACGCGGACGCGCCCGAGGATGCGCGGCGCATCATAACTCCGCAGGCCAGCGTCGAGGAACTGCGCGTGGCGGAAGAGGCGCTGGCCTCGATGCAGCAGCAGCTCACCGCGTCGCTGCGCCAGAAGGAGCGTCTCGCGCAGCTCGGGCAGGCGGTCGCCAAGATCAGCCACGACCTGCGCAACATCCTCACCACGGCGCAGCTCTTTGCCGACCGGATGGAAAGTTCGGACGATCCCGGCGTGAAACGCGCCGCCCCGAAGCTGACCGGCTCGATCGAGCGCGCGATCAACCTGTGCGAAACGACGCTCGCCTTCGGCAAGGCCAAGGAGCCGCCGCCGACGTTGTCGCGCTTTATGTTCGGCGAACTGGCGCAGGAGGTTCTGGAGAACGAAGAGCACCCGAGCGAAGGCCCGCTCGTCGATTTCGTCACCGACATGCCGCCGAATCTGGTGATCCGCGCCGACCGCGAGCAGCTCTATCGCGTGCTCAACAACCTCGTGCGCAACGCTCGTCAGGCGATCGAAGCGACTGGCCAGAACGGCACGGTGGAGATCGGCGCAGGCGAGAATGCCGATGGCTGGTGGATTCGCGTCCAAGATAGCGGCCCCGGCCTGCCGGAGACTGCGCGCGAACACCTCTTCAAGCCTTTCACGGGCGGCACGCGCGCGGGCGGCACCGGCCTTGGCCTCGCCATCGCGGCCGAGTTGATTCGTGGCCATGGCGGGCGTCTGGACCTGGTGCGGACCGACGGCAACGGCACCGAGTTCCGGATCTTTCTGCCCTCGGATATCGCGCTGGATTGCGCCTCCGAGAAGGGCGCGGGCGCAATTTCCTGAGCCTGCGCGGGGTTACGTTCCGGGACGTGCGTACTGATCTTCAGGGCTTCCGCGAGGGCATCCAAGAATTTTGACGGTTTTCCAAAATTGCCTCGAATTTGCTCTTGCATCGCTCCGACGTGGCCGTTACATCGCCCCACATAAGCGGACCCGTAGCTCAGCTGGATAGAGCACTTGACTACGAATCAAGGGGTCGGGCGTTCGAATCGTCCCGGGTCCGCCATTTCCCCCTCCTGCTGAAAACAAATGCCTCGCAGGCCATACCTGTCGTTCGCGTTGTTGTCTGCGCGCTCTGTCGGTCGTGCATGTTGAGCCGTGGGCCCTCGGTCGTCCTTGGGCGTGCCTCATTGGGTAAGCCCTCGCTGCGCTGCGAGAGAGGCTCCGTGCCGCGCATGGGTGTGGGGTGCTGCGGAGGCGTTCGAAGAGTGGCTACGGGCGCTGATCGACGCTCTGCGCCTCCTCCGGACTGGTTCCAAAGGCAGGTCGCCTAGAGGCCCTCTTAGAGCCCTCTCAGTCGTCTGTCGGAAGCGGCGTGCGGCTCAGCTGTTTATAGAAAAACAAACCCTCGGAAACGCGAAACCCCGCCACGAGGGGCGGGGTTTTCGGCGTATCGAAGTTTGTTTGGTGGAGCCAAGGGGAGTCGAACCCCTGACCTCTTGAATGCCATTCAAGCGCTCTCCCAACTGAGCTATGGCCCCACCGGAGGTCCAGCGGGTAGCCCCGCTGTGTGGGGAGGCGTATAGGCAAAGCGCCGCGGCGGCGCAAGAGGAATTTCGCCCCGAACCGCGCGAAAATTTCGTCACTCTTACCTTCCCGAACGTCAGTCTTCATCCGCACCCGGAAACGGTGCGCGAGGCTGCGTGCCCGGGCAGGGCGCGGCACCAAAGAAAAAGGCGCCACGGTTTCCCGTCGCGCCTTGATCAATGGTCCAGAGCGGCCCAGCCGATCAGTTGTCTTCCTTATCCTCGGTGCTGACATCCGCGATGTCATCGAGCGAGACATTGTCGTCATCGTCGTCGTCGTCGAGCAGATCGTCGTCGAGATCCACGTCACCGTCATCGGTGTCGAGATCGTCATCTCCGAGACTGACGTCATCGTCTTTCTGAGACGACGTCTTGTCGGTCGTAAGCGTACGACCGCTGCCCGAGGTCAGAGCCTCGAGGGTAAAGGTGTTGTTGCAGACCGGGCAGGTCATCGGGTCGTTGTTCAGGTCGTAAAAGCGGCTCGCGCAATGCGGGCACAGACGCTTGACGCCCCATTCCTCTTTCGGCATGGAATTCTCCTGCGCACTTAATCCAGCAGAGTCGCAGCCACCTGCCACATGCCGGGCAGGGTGTCAAAGCCTTTTCGTGCCTTTTCTGGCCGGGCTGCGACCCGCGGGCCACCTCTCGCTGTCGAACCTTTCGGAGAAAGCTTCTGTCCCGCACGCCCCCCATTCCCGAACTGCCTGAGGTGGAGTTGGTTCTGCGCCGCTCCGGGCGTGCGCGCAGGTTCTCGTTGCGGGTGTCGCGGGTGGACGGCCGGGTGGCGCTCACGATCCCGCGGGGTGCGTCCGAGCGCGAGGCTTTGGCCTTCGCGCGCTCGCAAACCGAATGGCTGCGCAAGACCCTCGGTGCGATTCCGCCCGCGCAGGCGGTACGATTCGGGCAAGGTATCCCCTTCGAGGGGCAGATGCTGACATTGGAGCCCGCACGATTGCGCAGCCCGAAGATCGACGGCGCGCGGCTCTTGGTGCCCGAAGACCCAGCGCGTCTGGGCGTGCGGGTCGAGACCTTTTTCAAACACGCGGCCCGGATGCGGCTCCATGCGGCCAGCGCGCGCTATGCCTCCGAGATCGGGCGCGACTTCGCCAAGATCACGATTCGCGATACGCGCTCGCGCTGGGGCTCGTGCAGCTCGACCGGGGCGCTGTCCTATAGCTGGCGCCTGATCATGGCGCCGCCGGAGGTGCTCGACTACGTCGCGGCCCATGAGGTCGCGCATCTCGAGGAGATGAATCACTCGCCCGCCTTCTGGCGCGTCGTCGAAGCCCTGCGTCCGAGCTTCAAGTCAGAGCGCGCCTGGCTCAAGCGCGAAGGCTCTGCGCTGCATGCGATCCGGTTTCGAGATTGACCCCGGCTGCTAACGTGATCACAAAAAGCGCATGACCACGATTTCTACACGCCCCATCGAGACCGCCGCCCATGATCGGCTTTACCGCGCATTGCGTCAGCAGATCATGGTGGGGGAATTGCTGCCGGGCACCGCGCTGACGCTGCGGGGCTTGGGCAAGCAATACGGTGTCTCCATGACCCCCGCGCGCGAGGCGTTGCGGCGGCTGGTGGCGGAAGGGGCGCTGACGCTGTCGAGTTCGGGCCGCGTCGCCACGCCGGAGCTGTCGAACGAGCGGATCGAGGAGCTGGCGGCGCTGCGTGCACTGATCGAACCGGAGCTGTCGGCCCGCGCCCTGCCGCGGGCGCACCTCGCGCTGATCGACCGTCTCGGCGCGATCAACGTCGCCAATGCCGAGGCCGTCGCGAAGCAGGATGCGGTCGGCTACATCCGCACGAACCTCGAATTCCACCGCACGCTCTATCTGCGCGCGCAGGCGCCCGCGATGCTCGCGGTGATCGAAACCGTCTGGCTGCAGCTGGGGCCGACGATGCGCGCGGTCTACACCAAGCTGCAGCGCAACGAGCCGCCGCGCCACCACCGAATGATTCTCTCGGCTCTGCGTGCGGGCGACGAACCGGCGCTTCGATTGGCCGTGCGCACCGATGTGACCCAGGGTTTGCGCCATCTGGCCCAGCGTGGCTGGTAAAACCGCCCCTGAAGCGATGCGTGAGGGGCATAAAAACGGCTTGGGCGACTTGACGCGAGACGCCATTGCCCGTATTCCGCGCCAACAGATTTTCGGGCGCTGCCATGCGGCGCCTTCTCATGTTGGGGCCGGGCGCGCGATTCGCGTAACTTCGGCCAGGTAAGAAACGAAGGAAGAATGCCATGTCGCGCGTTTGCGAACTGACCGGCAAGGGCCCCACGACGGGCAACAAAGTGAGCCACGCGAACAACAAGTCGCGTCGTCGCTTCCTGCCGAACCTGAACGATGTCTCCCTGATCTCGGACACCCTGGGCCAGAGCTTCAAGCTGCGCGTTTCCGCAGCCGGCCTGCGCTCGGTTGACCATCGCGGCGGTCTCGACGCGTTCCTCGCCAAGGCGAAGGATGCAGAGCTGTCGGTGAATGCTCTGAAGATCAAGAAAGCGATCGCGAAAGCTCAGGCAGCCGCCTGATCCTTTCCGGATCCAAAGTTACGAAAACCCCGCGCTTCGGCGCGGGGTTTTTGCTTGTGCGGAGCGATCTGCCATATTTCCCTCCCTGCGTCGTCACGCTAGTGTGAGCGCCATGTGGAGGACGCGCTTCAAGCTGCCAATCGGGATCGCCGCGGCGCTCATGCTGGCCATGACCAGCATGACGATGGCGGTCGCACGCGGTCAGGCGCGCGTCGCGGGCGAGGTGGTGCTCTGCACCGGCTACGGCGTGACCACGGTCAGCGTCGATGCCGAGGGCAATCCGACCGGTCCCGCCCATATCTGCCCCGACATGGTTCTGGCGATGATGGCCGCCGTCGCGCTCGCGCCGGCTCTACCGACACCGCCGAAGGGCGAGGGGCGCAGCGTCGAGACGGTCGAGCCCGAGACCGCGCAGGCGCAGGCCGTCGTGGTGCCGCGCGCCCGCGGACCGCCCATGCCCGTCTGACCCCAAGCTTTCAGACGAACACACCCACAGGAGACGCAAATGATCCGCAAATACCTGATGAGCGCGGCGCTGATCGCCGCAGCTCTCCCCGCCTTCGCCGCCGAACCGATCCAGATCCTCGATCCTTACGTCCGGGTCTCGACCCCGATGTCGAAATCGGCGGCAGCGTTTATGGAGATCAAGAACATCTCCGATCTCGACGATCGCCTTCTTTCGGTCAGCTCGAACGTCGCCGCGCGCGTCGAGTTGCACACCCACAAGCAAGGACCGAATGGCGAGATGCAGATGCTTGAGGTCAAGGAAGGCTTCGAGATCCCCGCCAAGGGCGAGCATGTCCTGCAGCGTGGCGGCGATCACGTCATGTTCATGGGGCTGAACCAGCCGCTCCATCAGGGCGACATGGTCACGCTCAACCTGCGCTTCGAGAAGACGGGTCTGATGGTCGTGGACATCCCGGTCGATCTCAACCGCGATCAGCCTGCCGCACCGTCGCAGGAGACCGCGCCGGTCGCCGATCCGCAGATTTCACATGAAGACATGACCCACGGGGAGCCGGAGCATACGGAGCCCACGATGGACAAGAAAGAAAGCGATATGTGAGCCGGGCCGGGTAGGGCGGCGTTCAGCCGCCCAACTGCTCCAGCATCTCGGCTGCGGCCGCCGAGGCCGCGCTTTCGCCGCTGGCCACGGCATCGCCAAGCTCGCGCATCTTTGCCCGGATCTCCGGGTCCTGACGCAGCCGCGCAAGCAGCCCCTCGCGGACTTCGGCCTCGAACCAGTGGCGCGCCTGCTCGGCCCGGCGCTGATCGAAATGCCCGTTCGCGCGCCGCCACTCGGCCAGCGCGGTCATCTCGTCCCAGGCCTTCTCCAGCCCGTTCTCTTCCATCGCCGAGACCGGCAGCGCCTTGGGGAACCCTTCGGGGTCCTGAGGCCGCTTGCGCAGCAGCCGCAGCGCGCCCGCGTAATCCGAGACCGTCCGCATCGCCGCCGGTTTCAGATCGCCATCCGCCTTGTTCACCAAGATCAGGTCGGCCATCTCCATGATGCCGCGCTTGACGCCCTGCAGCTCGTCGCCGCCAGCCGGGGCCATCAGCAGCACGAACAGATCCACCATCTCGGCCACGAGCGTCTCGGACTGGCCGACGCCCACGGTCTCGATCAGCACCACGTCGAAGCCCGCCGCCTCGCACAGAGACACCGCCTCGCGGGTACGCCGAGCGACGCCGCCGAGATGCGCTTGGCTAGGCGAGGGACGGATGAAAGCATTGGGATCGCGCGACAGGCGCTCCATCCGGGTCTTGTCGCCCAAGATCGAGCCGCCCGAGCGGGCCGAGGAGGGATCGACCGCCAGCACGGCGACCTTCAGCCCCTTCGCGGTCAGCATCATCCCGAAGGCTTCGATGAAGGTGGATTTGCCCACGCCCGGCGTGCCCGAAAGCCCAATGCGCAGCGCCTGACGCCCTTCGCCTGCCAACGTATCCAAGAGTTCGACCGCCTGCGCGCGATGCTCCGCCCGGCCCGATTCCACCAGCGTGATCGCGCGGGCCAAGGCGCGGCGATCGGAGGCCAGAATGCGCGGAGCGAGGTCGGCGGGGCTTTGTTTGGTCATCGGCAGGCTTTCGCTGATTTTGGGTATTCGTGTCAAAAATGACATCAGACGTGAAGACTTATCGGTTACTTGCCTGCACCCTGCGACCTATGTCCAGACCCAATGGGAAATTCCTGACACGAGGATGCCAATGACATCTCTTTCGAACCGTTTGCCCCGCGCCTTGACCGCTGCGCTGATAGCGGCGCTGGTGATCGCGCCCCTTGGCGCAGCGCCCGCACGCGCCGAGCAAAGCGACAAGATCGTCTTCGACGTGGTGCTGAAAGGCATCCGCGCGGGCGAGCTGGCGATCAACGGCAAGATCACCGACGGAGCGTATGGCGCGAACGGCGTGCTGCAGACGGCGGGCCTCGTGGGGCTGCTGCGCAAGATCAAGTTCTCGGCCAGCGTCTCGGGGCTTCACGACGGCCAGAAATTCACCCCGCTCAAGTATTCCGAGGTGGATGACGCGCCGGGGCGCAAATCCAAGCACCAGATCGTCTATAATAACGGCAC
The DNA here is from genome assembly GCF_055666785.1 of Thioclava sp. PTB-PU3-1. Lineage (NCBI taxonomy): Bacteria > Pseudomonadati > Pseudomonadota > Alphaproteobacteria > Rhodobacterales > Paracoccaceae > Thioclava > Thioclava sp. PTB-PU3-1. The sequence goes on along the minus strand of NZ_JBVNVL010000001.1, from coordinate 776,609 downwards.
GCCCGTTTCCGTCAGTCAGCAGCCGCCGCGCAAGCCCAAGCCCCGCGATGTCGATCCCGCGAAACAGGGCGGCACGGTCGATCCGCTGACCGCGCTCTATGCGGTTCTGCGCGATGTGCCGCGCGACGAGGCCTGCAAGCTCGACGTGAAGATGTATGACGGCGCGCGGCGCTCGCAGGTGCGCCTGTTCGATCCGAAGCCCGATGGCAAGAACCTCGTCTGTTCGGGCGAATATCGCAGGCTCGAAGGGTTCTCGGAAAAGGACATGAAGGAAAAGAGCCGCTTCGCCTTCACCCTCTATTACGAGCCGAGCCCGAAGGGCGGTTTGCAGGTCGACAAGATCGAGACCGACACGCTCTATGGAAAAGGTCGTCTCACTCGGCAATAAGGGGCGGGTGAACACAGACCGCTTTTCTCTTCCGATTGACGTGGTGCTGCCCGATCTGCGGGCGGCGCTGTCAGCGCATGGCCGCGCGGTGCTGATGGCGCCGCCGGGCGCGGGCAAGACGACCCGCGTGCCGCTGGCGTTGCTGGATCAGATCGAGGGCCGGATCGTCATGCTCGAGCCGCGTCGTCTGGCCGCGCGCGCCGCCGCCGAGCGGATGGCGGACACCTTGGGCGAAAAGGTCGGCGAGACGGTCGGCTACCGCATCCGGGGCGAGGCGAAGGTCTCGAAATCCACCCGGATCGAGGTCGTGACCGAAGGCATCCTGACCCGCGTGCTGCAATCCGACCCGGAACTGACCGGCATCGGCTGCGTGATCTTCGACGAATTCCACGAACGCTCGCTCAACGCCGATCTGGGGCTGGCGCTGGCATGGGAGGTGCGCGGCGCGCTGCGCCCCGATCTGGCGCTGGTGGTGATGTCGGCGACGCTCGATGCCGAGCCGGTGGCGCAACTGCTGGAGGATGCCCCGATCGTGGTCTCCGAGGGCCGGGCCTATCCGGTGGAGACGCGCTGGCTGGACCGTCCGGTCGACAGTTCGATGCGGTTCGAGGCCGCGATGGCCGGGCTGATTGCCGAGGCCGCCGAGGCCACCGAGGGCAGCCTGCTGGCCTTCCTGCCGGGCGAGGGAGAGATTCGCCGCGTCGAAGGGCTGCTGAAGGGCCGCTTGCCCGCCGACATCGCGATCCGCCCGCTCTTCGGCGCGATGGAATTTGCAGCCCAACGCGCGGCCATTGCGCCCGCGCCTTCGGGCCGGAAACTGGTGCTGGCCACCGCTATCGCCGAGACCTCGCTGACCATCGAAGACATCCGCGTCGTCATCGATGGCGGCCGGGCCCGCCGCGCGCGCTTCGACCCGCGCTCGGGCATGGCGCGGCTGGTGACCGAACCCGTCTCCCGCGCCGAGGCCGAGCAGCGCCGGGGCCGCGCAGGCCGCGTGGCGGAAGGCATCTGTTACAGGCTCTGGACCAAGGGCGCGGAAGGCGCTCTGCCCGCCTTCGCCCCGCCCGAGATCGAGGTGGCCGACCTCACCGGCCTCGCACTGGAGCTTGCGCTCTGGGGCACCGAGGGCGGCGATCTGGCCTTCCTGACCCCGCCGCCCGCGCACGCGATGGCGGAGGCGCGCGCCTTGCTGGAAGAGCTCGGCGCGCTGAAATCGGGGCTGATCACCGAACACGGCCGCAGGCTCGCCAAACTGCCGCTGCATCCGCGCCTCGGCCATATGCTGTTGACCGCTGGACCCGAGGCCGCCTCCCTTGCAGCCCTTCTGGCCGAGCGCGATCCGCTGCGGGGCGCGCCCGCCGATCTGACCCTGCGCCTCAGCGCCATCCGCGACCCTAAGCGCTTCGGAGCGAACCACCCCTACACGCCCCATCGCGCCACGATCGAGCGTATCCGCTCCGAGGCGAAGCGGTTGGCCCGCCTCGCCCGCGAGACGCCCGAGACCTATTCGCCCGCCGAGCAACTCGCGCTCGCCTATCCAGACCGTGTGGGGCTGCGCCGCAAGGGCGATGCGCCGCGCTACGTCCTGTCAGGCGGCAAGGGCGCAGTGGTGGCCGAGGGGGACCCGCTGGGCGCGCAACGCCTGATCGTGGTGAGCGATCTCGACGGCGATCCGCGCGAGGCGAAGGTGCGCCAAGGCATCGCGATCTCCGAGGCCGAGGTCCGCCGCCTCTTCGCCGATCAGATCGCATGGCACGATGTCTGCGACTGGTCCAGACGCGAGGGCCGGGTGATCGCGCGAAAGCACGAACGGTTCGGCGCGCTGGTGCTCGACGATCGCGTCTGGAAGGACGCCCCGCGCGAGGCATTGGCGCGCGGCGCGCTGGCGGGGCTGCGCCAGATCGGGCTGCCGATGACGCCCGCCGCGCGCCGCCTTCAGGCGCGGGTGGAGCTGTTGCGCGGGCAGGGGGCCGACCTGCCGGATTTCTCGGATGAGGGGCTGTTGGAGAGGGCCGAGGACTGGCTGCTGCCCTATCTTGGCAAGGCCCGGACCGAGGCCGATCTGCGCAAGCTGGACCTCACCGATCCGCTGCGCGCTGCGCTCGACTGGGAGCAGATGCAGCTGGTGGATCGCTTGGCTCCTGCGCATTTCGTGACCCCTCTGGGCCGTCGCGTGCCAATCGACTACGCGGGCGAGGCGCCGGGGATCGAAATCCGCCTGCAGGAGATGTTCGGCGTCACCGCCCATCCCACGGTCGGCCCGAAACGCCTGCCGCTCAGGATCACGCTGCTGTCGCCCGGCCAGAAACCCATTCAGGTGACGATGGACCTGCCGGGTTTCTGGGAGGGGTCCTACGCCGATGTGCGCAAGGATATGCGCGGGCGTTACCCCAAGCACCCGTGGCCCGAAGACCCGCGCGAGGCCGATCCGACCTTGCGGGCCAAGCCGCGCAAGTAAGCTATGCGCACCGTGCGGATTGACCCGACGGGAGGCTTTCGCGCATATGGCCCGGGGCAACGAGGAAAAAACATGACCGAAACGCTGAGCTTCGAGGACCGCAAGCGCCTCGTGATGACCGTGCTGATGACGCCCGATCAGGCGAATTTCTCCGGCAAGGTGCATGGCGGCGCGCTGCTGAACTGGCTCGACCGGGTCGCGTTCTCGCTCGCCTCGCGCTACTCGCAGCGCTACGCGGTGACGCTGTCGGTCGATCAGGTGACCTTCCAGCAGCCGATCAACGTGGGCGAGCTGGTGACGTTCCGCGCCAGCGTGAACCACACGGGCCGCACCTCGATGGAGATCGGCATCCGCGTCGAGGCCGAGAACATCACCGCAGGCACGCGGCGGCACACCAATAGCTGCTATTTCACCATGGTCGCGGTGGACGAGGACGGCAAACCCGCCGCGGTGCCGAAGCTGGAGGCGGAGACCGCAGAGGAGCGCCACCGCTGGCGCGCCGCCGAACTGCGCCGCGAACTGCGCCGTGAATTCGCCGCCAAGATGGACGCGGCGGCGGATCACGGCGAGGGGTAGGCCTCACGCAACGGTGAAAGACGGAAACGGGTGGTCCGATGCGTTGAACCTGCGAAAGGAATTCACGCATGAGACAAACCTCCCCCAATCTTTCCCGACGAAACCTTCTGCGCGCGCTCGCGGCCTCTCCGGTCGCTGCTGGTGCTGCGACGTTTCCGCTGGCCGCGCGCGCCGAAGCCAGTTCTGCCGCAACGGCCGCCGGGTTGATTGCGCCCAATGTCTGTCTGGTGATGCCGGAAGTCACCGAAGGCCCCTATTATATCGACCCAAATCTGGTGCGCGCCGACATTACCGAGGACCGGACGGGCATTCCGCTGGTATTGCAGATGCAGGTCGTCAATTCCGATTGCACCCCGATCGAAGGCGCGCGCGTCGATGTTTGGCATTGCGACGCCGAGGGCAATTATTCAGGCTATGCGAACCAAGGCTCCGAGGCCACGCTCGACACCACCGGCCAAACCTTCCTGCGCGGCACGCAGATGACGGAAGCGGGCGGGCTTGTGCAATTCCAGACGATCTATCCGGGCTGGTATCGCGGGCGCACGACTCACATCCATTACAAGGTTTTCCTCGACGAGGTGACCGTGCTGACCTCGCAAATCTTTTTCCCCGATGCGCTGAGCCAGTATCTCTATGACAATATCGCGCCCTATACGCGCGAAAGCACCCGCGACACGATCAACGCAAGTGACGGGATGGCGCAACAGGCAGGCGATGGTGCCTATGCAGCGCTGCGCGAGCAGAGCGAGGGGTATGTGGCGCAGCTCCTGGTGGGCGTGAACCCGGATGCGGTGAGCGAGGCAGGCAATGGTGGTCCGGGCGGCGCAGGCGGCCCGAACGGAGCCCCTCCCGGCCCGCCGCCGGGCGATGCGGGTGGCATGGGCCCCTCCGGGTCTGGCGATTGGACGCCGGACGATCTGGTGCCCGAGAAGGACAGCTGAGCCTTTCGACGGCCAAAAAAAGGGCGCCCCGCGGGGCGCCCTTTCGCATTTCTCACGACCCTTGGCCTATCAGGCGTGGATCGCGCCGTCGCCGCAGGCGAGCGCGGCTTCGCGCACGGCTTCGGAGAAGGTCGGGTGGGCGTGGCAGGTCAGCGCCACGTCTTGCGCCGAGGCGCCGAACTCCATCGCCACGCAGATCTCGTGGATCAGGTCGCCCGCGCCGGGGCCGATGATGTGGCAGCCGAGGATGCGGTCGGTTTCCTTATCCGCGATCAGCTTCACGAAGCCGTCCGACTGGAACACCGCCTTGGCGCGGCCATTGCCCATGAAGGAGAACTTGCCGACCTTGTAGGTGCGGCCGTCCTGCTTGAGCGCCTCTTCGGTCTGGCCCACCGAGGCGACTTCCGGGGTGGTGTAGATCACGCTCGGGATCACGTCGTAGTTCACGTGGCCATGCTTGCCCGCGATGACTTCGGCGACCGCCATGCCTTCGTCTTCGGCCTTGTGGGCGAGCATCGGACCGGTGACCGCGTCGCCGATGGCGTAGATGCCCTTCGCGGAGGTCTGCCAATGCGCGTCAGTTTTCACCTGACCGCGCGGCAGCATCTCGACGCCTACGCCTTCGAGGCCCAGACCATCGGTGTAGGGCTTGCGGCCGGTCGCGACGAGGACGGTCTCGGCTTCGATCGAGGCGTTGCTCTCATCCTTGCGCAGCTGGTAGTTCACCGTGGCCTTGCCGTTCTTCACGTCGACGCCCTGAACGGCGGCGCCCATGACGAATTTCAGGCCCTGCTTGGACAGGATCTTCTGGAAGTTCTTGGAGACCTCGCCGTCCATGCCGGGGGTGATCGCGTCGAGATATTCCACGACGGTCACATCCGCGCCGAGACGGGCATAGACCGACCCCATTTCCAGACCGATGACGCCCGCACCGATGACGACCATCGACTTCGGGATCTTGTTCAGCGACAGCGCGCCGGTCGAGGTCACGACGGTTTTCTCGTCGATCTCGATGCCCGGCAGCGAAGAGGGTTCGGAGCCGGTCGCGATCACGATGCTCTTGGCGTTGTGGACGTCCTCGCCCACTTTCACCTTGCCGGCTTCCGGGATCGAGCCCCAGCCTTTGAGCCAGTCGATCTTGTTCTTCTTGAACAGGAACTCGATGCCCTTGGTGTTGCCGTCGATGACTTCCTGCTTGTAGGTCAGCATCTGCTTCCAATCGACCGAAGGCGATTTACCCTTCAGGCCCATCTTGGCGAAGTTATGCTCGGCTTCGTGCAGCTGATGCGTGGCATGCAGCAGCGCCTTGGAGGGGATGCAGCCCACGTTGAGGCAGGTGCCACCGAGGCTGTCACGGCCTTCGACACAGGCGGTTTTCAGGCCCAGCTGGGCGCAGCGGATGGCGCAGACATAGCCGCCCGGGCCGCCGCCGATCACGATCACATCATAGTCAGCCATTGTTCTTGCTCCTTGGATTGGGGCGCGAGGGGGCCTCGCGCCGGGAGGTCAGATCAGCGCGGCAATCGCCAGCGCCAGAATTGCGAAGAAGGAAAAGCCCCAGATGAGCGAGCGCCACGGCACCCAGCCCAGCAGATAGGACGGAATGTAGAGAACCCGCGCGATCAGAAAGATCCAGGCAAAGGCCGCAGTGGCGGCGCTCGACTGCCCGGTCAGGCCGATGACCAGCGCGACGGGGGCAAAGAGGATAAGCCCCTCGAAGGAGTTGTTCATCGCGCGCTGAATCCGACCGAGCAGGGTCGAGATCGGTGGCGGCGTCTTGTCGCGCGGAGAGACGGGGTATTTCGTGCCGAGTTCCGTATTCGCTTTGACCGAATAGGCGATCATCAGCCCCAGATGGAGCAGGATCGCGAGGATGAGCACGGTGAGTTCGGGGGTCATGGGTCGCTCCCGGTGGAGAGGGCGGACCGGAGGGCTGTCTGCCCCCCGGACCCCCCGAGGATATTTGGATCAAGAGGAAGGGGCAGGGGGCTGCCGCCTTCGTCCCGGTCTTACAGGTCCATCAGCAGGCGGCGCGGGTCTTCCAGCGCTTCCTTGACGCGCACGAGGAAGGTCACGGCGCCTTTGCCGTCGACGATACGGTGGTCGTAGCTCAGCGCGAGATACATCATCGGCTTGATGACGATCTGGCCGTTCTCGACCATCGGACGTTCCTGGATCTTGTGCATGCCGAGGATACCCGATTGCGGCGGGTTGAGGATCGGCGAGGACATCAGCGAGCCGTAGACGCCGCCGTTCGAGATGGTGAACGAACCGCCCTGCATCTCGGCCATCGAGAGTTTGCCGTCACGGGCGCGGGTGCCCATCTCGGCGATCGTCTTCTCGATCGAAGCGAAGCTCATCTGATCGGCATCGCGCACGACCGGAACGACGAGCCCGTTCGGGGTGCCCACGGCCACGCCCATGTGGACGTAGTTCTTGTAGACCACCTCGTTGCCGTCAATCTCGGCGTTGACTTCCGGGACCTCTTTGAGCGCGTGGCAGCAGGCCTTCACGAAGAAGGACATGAAGCCGAGCTTCACGCCGTGCTTCTTGTTGAACAGGTCCTTGTACTCGTTGCGCAGGTTCATCACGCCCGACATGTCCACCTCGTTATAGGTGGTCAGCATCGCGGCGGTGTTCTGCGAGTCCTTGAGGCGCTTGGCGATCGTCGCACGCAGGCGGGTCATCTTCACGCGCTCTTCGCGCGACGCGTCATCGGCATTGACCGGGCCACGCGGCGCCTGCGAGGGCGTCGAGGCGACGTTGACCGATGCCTGCTTCGGCGCGCTTTCGGCCTTGGCCACGTCTTCCTTCATGATCCGGCCGTCCTTGCCAGACCCCTGAACGGAGGCCGGGTCGATACCCTTCTCGGCCATCAGCTTCTTGGCGGAGGGCGCGTCTTCGACATCCTTGCCGCCCTTGCTGCCGCTCTCGGCGGGGGCTTCGGATTTGGCCTCTTCCTTCGCGGGGGCACTGTCGGAGGCGCCACCGGATTCGCCTTCGGCGATCACTGCGAGCTTGGCCGAGGCATCGACGGTCGCGCCTTCTTCGGCGACGATCTCCTTGAGAACGCCAGCCGCGGGAGACGGCACTTCGACGGAGACCTTGTCGGTTTCCAGCTCGCAGAGCATCTCGTCGGCCGCGACCGTGTCGCCGACCTTCTTGAACCACGTCGACACAGTTGCCTCGGTGACCGATTCACCAAGGCTGGGCACCATCACGTCGGTCATTTTTCCCTCATTCGATTGGGGCTGTTGGGCGGGTTTTTCCGCCGGTTTGTCTTCTTTCTTCGGCGCGGGGCTGGCGCCGGCCTCTTCGATCGTCGCGAGAAGCGCATCGACGCCGACGGTCTCGCCCTCAGCGGCCACGATCTCGCCAAGCGTACCGGCCGCGGGGCTCGGCACTTCGACGGTCACCTTGTCGGTTTCGAGCTCGCAGAGCATCTCATCTGCGGCCACCGTGTCGCCGGGCTTCTTGAACCAGGTGGCGACGGTAGCTTCCGTGACGCTCTCTCCGAGCGTGGGAACGCGGACTTCAGTGGACATCTATTCAACCCTCCAGTGCATCGTTGACGAGCGCGTCTTGCTCGGCCTTGTGGCGGCTTGCCAAACCCGTCGCGGGCGAGGCGGAAGCTGCACGGCCTGCATAGCGCGCACGGGCATGTTTCGCGTCGATCTTGGCGAGGACCCATTCGATATAGGGCTCGACGAAGAACCAAGCGCCCTGGTTCTTCGGCTCCTCTTGGCACCAGACGATCTCGGCATTCTTGAAGCGGGTCAGCTCTTTGGTGACGGCCTGCGCGGGGAACGGGTAGAACTGTTCCAGACGCAGCAGGTAGACATCGTCCAGCCCGCGTTCGTCGCGCTGTGCGAGCAGGTCGTAATAGACCTTGCCCGAGCACATAACGACGCGCTTGATCTTGTCGTCGGACTTCAGCTCCATTTCCGAGTTGCCGCGCTGGGCGTCGTCCCACAGCACGCGGTGGAAGCTGGACCCGGTGGTGAAGTCTTCCGTGGTCGAGACCGCCTTGGGGTGACGCAGAAGCGATTTCGGCGTCATCAGGATCAGCGGCTTGCGGAAGTCGCGGTGGATCTGGCGGCGCAGGATGTGGAAGTAGTTCGCCGGCGTCGTGCAGTTCGCAACGATCCAGTTATCTTCCGCCGACAGCTGCAGGAAACGCTCCAGACGGGCCGAGCTGTGCTCGGGGCCCTGACCTTCGAAGCCGTGCGGCAGCAGGCAGACGAGGCCCGACATGCGCAGCCATTTCCGCTCGCCCGAGTTGATGAACTGGTCGAACATGATCTGCGCGCCGTTGGCGAAATCGCCGAACTGGGCTTCCCAGAGCGTCAGCGCCTTCGGTTCCGCCAGCGAGTAGCCGTATTCGAACCCGAGCACCGCGTATTCGCTGAGCATCGAGTCGATCACCTCGTAGCGGGCCTGACCCTCACGGATGTTGTTCAGCGGATAGTAGCGGTCTTCGTTGTCCTGATTGACCAGTGCCGAGTGGCGCTGCGAGAAGGTGCCGCGCGTGGCATCCTGACCCGACAGACGGACCGGGTAGCCCTCGGTCAGAAGCGAGCCGAAGGCCAGTGCCTCGGCGGTCGCCCAGTCGAAGCCCTTGCCGGTCTCTAGCATCTGCTTTTTGTTGTCGAGCAGACGCCCGACCGTCTTGTGCAGCGCGAATTTTTCGGGCGCGGTCACGAGCGCCTTGCCGACCTCTTCGAAGGTCTCGGGCGCGATCGCGGTGGTGCCGCGTTCGTATTCGCTCTTTTCCTGCTCCATGCCGGACCAGCGACCGTCGAGCCAGTCGGCCTTGTTCGGCTTGAAGACCTTGCCGGCTTCGAATTCCTCGTTGAGGTGCGACTGGAACGAGGCTTTCATATCCTCGATCTCGCCCTCGGGGATCAGGCCGTCCGCCACGAGACGCTCGGTGTAGAGCTGCAGCGTGGTCTTGTGGGTCTTGATCGACTTGTACATCACGGGGTTGGTGAACATCGGCTCGTCGCCCTCGTTGTGACCGAAGCGGCGGTAGCAGAAGATGTCGATGACCACGTCCTTGTGGAACTTCTGGCGGAACTCGGTCGCGACGCGGGCTGCGTGCACGACTGCCTCCGGATCGTCGCCGTTCACGTGGAAGATCGGAGCTTCCACCATCAGTGCGAGATCGGTCGGGTAGGGCGAGGTGCGCGAGAAGTGCGGCGCGGTCGTGAAACCGATCTGGTTGTTCACGACGAGGTGGATCGTGCCGCCCGTGCGGTGGCCGCGAATGCCCGAGAGCTGGAAGCACTCGGCCACGACGCCCTGACCGGCGAAGGCCGCATCCCCGTGCAGCAGCACCGAGACCACCTTGGAGCGGTCCGAACGGTCGGCCAGCTGGTCCTGCTTGGCGCGGACCTTGCCGAGCGCGACCGGGTTCACCGCCTCGAGGTGCGAGGGGTTCGCGGTCAGCGACAGGTGGACCTTGTTGCCGTCGAACTCACGGTCGGCGGAAGCGCCGAGGTGGTATTTCACATCGCCGGAGCCGTCCACGTCCTCGGGCTTGAACGAGCCGCCCTGGAATTCGTGGAAGATCGCGCGATAGGGCTTTTGCAGCACGTTGGCGAGGACCGAGAGGCGACCGCGGTGGGGCATGCCGACCACGACCTCTTGCAGGCCGAGCTGACCGCCCCGCTTGATGATCTGCTCCATCGCGGGGATCAGCGCTTCGCCACCATCAAGGCCGAACCGCTTGGTGCCCATGTATTTGACGTGCAGGAACTTCTCGAACCCTTCCGCCTCGACGAGCTTGTTGAGGATCGCGCGGCGGCCGGTCTTGGTGAAAGTGATCTCCTTGCCGTAGCCTTCGATACGCTCTTTCAGCCAGGCCGATTGCTCGGGATCGGAGATGTGCATGTATTGTAGCGCGAAAGTGCCACAATAGGTGCGCTTCACGATATCCATGATCTGGCGCATCGAGGCGATCTCGAGGCCGAGCACGTTGTCGATGAAGATCGGGCGATCCATGTCGGCATCGGTGAAGCCGTAGCTCTTCGGATCGAGCTCCGGATGCTGACCGGTTTCGCGCATGTTCAGCGGATCGAGATCGGCGGCGAGGTGGCCCCGGATACGGTAGGCGCGGATGATCATCAGCGCGCGGATCGAGTCCAGCACGGCACGCTTAACGGCGGCTTCATCGACCGGAACGCCAGCCTCGGCGGCTTTCTTCTTGATCTTGTCGCCAGCGGCCTTTCCCTCGGCAGGGGCGGCGGGCCATTCGCCGGTCAGCGCGGCGGTCAGGTCGTCGGCGACCACCGGCGGCCAGTCGCGACGCTCCCAGCTTGCGCCTTCGGCGGATTTCTTCACGTCCTGATCGGGATCACCGAGCGAGGCGAAGAAGGCAGCCCAGGCGGTATCGACCGAAGACGGATCTTCGGCGAACTTGGCGTAGAGCTGCTCGACATACTCGGCATTCGCGCCTTGCAGGAACTGCGAGGCATTGAACTGGTCGTTGGGGGATTGGTCGGTCATTTTCCTCACCTTCGGTCGGTGAAACAGGGATCTGTGGAACTCGAACGTCTATCAGCGGCCCATTGAACGGTTGGCTAAACGCTGGGCGCGTGTGGTGGCGGGGTCACGCAGCGCGCGAACGCCCCCGCGACGGATACAGAGGTGGAACGGGACATGATGTAGGGTCCTTTCCTTCGCGCGCGGGGTCATCACGGATACTCCGAAACCGGCACCTGTCGTCCCGGGCATATTGCCTTCTGGGTCAATGATGTAGGTGCTGATGTCAGGACTTCCATGCAGGGCAGGGATGCGCGCAGTCTGAACTGCGACCGGTGAGCGGACGCCCGCGACCGGAGCGAGGCCGCCAGGGGCGGGCTTTCCGGTGCGTTTGGCGACGCGCTCAGCCGCAGAAAAAGACCGGCCCCCGTCGCTGCTTTCAAGCAGGGCGCATGCGACCGTCCCCGAAACGGGGAGGGAGGCGCGCCGTGCGATCCGCAGCGACATGGGTCCGGTCCTTTCCTTGGTCGGGATGCAGGGCCGCGTGCGCCGCGACCCCGCCTGTCTCAATAGGGCTTATTCGCCCTTGATCGCTTTCATCACAGCTTCGCCCAGCGTGGCGGGGCTGTCTGCGACGACGATACCAGCCGATTTCATGGCTTCGATCTTGGATTCCGCATCACCTTTGCCGCCCGCGACAATCGCGCCGGCGTGGCCCATGCGGCGGCCGGGAGGGGCCGTGCGGCCGGCGATGAAGCCAGCGGTCGGCTTCCAGCGACCTTTCTTCTTCTGCTCGGCGAGGAATTCCGCGGCTTCTTCTTCCGCCGAACCACCGATCTCACCGATCATGATGATCGATTCCGTTTCCGGGTCGTCGAGGAACATGTCGAGCACGTCGATATGCTCGGTGCCCTTGATCGGGTCACCGCCGATGCCGACGGCCGAGGACTGGCCCAGACCCATATCGGTGGTCTGCTTGACCGCCTCATAGGTCAGCGTGCCCGAACGCGACACGACGCCGACCGAGCCACGCTTGTGGATGTGGCCGGGCATGATGCCGATCTTGCAGGCATCCGGCGTGATGACACCGGGGCAGTTCGGGCCGATCAGGCGCGACTTGGAGTCGATCAGCGCGCGCTTGACCTTCATCATGTCGAGGACCGGGATGCCCTCGGTGATGCAGACGATCAGCTCCATTTCCGCGTCGATCGCTTCGAGGATCGAGTCAGCCGCGAAGGGCGGCGGAACGTAGATAACCGAGGCGTTCGCTTCGGTCTTGGCTTTCGCCTCGTGGACCGAGTTGAAGACCGGCAGGCCGAGATGCTCTTGGCCGCCTTTGCCGGGGGTCACGCCGCCGACCATCTTGGTGCCGTATGCGATTGCCTGCTCGGAGTGGAAGGTGCCCTGCGAGCCGGTGAAGCCCTGGCAGATGACCTTGGTGTTTTCGTTGACGAGAACTGCCATGATTCTTAGCCTTTCACCGCTTTGACGATTTTTTCTGCGCCATCCGACAGGTTGTCGGCGGCGATGACGTTCAGGCCGGAATTCGCGATAATTTCCTTGCCTTTTTCGACGTTGGTGCCCTCGAGGCGGACGACCAGCGGCACTTCGAGGCCGACTTCCTTCACCGCGGCGATCACGCCTTCGGCGATGATGTCGCAGCGCATGATGCCGCCGAAGATGTTCACGAGGATACCTTTGACGTTTTTGTCCGAGGTGATGATCTTGAACGCTTCGGTCACTTTCTCTTTCGTGGCGCCACCGCCAACGTCGAGGAAGTTTGCCGGCTCCGCACCGTAGAGCTTGATGATGTCCATCGTGGCCATTGCGAGGCCAGCGCCGTTCACCATGCAGCCGATCTCACCGTCGAGCGCGATGTAGTTGAGGTCGTATTTCGACGCTTCGAGCTCTTTGCTGTCTTCTTCGGTTTCGTCGCGCAGCGCGGCGATGTCCGAGTGACGGTAGACGGCGTTGCCGTCGAAGCCGAGCTTGGCGTCGAGAACCTTGAGGTTGCCGTCGGTCATGACGATCAGCGGGTTGATCTCGAGCATCTCCATGTCCTTCTCGACGAAGGCTTGGTAGAGCTTGCCGAGAAGGCCGACCATCTGCTTCACCTGCGGGCCTTCGAGGCCGAGCGAGAAGGCGACGCGGCGACCGTGGAACGGCTGGTAGCCGGTGGCCGGGTCGATCGAGAAGCTGAGGATTTTCTCGGGCGTGTTCGCCGCGACTTCCTCGATGTCCATGCCGCCTTCGGTCGAGGAGACGATCGAGACGCGCGAGGTCACGCGGTCGACGAGCAGAGCGAGATACAGTTCGCGCTCGATGTCCGAACCGTCTTCGATGTAGATGCGGTTGACCTGCTTGCCCGCCGGGCCGGTCTGGTGCGTCACGAGCGTCTTGCCGAGCATCTGCTTGGCGAGCGTTTCAGCCTCTTCGACCGATTTGGCGAGGCGGACACCGCCCTTTTCGCCGGCTTCGGCTTCCTTGAAGTGGCCCTTGCCGCGACCACCTGCGTGGATCTGCGCCTTGACGACCCAGAGCGGACCATCGAGTTCGCTGGCTGCGGTCTTCGCTTCTTCGGCCTTGAGGACGACGCGGCCGTCCGAGACCGGTGCGCCATAGCTCTTGAGAAGCTGTTTGGCCTGATATTCGTGGATATTCATCCTTGGATACCCCATGCTGGTGCGATTTGAGGGGGTTCTAGGCTGTTAAGCGGGGCGGACAAACCGAAATCGCGACATTCTGCCCCACTCGCCCGGAAAAAGCGACATACGTGATCACAGCACGGAAAGGTGTGATCACAAATCGGAAAATGCTGCGCTGTGGCATGGGAGCACTGGCACGACTCGGTTAATTGAACCTATCTGCGCAGAGGGCATCGGCAGGAACCGGATTTAGATGACGCAAGGGCAAGATATGCCGCGCTGGGGCGTGGTGGCGACGGTGGACGAGCCCGCGGCGCTGGTGGCCGCCTATGTCGCGCATCATCTGAGCATCGGCGCGAGCGAGGTCCACGTCTTCTTTGACCGCCCGAACCCCGAAGCCGAGGCGCTGCTCGACCCGGTCGATGGAGCGTTCATTCACCATTCCGGCGATGACGACTGGGCGCGAAGCTGGCGCAAGAAACGCCCCGCGCGCCATCAGGGCCGCCAGAAATACAATGCGACCCGCGCGCTGAACGAGACCAACCTGGATTGGATGATCCATTGCGACGCGGACGAGTTCGTGAGCCTCGCGCGCCCGCTCGAATGGGAGCTGGCGAAGACGGGGGAGCAGAAAGCGTGGCTGCGCTTGGAGGTCGACGAACGCTGCTATCTCGACCGCACTCTGGGCCCGGATATTTTCAGCGGTGTCTTTAGGCGACGCTGGGACGGATTTCAGGAGGACGGGCTGATGTTCTACGGCCTCCGGTCGCGCTTTCTGAAGAAGGGTCTCGCGGGCCATGTCGCCGGGAAACCCATCGTGCGGGCTAGGCGCGGCTATGCGATCGGGGTGCACTTCCCGCTGAAAGACTGGGACAGCAAGGAAAACGATCTTCCCTATCGGCCCAGCTATAACGGGCGGCTGATGCATTTCGACGGGCTGACGCCGTTGCATTTCCTCCTCAAGATGCTGCGCCGCGCCACGACCAAGGTGCAGGGGCAGCCAGTGCCCTATGTCGGGTCCCGCAAGGCGCAATTCGCTGCGGCCGCCGAGCGCGCCGCCGATCCCGCCGAGCTGATGAGCCTCTGGTGGGAGGTGCAGGGGATGCGCGATTACGAGGCCGATGAGCTGGAAACCCACGAGCTGCTGATCCGACCCGAAGTGAAGATCGCGACTGAGACCCGCGCGTTGTTCGGCGACGAGGTCGATCTTTCGCCAGCCGCCTTCGATCGCGCGCTGCTTCTCCATGAGGCCGAGCTGATCGCGCGGCTGCGCGAGGAATTCGGCTTCGACCCGGAGCCGCTCGTCAGTTCAGCGTGAACATCATCATGCCGGTGCGTCCGCCAACCAACCGCGAAAAGCGCGTCCAGTTCTCGGGCGTCAGCATCGGCGTGTCGGTGAAATAGGGATCGAGGGCCCAACCCTGAACCACTCCGGTCAGCGGCAGCGGCGCGGGATTTTCCAGCCACGCGCCCAGATCGACCCCGACCGGCACACGCCAGAAGGGGAAGGACTTCTCGCTCGTCAGCAGCGCCTCGCCATCGCTCAGCACGCCCCGCCATGTTTCTCCCAGACCGTCGGGAAATTCCACGCCAAGCGCCTGATCCTGCGCGTCGCTCGGAATCCATTCCGCCTGATTGTCGGTCTCGGCCTCAGCCAGATCCCAGAACTGCCGGTTATCCGCAATCATCGCCAGCCAATGATCCCGCGCGGCACGGGTGCGCGTCGGATCGGGCTGCTGGTGGAGCATATCGAGCACCGTCGCCGCCGGGTCGATGAAGCTGAACATCATCAGACCGTCCAGCGACGTGGCTTGCCCGGTCCCCATCGCCTTGTCGCGCGCGTCCACGAGTTTCGCATAGGTGGCCATCACGCGGGCGATGGCCGGTTCAGGGTCGAAGGCCAAGATTAGCTCGCCCACGCCCGAGACCAGATGCGTATAGGCCGAAAGCCAGGCCGCATCCGCATTGTCGAAGCGCACGATCCGCGAAGCACCGGCTTCGGCCTCCGGTGCGCGGGGCATGAAGGCGCCGCGCAACAGCGTCACCGCGTCCTCGCCGTCGTCACGCGTGCCATTGCCGTTCAGGTCAAACCAGAGATCGTTCAGGTCGATCGCAAGACCGAACTCCGGTCCATCGGCCAGCCCGTCGAGCGCGGTCTTGGCGCGATCCATGCCGGCGATCAGCGCCTCGCTTTCGCGCGGGACCGCGTCGGCGGTGAAGGTTTCGCGCGGCGCGTCGCGCCTGCCGGGAAGGTTGCCCACGAAGGGCATCAGCACACGAGCGCCGCCTGCTTCCAGCTGCCAGCGCATCGTCGCCTCGAGGCTCGCGAGGAATTCCAGCCCGCCGAGCGCGAAACGGTCCTTCGGGTCAAGCGCGTCCTGCGATTGCAGATCGGCGAGCACCGGCGCGATCCCCTCTGCCCCGATCCGCGCCGAGATTGGATCGGCGGCAGGTGCCTCGCTTCGCGCGATCTTGGCGGTCACCGGCCCGTCTTGCGCATGCGTGGTGATCGGTGAAAGGGCGAGAAGAACGGCAAGGCACGGGGCGAGACGGGCGGAACACATGGCACTCTCCAAAACAAAGGGCGCGCCAGTAAAGGCGCGCCCCAAGATTGGATCAGTCCTGGCTTTCGATCAAGCGAGCGTGCTGTCGATGCCCTTGCAGGCGGCCACGAGGCCTTTGACTGCGTCGACCGACTTGTCGAACATCGCCTGCTCGTCCTTGTTGAGCTTGATGTCGATGACCTTCTCGATGCCTTTGGCGCCGATCACGGTCGGCACGCCGACATAGAGGCCGTCGAGGCCGAGCGCACCTTTGACGTAAGCCGCGCAGGGCAGAACGCGCTTCTGGTCTTTCAGGTAGGCTTCCGCCATCTCGATCGCCGAGGTGGCCGGAGCGTAGAAGGCCGAACCGGTCTTCAGCAGGCCCACGATCTCTGCGCCACCGTCACGGGTGCGCTGGATGATCGCGTCGAGCTTTTCCTGCGTGGTCCAGCCCATCTGCACGAGGTCGGGCAGCGGGATACCACCAACGGTCGAGTAGCGCGCGAGCGGCACCATGGTGTCGCCGTGGCCGCCGAGCACGAAGGCGTTCACGTCGCGCATCGAGACGCCGAATTCCAGCGACAGGAAGTGACGGAAGCGTGCCGAGTCCAGAACGCCAGCCATGCCGACGACTTTCTCGGCCGGCAGGCCGGAGAATTGCTGCAGCGCCCAGACCATCGCGTCGAGCGGGTTGGTGATGCAGATCACGAACGCGTCCGGTGCGTGGGCTGCGATGCCTTCGCCGACCGATTTCATGACCTTGAGGTTGATGCCCAGCAGATCGTCGCGGCTCATGCCCGGCTTGCGCGGAACGCCAGCCGTCACGATGCAGACATCCGCGCCCGCGATACCGGCGTAATCGTTGGTCCCCTTGAAGGAGCCGTCGAAGCCCTCGGACGGGCCCGATTCCGCGATGTCGAGCGCTTTGCCCTGCGGCGTACCTTCGGCGATATCGAACAGAACGACGTCACCGAGTTCCTTGATGGCGGCGAGATGGGCGAGCGTACCGCCGATCTGGCCGGCGCCGATAAGGGCGATCTTGGGTCTGGCCATTTGGTCCTCCGGGTGGATGGATTGGAAAATAGATCGCAGGTGGAGTAGCCCTTTGGCTCGCAAAGGGCAAGGGCGCTGCGCTGCGGCGACACTGTTTGTATGCACTCGTATGCCGAAACTGGTTCCGCGCACTGACGCGCGGTTCCGTTTCGTCACGCGCCGTGTCAGCAAGGGGGCAAGACGGGGCAGAGCGATTCTGTGACCCGCAGGGAAGGGAGCATCCGAATGGAGTTGAGCCTGCTCGGTTGGGCGCTGGCGCTGCTCGCCGCGGTGATGGTGGGGCTGTCGAAAGGCGGTATCCCGATGGCGGCCTCGATCTCGGTCCCGGTCCTGACGATCGTGATGGACCCAGTCGCGGCGGCGGGCCTGTTGCTACCCGTCTATATCGTCGCGGACATGTTCGGCCTCTGGGCCTATCGCAAGCATTTCGACAAGCGGGTGCTCGCGATCATGATCCCGGCCACGACGATCGGGATCGGCGTTGGCTGGGCCACAGCCGAGGTCGTGTCAGAACGCTGGGTGACGCTGATGATCGGGGTGATCGGCGCGCTTTTCGCGTTGAACGCGCTGTTCCGGCATCGGCATGGCGCGCGGCAGGAGGCGAAAGTCGCACCGGGTCTGTTCTGGGGCACCATCGCGGGCTTCACCAGCTTCGTCAGCCATTCGGGCGCGCCGCCCTTTCAGGCCTACACAATCCCGCTGAACCTGCCGAAACAGGTCTTTGCGGGCACGGCGACGGTTCTCTTTACCTATGTGAACCTTGCGAAACTCGGCCCCTTCATCGCGTTGGGCGAGGTGAACTGGGACAGCCTCGGCACCGCGTTGATCCTAGCGGTTCCTGCCTCGGCCTCGGTATTCCTTGGTGTCTGGCTTGTGAAGCGCATGCCCACGGAGATCTTCTTCAAGGTGGTGATCTGGGCACTTCTGCTGATCTCGCTGAAGCTGATCCAGCAAGCGATCACCGGGTGAGGGCGGCGCCTAGAGCGCCGCGTCCTTTTCCTTGAGCGTCCCGTCGAGCTCCTCGAACGCCTCGCCCGAGGCGATCAGGCAACTCACGCCATCCGCCGGTGTGACGATGATCGTCCAGTTGCCGGCCTCGGCTGCGAAGATCTCAAGCACGGAGTTGTTCGCGGAGAGCGCCACCATGCGGCGGCTCTCGTGATATTTCGCTTCGAGATTGGCCACGATCTCATCTCGTTTGCCGCAGGCGCGCGACGGATCAGACGGGTCCCGCGTCTCTCCGTAAGAAGCCTGTGCGAAGCCGATCGCTGCGGCCAGGCCGAGCGTTAGCACATAAGTTTTGTTCAGCATTTTGATCCCTCTGAGAGCATCATCAAAGAGTGACCGGTCAGCTGTCAAGAAAGCTTTACGTCGGGGCGCAGGAACGCTGGACGCTGTGATTTTTCTGCGTTGCGGCAAATCGGGGCTTGCCGATTCTGTCTCATTCGTGCGATTTGGCGAAAGAAAATTGCGAGATGGAGAATCAAATGGCCTGCCCGACCCGTTCCGTGCTCTACATTCCCGGCTCGAAAGAGCGTGCGCTGGAGAAGGCCACCGGGCTTGCCTGCGACGCGATCATCTTCGATCTCGAAGACGCCGTGGCGATCGACGAGAAGGCCAACGCGCGCGCGCTACTCGCAAAGACGCTGACCGAGGTCGATTACGGTCCGCGCATGAAGATCGTGCGGATCAACGGTCTCGACACCGAATGGGGGCGCGAGGATGTGCTGGCCTTCGCCGACGCGATCCGCAACGGCGCCAAGGTCGATGCGATCCTGATCCCAAAGGTTTCGACCCCCGCCGATCTCGTGGAGGTGGCCGATCTGATTCAGGGCGTGCCGCTCTGGGCGATGATGGAGACCGCGCTGGGGATGCTCAACGCGGGCGATATCGCGGCATATCCGCGGCTCGAAGGCATGGTGATGGGCACCAACGATCTCGCGAAGGAGCTCGGGAGCCGTTTCCGCGCCGATCGTCTGCCGATGCTGCCGGGGCTGGGCCTGTGCCTGCTGGCCGCGAAAGCGCATGGAAAGATCATCGTCGACGGCGTCTATAATGCCTTCAAGGATGACGAAGGTCTTAAGGCCGAATGCGAACAGGGCCGCGACATGGGCTTTGATGGCAAGACCCTGATCCACCCGGCGCAACTCGAGGTCTGCAATGCGGCCTTCGCGCCCTCCGAGGCCGAGATCGACCTCGCCCGACGTCAGATCGCTGCCTTCGAGGAAGCCGAGAAAGCGGGGCAGGGTGTCGCGGTCGTGGATGGAAAGATCGTCGAAAATCTGCATATCGTCACGGCGCGGCAAGTCCTCGCCAAGGCGGAGGCGATTGCCGCGCTTGGCAGCTAAGAGGCAATCGCAATGGCACTACTCATCCTCGGCGTCCTGATCTGGTCGCTCGCACATCTGGCAAAACGGATCTTTCCGGGCTTCCGGCGCGCGCTCAAAGGGGCCGAGCGTCCGATGGTCGCCGCGCTCCTCCTGATCAGCCTCGTTCTGATGTTCGTCGGCTGGCGCGCCGCCGATCCGGTCTTCTACCTCTGGACGCCGAACGCGGCGCTCAAGGGCATCAACAACCTGCTGATGATCTTCGCGGTCTATCTGTTCGCGGTCTCGGGCATGAAGCTCTGGCTCAGCGGCAAGATTCGTCACCCGCAGCTGACCGGCGTGAAGACTTGGGCCTTCGCGCACCTTCTGGTCAATCCGACCCTGCCGGGGATCATCCTGTTCGGCGGTCTGCTCGCCTGGGCGGTGGTCGAGGTCATCCTGATCAACAAGAAGTCGAAGCCCGCAAAGGTCACCCCCGAGGTGAAGATGGGCAAGGAGATCGGCGGGATCGTCGGGACGCTGGTCCTCTACGGCCTGATCGCCTCGATCCACATCTGGTTCGGCCACAACCCGTTCGGAGCCTGATATGCAGATCTACCGCCTTCTGACCGAGGAAGACACCTCGGCCTTCTGTCACAAGGTCAGCCTCGCGCTGTCCAAGGGCTGGGTGCTCTATGGCGATCCGCAATATGCCTACGATCAGGCGAATGGCGTGATGCGCTGTGCCCAGGCCGTGACCAAAGAGATCGAGGGTGAGTATCACCCCGACATGAAGCTGGGAGAGCAATGATGGGCAAGACCAATCCGGGCCGTTTCTTCGAGGATTACAAGCTGGGCGACGTGATCCGTCACGCCGTCCCGCGCACCGTGGCGGAAGGGGAGCGCGCGCTCTATCACGCGCTCTACCCGGCGCGCCACGCGCTCTATTCCTCGGACGAATTCGCGGCGGCCTGCGGATTGGAGGGCTCGCCCCTCGACGATCTGATCGCCTTCCACGTGGTGTTCGGCAAGACCGTGCCGGATGTCTCGCTCAATGCGGTGGCCAATCTCGGCTATGCGGAAGGGCGCTGGCTGAAGCCGGTTTATCCGGGCGACACGCTGCGCTCGGAATCCGAGGTGATCGGGGTCAAGCAGAACTCCAACGGCAAGTCCGGCGTGGTCTATGTCCGCACCCGCGGGCTGAACCAGGTGGGCGAGACCGTGCTGGAATATGTCCGCTGGGTGATGGTGCGCAAAGGTAATCTGGATGCGCCTGCGCCCGAGACCGTGCTGCCCGATCTGGCATCGGTCGTGGCGCCTGCGGATCTGATGATCCCGGAGGGGCTGAGCTTCGAGGGCTACGATTTCGATCTGGCAGGCGAGCCGCATCGCTGGGGCGATTACGAGATTGGCGAGAAGATCGACCATGTGGACGGCGTCACCATCGAGGAAGCCGAGCACATGATCGCCACGCGCCTGTGGCAGAACACCGCCAAGGTGCATTTCGACGCGACATTCCGCGAGGACGGCCAGCGCCTGATCTATGGCGGTCATGTGATCTCGATGGCCCGCGCGCTGTCCTTCAACGGTCTTGCGAATGCGCAGATGATCGTGGCGCTCAATGGCGGGGCGCATGCCAATCCCTGCTTCTCGGGCGATACGGTGAAGGCATGGTCGGAAGTGCTCGACAAGGCCGAGACCGGCGCGCCCGGTGTGGGCGCGATCCGTCTGCGTCTGATCGCCGTGAAGCAGGGCGCGCCCGAGTTCGCCTATAAGGGAGAAGACGGCAAATACCTGCCCGAGGTCCTGCTCGATCTCGACTACTGGGCGTTGATGCCGATCTGATCCCGGCTCGAGAGACTCACTCGCGGGGGCAGGGCGCCCGCGAGCGTTAACATGTGATCACGCACAGAATTTATGTGATCACAAAGCGAATTTTTCGCCGCTCTTTATGCGTAAATGACAGGTTTTCAAGCTTGCCCCCCGTGACTTGGGAGAAATTTACGCTACTAAAAGAGCCAATTCCGGCCAGCTCCGCGCCAGCGCGTGCCTCCGATAGAGGCCGACGAGAGCGCCGAGCCCAGCGAAAAGGGACCGATCATGGCTGAAGCGAAACAGGTTGAGCGTCCGCTTTCCCCGCACCTTCAAATTTACCGCCCGCAGATGACGTCTTTCTCGTCGATCATGACGCGGATCACCGGCAACGGCATCATCGTCGGCGTGCTGCTGCTCGTCTGGTGGCTTCTCGCCGCCGCGACCAGCCCCGACTACTTCAACTTCGTGAACGCGATCGCGACCTCGTGGTTCGGCGATCTCGTCTTCACCCTGTCGCTGCTGGGCGTCTGGTATCACTACCTCGCCGGCATCCGGCACCTCATCTTCGATGCGGGTAAATACATGGACATCAAATCCGCCGAGATGCTCGGCTGGATCTGCTCCATCGGTTCGGTCGTGCTGACCGTGCTGACCCTCATCATCATCCAATTCTGACGGAGGCCCTCATGCGTTACCTCACCGACCGCAAGCGCGCCGTGGGCAAGGGCGCCTCGGGCACCGGCCCCGAGCATCACTGGTGGATGTCGGCCTCGGCCGTCGCTCTCGCCTTCATGATCCCGACCTGGCTCTATATCGTCGGCACTACGCTCGGCGCCGATCAGCAGACCGTGATCACGACCTTCTCGAAGCCCTTCCCGGCCATCCTGACCGCGCTGGTCGTGATCGTCGGCATGCGCCACTTCGCGAAGGGCACCGAGATCTGGATCGAGGACTACATCCACGGCACCGCCGCAAAGGCGACCAAGATCGCGATGCATTCGCTGGCTTACGTGATCATGGCGACCGCACTCTATGCACTCGGCAAGATGGTCTTCATCGGCCTTCTGCTGGGCAACTGAACGGGACGAGATAATGGCTGCTTACGAATACGAAACGCATAATTACGACGTGGTCGTGGTCGGCGCCGGTGGCTCGGGGCTGCGCGCCACGCTCGGCATGGCCGAACAGGGCCTGCGCACCGCCTGCGTGACCAAGGTCTTCCCGACCCGCTCGCACACGGTCGCCGCACAGGGCGGCATCGCCGCGTCCTTGGGCAACATGGGCCCGGACAGCTGGCAGTGGCACATGTACGACACGATCAAGGGCTCGGACTGGCTCGGCGATAACGACGCGATGGAATATCTCGCGCGTCACGCCCCCAAGGCCGTCTATGAGCTCGAGCATTACGGCGTGCCGTTCTCGCGCACGGAAGAGGGCAAGATCTACCAGCGTCCCTTCGGCGGCCACACCACCGAATACGGTGAAGGCCCGCCCGTGCAGCGTACCTGTGCCGCCGCGGACCGCACCGGTCACGCGATCCTGCACACGCTCTACGGTCAGTCGCTGAAGAACAACGCCGAGTTCTACATCGAGTATTTCGCAATCGACCTGATCATGTCCGATGACGGGCAGTGTCAGGGCGTCGTCTGCTGGAAGCTCGACGACGGCACGATGCACGTCTTCAATGCGAAGATGGTTGTGCTGGCGACCGGCGGTTACGGCCGAGCCTACTTCTCGGCCACCTCGGCCCATACCTGCACCGGCGACGGTGGCGGCATGGTCGCGCGGGCCGGTCTCGCGCTGCAGGACATGGAATTCGTGCAGTTCCACCCGACCGGCATCTATGGCTCGGGCTGCCTGATCACCGAGGGCGCACGCGGCGAGGGTGGTTACCTGACCAACTCCGAAGGCGAGCGCTTCATGGAGCGTTACGCGCCGACCTATAAGGATCTGGCGTCGCGCGACGTGGTGTCTCGCTGCATGACGATGGAGATCCGCGAAGGCCGCGGCGTGGGCGAGCACAAGGACCACATCTTCCTCAACCTCAGCCACCTTCCGCCGGAAGCCCTGGCCGAGCGTCTGCCGGGTATCTCGGAATCGGCGAAGATCTTCGCCGGCGTCGACGTCACCAAAGAGCCGATCCCGGTTCTGCCGACCGTGCACTACAACATGGGTGGCATTCCGACGAACTACCACGGCGAGGTCATCAACCCGAAAGAGGGCGATCCCGATGCTATCGTGCCCGGCCTGATGGCCGTGGGCGAGGCGGGCTCGGCGTCCGTGCACGGTGCGAACCGTCTGGGCTCCAACTCGCTGATCGACCTCGTGGTCTTCGGCCGCGCCGCCGCGATCCGCGCTGGCAAGGTCGTCGACGCGGATGCGTCCAACCCGGTCATCCCGAAAGCCAAGATCGACGCGATCTTCGAGCGCTTCGACAAGGTGCGCTACGCCGATGGCGGCACGCCGACTGCTCAACTGCGCGACGAGATGCAGCGCACGATGCAGGCGGATGCGGCGGTGTTCCGCACCGACAAGACGCTGGCCGAGGGTGTCGAGAAGATGAAGGCGGTCGCCGCCAAGCTCGACGATCTCAAGGTCACCGACCGCTCGCTGATCTGGAACTCGGACCTGATGGAAACGCTGGAACTCGAGAACCTGATGCCGAACGCGCTGGCGACCATCGTCGGGGCAGAGGCGCGCAAGGAAAGCCGCGGGGCGCACGCCCACGAGGACTATCCCGATCGCGACGACACCGAATGGCGCAAGCACTCGATCATGCATGTGGAAGGCGCGAACGTCGATCTGACCTTCCGCCCGGTCCACATGGACCCGCTGACCCCCGAGGATCAGGGCGGGATCGAGATCAAGAAGATCGCGCCGAAGAAGCGGGTCTACTGATGCGTCACGCACCGGCATATGGGCTTCTCGCGGCAGGGCTTGGCCTTGCCGCCTGCGGCCCTATTCCGGTCGAGCAGGCCGAGCGCCAGTGCTACGCCCAGTTCGCGCCCAAACCGCCCATCTCGGGCGAGGCGGGCATGGGGGTGACCAATGACGGCTTCCGCTCGAACCTGAAGGTCGAGCTCAATGTCGGGGCCTATGTGCAGGGCGATCCCTCTGCGGCCTACGACTCCTGCGTTTTCAGAAAATCCGGCCGAATGCCCACGCGGCCGCTCTATTCGTACTGACGGAAAGGGGACCAACCATGGTTCAGTTCACGCTTCCGAAGAATTCCAAGATCCGCGTCGGCAAGACCTGGCCGAAGCCGGATGGCAAGAATATCCGCAAGTTCCAGATCTATCGCTGGGACCCGGATACCGGGGAGAACCCGCGTCTCGACACTTATTTCATCGACATGGATAAGTGCGGGCCGATGGTTCTCGACGCGCTCTTGAAGATCAAGAACGAGATCGACCCGACGCTGACCTTCCGCCGCTCCTGCCGCGAAGGCATCTGTGGCTCCTGCGCGATGAACATCGACGGGATCAACACGCTGGCCTGTATCTACGGCCTCGACGAGGTCAAGGGCGACGTGAAGATCTACCCGCTGCCGCACATGCCGGTGGTGAAAGACCTGATCCCCGACCTGACCATGTTCTACGCCCAGCACGCGTCGATCATGCCGTGGCTCGAGACCAAGACGAACCGTCCCGAAAAGGAATGGCGTCAGTCGATCGAAGACCGCAAAAAGCTCGACGGTCTGTATGAGTGCGTCATGTGCGCCTCGTGCTCGACCTCCTGCCCGAGCTACTGGTGGAACGGCGACAAATATCTCGGCCCGGCAGCGCTGCTGCACGCCTATCGCTGGATCATTGACAGCCGCGACGAAGCGACGGCAGAGCGTCTCGATCAGCTCGAAGACCCCTTCAAGCTCTATCGTTGCCACACGATCATGAACTGCACCAAGACCTGCCCGAAAGGTCTGAACCCGGCGAAAGCGGTTGCCGAGATCAAGCGGATGCAGGTCAACCGGGTCGTCTGATCCGATGCATATTTTGGGGTGAGTCTATGGTTCACCCTCAACGATTTGTGGAAGGGGCGGCGCGAGCCGCCCTTTTTGCTGCGTTGCGGCAAATGCATATCGCACATGCAGCATTTTGGGTTTGAATCCGCGGAAAAATCCCTAAATCGGGTGTCAGGGAGGAACTCGAAACGTGACTGGAGAGAGTTCCATGGTCGACATCGTCAAATTCCCCAAAGGGGCGCAACCGATCCAGGTGGCCGAAGAGCATCTGGCTTACTACACCCCTGAGAAGTCCACGCCCGTATTCATCCCGACCGCGAAGACCGAAAATACCGACGGTCTCGAAGCGGTCGAGCTGATGTACGAGTATTACACCGCGGCTTGAGCGGTGACCTCCCGAATAGTTCTGTCGTGACTACCCCGGCTTCGGTCGGGGTTTTTCTTTGCGCCTTTCGCTCTTGGTCGGGGCAGGGCAGAGTGGCGGCGACAAGGAGGGAGCCCCCATGCATCCGACGCCCGAGCACGCCGCGCCCGAAGACGCCCAAGCCCGCCGCGATATCGCGCCGGTGATCTGCTATCCGAACGATGCGCTGCCCGCACCGGACCTGTCCGCCTATCGCGCCGCGCGTGAGGGCTGGGAGAAGATCGCCGATCTGCGCGTGCCCCCGCGCGAGGCGCTGGCTTTCGACGTGCCCGGCGGCCATTTCTTCCGCATTACTTCGGTCGAGGGGCCGCAGGTGGGCGATCTGAACCTGTTCTCGGCGGATCTGTCGGAGCGGTTCTATTCCGGCAAGACCCGCGCGCTGCATGGCACGCATCTGAGCCGCGGCGACCGGATGTGGTCGGGCTTTCCGACGATGCGCCCGCTGGCGTCGATCACCGAGGATACGCTCGACTGGTATGGCATCGACGCCTTCGGCGGCGCGGTCCATGACGTGATCGGCACGCGCTGCGATCCCTACACGCATTGCCTGCTGTCCGATGGCGGGCAGTATCACCATTGCTGCCATTCGAACCTGACCCGTGCGCTGGCCGAGGCCCGCGCTCTGCCGCTGCGCGAGGCGGAGGCGCTGGTGCATGACGTGCTCAACGTCTTCATGTGCACCGGCTTCACCCGCGACACCGGGCAGTATTTCATGAAGGCGAGCCCGGTGCGCCCCGGCGATTATCTCGAATTCTTCGCGGA
Source organism: Thioclava sp. PTB-PU3-1 (assembly GCF_055666785.1). NCBI lineage: Bacteria > Pseudomonadati > Pseudomonadota > Alphaproteobacteria > Rhodobacterales > Paracoccaceae > Thioclava > Thioclava sp. PTB-PU3-1. The sequence continues at coordinate 750,254 of NZ_JBVNVL010000001.1, read as the reverse complement.
GACCGACCTACTGGGCGTGCTCTCGGCCTGTCCGGGCGGGGATTGCTCGTCCGAGCACAGCTCGGACATGGCCGCCTGCTACCCGCTGGGCGTCGAAATCTACCGCCCGAAATCAGCGCCCGAAGGCTGGGCGCCGCCTGCGCCCAACGCCTACGACCGCAGCCACGGGCTTTAACGGCTCGAGGTCAGCGAGACGAAGACTTCCTCCAGCCCCGGCTGTTCGCTCGCGATGTCGCGAATCTCGACATCAGCGGCGCGCAGCGCATCGAGGATATCTTCCGCCGAGGTCTGCTCGCGCGAATAGGAAAACGCCATCTGGCCGCCCGCGCGGGTCTCCATGGTGACGCCTTCGGGCAGGCGAATCTCTTGGCTAACCTCATTGCGCGGCTCGACCACCAGCGCCTTGCGGTCCATCCGCTTGAGAAGGTTCGGTGTGGTGTCGCGCACGATCAGCTCGCCATTGTTGATGATCGCGATCTCGTCGCACATCTCCTCGGCTTCCTCGAGGTAGTGGGTGGTCAAGATGATCGTCATGCCCTGCTCGTTGAGCTTGCGGACATTGCGCCACAGCATCGCGCGCAGCTCGATATCGACGCCTGCGGTCGGTTCGTCCAGCACGAGGATCTGCGGCCGATGCACCAGCGCCTTGGCCAGCAATAGCCGCCGCTTCATCCCGCCCGAGAGGTTGCGCGCATAGGCCTCGGCCTTGTCCGACAGCCCCACCAGTTCGAGAATCTCGTCGGTCCAGCGCTCGGATTTCGGCACGCCGTAGAGGCCCGCCTGCATCTCCAGCGCCGCGCGCGGCGTGAAGAACGGGTCCATGTTCAGTTCCTGCGGCATCACCCCGATCGCGGCGCGCGACTGGCGCGGGTTCACGTCCTGATCGAAGCCCCAGATCACGACGCGCCCGTCGGTTTTCTTCACCAGACCCGCAAGAATATTGATCAGCGTCGACTTTCCGGCCCCGTTCGGCCCCAGCAGTCCGAAGATCGAGCCTTCCGGGATCGACAGGTCGAGCCCCTTCAGCGCTTCCTTCGGTTCCTGCTTCTTGCCGCCTGCATAGGTCTTGCGCAGCCCGGTAACTTCGATTGCCTGCTGTTCCAACTTGCCCCGCCTTTCGCGATTGCTAGAATGAAGCCCAAATTCAGGGCGCGGTTTTCGTGCCTTATATAGACGGAGCATCCATGACTGCCACCCATTCGCCTAATGCCCCCGAGGCACCCGAGACCGAGGTCGTCACCACCTGGAAGGTCGCCTGCGATGGCGGCGAGGGGGCGTTGGGTCATCCGCGCGTCTGGCTGTCGATCCCGCGTGACACCGGTTTCGTCGAATGCGGCTATTGCGACAAGAAATATGTGATCGACCGCGATCACGCGCATGACGATCACTGAACCACTTTTGCCAGCCGAGCGTGCGGCGCGGGTGAAGGCCAGCGCGGCGCGTCTCGATTTCGAGGATCCGTCGCTGTTTCGCGACGCCTTCGCGCGGCTCTTCGCGGTCCATCCCGAGCTTGATCAGGTGTTGCCCAACAGCGAAGGCGGGCAGCAGCTGAAATATGCCGCGATGATGGAGGTGATCCTGTCCACGCTCGATCCGCCCGAGGAACAGGAGCTGGAACTGCCCGGCCTCGGCCAGATGCATGTGCTGTTCGGAGCCGAGCCGGACTATTACACGTGGCTGTCAGAGGCGGTGATCGCAGGCCTCGCGGCCAAGCTGGGCGATCACTGGACGCCCGAACTGGCCGCCGACTGGGCCGAGTTGTTCAGCAAGGTCTCGGCGCAGATGATGGCCGGGGCCGCGGCGCTGGAAGATCAACTCTAGGCACCGGTCTGCCTGCCGAGCCTCACTTATCCTTCTTCGCCGCCGCCTTCATCCGTTCGAGCAGCGCAGCCTTCGGGTCTTTCTTCCCGTACGGCGTCTTGTCACTGCCATAGGCGTTGTGCTCGGCATGTTTGGGCGTGTTCTTCGGCGGCCTTGCGCCACCCATTTTGGAATAATCCATCGGTTCGATCCTTTGCGGTTGCCGTTTGAGATGGGGGATTTCAGGGGGGCTGGCAAGAGGGAGCTTCGCATATCCTTGGGCACGGGCGACCAGCCCGGGCCGCGCCCGACCCTCCCCCCGGGAGGGCGCATTGGCGATGGCGCGCGGGCCCGGCGGTCTTTCGGGCTTGCGAGATAAACTGCCCAAACCAGACGACAGCGAAGCGCCCACCCAAGGCTCGGGCGCGACCCTTGTCGCGAAACACGATCGCCACCCCTGCGCCGCGACGCGCGGCGCGTTCGCCGCTGAAGGCTTCCACTGGAATCCTTCCGAGACGCGGCTTACCCCCCGATCCTCTTCCCCTCCGCACCCCCCTGTGGCACAACCGGGGCCAACGCGCGAAGGAGGGCTCTCGCAATGGCATTCGGCAAAGGCTGTCACCTGCATCTTATCGACGGTTCGGCCTTCATTTTCCGCGCCTATCACGCGCTGCCGCCGCTGACGCGCAAGTCCGACGGGCTGCCGATCGGGGCGGTCGCGGGCTTTTGCAACATGCTGTGGAAATACATCGAAGACGCCAAGGGCTCGGACGCGCCGACCCATGCGGCGGTGATCTTCGACAAGGGCAGCCACACCTTCCGCAACGACCTCTACGATCAATACAAGGCCAATCGCGACGAGATGCCCGAGGAGCTGCGCCCGCAGATCCCGCTTACCCGCGACGCGACCAAGGCGTTCAACATCGCCTGCGAGGAACTGGCCGGCTACGAGGCCGACGACATCATCGCGACGCTGGCGCGGCAGGGCCGCGAAGCGGGCGGGCGTGTGACGATCATTTCCTCGGACAAGGACCTGATGCAGCTCGTCGGCGGCGGCGTCGAGATGTTCGACGCGATGAAGAACCGCGCCATCGGCGTCGAGGAGGTCGAGGCCAAGTTCGGCGTCGGCCCCGAGCGCGTGATCGACGTGCAGGCGCTGGCCGGCGACTCGGTCGACAACATCCCCGGCGCGCCCGGCATCGGCGTGAAAACGGCAGCGCTCCTGATCAACGAATATGGCGATCTGGACACGCTGCTGGAGCGCGCCTCCGAGATCAAGCAACCCAAGCGCCGCGAGACGCTGATCGAGAAGGCCGACCAGATTCGCCTCTCGAAACAGCTCGTGACGCTCGACGATCAGACGCCCATCGAGTTCACGCTCGACGATCTGGAAATCCGCGAGCCGGATGTCGACACGCTGATGGGCTTCCTCAACGAGATGGAATTCCGCACGCTGACCCGCCGCGTGGCGGAGAAATTCGGCGCCGAGCCGCCGGCCGCGCCGGAAGTCTCTGACGTGCCCGCCAGCCATGACAACGCTACGCCCGAGGTCGAGCAGCCGCCCTTCGATCCTGACAGCTATGTCTGCATCCGCGATGCCGAGACGCTGACGCAATGGCTCGATGAGGCCCGCGCGAAGGGCTGGGTTGCGGTCGATACCGAGACCACCTCGCTCAACGAGATGCAGGCCGAACTGGTCGGTGTGTCGCTTGCCATCGAGGCGGGGAAGGCGGCTTATCTGCCGCTCGGGCATAGCAAAGGCGAAGGCGATCTCTTCGGCGGAGCCGAGCGCGCCGAGGGTCAGATGGACCTCAAAGAGGCGCTCGCGCTGCTCAAGCCGGTGCTCGAGGATCCGGCGATCCTCAAGATCGGCCAGAACATGAAGTACGACTTCAAGATCTTCGCCCGCCACGGCATCCGCGTTGCGCCCATCGACGACACGATGCTGATGTCCTACGCGATGTTCTCGGGGCTGCATGGCCATGGGATGGATGCGCTCTCGGATCGCTACCTCAATCACCAGCCGATCCCGATCAAGGAGTTGATCGGCTCTGGCAAGAGCCAGATCACCTTCGACAAGGTCGAGATCGACAAGGCCACCCGCTACGCCGCCGAGGATGCCGATATCACGCTGCGCCTCTGGCAGCAGTTCAAGCCGCGCCTCCATCGCGAACAGGTCACTACCGTCTACGAGACGCTGGAGCGCCCGATGGTCCCGGTGCTCGCCGATATGGAAATGGCCGGCGTGAAGGTCGACGCCTCGGTGCTCTCGCGCATGTCCAATGCCTTCGCACAAAAGATGGCGCAGCTCGAAGACGAGATCGCCGAGATCGCGGGCCAGCCCTTCAATGTCGGCTCGCCGAAACAGCTGGGCGAGATCCTGTTCGACACGATGGGCGTCGAGGGCGGCAAGAAGGGCAAGACCGGAGCCTATGGCACCGGGGCGGACGTGCTCGAAGACGTGACGACGATGGAAGACACCAACCCGCAGGCTGCGAAGCTGGCGGCACGGGTGCTCGACTGGCGGCAAATCTCGAAACTGAAATCGACCTATACGGATGCGCTGCAAACGCATGTGAACCCGGATACGGGCCGCGTTCACACCTCCTATTCCATCGCGGGCGCGAATACCGGGCGTCTCGCCTCGACCGATCCGAACCTGCAGAACATCCCCGTGCGCTCCGAGGAAGGCCGCCGCATCCGTGAGGCGTTTGTCGCGCGCGACGGCTGCAAGATCGTCTCGCTCGACTATTCCCAGATCGAGCTGCGCATCCTTGCCCATGTCGCCGACCTTCCCGAGATGCGCGAGGCCTTCAAGGAGGGCTTGGATATTCACGCCGCCACCGCGTCCGAGATGTTCGACGTGCCGCTGGATCAGATGACGCCCGAAATCCGCCGTCAGGCGAAAGCGATCAATTTCGGGGTGATCTACGGGATTTCCGGCTTCGGTCTCGCGCGCAACCTGCGCATCCCACGCGCCGAGGCGCAGGGCTTCATCGACCGCTATTTCGAGCGCTTCCCCGGTATCCGCAAATACATGGACGACACCGTGGCCTTCGCGAAGGAGCACAAATTCGTCCAGACCCTGTTCGGGCGCAAGATCCACACGCCCGATATCGGGGCGAAAGGGCCGTCGGCGGGCTTCGCCAAGCGCGCGGCGATCAACGCGCCGATCCAAGGCGCGGCCGCCGATATCATCCGCCGTGCGATGGTGCGGATGCCCGAGGCGATCGAGGGGATTCCCGCGCGGATGCTGCTACAGGTGCATGATGAATTGATCTTCGAAGTCGAGGAGGCTGCGATCGACGATCTGATCAAGACCGCCCGGGCCACGATGGAAGGCGCGGCGGAGCCTGTGATGAAACTCACGGTGCCGCTCGTCGTCGATGCGGGGCAGGGCGATAGCTGGGCTGCCGCTCACTGAGCCGCGGGCTGACGCACCAACAGATTGGTCACGCGCCGTGCAAACGGCGCGACGATCAGCACTGACGGGTAGGAGAGCATCCAACTGGACACCCAGCTTGCCACCCACAGCGCCGTAAAGTCTTCCACCATCCCCGTCGCGCGGTAGGTCGCGATGCCCGAGACCAGAAACGACATGATCCCCGACAGGATCAGGCTGAAAATGAAATGCGCGTAGCGGGCGGGGATCATCGGGTCTCCTCCTTGGGCCGGAAAGTCAGTCGCTCGCATTTTGGTGATTGGACGTGAGCACGCAACGCACAAACCTGTGTGTTCATTCGCGCAGAGACACCGTCCCGCATTGACCCTGCCGTCCGGCAATGTTGAGACTGCGCATGCCTCCGGCGGGGATATTTGCGCCAAGCCGAATTGCACGCTTGGTCTTCGGCTTGGTCCAAATATCCCCCGCGGAGCGTCCCAACCGCGCCTCAGGCGCCGAGAACCGAGAAGAGCGCCCATGCCCCACGATCATCACCACCACCACAATCTGGACGATGCCAGTGACAACCGTGTGCTCTGGGCGGTGGTCGTCAATGTCGTGCTTACCTTTGCGCAGGTCTTCGGCGGGGCGATCGCGGGCTCGATGGCGCTGATCGCGGACGGGGTGCATAACTTCTCCGACGCCGCCGCGCTGGTGCTGGCCTTCGGGGCGCGCAAACTGGCCAAGCGCGGGGCGGATGCGGCGATGAGCTTCGGCTGGTCGCGCGCCGAGGTCATCGCGGCTTTCGTCAATTACATCGCGCTGATCCTGATTTCGGTCTGGCTGGTCGTCGAGGCCGTGGGGCGCATGATCCATCCGCCGCAGGTCGATGGCTGGATCGTGGTCTGGCTGGCGACGCTGGCGCTGATCATCGATCTGGCGACGGCGGCGCTGACCTATGCGCTTTCCAAGCACAGCCTGAACATCCGCGCGGCCTTTCTGCATAACCTCGCCGATGCCGGGGCCTCGGTCGCGGTGATCGTCGGCGGTATCGTGATCCTGCTTTACGATTGGCGGCTGGTCGATCCGATCCTGACCATTGGCATCTCGGTCTTCATCCTGTGGCATGTCGCGACCGATCTGAAACCGGTGCTGCGCATCCTGATGCTGGGCGCGCCGCCCGAAAAGGATTGTACGGAGGTGCGGGGCGCGCTGGGCGATGTCGAGGGCGTCGAGAGCGTCCACCACGTCCACCTGTGGCAGATCGACGAGAAGCGTGTCTCCGTCGAGGCGCATCTGGTGCTGGACGAGGGACGGGATTACGCCACGGTCATCGCGCGGGCGAAGGATATGCTGGCGCATCAGTTCGGCATCCACCACGCGACGCTGGAGCCGGAAAGCGCGAGCCTGGGCTGTGCCGATCACGCGGACCATGACGACCACGAAGATCATGGGCACGCAGATCACGGGCACTCAGATCATGCCCACGCGGGCCACCCGGCGCATTGAGCTAGCGCGGAAGCCAGCCCAGCGTTTCGCGCGTCTCCGCCTGCGGGGTGTATTCCGCTGACGCGTAGCCGTCGTAGCCATCGGCATCGAGCGTCGCGAAGAAACCTTCCAGATCGATCTTGCCCGAACCGGGGCCGCCGCGCCCCGGGGCATCGGCAAATTGCACATGGGCCGCACGGTGACCATGCTTCGCCCAAGCTCCCGCCACATCGCCGGTCAACATCTGCGCGTGATAGGCGTCGAATTGCAGATGCAGGTTCGGGGCGGCGACCGCATCGAGGATATCCGCCGCGAGATCGAAACCGTTCAGGAAATAGCCCGGCATGTCGATCGGGTTGATCGGCTCGATCGTCAGGCGCCGTTTCGGTGCGCGCGCCGCCGCCCATTTCAGGTTTTCGATATAGGTCGCACGGGCCTCCGCGCCCTCGGCCTTGCCCGCCATGATATGGATGACACGCGGTTTCAGGATGTCGGCGAAGCGCATCGCGCGGTCGAAATCGCGGCGGAAGCGGTCTTCCAGCCCCGGCACGGCGGCGAAGCCTCGATCGCCGCCCGTATAATTCGGCGGCGGCACGTTCATCAGCGCGAAGCTCAGGTCGTGACGGATCAGCTCGTGGCGCATCTCCTGCGCGGAGGCGTCGTAGGGAGACAGCACCTCGACCGCATCGAACCCGGCTTGTTTCGCCGCATTGAACCGTTCCATGAAGGGCAGTTCGGTGAACAGGAAGGTCAGGTTCGCGGCGAATTTCGGCACGTTACAGCTCCGCGGCACGCAGGATCGGGAAGAAGCTGCCCGCCGAGATCACGCCGGTCCAGTCCTCGCCCTCATGCTCGCGCGTCACGGCGAGATCAACGAGCCGGTAGAAGCTCTTGCGGTCGATCAAAGCCTCCAGCCCGCGCCGGACGTGCAGATAGGGGCGGGGCTCGCCATCCGCGCTATGCTCCACGCGGATCGCGTGCTCCGCATCGGCCAGAACCACGTCGCCCACATTGGTCGTGAAGCGAATCGACTGGTCGTCGCCTTCGTCCTCGGTTGTGAAATCGACGGCGATGAAAGGCGCGTCCTCGACCCGGATGCCGACCTTCTCGACCGGGGTGACGAGGTAGTATTTCCCGTCCTCCAGTTTCAGAATCGATGAAAACAGTCGCACCAGCGCCTCGCGCCCGATCGGCGTGCCAAGATAGAACCAAGTCCCGTCCCGGCGGATCTCCATATCGAGATCGCCACAGAAGGGCGGATCCCACAAATGCACGGGCGGCGGGCCCTTTTTGCTGGCTTTCTTGGCGGCATCGGCAAGCCCGTCTGCCGTCGGGGAAGGGGTCGAAACTGTCTGTTTGTGATCCGTCATGTAAATTTGGCCGTTGGTCGGAGCGTGGATATCTGCTTTGCTGGGAAAGATAGGCATCAACGGGGAGAATGTCATGGCCGAGCCCGAAAAGCTGATGGAAGATATCGAACGACTTGGCGGCAAGCTCGCACAGGCGCGCGCGTCGATCGACCGGCGTTTCATCGGGCAGGACCAGGTGGTGGAGCTGGTTCTGGCCGCGATGCTCTCCGGGGGGCATGCGCTTCTGGTGGGTCTGCCGGGCCTCGGCAAGACACTTCTGGTCGAGACGCTGTCGACCGTGATGGGGCTGGGATCGAACCGCATCCAGTTCACGCCCGACCTGATGCCTGCCGATATTCTGGGCTCCGAAGTTCTGGAAACCGCGCCCGATGGCAGCCGCGCGTTCCGCTTCCTCGAAGGTCCGGTCTTCTGCCAGCTGCTGATGGCCGATGAGATCAACCGCGCCTCGCCCCGGACCCAATCGGCGCTCTTGCAGGCGATGCAGGAGCGTGAGGTCACCATCGCGGGCGAGCATCGTCCGCTTGGCCCGCCCTTCCACGTTCTCGCTACGCAAAACCCGATCGAGCAGGAGGGCACCTATCCGCTGCCCGAAGCCCAGCTCGACCGTTTCCTCGTGCAGGTCGACGTCGATTACCCGGACCGCGAGACCGAGCGCTCGATCCTGCTCGCGACCACCGGGGTCGCCGCCGAGGGCGCGCATACCGTCTTCACCCCGGCCGAGCTGATCGAGGCGCAGGGGATCGTGCGGCAGATGCCGGTGGGCGAGAAGGTCGTCGATGCGATCCTCGATCTGGTGCGGCTCTGCCGTCCGCGCGAGGCCGAGGCGCCCGAGTTCATCCGCGATGCGCTGGCCTGGGGGCCGGGGCCGCGCGCCGCGCAGGCGCTGATGCTGACCGTGCGGGCACGTGCCCTGATCAATGGCCGCCTCGCGCCGACGCTGGACGACGTGCAGGCGATGGCCCGCCCGGTGCTGATCCACCGCATGGCGCTGAGCTTCGCGGCCCGCGCCCGAGGCGAGACGCTGGGCGATCTGATCGACCGCGCTGTGGCAGAGGTCACCGGGCCGCGCGCCGCCGGTGCTGCCGCTTGAGCGTAACCTCCGATACCGCAGCGCCGGGGCAATCCCCCGCGCTGAGCCTGCGCCGCGAGGCGGAAGGGGCGGCCTCTGCGCTGCCCCCGCTGCTGGTCGCGGCGGAGCATCTGGCGGCGACCGTCCAGATGGGCGCGCATGGCCGCAGGCGCGCGGGATCGGGCGAGGAATTCTGGCAATACCGTCCCGCCCATGCGGGCGACGAGTTGCGCTTCGTCGATTGGCGGCGCTCGGCGCGCTCGGATAGCCAATATGTTCGCCAGCGGGAATGGCAGCTGGCGCAATCGGTCCATCTCTGGGTCGATGACGCGGCCTCGATGCGCTTCACCGGGGCCGAGAGCGGGCGAAAGGCGCGCGTCACCAAATCAGAGCGCGCCCGGGTGTTGGGCCTCGCGCTTGCGGTGCTGATGGTGCGCGGCGGCGAACGCGTCGGGCTGACCGGCCCGCTCGCGCCGCCACGTCCGGGCCGCGCGCAGCTGATGGAGCTTGCAGGCCTTCTGTCGCGCGAGACGGGCGTGCAGGATTATGGCGCACCCGAAATCGCAGGCGTCACGCCGCAGTCGCGGGTTGTGCTGCTGTCGGATTTCTTCGGCGATCTCGGCCCGATCGAGGCGGCGCTGGGGCGTCTGGCCGATCGTGGTGTGTCGGGCGTGATGATGCAGGTGCTCGACCCCGACGAAGAGGCTTTCCCCTATGATGGGCGCACGATCTTCCAGTCGATGGCGGGCGGGCTGATCCATGAGACCCGCAAGGCGGGCGATCTGCGCGCGCGCTATCTCGACCGGCTGGCCGCGCGGCGCGATCAGCTCGCCCGGCTCGCGCGCAGCGCGGGCTGGCAATTCTCGACCCATCACACGGGCGATCCGGCGCAGGCTGCGCTGCTGTGGCTTTATTCCGCGCTCGAGAGGGGGCGCTGATGTGGATGCTCGGCCCCATCGGTTTCACCGCGCCCTGGCTTCTGCTGGGGCTGGCCTCGTTGCCGATCATCTGGCTGATCCTGCGCGCGGTGCCGCCCGCGCCGATCCGCAGGCGTTTTCCGGGCGTCGCGCTGCTCTTGGGTCTCAAGGACGAGGAAGTGCAGGCCGCGCGCACGCCGTGGTGGCTGCTGGCGCTGCGTCTGCTCGCGCTGGCTGCGGCGATCATCGGTTTTGCCGGACCGGTCCTGAACCCGCAGCGGGCCGTTCCCGGCACCGGACCGCTCCTGATCGTGGCCGACGGTAGCTGGGCCTCCGCGCGCGACTGGCCGCGCCGGGTGGAGCGGATGACGTCGGCGCTGAAGGATGCGCAACAGGCGGGACGTCCCGCAGCAGTGATCTCGCTGACCGATCCGCCGCCCGCACAGGTGAGTTTCACGGATGCGGGCGCGCTGATCCAGTCGCTGCCCGGCATCCAGCCGCAGCCCTGGGCCCCGCAGAGCTTCGATGCCGCAAACTTGCCCGAGGGGAATTTCGAGACGCTCTGGCTGTCGGACGGCTTGGCCCGCGACAGCCGCGCGGGCGTTCTGAATGCGCTGGAGGCGCGCGGTCCGGTCAAGGTCTGGCAACCGCAACTGCCGGTCTTGGCGCTAGGGGCGGCGCGGATCGAGGACGGCGCGCTCGTCGTGCCTGCGCTCGCCTCAACCATCCCGCCCAGCCCGCGCGATGTCGCGGCCGTGGGGCGCGACCCGGCGGGGATCGAGCGCGAACTGGCCAGCCAGCCGCTGCAGTTCACCGACAGCCGCGAGACCGAGCTGCGCTTCGATCTGCCGCCCGAGCTGCGCAACCGCATCACCCGGATCGAGATCACGGGCATGCGCTCGGCAGGCGCCGTCAGCCTGACCGATGACGCGGTGAAGCGCCGCAAGGTCGCGATCCTGTCGGGTGCGCGCGACCGCGAGGGGCTCGAGCTGCTCTCGCCCACCCATTACCTGCATCAGGCGCTCGCCCCCACGGCGGACCTGATAGAGGGCACGCTGGCCGATGTGCTGACCGCCGATCCGGACGTGATCATCCTCGCCGATATGGCCGATCTGCCCGAGCAGTCGAAGTTGCAGGAGTGGGTCGAGAAGGGCGGGCTGCTGATCCGTTTCGCGGGGCCCCGCATGGCCAATGCCGATCTCGATGCCGATACGCTTTTGCCGGTGCAGCTGCGCGCGGGCGGCCGCTCGCTGGGCGGCACGATGAGCTGGGGCGATCCGCGCGCGCTGGCGCCCTTCCCGGAGAACTCGCCCTTCGCCGGGCTGCAAGTGCCCGACGATGTGACCGTGAAGGCGCAGGTCATGGCCGAGCCGACGCCGGACCTCTCCGAGCACACGATCGCCGCGCTGACCGATGGCACGCCGCTCGTGACCCGCGCCAAGATGGGGCAGGGGGCGGTCGTGCTGTTCCATGTCACCGCGAATGCCGAATGGTCGACGCTGCCGCTGTCGCTTCTGTTCCCGCAGATGCTGGAGCGGCTCGCGGTCTCGGCCCGGCCCGCCGCGCCGGAAGAGGCTGATCTCGCAGGCCAGACCTGGGTGCCGCAGAAGCTGCTCGACGGGTTCGGGCGGCTGCAGGACGCAGGCGCTGCCGCCGGCGTTCCGGGCGAGGAGCTGGCCAAGGCCGAGCCGGGGCCGAAGCTGCGCCCGGGCATCTACACTGCCGAGGATCGCTCGGTCGCGCTGAACGCCCTTCCACGCGGCGCGACGCTGTCCCCGGCCAGCTGGCCTGCCAATGTCCCCGTAGAAGGGGCCTTCGAGCAACGCGAAATGCCGCTGAAAGGCTGGCTTCTGGGCGCGGCGCTGGCGGCACTGCTGATCGATATCCTCGCGACGCTGGCGCTCTCGGGCAAGCTTTTGGGGCCGCGCGCGATGAAGGCCGCCGCCTTCGGGGCCGCCCTGATCCTCGCGAGCTTCGCGCCCCCGCAAGCCCATGCCGAGGATATGGATCCGGCGCGCGCGATCGAGGCTGCGTCCAATGTGGTTCTGGCCGCGATGCCCACCGGCGATGCCGAGGTGGACCGGGTGTCCATGGCGGGGCTGAAGGGGCTGTCGCAGGTTCTCAATCGCCGCACCACGGTCGAGCCTTCCGCGCCGATGATGGTCGATCTCAAGAACGACGATCTGGCCGTCTTCACCTTCATCTACTGGCCGATCACCGCCGATCAGCCTGCGCCGAGCCCGATGGAATATGCCAAGCTGAACCGCTACCTGCGCGGCGGCGGCATGATCCTGTTCGACACCCGCGACGCCGATATCGCGGGCTTCGGCGAGGCGACCCCGGCGGGCAAACGCCTGCAGGCGCTGGCAGCCCCCTTGGACATCCCGCCGCTCGCGCCGATCCCGGACGATCATGTGCTGACCCGCACCTTTTACCTACTGCAGGATTTCCCCGGCCGCTATGATGGCACGATCTGGGTCGAGGCCCCGCCCGCCGATGCCGAACGCGCCGAGGGGATGCCGTTTCGCAACCTCAATGACGGGGTGACGCCGGTGGTGATCGGCGGCAATGACTGGGCCTCGGCCTGGGCTGTCGACGATCGCGGGATGCCGATGTTCCCGGTGGGCCGTGGCCGCACCGGCGAGCGTCAGCGCGAAATCGCGGATCGCTTCGGGGTGAACCTGATCATGCATGTGCTGACCGGCAACTATAAATCCGATCAGGTCCATGTGCCTGCGCTTCTCGAAAGGCTGGGGCAATGAACGGGATGTCGATCATCTTCGCGCCGCTTCTGCCGTGGCCTGTGATCGCGGGGGCAGGCGTGGTGGCTGTCGTGCTGCTGGCGCTGGCGCTGTGGCGCGGGCTGAAGGGCTGGGCGCTGCGGGCCTTGGCCGCGCTGGTGCTGCTGGCCGCCATCGCGCAGCCCTCCTTGCAGCGCGAGCAGACCGCGCCGCTGTCGAATATCGTGCTGCTGATCGACGATCGGTCCTCCTCGCAGAAGCTCTCGGATCGTGTCGCGCAGACCGATACCGCCCTGACGCGTCTGCAAGTACAGCTCGACGCGATGCCCAATGTCGAGACGCGCCGGATCACCGTTCCGGACGGAGCCGACAATGCGGGCACCGAACTGGGCTCGACCTTGGCCGAGGCGCTCGCCGCAGAGCCGCGCGCGCGGGTTGCGGGCGCGCTGATGGTCACCGACGGGCAGGCCCATGATGCGCAGCTCGCCCCCGATCTGCCCGCGCCGCTGCAGGTGCTGCTGACCGGCAAGCGCAGCGACTGGGATCGGCGTATCCTGATCGAGACCGCGCCGTCCTTCGGCATCATCGGCGAGGAGACCGATATCCGTCTCAAGGTCGAGGATATGGGCAACGTGCCCGTAAGCGCGGGCGGCACCGCCGATCTGACCATCTCGATCGACGGCAAGGATCCGAAAAGCTACACGGTGCGCACCGACCGCGATCTGGAACTGCCGCTGACGCTGACCCATGGGGGGCAGAACGTGGTGCAGTTCACGCTGTCGCCGACCGAGGGCGAGCTGACCGACCGCAACAACGTCGCCACCGTCCAGATCAATGGCGTGCGCGACCGGCTGCGGGTGCTGCTGGTCTCCGGCCAGCCCCATGCGGGCGAGCGGACATGGCGCAACTTGCTGAAATCGGACGCTGGCGTGGACCTCGTGCATTTCACCATCCTGCGCCCGCCCGAGAAACAGGACGGTGTGCCGGTGACGGAGCTGTCGCTCATCGCCTTCCCGACGCAGGAGCTGTTCGTCGACAAGATCGACGAGTTCGACCTGATCATTTTCGACCGCTACGGCGCGCGGGGCATTCTGCCGTCCGCGTATTTCGACAATATCAAGGATTACGTCGAGCGCGGGGGCGCGATCCTCGTAGCCGCCGGTCCGGAATTCGCGACCGTCGAAAGCCTCTATCAGACCAGCCTCGGCGATATCATGCCCGCGCGTCCGACGGGCCGGGTGATGTCGGAAAGCTTCCTGCCGCGCCCGACCGATCTGGGTCTGCGCCATCCGGTGACCGCCGGACTGGAAGGGGCGCCCGCGCCCGAGGGCGAGGATACGGCCGCCGAAAAAGACGGCCCGCATTGGGGCCACTGGTTGCGCCAGATCGAGCTGACGAACCCCACCGGCGAGGTCGTGATGTCCGGCGCCGAGGGTAAGCCGCTTCTGGTGCTGTCGCGCGAAGGCGAGGGGCGCGTGGCGCTGCTGGCCTCGGATCAGGCGTGGCTCTGGGATCGCGGCTATGACGGCGGCGGGCCGCAGCTCGAATTGCTGCGCCGGATCGCGCATTGGGAGATGAAAGAGCCGGAGCTGGAGGAAGAGGCGCTCTATGCCGAGATCGATCCCGGCGCGCTCTCGATGCGGATCATCCGCCGCACGATGGAAGACACCGCGCCGCCGGTGACCGTGACGCTACCCGATGGCTCGACGCAAGAGGTGCCGCTGACCGAGACAGCACCCGGCCGCTTCACCGCGCGTTGGACCGCGCCCGAGGCGGGGCTCTACCGCCTCAAGGACGGCGATCTGGAGCGGGTCGTGGCGATGGGGCCTGCAAGCCCGCGCGAGTTCGAGCAGACGATCGCCAGCGGCGATCCCCTCTCCGCCGTGGTCGAGGCGTCGAATGGCGGCGTGACGCGGCTTGAGGACGGGGTGCCCTCCATCCGCGAAGTGCGCGCGGGTCGCCCGACATCGGGGCGCGGCTGGATCGGCATCACGCCGCGTGGTGCCACGGCCACCACCGATATCCGGGTGCAGCCGCTGCTGCCTGCCTGGGCCTGGCTGATCCTGGCGGCCCTGCTGACCGTGGGCGCGTGGCTAATCGAAGGGCGCAACCGGCGCGGCAGTGGCGGCGATAAGGGCGGGCCGACCGCAGCGTGATCCCTGCGGGGATTGCCCGGACACCGCTTCGCGTGTAGCAGGTGTTAGCGGTATCGGAACGCGATGACGGAGGAGAAAACCCGATGATCCTGAGCTGTGGTGAAGCACTGATCGACATGCTCCCGCGCGAGAGCGCGCAAGGCGAGGCGGCCTTTGCGCCCTATCCGGGGGGTGCGGTGTTCAACACTGCGATCGCGCTGGGGCGGCTCGGTGCGCGCTCGGGGTTTCTGTCGGGGCTGTCCGAAGACCTGTTCGGCAAGATGCTGATCCACTCGCTGTCCGATAGCGGCGTCGATGCGGGGCTTGCGGTGCGCTCGGACCGGCCGACGACGCTCGCCTTCGTGACGCTAACCGACGGCCATGCGAGCTACGCTTTCTACGACGAGAATACGGCTGGCCGGATGCTGAAGATCGAGGACATGCCCGAGATCCCGGCAGAGGTGAAGGCGATGTTCTTCGGCGGCATCTCCCTGCCGGTCGAGCCTTGCGGTGCGGCCTATGAGGCGCTGATGCTACGCGAGGCAGAGAACCGCGTGACCATGATCGACCCGAATATCCGCCCCGGTTTCATCGGCGACGAGGCGGCCTATCGCGCGCGGCTGGAACGGATGTTCACTGTCGCCGATATCGTCAAGGTCTCGGACGAGGATCTGCGCTGGATCGAAGGGCCGGGCACCATCGCAGATCTGGCGCGTGGGCTGCTGGCGAAAGGGCCTAAGCTGGTCTTTGTCACCGAAGGCGCGACCGGCGCCCATGGCTTCTCGAGCCACTGCGAGGTCTTCGTTCCGGCGCGCAAGGTCGAGGTCATTGACACGGTCGGCGCGGGCGACACGTTCAACTCGGGCGTTCTGGCCGCGCTGGACCGCGCGGATGCTCTCGACAAGCGCAGGCTCGCAGGGGCGGAGGAAGAGCTGATCTCCGACTGCCTGAAACTGGGCGTGGCCGCCGCTGCGGTGGTCGTCAGCCGGGCAGGGGCCAACCCGCCCTGGGCGGACGAACTGGCATGAGGGCGCTGATCCAGCGGGTCTCCGAGGCCTCGGTCACCGTCGACGGCAAGCGCATCTCCGAGATCGGGCCAGGCCTCCTGATCCTGTGCTGCGCGATGCAGGGCGATGACGAGAAAGTGGCCGAGAAACTGGCCGAGCGGGTCTCGAAGCTGCGCATCTTCAAGGACGAGGCGGGCAAGATGAACCGCGCGGTGGGTGACATCGGCGGCGCCTGTCTTGTGGTCAGCCAGTTCACGCTGGCGGCTGACACCTCGCGCGGCAACCGCCCCGGTTTCTCTGCAGCCGCCCCGCCCCAAGAGGGCGATCGGCTGTATCAGCATTTCGCCCGTCACCTCGAATCTCTGGGCCTGCCGGTCCAGACCGGCGTGTTCGGCGCGGATATGAAAGTGGCGCTTCTGAATGACGGGCCGGTCACGATCTGGATGGACAGCGCCGACCGTCCCTGAGCGTCGCGTGGGCAGTCTTGCTCCCCTGAAAATCGCGGGCTATTGCAGGCCATGGCCAAGCTCTACTTCCATTATTCCACGATGAACGCGGGCAAGAGCACGATCCTCTTGCAAGCCTCCCACAACTATATCGAACGCGGCATGGAGACCTTCCTCGTGACCGCGCGGCTCGACAATCGTGCGGGCGACGGGCGCATCGCGAGCCGGATCGGAATCGGTGCGGAGGCGGCCTGTTTCTCCGAAGAGACCGACATGTTCGCGCTGATCGAGGCGCGGCTGGCCGAGGGTCCCTGCGCCTGCATCTTCGTGGACGAGGCGCAGTTCCTGACCGAGACTCAGGTCTGGCAGATCGCCCGCGCGGTCGATGACCTGCGCGTGCCGGTGATGTGCTACGGGCTGCGGGTGGATTTTCAGGGCAAGCTGTTCCCCGGCTCGGCGGCGCTGCTGGCGCTGGCCGACGAGATGCGCGAAGTCCGCACGATCTGCCATTGCGGCAAGAAGGCCACGATGGTGGTGCGGATGGGCCCGGACGGACAGGCGCTGCGTGATGGCGATCAGGTGCAGATCGGCGGCAACGAGACCTATGTCAGCCTCTGCCGCCGCCACTGGCGCAAAGCGATGGGCGAGGCGTAAGCCTCAGATCTTCTCGAGAACGACCGAGCCCACCGAATAGCCCGCCCCGAAGGAACAGATCAGCCCGATCTCGCCCGGTTTGAAATCGTCCGAATATTTCGAAAACGCGATGATCGACCCGGCGGAGGACGTGTTGGCGTAATCCTGCAGGATATTGGGCTGCTCGCCCGGCTCGGGATCGCGGCCCAAGACCTTTTTCCCCACGAAGTCGTTCATCGTCTTGTTGGCCTGATGCAGCCAGAGGCGGTGCAGATCCTCGGGCTTCACCTCCGCGTCGGCGAGATGGCCGAGGATGTGCTGCGCGACCATCGGCATCACTTCCTTGAAGACCTTCCGACCCTCTTGCATGAACTGCATGTCGCGGCGATCGGCCACGCCATCGGGGCGGGTGCGGCGCAGGAAGCCATTGTTATTGCGGATGTTATTGGAAAACTCCGTCGCGCAACGGGTGGAGCGGATCAGGAAGCCATGCGGCGCATCCTCGCGCCGTTCGATCAGCGTCGCGGTGGCCACATCGCCGAAGATGAAATGGCAGTCGCGGTCGCGCCATTCGAGGTGGCCCGAGGTGATCTCGGGGTTCACGACCAGCGCGCGCCGCACGGAGCCCGTGCGGATCATGTCGGCGGCGGCCTGAATGCCGAAAGTGGCCGAGGAACAGGCGACGTTCATATCGAAAGCGAACCCGCCCGCGCCGAGAAGCTTCTGGATTTCGATCGCGACGGCCGGGTAGGCGCGCTCCATATTCGAGGCCGCGCAGATCACGAGGTCTATGTCCTCGCCTTTACGCCCGGCCTGCGCCAGCGCCTTGTTGCAGGCATCGAGCGCGATTTCCGCCATGATGCCCGGCTCGTCATCCGAGCGCTGGCGCAGGCGCGGATACATGCGCGTCGGATCCAGCACGCCTTCCTTGTCCATCACGTAGCGCTGCTCGATCCCGGAGGCTTTAAGTATGAACTCGACCGAGCTATGCGGCTTGGCCTCGATCTCGCCCGCGGCGATGGCCTCTGCGTTCTCGGCGTTGAACAGATCGGCATAGGCGTTGAATGCCTCGACCAGTTCGGCATTCGTGATGACGTGTTCCGGCGTATAGACCCCGGTCCCGGTAATGACGGCTTGATGCATCGGATCCTCCTTGGCAGAGCCTCCCGCCAAGGAGGTGAAAGGTCAAGACGACACGCGATTGGGCGGCGTGTTGCCGTCACGAAAGGCGATGAGATTGTCGACCGCCATGTGGCCCATGTCGTCACGCACCTCAAGAGCGGCGGTGCCGAGATGCGGAAGCAACGTAACGTTATCCATCTCGCGCAGGGCTTCCGGCACATAAGGCTCGCGCTCATAGACGTCGAGACCCGCGCCCGCGATCGCATTGCCCTGCATTGCGGCCACCAGTGCCGCCTCGTCGACGATATCGCCGCGCGCGATGTTGATCAGATGCGCGTGCGGCTGCATCTTCGCGATCTCCGCCGCGCCGATCAGGTGATGCGTGGCCGGGCTTGCGGGCACCGCGATCACGACGAAATCCGAAGTCGCGAGCAGCTCGTCCTGGCTTAGATGCGTCGCGGGGAAGCCCGGATCGACGGGGGTGCGCTTGGTGTAAGCCACCTCCATACCGAAGCCGAAATGGCAGCGTTTCGCGATCGCGGTGCCGATGCGGCCCAGACCGATGATGCCGACCTTCTTGCCCGAGACATGCTGACCAAGGAATTGCGTCGGCGTCCAGCCGGTCCACTCGCCGCGCCGCACGAAGCGCTCGCCCGCCGAGGCACGTCGCGCGCTCATCAGGATCAGCATCGTCGCGATATCGGCGGTGGCATCGGTCACGGCGCCCGGCGTGTTCGTCACCGTGATGCCCTTCGCCTCGGCGGCACCCACGTCGATATGGTTATAGCCGACCCCGAAGTTGGCCACGATCTTCGCGCGCGGGCTGCCCTCGAAGGCCGCTGCCGTCACCTTGTCGCCCAAGGTCACAAGAAGCGCATCGTATTCGGCCAGCGCCGCGCGCGTCTCATCTTCGGTCATCGGCGCGGCCCCGTTGCGGAAGGTCACGTCGAATTCCTTCGCCACACGGGCCTCGACTTCGTCGGTCAGCTTGCGGGTCACGAGGAGCTTCATCAGAACATCCTCCCGCCGATCGGCACGTCCTTGTCGGGCGTCAGCAGCACGACCTCGCCAGCCGCGTCCGGCACGCCCAGCACGAGCGCCTCGGACATGAATGGCCCGATCTGGCGCGGCGGGAAGTTGACCACGCCGAAGACCAGCTTGCCGACCAGCTCCTCGGGAGCGTAATGCACCGTGATCTGGGCGGAACTTTTCTTCACGCCGATCTCCGGGCCGTAATCGACCCAGAGCTTGATCGCGGGCTTGCGCGCCTCGGGGAAGGGCTCGGCCTGCGTGATCCGCCCACAGCGAATGTCGACCTTCATGAAGTCGTCGAAGGAGATGGTCATTTCCCCAGCTCCCGGTTGCGCGCGATATTCGCGGCGACCGCTTTGCGCATCAGGGGTGGCATGCCGGTCTCGGGGTCCATCAGAACCTCCAGCGCCGCCGCCGTCGTCCCGCCGGGAGAGGTCACGTTCTCGCGCAGTTTCGAAGGGCTCTCGTCGCTATCCTCGGCCAGTTGCCCCGCGCCGCCGACGGTCGCCTTGGCAAGCCGTAGCGCCAGATCGGGGTCGAGCCCCTCGGCCTCGCCCGCCGCCGCCATCACCTCGATCAGGTGGAAGACGTAAGCCGGGCCTGAGCCGGAGACGCCGATCACGGCGTTCATCTGTTCCTCATCGTCGAGCCGCACGACCTGACCGACGCCGGTCATCAGCGCATCCGCTGTGTCCAGATCGTCCCCAGTCGCGTTCGGATTGCCGACGATCGCGGTCACGCCACGGCCGATCGCGGCAGGCGTGTTGGGCATCGCGCGCACCAGCCGGGCCTGCGTGCCCAGCATCTTCTCGTAGCCCTCGATGGTGATCCCGGCGGCGACGGTGACAAACAGCGTATCGCCCTCGGCCATGGCCGAGAGTTGCGGCAGCGCGTCGGCCATCATCTGCGGCTTCACCGCGACCAGAACGACAGCCGGATTCGCGGGCAGATCGGCGTTGAGATTCACGCCGGACTCTTTCAGCCAGTCGGACGGATTCGGATCGACCACCCAGACCGAGGCTGCGGGCAGACCGCCCTTCAACAGCCCCTGAAGGATCGCGCCGCCCATGCGTCCGCAGCCCAGAATGACGAGGCCGCGGTCGGAAATCTTGTCAAAGCTCATGCTTCCCCCTTTTGGTTCGGGGGGAGATTAGGCGCGCCCGTAGGCCTCCGCAATGGCCACCTGCATCGCGTCTTCGGGATCGCGCTCGCCCCAGGTCGCCAGCTGGAAGGCCGGGTAGAACCGCTCGGAGGACACGACAGCCGCGCCGATCAGACGGTCGATCTGCTCCGGCCCGGGCAGCTGCCCGCCCGAGAGCACCAGCCCGTGCCGCCAGACCATCAACCGCTGATCGGGCCAGAAGGTGAAGGCGCCGGTCCAGACCCGGTCGTTGATGCGGTTGAGAAGCTCGTAAAGCGCGCCTTCGCGGGCCGGCGGCGGGTCCATCTCGAAGGTGCAGATCAGCCGCAGGGTTTCGTCCATCGGCGACCAGGCGAGGGTGATCGAGTAGGTCCGCCACTGACCCTCGACCGCCATTGCGATCTGGTCATCGGTGACCCGGTCGAATTCCCATTCATGGGCTTCGGCCAGCGTCTCGACGATGTCGATCGGGTGGAGTTCTTCGGCGTACAGATAGTCTTCGCTCAGTGCCATGCTCGTATCCCCCTGCCTTTTTAGATGCCCGGGGTGCAGCTCCCCTAGGGCTTGTCGGCTTTACAAGGAACGGCGGTAGCAGCCGCCTGTCCCTACAAGATATCGTGTAGGCAGGTTGCTATTGTGTAAAGCAATTTCTGGTGGATAAGCCGGGTGGCCCCCACGAAATCTGGGGATAGTTCATCCACAACGCGGGGCGGATTGCGGATTGCTACACGCTAAGCATTTGAGATTGTTTGGAAACGCAAAAAGCGCCCGAAGATCGGGCGCTTTTTGAAGCGGTTTGGTGGAGCCTAGGGGGATCGAACCCCTGACCTCGTCATTGCGAACGACGCGCTCTCCCAGCTGAGCTAAGGCCCCGAACCGTGGCGTGGTATTTCGCGCAAGGCGCGGGCTTTGTCAAGCGACCCGCCCGCGCCGCGCACGAAAATTTCCGCATGATCCGTGTTATGCGGGCACCGAGATTTTCGACTTCACGAAATTGACCAGATCGCCTGCCGGGCGGGCCCCTGCGGCGCGGGCGACCTCGCGGCCCTTGGCGAACAGGATGAAGGCGGGAATGCCCTGAATCCGGTAGCGTTGGGTCGCGGTGGGGTTCACCTGCGTGTTGATCTTCGCCAGCCGCACATGCGGTGTCAGCTTCTCGGCGGCCATGTTGAACTGCGGCGCCATCGCCTTGCACGGGCCGCACCACGGCGCCCAGAAATCGACCAGCAGCGGCAGATCGTCCTTCTCGGCCTTGGCGAGCGTCTCGAAGTCGACTTCGGTCACCTTGTGCGAGACGAGCCAGCCGCCGCAGGTGCCGCATTTCGGATTCGCACCCAGCTTCTCGGCGGGAATGCGGTTGGCCTGCCCGCAATCGAGGCAGGTCACACGGTAGCTTTGAGAGGATTGGGTCATGTCACCCCTCCTTTACATTGGGTTGCAAGATATATCGGGAACCCACTTCGGCTTTGCAAGGAGACGACATGACGCGCTGGAAAGAGCTGAGCCCCGAACGCCAGATGGACCTTCGCGCCGCCTATGACATCGAGATGGCGCGGCAAACCAATACCTGTTCGCTCGACGAGAAGATCGCGCGCTTCGCAGAATGGCTCGCCCCGCAGGGCATCGCCTTCGGGGTGGATGACCTAGCGAAGGGCTGACCCGCTCAGCGGCTCTTCAGGTAGAAGAGCGTCCCCCCGACGATCACCGCAGCGAGCACCGCCAGCGCGATCTTCCACGCAGACCACGGGCGATCCCCGCGCACGCGGCCCGTCTGGGCGTTCACGACGAAGCGGTAGGAGCGGCCACGGAACTTGTAGGCGGCGGTCCAGATCGGCAGCAGGATGTGCTTGAAGGTCTCGGCCGAGAACTGCGGGTCCATCGCGCCTATCCGCTGCTCGTCGCCGCCGATATCGCGGCGAATGTCGGTCTGGATGACGCGGATCATCTCGGCCTGCGCGGCATGGTGGCCTTCCTGCAGTTGCACCGTGTAGCCCTCGGCGGTGAAGCCCGCGAGGTAATCACGGCGGTAGGGTTCGAGCGCCGTCAGGTCCCACGGGCGCAGCGCCTGCACGTAATCGGGCGGGAGTGAGCGCGCGGCGTAGATCACCACATCGTCGAAATCGCGCGCCACCTGACCCGAGACCGGCGTCCAGCGGATGCGGCGGACCTGCTCGGTGCGGGGGCCTTTGTCGGTCTGCACCGTGCGCGTGACGTAATAGGCGTCGCCGCGCTGGCCGGAATAGCGCGTGCGGGTCGCGGCGTCGAAGGTCCAGAAGGGCGCGTAGATGCCGGTCATGCGCCGCCCCTTGCGGGCATATTGCGACAGCCCGTTAGGCGCGAACCAGAGCGAACCGAGCCATTTCGAGAGCGCCGCGCGCGCCTGATCCTCGGTCAGCTGGAAGGGCAGCACCCCTTGCGGCTTGATCAGCCGCGTCGTGCCGGTATCGACCACCACGGGCGTCGCGCAGAACGGGCATTCGGTCGCGTGCTCGCCGTTTTGCAACTCGATCGAGGCGCCGCAATTGGGACAGGAGACGGTGCGGTGCTCCTCCATCTCCTGCGCGGGCAATTCACGGGTCAGCGCATCGTCGAGCGGCAATTCCCGCAAGCGCGCCTCTCCGCGCCCGGTGGCGGAGGGAATGTCCTGCACATGGCCGCAATGATCGCAGACGAGCCGCGTCTGGCCCGGCGCGAAGCGCAGATCGGCGCCGCAGCTTTCGCAGTGATAGTGGCTCTCGCCGCGTGGGTCGGCAGGGGCGGCAGCCGCGCTCCGCCCCACTTTCGGGAAACCCAGCATTGGATCAGCTCGCAGCAGGCGGGGGCGGCGGCGGTGCGATGGTGAAGAGCTGCGCCAGTTCGGTCACGTCCTCGGCGCGCATCCAGCCGTTCTGACCCGGCGTCCAGACGAGGCTGTCGCGGGTGAGCGAGCCCTCCGAGACCATACGCCCCAGGTGCCCGCGCCCGAAGGGCCCCTGCGTCTGGCCGTTGACCGCGAGATGCCAGACCTTCTCGACCGGCGGCGGGGGAGGGGGCGGCGGCGCGGCGGCGGGTTGCTGGGCCATCTGCCCCCACGGACCCATCTGCTGGCCCATCGCCATGCCCATCCCGGCGCCCATGCCCGCGCCCATCGCGGCGCCCATCCCGGCGGAGGCCCCCGAGCCCGGCTGGCCCATCGCCTCGGCGGCATTGTATTGCATGTATTTGTTCAGGTCGCCCACGATCCCCATCGAGGTGCGCTTGTCGAGAACCGCCTCCACCGCCTCGGGCAGCGAGACGTTCTCGATGTAGAACTCGGGCAGCTCTAGCCCGTAATTCGCGATGGTGGGCGCGATCGCCTTGGTGATCAGCTTGCCCATGTCGGCGGTGTTCGCGGCCATGTCCAGGATCGGGATGCCCGAGCTGGCAATAGCGCGCGAGAACTCCTGCACGATCACGTTGCGCAGCTGGTAGCTGATCTCGTCAGAGGTGAACTCGCCATCGGTGCCGACGATCTCGGTCAGGAACTTGCCCGGATCGGTGACGCGCATCGAATAAGTGCCGAAGGCTCTGATGCGCACCGGGCCGAATTCCGGATCGCGCGCCATGACCGGGTTCTTCGTGCCCCATTTGAGGTCGTTGAACCGGGTGGTGTTGACGAAATAGATCTCGGACTGGAAGGGCGATTTGAACCCGTGATCCCAGTGCTGAAGCGTCGTCAGAATGGGAAGGTTGTTGGTTTCGAGCATATAGAGCCCGGGCCCGAAGATATCGGCCAGCTGCCCCTCATGGACGAAGACTGCGGCCTGACCTTCGCGCACGGTCAGCTTCGCGCCGTATTTGATCGCGTGACCCTCGCGCTCGAACCGCCAGACCATCGTGTCGCGGGTGTCGTCGGTCCAGCCGATGACGTCGATGAATTCGCCGGAGAGGAAATCGAGAATGCCCATGGGTGCGGTTCCTTCTTGGTTCTCAGCTTGCGCCGCCCAGCAATTCGGAGGCGATGGTGGTGACGATCGGGCGGGCCTCGCGTTCGGTCATGCCGGGCGTCAGGCGCGGGTCGTAAAGCATCTGCAGCAGCAACTCGTCATGCTTGGTCAGCAGCGAGAATTCCTCGTCATCGTTGAAGATCGAGGGCCGCGCGCGCGGATAGTCATTGGCGAGGCCAAGCCCCTGGGCCAGTTCCTCATGGATACAGCTGGTGCGCAGTTCGGGCGGGTGTTCGCCCCGGATCACCGCGACGGCGTCGGTATAGATCGGACTGTCGCCCTGCGAGAAGGCGAAGACCACGCAATAGGTCGAGAGCGGCAGATTGGTGATCGCCTCGACCGAGCTGTCATCGATCCCCGGCACCAATTGGCGCAGGCGCGGACCGATCGCCCGGCGCTCGTCCTCGTTGAGGAACAGGACATGGAAATTGCCGCCGTGGTTCACCACGCTGACCGGATGGCGCGAGGCCCGCGCGAGCTTGCCCGCATAGGCGCGCACTTCGGCGATATCCGAGGCGCGGTCGGCCTTGGGGATCGAGGCGCCGAAGTCGATATCCATCCGCACCGGCTTGTCCCAGCGCCGCAGGCGCGAGGGCGTCTGACGCGCGACGAACCCGCCGCCCTGCGCCGCGTATTCGTCGTAAAGCGCGATATGGACGAAGTCCTGCACCAGTTGCCGCTGGTTGAACGGCGCATCGCGCGGCGCGACATCGGTGCGCAGCTGCCCGCGGCTTTCCATCTCGGCGGCGGTCTTGGCGAAATAGGCTGACATCTCCCGCGAGAGTGCGCTTTGCTTGGTGGCGTTCGAGCGATCGAGATCGGCCGGTGCGCTGGGCGGGCGCGCGGTCTTGTCCGGTGCGAGCGGCGAGCCGCCCAAGCCCGGCGCGCAGGCCGAAAGGGCCAGCGCCGCCAGCCCTGCAAGAACCGGAAAGGCCGCACGCATCCGTGTCATCCCGCAGCTCCGCCAGCCTGTGCGGAGGATTTCGCCGCCGACAGGGTGTCGCGCAGCTTGTCTTCCATCTCCACCAGATCATGCTCTGCCGCGGCGCGCTTGCGCTTGCCCTCATCCGCGATACGCAAAGAATCCTCGATCGTCGCGACCAGATCGGCATTCGCCGCCTTCACCGCCTCGATATCGAAGACACCGCGCTCCATCTCGGTGCGGATCTCGGCATTGGCTTCGCGCAGGTTCTTGGCATTCGATTTCAGAAGCTCGTTGGTCAGATCATTGGCCTCGCGCACAGCGCCCGCCGCCTCGCGCGAGCGTTGGATCGTGACCGCCTGCGCCAGTTGGGTCTCCCACAGCGGCACGGTGTTCACCAGCGTCGAGTTGATCTTGGTCACGAGGCTCTTGTCGTTTTCCTGAACCAGCCGGATCGAGGGCAGCGACTGCATCGTCACCTGACGGGTCAGTTTCAGATCATGCACTCGGCGCTCCAGATCGTCGCGGGCTGCGCGCAGGTCGCGGATTTCCTGCGCCTTGAGCACTTTCTGATCCTCGGACGCGGCTTCCATCGCCGCCTCTTTCGCGGGGATTTCCTCCCGGTCGAGCTGGGCCAGCTTTTCCTCGCCCGCCGCGATGTAGAGCGCGAGCTCGTCATAGAAATGAAGCGTCTTGTCGTAGAGCATATCGAGCGATTTGATGTCCTTGAGCAACTTGTGCTCGTGGCTCAGCAACTCGTCGGTGACGCGGTCGATCTGACCCTGCACCTCTTCGAATCGGGCGATGAAGTTGCCGAAAGGTGCGGCGCGGCCCAGCAGCTTTTCCCACCAGCTCCGCTTGCGGCGCACGTCGAGTTCCGAGACCGAGAAGCCGCGGATCGTGGTGACGATCTGGCGCAGGCTGTCTCCGGCGGGGCCGACATCCTTGTTCTTGACGCCCGAGAGCATCTCCTGGCTGATCGATTGCAGATCGACCTGCGCGCGCGAGCCGAACTGCACGATCGAATTCGAGTCGCCCATGTCCAGCTCGGCCATGCGCTTGCGGATTTCCTCGGCGGTCTCGGGCGGGGCCTGATCGAGCGGCGTCACCGCCTCTGCCGGGCCCGGCTCGGGCAGCAGCGAACCGCTGACACCTTCCACTTCGGTCATCAGCTCGGTTGCCTTTTGGCGGGTCGTCTCGGTCATCTCAGGGCCTCCTTGCGCCTGTCGGGGCAGTTCCCGGTGTCACTCATCAACTCACGCTTCGTCAATTCTCGCGGGTCGTCGTCACGACCCCTTCGCGCGCCAGCCGGTCGCGCAGCACGTCGATCTCGATCTCCAGCCCCTCGCGGCCATCTTCCAGCATCTTGCGGGTGCGGGCGGTGAAATTCGCCTCCAGATCATCGAGCAGCGCCGCGTAATCGTCGCGCGCCTTGTGATCGCGCGTGTTGCGCCACAGATCGGCGAACTTGATCGTCGCGTCGCGCGCGCCCTCCAGATAAACGGTCATGTAGCGCCGCGCTTGAGCCAGATCGCCGGGATCTTCCTCGACCGCGCGGAACAGATCGCGCGCGGTGGTGGCGAATTGCTCGACGCGGGTGATCAGCACACGCTCGCCCGAGGGGGCGATGGCCTTGCGCATCTCCGCCAGATAGGCCTCGCCTTCCTTGACCACGCGAGCGACGCGCTCTTGCTGAAATTCGTCGACGCCCTCCATCCCCTTGTCTTTCAGCGGATCGAGACCGAAGGCTACGAGCGAGACCACCGTGCCGATAGCCCCGATCCCGGCCGCGCCGATCACGCCCAGTTCGGGGGCCTGTGCGCCCAGTGCGAGACCCAGACCATAGGCGACGGAACCCAGAATTTTCCGCGGGAAGGCCGGGCGCTTGGCCGAGCTGCGCGCGACATAGGCGAATTCGGCCCGCAGCCCCTCGCGGATCGTCCAGGCGGCGCCTGCGATCAGGGCGAAGGCGCCAAGTGCGCGGGCCAGTGCGAAGGGGCCTTCGCCGAAGGCGCCCAGCAGGAAGGGCAGGGCGGCGGCCACGATCCAGAACGGACGGCCTTCCTCGGGGTGGCGGGCATCGGGACGACGATGGGGCGGCACGCTGCGGGGATCGTGCAGGTCGGGCCCGCTGGTCGGGCCTTGGGGCGAGTATTTTCCGCCATAGCGTTGAGCCATCATACGCTCCCGGTGAGCGCGACCGACAGCGTCAGCGCGATCATCAGCCAGAAAGCGATTCTCTTTTGCGCCTCGCGCGACATCGCCAGCCCCTGCCATCGGACGCGAATTTCGACGTCCTCAGGGGAATTTATAAGCAGGCTGGCGGGTCTATGCCAGAGAGACGGTGTGAAATTCGCGTAAACCCGCCGAGGAAAAAGAAGAGGGGAAAACCATGGCGGTTTTCCCCTCTCTCAAAGCGCGTTTTCGCCGGTCAGTCGCGATTGCCACCGCGCGGCTTGCCACCGAAGGGCTTGCCACCGGGCTTCCCGCCCGGTTTGCCCGAATGCGACTTGAAGCCGCCGGAGCGTGCGGGCCGGTCGCCGCGCGCGTCGCCGTGGGATTTGAACCCGCCCGAGCGCGGCTTGCCGCCCGGCTTTCCGCCATGCGATTTGAAGCCGCCCGAGCGGGGCTTGTCGCCGCCACGGTCGTCACGGCCACCTTCGTCGCGATCCCGGTTGAAGCGGGCCTTGTCGCCGAACTTCCCGCTGGGCTTGCCGCCGAATTTCCCGCCCGAGGAGCGGTCATCGCGGTCGCGGTTGAAGCTAGGCTTGTCGCCGCGCGGCCCACGATCGGGGCGGTCGCCACGATCTTTCGAGAAACGCGGACCCCGGTCGCCGCGCTCGCCTTCATCACGATGCGACTTGAACCCACCGGTGCGCGGCTTGCGCGGCCCGTCGCGGAACGGACGATCCTCGCGGCCGCCCTCTTCGCGATCCTTGCGGAAACGCGGTTTGTCGTCACGACCACCCTCGTCGCGGTCGCGGTTGAAGCGCGGCTTGTCGCCACGCGGCCCGCGATCCGGACGGTCGCCCCGGTCCTTCGAGAAGCGCGGCCCCCGATCGCCACGATCGCCGCGGTCGCCCTCGTCACGATGCGATTTGAAGCCGCCCGTACGCGGCTTGCGCGGACGATCTTCACGACCACCTTCGTCACGATCCTTGCGGAAGCGCGGCTTGTCATCACGCCCGCCGTCGTCGCGATCCCGCTTGAAGCGCGGCTTGTCGCCCCGATCCTTGCGGTCGCCGCGCTCGGGACGATCTCCACGCTCTTTGCGCTCGGGCTTGGCCTCGCCGCTTACCGGCTTGTCGTCGAGCAAACCGCCAAGCTGATCGCGCAGCATCCTGCGCTTCACTTCCATCACGTCGCCCGCCTTCATGTCCATCAGGCGGAAGGGACCGTAGCTGATCCGGATCAGGCGGTTCACCTGGAAGCCGATCTCGGTCATTGCGCGACGGATTTCGCGGTTGCGGCCTTCGCGGATGCCCACGGTCAGCCACGCATTCGCGCCCTGCTGACGGTCGAGCGAGACTTCCATCGGCAGGAATTCCTCGCCGTCGATGGTGATGCCCTGACGCAGCGGCTCGAAAGACTGCTCGGTCGGTCGGCCATTCACGCGCACGCGGTATTTGCGCAGCCAGCCGGTCTCGGGCAGCTCCAGACGGCGCTTCAACCCGCCATCATTGGTCAAGAGCAGCAGACCTTCGGAGTTGATGTCGAGGCGGCCCACATTCAGCACGCGCGGCATGCCCTCGGGCATCTCGTCGAAAATCGTGCGGCGGCCCTGTTCGTCTTTCTCGGTCGTGACCAGACCCAGCGGCTTGTAATAGAGCCAAAGCCGCGTTTCCTGCGGCGCGTCGATCGGCTTGCCGTCGATGGTGATCTTGTCGGACGCCGCCACGTCGAGCGCGGGCGAGTCGATCTGCTTGCCGTTCACTGCAACCTTGCCGGCGAGGATCATCTTCTCGGCGTCGCGGCGCGAGGCCACGCCGGAGCGCGCGATCACCTTGGCGATGCGTTCTTTCGCGCCGGATTTGTCGGCGGATTTCGAAACGGAATTTTCGGGGGAGTTGTCGGGAGTGTCGGTCATGTCCGGTTCCTTCTAGGGGAGGGGGCGCGCGAGTCACTCGGGCGCGAAAGATGGCGATCTACACCTTTCTGCTGCGCGTGGGAAGCGTCTTGATAAGCGCGGATTTGCAAGCGATGAAGAGCCATGGAATTCCGGTCTTTCATGCAACAGGCGCTGACAGAGGCGCGCGAGGCGGCCAAGCGCGGCGAGGTGCCCGTCGGCGCAGTCGTCGTCTCCCCTGACGGTAGGGTGGTGGCCGCCGCTGGCAACCGCACCCGCGAGCTGGGCGATCCGACTGCCCATGCGGAGATCCTCGCGATGCGCGAGGCTTGTGCGCAGATCGGCTCGGAGCGGCTGCCGGGCTATGATCTCTATGTCACGCTCGAGCCCTGCCCGATGTGCGCCTCGGCGATCTCTCAGGCCCGGATCGCGCGGCTTTATTACGGCGCGGCCGATCCGAAATCGGGCGGCGTCGCGCAAGGGCCGCGCGTCTTTTCGCATCCGCAAAGCCACCACGTGCCGGAAATCTACGACGGTATCGGGGCGGCAGAGGCCGAGGCGCTTCTGAAGGATTTCTTCGCCGCGCGCCGCTAGATCCGCGCCCGTCTGGACGGATCCCCTTTCCTGTGGCATATCAATCGCATCGCAGGCCCCAAGGGCCGCGATCCCCGACATTGGTATCAGTCAGAAGGAGCGGGCATGCGTCCGGCACTGCGTCTGCGCGAAGGTGGCCTTGCGGCCTATCAGCAAGAGATGAAATGGGTCGCACTGGCCCTCGGCATCGCCTCGACCATCGCCATCGTGCAGAACTGGTACCCGCTCAATCTCTTTCTCAGCCTGCCGTTCTGCATGATCTGGGCCTATCACGCCTGGCTGCATACCGAGCGTCAGCTGAAATATCTCAACATCATGTTCACCGGCTTCTACCTTTACGGGATCGCACGCTATTTCCTTGTGTCGCAGGGTCAGGGCTGAGGCGCGGGTCTTGTAACCCCGTCGGCCAGCGGGGATAGTCGCGCAAGACATTCGGGGATGATTTCATGAGCGACCAGAACGACAAGATACTCGAACAGGCGCGCCAGTTCATCGAGGCGATCCCGCATTCCCGCGCGCTGGGGATGCAGATGGACGAGATCCGCCCCGGCTGCGCGACCCTGTCGATGCCCTATGACACGCGCTTCGTGGGCGATCCGCGCACCGGCGTGATCCATGGCGGCGCGGTCTCGGCGCTGATGGATACCTGCGCAGGCGCCGCCGTAATGAGCCATCCGCAGGCCGGGGCCTCCACCGCGACGCTTGATCTGCGCATCGATTACATGCGCCCCGCGACGCCCGGCCAGCGGATCACCGCGCGGGCGGAATGCTATCACGTCACTCGTTCGGTCGCCTTCGTGCGCGCCACAACCCATGACGAGGATGCTGAACGGCCCGTGGCGACCGCTACCGGCGCCTTCACCGTCTCGCGCCCCGAAAAACCCAAATCGGAGGGGCAAGCATGAGCCGTCCCAAGCCCGAACCCGTCCAGCAGGTCAAGCAGCGCCGAGACGGCGCGCTCAAGATGCTCGTCGAGGGGATTCCTTACGCGCAGTTCCTCGGCATCGGTTTCGACCGGCGCGGCGATGAGCTGACCGGCGTTCTGTCCTATGACGACAAGCTGATCGGCAACCCGATGCTGCCCGCGATCCATGGCGGGGTGACAGCGGCCTTTCTCGAGGTCACCGCGATCATCGAACTCAGCTGGTCTTACCTGTGGGACGATATCGAGGCGGGGCGGATCGATTTCGACGCGCTCACGCCCGAGAGCCTGCCGCGGCTGCCCAAGACGATTGATTTCACCGTGGATTACCTGCGCTCCGGCCTGCCGCGCGACGCCTATGCGCGAGCGCGCGTTAATCGTTCGGGGCGGCGCTATGCCAGCGTCCATGTCGAGGCGTGGCAGGACAACCGGACCCGGATCTTTGCCCAAGCGACCGGCCATTTCCTGATGCCCGCGCGGGACGATACCTCCGCCAATGGCTGAGATCACCCATGCGCGGGTCCTGAAGATCGCGCTGCCCATCGTCCTCTCGAACGCCACGATCCCGATCCTCGGCGCGGTCGACACCGCCGTCGTCGGGCAATTGGGCCTGCCCGCGCCGATTGGCGCGGTGGGGATCGGCGCGGTAATCCTGTCCTCGCTCTACTGGATCTTCGGTTTCCTGCGGATGGGCACGACCGGGCTCGTGAGCCAGGCGCATGGGACGGGCGATACGGGCGAGGTCTCTGCCGGGCTGATGCGCGCGCTGATCATTGCAGGCATCGCCGGACTGAGCCTGATCGTGCTGCAAATTCCGCTGTTCTGGGCCGCGTTCCAGCTTGCCCCGGCGAGCGACGAGGTTGAGCGCCTTGCCCGCGATTATCTGCAGATCCGCATCTGGGGCGCGCCGCTCACCATCTCGCTCTACGCTTTCACCGGATGGTTGATCGCGCTGGAGCGCACGCGCGGTGTCCTCTTGCTGCAAGTGACGATGAACGCGCTGAACGTGGGGCTGGACCTGTTCTTCGTGCTGGGCCTTGGCTGGGGCGTGCAAGGCGTCGCCGGTGCCACGCTGATCTCCGAGATTAGCGGTGTGGTGCTGGCGCTTTGGCTGTGTCGCGCGGCCTTCGTAAACGGCCTGTGGCGGGCGCGCGCAATCTTCGACCGGGTGAAACTGGCGACGATGGCGCGGGTGAATACCGACATCATGCTGCGCTCGATCCTGCTGCAGGCGAGCTTCACCAGCTTTCTGTTCCTCGGCGCGGGGCAGGGCGATGTGACGCTCGCGGCCAATCAGGTGTTGCTGCAATTCCTGCAGATTACCGCCTTCGCGCTGGACGGGTTCGCCTTCTCCGCCGAGAGCCTCGTGGGCCAAGCGGTGGGCGCACATTCGGCAGCAAGGCTGCGCCGGGCGAGCATCGTGTCCTCGCAATGGGGGATCGGCGGCGCGCTCGTGCTGGGCGCGGTTTTCCTGCTTGCAGGCCCTGCGATCATCGACCTGATGACCACCGCCCCGAATGTCCGCATCGAGGCGCGCGACTATCTGATCTGGATCGCCGCCGCGCCGCTGATCGGCGGGCCAGCCTGGATGCTCGACGGCATCTTCATCGGCGCGACCCTGACCCGCGAGATGCGCAACGCAATGGTGATCTCGGTCGCGATCTACACGGCCGCGCTTTTCGTGCTGATCCCGCTTTTCGGCAATCACGGGCTCTGGGCGGGGCTGATGATCCTCAACGCCACGCGCGGTTTGACGATGGCGCGGCTCTATCCCCGGGCCGAGGCGAAAGCGGCAGCCGGGTAGGGACGCTGCCCCTCTGCCTGCGCCCCGCCTCTCCCTTCCCCTTGGGAGAAATATCCCGGGGGTGAGGGCGAAGCCCGAGGGGGCAGCGCCCCCTTCAGACGGTATCCAGGTAAAGCTCGGTCTGCTCCTGATCCGACAGCTCGGCCATGTAATGCAGCTCCTGCCGCTTGGTCATGGCGAAATTGGTGATCAGGTCGCGGTCGAAGATGCGCGGCATGATCTCGCAATTCTGGAAGGCGTCGATTGCCGCTTCCCAATCGGTGGGCATCTGCGGCAGGTCGAGCGCATAGGCGTTGCCCTTGATCGGCTCGGGCGCTTCCATCTTGTCCTCGATCCCGATCAGGGCGGCACCCAGAATCGCCGCGATCATCAGGTAGGGGTTTACGTCGCCACCCGCCACGCGATGCTCGATCCGCCGCGCCTGCGGTCCCGAGGCCGGGATGCGCAGTGCCGCGGTGCGGTTCTCATAGGCCCAGGCGATGCCGGTCGGCGCATGGGCGTCGGGCACGAGCCGATCATAGCTGTTCTCATGCGGCGCGAAGATCAGGCCCGAGCCCGCCATCGCAGCCAGGCAGCCCGCCACCGCATGGCGCATCTGGTCCGAGCCTTGCGGCGTGCCGTCGTTGAAGATGTTGTTGCCCTCGGCATCGAGCACCGAGAAATGCATATGCATCCCGTTGCCGGGCCATTCGTCGTAGGGTTTCGCCATGAAGGACGCGGCGAAGCCATGCGCGCGCGCCAGACCTTTCACCAGCATCTTGAACAGCCAGCTGTCATCGGCGGCTTTCAGCGGGTCGGGCTGGTGCGAAAGGTTGATCTCGAACTGCCCCGGACCCGCTTCGGAGATCGCGGTATCGGCGGGAATATCCATCGCCTCGCAGGCGTCGTAGAGCTGGCTGAAGAAGATGTCGAACGCGTCGAGCGCGCGCAAGCTCAGCACCTCACCGCCGGTGCGGCGTTTGCCCGAGCGGGGCGAGGGCGGCACGCGCAGCGTCTTGCCGCTGTCGTCGATCAGGAAGAATTCCAGCTCGGTTGCGACCACCGGGGTCAGCCCCAGCGCCTTGTAGCGTTCCACCACGCGCGCCAGCGCCTGCCGGGGGTCGCCCGCATAGGGCTTGCCGTCCATATGGAACATCCAGATCGGCAGCAGCGCGGTCGGCGCCGAGAGCCACGGCATCGGCAGGAAGCCCCGCTCGGTCGGCATCAGAAGCCCGTCGGCATCGCCGGATTCGAAGACAAGCGGGCTGTCTTCGACATCTTCGCCCCAGATGTCGAGATTCATCACCGAATAGGGAAAGCGCGTCCCTTCGGTGAAGACCTTATCGGCGAAGCGGGCTGGCAGGCGCTTGCCGCGCGCCACCCCGTTGAGATCGGCCGCCGCCACGCGGATCGTGCGAACGTCGGGATGGTCGTGCAGCCAGTTCATGTGTCACCTGATAATCTGCGGCCTGAACCGAAAGCGCTTACGGCTTTCCTGCGGCAGATGGCGGTTCAGGCGGCGGTTGATCACCCCGAAGACCGCGATGACGCAGAGCGTGAGCAGAATGAAGTAGAACGCCGCGATCGGGTAGGGGATGAAGGGATTGAAGGTCTTGTCCGCGAAATACTTCGCGTAATAGAGCGCGTCGCCCTCCTGCCGGAACGCCGGGAAGCCCGAGAAGAACACGAGCGTGGTGGCGTGGAACAGGAAGATCGCCTCGTTGGTGTAGGAGGGCCAGCCGAGCCGGAGCATCGTCGGCCATGTCACACGGCGGAACTTGGTCCAGCCGGTCATGCCGTATGCGTCCGCGGCTTCCATGTCGCCTTTCGGCACGGAGCGCAGCGCGCCGTAGAAGATCTCGGCGGCATAGGCAGAGGTGTTGAAGAACAGCACGATCAGCGCGCCTGCCCAGGCCCGCGTGATCCAGTCCGTCGCGACCGTGATGCCGAGGATCGGGAAGCCCGCACGGGGCAGCATCGCGAAGGCCTCGTAGGCGAGGAAGAACTGGATGAAGAGGGGCGAGCCGCGGAACAGGAAGATGAACCATTCGGCCGGTTTGCGGAAGATCGCGCGATCGGAGTTCTTCGCCACCGCGAGCGTCGTGGCGAGGAAGAACCCGGCCAGCAGCGCGAGAATGCCGAAATAGAGGTTCCAGATCATCCCCGAGCCGATCAGGGTGAATTGCTGGCACATCGTGAAATCGGAGCGCGGCAGCAGTCGCTCGCCGATGCCCACGGAGCGCAGCCCGTAATCCGCGATGGTCTGAATGCAGCTCATGCGTCCGCCTTTCTCAGCGCTTCACCAGCAGCCGTGGCCTGCCCGAAGGCGAGGCGGCGGTTGATGCGGGCCAGCACGATCTCGGAGAGCTTGGTCATCACCAGATAGAAGACCAGCAGCACGAGGAAGTAATAGAGGCGCCAGTCGGGATGCGGATAGGCGTAGATGCTCGACTTGGTCGCGCCCAGTTCGCGCGCCCAATAGACGATGTCTTCGATGCCCAGAAGGAACAGCAGCGGCGTTGCCTTGATGAGGATCATCCAGAGGTTCGACAGACCGGGGATCGCATAGGCCCACATCTGCGGGATCAGCACCCGACGGTTCACCTGCGCGCGGGTCATGCCGTAAGCCTCGGCGGTCTCAAGCTGCGCGCGCGGCACCGCCTGCATCGCGCCGAACAGCACGTTGGCGGCGAAGGCGCCATAGACGATGGAGAAGGCC
The DNA here is from genome assembly GCF_055666785.1 of Thioclava sp. PTB-PU3-1. Taxonomy (NCBI): domain Bacteria; kingdom Pseudomonadati; phylum Pseudomonadota; class Alphaproteobacteria; order Rhodobacterales; family Paracoccaceae; genus Thioclava; species Thioclava sp. PTB-PU3-1. Next base: position 715,000 of record NZ_JBVNVL010000001.1, on the reverse strand, counting down.
ACCACGGCCAGCGCGAAGCCATAGGCCTCGTGATAGAATTGCGGGGCCGTGCCGAGCGGGATTTTCGCGGAGGCACAGACGTGGAATTCGTTACCCGTCCAGGCCGGGCCGGGATCGGGGCAGACCGCGCGTGACTTCAGGTATTCGAGGCCCTGGTCCATCGCGATCGGCACGAAAAGGAAGAAGATGATATCGGGCACACCGCGCACCATCGCGATGTAGCCGCGTCCGAGAAGGCGCAGCGGGGCGGCGCTCGACCGGGCGGCGAGTGCCCCGCCGAAGCCGAAGATCAGCGCCACCGGCGCGGTCACGGCCAGCAGGATCAGCACGATGCCGAACGAGCCATAGAACATGATCTGCTTACCCGTGGTCAGGTAGCAGAGCAGCCAGCCAAGCCCGTGAAGGGCAGAGGGATCGGAACAGCTTTCGAACATCGGACTTTCGGTCGGGACCGGAGCGGCTCATACCGCCCCGGCCTCGTTTTCTGGATCAGTTCTTGAAGGTCAGGGCGTCGTCGCCGAAATACTTCTTAAGCAGTTCGTTGAGCGTGCCATCGGCTTTCAGCTTGGAAATGCCGTCGTTGAACTTGTCCTTCAGCTCGGTGTCGGACTTGCGCAGGCCGATGCCGATGCCTTTGCCGAGCTGCACGTCGTCGCCCACGAATTCCATGTTGTCCTGGCCCGCGAAGGGCTTGAGCGCGTCCTTGTCGGCGAAGACCGCGTCGGCCTCACCGTTCTTCACGGCGGCGATCGTGTCGTCGAGGGTCGCGTATTCGGCCAGCGTCGCGCCGGTTTCAGCGACATGCGCCGCCTGAATGGTGCCGGTCTGTGCCGCGATCACGCCGCCCTTGAGATCCGCGCCCGGGTCCATCGCCATGTAGGACGAGGCCGCCGGCGGGTAATAGGCCTGGGTGAAATCGATGGTCTTCTCACGCTCAGCGGTGATCGACATGCCAGCCATGATCGTGTCGTAGTTGCCCGAGAGCAGGTTCGGGATGATCGAATCCCAGTCATTGGTGACCCAGGTGCAGTCGAGGCTCTCCATCTCGCAGAGCTTGTCGCCGAGTTCGCGCTCGAAGCCCGCGACTTCACCGTTATCGTCGATGAAGTTGTAGGGAGGGTAGGCGCCCTCGGTGCCCATGCGGACGGTCTGTGCCGCGGCGACGCCGGCCGAAAGGCCGAGGATGGCAGCGGTCAGGATCAGTTTTTTCATTTTGGTTCCCCGTTGTTAATTCTTGGGTTGGTTCACGCCGGCGCGGTGGCCGACAGGAATTGTTGCAGGCGCGTCGATTTCGGCGCGCCGAACAGAGCCTCTGGCGGGCCCTCTTCCTCGATCTTGCCCTGATGCAGGAAGACGACGTGGTCGGAGACGTCACGCGCCAGTCGCATGTCGTGGGTGACGAGGATCATGGTGCGGTGTTCGGCGGCGAGGTCCTTGATGACCTTCACCACCTCTTGCTGCAATTCCGGGTCGAGCGCCGAGGTGGGCTCGTCGAAGAGAAGCGCCTTGGGCTCCATGCACAGCGCCCGCGCGATCGCCGCGCGCTGCTGCTGGCCGCCCGAGAGCTGCGCGGGCCAGGCGTCGCATTTGTCGCCGATGCCGACCTTGTCGAGCAACTGGCGCGCCAGCGGTTCGACCTCTGCCTTGTCGCGGCCCAGCACCGTCACCGGCGCTTCCATCACGTTCTGCAGGATCGTCATGTGCGCCCAGAGATTGAACTGCTGGAACACCATCGACAGGTTCGTGCGGAACCGGGTGACCTGCGCGCGGTCGGCAGGGCGACGATTGAGCCCCTCGCCACGCCAATGCACAGACTCGCCTTCGAAGATCACATCGCCCTTCTGGCTGTCTTCAAGCAGGTTGCAGCATCGCAGGAGCGTCGATTTGCCCGAGCCGGAGGAGCCGATCAACGACACCACATGGCCGCGTGGCGCGGTGATCGAGACGCCTTTTAGCACCTCGAGCGAGCCGTAGCTCTTGTAAAGGTCACGGATTTCGATGACGGGCGCGTCTTTGGGCGCAGGCTCGTTTCGGGTCACGCAGGCAGCTTCTCTTTGTCCATCCGCGCAATCTGGCGCGATTTGACCGGTGAATGCAACTGCGTCTGCCCGGTTGACGATGGGGAAGGGGCCGAAATCACGAGCATCTGAGGAAAAAATGGGCGCGGAGCGGTCGCGCCCCGCGCTGCCTTGCCCGTCGAATTCAGGTGCGGCGGGCCTCGACGCGTTGCCGCGCCACCGCCGAATCGACGTCGTTGACGCCCAGAAGCTTCGCCGCGAGGCGTATCAACGCATCCTCATGGGCATCGCGCACGCCATCGGCCAGCGCCACGTCCCACAGCGCCTCGATCACGCCGGTGCGGTCCTCATAGGCGACCTTGTCTTTCAGCGCGCGGGTGAAGCGGACCGTGTCGGGCGCGCCCGCCTCGACCTCTTCGGCGCGCTTGCGCATCTCGGTCGCCTCGAAGCCCGAGAGCCCGTTGCGCTGAGCGAGAACCCGGTCGATCCGGGTTTTCTCCTCTTCGGTATAGTTTTCATCCGACCGCGCGAGCCGCACCAGAAGTGCCGCCAGCGCCAATTCGCGATCGGCCCCCTCCATCGGATCGGGGGCGGGATCGTTGAGCATATCGAAGAGGCGTCCAAACATAGGCATAGAGATAAGCGATGCGCGGCGCAGGGCAAGTCACGGATGCGAAAGCCCTGCGCGCGTGCCTCGCTTTTAGCCGACTTTCACGACCATCTTGCCGAAATTGCGGCCTTCCAGCAGGTCATAGAGCCCCTGCGGCGCGGCTTCGAGGCCTTCCACCACCTGCTCCTTGTACTGAACCTTGCCCTCTTTCAGCCAGCCGGTCATCGCTTCGGAGAATTCCTGATAGAGCTCGATCGGGAAGCTGTCGAAGATGATGAAGCCCTGCACCTTCACCTTCATGCGCAAGATCGTCGAAAGGATCTGCGGGCCGTGATCGGGCCCCTCGGGCAGGCCTTGCAGGTTATACCACGCGACCATGCCGCAGACCGGCATCCGCGCGAAGGGGTTGAGAAGCGGCAGCACGCCGTAGAGCACCTTGCCGCCGACATTCTCGAAATAGACGTCGATCCCGTCCGGGCAGGCTGCGGCCAGTTGCTCGGCGAAATCCTCGGCGCGGTGGTCGATGCAGGCGTCAAACCCCAGCGTGTCGGTGACATGGGCGCATTTCTCTGCCCCGCCTGCGACGCCGACGACGCGGCAGCCCTTGATCTTGGCGATCTGGCCGACCGTCGCGCCCACCGGTCCGGAGGCGGCGGCAACCACGACCGTCTCACCCGGCTTCGGCTCGCCGATCTTCAGCAGGCCCGCATAGGCCGTGTAGCCCGGCATCCCCAGAATGCCCAAGGCCCAGCTCGGGTTCTCCGGCTCCGGCCCGAGATTGAGCACCTGCGTGCCATCCGAGACGAAGAAGTCCTGCCAGCCCGAGGGCGAGAGCACATAATCGCCCTTCGAGAAGCCCGCGACATCGCTCTCCATCACCTCGGCCACGACCTGACCGGTCATCACGCCGCCGATCTCGACCGGGGTTGCGTAGGATTTCGCATCCGACATCCGCCCGCGCATATAGGGGTCGAGCGACAGATAGACGGTGCGCAGCAGCATTTCACCCTTGCCCGCCTGTGGCACGGCCTCGGTCTCGAGTTTCAGCGTGTTCTCGTTCGGCGCGCCTTTCGGGCGCTCGGCGAGGATGATCTTGCGGTTGGTGTCGGTGGTCTGTGCCATGAAAGCCTCCTGTTTGAGAGGCCAGCTAGCACGCGGTTCGCGCGGGGAAAGGGGGCGCTGCCCCCTCGGGCTTCGCCCTCACCCCCGGGATATTTCGGCAAGAGCGAAGGCAGGCACGGGCCGCCCCTTCGCTCTTGGAAAATATCCCGGGGTGAATGCCGTAAGGCAGAGGGGCAGCGCCCCTTAGCTGCGGGCCGCTTTCTCGGCGATGCCGGACGTCCCTTCGCGGCGCTCCAGTTCGGCCAGCACATCGGCCAGCTTCACGTCGCGCGCCGCCAGCATCACCAAGAGGTGATAGAGCACATCCGCCGCCTCATAGGTCAGGTTCTCGCGGTCGTTCTTCGCTGCGGCGATGATCGCTTCCACCGCTTCCTCACCGAATTTCTCGGCGCATTTCTCCGGGCCCTTGGCCAGCAGTTTCGCGGTCCACGACGTGTCGGGATCGGCGCCCTTGCGGCTCTCGATGGTCGCGGCGAGTTGGTCCAGAATGCTCATTGCAGCCTCATCGGAATGCCCGCGGCGGCCATGTATTCCTTGGCCTCGCGGATCGTGTATTCGCCGAAGTGGAAGATCGAGGCGGCGAGAACGGCCGAAGCCCCGCCCTTGGTCACGCCTTCCACCAGATGATCGAGATTGCCGACGCCGCCGGAGGCAATCACCGGCACGTCGACCGCGTCCGAGATCGCCTTCGTCAGCTCCAGATTGAAGCCCGCGCGGGTGCCGTCGCGATCCATTGAGGTCAGCAGGATTTCCCCCGCGCCCTTCGCAGTCACGGTGCGCGCGAATTCCACCGCGTCGATCCCGGTGGGCTTGCGCCCGCCATGGGTGAAGATCTCCCAGCGGCCCGGCTCCACGGTCTTGGCGTCGATCGCGCAGACGATGCACTGGCTGCCGAAACGGTCGGCGGCCTCGGTAATGACGTTCGGATCGGCCACGGCGGCGGAGTTGAACGAGACCTTGTCGGCCCCGGCCAGCAGCAGCGCGCGCACGTCCTCATGCGTGCGCACACCGCCGCCCACGGTGAGCGGCATGAAACACTGCTCGGCGGTGCGGGTCACCAGATCAAACATGGTGCCGCGGTTTTCGTGCGTCGCGTGGATGTCGAGGAAGCACAGCTCGTCGGCGCCGGCCGCGTCATAGGCCTTGGCGGCCTCGACCGGGTCGCCCGCGTCGATCAGGTTCACGAAATTGACGCCTTTCACGACGCGACCGTCGGCGACGTCGAGACAGGGAATGATGCGGGTCTTCAGCATGGGCGGCGCTCCTTTGGCGCTTTCATAACGCGCAGGTGCCGCGAGGCAAAGGGGCAGAGTGCTCAGACCGGCTCCACCGGGCAATGCGGCAGAAGGCGGCGCACCATCGCGGCGGAACACAGATCAGTCGCAGGTGTCGTCACGGCGGCCGCTGCGCCTGCGGCGCCTTGCTGCAACGCCTCGCGGAAGGTCTTGCCGCGGGAAAGTGCCAGCGTGAAGGCCCCCACGAAACTGTCGCCCGCGCCCACTTTCGACACGACGTCGACCTTCGGCGCCACAGCGAACCAGCGCGCGTCCTTGGTGGCCAGCACGTTGCCGTCCGCGCCGCGCGCCACGATCACCGCATGGGCCAACCCGCGCCGCACGAGGTCTTGGGCGAAATCGGCGCTATCCCGGCGTTCGGGCAGTTTGCGACCTGCCAGCCCCTCGGCCTCCAGCTCGTCCATCCGCAGCACGTCGGCGGGTTGCGCCTTGCTTTCCATCAGTTGGTGCAGCGCTTCGCCGGACGTATCGAGGAAGAGCCGCGCCTTGGTCCGCGCCATCTTCGTCGCCAGACGCGCGGGGAAATCCTCGGGCACGCCGGGCGGTTGCGAGCCGGACAGAACCACGATCCCGCCTTCGGGCGCGGCCCGCGCGATCCGGCTGAGCGCCTTCGCGACATCGCGTGCGCCCCAGTCCGGTCCCGGCATCACGAAGCGATATTGCGCGCCCGTGCTTTGATCCGTGGCGGTCAGGCTCATCCGCGTCTCGCCCGGCGCGGGGAAGGGGAAGACGGCGATTCCGGCCTCGGCCAGAAGCCGCATCACCCGGTCGCCGGTGGTCCCGCCAAGGGCCACGAAAGCCGTGGAATTGCCCCCCAGAGCGGCGATCGCGCGGCTGACATTCAGGCCGCCGCCGCCCGGATCCGTGAGCGGCCGCGTGCAGCGCAGCTTGCGCTCGGGGGCGACCTCGGGGGTCTCGATCGACAGATCGACCGTCGGGTTGAGCGTGATCGTGAGGATCGAGGTCATCGCGTCTCCTTTTGGCCCAGAGCCCGACTTTGCGGCGCGAAGCTCGCGCCTGTCAACGCAGTGTTAAGGGACGGTGCGCTATGACTGCTCCCGTGCTGTTTCAAAGGAGTGTGAGGATGGTTCCGGGTGCCGATGATCCGCGATGGAAGCGGGTCTTGACGAGTCAGAGCGATTTGAGTGCCGCGTCGCTGGCGACGAAGATCTTGATTGCGCGCTTGCGTCGCGAGGTGGCCGCGCGCCCGGCCTCGCTTGGCGACAAGATCGCGGAGCTGCGTGAGTTCGTGACGAAAAATGCTTTTGCCGCCGGCGATGTAGCGGCGTTCTAGGCTCGAGAGGGGATCCGGGATGAAAAATGAGATGTTGAGCGTGGCCGAGGCCGCCGCGCGGATCGAGGCGGGCGACGTCATGGTCGTGGCGGGGGACGAGGCGCTTCTGGCGCAGCTCCCGCGCGGCAAGTGGATCGGCGGCACCACCGTTTACTTCGTCACCGAAGCGGGCGGGGCGGTGGTGCGCGACAAGCTGTTCTGCACCCGGTTCGAGCGGGCGACGGGCGCGGTGCCGCGTTGGATCGGTGTGGGCGATCTGCCGAAAATTTCCGAAGGCTACGCCGAGAATGGCTTCACCATGATCATGATCCCCGCCTTCTCGGTGGCGCATTCCGACTTCGCGGTGGAGGGGCAGGGCTATCCCGGTCTCTTCGATCAGCCGCTGGCGGGCTGGATCACCGGGGTGCATCTCGATGAGCTGGGCAAACGCGCGCCGAAGGTGTTCGACGGCGCGACGGGGGTGGCGCATGACGAAGGGGCGGTGCTGCTGCATGTCGAGCTGCCCGATGGTGTCGCGGCCGATCTCGACATTCTCAATATCTTCGCCCAAGGCGAGGCCGAGGCGCTGACCTTCACCTTCCCGAAGGCGGGGTTCGAAGCGGAGGTGGCGACGGTCGAGGGGCAGGAGGTCAATCTCGCCCGCTACATCGCCGAGCATGAGCTCGACACGCGCCTACCGCTGGTCGCAAATTACGCAGGCACGCTCGTTAATGTCTCGATCCAGGAGGTCGATGCCGAGGCCGGCAAGGTGAAATTCTACGCCCCCGTCGTCGAAGGGGTCGAGTACCGTCTGGCGCAGGCGCTGGGCTCTTACGCGCAGGCCTTCGCCGACAGCGCGGGGGGCAAAGGTGCCAACGAATATTCGTGCAACTGTATCCTGAACTATCTCTACGGCGAGCTGGAAGGACAGCGCACCGGCGGCTTCACCGGCCCCGTCACGTTCGGCGAGATCGCCTATATCCTGCTCAACCAGACCATCGTGCGCATGGAGTTGCATGAGGGCGATGCCGCCGCCTGATGGGCGGGGCGCAGCCAGTCGTGGTCCTGACAGGCGCGCCCCTCTCAGAGCGAGCTGATATAAGAAAAGCGCGCGCCGATCGGGCGCGCGCCTGAAATATCTCGGCGCAGGCTTGGCCCGCACGCATCACGGATCAGACGTTGAGCTGATAGGTGATCGGATGGAAGTGGAAGCCGGTGTCCAGCGCCTCGAGATGGCCCACGCCGGGGAAGGGCATGTGATAGCCGATGAAGGCCAGCTTGTCGGCGGCGACACGGCCGAGAAGCTCCTTGCGGGTCTTCGCGGCCATCTCCTTGTCCATGTCGTATTTCACTTCCCAATCGGGACGCTGAAGCGACCAGACATAGTGGTTCGACGTATCGGCGGCGAGCATCAGCCCCTTGCCGCCCGACTCCACCATGAAGGCCATATGGCCCGGCGTGTGGCCGAACGCCTCGACCGCCGAGATGCCGGAGACGACCGAATCGCCACCCTTAAGATAGCTCATCTTCTCGGCCAGCGGACGGACCTTGGCTTCGAACGTGTCGTTGCCCGCATTCGACCAATGGTCGAATTCTTTCTGGCCGGTGATATAGGCGGCATTGGCGAACGTCTCGCCGCCATCGCCCATCAGCCCGCCGATATGGTCGCCATGCATATGGGTGATCACGACATGGGTGATGTCCTCGGGCGCGTGTCCGGCGGCGGAAAGCGCGGAGGTGATCCCCTCCGGCGACAGGCCGGTGTCGAAGAGGATCTTCTCCGAGCCGGTCTCGATCAGCGTCGGAGTAAAGAAATTCAACGACTTGTCGGCGGGGATATAGGCGGCTTCCGAGACGGCCGCGAAATCCTCGGGGCTGGCATTCATGCCGAAGATCGTTTGCGGGTTTTCCAGCTCGCGCGATCCGGCGAGCAGCGTGGTGATCGTCAGATCGCCCATCTGCATCCGGCGATAACGCGGGATCGCGGGCGGGGCTTCGTTCGAGCTTTGCGCGGCGGCGCCGGTCCCGGTCAGAAGCGCGGGGGCGGCGGGCAGGAAAGCGGCGGTTTTCAATGCTGCACGGCGGGTCATGAAGGTCCTGGTCATCGGGTCTCTCCCTCTCGATGGTTGGTCTTCGCAGGTCGAAGTCTAGCGCATCGCGCCGCTTCCACAGAGTCGTGAACGTTGCGTGAGCCGCTTCGGTTCACTCCCACCAGCGATCGATCGACGAAATATCGCCATCCGACCACCCCAGATGATGCGCCAGTTCATGCACGAAAATATGGGTAATGAGGGCGCCGAGAGGCTCGTTGCCGCGCGACACCCACTCGTCGAGGATAGGCCGGCGGAAGAGCCAGATCACATCCGTGTGGCCGCCGGGGTCCATCACGGATTTCTCGGTCAGCGGGATCCCGTCATAAAGCCCGGTCAGCTCGAAAGGGTCCTCGATGCCCAGCTCGGCGAGCATCGCCTCGGAGGCAAAGTCTTCCACCCGGATCGCGACGCCTTGCGCGGCGCGGGCAAATTCCGGCGGAAGCGCCGCGCGTGCGGCCTCGGCCAGCGCCTCGATTTCCTCGACGCCCGGCGCCATGACCTCCGCCCAGTCGTAACCCTCGCTCATCGCCCCCTCCAAGCCGCTCTGTACGCGCCGCATGGCCCCTCATATGGACAAACGGGCCGCCTTGTGAAAGAGCAGGCGCCAACAGGAGTTTGCCCAGATGACCACCGTTACCCGTTTCGCCCCGTCGCCCACCGGCTATATCCATGTCGGCAACCTGCGCACCGCGCTGATGAACTACCTGATCGCCCGTAAGACCGGCGGTCAATTCATCCTGCGCCTCGACGATACCGATCAGGAGCGTTCGAAGCAGGAATATATCGACGCGCTGAAGCAGGACCTCGAATGGCTCGGCATCGAATGGGACCGGGAAGAACGTCAGTCGCTGCGTCTGGACCGCTATGCCGAAGTGGCCGAGCAGCTGAAGGCCGACGGTAAGCTTTATGAATGTTTCGAGAGCCCGACCGAGCTGGACCTCAAGCGCAAGAAGCAGCTCAACATGGGCAAGCCGCCGGTCTATGACCGCGCGTCGATGCATCTGTCGGATGCCGAAAAAGACGCGATGCGTGCCGAGGGTAAGGAAGGTTACTGGCGCTTCAAGCTCGAGCTCGAGCGGATCGAGTGGAAAGACGGCATCCTCGGTGATCTGTCGATCGACGCGGCCTCCGTGTCCGATCCGGTGCTGATCAAGGCCTCGGGGCAGGTGCTTTACACCTTCGCCTCGCCGGTGGACGACGCGGATATGGGCATCACCCATATCGTGCGCGGCGGCGACCACGTCACCAACACCGCGACGCAGATCCAGATCATCGAGGCGATCGGCGGCAAGGTTCCGAGCTTCGCGCACCATTCGCTGCTGACCGGCCCGCAGGGCGAGGAACTGTCGAAGCGTCTTGGCGCGCTCTCGATCCGCGATCTGCGCGCCGAAGGGATCGCCCCCGAGGCGCTCTTGTCGATGATGGCGCGTCTGGGCTCGAGCCAGCCGATCGAGCTGAAAATGTCGATCGACGAGCTGGCCGACGGGTTCGAGCTGAACCATTTCGGCTCGGCGCCGACGAAATTCGACCCGGCGGACCTGATCCCGCTGACCCGTGCGCGCAACCAGCACCTGCCGTTCGAGGCCGTGGCGGATCGTATCGCGGAACTCGGCATCCCCGAGGATCAGCGCGAGCGCTTCTGGAAGGTCGCCTCGCAAAATATCGACAAGCTCGACGATCTGAAGGGCTGGGCCGATCTGTGTCTGAACGGCGCGGAGCCTTCGATCGACGAGGAAGATCGCGACTTCATCGCGCAGGCCATGACGATGCTGCCCGCGCCGCCCTATTCCGACACCACGTGGAAGGACTGGACCTCGGAGGTGAAAGAGGCGACCGGGCGCAAGGGTAAGGGGCTGTTCATGCCGCTGCGCAAGGCCGTGACCGGCATGGCGCACGGGCCCGATATGGGCGAGCTGATGCCGCTTCTGCACAAGGTTCCGGCGCGCGGCTGACGGCTCCGCCGCAGGCTCGCAAAACCAATTCCAAAAGCGCGAGGGGAGAGCCCCTCGCGCTTTTTGTTTGGGCAATTCGCGACCTCGTGAGGTCGTTTTCGGCGGTAAAGCGGCGCTTTTGGCGATTGGGGCTTGTCAGTCGCGCGGGGCCTCAGGTAATCGGGAGAAGTCGGATACGGGAGAATCCGGGGGAAACCTCGGTGCCGAAGGAGCAACCGCCCCGGTAAACTCTCAGGCAAAAGGACCGTGCCCGACGAAGGACTCTGGAGAGTGATGCGGCGTGCAATCGCGGCATCCGCCGAAGGGATAACGATCTCAGGCGTCTGCATGGCAGGCACGGACAGAGGGGGCATCGGGCGAGCCGGAAGGCTCATGAATCGATGCCGGATCATCCGGCTGAAGGGGAGGCCGCGATGAGCGAGTTGAAACGCACACCGCTATACGATCTGCATGTGGAGCTGGGCGCCAAGATGGTGCCTTTCGCGGGCTACGAGATGCCCGTGCAATTCCCGCTGGGCGTGATGAAGGAACACCTGCACACCCGCGCCAAGGCGGGGCTGTTCGATGTCAGCCACATGGGGCAGGTGATCGTGCCGGGCGAAGGCGCTGCCGAGGCGTTCGAGGCGCTGGTGCCGGTGAGCCTGATGGGCCTGAAAGAGGGTCGCCAGCGCTATGCGATGTTTACCGATGAGAATGGCGGCATTCTCGATGACCTGATGGTGGCGAACCGTGGCGATCATCTCTTCGTCGTGGTGAACGCGGCCTGCAAGGAAGACGACATCGCCCATATGCGGGCGCATCTGGAATCGGTCGAGGAACTCACCGACCGCGCGCTCTTGGCGCTGCAAGGGCCCGCCGCGGAGGGCGTGCTCGAGGCTCTGGTGCCCGGCACGGCCAAGATGCGCTTCATGGATGTGGGCGTCTATCACTGGAACGGGGCGGAGCTTTGGATTTCGCGCTCGGGCTATACCGGCGAGGATGGCTACGAGATTTCCGTGCCCGCAGACCGCGCGGTGGAATTTGCCCGCAAGCTGCTTGCCGATGAGGCGGTGGAGCCGATCGGTCTGGGCGCGCGCGACAGCCTTCGGCTCGAAGCGGGGCTTTGCCTCTACGGCCACGATATCGACACCACCACGACCCCGGTCGAGGGCAACATCGCCTGGGCGATCCAGAAGGTGCGCCGCAAGGGCGGGGAGCGCGAAGGCGGCTTCCCCGGCGCGGATCGCATCCTGAGCGAACTGGAAAACGGCCCGAGCCGCCTGCGCCTCGGCCTGCGCCCCGAAGGCCGCGCGCCGATGCGCGAAGACGTCGAGATTTTCGCCGAGGCCGAGGGTGGCGAACCGATCGGCCGCGTGACCTCGGGCGGTTTCGGCCCCTCGATCGAAGCGCCGATGGCGATGGCCTATCTGCCCGCAGGCACCGAGGAAGGCACCACCGTCTATGGCGAAGTGCGCGGCAAGCGTCTGCCCGCCAAGGTCGTGCCGATGCCCTTCCGCCCTGCCACTTACAAACGCTGAATAACCAATCGGGAGACGTTACATGAAATTCACCGAAGACCACGAATGGCTCAAAACTGAAGGCGACGTTGTGATCGTCGGCATCACCGAGCACGCTTCCGAGCAACTGGGCGATGTCGTTTTCGTCGAGCTGCCCGATGTCGGCGACACGGTCGAGAAGGGCGACGAGATCTGCGTGATCGAGTCGGTCAAGGCCGCCTCCGACATCTTAGCGCCGCTGGGTGGCGAGATCGTCGAGATCAACGAGGATCTGGCAGACAATCCGGGCCTCGTGAACGAAGACCCGCTGGGCAAGGCGTGGTTCTTCAAGATGAAACTCACCGACGCCTCCGCGCTCGACGGCTTCATGGACGAGGCCGCTTACAAAGACTTCATCGGGTAATATCCATGACCTTCACCCCCACGACTTACGACAGTTACGATTTCGCCAATCGCCGCCATATCGGCCCCTCACCGGCCGAGATGGAGGAGATGCTCAAAGCCGTGGGGGCGCCGGACCTCGACGCGCTTATCGCCGAGACGGTGCCGAAAAGCATCCGTCAGGGCGAGCCGCTGGGCTGGGCGCCGCTGACCGAATATGGCCTCCTGCAGAAGATGGAAGGCGTCGCGAAGAAGAACCGCGTGATGACCAGCCTGATCGGGCAGGGCTATTACGGCACGGTCACGCCGCCCGCGATCCAGCGCAATATCCTCGAGAACCCGGCCTGGTATACCGCCTACACGCCCTACCAGCCCGAGATTGCGCAGGGGCGTCTTGAGGCGCTTCTGAACTTCCAGACGATGGTGTCGGACCTGACCGGCCTGCCGGTCGCCAATGCGTCGCTGCTGGACGAGGCGACGGCAGCGGCGGAAGCCATGGCGATGGCGCAGCGCGTGTCGAAATCGAAGGCCACCGCCTTCTTCGTCGACGAGAACTGCCACCCGCAGACGATCGGCGTGATTCAGACCCGCGCCGAGCCGCTCGGGATCGAAGTGATCGTGGGCGCGCCCGAGACGCTGGAGGCCGAGAAGGTCTTCGGCGCGATCTTCCAATATCCGGGCACCTATGGCCACGTGCGCGACTTCACCGCCGAATGCGAGGCGCTCCATGCCGCGAAAGCCGTGGCCGTGGTCGCGACCGATCTTCTGGCGCTGTGCCTGCTCAAAGAGCCGGGCGCGATGGGCGCTGATATCGCCGTGGGCTCCGCGCAGCGATTTGGCGTGCCGATGGGCTATGGCGGCCCGCATGCGGCCTTCATGTCCTCCACCGACAAGATGAAGCGCGCGATGCCCGGCCGGATCGTCGGTGTCTCCATCGACAGCCACGGCAACCGCGCCTATCGCCTGAGTCTGCAGACCCGCGAGCAGCATATCCGCCGCGAGAAGGCGACGTCGAATGTCTGTACCGCACAGGCGCTTCTCGCTGTGATGGCCAGCTTCTACGCGGTCTTCCACGGCCCCGTCGGGCTGCGTGCGATCTCGGAACGCGTGCACCTTCTGACCGTGCAGCTGGCCGATGCGTTGAAAGCGGCAGGCGCCTTGGTGGAGCCCGCGAATTTCTACGATACGATCACCGTTGAGGTGGGCGTGGGCCAGCAGGGCATCCTCGCCGCCGCCCGTCATCGCGGGATCAACCTGCGCAAGGTGGGCCGCGACCGGGTCGGGATTTCGCTCGACGAGACCAGCGATCCGGGCGTGGTGGCCAAGGTGCTCGACGCCTTCGGGATCACCGAAGCGGCGCCCAAGGCCACGCAACCGGCGGTGCCGGATGCGCTGCTGCGCGAGAGCGATTACCTCACCCATCCGGTTTTCCACATGAACCGCGCCGAATCCGAGATGATGCGCTACATGCGTCGTCTCTCGGATCGTGACCTCGCGCTGGATCGCGCGATGATCCCGCTCGGGTCCTGCACGATGAAGCTCAACGCAGCCGCCGAAATGATGCCGCTGACCTGGCCGGAATTCGGCTCGCTGCACCCGTTCGTGCCGCTCGATCAGGCGCAGGGCTATGCGGAGATGATCGACGATCTGACTGCGAAGCTGTGCGAGATCACCGGCTATGACGCGTTCTCGATGCAACCCAATTCGGGCGCGCAGGGGGAATATGCGGGGCTGTTGACAATCGCTGCCTATCACCGCGCCAATGGCGACGATCAGCGCGATGTCTGCCTGATCCCGATGTCGGCGCATGGCACGAACCCGGCCTCGGCGCATATGGCGGGGATGAAGGTCGTCGTCGTGAATTCCGCGCCCAATGGCGATGTGGATCTGGAAGATTTCGAGGCGAAAGCGGCAGAGGCGGGCGACAAGCTCGCGGCCTGCATGATCACCTATCCCTCGACCCACGGCGTGTTCGAGGAGACCGTGAAGCGCATCTGCGACATCACGCACGAATATGGCGGTCAGGTCTATCTCGACGGCGCCAACCTCAACGCGCTGGTGGGGCTGGTGAAGCCGGGCGAGATCGGCTCGGACGTCAGCCACCTCAACCTGCACAAGACCTTCGCGATCCCGCATGGCGGCGGCGGTCCCGGCATGGGGCCGATCGGGGTGAAGTCGCACCTCGCGCCCTTCCTTCCGGGCCACCCGGAGACGGGCGGCGAGGAGGGGCCGGTGAGTGCCGCGCCCTACGGCTCGGCCTCGATCCTGCTGATCTCTTGGGCTTATATCCTGATGATGGGCGGGCCGGGTCTGACGCAGGCGACCCGCGTCGCGATCCTCGCTGCGAACTACATCGCCGCGAAGCTGAAAGAGGGCTACCCGATCCTCTTCATGGGCAACCGCGGACGTGTCGCGCATGAATGTATCATCGACACGCGGCCCTTCGCGGAGGTGGGCGTGACGGTGGACGACATCGCCAAGCGCCTGATGGATAACGGCTTCCATGCGCCCACGATGAGCTGGCCGGTCGCCGGCACGCTGATGGTGGAGCCCACGGAATCCGAGACCAAGGCCGAGATCGACCGCTTCATCACCGCGATGCTTTCGATCCGTGACGAGATCCGTGAGATCGAGGCGGGCGAGATCACCCCCGAGGACAGCCCGCTGCGCCATGCGCCGCATACGGTGGAAGACCTCGTGGCCGATTGGGACCGGAAATACACCCGCGAACAGGGCTGTTTCCCGGCAGGCGCCTTCCGCGTCGACAAATACTGGCCGCCCGTGGGCCGGGTCGACAACGTCTTCGGCGACCGCAACCTGATCTGCACCTGTCCGCCGGTCGAGAGCTATGCCGACGCGGCGGAGTAACCGCCAGCCAGAATGAAGAAAGGCCGGAGCATCGCGCTCCGGCCTTTCTCTTCTTCTCGAAAAAAATATCCAGACGCGCCGGTTACTTCACCGGGTTGCGGTAGATCACGCGGCGCAGCGAGCCGGTTTTCGACCGCATCAGCATCGTCTCGGATTCGATATAGGTCGGCTCGCGCTTCACGCCCTTCACGATGGACCCGTTGGTCACACCGGTCGCGGCGAAGATCACGTCCGAACGCACCATCTCGTCGCGCGTATAGACCTTGTCGAGATCGGTGATCCCGGCCTTCTTCGCACGGCCACGCTCGTCGTCGTTGCGGAACAACAGCTTGCCCCACATCTGACCGCCCATGCATTTCAGTGCCGAGGCCGCCAGCACACCCTCAGGTGCGCCACCCGAGCCCATATACATGTCGATGCCGGTGAAATCGGGCTCGGCGCAGTGAATGACGCCCGCCACGTCGCCATCGGTGATCAGGCGGATCTTCGCACCGGTCTCGCGGACCTCGGCGATCATGTCCTCGTGGCGCGGACGGTCGAGGATGCAGACCGCGATGTCCTTGGTCTCCACGCCTTGGGCCTTGGCCAGCGCCTGAACGCGCTCGGTCGGGGTCATGTCGAGCGAGACCACGTCTTTCTCGTAGCCCGGGCCGATGGCCAGCTTGTCCATGTAGACGTCGGGCGCGTGCAGCATCGTGCCGCGCGGCGCCATCGCGATCACGGTCAGCGCGTTGGGCATGTCCTTCGCGGTCAGCGTGGTGCCTTCCAGCGGGTCGAGCGCGATATCCACTTCCGGGCCGACGCCCTGACCGACTTCCTCGCCGATAAAGAGCATCGGAGCCTCGTCGCGCTCGCCTTCCCCGATGACCACGGTGCCGCGGATTTCCAGCTTGTTGAGCTGATCGCGCATCGCGTTCACCGCCGCCTGATCGGCAGCCTTCTCGTCGCCGCGACCGATCAGGTCGGCGGAGGCATGAGCAGCCGCTTCCGACACGCGGGCGAGGCCCAGCGAAAGCATGCGGTCGTTGAAATCACTCGGAGGGGTCATTTGGGTCTTCCTGTCTGCCTAGGCGTTGTGGGCCGGGCATAGGTAAAGCCTGTGGGGGCGCGAAGGGCAACCCCGTGAACGCTAACAGGAGAGGCCAGCCGCTATTGCGGTGAAAAATGGCACGCAATGCGGGGTTTGGGCAGCCTGCGGTCGCGAAAATAGGCGACCGAATAACCGGTGTGAGTGGGCCGGGCGCGCGTCGTCAGGCCGCCCGGCGGAACCTCGCGGTCGGGTTGACGGCGTCCGGCGGGAAAGGGCCGAGACTTGCGGCCCTATCAGACCTCTTCGATGCGGATCGCGATCGGCTCGCCCTCGACCACGCGGGTCGCGGGCAGGGCGTCGATCGCGGCGTCGACCGCGTCGCGCGTGGTCTTGTGAGTGACGATCAGCACCGGGGCTGAGGTGTCGGCATGGCCGTATTGGCGCATCCGGCTGATCGAGACGCCCGCCTCGCCCAGAACGGTCGCGACCTTCGCCAGCGCGCCGGGTTTGTCCGACAGCTGCAGGCGCAGGTAATAGGGCGCGGGGATCGCGGTGACGGCGGGGGTGGGGGCCTCGAGCTTGTCTGCGGGCTGGCCGAAGACCGGCAGCCGCAACCCGCGTGCGAGGTCCATCACATCGCCCATCACAGCGCTCGCGGTCGGGCCTTCGCCCGCGCCTGCGCCACGCAGCACGATCTGGCCGACCGAGTCGCCTTCCAGCACGGTCATGTTGGTCCCGCCGGTCAGTTGCCCCAGCGGCGAGGTGGCGGGCACAAGGCAGGGCGTCATCCGCTGCTCTAGCCCACGACCAGTCATCTGCGCGACGCCCAGAAGCTTGATCTTGTAGCCCATATCGCCCGCGCGGCGGATATCGTCGATCGAGATGCGCCCGATCCCTTCCAGCGTCACGTCGTCGAAAGCAACCTGCGTGCCGAAAGCGATTGCGGCGAGGATGGCGAGCTTGTGGCCCGCGTCGATCCCGCCCACGTCGAGGTTCGGATCGGCCTCGAGATAGCCAAGCGCGCGCGCCTCTTCGAACACCGTGTCATAGGGCAGGCCCGCATCTTCCATCCGCGTCAGGATGTAGTTGCAGGTGCCGTTCATCACGCCCATCACGCGGCGGATGCCGTTGCCCGCGAGCCCTTCGGTCAGCGTCTTGATCACCGGGATGCCGCCCGCGACGGCAGCCTCGTAGCGGATCGTGCGACCGAGGCTCTCGGCGAGTTCCGCAAGCGCCTGACCGTGATGTGCGAGCAGCGCCTTGTTCGCGGTCACCACGTCCTTGCCCGCTTTCAGCGCGGCTTCGGTGGCGTCTTTCGCGGGGCCTTCATGGCCGCCCATCAGTTCGACGAAGACGTCGATATCGTCGCGCTGTGCGAGCGTCACCGCATCGTCTGCCCATGCGTAGCTCGACAGGTCCGCATCGCGGTTCTTCGTGCGATCGCGAGCGGTGATGGCGGTGATTTCGACCGGACGGCCCGCGCGGGCTGCCAGCAGATCGGCATGGCGTTGCACGATCTTCACCACACCGATGCCCACGGTGCCGAGACCCGCGATGCCAAGACGCAAGGGTGCGGTATCTGAGACGGCGGACATAGGGACCTCATGAGAGAAACTGGGTGGTTTGCGCCCTGTTAGCGGGAAAGCGCAGGCAGGGCAACGCGGCGTGCGGCTTCAACCGCTCTATGGCGAGATTTTATTGGCTGCGCATCGCGTCTGCGCGGGTGCGCAACGCATCGGCGCGGGCCTCCAGCTCGGGGGCCGGATCGGGGGTGAGGGGCTGATCGGTCAGGATCTCGTCCATCGGCAGCAGCGTCGGATAGCCCTCCATCGACTGTTTCGAACAGGCGGCGAGCGAGGCCAGCAAGGCAAACAGGGCGATCAGGGCAGGGGCGCGCATGGTTTCTCCTCTCGGGACAGGGGCAAACTATTGCGCGCGCGGCCCCATTGCCAGTGCCGATTGCGCCGCAAATCGGGTTTGATAATGAACGCCCGTTCAGTTAGCGTCGGTATCATGGCACGCAAGACTGGCTCCCATTCCGAGATTACCGGCCCGAAGATCCGCGCCGAGGCGCAAAGGCTCTTTGCGCGGCACGGCTTTGCCGCTGTCTCGATGCGCCAGATCGCCGGTGCGGTGGGGGTCCAGGCGGGCGCGCTCTACCTCTATACGCCCGACAAAGAGGCGCTGCTGTTCGATCTGCTCAAGACCCACATGGACGAGCTGATCGCCGCGTGGCACGCCGAGCCCGGCGGCGGCGATGCCCATGCGCGGCTGGAGCGTTTCGTGCGCTTCCACATTCGCTTCAACCTCGAGCGGGCGGAGGCGGTGTTCCTCAGCTACATGGAGCTGCGCAACCTCAGCCCGGAGAATTTCGCGGTGATCGAAGGGCTGCGCAAGACCTACGAGACCGAGCTGGAAGCGATCCTGAAGGCGGGGCAGGACGAGGGCGTGTTCCTGATCCCAGATACCAAGCTCGCGACCATGGCGATCATCGCGATGCTGACCGGCGTCAATACGTGGTTCCGCGAAGGCGGACGTCTGAGCCGTGCTACCGTCGCCGATATCTACTGGGATATGGTGCGCAAATCGGTGGGCGCTTGAGCTAAGGAAAAGGGCGGCTTGAGCCGCCCTGTACCTCTGTGATGAATTGCTTAACACGACTTAGCCGGGCTGAGCCTCCTGCGGCGGCGGCTCCAGAACCGGTGCTGTGGGCGCTTTCGGCCGATCGAATTGCAGGCTGTGAATGCCGCCGAAGCCTTCCCAGCCGCCCTGGAAGAAGAGATCGCCGCCGACGTTCCAATGCTCGCCCATCAGCCCGCCCGTGCCGAACCAGCCGCGGCTGCCATAGCCCATGCCCAGTTCCGCCATGGCGTTGTCTTGACCCGCGACCCCCGTCAGCTTGATCTTGCCCTGCACCGGCCCCGGACCGATGCCGAGATGCAATGACAGCTTCGCCCCGTTGATGTCGCCATCCGGATCGAGGTCGTAATTCATCGCGCCGAACACCCCTTCAAGGCCGCTCGCGCCCGGGCCGAAGGTCCAGTTCAGACCCACAAAGCCTTTGGTATCATTCGCCATGGCCGCGCTTGCGAGGCAAGCGGTCACCGCGGCAATCGTCATCATGCGTTTCATGGCACCCTCCACACTTGGTGTTAACGCTGGGTTAACCCTCACGCGGAAATTCACATGGCGCAATGATTTGTGTCACTTGCGGTGGATTTCCTCAGCGCTGTGTCAGGCGCGCAGCGCGGCCAACGCCTCGGTCAGATCGAGCGCCCCGTCATAGATCGCGCGCCCCGAGATCGCGCCCGCGATCACGCCCGTGTCGCGCAGGGCGATCAGGTCGGGCAGGGACGACACGCCACCGCTCGCGATCACCGGGATTTCGACCGCGCGGGCCAATGCCTCGGTCGCGGCGATATTCGGCCCGCCCATCGCGCCGTCGCGCATGATATCGGTGTAGATGATCGCGGCGACGCCCGCGTCCTCGAAGGACTTCGCCAGATCGGTGACCATCACATCGGTCTCTTCCGCCCAGCCCTTGGTCGCCACTTTGCCGTTACGCGCGTCGATCCCGACAGCCACCTGACCGGGGAAGGCTTTCGCTGCCTCGCGCACCAGATCGGGGTTCTCGACCGCGACGGTGCCGAGGATGACCCGCGCCAGCCCTTTATCCAGCCACCGCTCGATCGTCGCCATGTCGCGGATGCCGCCGCCCAGCTGCGCGGGGACCTTGATGCGCGACAGGATCGCCTCGACGGCGGCGGCGTTCACCGGCTCGCCCGCGAAGGCGCCGTTGAGGTCCACCAGATGCACCCATTCGCAGCCTGCCGCCTCGAACTTGGCCGCCTGCGCCGCCGGGTCGTCACCGAAGACCGTGGCCTTGTCCATCTCGCCATGCAGCAGACGCACGCATTGGCCATCCTTGAGGTCGATTGCGGGGTAGAGGATCATCTGTGGGCACTCCTGAACTGTCGCGATGCCTCTTGCCACGGGTTCGCGGATTTTCCAAGCCTGACGCGGACGTCACGTCAGTCTTGCCGGGAATCGCTTCTGCATGGCCTGATGCGGCCAGCAGGCAAAAGGGAGGAGATTTGCCATGAAGACTTTGATGATCGCCGCAGCGACCCTGGCACTGGGCGCAGGCGCGGCGCTTGCCGACCCGATCGAGGGCACCTGGAAGACGCAGCCCGATGACGGCGCCTATGCCTATGTGGACATCGCACCCTGCGGGTCGAAGTTCTGCGGCACCATTGTGCGGACCTTCAAGGGCGGCAGCGAGTACAAGTCGGAAAACCTCGGCAAGCAGCTCGTGATCGGGATGGAGCCGAAGGGCAACAACAAATACCAGGGCAAGGTCTGGCGTCCGTCCAACAACAAGATCTACCTCGGCAAGGTCACCGTGAACGGCAACGCGATGGCGCTGGCTGGTTGCGTGGCGGGCGGTCTGTTCTGCAAGTCGCAGGACTGGCAGCGCGTGAAATGATGTATTCCCCGGCCCCTGCGAGGACGCGGTGGGCCGGGATTTCTCGCCGGACTTACTCCGGGATCAGATCGGCATAGGCGAAGCCGTCGCGCATCACCGTTTCGCCCACACGCACCGGGATCGGCGCGTCGAAGATCGGGCCCGCGCTGACGGCGGTGTGAAACTCGCCATTCTCGCCGCAGGGATCGACGCCTTCGGGCAGATCGGCCAGCAGGCTTTCATCGAAACGCCGCCCCGCGAAGCTGGGATCGAGCTTGTTCGGATCCACCGTCACCAGATGCGTGACGAACCCCGCCGCGATCATCTCGCGCGCCAGCTGATCCGTGGGGCGCTGCCAGAGCGGGAAGAGCGCCTCGACACCGAGCGGTTTCAGCTTCTCGATCCGGTAATCGCGCACGTCTTCGAGGAAGAGATCGCCGAAGACCATCGTCTCGACGCCAAGCGCCTTCACCTGATCCATGGCAGAGGCCATCCGCGCCTCGTAATCCTCGTTCGAGCAGGGCCAGGGCAGCGGCACCTCGATCAGCGGCAGGCCCGCAGCCTCCGCCTGACGGCGCAGCAACTCATTGCGCGTGCCGTGCATCGCGACCCGGTCGAAAGCCTCGTTGGTCGTGGACAGCAGCGCCACGACATCCGCGTGACCTTCGGTCCGGCAGGCATGAAGCGCCATCGCGCAATCCTTGCCCGAGGACCACGAGAGAACCGCCTTGGGCGCCATCAGGGTTTCCAGCCGAGGAAATTCGCGATCAGTCGCAGACCGGTGGCCTGAGATTTCTCGGGGTGGAACTGCGTGCCCACGATATTGTCGCGGCCCACAATCGCGGTGATCTCCGTCCCATATTCGGCGTAAGCCAGACGGTGCTGCGGCTCGGCCACCTTGAAGTGGTAGCTATGCACGAAATAGGCGTGATCGCCGGTCGAAATCCCGTCGAGCACGGCGTGATCGTTGTCGATCACCAGATCGTTCCAGCCCATATGCGGGACCTTCATCGACGGATCGGAAGGCTCGATCTTCACCACTTCTCCGGGGATCCAGCCGAAACCCTCGGTCTCGCGGAACTCGAGGCCGCGCGTCGCCAGCATCTGCATGCCGATGCAGATCCCGAGGAAGGGGCGGCCCTTCACGGTCACCGCCTCTTCGATCGCCTGCGCCAGCCCCTCGAAGCGATAGAGCGCCGCGCTGCAGGACGGAAACGCTCCGTCTCCCGGCAGCACGATCCGATCGGCGCGCGCGACGACGTCGGGCTCGGAAGTCACGACGATCGTGCCGTGACCCGTCTCATTCGCCATGCGCTGAAACGCCTTCTCGGCCGAGTGCAGGTTGCCCGAATCGTAATCGACCAGTGCCGTGAGCATCAAAGCGCCCCTTTGGTCGAAGGCAGCACGCCGTCCATGCGCGGGTCGGGCTCGACCGCCATGCGCAGGGCCCGGGCGACCGATTTGAATGCGGCCTCGGCGATGTGGTGGCTGTTGAAGCCATGCACGCGGTCGATATGCAGCGTGATCCCGCCATGGGTCGAGAGCGCCTGGAAGAACTCGCGCACCAGTTCGGTGTCGAACGTGCCGATCTTCGGGGAGGGCATGTCGCAATTCCACACGAAGAAGGGGCGCGCAGAGAGATCCAGCGCGCATTGCACCTGCGTGTCGTCCATTGCCAGTGCGAAATGGCCGTAGCGGCGGATGCCCCGCTTGTCGCCAAGCGCCTGCACCAGCGCCTGACCCAGTGCGATCCCGGTATCTTCGACCGTGTGGTGATCGTCGATATGCAGATCGCCCTTCGCGCGCACGGTCATGTCGATCAGCGAATGCCGCGCGAGCTGGTCGAGCATGTGGTCGAAGAAGCCCACGCCCGTCTTGTTATCGAATTGACCGGTGCCATCGAGATTGATCTCGACGTTGATCTCGGTCTCGACGGTCTTGCGGCTGATCGTGGCTTTGCGCATGGGGCGCCTCCTTGAAACTCACCGCCTTATAGGCCGGGGCAGGGGGCGCGCTCAAGCGGGGGCATGTCGATTGACGGGCAGTGGGGCGGAAAAACAAAAGCCTCCCCGAAGGGAGGCTTTTTTGTATTGGAGCGGGCGAGGCGATTCGAACGCCCGACCCTAACCTTGGCAAGGTTATGCTCTACCCCTGAGCTACGCCCGCATCCTTGGGTATTTGACCGAACTGGAGCGGGCGAGGCGATTCGAACGCCCGACCCTAACCTTGGCAAGGTTATGCTCTACCCCTGAGCTACGCCCGCGCCGGTTCGGTGGAGGCGGATTTAGGGGATAGCGGCGTAGGCTGCAAGAGGAAATTTTGCGCGAAGGGGAAAATTCCTGCCTGACGTTTCGGCAGGTGGTGCTTTGCCTCAGTGGGAGCGGCAAATGCTGCAAGCCGGGGCTGGCACATCTTCACCATGAAGGAGTTTTCCTGCGCCACGCGAGGGGGCTCTGCCCCCGCTGGCTGCGCCAGCCCCCCGGGATATTTGAGCCAAGCCGAAACCGAAAAATGCCCGACTCGATCCGCAGAAGGGCGGGCGAGCCGGGCACGTTCGTCTTGGGCGGTCATCGGCGTCCCCGCCTGTTCCGCGAATCCTTGATAGCGTGAGCGTAGTTAATGTTCCGTTACGCCCGTTCGGCTTGGTGGAAATATCCCGGGGGGCGCGCGGAACGCGAGCGGGGGCAGCGCCCCCTGTCACGCCTCAGCTCAGCGCGCGCCAGCCGATATCGCGGCGACAGAAGCCCTCGGGCCAGTCGATCGCATCGACCATTTCATAGGCCCGATCGCGCGCTTCCTGCAGGCTCTCGCCGCGGGCGGTGACGTTGAGCACGCGGCCGCCCGTCGCGACGACGTGTCCGTCTTTCTCAGAGGTGCCCGCGTGGAAGACCATGCGCGAGCCGTCTTCGGGTAGCGCGTCGAGCCCGCCGATCACCGAGCCTTTCTCATAAGCGCCGGGATAGCCCTGCGCGGCCATGACCACCGTCATAGCGTGATCGGGGGCCCATTGCGCCTGCACCTCGCCCAGCCGCCCTTCGGCGCAGGCCAGCAGCAAGTCGAGCGCCTGCGCGCCCAGCCGCAGCATCAGCACCTGACATTCGGGGTCGCCGAAGCGCACGTTGTATTCCACGAGCCGCGGCTGGCCATCCTTGATCATCAGCCCGGCATAGAGCACGCCCTGGAAGGGGGTGCCGCGCTTGGCCATCTCGGCCACGGTGGGGCGGACGATCTCGTCCATCGCCTTCGCCTCGATCTCGGGGCTCAGGATCGGGGCGGGGGAATAGGCGCCCATGCCGCCGGTGTTCGGGCCGGTATCGCCTTCGCCGACGCGCTTGTGATCCTGCGCACCGCCCACGGCGAGCACGTTCTCGCCATCGCACAGGACGAAGAGCGAGGCTTCCTCGCCCTCCATGAATTCCTCGATCACGACTTCCGCACCCGCGCTTCCGAATGCGCCGCCGAAAATCTCGTCGATGCCATTGAACGCCTCGTCCAGCGTCATCGCGACGATCACGCCCTTGCCGGCGGCGAGACCGTCTGCCTTGACCACGATCGGGGCGCCCTGTTCGCGGACATAGCCCTTCGCGCCTTCCGCGCTGGTGAAGCGGGCATAGGCGGCGGTGGGCGCGCCACAGGCGTCGCAAATCTCTTTGGTGAAGGCTTTGGAGGCCTCGAGCTTCGCGGCCTCCGCCGAAGGGCCGAAGGTGAGGATGTTCTGCGCGCGCAGCGCATCGGCCACGCCCGCGGCGAGCGGGGCTTCCGGCCCGATAACCACGAAATCGACCGCATTGGCTTCGCAGAGTTCCAGCACCGCCGCCGCATCGTTCGGATCGATCGCCGCGCAATCGGCGATCTGCGCGATCCCGGCATTGCCCGGGGCCACGATCAGCCGGTCGCATTTCGGATTTTGCTTGATCGCCCAAGCCAGCGCATGTTCGCGCCCGCCGCCGCCCAGAACCAGAATGTTCATCGCTCGCCCCCTTGGCCTTCGCTTTCCCGCCTTCTAAGCTGCGCGAAACCCTGAGGCAAGGCGCCCCGGACCAACGCTCAAGCAGGCAGGCATATGGACCTTCTCGACGACGAAAGCGGCTCGAACGCGCATGATTACACGGTCTCCGAGATTTCGGGGGCGGTGAAACGCGTGATCGAGGGAGAATTCGGCCGCGTCCGGGTGCGCGGCGAAGTGGGCCGTGTGTCTATGCCGCGCTCGGGGCATATGTATTTCGACCTCAAGGACGACCGCTCGGTGATCGCCGCTGTCAGCTGGAAGGGGCAGGTGGCGAAGATGCAGGTCCGCCCCGAGGAGGGGATGGAGGTCATCGCCACGGGTCGGATGACGACTTTCGCGGGCCAGTCGAAATACCAGCTGATCGTCGACAATGTCGAACCGGCGGGCGCGGGTGCGCTGATGGCGATGCTGGAGGCGCGGCGCAAGGCGCTGGCCGCCGAGGGGCTGTTCGACGCGGGCCGCAAGAAGCCGATTCCGTGGCTGCCGCAGGTGATCGGCGTGGTGACCTCGCCCTCGGGCGCGGTGATCCGCGACATCCTGCACAGGCTCGCCGACCGTTTCCCGCGCCATGTGCTGATCTGGCCGGTGGCGGTGCAGGGGCAGGCCTGTGCGCCGGAAGTGGCGCGCGCGGTGCGGGGCTTCAACGCGCTGGCGCCGGGCGGGGATATTCCGCGTCCCGATCTGATCATCGTCGCGCGCGGCGGCGGCTCGATCGAAGACCTTTGGGGGTTCAACGAAGAAGCCGTGGTCCGCGCCGTGGCCGAAAGCGACATCCCGGTGATCTCGGCGGTGGGCCACGAGACGGACACGACGTTGGTCGATCACGCCGCCGACCGGCGTGCCCCCACGCCCACGGCGGCGGCGGAAATGGCGGTGCCGGTGCGCGCCGAACTGGCCGCTTGGCTGTCGGAGGCACAGACGCGGATGATGCGGGCGGCGCGCGGGCGGCTCGATCAGCGCGGCCAGCGGCTGCGCGATCTGGCGCGTGGGCTGGGCCGTCCCGAGGCGCTGACGCAACCGGCGCGGCAAAGCTTCGATCTCTGGGCCGAGCGGCTGGGCCCTGCGCTGCGCACGCTGGTCCTGCGCAAGAATACCCGTTTCGCGCCGCTGGCTGCGCAAATCTCGCCGAACCTGCTGCGGCGCTTCATCCGGGACCGCTCGCGTGAGATCGACGGCTTGTCGGCGCGGTTGGCGCCGGCACCGGCGGCGCGGATGCGGCGCGCGACCCAGGATCATACGCAGCTTGCGCGGCGGCTGGATGCAGCGCGGGTGCGGATGATCGGCGATGCGCAACGGCGCAACCGCGACGGCGCCGAGCGGCTGGCGGGGCTGGAAGCCCGGCTGGAGCGCTCCTTGCCCGCGCGGCTCGAGGCGCAGCGCGAACGGCTTGAGCGGCTCGACCGGATGCGCCAGACGCTGGGCTATACCGAAACGCTCAAGCGCGGCTATGCGGTGGTGCGCGGCCCCGATGGCGTGGTGACCTCGCAAGCGGTGGCAGAGAAGCAGCCCGGTCTCGAGATCGAGTTCGCCGATGGCAAGCTTGCGGTCATCCCGGGCGGGGGCGGCAGCGTGGCCCCGCCGAAGGCGAAGAAGAAAAAGCCCGATCCCGGTCCGTCTCAGGGTAGCCTGTTCTGAGGCTTACACGCCCACATCCGGGCCCTGACAGACCAGCGGATCCTGACTTTCGGACAGGCTCACCAGCGGTTCCTGCGAGGGATCACCCTTGAACTGTGCGAGCAGCCCCTGCGCCGTGTCGTAGAAGGTCCAGCATTGCAGCGGCGCGTATTCGCCGTAATCGAAGCAGATATACTGCCCGTCCTGATACCAGTCGCCTTCCTTGCACTCGCTTTCGGTGAAGGCCCAGATCACCTTGTGGCCGGGCTTGTATTGCTCGGAGCCGTAGGGTTGGCCGAAGACCGAATAGGTGATGGTGCGCCCGACGGTGCGCTGATCGAATTGCTCCGCATTGAGCGGTGGGCCGAGCGGGTCGGCGGCACGCGCAAGCGTCGGTATCAGGGCCAAGGCCGCGAGGGACAATGTCAGGATCGGGTTCGGGCGCATGGGGGGAAGGCTCCGGCAAGGTCTTTCACCCAACCTGCCAGATCGCGGCCCGCTTGCCTAGCGCGCGCTGGGCGCGTCGGAGCCGACTGGCTGCGCTTTGCCCAAGGCCTTCACGCGCTTGTCCATGACCCGGCGCCACAGCGGCGGGAACAGCGCCAGCGCCGCCATCGCGGGCAGGCTGCGCGGCAGGACGGGCCGCTGCGTCTCGGTCAGATCGCCAAGCCGCAGCGCCGGATATTCTCGGGCCGGATGTGCGTGGTGATCCGAATGGCGCGGCGCGTTGAGCATCCACAGCGAGGTGATCGGCGCGGGCGCGTCCCAGCTGTGATGCGCATCCACCGGATCGAAACTGCCATCGCCTCGACGCTTGCGTGACAATCCGTAGTGCTGGACGTAATCGGCGAGCAGGATCTGCACCTGCGCATAGGCGCAGAGCATCAGGTAAGCCACCACGCCCTCGGCCCCGAAGAGCATCCCGAACAGCACCGCGAACCACAGCCCGCCCAGCAGATAGGACGGGTAGGGGCCGAGCCGCGCGATCCTCGCCTTGATCCGCGCGCTCAGCGGCGCTTTCGGGTCGATCGCGGGCAGACGGGCGAAGCGGTTGCGCTCCATCTCGTAGCCGCCGATGAAGCTGCCGATCCAGGCGCGCGGCGCAAAGGACCAGAACCCCTCGCCAAGCTGCGCGGAATTCGGATCGTCCGGCGTCGCGACGAAACGGTGATGGACGAGCCGATGCGCCGAGGTGTGATGCCCGAAGAGCAGCGAGATATAGACCCATTTCCCCAGCAGAAACAGCCGTTTGTCCGAGCGGTGGATCAGCTCATGCGCGTTCGAATTCGACACCTGCCCGAAGAACAGCCCGAAGGCCAGCCAGACCGCGATCCAGCTTGGCCCCTCCAGCAGCGTATGCCCCGACATCGCCGCCACGCCGAGCACGAGCAGCACGAAATGCACCACCGCCAGCGTCCTCGACAGCGCGTCCGCTGCCGGGAATTCCGAGCCTTCCGGCGCATCGGGGGAGGGATGCTTCAGCGCCTCATCCAGGATGAACATGCACAGCCCGATCCAGACCAGCGCCGCCCAGGCCGCGACCCCGCCGAAGACGCCCGCCACCAGCAGAAGCGGCACCGGCAGAAGCGTCACGACCGCGAAACTGTCGACCCCGGGGATCTCGCGCGACCGCCGCAGCAGATTTGCAATTGCTCCGCTCAGGCGGCGCTTGCGTGAAGGGTCGTTGCCTTGGGTCACGTGCTGCGGGTCCGCTTCGCTCACTCTCAATAGTGCAATGGTTTTGCGCTATTCTTTCGCCAATTTCGACCCTTTTATGACCCCGCTTGCGGCGGCCGGGCTTTTCTGCGCGAGATGTGGCGATGATGTCCGCAGCCCCGATCAGTCTCCTTATCGCCGCCGTCTTCGCGCTGATTTACCTCGCGCGCCATGCAGGCGCAGGGGAAAGCGGTGCGAAAACCCTTGTGAAGACCGCCTCCGTCGTGGCGCTGATTCCGATGGCGGCGGCTATGGGCGCGCCGGTTGCGATACTCGCAGGTCTCGCGCTCGGGGCGGCGGGCGATTTCGCCCTGTCACGCCCCGGTCAACGGGCCTTCCTGATCGGCATGGCGGCCTTTGCGGCGGGGCATCTGGCCTATCTTCTGGGGTTCCTCGATATGGGCGCGCAGCCCTCCGCCTGGACCATCCCGCTCATCGCCTTGGGACTGTCGGCGGAGTTCTGGCTGCTGCCGCGCACGGGCGGGCTGTGCTGGCCGGTGCGGATCTATATCTGGATCATCGTGGCGATGGCGGCGGTGGCGATGGGCCTGCCCGCGGGCTATCTGATGGTGATCGCGGGCAGCCTTGCCTTCGTCCTCTCCGACCTGATCCTCGCGCTGGAGATGTTCGTGCTGCGCGACGCGGGCCGCAAACAGCTGGCGGCGCGCGCGCTCTGGGTGCTCTACTGGGGCGGTCAGGCCTTGATAGGCTGGGGCGCGGGATCGGGTTTTGCCGGGGGATAAGCCTTCCATCCGGGCCTGCGATGAACTAGGTGGAGCGTAAGGAAAGGCCTGATCCATGTCGTTTTTCAAAAAGCTCAAATCGCGTCTGACGCGTTCCTCCTCGAAGCTCGAGCAGGGCCTCGAGGATATCGTCGCCGAGAATGCGGCCCGTGAAGACGAGGTCGCGGAGACGCCGGAACCTTCCGCGCCCGCGACGCCCGCAGAGACCTCCCCCGAGGCGGCGCCGCAGACCCGCGCTGAACCCGCGCCGGAACCGGAGCCCGAGGCAGAGCCTGAGCCCGAACCGCGGCACAGCGAGACGATCAACCTCCCCGATCCGACACCGCCCGCGCCCGGCTACGTGCCCGCGCCGGTGACCGAACCGGTCGAGGAGGAACACGCGCAGATCGCCAAGGCACCGCTCGACGTCGAGCCCGCGCCCGAGCGTCCCAGCCCCGAGCCGAAGAAGCCCGGCCTTCTGGGCCGCATCTTTGGCGGTGGCGAGGCGAAACCCGCCGAGCCGCGCCGCGTCCTCGATGACGAGATGTTAGAGAGCCTCGAAGAGCTGCTGATCGCCTCCGACATGGGCGTCGATACCGCGCTGCGCGTCTCGGCGAACCTCGCGGAGGGGCGGATGGGCCGCAAGCTCTCGGTCTCCGAGATCAAGGGGCTGCTGGCCCAAGAGGTCGCCCGGATCATGGAACCGGTCGCGAAACCGCTGCCGCTCTATCCGAAAAAACCGCAGGTCGTTCTGGTGGTTGGCGTCAACGGCTCGGGCAAGACCACGACGATCGGCAAGCTCGCCTCGCAATTCCGCGCCGCCGGCAAGCAGGTCGTGATCGCGGCGGGCGACACGTTCCGCGCGGCTGCGGTCGAGCAGCTTCAGGTCTGGGGCGATCGCGCCGGCGTGCCGGTCCTGACCGCGCCCGAAGGCTCGGACCCGGCCTCGCTCGCCTATGATGCGATGAAGAAGGCCGAGGCCGAGGGCGCGGACCTTCTGATGATTGACACGGCAGGCCGGCTGCAGAACCGCGCCGACCTAATGGAAGAACTCGCCAAGATCGTCCGCGTGATCCGCAAGGTCGACGAGACCGCGCCGCATAATACGCTTCTCGTGCTCGATGCGACGACGGGCCAGAACGCGCTGCAGCAGGTCGATGTCTTCCGCAAGATCTCGAACGTGTCGGGGCTGGTGATGACCAAGCTCGACGGCACCGCGAAGGGCGGCGTTCTGGTGGCGCTGGCCGACAAGTTCGGCCTGCCGATCCACGCGATCGGGGTGGGCGAGCAACTCGACGATCTGGCGCCGTTCGATCCGGAAGAATTCGCGCAGGCCCTCGTCGGTCTCGAAGACTGAGCTGGCGAAGGGGGGCGCCGCCCCCAGCGCTTGCGCGCCCCCCCCTGGATATTTGTGCAAGAGCGAAGAGAGGGATGCGCCTTTCCTCTTCCCCTTGGTCGAAATATCCCGGGGGTGAATGGCCCCTGAGGCCAGAGGGGGCAGCGCCCCCTTGCCGCCGACATCACGAAGGACTTCCCCTTGAGCGACTGGATCATCTCCGTCTCGGGCACCGAGACCGGCAAGCACCTCGCGCTGAGCCTAGCTCTGCTCGCGGCCTTTCTTCACGCGCTGTTCGGGGCGTTGCAGAAGGGGCGGCACGATCCTTGGCTCAGCCGCGCCGCGATCGATGCGAGCTACGGGATCATCGCAGCCCCCTTCGCGCTTTTCGTGGTGCCGTGGCCCGAGCCCTTCATGTGGCCGATCTTCGTGGGCGTGTTCTTCATCCATGTCGCCTACAAGCTGCTGCAGGCGGCCTGCTACCAGCGCGGGGCCTATACGGTGGTCTATCCGGTCGTGCGCGGCACTGGACCGCTTTTCGCGGTCATCGGGGCGGGGTTCATCTTCGGCGAGCATTTCACGATCGGCCAATGGGCCGGGGTCGGCACGCTTCTGGCGGGCATCTACGGGCTTGCGCTCTACAACCTGCGCAACGTGACGGTCGATCGCGAGACGATGGTGCCCGCCCTGATGCTGGCCGTTGCGACCGGCGCCTTCGTCGCGCTCTACACGACCTATGACGCCTATGGCATCCGCGCGACCGCCGATCCGTTCACCTTCCTTGCGTGGTTCTTCTTCATCGACGGCTGGTTCATGCCGATCTTCACCGCGCGGCGCTGGACGAAACTGCCGAGTTCGGAAATGGTGCCGCTCATCAAGAGGGGTGTTATCGGCGCGATTGTTGCTTATTTCTCCTTTGGCTCGATCATGTTGGCGACACGGCTCGACAAGGTGGGCGAGGCGGCGGTGCTGCGCGAGACGTCCACGGTCTTCGCAGCGCTCATCGGCTGGCTCGTGCTGGGCGAGAAAGTGGGGCCGCGGCGCACGGCCCTGATGGCGCTGATCGCGGCAGGGGCCGTGATCGTTGAGATAGCAGGCAGGTAAAGGCAGATGGCAGAGAAAAAGATTTCCCCCTGGGTGAAAGCGGCGCTCGACTGGGGGCCGCTCATCGTGTTCTTCGTCGCCTTCAACCGGCTGAAGGACGGCACCTACACGATTCTCGGCACCGATTATTCGGGCTTCGTCGTGGCCACCGCGCTTTTCATCCCGCTGATCGCGGCGACGACGCTGATTCTGTGGCTGTTGACCGGCAAGCTCTCGGCGATGCAGATCGCGACGCTCGTGCTGGTGGCGATCTTCGGCGGGCTGTCGGTCTGGCTGAACGATCCGACCTTCTTCAAGATGAAGCCCACGATCATCTACCTGCTGTTCGCGGGCATTCTCGGGGCCGGATTGCTGCGCGGTAAGGCGTGGCTGCAACTGGTGATGAACGAGGCGATGCCGATGGCGCATGAGGGCTGGATGATCCTGACCAAGCGCTTCGTCTGGCTGTTTCTGGGCCTTGCCGTCGCCAATGAGATCGTCTGGCGCACGATGTCGGACGCGCATTGGGTCGATTTCAAGACTTTCGGTCTGCCGATCATCATGATCGCCTTCATCATGTCGCAGGCGAAGCTGTTCGAGCGTCACGGGATCGATACGGAGGAAAGCGAAGAGGGCTAACTCCGCCCTGTCCGCGCCCGCCGCGATCCGTTACACCTTTCGCGACTGCCAAACCCGGAGCCGCTCATGAAAATCGCCACCTTCAATATCAACGGCATCAAGGCGCGCCATCAGGCGCTGGTCGATTGGCTGAAGGAAGCCGAGCCCGACGTGGCTTTGCTGCAGGAGATCAAGTCGGTCGACGAGGGTTTCCCGCGCGAGATATTCGAGGAGTTGGGCTATTCCGTCGAGACGCACGGTCAGAAAAGCTTCAACGGCGTCGCGATCCTCTCGAAGCTGCCTCTGGAGGATGTAACGCGCGGCCTGCCCGGCGATGAGAGCGACGAACAGGCGCGCTGGATCGAGGCCACGGTGGTCGGCGACAAGGGCGCGGTGCGGCTCTGTGGCCTCTATCTGCCCAATGGCAACCCGGTGGAGATGGACGACGCAGGCCAGCCCGTCGAGGGCGGCAAATACGCCTACAAGCTGTCATGGATGGCGCGGATGAAGGCGCGGGCGGAAGAACTGCTCGCGCTGGAAGAGCCCTTCGTGATGGCGGGCGATTACAACATCATTCCCCAGGACGAGGATGCCGCGAAACCCGAGGCGTGGCGCGGTGATGCGCTGGCGTTGCCGCAAAGCCGCGAAGCCTTCCGCCGTATCCTCAATCTCGGCTTCACCGAGGCGTTCCGCGCCCGCGTGCAAGGGCCGGGGCATTACTCGTTCTGGGACTATCAGGCGGGCGCCTGGCAGAAGAATAACGGCATCCGGATCGACCATCTGCTGCTGTCGCCGCAGGCGGCGGATCTGCTGCGCGATGTCGGGATCGACAAGGAAATCCGTGGTCGCGACAAACCCTCGGATCACGTGCCGGTCTGGATCACGCTCGACCTCTGAGCGCGATTGCCGCAACGTCATTTCCTCGGCCCCGTCGCAGCTGTGCATAGTGGCGGCGGAAGAGAGGAGACCCCACATGCAAGACAAGATCAGCCGGCATCCTGTGCCGAAACTCGCCGACATGCCCGAGGATATCCGCACGCGGATCGAGGCGGTTCACGAGAAGGCCGGGTTCATCCCGAACATCTTCCTCGCGCTGGCGCACCGCCCCGACGAGTGCCGCGCCTTCTTCGCCTATCATGACGCGCTGATGGAGAAGCCCGGCAACCTGACCATTGCCGAGCGCGAGATGATCGTGGTAGCGACCTCGGCGGCCAATGAGTGCCAGTATTGCGTGATCGCCCATGGGGCGATTCTGCGCATCCGCGCCAAGAACCCGCTGATCGCCGATCAGGTCGCGGTGAATTACCGCAAGTCCGAGATCACGCCGCGCCAGCGCGCGATGCTCGACTTCGCGATGAAGGTGAGCCTGCGCGCGCAGGAGGTCGAGGAGGCCGACTACGAAGCGCTGCGCGCCCATGGCTTCACCGATGACGATATCTGGGATATCGGCGCGATCACCGCGTTTTTCGGCCTGTCGAACCGCTTGGTGAACATGGCCGCGATCCCGCCGAACCCCGAGTTCTACGCGATGGGGCGCTGAGCGCCTCTGGTCTTCGCCCATCCGCGCGGTCTAGGCTCTGGCGAAACCAGCCAGTGGGAGCGCGCGATGGGCGAGATCTTGATCCGGGGCGCCGAGGTGATCGTCACGATGGACGGCACCCGGCGCGAGCTGAAGGGCGCGGATCTGCTGCTGCGCGACGGGCAGATCGCCGCCGTCGGGCCGGGGCTGGAAAGCACGGGCGAGGTGGTCGAGGCCAAGGGCTGTGTCGTCACGCCGGGGCTCGTGAATACCCATCACCATCTTTACCAGACGCTGACGCGCGCGGTGCCGGGGGGCCAAGATGCGCTGCTATTTGGCTGGCTGCAGACGCTCTATCCGATCTGGGCGAAGATGGGGCCCGAGGAAATCCGCGTCTCGGCGCAGGTGGGGCTCGCGGAGCTGGCGCTGACCGGCTGCACCACCAGTTCCGATCATCTGTATATGTATCCGAATGGCGCGCGGCTGGAGGACACGATCCACGCCGCCGCCGAGCTGGGCCTGCGCTTCCATCCCACGCGCGGCGCGATGAGCATCGGTGAGAGCGATGGGGGGCTGCCGCCCGATAGTCTGGTGGAGCGCGAGGCCGCGATCCTGAACGACTGCATCCGGGTCGTCGACGTGTTCCACGATGCGGGCGAGGGCTCGATGTGCCGGGTGGGGATCGCGCCGTGCTCGCCGTTTTCAGTGTCGCGCGAACTGATGCGCGACGCCGCGCTGCTGGCGCGCGACAAGGGCGTGATGCTGCACACCCATCTGGCGGAGAATGACGAGGATATTTCCTACAGCTTGGAGCAGTTCGGCTGTCGGCCGGGGCAGTATGCGGAAGATCTGGGCTGGACCGGCGAGGATGTCTGGCACGCGCATTGCGTGAAGCTGGATGCGGGCGAGA
The DNA here is from genome assembly GCF_055666785.1 of Thioclava sp. PTB-PU3-1. Lineage (NCBI taxonomy): Bacteria > Pseudomonadati > Pseudomonadota > Alphaproteobacteria > Rhodobacterales > Paracoccaceae > Thioclava > Thioclava sp. PTB-PU3-1. The sequence goes on along the minus strand of NZ_JBVNVL010000001.1, from coordinate 680,870 downwards.
TCGACCTGTTCGCGCGCACGAAGACGGGGGTTGCGCATTGTCCGTGCTCGAATTGCCGTCTGGGCTCGGGCATCGCGCCGATGCGGCAGATGCGCGATGCGGGGGTGAAGGTCGCGCTTGGCGTCGATGGCTCGGCCTCGAACGATGCAGGGAGCCTCATCGGCGAGGCGCGCATGGCGATGCTGCTGCAGCGGGTGCAAAACGGTGCCGACGCGATGGCCGCGCGCGAGGCGCTGGAGATCGCGACTTTGGGCGGGGCGCAGGTTCTGGGCCGTCCCGATTGCGGGGTGCTCGCACCGGGAAAACGCGCGGATGTGGCGATCTGGGATGTCTCGGGGCTGGAGGCGGCAGGCGCATGGGATCCGGTCGCGGCGCTGGTGCTGTGCGGGCCGCCCAAGGTGAAGCATCTCTTCGTCGAGGGTCGTCAGGTGGTGCGCGATGGGCAGGTGGTGACGATCGACCTGCCGCGGGTGATCGAGACGCAAAACCGTCTCGCGGCACGGCTTATGGGCTGAATTTCTCGCGCCGCACGGCACCGGCGGCGCTGGCGATCCGCAGCAGGCGGCGTCGGTCGCCTGCAAGGGCGGCCTCCATCAGCCCCGATAGCCCACCGCGCGCCTTCAGATGCGGCCCGAGGTCGGAATGGCCGAGATCGGGGAAGATCAGGTGGTCGACATTTGGCGCGGGCGGGAAGGGCATCGCCTGGTCCAGATCGTCATGCGCGCCGTGGAACAGGATCGCCCAGCAAGGCGCGGGCGGGAGCGGCGTGGTCTCGCGGGCGAAATGGTCGATCCGAGAGGTCCACTCGCTCCAGCGCGTCTCGCCCGGCACGACGCCGGGTTTGACTGAAGCCTGCGGCGACAGCGCGAGCACCACATCGACCGGGATCACCTCAGCCGCGACCAGCGCCGAGACCGCGCCCATCGAAAGTCCAATGGCGGCGATGCGGGTGACGGGGCGGCGGCGCGTCACCTCTGCCAAGGCGGCGCGCAGGGCAGGGGCGAAGCCCGGGTCATTCGCCCAGCTGCGGCTTTCGTCGCTGATGAACAGCGCCCGGCGCGGGAAACCGGGCGTGCCACGCCCCGTGGCGGTGGCGACGAATTCCGGTGCGGGCGGGCGGCTTGGGTCATGGCCGATCGAGGCGAAGGAGATCACCAGATCGCCGCCGCCGCCGTCGAGAAAATCAATGGTGAAAGGCGCGCGGGCGTAAATCCTCTCGAAGGCCGGATCGCTCAATGCAGCCGCTTGCCCGCGACCCAGGTGCCCGCGATCGCGCGGTCGTCGCCCATCATGATCGTCGGGAAGATCGCCTCCCAGATATCCTCCGCACGGTCGGCACGCTGCGTAATGGCAAGCGTCGAGGCGAGGTCGACCGCGATGAAATCCGCCTCCATCCCCGGGGCCAGCGCGCCGATCTTGTCACCCATCCGCATCGACTTGGCCGAGCCTTGCGTGGCCAGCCACCAAAGCTGCGCGGGGTGCAGCGGCTTATGCGTGAGCTGCCCGATCTCATAGGCGGCGGCCATCGTGCGCAGCATCGAAAAGCTCGACCCGCCGCCGGTATCGGTGGCCAGACCGATTTGCTGCCCCTCGGCCAGACGCGTCGGCCAGTCGAAGAGCCCCGACCCGATGAACGTGTTCGAGGTCGGGCAATGAATCAGCGCCGCGCCGACCTCCTTGATCCGGTCTGCCTCGCGCGGCTCCAGATGGATCGCGTGGCCGTAAAGCGCGTTCTCGCCCAGCAGGCCATAAGTCTCGTAAGTGTCGAGATAGTCGCGTGCGGTGGGATATAGCTCGCGCACCCATGCGATCTCGTCCACCTGCTCGCTCAGATGGGTCTGCATCAGGCAATCGGGATGCTCCGCCCAGAGCGCGCCCAGAGCGCAAAGCTGATCCGCCGACGAGGTGGGCGAGAAGCGCGGCGTGATGACATAGCTCAGCCGGCCAGTCCCGTGCCACTTCTGCAAGAGGATGCGGCTGTCGTCATAGGCCGATTGCGGGGTGTCGCGCAAAGCCTCGGGGGCGTGGCGATCCATGCAGGTCTTGCCCGCCGCGGCGCGCATCCCGCGGGCCTTGGCGGCGGTGAAGAAGGCTTCGACGCTGGCGGGATGGATCGTGCAATAGCTGCACATCGACGTCGTGCCGTTCATCAGCGCCAGATCGAGATAGCGGGTCGCGATCTCTTCCGCATGGGCGGGATCGGCGAAGGAAATCTCTTCGGGGAAAGTATAGGTGTTGAGCCAGTCGATCAGCCGCTTGCCCCAGCTCGCGACGATCGCGGTCTGCGGGTAATGCACATGCGCATCGACGAACCCGGGCGACAGGAGGTGGTCGCCATGATCGACGATCTCGGCCTGCGGATGGGCCTCGCGCAGATCGTCGGCCTCGCCCACGGCGGCGATCATACCGCCGTCGATCAGCATACCGCCGCGGCGCCGGTGCGTGACCGCCTCCGGCCCTTCGACAAGCGCGTCGCCGCGGTATTCCAGAACCTGCCCAAGGTGCAGCTCAGCCATCATTCTCTCCTGTCCGACGCGCCATGCTAGGGCGGGGCGCGGCGAAGGTAAATCTCTGCCGTCGCGGCGCTTCTTTTTCGCCCTCGCCCCCCTGTCCATCTGCGAGAAAACAGCTATGTTTCACGCGCGATCGGAATGGGGGCGACATGGCCGAAGCACTTGCCGAAGAGACAGAGCGCGAGGAAGAGGATTATCGGCTGAGCGGAGAGCTGGTCGAGGAAATTCTCGATGCCGTCGAGCAGGAAGATGCAGATCGCCTGAGCGAGCTGCTCGAGCCCTTGCACGCCGCCGATATCGCCGACCTTATCGAACAGGTCTCCGGCCATGAGCGGCGCGAGATTCTGCGCCTCTGGGGCCGCCAGATCGACGGCGAGATCCTGACCGAGATCGATGAGGGTATCCGCGAGGAGGTTCTCGCGAGCCTGCCGCCGGAAGTTCTGGCCGATGCGGTCCGCGAGCTCGATTCCGATGACGTCGTCGACCTGATCGAAGACCTCGAGGAGCCGCAGCAGGAAGCGATCCTCGGCGCGCTCGACGAGACCGATCGGGCCGCGGTCGAGAAATCGCTGGGCTATCCCGAATATTCCGCCGGTCGTTTGATGCAGCGCGAGGTCGTGACCGCGCCCGAGCATTGGACGGTGGGCGAGACGATCGACTTTCTGCGGAAAGCCAAATGGCTGCCCGACCAGTTCTATCACGTGACTCTCGTCGATCCGGGCCATCACCCGGTCGGCAATGTCACTCTGGGACGCATCCTGTCCGCCCCGCGCGCCTCGAAGCTGATCGAGATTTGTGAGGAAGAGTTCCGCAAGATCTCGGCCTATCAGGACGAGGGCGACGTGGCCTATGCGTTCAACCAGTATCACCTGATCTCGGCCCCGGTCGTGGATGAAGACGACCGCTTGGTCGGCGTCATCACCATCGACGACGCGATGTCGGTCCTCGACGAGGAACACGAGGAAGACATCCTTCGCCTCGCCGGTGTGGGTGACGAATCCGCGATCTCGGATACCGTTCTGGAAACCGTGCGTCAGCGCCTGCCGTGGCTCTTCGTGAACCTGCTGACGGCGATCCTCGCCTCGGCGGTTATCTCGATCTTCGAGGGAACGATCCAGCAGCTCGTGGCGCTCGCCGTGCTGATGCCCATCGTGGCCTCGATGGGCGGCAATGCGGGCACGCAGACGCTGACAGTTGCGGTGCGTGCGCTGGCGACCCGCGATCTGACGGACAGCAACGTCTGGCGGGTCGTGCGACGGGAAGCCATCGTGGGGCTGCTGAACGGTCTCGCCTTCGCAGTCGTGATGGGCGCGGTGGCCGCCTTCTGGTTCTCGGGCGCACAGCTTGGCATCGTGATCGGGCTGGCGATGGTGATCAACCTCGTGGTGGCTGCCTTGTCGGGCATCCTGATCCCGCTGGCGCTGGAGAAGCTCGGCGCGGACCCAGCGCTGGCCTCGGGCACGTTCGTGACGACGATGACCGATGTGGTGGGCTTCTTCGCCTTCCTCGGGCTCGCCTCCGTCGTGCTGCTATGAGCAAGGATCTCGCGCGCAAGGACGCTTTCGCTGCGCGTAAGGCGGCCCATGCGGCCGATGACGGATCTGCGACGCGGGCGCTGACGGCGGCGCTGGAGCCCTTCGCGGGCAAGGTGCTGGCGGGCTATTGGCCGATCCGGACCGAGCCCGATCCGCGCCCGGCGATGGTCGCGCATGGCGGGCCGCTCTGTCTGCCGGTGGTGGTCGCGGAGGCGCAGCCTCTGGTCTTTCACCGCTGGACGCCCGAGACCGAGATGGTCGCGGGCGCTTTCGGGGCGCATATCCCGGCGGAGGGCGAGGAGGTCACGCCCGAGGTGCTGATTGTGCCGCTGCTGGCTTTCGACGCGCAGGGCTATCGGCTGGGCTATGGTGGCGGCTTTTACGACCGCACGCTGGAGGGGCTGCGCGCACGCGGCCCCGTCACGGCGATCGGCTTTGCTTTCGCGGCGCAGGAAGTGCCGGAAGTGCCCACCGAGCCGACCGATCAGCCTCTCGACACGATCGTGACCGAGGCGGGCATCCTACATCTTTGATCAGCCCATCCGCTCGGAGGCGTAGGCACCGGGCGAAGCCGGGAAGACCACCGTCTTGCTGTCGTTCAGGAAGACCCGGTGCTGCACATGGGCGTGGATTGCGCGCGACAGCACCTGCGCCTCGACATCGCGGCCCAGCGAGACGTAATCCGACGGGCTTTGCGCATGGGTGACGCGCACGGTGTCCTGCTCGATGATCGGGCCTTCGTCGAGATCGGCGGTCACGTAATGCGAGGTCGCCCCGATCAGCTTCACACCACGCTCATAGGCCTGCTTGTAGGGGTTCGCACCCTTGAAGCTCGGCAGGAAGGAGTGGTGGATGTTGATGATCCGGCCCGACATCTTCTGGCACAGCGCGTCCGACAGGATTTGCATGTAGCGCGCCAGCACGATCAGTTCCGCGCCCGATTCATCGACCACGTCCAGAAGACGCTTCTCTGCCTCGGGCTTGTTCTCTTTCGTCACCTTGATGTGGTGGAAGGGCAGGTCATGGTTCACGACGACCTTCTGATAGGTCATGTGGTTCGACACCACGCCCACGATCTCGATCGGCAGCGCACCGATGCGCCAGCGGTAGAGAAGGTCGTTCAGGCAGTGGCCGAAGTTCGACACCATCACCAGAACCTTCATCTTCTCGCGGGAGTCGCGGACCGCCCAGTCCATCTCGAAATCCTTGGCGACCGGCTCGAAGGCGGCGCGGATCGCCTCGGCATCCTTGCCTTTCTCGGAGACGAAGCTGACGCGCATGAAGAACTGGCCCGTCTTCGGGTCGTCATACTGATGCGAGTCGGTGATGTTGCAGCCCTGATCGGCCAACACGTTCGCGATCCCCGCGACGATCCCCCGCGTCGAGGGGCAGGCAACGGTGAGAACGTAAGCGTCGGCAGTCTGGGTCATGTCGCATCCCTTTTAATCTTTCGCCCGGTTTCCTAGCGCGCCGGGGGTGGGGACACAATCACCCCGAGTCCGGGGAAGGGCGCGGGAGAAAGCGACGGCGTTGCGGTGAAAAGCGGCATCGCGTCAGGGGCGACGCGCGCGGCCTCAGGCCGCCGCGTTTTCGGGCTGCGTGCCGCGCAGAGATTCGATTTCGAGGAAAACGCTCGAAACCTCCGGGTGGGCCTCGTGGATTTTCTTCTGCACCGCCTCCACCGCGTGGAAGATCGCCTCGGGCGAGAGGCCGTTCCTCATCTTCAGCTCGATATTCACCAGCACCTGATCGGGCGCGAAATGCATCGTGAGAAGCCGTTTGACCTCCGCCACCTCGTCGAACCCGGTCGCGATCTCGCGGATCGACTTGCGCACGTCGCGGTCAGCGGCCTCGCCCATGATCAGCGCGCGGGTCTCGTAGACGAGGATGATCGCCACGACGATCAGGATGAGCCCGATGACGATAGAGGCTGCGCCGTCGAAGAACGGGTTTTCGAAGGTCACCGAGAGATAGACGCCAAGCGCGGCCGCGAGGATGCCAAGAAGGGCCGCGCTGTCTTCGGCGACGACGACGAAGATCGACGGGTCCTTTGAGCGGCGGAAGGCCTTGAAATAGCCTTCGCCCGGTTTGCGCTGCTTCAGAAGCTGACGGATCGCGATGACCCAGGACGTGCCTTCAGCGAGGAAGGCCACGAGCAGCACGCCGTAGTTCCAGATCGGCTTTTCGATCGGTTCGGGGTTCTGGATATGGACGATGCCCTCATAGATCGAGAGCCCGCCGCCGATCGCAAACAGCAGCATCGCGACGACGAGCGACCAGAAATACAGCTCCTTGCCATAGCCGAACGGGTGTTTCTCGTCCGGTTCCTTCTTGCTGCGCTTGTGGCCCAGCAACAGCAGCCCCTCATTGCCGGTATCGACCACCGAGTGGAACGCCTCCGCCAGCATGGACGAGCTGCCCGTGAAGGCCGCCGCCACGAATTTCGCGATGGCGATCAGAAGGTTCGCGGCGAGCGCGCCATAGACGGCAATCGGCTTTTCTTCGGAGGCTTGGGCTTCGGCCATGGCTGGAATCCTGCATCGGGGCGCGCGACGGGGAGGAACGACCGCGCGCCGGTGTCGTGATGCAGGGTTAACATGGGCGGGGGCAGGGCGGTTCCGCGAGGCCGGTGCGGCAGGGCTCAGCCGTTGCAGTTCAGCGCTTTCGCGAACCCCGCCGGCGAGGTGTGGCGGCCAAGGCGCGTCCAGTTCACTGCGTTCGCGGACGTGACGGAGAGCGCAAGCAGTTCCGACCAGTCGAAGCTGGCGACGATCATCTCGGGACCAGAGCCGCAATCGCGCACCCCGCCCAGGATCGTGTCAGAGCCGAAACGGTGATTGGTGAACTGCCCGCCCGCGAAGGTCGGGTGCAAAGCGCCGTCGCGATACTCGAAGAGGCGCAGCACGCCCAACCGATGCGGCGCGTCGATCAGCGCGATGTCGCGATGCCCGTTGCTATTGAAATCCGCGACGCCGATGGGCGCGAGCCAATGGTTCGGCTCACCCACGAAATCGGTCGCGGCGAGGAATTCCGGCTTGCCCGAATGCACCGTGAGCACCAGAAGCCGAGAGCCGAACTTCAGGTGCGATTGCACCACGATCACCTCGGCGATGCCGTCGCCGTCGAGATCGCTCAGGCGCGGGCTCGTGTCCTCGTAGACCATGTCGGGATCGAGGCGCAGGTCATAGGTCAGCGTGCTGTGCCCCGAGAACAGCCCTTTGGGACTGCCCGCCTTGCGGGACACCTCGATCTGGAGATTTGCGAATTCCTGATCGGGGCCGAGCGCGCCGTGACCGTAGCGATCCGTAGGCTCGGTGAACCGCGCAGCGACCGACATTTCGGCCCGCGCGGGCAGGGCGGCAGCGGTGACCAGCGCGAAGGCGAGGGCCACCGCGCGGCGCATCAGATCTGCTTTTCGGGAAGATTGACGATCAGGCCGTCGAGCTCGTCCGTGACCTTGATCTGGCAGGTCAGGCGCGAGGTGACGGGATCGGGCTCGTACGCGAAGTCGAGCATGTCCTCTTCCATCGGATCGCGCGGAGGCAGTTTCTCGATCCAGTCCTTGTCGACGTAGACATGGCAGGTCGAACAGGCGCAGGCGCCGCCGCAATCGGCGTCGATGCCGGGCACGCCATTGTCGCGTGCGCCTTCCATCACGGTCATGCCGGGCTTCACGTCGATCTCGTGACGGGTGCCGTTGAATTCGACATAGGTGATTTTCGCCATAGCTCGGGGCCTCTTGTTCGTAATCAAAACGCGCTTGCCGGCGGGGCCGGTCGCAAGTGATCTAAGCTGCTTTCGGTGATTTGGCCAGAGGCGGGCTGTCACGGGCAAGGGATTGCCGCAGCGTAGATATCGGCTAGTCTGCCGGCCCAAGGCAGGCGGAGACAAGAATGCGGCAGATCGCTGAAAACTTCGGCACGGCGCGGGCGGTGCTGGTGGCGCTGGGTGTGACGATGGGGCTGGCGGGCTGTCAGCCCACAGCGCAGGGTTCGGAGGCCACACCGAAGGACCCGCCCGCCAAGACGCTCGCCCATGTGCTTCAAAGCCGCCCGCCCGCCGACGACGCGCAGGGTTGTTTCACCCAACTCAAGGGCCCGGCCAAGGTCGAGACCGTGACCGGGCAGGTGCAGGTCCTCCCCGAACAGCGCGACCCGAAGACCGGCAAGGTCACGCAGCCCGCGATCTATCGCGAATTGAGCGGCCAGAAGCTCGTCGATAGCGGCAAGCCGCGCTATTTCGAATCCGTCTGCTCGGAGGATCTGACGCCCGCTTTCGTTGCGATGACCCAGCGTGCGCTGGCGCTGCGTGGGCTGTATTCCGGCCCCGCCGACGGCAAGCTGGACCCGGCGACGGGGCGCGCGATCGCAGCCTATCAGGCGCCGCGTGGCCTCGACAGCCCGACGCTTTCGGTGCGCGCCGCGCAGGAACTGGGCCTCTATATCTGGTCGAACTGAGGCCATCCGCGCCCGCCATCGCATCGCTGCACAGCCCTTTGCGCAGGCGGCGGGGTTGTGCCTTTGGGAGGAACGGTCTCTAACCGGAGGCCAAGGGATCAGGGGGCAACATGCAAAAGCTTTTCGGCAGCAATCTGCGCTTCATGCGCGACAATGCCCGCTGGCTCGGCGCGGGGTTCCTGCTGACGCTGTTCTCCTCCTTCGGACAGACCTTCTTCATCGGCCTGTCGGGCAATGACATTCGCGCGACTTTCGGCCTGTCGGGCGGCACCTTCGGCGCGCTCTACATGGTGGCGACGCTGGCCTCGGCCTCGACGCTGCCGTTTCTGGGGCGCACGCTCGACCTGATGCCCGGCTGGAAGGTGGTGCGCTTCACCATTCCGCTGCTCGCGCTGGCCTGTATCGGGATCACGCTTGCGCCGAACCTGATCTTCCTGACGCTGGCGATCTACATGCTTCGGCTCTTCGGGCAGGGCATGATGACCGAGATTGCCTTCACCGAGATCGGCCGCTGGTTCGTCGCGAGCCGCGGCAAAGCGATGTCGCTTATCGTGCCGGGCCAGCCTTTCGGCTCTGCGGTGCTGCCGGTTCTGGTGGTGCTGATCGCGCAGGCGAGCGGCAATTGGCATCTCGCGTGGTGGCTCTCAGCCGCGGTGCTGGTCTTGATCGCCTGGCCGCTCCTGATGCGGCTCATGCAGGTCGAGCGGGTGCCGAACGCGACCGAGGTGCAATCGAGCGCCTCGGGCACCGCGCGCGACTGGACCCGTGCTGAGGTGATCCGCGATCCGGTCCTCTACATGCTGCTGGCGGGACTGCTCGCGCCGCCCTTCATCGGCACGGTGATCTTCTTCCACCAAGGCTACCTGACCGAGCTGCGCGGCTACTCCCCGCTTGCCTTCGCGGCGGCCTTCCCGGTGATGTCCCTCGCGACCGTGGGCTTCGGCTTCGTCTGCGGCGGGCTGATCGACCGGTTCGGGGCGCTGCGCCTGCTGCCCTTCGTGCTGGCACCGCTGACGCTTGCCTCGCTGACGGTCGCCTTGGTCACGCCGGTCTGGGGCGTCTATGCCTTCATGGCGCTGCTTGGCATGTCGAACGGGTTTTCCGGCACGCTGATGGGCGCGCTCTGGCCCGAGGTCTACGGGGTGAAAAACCTCGGCGGCATCCGCGCGATCATCGTGGCCTCGATGGTGCTCTCGACCGCCGTGGGGCCGGGGATCACGGGCGTGCTGATCGATATGGGGGTGGAGCTGCCGACCCAGATGCTGGGCATGGCGGTCTGGTGCGTGATCGCCGCCGGGAGCCTGACGATCGCCTCGCGCCGGGTGCTGGCGCGCGAAACGGGACAATGAAAAAGGCGCCCCGCGGGTCAGCCCCATGCAGTAAATGGTGCAGCGTGGGGCCGGACGCCTTGTAGGCGCAACGCATGTCGATCAGCAGCTCCCGACAAGAACTTCGGGAGCTGTCTGCGGCGGATGTCGGCTAGGCGGACATCTCTACTACCCGCACCAGTGGCCATCGTTCCAGCCAGCCTTTGCTCTGTACTCTGGTCCGGAAGGCTTCGCGCTTATGTGGCAAGCTCGATGCTGGGCGCAAAATCATCGAACAGAGGTCGTTGAGCGTGAAGGGTGCAAGGATCCGGCAATCTGAGCCCGACCTTTGGGCCGCGACTGCCGTGGCCGTTTCTGGCCAGTAGCGCATTGCATCTGCCACTGAACAATATGGTGAATCTCCGTTTCGCAGGTGCATTCTCGCCTGGTTTTTCACGGACCATTGGTACTCCGGCGCTGCTTGCCGAAGCCAATTCTCAAAAGCTTCGTCCGACGCTGGATCGAGGTTCTTATCGTCGAAGTAGAGAACGTCTATGTCCTCATCTCTGCAATCCGAAGCCCGACCGTGAAGGGCGTCCCACACGAAGTTTCGGACAAAGCCCGCACCGATGCTTCCCTGACGCAGATTGAGTGATTCAACCAACTCAAGAATCTCCCATCGCTGCCGGTTTTCGCGCAGCAGAGAAGCGATGTCGTAGGACTGAAGCACTGATGTCCTCGCGGTATTCCGGCCCACTCAGCCAAGTTAGGCGAAGATTGATGTCGCTCCAACCTTCGCAACAGGAAGCAATGTCCGCAGTAGGCTGGAAGCGGCCATTGCGCTTCGAGCCTTCAACGTTCTCACGCGCACCATTTACTGAAAAAGGCGCCCCGCGGGGCGCCTTTTCTATCGTTTTGAAACGTGCGGATCACTCCACGGGGAGGGCCACGAAACGCGGCTCGCCAGCGCGGCGGATCAACAGCAGGATCGACTTGCGCCCCGCATCCTTCGCCGCCTGCACGCGCTCTTCGAAGTCATCGACCGCGGAGACCGGCTTCTGCCCGACCTCTGTGATCAGATCGCCGACGCGGAGACCCTTCTCATAGGCCGAAGACGTCTCGTCGATCTGCTTGATGACGAGGCCGTTGGCCTCTTTCGTCAGGCCCATCTCGGTGCGCAGATCATCCGTCAGAGGCGTCACGGTCAGGCCGAGCATGTCCTTCTCGACCTCCTGCGGGGCCTGCACGGCTTTCGGGGGCTGTTCGCCCTCAGCGGCTTCGCGGCGGCCCAGCGTCACCAGAAGCGTCTTGGCCTCGCCATCGCGCATCACGGTCACGCGGACTTTCTCGCCCACCGGCGCATCGGCCACGCGACGCACCAGATCGCGGGTGCTTTTGACCTCGCCGCCATCGAAGGAGGTGATCACGTCGCCCGCCTCGATCCCGGCTTCCTTGGCGGGGCCATCGGGCACTTCGGAGACAAGCGCGCCTTCGGGGGCCTCGAGCCCCATCGCTTCAGCCATGTCCGCGGTGACGTCCTGGATTTTTACACCCAGCCAGCCGCGCCGCGTCTCGCCATATTCCTTGAGCTGTTCGACCACTTTCGCGACCACGTTCGAGGCCATCGAGAAGCCGATCCCGATCGAGCCGCCATTGGGCGACAGGATCGCGGTGTTCACGCCGACGACCTCGCCTTCCATGTCGAAAAGCGGACCGCCCGAGTTGCCGCGGTTGATCGCGGCGTCGGTCTGCAGGTAGTCGTCATAGCTGCCGGACAGCTCGCGGTTGCGCGCCGAGATGATCCCGGCCGAGGCGGAGAAGCCCTGACCCAGCGGGTTGCCCATCGCCATCACCCAGTCGCCGACGCGCACGGCGTCGCTGTCGCCGAAGGCGACGAAGGGCAGGGGGGAATCGCTCTCGACCTTCAGAAGGGCGATATCGGTTTTCGGATCGGTGCCCACCAGTTTCGCGTCGAGCCGCTTGCCCGAGAAGAATTCGATCTCGATCTCGTCGGCATCTTCGATGACGTGGTTATTGGTGACGATATAGCCGTCTTCCGAGATCACGAAGCCGGAGCCGAGCGCGTTCGAGCGACGCGGCGCACCCCGCCCGTTCGGACCATTGGGGGCGTTCGGGTTCGGCAGGCCGAAATCGCGGAACAGATCCTCGAAGGGCGAGCCGGGCGGGAAGTTCGGCATGTCGCCGGTCGGCGCGGCCACCGTGGTCGAGGTGGTGATGTTCACCACCGAATTGGACACCTGATCGACGAGTTCGGCAAAGCTTTCCGGGGCGGCGCGGGCATAGGCGGGCCCGGCCAGAGGGGCGCAGGCGAGCGCCACGGCAAGCGTGGCGGCGCTCAATCCGGCGCGCAGCATGGATCCGGGTCCGGTGAGGATTGTCATATGGCTCTCCCTTGCTTCGCCGGTGCGGAGGACCGGCGCGATGCTCTCTTTGATTTGAAATGTAGGAGCAGGGAGGGGCGAAGGGAAGTTATTCGCCAAAATTCACGACAGGAAATTGCGTCGCAGGGGGCGGACAAGGGCGCTCTCTTGCGCTCAAGGCACGAGAGAAAGGCCATTATCCGAACTGCCGCAGCGCCCAGAGGATCGTCACACCCGTCGCCAGAGCCGCAAGGCCAAGGGCGCGACGTTGGCCCGCCGACATGGCGCGCAGCATGTCCAGCGCCTCCTCGATACGCGAAGGGGCCAGCGCAAGCGCCAGCCCCTCGATCACAAGGACCAGTCCGAGACCGGTCAAAAGCATCGCCATCACTGGCCGACCTGGCTCGCCGATGCACTGCCCCGGCCTGCACCGGTTTCGGGCCCCGGGTTCTCCCCGATCGAGCGCAGGAAGCGCCCGTAATCGAAGTAGAGGCTGTCAGGCTGCGTCACCAGCGACGAGGTCTGCGTCTTCATCGATTGCGCGTAGAATTGCAGCGCGCGCACGAAGGCGAAGAACTGGCGATCCTTGCCGTAGGCATCCGCATAGACCTTGTTGGCCTGCGCATCGGCTTCACCGCGCACGATCTCGGCCTGTTTCTTGGCCTCGGACGTGACCTCGACCGCGGTACGGTCGGCGGTTGCGCGGATGCGCTGTGCAGCTTCTGCGCCGCGGGCGCGCTCGTCGGCGGCCTCGCGTTCACGCTCTGCCCGCATCCGGCCATAGGTCGAGGCGAGGTTCTGCTCGGGCAGATCGGTGCGCGTCAGACGCACGTCGATCACGTCCACGCCCAGCGACAGCGCCTCGCGCCGTGCCAGATCGCGGATGCGGTTCATCAGCGGCGTCCGGTCATCCGACAGCACAGCCGTCGAGGGGACCGAGCCCAGAACTTCGCGGATCGCGTTGTTCAGGATGCCGTCGATGCGGCTCTTTGCGGTCGTCTCACCGCCCGCGCCAACGGCTTCGCGGAATTTCACCGCGTCGACGATGCGCCAGCGGGCGAAGGCGTCGACCACGAGACGGCGGTCATCCTCGGGCGTGACTTCGAGCGGCTGCGTGGTCAGGCTCAGGATGCGGTCATCGTATTTCACGATGGTGTCCACGATCGGGATCTTGAACCCGAGACCGGGCTCGGTCTTCACCTGCTGCACCTCACCGAAGCGCAGCACGAGGGCCTTTTCACGTTCGTCCACCACGAAGACCGAATTCAGCCCGAGGAAGATGAGAACAACGAGAACGGCAATTGCGATAGGTCCGCGCATCAGTTGCTTCCTCCCGTGTTAGCGGTCGAGTTGGTGGTGTTGGACGCCGAGCCGGAGTTCTTGCGCAGCTGATCCAGCGGCAGATACGGCACGACGCCGCCAGCGCCGTCCTTGGTGTCCACGACGACCTTGTCGACGTTCTGCAGCAGCTTGCCCATGGTCTCGTAGAACATCCGGCGCTTGGTCACTTCGGGCGCTTTCTCGTATTCCGTGAGGATCGAGTTGAAGCGCGCGGCGTCACCTTCGGCTGCGTTCACGATCTGCGCGCGGTAGCCTTCGGCCTCTTCCTTGACCTGAGCGGCCTCACCGCGAGCGCCTGCAGTGACCTTGTTGGCGTAGGCGTCGGCTTCCTTCTCGAGGCGGTCCCGCTCCTGCTGGGCGGCCTGCACTTCGCGGAAGCTGTCGATCACCTCGCGCGGCGGGTCGGCGCGGTTGAAGTTCACACGAACGATGTTGATGCCTGCATCATAGCTGTCGAGCGTGTTCTGCACCGCCGAGCGCAGATCGCCCGCGATCTCGCCACGTGCGGTCGACAGGATCGGCGCGAGGTTCGAACGTGCGATGATGTCGCGCATCGCCGATTCCGACACCGCGCGGATCGTGTCCTGCGGATCGCCGAGGTTGAACAGGTATTTCGCCGGATCGCTGATGTTCCAGACCACCTGGAATTCGAGATCGACGATATTCTGGTCGCCCGTCAGCATCAGGCCGGTATCGTTCGTGCCTGCGCGGCCCGAGCCGATATCGACGGTTTGTTCGCGCGTCACCGGAACCTTGGAATAGGTGATGAAGGGCCACGGCGCGAGGTTCAGGCCGGGGCCTTTGGTCGCGTAGTAGCGCCCGAACATCAGCTCCACCGAGCGTTCTTCCGGGTTCACCTTGTAGAGCGAGGAGCCGAGCCAGATCGCAACCAAGGCCACGAGGCCGATGACGACCGCGGTCTTGGCCGGGAAGGGGCTCTTGCCGCCTCCGCCGCCATTGGGACGGTTGGGACGATTGCCGCCCCCCTTGCCGCCCATCAGCACCTTGAGCTGCTCGGAGCCCTTGCGCATGAATTCCTCTATTTCCGGGATCTGTCCGCCCTCACCGGGACGTCGCTGACCGGGACGCTTGTCTTCGCGGTCGTCGTCGCGGTCATCGCCGCCACCGCCTCCGCCGCCCCAGGGGCCTCCGTTGCTCATATGCTCCTCACCTTTCCGTTATCTTGTCGGACAGTTGGGTATCTTTTCCGTGATTTCAATAATGTCTTACAGGGTTCCGCATGGTCACGAGCTCTTCGCCCATGGTCGGGTGGACCGCGCAAGTCGCGTCGAACTGTTCCTTGGTTGCCCCCATTTTGACGGCGATGCCGACCATTTGGATCAATTCGCCTGCTTCGGGGGCCACGATATGGCAGCCCAGCACGCAGCGCGTCTCGCGGCAAACGATCAATTTCATCAGCACCCGCGCGTCGGAGCCCGCAAAGCTCGAACGCATCGGCCGGAAGCTCGAGACGTAGACCTCGGCATTGCCGCGTTCCTCTGCCTCTTCCTCGGTGATGCCGACGGTGCCGAATTCGGGCTGGGTGAAGACGGCCGAGGCCACCAGCTCATGATCCGAGGCGCGGGCATTGGCGCCGAAGACGGTGTCGGCGAAAGCGTGGCCCTCGCGGATCGCGACCGGGGTCAGGTTGATGCGGTCGGTGACATCGCCCACCGCGAAGATCGAGGGCACGTTGGTCTGCGACCATTCGTCGACCATGACCTCGCCGCGCTCGCCCAGCTCCACGCCCGCAGTCTCGAGGCCGAGCCCTTCGGTGTTCGGCGTGCGGCCCGTCGCGTAGAGCACCGCGTCGAACTCTTCCTCGCGCCCGTCGCCGCAGGTGACTTTCAGGCAGTTCTCGGTCTTCTCGATCTCGGTGATCACGACATGAGTGTGAATGTCGATGCCGCTCGCCTGCATCTGATCCACGATCAGATCGCGCGCCTCGCCATCGAAGCCGCGTAGCAGGGGCGAGCGGTTGTATTGCGTGACCTGCACGCCCAAGCCGTTGAGGATGCAGGCGAATTCGCAGGCGATATAGCCGCCGCCGACGATCAGGATGCGCTTGGGCAGGGTGTCGAGCTTGAAGATGTCGTTCGAGGTCATCACCAGCTCGCAGCCCGGGAATTCGGGCACGAAGGGCCGCCCGCCGACCGCGACGAGGATATGCTTGGTGGTGATCTTTGTGCCATCGGCCAGCGTGACCTCATGCGGGCCAGACACGGTGGCGCGCTGGTCGAAGACCTTCACGCCCGCGTTTTCCTGGCCCTTGCGATAGATCGCTTCGAGCCGGTCAAGCTCAGCATCGAGCTTGCCACGGAAGCCGGGCCAGTCGAACTGACCTGCATCCGCGCTCCAGCCATAGGCGCGCGCCTCTTCGATGGCCGCCGGCGCGGTGGAGGCGAAGACCATCAGTTTCTTCGGGACGCAGCCGCGGATCACGCAGGTGCCGCCCATCCGGTATTCCTCGGCCAGTGCGACGCGCGCGCCATGCCCGGCCGAAATCCGGGCCGCCCGCACCCCGCCAGAACCGCCGCCGATGACGAAAAGGTCGTAGTCGAAGCTCATGGGGGCGCCTTCCTTCCTGATATTCCTTGCGTCTTGGCTTAGCGGTCCATGCGCTCAGGAGCAAGGCGGGGACGGAAAGACGCGCGCAAGGCGGGGATGCGTCACAGCGTTGCATCCCCGAGGCGCGCGCCCTGCGCGAAAATCAGTCCATATCGCGGAAGATATTCTCGTCCTCGGCGAACTCGATGGTCTCGTTGGCCACCGTGCCCTCATTGATGTCGCGGATTTCGACCTTGCCGTCGGTCCCGCCGATGATGACCTTGTCGCAGATGTCGATGAACAGGCCATTCTCGACCACGCCGGGAATCTGGTTCAGCACCAGTGCCAGCTGACGCGGGTTGCCGATGCGGTTGAGATGCAGATCGACGATGTAATTGCCCTCATCGGTCACGAAGGGCTGCTGGCCGTTCAGGCGCAGCGAGGTCTGGCGACCCATCACATCCATCGAGTCGAGCAGTTCCTCGATCAGCGCGCGGGTGACCTGCCAGCCGAAGGGCACGACCTCGACGGGAAGAGGGAAGGCGCCCAGATGGTTCACTTCCTTGGAGGCGTCGGTGATGACGACCATCTGATCGGACGCGGTGGCCACGATCTTCTCCTGCAGCAGCGCGCCGCCGCCACCCTTCACCAAGTTCAGGTCGGGGTCGAATTCGTCTGCCCCGTCGATCGTGATATCGAGCCATTTCGCTTCGTCGAGCGCCACGACCTTGATGCCGACCTGACGGGCGAGATCGGCGGTGCGTGTCGAGGTGGGCACCCCGATCAGCTGCAGCCCTTCATCGCGGATACGCTCGCCAAGGCAGCGCACCATCCATGCGGCGGTCGAGCCGGTGCCGAGGCCCACACGCATCCCGTCTTCAACGAGGTCAACGGCACGGCGGGCGGCGGCGAATTTCGCCTTGTCGATCGGGGAGAGGTCGGCAGCCATTTGGCACTCCATTCATGGGCAGTCTGAGTTGCCGACGCTTATAGGCAATCACAACCGCTCAGGCGAGGGCTTTGTCGGCCTGTCTTCAGCGCAGGAGGAATTGTCGCATCCCGCCTGCCTGCTTGGCGTGGCGTCGCGCCTGCCCCGGGGGCAGGATTGGACGCGCGGGCTGGGTGAGGAGCGGGTTCTCCGCCATCAACCCGCGCAGCCGCGCGGCGGCTTGCGGGTCGACCCCGCGCAGCGCCATCGGGCCGGGCAGAAGGCTTTCTACCGCCGCCCCGTCCGCAAAAACGATCTCATGCGCCTCGAACAGCAGATGCAGCCATTCGATCCGTGGACGCGGCGCGCGGGCGATCCCCGGCAGATCGAGCAACCCCTTGGCCGGGATCAGATGCTCCCGCCCGCCAAGGATTCCCGCGCGGCTGCGAACCAGCAGCCGGTGCTGCGCGGAAACCTCGAAGGCGCGGTCATTGCCAAGCGCGCCTTTCGCGACGCGGATCGGCGCGTTCCCGTCGCGGCCCGTCATCCGCCAGCGTCCCGTCCAGATCAATTCGCGATAGCCATTATCGGCGGTCTGCACCTTCATGCCGGGGCGCAGGTCTTCAACTGCGACTGGGCCGAGTTTCGTCGCGATCCGGGTGCCGCGCGCGAAACAGACCGCGAGATCGCTATAAGGAATGACCGGATCGTTGCTGTCGATTGCGACGATTTCATAGGTTTGCCCCGCGAAAAGGCGGTGAGATGACGCGATGCCATGCACGTCGCCCTCGAATTCGAGCACGAAGATCGTGATATTGTCGGCCGGATCGGAGGAGCCCGCCGGACGGATGACATAGCTGTATTCGATTTCGACATCGCCCGCCGCACCTGCGCCCCAGGCGATGCCGTCGAATGTCATCGGGACGGTGAGTTCCTGCGAGCCGTCCGCATCCTCGAGATTGGTGTCGTCATCGGTCAGATCGATCATCTGCACCGCAGCGTCAGCCTCGATCGTGAAGCTGGTCACACCCACCGCATCGGCATTCGCCAACGCGTTCGACCCGAACGGGTCCGGGCCCGATACGATCAGGTCCGAAAATTGCCATGCACCGAAAATCGGCATCGTGCCCACCACAGCCTTTCGCCGCTCAGGCTGCGCGATAATCCTGAATATCGCGTCAACGATGTTGCTTTTGCGCGTGGCGGGGTCGTTTTGGGGCTGTTGATCCGGGGGCGAACACGGCAGTCTGGGCCAAAATCAGGGCAGGGAGGCCGCATGTTTCTGAGCGTCTTCGATATCTTCAAGATCGGCGTCGGGCCGTCCTCGTCGCATACGATGGGGCCGATGGTCGCGGGCGCGCGGTTTCTCGATGCGCTCCGGGCCTCGCCCTTCACCGCGCATGGGGTGCGGGTGCGCCTGCACGGCTCGCTCGCCTTCACCGGCAAGGGCCATGCGACGGATCGGGCGGCGATCCTCGGGCTCGCAGGCGTGGTGCCCGAGAGCTACGATAACGATCTGGCCGAGAAATTGCTGGCCGCCAACGCGCGCGACCACCTGTTGAAACCTGAGGGCCTGCCGCCTTTGGCTTTCGACCCCGAGGCCGATCTGATCTTCGACTACGAGACGTCTCTGCCCGGCCATGCGAACGGCATGGTGATCGAGGCGCGCGACGCGCAGGGCGACGTGTTGATGCACGAGGTCTATTACTCGATCGGTGGCGGTTTCGTGCGCACCGAGGCGGAACTGACCGCCGTCGACGACGCCGCCCGCGACGCGCCGAGCCCGGTGCCGTTCCCCTTCAAGACCGCCGAGGAAATGCTGGCGATGGCCCATGCCTCGGGGCAGAGCATCGCGCAGATGAAGCGGCGCAACGAGGCGCGCTTCCGCGGTCCGAAGGAAATCGACGAAGGTCTCGAGAAAATCTGGATCACGATGCGCGATTGCATGGAGCGCGGGCTGACCAGCGAGGGCGAATTGCCCGGCGGGTTGCGGGTGAAGCGCCGCGCCAAGGCGATCCATGAGAGCCTGAAGGCGGATTGGGGCCAGAACCTCGCGCCGCCGCATCAGATCAATGACTGGATCTCGGCCTATGCGATGGCGGTGAACGAGGAAAACGCGGCCGGTGGCCAAGTCGTCACCGCACCGACGAACGGGGCGGCGGGCGTGCTGCCTTCGGTGATCCGTTACTGGCTCGATCATGTGCCCTCGGCGTCCTCCGCGAAGATCCCCGATTTCCTGCTGACCGCGGCGGCTGTCGGCGGGCTGATCAAGACCAACGCTTCGATCTCGGGGGCGGAATGCGGCTGTCAGGCCGAGGTCGGATCGGCGGCGGCGATGGCGGCGGCGGGATTGGCTGCCGTGCTGGGCGGGAGCCCTGAGCAGATCGAGAACGCGGCCGAAATCGCGCTGGAGCATCACCTCGGCATGACCTGCGATCCGGTGAAGGGGCTGGTGCAGGTGCCCTGCATCGAGCGCAACGGTCTGGGTGCGATCAAGGCGGTGTCGGCGGCCTCGCTTGCGCTGCGCGGGGACGGCACGCATTTCGTGCCGCTGGACGCGGCGATCGAGACGATGCGCCAGACCGGTCGCGACATGCACGAGCATTACAAGGAGACGAGCCTCGGCGGGCTGGCGGTGAACGTGCCGAACTGCTGAGGTTGCCTCACTCGTGCTGAGGGCTGCGCCCGACCTCGGGTGGGCGCATGCTCGCTAGGTGGTTTGCACTTTATCGTGCCACCTCTCTCGAAGGCCGAGCGCGCGCAGCTTGCGTAGATGCGCCCTCCCGGGGGGAGGTCGGGCGCGGCCCGGGCTGGTCGCCCGGGCGGGGCATCACTCCAAGGGAAGCCCTCAAAACACGCTCCCCCTTGACTTTTCGCGCCATCACGCGCATTTACCCCCAATCGCCGCGCTGCCGCGTGAGCAAGCCGCGCCCGACAGAGGCGCATCGGCGATACCTCCCGAGTTCCCATTCACGCAGGGTTCTGACACGCAAGACCGGACCACGCGGGACTAGCCCGCCTGTCCCGAGGTCTGCGTCAACCTGCGCTCCGGACAATCCCGTCCGGGCTGATCGCCGTGCGCATCCCCGCGTTGGGAGCCTCGGCCATAAAGGATAGGCATTGTCCGATTTCTCTTCGCTGGGGCTCTCCCCGGCCATTCTCAAGTCGCTCGCACGCGCAAAATTCACCCAGCCGACCCCGATTCAGGAAAAAGCGATCCCGCTGGTTCTTGCGGGCCATGACGTGCTGGGCCTCGCCCAGACCGGCACCGGCAAGACGCTGGCCTTCGGCCTGCCGCTCATCGACAAGCTGATGGCGCAGCCAGGCAAACCCTCGCCCAAGACCTGCAAGGCGCTGATCCTCGCGCCGACTCGCGAGCTGGTGAACCAGATCGCCGACAACCTCGCGGGGCTCGTTCAGGGCACCAAGATGAACGTGGCCACCGTCGTCGGCGGCCAGTCGATCAACCGTCAGATCACCATGATGCATCGCGGCAACGACATTCTCGTCGCCACCCCGGGCCGTCTGATCGACCTGATGGATCGCGGCGCGGTTGACCTCCGCTACACCCGCCATCTGGTGCTCGACGAGGCCGACCAGATGCTCGACCTCGGCTTCATCCATGCGCTGCGCAAGATCGCGTCGCGCCTTGGCACGCCGCGCCAGACCCTGCTGTTCTCGGCCACGATGCCGAAGCAGATGGAAGAAATCTCGCAGGCGTATCTGACCGATCCCAAGCGCGTGCAGGTCTCGCCCCCGGGCAAGGCCGCCGACAAGATCACCCAGTCGGTGCACTTCCTCGACAGCAAGGCCGAGAAGGCCCGCAAGCTGCGCGATATTCTCTCGGCCGATATGGGCGCGCTGACGCTTGTGTTCGCCCGCACCAAGCACGGCGCGGAAAAGCTGATGAAGAGCCTGCGCGCCGATGGCTACAACGCGGAATCGATCCATGGCAACAAATCGCAGGGTCAGCGTGACCGCGCGATCAAGGGCTTCCGCGATGGCAAGGTCAACGTGCTGGTCGCGACCGACGTGGCCGCGCGCGGGATCGACATTCCGGGCGTGTCCTATGTCGTGAACTTCGACCTGCCGGACGTGCCGGACGCTTATGTCCACCGCATCGGGCGCACCGCGCGTGCCGGGCGCGAGGGCGAGGCGATTGCTTTCTGCTCGCCGGACGAGGCAGATAACTTCCTGCAGATCGAAAAGCTGATGAAGATCGAGATCCCGACCGCGAGCGGCGAACGCCCGTCTGCGGCCGTGCGCCCCTCGGCGCGTGCAGCTCGAGGCCGCGGTCGCGGCGGTCCGCGCTCTGGCGGCAACAAGGGTCGCGGTGGCAAGCCTCAGGGCAAACCGCAGGGGCAGGGGCAGCCGCAAGGTCAAGCTCAGGCCCAGGCGCGCTCGAAACCTCGCGCCGAAGCCAAGCCCAAGGTCGATGCCGGTGGCAACGCCTCGCCGAAGCGGCGTCGCCCGCGTCGGCGCAATGCAGGCGCTGCATGAAATTGACAGCGGGCCGCATCGTAAGATGCGGCCCGTTTCAGTTCCTCCGTCCGGTCCACGTGAGACGCGTCCGAACGACCCAATCGAAACGCATCCTCAGCCGTCATCTGCATCGCTTCAATGTCATGTCCAACGCGGCGGCGAAGCCTTTTGCGGAGAAGTCGAAGACACCCACGTTCGGAATGGAGACGGTGAAATTTGCGTTCCCGCCTGCCGCCTCAACTTGTTTTAGCGCGTTGATCGCAAGCTTGTCGGTGCGTTGATCCAGCCAGGCATATTGCCCTGTCGAACGCAGGCGGAATGTGCTCTGCCCGATCGCGATGGTCAGTCCGCCGGAGCGCGGAAGTCGTCGGTCGGCATAGACGGACAGCTCCGGTTGCCTGCCCGAGTGCTTCGTCACCGCGACATAGAGAAGCGAGCCATTCAGCAAAATCCGCCGATCATTCGCGGTCGCTGTCCAGCAGGTCTTCATGGTGCCGCTTCTCTCTTCGAAGACGCTCCACTTCCCGACATTGCCGATGCTATCGGCGGCATAGGTTGGCGAGAGCGCACCGAGGGCGATCAGGGCGGCGCAGATAAGTACTCTGAGAAGACGGCTCATGCGCGTTCCTCCGACCAACGCAATTTACCTCGCCCACAGGGGGCGAGGTAAAAATAGCATAATTTTCGTCAGTTGGACTGAATTATGCGTCGGGGTGCCTAAGACAGAACGCAGGTGATCTCGCGGTTTGGCGGGTCACCCCACCTCTGTGAACACCTTCTTCAGCGCCGTCTCCAGCTTTTCCAACATCTCGTCCATCTGCGCTTCCGTCAGGATGAACGGCGGGCACAGCACCACCGATTGCCCGAGCGGTCGGCAGATCAGTCCCTGATCGGTGCAGGCATTGGCGATGCGCTCCGAGACCGAGAGCGACCCGTCGAACGGCGTCTTGCTCTCGCGGTCCTTCACCGCCTCCAGCGCCCACATATAGCCCACGCCGCGCAGCTCGCCGATATTGGGGTTTTGCGCGATCTGGGCGAGGCCGGCTTCGAGGCGTGGGCTCAGACGCCGGACATTCTCGGCCAGCCCCTCGTTCATCACCACGTCGATCGCCTTCAGCGCAATCGCGCAGCCGACCGGGTGGCCCGAGGCGGTGAAGCCGTGGGGGAATTCTTCGATTGCCTCGGAGGCCGCCTGCAGGCGGTCCGACAATTCCGGCCCGAGGATCACTGCGCCCATCGGGAAGAACCCGGCGGTGAGGTTCTTCGACGAGATGATCGCGTCGGGCTGGAAGTCATAGGTCTCACAGCCCCAGGTGTTTCCGGTGCGCCCGAAGCCGCAAATCACCTCGTCGGAGATCAGCGGGATGTCGTATTTCTTCAGGATTTTCGATACGGCTTGGAAATAGCCTTTGGGCGGCGTGATCACCCCGCCCGCACCCATCACCGGCTCGGCGAAGAAGCCCGCTATCGTGTCCGCGCCTTCCTTGATGATCGTCGCTTCCAGCTCATTCGCGAGGCGCTGGGTGAATTGCTCTTCCGTCTCGCCGTCGTGGCCCTCGCGCCAGTAATGCGGGCAGGTGAGGTGCAGGAACCCCGGCAGCGGCAGGCCGAAGACCGAGTTGTAGGGCTTGCCGGTCATCGAAGCCGAGACCGCCGTGACACCGTGATAGGCGTTCTTGCGGGTCAGGATCTTGCGCTTCTGCGGTTTGCCCTCGGCCCCATGCAGGAACCAGAGCATCTTGACCATCGTGTCGTTCGCCTCGGAGCCGGAGTTGGTGTAGAACACCTTGCCGTCCTCGAAAGGCGAGACCTCGATCAGCTTCTCGGACAGCATCACCGTCTGATCCGACATCCGACCGAAGAAGGCGTGATAGCCGGGGAAACGCGCATATTGCGCCTGTGCCGCCTCGATCAGCCCGGAGTGGTCGAACCCCGCGACCATGTTCCAGAGCCCCGAATTCGCATCGAGATATTTCCGCCCCTCGGTGTCGAAAATGTACGGCCCCTCGCCATGGGTCACGACGACCGCGCCGCGATCATGGATCGTGGGCAGATCGGTGAAACCGTAGAAGCTATGCGCATCGGCGCGGGCCTGCCAGCTTTGGTCTTTCATCTCGCGACTCCTCCGGGATGGGCGATGGATGAAAGCGAGGCTATCCGCGGCGCGGTCGGCGTCAATGGTCCGCGATGTGCCAGGATGCCGCATGGCTTGCGCGCCGGGGCGGGGCAGGGCAGTCTGCGCCTCAAGCCTTATCGCCTCCCCGATCACGGAGCCTCCCATGCCCGCCCCCAATCCGCGCATCAGCCTCTGGGCGGTCGAGGTCTTCGTGGCCACGGCGGAGGAAGGCGCGACCACCGCAGCCGCGCGCCGCTTGGGCGTTTCGGCCTCGGCGGTGAGCCAGCAGCTTGCGGGTCTGGAGGGAGCCTTGGGCGCGGAGCTCGTGGACCGTTCGGCCAGACCTTTCGCTTTGACGGCAGCGGGGCGGGCTTTCCTGCCTCATGCCGAGGCAATGCTGGACGAATTGGCCCGCGGTCGTGCCGGGGTGGGGCAGGCCGATCCGGCGGGGCTCACGAGTTTCCGGCTGGGCATGATCGAGGATTTCGAGGCCGAGGTGACGCCGCTTCTGCTGGCGGGCATGGCCGACGAGCTCAGCACCTGCCGGTTCGAGCTGGAAACCGGGCCGAGCCACCGGCTGCTGTCGAAGCTCGAAGCGCGCGGCTTGGATGTCGCCGTTGCGGCCGAGCCGCAGGGCGCGGCGCTCGACGGGATCGAGCTGCACCCGCTTCTGACCGAACCGTTCCTCGCCATTCATCCCGCCGATGCACCTGCGAAAAGAGATCCGTCGCTGCCGCTGATCCACTATTCCCAGCGCACGTTGATGGGGCGCCAGATCGCCGCGCATCTCGCGCAAACGGGCAAGGCGCCGCCGCATCAACTGGAACTCGACAGCTATCCCGCGATCCTCGCGCTGGTCGCGGCGGGGCGGGGCTGGACGATCCTGACGCCCTCGGCGGTGCGTCATGCGCCGCGCGCGGGGCTGGCGCTGTCGCCGCTCGACGGGCCGCCGCTGACCCGGCGCATCGTGCTGGCCGCGCGCGACGGGATGATGGCGGATTGGCCCGCGAAAGTGGCCGCCCGCCTGCGGGCGCTGCTGCAAGAACGCGTGGTCGAGCCGGCGCTGGAAGAAGCGCCGTGGCTGGACGGGACATTGCGGGTCGAGGCGGGCTAGCGCCTCAGCCGATCCCCAGACCTGTCAGGGCGGTGGCCAATTCTTCGCGTGGCAGCATCATCAGGGCTGGCCCCTCCAGCATGATCCGCACGGGCCCCGTCGCCCGGTTCGACGTGCCGACCCGCTCGGCGGGCGTGAAGCCGATCCCGTCCAGCGGCCATTGCAGCCCTTCCGAGCGCGCCTTTACCTCGCCGAATGGAAACAAAGAGACCCGCGTGCCTTCCGTCACATCCAGCGAAAGGGACGGGGGACAACGGAAGATCACCTCTTCCTCGGCCAGCATCACGACCCGGTGCGGCGTGCGGATCAGGTCGGTCATCGCGGCCAGCGTGTGATCCAGCCGCATCCCGGTGAAGCCGAGCGCCAGAATGAACGGCGCCTTGATCCGTTGCAGGCATTTCGCGAAATCGGTGCTGTCCTGCTCGGCCACCGGATGCACCCGCGGGCCAAGTGTGGCGCGCGCCGCATCCGACAGGGAATCGAGATCGCCGATCACCGCTTCGGGCTCGAGACCCATCGACAAGGCCCGATCTCCACCGCCATCGGCGGCCACGAGATAGGGGGCGATTGTCAACGCTTCGTCAACATCCGCATGGTTAACTGCGCCGGCGCCGAGAAGCGAAACCCCGGTTGACGAATGGACAATACTGCTAATCATGGGCTGATTGATGACGATTGTGGCAACGAAAGACAATCGAGACCGGTAAAAAACCTTTCAAATGCCTTCTTTCGTCCACGCGAAAGAACCAGTTGGACAGGAATGTCGACGCATTGAGGTCCAATAGAAAGCGAGTGGTCCATGGTTGGTGCGAGCAAGATCCTGACCGTATCCTACGGCACCTTTTCGTGCACCTTGGAAGGATTTGATGAGCCTTTCAACACGATGAAGGCGATTGCGGAGTATTTCCGCGATCTGGCTGCCGACGACCGGTATTTCGGTGCAGAGCCGCCCCAGCCCGATGCGGAGATGCTTCACCGTATCGCAGAGCGCGAAATTCAGCGCCGGGTCGAAGCGAAAATTCAGGAAAACGGCGTTGTTCTGCGCCAGCAAGACACCCTGCTGGGTGGCGAGGCTGCAGCCGACGAGGCGCCCGCGCCCGCTCAGGAAGAGCCGCTGGTGACGTCGGACGCGCTGCAAGAAGCCGCGCCTGCCGCCGAAGCGCCCGTGCAGCCGGAGGTCGCCGAGACGCCCGAGCCGGCAGCCGCGCCCGAACCGGTCGCAGAGCAGCCCGAGCCCGAGATTGAAGCCCAGCCCGTCGAACCCGAAGCAGGCTTCGCGCAGCCGGAAACCGTCGCCGCTAAGCTGCAGCGCATCCGCGAAGCCGTGGCCCGCGCCCGCGTGGTTCAGGCCGACAGCTTTGCCGAGGAAGACGAGCTCGTTTCCGTCCCCGAGGCGCTTCTGGACCGCTTCGAGACCGAGCCGTCGAGCGAAGCCGAAGATTTCGGCTATGACCTCGACATTTCCGGCCCGCTGAGCGCCGAGGAAATCGAACCCGAAGCCTCCGAACCCACGCAGCCCGAGGCCGAGATGCCCGAGGCGGAGGTGGCAGAAGAAGCCTCGGCAGAGGCCGCGCTCGAACAGATTGCGGAAGAAAACGAAGAAGTAGCGGAAGTTGCTCGCGAAGACGAAGACGTCGTCACCGAGGAAGCGCCCGTCGCCGAAACGGAGGAGACTGAAGCCGAAGACATCGCAGCAGCCGAACCCGATGCCTCGGAAGAGGACGCTGCCGACGAAGCCGAAGCCGCGTTTGGCCCGACCGACGACCAGATGGGGCGCCGTCAGGCGGCCCGCCGCGCGCGCCGTTCGGCCAAGCGTGCCAAGCGCATCGCAGCGCTCAAGGCCGCAGCCGAAGAACTCGGTGCGACCGAAGAGGAAACAGTCGAACAGGCCGAGGAACAAACCGAAGAGACCTCGGCCGACATCACCGTTGACGCCGATGCGCCCGCCGCGCCGCGGATGCGCGCGCGTGTGATCAAGGTACGCCGCCGCGAAACGATCGAAGCCGCGGCTGCGGAGGTTGCTGCGGACGCTTCAAAAGAGATTCCGGCGCAGACCGACGACGCGGCCATGGCAGACAGTGCAGAGGATCAGGCGATCCCGGCTGCCGAGCAGATCGAGGGCGACGGCGCGCAACAGGCATCCGAAGTGGCTGCCGAAGCCGAGCAAGAGGTGGAAGCCGAGGCCGAGCTGGAAGCAGAAGCCGAGGATGACGACCTCGCCGCACGTCTGGCGGCCGAATTGAGCGAAACGACGGAGGAGGCCAGCCCTGCTCCGGTCGCGCCGCAGGCAGAGCAGCCGCAGGATGAAGGTGATCGCGATAGCCGGATGCCGGGGCGCCTCTCGCCCGAAGCCGAAGCTGATCTCATGCGCGAACTCGCCGCGCTGCAGATGGAGAACCTCTTCACCGGCGCCGAAATCGAGACGGCTGACGAAGCCCCGGACGAGGCGGTTGCGCAGGCAGATGTTTACGAAGACCTGGAGCTGCCCGATATCGACCTGTCCGATCTGGAAGACGAGTCGGTCGACGCGCCGCTGGTTCTGACGCAAGACGAGGCCGCCGCGCCCGAAGCGGAAGAGCCCGAGGCGACCCCGGCAACCGCATCGCTCGACGCGCAAAACGTGCTGGTTCTGGGCAACGCGATCATCGCCGAAGAGGCCGAAGCCGAAGCCGAGATGTCGGAAGACGACACCGTGGCCGAGGATGAGGCCGAGGATATCTCCGCCGACGTCTTCGCACCGGAATTTGACGCCGAGGCCGCAGACGAGACCGAAGCCGAGGACGCGGAGGCAGAGGCCGAAACCGTCGAGACCGCCGATGCGGAAGACACGGAAGAGGCGGAAGCCCCGACCGAGGTTGCCGCACGCGAGGCCGCGTCGCTCTCCGAGGAAGAGACCGACCGCGAAGCCGAGGTGGATCGCCTTCTGGCCGAGGCCGACAAGCAGGCCGAAGTGGTCGAAACCCGCCGCCGCTTCTCCGCGATCGCGCATCTCAAGGCCGCCGTCGCCGCGACCGTTGCGGATCGTCTGGCCAAGGGGCAGGACACCGCGAAAGGGGGCGTCGAGGACGAGGACGGGTCCGAACCCTACCGCGCCGATCTGACCCAGGCCGTGCGCCCGCGCCGCCCGGTCAGCTCGGGCGAGACGGCATCGCGCCGTCCCGATCCGTTGCGCCCCGCGCCGCTGGTGCTGGTTTCCGAACAGCGCGTCGATGCAGAGGAAGCCTCGGAGGTCGAGGAGGTCGAGCAGCCGGCTGCTCAGCCCGCCGCCGCGATCCGTCCGCGCCGTGTCTCGGCAGGTCAGTTCGCCGCTGCCCAAGGCGACGAATCCGAAACCACGCCGATGAACCCCGAGCAGGCGACCAGCTTCGCCGAATTCGCGGAAAGCCTCGGCACGCAGGGCCTCTCCGATCTGCTGGAAGCCGCCGCCGCCTATACTTCGGCCGTGGAGGGGCGCCCGCATTTCTCGCCGCCGCAGATCATGCGCAAGCTGTCCGTCATGGACGATGCCGCTGACGTGCCGCGCGAAGAGCGGATGCGCGTCTTCGGGCGCCTGCTGCGTCAGGGCAAGATCACCAAGGTGAAGCGTGGCCAATATGCGATCACCGAAGCCTCGCGCTACTGGGACGAGGCGAAGATGGCCTCGGGGCAGTAAGCCCGGCGACAGATCAGAAGGGGCGGTCCTGCGGGGGCGCCCTTTTTCATTGGATCAATAAAGCCGTGCGCGCAGGCACTGGATCAGCACGCGCGCGCCGGGGGCGATCAGCGCGTCGGGGAAGTCGTAATCGGGATTGTGCAGGGCAGGGCGGTCGCCCGCGCCCAGAAGCGCCATCGCGGCGGGACCGTGATCGGCGAAACGCCCGAAATCCTCGGAGGCGCGCATCGGCAGATCGGTTTCGGTGGTTTCGATACCTTCGGCCTTAAGCGCCGCGCGCAGGATGGCGTTCGCTTCAGGAGCGTTTTCGCAGTGGCGGAAGATATCGTGATAGGTGATCTCGCGCTCCAGCCCGAGCGCATCGGCGGCCTCGTGCACCATCGTCTCGGCTTTCTCCACGAGCCCCGCCATCCCCGCATCGCGCTGGGTGCGCAGGGTCGCCCACAGCTCCGCCGCGCCGGGAGCGACGCCGAAGGCGGGTTCGCCGAGCCGCGCATGGGTGATCGTCACGCGCGCGAAATCGGGATCGCTCTGGTGCAAATCGTTGCCGAGCGCCGTCAGGTCGCTCAGCAGCCGGGCGAGCGCCGGGGCGGGAGAACGACCGCTTTCCGGCAGCGAGGCATGGGCGGTCCACCCGGTGAGCGTGATTTTCATGCCGCGCGAGGCGCAGTTCATCACCCCGTCCTGCAGCGCCGCCGCCCCGAAGGCCACGCCGGGCATGTTGTGCAGCGCGAAGGACAGATCGGGCGCGATCTCGGCAAAGCGCGGATCGGCGATCACGGCCGCAGCCCCCGCGCCCGTCTCTTCGGCAGGTTGGAATAGCAAGATCGCGCGGCCACGCGCGGGACGATTGCGCGACAGCCAGCGCGCCACGCCTGCGAGAATCGCCATGTGACCGTCATGGCCGCATAAGTGCCCCTTGCCGGGAAAGTTCGACCGGTAAGGCGGCGTGCCGGTCTCGTGGATCGGCAGCGCGTCCAATTCGCAGCGCAGGAGAATCGTCGGGCCGGGCTCCGCCCCCTCGTAAATCGCGGCGACGCCATGCCCGCCAAGCTCGGTCAGCATGTGGTCCGGTGCGGTTGGCAGCAGCATCGCGACGACCCGCGCGGCGGTGTCGCGTTCCTCGCCGGAAAGCTCTGGGTCCTGATGCAGACGGTGCCGCCACGCGGTCAGTTCCGCGATGTCGGAATTGGTCAGACTGTCGGGCGGGAGGGGGGAGGGCGCGCTGGTCATCGGGCTAATTTGCCCGTTTTTCGGCGCGCCCGCCAGAGGGTGTCACGGCTTGGACGGATCGTCGGGGTCGTCCTTTCCGACGCCTTTGAAGATCGGCTTGAGCGGCGCGATCCACAGCAGGCCAAGCACGACATAGACGCCGAACTCGGCCCAGATCGGCAGCCGCCCCCAGCGCGCGCCTGCCCAGTTCACCACCGTCACCGCGACGACGATATAGGCGGGCAGCCCCACGACGAGGGCCAGCAGCGAGAGGCGGCGTCGGGCCTTGTAGCTCAGCGCCATCGGATCAATCCGCGAAGGGGTCGGTCACGAGGATCGTGTCATCGCGCTCGGGCGAGGTCGAGAGCATCGCGACCGGGCAGTCGATCAGCTCCTCGATCCGGCGGACATATTTGATCGCCGCCGCCGGCAGATCGGCCCAGCTGCGCGCGCCTTCGGTCGATTCGGCCCAGCCTTCGATCTCTTCATAGACCGGCACGCAGCGCTTTTGCTCTTCCGCGGCGGTCGGCAGATAGTCGAGCGTCTCGCCGTCGAGCTCATAACCGGTGCAGATCTTGATCGTCTCAAAGCCGTCGAGCACGTCGAGCTTGGTCAGCGCGATGCCGTTCACGCCCGAGATCGCGCAGGTCTGGCGCACCAGCGCCGCGTCGAACCAGCCACAGCGGCGCTTGCGGCCCGTGACGGTGCCGAATTCATGGCCGCGCGTGCCGAGACGGTTGCCGTCTTCGTCGTCCAGCTCGGTCGGGAAGGGGCCTTCGCCGACGCGGGTGGTGTAGGCTTTGACGATGCCGAGCACGAAATCGATCGCGCCCGGGCCCATGCCGGTGCCCGCTGCGGCCTGACCTGCAACCACGTTCGACGAGGTCACGAAGGGGTAGGTGCCGAAATCGATATCCAGAAGCGAGCCCTGCGCGCCTTCGAACAGGATGCGCTTGCCCTGCTTGCGCTTCTCGTTGAGCACTTTCCACACAGGTGCGGCGTATTTCAGGATCTCGGGTGCGACGTCCTTGAGCTTTGCGATCAGCGCGTCGCGGTCGATCGCCTCGATGCCGAGACCCTTGCGCAGCGGATCGTGGTGCTGCAGCGCGCGGTCGACACGGGCTTCCAGCGTCGCATCATCGGCAAGGTCTGCCACGCGGACCGAACGGCGGCCGACCTTGTCTTCATAGGCCGGGCCGATGCCGCGACCGGTGGTGCCGATCTTGGTGCCCTTCGAGGCCGCTTCCTCGCGGGCGCGGTCGAGCTCGCCGTGAATCGGCAGGATCAGCGGGGTGTTTTCCGCGATCATCAGCGTCTCGGGGGTGATCTCCACGCCCTGATCGCGGATCTTCTCGATCTCTGCGAGCAGGTGGAACGGGTCGAGCACGACGCCATTGCCGATCACCGAGAGCTTGCCGCCCCGCACCACACCCGAAGGCAGCGCGTTGAGCTTGTAGACCTTGCCGTCGATCACGAGCGTATGGCCCGCGTTATGACCGCCCTGAAACCGCGCGATCACATCCGCGCGCTCGCTGAGCCAGTCCACGATCTTGCCTTTCCCCTCGTCACCCCATTGGGCGCCGACGACGACGACATTGGCCATTGCTCTCTCCTTGGCAGGTGTAAAACCGCGCGAGGTATAGCGGCTGAGCGCGCGGTGCGAAAGCCCGCATTTGCGAGAGGTGGTTCACTCTATCCCCGCGTGACGCGCGCGCGAGGAGGCAGGCGCCTCCGGCGGGGATATTTGGGCCAAAACGAAGGGGAGGGCGGATGCAGGCTGCGTGGCTGTGCCGATTTGACCCCGCGAAAGCCGAAAATACACCTCTGCGGCCTTGCACCCTCAGTCTCATCCGCCTAGATAGGCGCGTCGCAAGAAAGAAGGCCCGACCCGTTCATGGAAAACGTCGTTCTCTCGATCCATCTGATCCTCGCACTGCTGCTGATTGGCGTGGTGCTGCTGCAACGCTCCGAAGGGGGTGGCCTCGGCATGGGGTCGTCCAACAGCTCTGGCGGCGGTGTCGGCGGGCTGATGACCGGTCGGCAGGCGGCCAATGCGCTGACTCGCGTGACCTGGGTTCTGGCCGCTGGCTTCTTCGCGACCTCGGTGACGCTGACGGTTCTGGCCGCGCAGAAAGCGGGCAGCAGCTCGGTGCTCGATAGCGCCGCGCCCGAGCAGAGCGCTCCGGCAGAGACCGCGCCGGCGAATGACACGACCGGCTCGACGCCGTCGCTCGATGTGGTGATGCCGCCGCCGGCAAGCGGGTCGGATGCCTCGACCGGCGGAAACGCGGGCGAAACCACGACGGATACGCAAAGCGGTCCGGTTACGCCGCCCGCCGCCAACTAAGCCGTCACTTCAGCCGACAATCGGTTCGCACCCACAAAAAGTTGCGGGTGCGTCCTATCCAAACTCAATAGCTTGCGGTCTGGTTGCGGGCAGGCCGCGAATCGTGTAAGCATTAAATCCCGTGATCCTGACCCTCTTTGGGGCAGGGAAACCATTCGAATTTCGCAGATCACGGGGGTCTTCATGGCACGTTATGTCTTCATTACCGGCGGCGTTGTCTCGTCGCTCGGCAAGGGTTTGGCATCAGCCGCCTTGGGGGCATTGCTGCAAGCACGCGGCTTTTCGGTTCGGCTGCGCAAGCTCGACCCGTATCTCAACGTCGATCCGGGCACGATGAGCCCGTTCGAGCATGGCGAGGTCTTCGTCACCGATGACGGGGCCGAGACCGATCTCGACCTTGGCCATTACGAACGCTTCACCGGCGTCTCGGCACGCAAGACCGACTCGATCTCTTCGGGGCGGATTTACACTAACGTGCTCGAGAAGGAGCGCCGCGGCGAATACCTGGGCAAAACGATCCAAGTGATCCCGCACGTCACCAACGAGATCAAGGACTTCCTCGATGTCGGCGATGACGAGGTCGATTTCATGCTCTGCGAGATCGGCGGTACGGTCGGCGATATCGAGGGCCTGCCCTTCTTCGAAGCGATCCGCCAGTTCAGCCAGGACCGTCCGCGCGGCCAATGCATCTTTATGCATCTCACGCTGCTGCCCTATCTGGCGGCGTCGGGCGAGCTGAAGACCAAGCCGACGCAGCACTCGGTGAAGGAACTGCGCTCGATCGGCCTGCAGCCTGACGTGCTGGTCTGCCGCTCGGAGCAGCCGATTCCGGAAAAAGAGCGCGGCAAGATCGCGCTGTTCTGTAACGTGCGCCCCGAGGCGGTGATCCCGGCCTATGACCTGAAGTCGATCTACGAGGCGCCGCTGGCCTATCACCGCATGGGCCTCGATCAAGCAGTGCTGGACGCGTTCGGCATCTCGCCCGCGCCGAAGCCGGAACTGAGCCGCTGGGAAGACGTGATGGATCGTCTCGACCATGCCGAAGGCGAAGTGCGCGTGGCGATCGTGGGCAAATATGTCCAGCTCGAAGACGCCTACAAGTCGATCGCCGAGGCGCTGACCCATGGCGGCATGGCGAACCGGGTGCGCGTGAAGGCGGAATGGATCGACGCGGAGATTTTCGAGAACGAAGACCCCGCGCCCTATCTGGAAAACTACCACGCGATCCTCGTGCCCGGCGGCTTCGGCGAGCGCGGCACGGAAGGCAAGATCCGGGCGGCCCAATTCGCGCGCGAAAAGGGCGTGCCCTATCTGGGCATCTGTCTGGGGATGCAAATGGCCGTCATCGAGGCCGCGCGGAACCTCGCAGGCGTCAGCGATGCGGGCTCGGAAGAGTTCGACCACGAGGCGGGCAAGAAGCGCTTCACCCCGGTCGTCTATCACCTCAAGGAATGGGTGCAGGGCAACCACCGGGTCGAGCGCAAGGTGACCGACGACAAGGGCGGCACGATGCGTCTGGGCGCCTATTCAGCCGCGCTGAAAGAGGGCTCGAAGGTCGCGGAAGTCTACGGCTCGACCGATATCGAAGAGCGTCACCGCCACCGCTACGAGGTCGACATCAAGTATCGCGAGCCGCTGGAAAAATGCGGCATGACCTTCTCCGGCATGTCGCCCGATGGTCGCCTGCCCGAGATCGTCGAGCACAAGGACCATCCGTGGTTCATCGGCGTGCAGTTCCACCCCGAGCTGAAATCGAAGCCCTTCGCGCCGCACCCGCTGTTTGCTGGCTTCATCAAGGCCGCGCGGGATCAGAGCCGGTTGGTGTAATCGTTCCGATTTATCCTCTCGCGTAAGGGAAGCCGGTCAGGCGAACCACGTGCCTCTCGAACTGAGCATCACTGTGTGGGGTGATCTTTAGTTGTTCGCAGAGCGTCGAGGGGAGCTTGACCGCTTCGAGTAGTCTAGTGCGAATTTCTTGCTTTGCGATGCTCTTGATTTGACCGATCAATTTCGTATCGGTGGTGAGAAAGGTATCTAGTCCGAGGGCAAGTGTGCAACGCAAGTGCCAAGCATCTTGGCTGTTCTTTTCCGTCGATCTCACTTGGTCGATTGCGGCGAGTATGTCGCGAAATGTCTTTTCAGTTTGTCGGCTGATTTCGTGTCTGAGTTGGGTTTTCGGGTCATTCCCCGGTAGCCTGATTTCCAGATCGGGTAGGGTCATGTGCCCGAATAGCTTTAAGCCTTGGAACAATGACGCAGCACCCAACTGCATGCTTCGCGCTCGCGCGCGACCTTCGTACATGCGTTCGATGTCGAGCGCGTCGGTAGTGTGAGCCTCCAGCAAGCCGTTTTTGAAAGCTTCCGCCAAAGCCGAAATATATCGGGTCTGCTCGCCGCCTTTGCTCGCTGAGATTGGATGGCCGCTTTTGACCGTTTGAATCCAGCCTGTTTGAATTGGGATTTCGCCGCCCCACAGCTTTGTTCCATTGTCCTTCCATTCGGACCGTGTAGCGGCTGCGTGATGGAAGACCGATGTATCAATAAGAACTTTCATCTATCAGTTGCGTCCATCGCCAAGATCCGAAACTCAAGAGAGCCGCGCCTAGGTTTGCGCGGCTTTTTTCTTTTTCTTCTTCGACGGCTTCGGGGCGGGTTTCTCGGCCTTGGGGGCGCCGCGGGCGGGGTCGATCTGGCGGGCAAGCTCGGCCGGATCGAGGCGGATCAGCGTCTGGATGTAGCCCGAGGCCGCGTCGAGCAGCTCGCACAGGGCCGCCGCGCGCGGATCGGCGCTGCGGGCTTCCAGGGCGGACAGGTGGTCGCGCGCGGGGCCGATCACGCGGCGTTCGCGCTCGGCCAGCATCAGGCGTGCCAGTTCCCACGGCTCGGTCGGGGCCACGAAGTAATCCTTGCGCGAACCCGGCGAGCGCGCGGCCTGCACGAGCCCCGCATCGCGCAACTCCTTCAGCGCGGTCGAGACATTGGAGCGCGACAGGCTAAGCTGCGTCACCAGATCGTCGGCCGAGGGCGCTTGCGCCGCGCGCCAGATCGCGCCGAGACAGCGGCCTGCGGGGCGGGAAAATCCGAAACGGGGGGCGAGTTCGGCGAAGGCTTCGGGCAGTTCGGTTTCACTCATGCATCCATCCTCTGCCGCCTATTGTCGCCGCTCGGTTACGCGCCGGGTCGGCGCGCCGCGGACAGCCCCGCGATCAGCGCGGCCTCCCCGTCGCCCAAAGTGACCTGCGCGCCCTGCGCTTGCAAGCCGCGGGCGCAAATTTCCGACCAGCCGGGGGCGGAGGCGGAGGACAGCGCCAGCACGGTTTGCCCGAGCCACCACGGTTTCGCCGCGGCGAGTTCCGCGCCGAGCACGGCACCGGCGGCGCGTGGGGCGGGGCGTCCGAGGCTGAGCGGGGCCAATTCGCGCGCGAGGCGTTCGGGGCGCGAGAGCGTATCGGCGAGGGCTGCGTCGAACCCGTCGCCCGCCTCCAGCGGCGAGCCGAGCGCGGCCAGCATCGCGGCGGAGCCTGCGCGCATCGCGCTGACGACTTCACCCGCCGAGATATGCGCCCAGATCGCGCTTGCACCGCAGATCCAGATCACGCCATCGAATTGCGGGAGGCCTGCGAGGATACCGGCGATCCGGGCCGCCTCGGGGGCGGTGATCTCGGTGCCGTCGCTGTCTTGGATCAGGCCGGGCAGGGCGGGATAGCTTTGCCCGCCGATCTCGGTCAGCGGCAGCGCGCCTTCGGGGCGAGGGGTGCAGGGCAGGGCGCGCGGGGCAGGGCCTGCAGCGGAGGCCGCCACGATCGCAGCGGCCCCGTCGGGCAAAAGCGGGCGGGCGGCGGGCCCGGATTTGCGGTCGCTCACCGCCCCGTCCGAGACATGTGCAGCGCGCCAGCGCCCGAATTCTTCCGTAAGTGCGATCCAATCAGCCATGGCGCATCAGATCGCACGGAGGTGGTGCGGGATCAACCCTGCGACAGGCAGGCGGTGATCGTGTCCGCCATTCCCTGCATCAGGTCCTCGTACAGTCCGGGGCCATAGGTCAGCGCGGTGCCGGACGGATCGAGCGACTTGCCGAGCGTCACCGGCGTCCCATCGACGAGAATTTCGACCATTTTCGGATCGTGGTTCGTCTCCGGGAAAGCACAGACGGCATCCTTCGCCGAGGCCTCGTCGCGCAGGCTCACGAGATGGGCCGCGCCGGGGGTCGATGCATCGCTGGGCGAGAGCGCACCCATGATGGTCAGCCCGTAATGATCGGCCAGATAGCCGTAAGCTGCGTGATAGACGAGGAAGGGCTTGTCCGCGACCGGCGCAAACTCAGCCTTGAGCTTGGCGTCGAGCGTCTCGATCCGCGACTGCGCCGATTTGGCATTGGCTGCGTAGGTGTCGGCATGTTCGGGGTCGGCCTTGGAAAGATCTTCGGCGATCAGGCCGAGCCAGAGCTTCGCATTGTCGGGGTCGAGCCACGCATGGGGATCGGTCATCTGATCGATCTCGCCGTGGTCGTCGTGCCCCGCCTCGGCGTGCCCCTCGTTCTCGTCGAGATCGGCGCTGTGATCATGCGGGTCCTGCGCCGAGAAACTGCGCACATTCGTTCCGGGGGCGTGCAGCAGTTCGACCGATTGGCCCTTCACGCCGACGCCTTCGATGGCGCGTTCGAGCCACGGCGTCAGGCGCGGGCCGACCCAGAAGACGAGATCGGCATCCTGCAGATCGCGCGCTTGGCTGGGCTTTAGCTGATAGTGATGCGCGTCCGAATTCTGACCGAGCAGCACTTCGGGCTTGCCCAGATCGCCCATCACCTGTGCGACGAGCGACTGCACCGGGGGAACATCGGTGACGACGCTGGGCACCTCGGCTTGGGCGAGGGCGGGCAGTGCGGCAAGCGCGCTCACGAGAACGGGAAGGGTGGGGCGCATCGGATGTCTCCTGTCCAACTTGATCTGAGGAGCGGAACATGTATGTTATAAAATCACTCGTCAAGAAGAAATGTGATAAGGTAACGTTCTCGTGGGATCTTCGACCTCTTCCGCCAAGGCTTTCACGCCGCATGACCACAGCCGATGCGCCGGCACGACGCTGGCGCGCGCCGAGGCTGTCGCCGCCGAAAAGGGCGCGCGTCTGACCCCGGTGCGCAAGCGCGCGCTGGAAATTCTGCTGGAAGAACATCGGGCTATGGGCGCCTACGAGGTGCTCGACCGGCTCGCAGAGGATGGGTTCGGCAAGCAGCCGCCCGTGGCCTATCGCGCGCTGGAATTCCTTGTCGAGCACGGTCTTGCGCATCGCGTGCGCCGCCTGAATGCCTTCGCCGCCTGCATGAGCCCGGGCGAGGAACATGCGCCGGTCTTCCTGATCTGCCGCAATTGCGGAGAGGTCGCCGAGGCTGGGCCCGAAGAGGGGGCCGAAGAGGTGCGCCGCGCGCTGCAGGGCGCGGCGGAGCGGCTGAATTTCCATGTCGAGCGGGCGACCGTCGAGGCGCTGGGGCTGTGCCCGAACTGCGCCGCTGAGGAGGCGCAATGAGCGAGTTGATCACGGCGCAGGGCCTGAGCGTGCGCCATGGCGAGGTCGAAGTGCTTCACGGCGTCGACTTCACGATTTTCCCGGGCGAGATCGTCACTGTCGTCGGGCCGAACGGGTCGGGCAAATCGACGCTGATCCGCGCCCTGATCGGGCTGGAGCGCGCCGCACGCGGCAAGGTGAACCGTCAGGCGGGGCTGCGGATCGGTTATGTCCCGCAAAAGCTGCATGTCGATGCGAGCCTGCCGTTGACGGTGCGCCGCTTCCTGTCGCTGCCCAAGCGCGTCTCCAACGCGCGCGCCGAGGCCGCCCTGGAACGCACCGGCGTTCCGCATCTGGGTGGGCGGCAGATTTCGCGGCTTTCGGGCGGGCAGTTCCAACGTGTGCTTCTGGCGCGCGCCTTGCTGTCGGAGCCGCAGATCCTGATCCTCGACGAGCCGACGCAGGGGCTCGACCAGCCCGGCACGGCGGGGTTCTACAAGCTGATCGAGGAGGTCCGTCAGGAAACCGGCTGCGCGGTGCTGATGGTCAGTCACGATCTGCACGTCGTGATGTCGGCCTCGGATCGGGTGATCTGCCTCAACGGCCATGTCTGCTGTCAGGGCACGCCGAAGGTGGTGGCCGAGGCACCGGAATATCGCGCGCTGTTCGGGATGGGCACGCAAGGGGCCTTCGCGCTCTACCAGCATAGCCACGATCATGGCGAGCACGCGGATCACGCGACCTGCAGCCACGATCACGACCACGCCCATGACGAGGCACAAGACGGCACTCAAACCCACGGGCAGGCGCATGTTTGACGATTTTCTTTTCCGCGCGGCGCTGGCCGGGATCGGCCTGACCTTCGCGACCGGCCCCTTGGGCTCTTTCGTGGTGTGGCGGCGCATGGCCTATTTCGGCGACGCGACCGCCCATGCGGCGATCCTCGGCGTGGCGCTGAGCTTCGCCTTCGGCATCTCGGTCTATCTCGGCACGCTCGGCGTGGCGCTGGCGATGGCTCTCACCGTTGCACGGCTCTCGGGGCGCGGCCATGCGATGGACACGCTCCTGGGGGTGCTCGCCCATTCCGCGCTGGCCTTCGGCCTCGTCGCGGCGTCGCTGCAATCGGGGCTGCGGGTCGACCTGTCAGCTTGGCTGTTCGGCGATATCCTCGCCGTGTCGCGCAGCGATCTGGCCGTGGTCTGGGGCGGCTCGGCTGTGGTCGTGGCGCTGCTGGCATGGCGCTGGCAGGGGCTGCTGACCGCGACGATCAATGACGAGCTGGCGATGTCCTCGGGGCTTGACCCGCGGCGCGAGCAGATGGCGCTGACCATCGCGCTGGCGCTGACCGTGGCCGTGGCAATCAAGATCGTCGGTGCGCTGCTGATCGCGGCGCTGCTCATCATCCCGGCGGCCACGGCGCGGCAATTCGCGCGCGGGCCCGAGGCGATGGCGGCGGGCGCGACCGGGGTGGGGATCGCCTCGGTGCTGCTGGGGCTCTGGGGCTCGTTGCAGTTCGACACCCCCGCCGGTCCGTCGATCGTGGCGGCCTCGACCGTGCTCTTCGTGTTGTCCCTGCCGCTGCGTCGCGCGCGCTAAGCCGCGCTGCCGCTTGCCATTTCCCCTCCCGCGCGGTGAGATGCGCGGCAAAGGAGCCCCGATGGATCACCGCAGTTTCAAGACCCCGGCGCAGATATTCGTCGACCTCGCGGCGGGCAATCCGCAGCGTCGCATGGCTTTCGATCCCGCGCAGCGGCGCGCGGCGCTGCAGGCGCTCTCGCGCGCGATCCATGACTACGAAGCGGAGATCCTCGCGGCGCTGGCGGAGGATTTCGCCAAGCCCGAGGCCGAAATCCGCCTGAGCGAGATTCTGCCCGTTCAGGCCGAGATTTCGCACGCGCTGCGCAATCTTAAGACATGGACGCGCGTGCGCCGGGTGCGCCCGACCCGCGCCATGTTCGGCACCCGCGCGCGGATCGTGCCCGAGCCGAAGGGCACCGCGCTGATCATCGCGCCGTGGAATTACCCGCTGGCGCTGTCGCTCGGGCCGTTGGTGTCGGCCATCGCGGCGGGCTGTGCCGCGATCGTCAAACCGTCCGAGCTTGCCCCGGCCAGCGCCGCCGTGATCGCGCAGATCGTGGAGGAGGCGCTGCCTGCCGATCTCGTGCGCGTTGTACAGGGCGGGGTCGAGGTCAGTCAGGAACTGCTCGACCAGCCCTTCGATCATATCTTCTTCACCGGCTCGCCGCGGGTGGGCAAGATCGTGATGGCGGCGGCGGCGAAGCATCTGACGTCGGTGACGCTTGAGCTGGGGGGCAAATCCCCGGTCATCGTCGGCCCCGGTGCGGACCTGAAAAAGGCCGCGCGGATGATCGCCTGGGGCAAGTTCGCGAATGCCGGTCAGACCTGCATCGCCCCCGATCACGTCTATGTCGCCAAGCAGATCGAGGCGCCCTTTCTGGCCGAGCTGAAAGCCGCGATCGCGCGGATGTATGGCAAGACGGAAGAGGCGCAGGCGGCCTCGCGCGATCTCGCACGGATCATCAACCCGGATCATTTCGCCCGCCTGATGGGCATGATCGAGAGCGCGCAATCCGCCGGCGCAAAGGCGCTGACCGGTGCCACCAGCGAGGCCGAGAGCCGCTATATCGCGCCGACCGTCCTGATGGGCACCGACCCGTCGATGCGCGTCGAGCAGGAGGAGATTTTCGGCCCCGTTCTGCCGGTCATCCCCTTCGACGATGCGGCGGATGTGGTGGCGCGGATCGAGGCCGGACCGAAGCCGCTCGCCCTTTATATCTTCGAGCGCGACCGTGGTCTGATCGACCGGCTGCGCCGCGCGACCAGTTCCGGCGCGGTGGGCGTTAATGTCGCGCTGGTCCATTATCTGCACCAGAACCTGCCCTTCGGCGGGATCGGGAATTCGGGTGTCGGGGCCGCGCATGGACATTGGGGCTTCGAGGCTTTCACCCATCTTAAGCCTGTGCTCGAGAACCGGTTCGCGCCGCTTGCGATGCTGATGCCGCCCTATCGCAGCGGACGCATGGCGAAGCTTGCCCAGAAATTCCTGCGCTAAGTCCGACTGCAGATTTCACGCGTGATCGCGTTCCGCCACAAGCCCGTGTAATCGCTCCGGTTGGCGAAATCGCGCCCTAGTTGAACCCTTGTGATTAATAAGAAACAGGGGATTAACCAATGGCATCAACAGAAACGATGGCCGGAGGAGGCAAACTGCGGCGTGACGCCGGGGTCATCGGGCTGCTCTTTGCCTCCACCACCTCCATGATCGGCTCGGGCTGGTTGTTCGGCGCCTATCACGCCTCGAAAATCGCAGGGCCGCTCTCGGTCTGGTCCTGGGTGATCGGGGCGGCGATCATCATGCTGATCGCGCTGTGCTTTGCCGAACTCTCCACGATGTTCTCCAAATCCGGCGCGCTCGTCCATATGAGCCATGCGAGCCACGGCGCGACGCTGGGACGGCTCTGGGGCTGGATGCTGTTTCTCAGCTATGCGCCGGTGCCTGCGGTCGAGGCCGAGGGGATCGTCACCTATGCCAATAACTACCTGCCGTATTTCCTGCGCGGGGACGGGTCGGGCACGCTGACGCTGGTGGGCTTCATCACCTCCGCGCTGCTCCTGAGCGTGCTGGCGCTGCTGAACCTGCTCGCGATCAAGGCGCTGCTAAAGGTGAACAACACCGTCACGTGGTGGAAGATCGCCGTGCCGCTGATCACCGTGGTCGGGCTGATCGCGGCCTCGTCCCATTGGGGCGTCTGGCATGCGGCACCGGGCATCTACAAGGCGCAGGGCATGTTCACCGCCATTCCCGCCGCAGGGATCGTGTTCTCCTTCCTTGGCTTCCGCACCGCGATCGACCTGGGCGGCGAGAGCGCCAATCCGGGCCGCAATATCCCGATGGCGGTCATCGGGTCGGTCATTCTCGCCGCGATCGTTTATATCCTGCTGCAGGTGGCCTTCATCATGGCGCTCTCGCAGGGCGATCTGGCGAATGGCTGGGCGTCGTTGAGCTTCAAAGGCTCCGCTGGTCCCTTCGCCGGTCTCGCGGCGACGCTGGGCATGGGATGGCTGGCGCTGCTCCTTTACGTCGACGCTTATGTCTCTCCCGGCGGGACGGGGCTGATCTACGTCACCGGCGGCTCGCGTATCCTCTATGCGGTGGGTGACACCGAGAGCGGGCCGAGCGCACTGACCCATACGACCCGCCACGGCGTGCCGTGGCTGGCGGTCGCGGTAATGTGGGCGGTGGGCGTGTTCTTCCTGCTGCCCTTCCCGGCATGGCAGCTGCTGGTGGGCTATATCAGCTCGATCACGGTTCTGACCTACGGCCTCGGTCCGATCGTCCTGATGGTGCTGCGCCGCAGCCAACCCGATGCCGAGCGCGCCTTCCGCCTGAAAGGGGCGGAAATCCTCGCGCCGCTGGCCTTCATCGCGTCGAACCTCGTGATCTACTGGACGGGTTTCTACACCGACTCGATCCTGTTCGGGATGCTGCTCGGGGGCTTCGCAGTCTATGCGGTGGTCTTCCACGTCCTGCAGAAGAAATCCGCCTCCGAGTTCGGCTGGGGCCATATCGGCTGGCTGGCGCTGTGGTTCGGCGGGCTTTGGGTGATCACGGCGCTCGGAACGTCGGATCACGCGCTGAACGTGCTGAACTTCTGGAGCGGGATGGGCCTCGTCGCGGTGTGGTCGCTGGTGGTAATCTGGTTCGCGCTGCGCGCGGCTCTGCCCGCCGAGGAGACCGGCGCGCTGATGGAGCGTATCCAGCGCGGTAACTGAGCCTTTGCGAGATGACAAAAGGGCGCGCGGGGATACTCGCGCGCCTTTCTTATGTCCGCTTCACCTTCCAGCGGCGATGGATCCAGAGCCATTGCTCCATGTGCTTGAGGATCATCTCCTCCAGCCCGTCATTGAGCGTCTGCGTCATCGCCTCGGGGGTGCTGTGCGGCACGGGCTTGTCGGCATAGATCTTGAAGTTGAGCCCGTCGGGCTGCCGGATCGCGTAGATCGGCACCAGATCGGCTTTCATCTTCAGCGCCATTTCCGCCGCCGACAGCGGCGTGCGCGCGGGTAGGCCGAAGAAGCTCAGTTCCGCGCCCTTGTTGAAATGCTGGTCGAAGCCGAAGGCGACCATTCCGCCGTCGCGCAGGAATTTCATCATGTCGCCCAGCCCCCGGCGCGAGCGCGAGAACAGCGGCTCTGCGATGGCCGAGATGGTCGAGACATATTGCTCGTTGAAGAGCGGGTTGTTCATCGGGCGGTAGATCGCGCCGACCCGGTAGCCGCGCCCGGCCAGCGCCGCGCGCCACGCGTCGTAATTGCCGAAATGGCCCGCCGCGAGGACCACGGGGCGGTGCTCGCGATGGGCGGCCTCCAGCGTCGCGGCGCCCGGTCCCTCGATCGGCAGATCGCGCACGCGCTCCACGAATTCCGCGCCCGAATAGATCTCGGCCAGCATCCGGCCCAGATTGTCGGGCATCTCGCGCTGCAGCCGCTTGATCTCGTCCTCGGAGAGGTCCGGGCAGGCGATACGCAGGTTCTCGCGGATCTTGCGGGTGAATCCGAGGATCGGGGCCAGCCGCGCCACCATCCGCCCCGCCGCCGGGATGCGCCGCTCGTAGGGCAGGCGCTGGACCAGCCGCATCACTGCCACGAAAAGGGCATTCGAGGCGCGGTCGGACAGGGTGGGTTCGCGGTTCTTCATCGTGTCGAGTGTCAGGCTCTGGCTTGGCGCGCGGCACGGCGCTCACGCGACCAGACATAGAGGCCAGCCCCCACGATCACAAGCGCCCCGGCAATCGTGAACCCGTCGGGGAACTGCCCGAACATCAGCCATCCCCAGAAGGACGCGAACAGCAGACCCGAGTAACCGAAGGGTGCGAGCGTCGAGGCTTCGGCCAGCGCGAAGGCGCGGATGAGCAGGAATTGCGACAGGCTGCCCGC
Organism: Thioclava sp. PTB-PU3-1; assembly: GCF_055666785.1. NCBI lineage: Bacteria > Pseudomonadati > Pseudomonadota > Alphaproteobacteria > Rhodobacterales > Paracoccaceae > Thioclava > Thioclava sp. PTB-PU3-1. The sequence continues at coordinate 637,478 of NZ_JBVNVL010000001.1, read as the reverse complement.
GAGCCCGAGACCGAGGAAAACCCACAGATCGGACAGCGCGATCGGCTGCCAGATGAAGGGCAGGGCGAGCGAGGAAAGCGCAAGCCCGGTGAAAGCCGACCACAGCTGCGAGGTGGCCGCGCTATCGCCGCGCAGGTAGCGCGTCAGAAGCACCGCGCCCGCGAAGCTGAACGCGGCCAGCAGCGCCAGAAACGCCGCCGGATGCAGCCCCCCGAAGCCCGGACGCAGGATGATCATCGCGCCCATGAAGGCCGCCAGAATGCCGAAGATGCGGTGCGGGCCCAGCCGCTCGCCCAGAAACAGCGCCGCGCCCAGCGTCACGATCACCGGGTTGAGGTCGCCAAGCGCGGTGGCGGTGGCCAGCGGCACATGTTTCAGCGCGTAGAAGAAGGACACGATCGCGCCCATCTGGAACAGCGCCCGGCCCAGCTGGAACTTCGGCTGTGCGCTACGGATTCGGCGCGGCAGGCTGCCGCGATAGATAACCGCCAGCACGGCGGCATTCACCGCGAAGCGCGCCCAGACGATCAGGAGCGGGTGATAGCCTTGCCCGAGAAGCTTCGCGAAAGCGTCCATCAGCGTCAGCATCGAGAACGCGCCAAGCATCAGCGCGATCCCCATCCCGGGACGATCGCCCTCGGGATGTGAAGAGGGGGCCACGGCGGGCCCCCTCGCAGTCGCTTTCAAGCCGGGCAGAGCCATCAGAGGAGGCTCTTGACCTTCTCGGCCACGGCCTCGGGGGTGATCCCGAACTTCTCGTAAAGCTCGCCTGCGGGGGCGGAAGCGCCGAAGCCCTCCATGCCCACGAAGCCGGCTTTCGCCTCGCGGCCACGCTCGCCCAGAAGCCAGCGGTCCCACGGCTGGCGCACGGCGGCCTCGACGGCCACACGGACCGAGTTCGGCGGCAGCACGCGCTTGCGGTAGGCCTCGTCCTGCTCGGCGAACAGCTCCATGCAGGGCATCGAGACGACACGGGTGCCGATCGCTTCCTTCTGCAGCAGCTCGCGGGCTTTGATAGCGATTTCCACTTCCGAGCCGGTCGCCATCAGGATCACCTGACGCTTGCCGTCGGCCTCGGCGAGGACGTAGGCGCCGCGCGCGGTGAGGTTCTGTGGCTTGTACTCGGTGCGCAGCGTCGGCAGACCCTGACGCGACAGCGCCAGAACCGAGGGCGTGCCCTCCTGGTTCATCGCGATTTCCCACGCCTCGGCGGTCTCGATGACATCGGCGGGGCGGAAGGTCAGCGTGTTGGGCGTCGCGCGGCAGATTGCCAGATGCTCGACCGGCTGGTGGGTCGGGCCGTCTTCGCCCAGACCGATGGAGTCATGGGTCATGACATAGACGGTCGGCACTTTCATCAGCGCCGACAGACGCATGGCGCCGCGCGCGTAGTCGGTGAAGCAGAAGAACGTGCCGCCATAGGGACGCACGCCGCCATGCAGCCACTGGCCGTTCATCGCAGCCGCCATGCCGTGCTCGCGGATACCGTAATGGATGTAGCGGCCCTTGCGGTTCTCCGGGTTGAAGACCGTCATGTCCTTCGACTTGGTCAGGTTCGAGCCGGTGAGGTCGGCCGAGCCGCCGATGGTCTCGGGGCAGGCGGCGTTGATCACGCCCAGCACCATCTCCGACGCCTTGCGGGTCGCGACTTTCGGCGCGGCTTCGGCCTGCTCTTTCTTGAACTTGCGGATCGCGCCGGTCAGCTTCTTCGAGACGCCGCCTTCCATGATGCGGGTGAACTCGGCCTGCTTGGCTGCCGAGAGCTTGCCGAAGCGCTCTTCCCATTCGCCACGCTCTGCCGCGCCGCGGGTGCCGATCGCTTCCCATTGCGACTTCACGTCGGCGGGGATTTCGAACGGGCCGTGATCCCAGCCGTAGATCGCCTTGGTGCGTGCGATCTCCTCGTCGCCCAGCGGCGAGCCGTGGGCCGAGTAGCTGTCGGCTTTGGTCGGTGCGCCGAAGCCGATAATGGTCTTGCAGTCGACCAGAACCGGACCCTTGGCTTTCTTCGCCTTGGTCAGCGCCTCGTCGATGGAGGCCGGATCGTGGCCGTCGCAGGCAAACACGGTCCAGCCCGACGCTTCGAAGCGCTTGCGCTGGTCGGTCTTATCGGACATCGACACGCGGCCGTCGATGGTGATGTCGTTATTGTCCCACAGCACGATCAGGTTCGACAGTTCCTGCATCCCGGCAAGGCCGATGGCCTCCTGGGAGATGCCTTCCATCAGGCAGCCGTCGCCTGCGATGACCCAGGTGCGGTGATCGACGAGCTTCTTGCCCCATTGCGCGCGCAGCGCCTCTTCGGCGATGGCCATGCCGACCGAAGTCGCGAGGCCCTGGCCGAGCGGGCCGGTCGTGGTCTCCACTGCGTCGAGCAGGAAGTTCTCGGGGTGGCCGGCGGTCAGAGCGCCCGACTGGCGGAAGTTCTTGATTTGGTCGAGCGTCACCTGCTCGTCGCCGCAGAGATAGAGCAGCGAGTAGATCAGCATCGAGCCGTGGCCGGCCGACAGGATGAAGCGGTCGCGGTCAGCCCATTTCGGGTTCTTCACGTCGAATTTCAGGTGGTTCTGGAACAGAACGGTCGCGACATCGGCCATGCCCATCGGCATGCCGGGGTGACCGGAATTTGCGGCCTGTACCGCATCCATCGCCAGTGCGCGGATCGCGGAGGCAAGTTTCCAATGCTCAGGATGGGCGGCGCGCAGCTCTTCGATTTCCATGAAACGTCCTTTCGCAGGGCAGCAGTTGGATGGGTCCGCGCCCCTGATAGCAGGGATCGGCCCAAGATCAAGCGCGGCCCACAAGTGCTTGGGGCAAAAGGGTGGGCTTGCCCTGTCGCAAAAGGTTAGACTTAACGAAACTCGCAGTCGGCCGCGATTCGGTCATGGCAAGCGAAAAACATGAGGACGAGGAGGCGCGTATGAGTGACATAGCCGAATACGAACGCCGCATCGCTTTCGCGCTAGAGCGGATCGGGCGCGGGGTCGAAGCGCTCAAGCAGCGCGAAGCATTGCAGGCGCAAGCTGCACAGGATGCCACGCACCAGCCCGAGCCGGAGACCGCGCCGCCCGCCGAGGCAGAGCTGCCCCCCGTACCCGAGGCGCCGCCCGAAGCGATTGCCGATCCGGCGGAAGTGGCCGAATTGAAGGCCGCGCTCGCCGCCGAGCAGGAAGCCAATGCGCAACTCTCCGAACGCGTCCGCGCGATCCGCGAGAAACAGGACACCACGCTGGGGGCGATGGAGCGCAAATACGGCGCGGCCGTGCGCGCGCAGGAAGCCGCTTTCAAGGAAGTCGCAGCGCTCAAGCAAGCCAACGCGGCGCTGGTCGCGGCCAATCGCAAGCTGATGGACGAGGGCGTGGCCTTCTCCGAGGAGGCGCTGATGGCCGAGCTGCAAAGCCTGCGCGCCGCGCGCGACGGCGAGAGCGCCGAGCTGGAGCAGATCATCGCGGGTCTCGACCCGATCATCGAAGCGGCGAACCGCGAGGAGGAGACCGATGCCTGAGGTGACGATTTCCATCGGCGGCCGCGATTTTCAGGTCGCCTGCCAAGAGGGTGAAGAACATTTCCTGCGCTCGGCCGCCGGGATGCTCGACAGCGAGGCGCAGGTGCTTCTGGGCCAGATCGGGCGGGTGCCCGAGAACCGGATGCTGCTAATGTCGGGGCTGATGCTGGCCGACAAGGCGGCGGGCATCGAGGATCAGCTGCGCGACGCAATGAACCGTCTGGGCGAATTGCAGGCGAAGATCGACGAGCTGCAGTCGAACCCGGCGCATGTCGAAGTGCCGATCGTGCCGCCCGAAGTGACCGAAACGCTGGCCGAGATCGCCGCGCGCGCGGAGTCGCTTGCCGACCGGGTCGAGGACGACGCGTGAGGCGGGGGCTCTTTGGCGCGGCGCTCGCATGCGTCGCGCTGGCGGGACCGGTCGCGGCGCAGGACGCGGTGCAGGGCACAGCCCCGGATGACGGGTCGGTGGAGCGGTTGGAGCCGCTCAATCCGATTGTCGGCGACGGCCCCTCGGCGGTGGTGAACGCCACCTATCATTGCGAGCGCGGCGCGGAAGTGCACGCGGCCTATCTCAACGACACCGATCCGCAGCGCGTCGTCGTGTTTCTACAGGGGCGGCAGGTTGTGATGAGCCATATCCGCTCTGCCGATGGTGCGAAATATGCCGAGGATGGCGAGGGCGAAGCCGGCTATGTCTGGTGGACGCGCGGCGCGCAGGCGATGCTCGACTGGATCGCCGAGGATGGCGAGGTGCAACCGCTGCTCAGGGCCTGCCGCCAAGAATAAGGGCCGCAACGCGGATCAGCGCGGCGGCCCTTGTTCGTTCGTTCGGGAAACCTGAAGCGCCGCGCGCTTACTCGGCCGCCTTCATCTCGAAGCCTTTTTCAAGCTGATCCGACGGTGTGATCGGATACTCGCCCGAGAAGCAGGCATCGCAATATTGCGGGCAGGAATTGTCGCGGCCCTCGGCCTCGCCCACGGCGCGATACAGTCCGTCGAGCGAGATGAATTTCAGGCTGTCCACGCCAACCCAGTCGCGCATTTCTTCTTCAGTCATCTGCGCCGCGAGCAGCTTGTCGCGGTTCGGCGTGTCGACGCCGTAGAAGCACGGCCATGCGGTCGGCGGCGAGGCGATACGGAAATGCACCGACTTCGCGCCCGCATCGAGGATCATGTCCTTGATCTTGCGCGAGGTGGTGCCGCGCACGACCGAGTCGTCGACAAGGACCACGCGCTTGCCGCGAATGAGCGACTTGTTGACGTTGAGCTTGAGGCGCACGCCCATGTTGCGGATCTGCTCGGTCGGTTCGATGAAGGTGCGGCCCATATACTGGTTGCGCGTGATCCCGAGCGCGAAGGGGATGCCGCTTTCCTGACTGTAGCCGATCGCCGCCGGGGTGCCGCTGTCGGGCACGGGGCAGACCAGATCGGCCTCGACCGGGGCCTCGCGGGCCAGCTCGACGCCGATCGCGCGGCGGGTCTCGTAGACCGAGCGGCCGCCGATCATGCTGTCGGGGCGCGAGAAATAGACATGTTCGAAGATGCAGAAGCGGCCGGTGGAGGGGCCGAAGGGGCGCGAGCTCTCGATATGGCCGTCCTGGATGACGACCATCTCGCCCGGATCGATCTCACGGACGAAATCCGCGCCGATGATGTCGAGCGCGCAGGTCTCCGAGCTTAGCACATAGCCATGCTCGCCCAGCTTGCCCAGCACCAGCGGGCGCACGCCCAGCGGGTCGCGCACACCGATCAGCTTGGTCCGCGTCATCGCGACGATCGAGAAGGCGCCTTCCACGCGGCGCAGCGCATCGGCGATCCGGTCGGCATGCTTGCGCTGGATCGAGCGCGCCATCAGGTGGATGATGCATTCGCTGTCGGACGACGACTGGAAGATCGCGCCGCGTTCGATCAGCTCACGACGCAGCGCGTCGGCATTGGTCAAGTTGCCGTTATGGGCGACCGCGCAGCCGCCCATCGAGAATTCGCCGAAGAAGGGCTGGATGTCGCGGATCACCGCACCTTTGGAGCCGGCGGTGGAGTAACGCACATGGCCGATGGCGACATCGCCCGGCAGCGTTTCCATCAGGCTCGACTTGGTGAAGTTGTCGCGGACATAGCCGAAACGGTGGGCCGAATTGAAACCGGTGGCGGCGTCATGGGCGACGATGCCGCCCGCTTCCTGACCGCGGTGTTGGAGGGCGTGAAGACCGAGGGCCACGAAATTCGCGGCGTCGGAAATGCCGACAACACCGAAGACGCCGCATTCTTCCTTGAGCTTGTCGTCGTCGAAAGGGTGGGCGTAGTGGGTCTTCTGGGCGGCGGGGCAGGACATGGCAATCAGCTCCGTATGACGCTAGGGGAGGGCGCTTTGGCCCATTTATAGACAAACGCGAGAGGTGTTAACCCCTCGCGCCTGTAAAACCGTCATGTGACTGACATCAATTCTCGGTCGCCGGAGGCAGTTCATCCGTCCGGGCCGGGGCATCCGCGCCCGGAGGGGCGGGGCAGGCGGCCACAAGTTGTTCGTAACGCTGAACGATCCAGCCGGGTGCATCGGCGGGCATCGATTCGTCGAGCTGGCCAGACGCGCGCGAGAACACTTTGGCCGAACGCGAGTCGTCGACCACCGGCACGGGATCGTTGCTCATCACGCGGTCATAGACCACGAAGGCCACCGCCACGAGGACCACCCCGCGCAGCACGCCGAACAGGAAGCCCAGACCCTGGTCGATCCCGCCAAGCGCCGAGCGTTGCACGGCCGAGGCGAATAGCGGCGTGAGGATCGAGAAGACGACCAGTGCGACGGCGAAGACCACCGCGAAACCGCCGATCATGCCCAGCTCGCAGCTTTGGCCGATGAACTTGTCGAGGCCGGGAATTTGCTGAACGAGAGGGCGTGCCTCGTTGGCGAAGATATAGGCGACGATCGCCGCTGCGATCCAGCCGACGATGGCCAGCGCCTCGCGCACGAAACCCCGCGAATAGGCGAGGATCGCCGAAAGAATGATGACGACCGCCACGATGGCATCGACAATGGTGAACCCGTCCATTTGCGCTCCTATGTTCTCGGCGTTAACCGGCGCCGAACATCTCCCCGGTAAATGTCACGAGATCGCCCAGCTTGCGCAATGCCATCCCGCTCGACCCTTCGGCTTTCGTTCCCGAGGGTGCGATCGCCTGTGAAAAACCAAGTTTCGCCGCTTCTTTCAACCTGTTTTCCGCTTGACCCACGGGACGCAGCGCGCCCGACAGGCTGATTTCGCCGAAAATGACCATATCGGCAGGCAGTGCCACATCTTCGCGCGCGCTGAGAAGCGCTGCGGCCGCGGCGAGGTCGGCTGCGGGCTCCACGACCTTCATGCCGCCCGCGACATTGAGAAACACGTCGAGCCCCGCAAACGGGATGCCACAGCGCGATTCCAGCACCGCGAGAATGGTCGAAATCCGTCCGCTATCGAGCCCGACCACGGTGCGCCGCGGCGAGGCGAGCGTGGACGGCGCAACCAGCGCCTGAATCTCTGTCAGCACAGGCCGCGTGCCTTCGATTCCTGCGAAAACCGCCGAGCCCGGTGCGGGTTGGCCGCGCTCGGACAGGAACAGCGCGGAAGGGTTGGCGACCTCGGCCAGACCCGCGCCGGTCATCTCGAAGACGCCGATCTCGGAAGCCGGGCCGAAGCGGTTCTTCACCGCGCGCAGGATGCGGAACTGGTGGCCGCGCTCGCCTTCGAAATAGAGCACCGTGTCGACCATATGCTCGATTACGCGCGGGCCCGCGATCTGGCCTTCCTTGGTGACGTGGCCGACCAAGATGACGGCGGTGCCGCGCTTTTTGGCGAAGCTCACCAATTCGTGTGCGGCGGCGCGCAACTGGCTCACCGATCCCGGCGCGCTGTCGACATTGTCCGACCACATGGTCTGAATCGAATCGATGATGACGAGGTCGGGGCGCTCGGTTTCCAGCGTCGTCAGGATGTCGCGCAGGGATGTTTCTGCGCCCAGACCGACCGGAGCATCGGCCAGCCCAAGACGTTGCGCGCGCATCCGCACCTGGCTCGCCGCTTCCTCGCCCGAGATATAGAGCGCCTTCACGCCTTTGCGGGCGAAGCTGGCCGTCGCTTGCAGCAGAAGCGTCGATTTCCCGATGCCGGGATCGCCGCCGACCAGAACGGCAGAGGCCGCGACCAGACCGCCGCCCAGGACACGGTCCAACTCCTCCATGCCCGATTTTACGCGGGCAGGCGGGGTTTCCTTCGTGTCGAGCGCGGTGAGCGGGATCACCTTGCCCTTCGCGCCCTTCATGCCGGAGCCGGGCGTGGTCGAGATCGGCGCTTCCTCGTGGATCGAGTTCCATGCGCCGCAGGCGTCGCAGCGCCCGGACCATTTGGCATGCGTCGCGCCGCATTCGGCACAGCGGAAGATCGCGGATTGCTTGGCCATAAGGTCAGCTACGTTCCAGATTGGCGGCGATCAGGCTCGCGCATTGCTCGGGATGGGTGGCGGGCAGCATATGACCGGCGCCCTCGACGCAGGCCACGCCCACGTCCGGAAGACGCGCAGCGATCGCCTCGGCCACTTTCGGCATCGTCGCGGGCGAGCGGTCGCCATGGATGATCATCGCGGGCGCGTCGATCTGCTCGATCCCATCGGGCCGCACGATCTGCGCCGGATCCTCGAAATTGGCGCGGGAGATATTCTCTACCATCGGCATGCAGGCGGTGAAGCGCTCGCGTTGCGTCTCGGAATAGCTGTCCCACGGCTGACCGGTTCCCCAGTCGCGCATGAAGCCGCGCGCCGCCGGTTCATAGTCGCCCGCTTCCATCAATTGCTCGAAGTGATCTTGCTTGGCGCGCAGGTCCTGCCAATCCGGATCGTCCTCGGGGAGCGCCGCGAACAGGACCGGCTCGATCAAGGTCAGCGAGCGGACGGCCTCGGGGGCGCCCACCGCGATGCGCAGCGCGACCGAGGCGCCGAAACTATGCCCGATCAGGTCCACGGGGCGCTCGATGAAGCTGGCCGCGATGCGCGTCACCAGCGTCTGGAAGCTGCCCGGCTCGCTCGTGTCGCCGCGCCAAGGGGCGGATTGCCCGTGGCTCGGCTGATCGAAGGCGACGGCGTGGATCTGCTGGCCCAGCGGTATCAGCGCCTTCGCCCAGAGGTTCGAACTGCCCAAGGTGCAATGGATCGCGATGGCGGGGCGCTCGCCTTGACCGAAGCTCTGCCAGAACACTTCGGCCCCTTGTCGTTGATCACGCGGCATTCAGAGCGTCCCCAGATAGTCGTCGAGCAGCTCCAGATGGTCCTGACCCCAGAACCGCTCGTCGGTATCGGTCACGATATAGAAGGGCGAGCCGAAGACACCGGCCTCGACCGCGTCCTCTAGGTTTCTCTCATAGGTGACCGCGCCATCAAAGAGGCCGGTGGTCGCCAGATTGCCGTCAAAGCCGTTGGCTTCCAGCGCCGCGCGGATCACTTCGTCCGAGGCGATATCCTTATCCTCGGCCCAGCAGGCGCGCAGGATCGCGTTGACCAGACCGCCCACATCGCCACCACCGGCTTTTTGCGCCGCGATGATCGCATAAGACGACGGTGCGGGGTTCGGCGGATAGCCGGGAGGCGTGGTGTTCATCTCCATCCCGAGCCGCTTGGACCAGCGCTTGAGCTCCTGCATCCGATACTCCATCCGGCTCTGGTGGCGCTGCGCCGGGCGCACCCCGCCGGTGCGGTCGAACAGGCCCAGAAGGTCGAGCGGCTTATAGGTGACTTCGGCGCCGTGACGCGCCGCGATTTCTTCGAATCGCGGGCCGCCGAGGTAGGCCCAGGGGCTGAACGTGCCGAAATAGTAGTCGATCCGTGCCATTCATAACACTTTCTTGACAGTCGAAATTGCCGCCACGCTACCCCGGTGCTAAGGCAGGCGCAATCAAGCGAATCCCGCCGGGACTGCCCGGCGTCACGAAGGAACTGGCCCATGTCCGTCGTCACCGAACCGAAGCTCATCTCCGGAAATTCCAACAAACCGCTCGCGCAATCCATCGCGCGGCGCATGTCGATGCATCGCGGCATGTCCGTCGGTTTGGTGGATGCGCGGGTCGAGCGTTTCAACGATGGCGAGATTTTCGTCGAAGTTTTCGAGAACGTCCGCGGCGAGGATATGTTCATCATCCAGCCGACCTCGAACCCGGCCAATGATAACCTGATGGAGCTGCTGATCATCACCGACGCGCTCAAACGCTCCTCGGCCGATCGCATCACCGCCGTGATCCCCTATTTCGGCTATGCCCGTCAGGATCGCCGGACCAAGGCCCGCACGCCGATCTCGGCCAAGCTGGTCGCGAACCTGCTGACCGAAGCCGGGGTCGACCGCATCCTGACGCTCGACCTGCACGCAGCCCAGATCCAGGGCTTCTTCGATATTCCGGTGGACAACCTCTACGCCTCGCCGGTCTTCGCGCTCGATATCCTGCACAACTTCAAAGGTCAGACCGACGATATCATGGTCGTCTCGCCCGACGTGGGCGGCGTGGCCCGCGCGCGTGAGCTGGCCAAGCGGATCGACGCACCGCTCTCCATCGTCGACAAGCGCCGCGAGAAGGCGGGCGAAGTGGCCGGCATGACCGTGATCGGCGACGTGAAGGGCCAGAAATGCATCATCGTCGACGATATGGTCGACACGGCGGGCACGCTGTGCAAGGCCGCCGATCTGCTGATGGAGCACGGCGCGACCGAGGTTCACGCCTATATCTCCCACGGCGTCCTGTCGGGCCCGGCGGTCGAGCGCGTGACCAATTCGGCGCTGAAATCGCTGGTCATCACCGACTCGATCGAGCCGACCGACGCGGTGAAAGCTTGCCCGAACATCCGCATCGTGCCGACCGCGCCGATGTTCGCGCAGGCGATACTCAACACCTGGTCCGGCACGTCCGTGTCGTCGCTCTTCGAGACCGACACGCTCGTCCCGATCTACGAGGGCATGTATACCCGCGACTGATCCGCGGTTCGCCCGAGACAAGAAAAAGGCCCGGATCTAAGCGATCCGGGCCTTTTTCATTGCGCCCGAGCCCGAGCGCGGGGTTACGAGGCTTTCTTGAGCGCCTTCTTCGCCTCTTTCAGCTTCTTTTCCTGACGCTCGACCTTGGCCTTGCGCGTCTTCACTTCCTGCTTCAGCTCTTTGAGCTTCGCTTTCTTCGCCATGATCCGGCTCCTCTATGTCAACCGCTAGCCTTTGCATCGTGCGGCAACGGTCCCGCGATGTATAGAGCCGGGCGTCGGTGCCTTTGTTTTCGCGTCGGCCAAAGGTCGGGCTGGACAGCGCCGCGTGGCGCGGCGATGACTTGAGCATGCGCCTTTTCGCCCTCACCGCCCTCGTCATGGTCGCCTTCGCGGCCAATTCGGTGCTCAACCGGATGGCGGTGCATGATGCGGGATGGGGGCCTGCCGCGACGGGCTTCGTGCGGCTCGCCTCGGGGGCGCTGGTGCTGCTGATCCTTGCGATCCGGGCCAAAGGCGCGCGCGGGCTTCGACTGCCGGGCGCGGTGCTGGGGGCAGGGGTTGCGACGCTGGCGCTTTACATCTTCGGGTTTTCCATCGCGAGCGGGCTGATCGACGCAGGCGTCGGCGCGCTGACTCTGTTCGGAATGGTGCAGATCACCATGTTCGCGGGCGCCCTGTGGCTGCACGAGGCGATCTCGCTCTGGCGCTGGATCGGCGCGGGGCTGGCCTTTGCGGGTCTGGCTGTTCTGCTGCTGCCCGCCTCGGGCGCGGCCCATATCGACCCGAGGGGCTTCGCAATGATGGCTCTAGCTGGCGTTGGCTGGGGGCTCTATTCGCTCAACGGACGACGCACGGGCGATCCACTGGTCGCGACCGCACTCAACTTCGCTCTCGCCACGCCGCTTGCGCTGATCTGGATGCTGGGCGCGGGCGATTGGGGGCAGGGGGAAAGCTGGGGCTGGACGCCTGCGATCCTCTCGGGCGCAGTCACCTCGGGGCTGGGCTATGCGCTTTGGTATCGCGTGATACCGCAAATCCCCGCGAGCCTCGCTGCCATCGCTCAACTCTCCGTGCCCTTGATCGCGGCGCTGGGCGGGGCGGTTTTGCTCGCGGAAACGCCTTCGGCACGCTTCTGGCTGGCCGCGGCGCTGGTGATCGGCGGGATCGCCCTCTCGCTGAGGCGAAAAACCTGAGCGCATCTCTCGGATTTTGGGGCCGGAAACGGCTTGACCTCGGAACCTCCAGCGCTTCTTTAGTGTTTGACACACGTACCTTCGAACTAATGAGAGGACATCATGGCTTTTGAACTTCCCGATCTTCCCTATGCCCACGACGCACTCGCGGATCTCGGCATGTCGAAGGAAACCCTCGAATATCACCACGACATTCACCACAAGGCCTATGTCGATAACGGCAACAAGGCGATTGCCGGTACCGAATGGGAAGGCAAGTCGGTCGAAGAGATCGTGAAGGGCACCTACCAGCCGAACGCGGTTGCGCAGAGCGGCATCTTCAACAACGCTTCGCAGCATTGGAACCACACCCAGTTCTGGGAAATGATGGGTCCGGGCAACTCGGCGATGCCGAGCGAGCTGGAAAAGGCGCTGACCGAAAGCTTCGGCTCGGTCGACAAGTTCAAGGAAGACTTCGCCGCCGCAGGCGCGGGCCAGTTCGGCTCGGGCTGGGCATGGCTCGTGAAGGACACCGACGGATCGCTGAAAGTGACCAAGACCGAGAATGGCGTGAACCCGCTGTGCTTCGGTCAGACCGCGCTTCTGGGCTGCGACGTGTGGGAGCACTCCTACTACATCGACTTCCGCAACAAGCGCCCCGCCTACCTGTCGAACTTCCTCGACAAGCTGGTGAACTGGGAAAACGTCGCTTCGCGCATGTAATTTCCGCGCGCGATACGAATTGGAAGGGCGTCCTGCGGGGCGCCCTTTTTCGTTTTTGTACCCGTGATGATTGCCGGAACGGAAAGCCTGCAAAGCAGGAACTGCGACCCTGCCAAATCGGTTTTCTTGACAGCTACCAGAAACCAAGAGGAGGATGTGATGGCAGAGCGTATTCGTTCCAAGGACGGCAAGCGCGAAACCGAAGAGGTCCTCGGCGAGAAGCCCGAGAATATCGACACGCCGCAGGGGCAAGGCAGCTCGGGCGGGAACCTCAATCGCAAGGTCGGCACCCGCGACGAGAAGAAACGCCTGGATGAGACTTCGGCAGGCGCGACCCGTCCGTTGGGCGGCGACGAGCGCGACAGCGGTGAAAAGGAGAAGATGTGATGACCAAGCTTTCCAAAGGCACCTGGGTTGTGATCGCGGATGGCGAGAAGGCGCTGTTTCTTGAAAACATGATGGACGAGCAGGATCCCAACCTCGTCGTGCGCCGCATCGACGAGCAGGAGAACCCGCCGGATCACGAGCAGGGCACCGACAGCCCCGGTCGCATGGCCGATGACGGCCCCGGCCATCGCTCGGCCTTCCAGGAGACCGACTGGCACGAGCTGGCGAAGATGCGCTTCGCCGACGATCTGGCCGAGCGGCTCTACAAGATGGTCCATAAGGGCCGGATCGAGCGGCTGGTGATCGTTGCGGCGCCGCGCGTCCTGGGCGAAATCCGCTCTGCACTGCATAAGGAAGTCTCCGACGTGGTGGTGGCCGAGATCGACAAGACGCTGACCAATCACCCGCGCGACGAGATCGAGAAGCTGGTGAAGGAAGAGCTCGCGACCGCCTGAGCCGCGCCTCGCCAAGATGACAGGAAAAGCGCCGTGCGGGTCTCGCGCGGCGCTTCTTTATTGGGAATTTGGGAAGGGAGTGGGGGGCGCTGATGGCGCCGAGCGCCACCGATCATTCAAAGCGCGATGCTTCTCTGGATGTCTGTCGAGCAACGCAAAAACGCCGCGCGAAACCCGCGCGGCGTTCGTTTGATGTGAAGGAACGAGGCGGCTCAGTCGTCGCTCTCGAGGCTCTGCTTGAGCGTTTCGATATCGGGGTCGCTGGCGCGCGGGACGATCCGATAGACGGCGTTGACGAAGCAGAACACGGAGAACCCGAGAAGGCCCACGCAGATCGCCCCGGTCAGGAACTGCCCGAACGGGTGTCCGCGCAGCCAGTCGAACACCTTGCCAAGCCCGCCCGCGCTGGAGGGATCGTAGCTATAGGCCGCATAGACGATCAGCGCGCCCATGATCGCGATTACGACGCCCTGCGCCGCAAGCCCCGCCTGCAGCACGATATTGGCACGCCGGGTGACCTCGTTGGCTTTCAGGTGCTTCAGATAGGCCTTGGTGATCCCCTTATAGAGGTAGTAGCCACCCGCGCCGATCACGATCAGCCCGATGATGCCAAGCGCGATGCGCCCCATCGGTGCGCTCAGGATCGTGGAGACCAGCTTGCTCGTCCCGTTGTCGCCGCTGGCGCGCGCGACCAGTGCTGTCACCGCAATGCCGCCGATGCCCAAATGCACGAGGCCACTTACGACGAGGCCGATCCGCGCGAACCAGCCTTTGATGTCATCGCCATAGGCCTCAAGATCCCAGACCGCATCGACCACGCGCCAGATCGCATAAGCCGCCATGCCGAGGGCGATGGCGACCAGCACCACGGCGCCCCAGCCGCTCGACAGCTTCTCCAGCACCTGCTTTGTGCCCTCGGCGCTGCCGCCATGAAAAAGCGACCAGAGCGATACGCCGGCGACGACGAGATAAACCAGCCCGCGTCCCCCATAGCCCGTGCGCATTACGGGCACTGCCCAAGCGAAATCGTCGGGGTCGTGGCTGTCTGTAGCGGACATTGGCGGTCTCTCTCGGTACTGTGAATTGACGCAGACCCAATGCGTGGACAAGCGCACAGGTTCCCGTGAGGCGCGGCCTTTCCTTTCGCCCGCCAATCGGTCAGGGTCACGCGGTTGAGAGAAGGGAATTTCGATGAACGAGGCGGTCAAGGGCTTCTGGGCGATGGTGACGGCCTGCGTCATCTGGGGGCTGTCGGGCCTCTATTACAAAATGCTCGACGGGATGCCGCCGATCGAGGTGCTTGCCCATCGCACGCTCTGGTCCTTCCTGTTCTTCGCCGTGATCCTCGGGCTGAAAGGCCGCCTTGGCGAGCTTTGGGTCGCGCTGGCGGAACGTCGCGGGCGCGGAACGCTGGTGATCGCGACAGCGGCGTTTATGATCTCGGCCAACTGGTTCACCTTCATCTGGTCGGTCCATTTCGGCCATGCGGTGCAGGCGTCGCTCGGCTATTACATCTTCCCGCTCGTCGCCGTCGTCCTCGGGCTGATCGTTTATCGTGAGGCGCTGAGCACGCGGCAGTGGATGGCGGTCGCGCTGGCGGCCACGGCGGTCATCGTCCTGACGATCGGGCTGGGCGTCGCGCCTTGGGTCTCGCTGATCCTTGCCGCGACTTTCGGCACTTACGGGCTGATCAAGAAGGGGCTGCGCGCAGGTCCGATGGTCTCGGTCTGCGCCGAGGTGCTGTTGCTCTCGCCGGTCGCTTTGATCGTGCTCTGGGGCTATCACGCGGGTTGGTGGGGCAGCGCGCCCGGCGCGGGCCATTTCGGCGGCGACTGGAAGACGACGCTGCTTCTGATCTTCTCCGGCCCGCTGACCGGTACGCCTTTGCTGCTGTTTGCCTATGCGGCGCAGCGCGTGCGGATGGCGACCGTGGGGCTGGTGCAATATCTCAACCCGACACTGCAATTCGCGGTGGCGACGCTTGCTTTCGGCGAGACGGTCACGATCTGGCACGCGATCGCGCTGGGGCTGATCTGGACGGCGCTCGCGCTCTATTCCAGCGCCAACCTGCGGATGCGCCGCCCGCAGCCTGCGGCACAGCCAGCCACGCAGCGCGGATTAGGCGAAGGCTGAGACGAGCGCGCTTTCCAGCTCCGCCACGCTATCGACCGTCACGACCAGCTCGCGCAGCGACGCATCCGCGAAGCCCTCGCCGATGATATGGTCGATCAGCGCCTCGAGCGGCGCCCAGTAGCCTTCGATATTGAGCAGATAGATCGGCTTCTCATGCAGGCCGATCTGGCGCCATGTCAGCACTTCGAACAGCTCATCGAGCGAGCCCGCGCCGCCCGGCAGCACCACCACCGCATCGGCATTCATGAACATCACCTTCTTGCGCTCGTGCATCGTCTCGGTGACGACGAAGGTGGTCAGGTCGCGCTTGCCGACCTCGCGCGGGAAGAGGTGCTCGGGGATCACGCCAAAGGTGCGCCCGCCCGCGGTTTGCGCCGCGCGCGCGACCTCTCCCATCAGCCCGACATCGCCCGCGCCGTAGACCAGCTGCCAGTCGCGCGCGGCGAGCATCTCTCCGGTTTCCTGCGCTGCTGCCGCATAAGCGGGCTTCGCGCCCGAACGAGAGCCGCAATAGACACAGACGGAACGGGGAAGGGTCATGACGGTGTCTCCGAAAATGCATTGTTATTGAGCGGTGATACCGGGGTTGCTAAGTTCCCTCAAGGGACCGGGTGACCTAGCCGTACATAAGAACAGGCGGCAGGCCCCGAGGGATGACGTGAAGGCGGGACTTAAATGAATGAAAACGTGACGGATCAACCAGTCGAGAGCACCGGGCTCGGGGCGGTGAAAGGGGGGGCGGTCGCGCTGCTCCTCGTGGTCTTGGGGCTGGTGCTTTGGGGCGTTCTGCGCCCGGTGGAGCGCGAAGGGGCGCAACCATCGGGGACAGATACCACTGCCGCGACCGGTTCCGCAGGCGCGCCGCAAACGGCCCAGCAGGGGGATGGGGGCACGACCTCCGGCACCGCCGCGCCGCAAAAGCAAGGCGTGGAAACCGTGGCTCAGGAAGCGGAAGAGGCGGCGAGTGCCGTGGCTCCGCTGGCTGAGGAGCCTACGGATAAGCTCGTTGAAACGGTCGACGGTCAGGGTGCTGAGGCCTCGGCTGCAGCGTCCGTCACCGGGACTGAGATGGGGGCTGACAGCACCACTGCAAAGGCGGCAGCGGACGGCAAGCCGCTCGCCCAGGTGCAATTCGATGCGCTGCGCGCCGCGCCCGACGGATCGGTGACGCTCGCCGGTCGGGCCGAACCGGGCGCCAAGCTCGATATTCTGGTGGACGGGAAAGTCGTGGCGAGCACGCAGGCCGATGGCGCTGGCAGCTTCGCCTCGCTCTTCGATCTGCCGCCCGCCGATGGACCGCGCGCGCTCTCGCTGCGGGTGACCGGCGCGGATGGCACCACGCGTGACAGCGCCGAGACGCTCGTGCTGCGCGGCCAGCCGAAACAGGAGCGCCTTGCTTCGGCAGGGGAGAGTGCGACGCCCGGAGCGGCTGCCGATGGTGCGACAGATGGTAGCGCCGGGGCGACGGCTTCGGCGACCGATGGTGCGGCGATGACCGGCACTGACGCAGGCGCGTCCGCCGCAACCGGGACCGACGCGGCCCCCTCCACGCCGACCCCGCCGGCAGCACCGCTCATCGCGGATGCCGATGGCGCGCGGCTGCTCGCTCCGAAAAGCGACGATCTGGTGATCGACACGATCTCCTTCGGCTCAGGCGAGGTCGCGCGCAGTGAAGGGCGCGGCGCGCCCGAGGGCACGACGCTCAGCGCCTATCTCGACGACACGCTCGTCGCCGAGGCGCAGCCGGGTGCGGATGGGCGCTGGTCGCTCAGCCTGCCTGGCTTGGGCACGGGCGAGCATAAGCTGCGGATCGACGCGCAGGATGCGTCCGGCAAGGTGGTCGCGCGGGCCGAGACCGGCTTCGACCAGCCCGACGAGATCCTCGTGGCGAGCGCGGCCGATCCGACCGGTGCGCAGGCGGCTTCGGTGCGCGCGACCGGAGAGGTCGGCGACGCGGTGAAAGTGGTGCAGATCGTGAAGGGCAATACGCTCTGGGCGATCGCACGCGAGGTCTATGGCGACGGGTTCCTCTATGTGCGGGTCTTCGATGCCAACCGCGACCAGATCCGCGACCCCGACCTGATCTATCCGGGGCAGGTCTTCAACATTCCCGCCCCCGATGCACAGCCCGCGGAGGCTGCGCAGTAGCGCACAGACCGCTTGCATGGCTGGACTCCTGCGCGCCGCCGAGTAGGTTGCGCGCAGGTTTGACCGGCGAGGGGCGCTGCCCCGCTCCCTGACGGGAGCCCCCGGGATATTTTCGCCAAGAGGAAGAGGAGGGCGCGATGCCTCCGGCACAGATCACGACCAAGGGCAAGATGAATGCCGAGGAACGCGCCCGCGGCTGGCGCACGATCCGCGCGGTGCTGCCCTATCTCTGGGCGCATGAAGCCCCGTGGGTGAAGCGCCGCGTCGTCTTCGCGATGGTGATGCTGGTTATCGCCAAGATCATCTCGGTCTCGACGCCTTTCGTCTATCGCGAGGCGGTCAACGCGCTCTCGGGCGAGGGGACCTCGGCCGCCTGGGCGCTGGGCATGGGGGCGGTGGCGATCACCGTGGCTTACGGCGTCGCGCGCCTGATGACGGTGGCCTTCGGCGAGCTGCGCGATGCGATCTTCGTGAAGGTGGCGCAACGCGCGCTGCGCCATCTGGCGCTGCAGACCTTCACCCATATGCATCAGCTGAGCCTGCGCTATCACATCACCCGCAAGACCGGCGGCCTCAGCCGGATCATCGAACGCGGGGTGAAAGGCGTCGAGTTCCTGCTGCGCTTCATGCTGTTCTCGGTCGGCCCGCTGATCGTCGAGCTGACGCTGGTGGCGATCATCTTCGCGGTGGTCTTCGACTGGCGCTACGCGGCGGTCGTGCTGGTCACCATCGCGGCCTATATCAAGTTCACCTTCAAGGTCACCGAGTGGCGCGTGAATATCCGGCGCGAGATGAACAAGGCCGATACGGCGGCGAACCAGAAGGCGATCGACAGCCTGCTGAACTTCGAGACGGTGAAATATTTCGGCGCGGCCAAGCGCGAGGCCGAACGTTACGACGACTCGATGAAGGGCTACGAGGCGATGGCGGTGAAGACCGGCCAGTCGCTCGCGGCGCTCAATGCGGGCCAGACGCTGATCATCACGATCGGGCTCGTGACGGTGATGGTCATGGCCGCGATGCAGGTGCAGGCGGGCACGCTGACGGTCGGCGATTTCGTCATGGTGCAAGCCTATATGATCCAGATCACCATGCCGCTGGGCTTCCTCGGCACGGTCTATCGCGAGATCCGTCAGGCGCTGGTCGATATGGGCGAAATGTTCGATTTGTTGCAGCAACCGGCCGAAATTCAGGACAAGGAGGACGCGGACGTTCTGAAAGTGAAAGGCGGGCATATCAGCTTCGACCATGTCGAGTTCGCCTATGACCCGACGCGGCCGATCCTGAAGGGGATTTCCTTCGACGTGCCGGCGGGACAGACGGTGGCGCTGGTCGGGCCCTCGGGTTCGGGCAAATCCACGATCGGGCGCTTGCTGTTCCGTTTCTACGAGGTGACCGGCGGCGCGATCCGCATCGACGATCAGGACCTGCGCGACGTGACGCAGGAGAGCCTGCAGCAGTCGATCGGCGTGGTGCCGCAGGATACCGTGCTCTTCAACGACACGATCCGCTACAACATCGCTTACGGGCGCGCCGATGCCACGGACGAGGAGATCGTCGCGGCCGCGAAGGCGGCACGCATCCATGACTTCGTGCTCAGCCTGCCCGAAGGCTATGACACGGCCGTGGGCGAGCGGGGGCTGAAGCTCTCGGGCGGCGAGAAGCAGCGGGTGGGCATCGCGCGCACGATCCTGAAGAATCCGCCGATCCTACTTCTGGACGAGGCGACCTCGGCGCTCGATACGCAGACCGAACGCGACATCCAGATGAGCCTGAAGGCGATGGGCGAGGGGCGGTCCGTGATCACCATCGCGCACCGTCTGTCGACCATCGCGGATGCCGATCAGATTCTAGTACTCGACAAGGGCGAGATCATCGAGCGCGGACGCCACGAGGAGTTGCTGGCACAGCGCGGGCGCTATGCCTCGATGTGGGCGCGGCAATCGGCGGAAGAGGAAGACGAGGCGGAGCAGGGCGCGGCGTAACGCGTGAAGGGCGGCGCCCGACCCTTGGGTGGGCGCGTCGATCCCTGCGAGGCTTGGCGCTTTATCTCGAAAGCCCGCAGGTCGGTCGTGCCTGCTCCGACATCGCCAATGCGCCCTCCCGGGGGAGGGTCGGGCGCGGCCCGGGCTAGCCGTCCGGGCATTTTCGCAGCTTCACTCCGCCGCGTCGGGCCGTGTCACCAGATGCGGCTTCACACCGCCTTCGGGTTCGCCGTCCTCCCAGATGATCTCGCGCCCACGCATCTTGCGCATCGCACGCTCCAGCGCGAGGTCGCGCGCAGCCCGGCTGTCGATGCCCTGCATCAGCGCCGAAAGCGCCTTGGTCCCGCGATAGGCGCCGGTGTTGAACCAGACCCGGATCGCCAGCAGCGCGGGCGTCAGAACCAGCGTCAGCACGGTCGCGGTGCCAAGGCCGAACACCACCGCCGTCGCCAGTTGCTTCCACCAGAGCGCGGTCGGGCTGTCGATCGAATAGCCGCCATTGAAGAAGTCGAGCGACAGGCCGAACATCATCGGCGCGAGCCCTGCCATTGTGGTGATCGTGGTCAGCAGTACGGGCCGCAGACGGGCCTCGGCGGTGCGGATGATCGCCTCGAGCTCGGGCATGTAGCGCGAGAATTCCTGATAGGTGTCGATCAGGATGATGTTGTTGTTCACCACGATCCCCGCCAGTGCGACGATGCCGACGCCGGTCATGATGATCGAGAATTGCTGGCCCATCACCAGCATCCCTATCAGCACGCCTGCCGTGGACAGCACCACCGCTAGCAGCACCAGCACCGAATTGTAGAAGCTGTTGAACTGCGCGAGAAGGATCACGAACATCAGTGCCAGCGCGCCGCCGAAAGCGGTCATCAGGAAGTCCTGGCTCTCGTTCTGCTCGACCAGATCGCCCGACCATTCGTAGCTGACGCCGGGGGGCAGGGTGGCCTCGGTATCGAGCCACTCTCCCAGTGCCGCGATCCGCTCGTTGCCGGTAATCGGCTGGCCATCCTCGTTGGTGAGGCCCTCTTCGACCCCCGCCTTGATGTCGTAATAGCGGGTCTGGTCGATCCGGTCGATCTGGCCCAGCTTGGGGGCGGGCGTCCGGGTGATGAAATTCGCGAGCGGCACCAGCCCCTCGGAGGTGCGCAGCTTCAGCGTGTCGAGGGTCGACAGCACCCGGTCTTCCTCGGGCAGACGCACGCGGATTTCGATCTCCTCGTCAGACGAGGGCACGCGCATCGTGTCGAGCAGGATGCCGCGCGTCACCAGCTGCACCATCCCGCCCACCGTCGCCACATCCGCGCCGAAACGGCCCGCGCGGGTCACGTCCACGTCGATCACCCAGTCGATGCCGGGCAGGGGGCGCGTATCCTCGATCGCGGTGACGCCCTTCATATCCGCCATATGCGCCTCGACCTGCCGCACGGCCTTGTCGAGCGCTGCGAAATCGTCGCCCTCGAGCCGCAACTGGATCGGCTTGCCGGAGGACGGCCCGCGATCCTGGGCGAGATATTCGGACTGGATGCCGGGGATCGTGGCGATCTTCGCCATGATCTTCTCCATCACCACATCGCCATCGAGCGCCGGATCGTCCTTGCGCTCGGCCCAGGGGATCATCTCGACCTGAATCTGACCGATCGTGTCGCGCGGCGCGCTGGCTCCGCCATTGTTCTGGTTCAGCCCGCCTTCGCCCGCGAAGGAGAAGACCGCGCCCACGCCGGGCGTGCCGATCACCATGTTTTCGGCTTCCTGCAGCAGCGCGTCCTTCTCTGCCAGCGAGAGGTTGCCGCGGCCCCGGATATAGACGATCGCCTGTTCGACCTCGCTGTCGGTGAAAAACTGGGTGCCGTTGTTGTTCTTGCCGTAATAGCCGAAGGTCATGACGACGCCGGTCACGATCACCGAGACCACGATCAGCGGCATGATCGGATTGCCCGCGATGGCGGCGGTGAAATGGCCGAAGGGGCGGCGGCGATAGCCCGCCTCGATGGGCTTCGGTTTGCCTTGCGGCTTGGCCGCGGTGAAGGTGATCGAGCTGAGCAGCGTAGCTATCACGAAGAGGATCACGCCGGGCAGCGAGGCCAGCAGATTGCCCGAAGCTGTATGCGTGCCCGAGAAGAAGGCCGGGTTGAGCGTCAGCAGCGCGCCGAGGAAGACGAGTCCGGCCGAAGCTATGGCAAGCAGCAGGCGCAGCCAGTACGGCCAGCCCTTGATGACCCGCGCGCCCATGTCCAGACGGCGGCTCATCCGGCCCGCGACGCCGCCCACGACGGGCAGGTAGATCAGCGCCACGACCAGCGAGGCTGAGAGCACGAAGATGATCGTGACTGGCAGCATCCCCATGAACTCGCCCGGCACGCCCGGCCAGAACAGCATCGGCAGGAAGGCGCAGAGCGTGGTCGCCGTGGACGACACGACCGGCCAGAACATGCGTTTCGCGGCTTCAGTGTAGGCGGCCATCGGGCCTGAGCCCTCCGAGATCCGTTTGTCGGCATATTCCACCACGACGATCGCGCCATCGACCAGCATTCCCACCGCGAGGATCAGGCCGAACATCACGATATTCGAGATCGGCACGCCCATCGCGCCCAGCAGCAGGAAGGTCAGCAGGAAGGAGGTCGGGATCGCGAAGCCCACCAGCAGCGCCGAGCGCGTTCCCAGCGTGGCCAGCACCACGATCATCACCAGCGCGATCGCGGTCAGCACCGAGCCTTCGAGCTGGCTCACCATCGCGCCCACGGTTTTCGATTGATCGAGCGAGATGCCCACATCGACGGCGCGTTGCAGCGGCTCGGGCCATTTGCTCTCGGTCTCGGCCACGGTCTTGCGCAGCAGGTCCACCGTGTCGATGACGTTGTAGCCCTTGCGCTTGACGATCTGCAGCGCCACCGTCGGCTCGCCGTTGAAGCGCGCGGTGCCGGTGCGGTCCTCGAAGGTCAGGCGGATATCGGCCAGATCGCCCAGCGTCACGACGCTCTCGCCGTTCTTCTTCACCGGCAGCGCATAGACATCCTGCGCGGTTTCGAAGGTCGCGGGGATCTTCACTGAGAACGCGCCGCCATCGGTCTCGACTTCGCCTGCCGCGATCAGCTGGTTGTTGGCTTGCACGACATTGATCAGCTCGGGGGCGGTGACGTTATAGGCCTCGAGCTTCAGCGGATCGATCACGACTTCCAGCATCTCGTCGCGCTGGCCTGCGATCTGGGCTTCCAGCACCGGCTCCAGCCCCTCGACCTCGTCCTGCAATTCGCGGGCGAGCTGTTGCAGGGTGCGCTCGGGTGCATTGCCCGAGAGCGTCACCACGACGATCGGGAATTCGGAGAAATTGATCTCGTTGATCGAGTATTTCTCGGCCCCGTCCGGGAACTTGCCCTCGGCGGTGTTCATCGCGTCGCGCACATCGGCGATGATCTTCGTCTTGTCCCAGCCGAAGTCGAATTCGAGCATCAGCCCCGCATAATTCTCCTTCGCGATGCCGGTCATTTTGTCGAGCCCGTCGAGCCCGGCCAGTTCGGTCTCCATCGGCTTAACCAGCAGCTTCTCGGAATCGGTGGCCGAGATGCCGGGGAAGGGGACCGAGATGAACAGCATTGGAATTTCGATATCCGGCTCGCCCTCCTTGGGTAGGCTCAGATAGGCGGTCAGCCCCGCGAGGATCGAGATTGCCACGAAGGCGATCACCATCCGCGCGCGGGCTGCGGCCCAATCGACGATGCCGGTCATTGCGCGGCCCCGTCGGTGACGTCGCCATCGGTTTGCGGGGCGGGCGTCATGGGGGCAGGCGTGTCTTGAGCCGCATCGCCCGGCGCGTGATCGACGAGGGTCACGGCCACGGGCGAGCCTTCGGTCACGTAATCCTGCCCGACCACGATCACCGTCGCGCTCTCCGGCAGACCGGCCAGCCAGACGCCCTCGGGCGTGTCACGCAGGAAGTCGACCGGGGCGAAACGGGCCACGCCGTCCACCGCGAGCCGCACGCCCAGCTTGCCCTGATCGTTCAGCGTCATCGCGGAGGCGGGCAGGAAATGTGCCTTGGTCCCATCGGCGGCGATGATCATCTCGACCGTCTGGCCCTCGCGGATCGAATGGTCGCCATTGGGCGCTTCGGCCTCGATGCGGAAGGTGCGCGTGGCGGCATCCGCCGATTGCGAGACGAAGGTGACCTTGCCCATCACCTCACGCCCGGTCGCGAGGCGTGCACCGACCATCGCGCCGGTCTTGACCCGGTCGATCTCGGTCTCGGGGACGTATCCCACCAGCTTGATCGGATCGAGCTGGATCACGGTGGCGCAAAGCCCGCCCGCCGAGAGCAGCGAGCCCAGTTCGGCGGTGTCTTCCTCGATCATCCCAGCAAAGGGCGCGGTGATCTCGAGCCGCGCCAGTTCCGTCTGTGCTGCCCCGACGGCGGCGCTGGCCGCTTCGAGGGCCGATTGCGCGGAGGCGGTGGAGGTTTCCGACCGGTAACCGCCTTCTTTCAGCTTCTCGGCGGCGGTGGCGTTGAGCCGCGCTTCCGCCAGCCGGGCCTGCGCTTCGGCCAGCGCTGCGGGCCGCGTGCCGGGATCGAGCTTGCACAGCAGCTGACCTTTCTCGACCTGCGCGCCCTTGCCGAGCGGCTCGGAAATCACCTTGCCCGTCGTCTCGGAGCGCACCTCAACGCGGCGCGCGGCCTCGGTCTGCCCGCGCGTCAGAACGCCCTGATCGAGCGGCTGCGCGGTCGAGACCATCGCCTGCACCGGCACGGCGGGGGTGCCGGTCGCCTCGACCTGCTGCGCTTGCTCGGCAGGCGTCGCGGCATCGCCGAGATAGCCCATCAGGCGGTCGCGCTCGAACACCAGAAGGTAGAGCGCGACAAGAACGAGGATCGCGTTAAGGATCGGGACCGGACGCATCGGCGGGCTCCTGTATGTGGGCACGGCGTCTCGCCAAAATGGGGACTGAACCGCAGCGTTCAACTTACCGAGAGCGGCGCGTGATCTCAAGGCTTGCATTCCTCAAGGACCCGCGTGAACAGAGCGGTTCGTGCGGCCCTTGGCAGCGCCGGGGGAGCCGTGTAAGAGGGGCGCCAAAGCTACGAGGAGACCCGCGCGTGAGTGATACCGACAGTTTCATCGACGAAGTCACCGATGCCGTGCGTCAGGACAAGCTCTGGGCGGCGTTCAAGAAATGGGGCTGGATCGGCGCGGTAATCATCCTCGCGATCGTCGGCGGCACCGCCTGGAATGCGTGGCAGAAGGAAAAGACCGAGGCCGATGCGCGCGCCTTTGGCGATCAGGTGATGGCGGCCGTGAACGGTGACGCCACCAGCGCCGATCTCGCCAAGGTCACGCCCGACGGTCCAGGCCGCACCGCGGTTCTCAAGATCATGCAGGGCGACGCCGCGATCGAGGCGGGCAAGCCCGACGAGGCGATCAAGTTCTTCGACGCAGTCAGCGCCGAGCAGGGCCTGCCGCGCTCGATCAGCGATCTCGCGAAGCTCAAGGCGGTGATTGCTGCGGGCGACAAGATGGATGCGGCCAAGCGCGATGCGACGCTGCAGGAACTGGCCACTCCCGGCGCGCCCTACCGCCTTCTGGCGATGGAGCAGCAGGCGGCCGCAGCCGTCGCATCCGGCGACACGGACGGCGCGATCTCGATCG
The DNA here is from genome assembly GCF_055666785.1 of Thioclava sp. PTB-PU3-1. Classification (NCBI taxonomy): domain Bacteria; kingdom Pseudomonadati; phylum Pseudomonadota; class Alphaproteobacteria; order Rhodobacterales; family Paracoccaceae; genus Thioclava; species Thioclava sp. PTB-PU3-1. Next base: position 612,338 of record NZ_JBVNVL010000001.1, on the reverse strand, counting down.
CCCAGCAAATTCTTCAGGACGCCGGCCTCACGCCGGGCTTGCAACAACGCGCGACAGAGTTGATTGTGGCGCTGGGTGGCGAAGTGCCGACCCAGCCGGGGCAGTCCGCTCCGGCACCGCAAGAGTAAAGGGTTGAACCAGCGCGTCTTTATCGGGCGTGCGGGCACTGCAAGAGAGCCGAGACAGGCAGGGGGAACGGGCGTGAAGCTGAGCAAGACGATCTGCGTGCTGAGTGTGGCGGCTTTCGTGGCAGGCTGTACCAAGGAAACGATCCTTCCCGGCGAGCGTCTCTCGCCCCGCGACGCGCTGCGCGCCGAAGAGGGGCTGCCGCTGGCCGATGCGCCGGCCCAGCAGTCGCTGCCGATCTCGCTGCCCCGTCAGGTGGGCAATGCCGAATGGCCGCAGCGGGCTGGCTCGGCCACCCATAGCCTGTTCAACGCGGCGCTCGGAAACGGCACGACGCCGGTCTGGTCCGCCGATATCGGTTCGGGCAATGCGCGCCGCTACCGCATCACCGCCGATCCGATCGTGGGTGGCGGCAAGATTTACACGCTCGACAGTCAGGCCCGCGTGACCGCGACCGCGACGAATGGCGGGCGCGTCTGGCAGACCGACATCACGCCTCCGGGCGACCGTCAGGGCGATGCTTCGGGCGGCGGCGTGGCTTATGCCAACGGCACGGTCTATGTGACCTCCGATTTCGCCGAGCTCGTCGCAATCGACGCAGCCACCGGCGGCATCAAGTGGCGGCAGTATTTCGACGCAGGCATCGGCGGTGCGCCGACCGTGAAGAACGGCGTGGTCTATGTGGTCGCGCGCGATTCCTCGGCCTGGGCGATCCGCGCCAGCGACGGCAAGGAAATCTGGCAAGTGCCGGGTGCGCCGTCGGCTTCGGGCATGACCGGCGTCTCCTCGCCCGCCGTCACCGACCGCATGGTGATCTTCCCGTTCTCCTCGGGCTTCCTGAGCGGCGTCCTGCCGCAAAGCGGGATGCAGATGTGGAACTCCAAAGTGCCGGGCGCACGTCCGGGCGTGGGCTATGCCAATATCGTCGATCTGACCGGCGATCCGGTCGTGGTGGGCGACACCGTCTATGCGGGCTCCTCGGCGGGCAAGCTGGCGGCCTTCGACGTGAATTCCGGCGAGCGGATCTGGACCGCGACCGAAGGGGCCAACAGCCCCGTGCAGGTTGCAGGCGGCTCGATCTTCCTCGTCTCGGATCAGGGCAAGATCGTGCGTCTCGATGCCAAGACCGGCGATCAGATCTGGTCCAAGGACCTGCCGTACTACACCAAGGACAAGCCGAAGCGTCAGCGCGACATCGTCGCGAGCTACGGCCCGGTTCTCGCGGGCAACAAGCTGTTCGTCGCGTCTTCCGACGGCGTGCTGCGCGTGTTCAGCCCGATCGACGGCAGCCTGATCGGGCAAGCGAAGATCCCGGGCGGGGCTGCGACCGATCCGGTCGTGGCGGGGCGCACCCTCTACGTCGTCGGCGGCGATGGGAAACTGCACGCTTTTCAGTGAGCCCTTTAGGGTGTAAGGGGGCCGCTTACGACCGCCCAAGGAGGGCATCATGAGCTTTACCCTGGCCATCGTGGGCCGCCCGAATGTCGGAAAATCGACGCTGTTCAACCGGCTTGTCGGCAAGCGACTCGCGCTTGTCGATAACATGCCCGGCGTCACGCGCGACCTGCGCGAGGGCGATGCGCGTCTGGGCGATCTGCGTTTCATCGTGATCGACTCGGCCGGTTTGGAACTTGCCGAAGACGACAGCCTTCAGGGCCGGATGCGCCGCCTGACCGAGCGCGCCGTGGAAGAGGCCGATATCTGCCTCTTCATGATCGACGCGCGCGTGGGTGTGACGCCCGCCGACGAGATTTTCGCCGATATCCTGCGCAAGAAAAGCGCTAACGTCATCCTCGCGGCCAACAAGGCCGAAGGGGCTGCGGGCGATGCGGGCGCGATGGAGGCCTGGAGCCTTGGTCTGGGCGAGCCGCTGCGGATCTCGGCTGAGCATGGCGAAGGTCTGGACGATCTCTATACCGCGCTGGTGCCGCTGGCCGATGAATTCGCCGAGCGCAACGCCGCGAACGCGCCGGTCACCGATATCGTGATCGAGGACGAGCTCGAGGAAGGCGACATCCCCGCCTACCAGCCGCCCTCCGCCACGAAGCCGCTGCAGCTCGCCGTGATCGGGCGCCCGAATGCGGGCAAGTCGACGTTGATCAACAAGATTCTGAACGAAGACCGCCTGCTGACCGGCCCCGAGGCCGGGATTACCCGCGATGCGATCTCGGTCACCGCCGATTTCATGGGCACGCCGATGCGGATCTGGGACACGGCGGGGATGCGCAAGAAGGCGCGTGTCACCGACAAGGTCGAGAAACTGAGCGTGGCCGATGGCCTGCGCGCGGTGCGCTTCGCTGAAGTGGTCGTGGTGCTGCTCGACGTGAATATTCCGTTTGAAACCCAAGACTTGCGGATCGCCGATTTCGCCGAGACCGAGGGTCGCGCCGTTGTGGTTGCTGCGAACAAATGGGATCTCGAAGAGGATAAACCCGAGAAGCTGAAGGAACTGCGCGAGGCGTTCGAGCGCCTGCTGCCGCAGCTCAAGGGCGCGCCTCTGGTGACCGTCTCGGCCAAGACCGGCAAGGGGCTCGACCGGCTGCATAATGCGATCCTGAAGGCCCATGAGGTCTGGAACCGCCGCGTGCCGACCGCGAAGCTGAACAACTGGCTGACCGCGATGACCGAGGCGCACCCGCCGCCGGCTCCCGGCGGTCGTCGGATCAAGCTGCGCTACATCACGCAGGCGAAAACCCGTCCGCCGGGCTTCGTGGTGAAGTCGACCCATACCGACAAGATCCCGGAAAGCTACGAGCGCTATCTGGTCAACGGTCTGCGCGAGAGCTTCGATATGCCGGGCACGCCGATCCGCCTCTACATGCGCGATCAGGGCAAGACGAACCCCTACAAGGATCGCAAGAAGTCGATCCCGTCGCGCCTGAAAAAGCACGTCGATGCGAAGAAGCGCTCGGCCCACAAGGAATCGGCGCGTAAAGCGCGCGAGGCGAAGAAGGGCGAGTAAGGCTCTAATCCTAAAAGAAAACGCCCGCCGGAGGATGTCGAAATCTCCGGCGGGCGTTTTTCGTTTCGGCGAGGCCGACGGCTTTACAGAAAGCCCAGCCGATCGAGGGCCGCTTGGGCGCGTGCGCGCTCTTCGGTCGAGTCCGAAAGCACGCTCGCATTGATCTCCGCCATCAGTTTCGACAGCGTCTTTTCCCGGCGCATCGCGATGATCTGCGCGGGGATCTGGTCCTCACCGATCTCGAGAATGCGCCTCATCAAGACGCTATCCCGCTTGTGCGTGACTGTTACGGACATGTGCAGCTCTCCCGGCGACTCACTTCGAACACGGAAACGTTAACAACGTTCCCGGCCGGAGTCTTGCGTCGCCGGGTCGCAGTGTCAGGCCAGCTTGCCGTCGACCAGCCGGGTCTTGCCGCCCAGATAGGGATGCAGGCAGGCGGGCAGGGTGACCGAGCCGTCCTCTTCCTGACCGTTCTCCAGCACCGCGATCAGGCAGCGCCCGACCGCGAGGCCCGAGCCGTTCAGCGTCGCGATGAATTCGGGCTTGCCGCCGCCTTCGGGCTTGTAGCGTCCGTTCATCCGTCGCGCCTGGAAGGTGCCGCAGGTCGAAACCGAAGAAATCTCGCGATAGGTGATCTGACCCGGCAGCCAGACCTCGAGGTCATAGGTCTTCTGCGCGCCGAACCCCATGTCGCCGGTGCAGAGCACGATGCGACGATAGGGCAGTTCCAGCGCCTCCAGCACCGCCTCGGCGCATTTCGTCATGCGTTCATGTTCGTCGATCGCGGTCTCGGGCGTGCAGAGCGTCACCATCTCGACTTTCTCGAACTGGTGCTGACGCAGCATTCCCGAGGTGTCCTTGCCTGCGGACCCGGCTTCCGAACGGAAGCAGTTCGTATGGGCGCACATGCGCTGGGGCAGGGCGGCAGCGTCCATGACCTCGCCATTGGCGTAGTTGGTCAGCGTCACCTCGGCGGTGGGGATCAGCCACCAGCCATTGGTGGTCTGATAGCTGTCCTCGGCGAATTTCGGCAATTGCCCGGTGCCCATCATCGCCTCGTCGCGCACCAGCACGGGGGTGATGTTCTCGGACAGATCGTGCTTGTCCACATGCAGGTCGAGCATGAATTGCGCGAGCGCCCGGTGGACGCGGGCGACCCCGCCCTTGAGCACCACGAAACGCGAGCCCGACAGCTTTGCCGCCGTCTCGAAATCCATCTCGCCACCCACCGCGGACAGCTCGAAATGCTCTTTCGGATCAAAGGCGAACTCGCGCGGCGTGCCCCAGCGGCTCACTTCGACATTCTCGTCCTCATCTGCACCATCGGGCACATCGGCCAGCGGCAGGTTCGGGATCGTCATCAGCAGATCGCGCAGCTTGGCGTCGAGTTCGCCCGCCTCGGTCTGCATCTGTGCGACCTCGGCTTTCTTCTCGGTCACCAGCGCGCGCAGGCGCTCGAATTCGACTTCGTCGCCTTTCGCCTTCGCGGCGCCGACTTGCTTCGACGCGGCGTTCTGATCGGCTTTCGCGGTCTCGGCGGCGTGGATTGCCGTGCGGCGCGCCTCGTCCATCGCGAGAATCTCGGGCGAGAGCGGCGAGAGCCCCCGCCGCGCCAGCTGCGCGTCGAATTCTTCGGGGTTTTCGCGGATTGCGCGGATATCGTGCATCTCACCATCTCCAAGACTGTTGCGGGAAAGGCTTTAGCGCATGAAAGTGAAAGCGAAAACCCCCGGCGATGCGGCCATGACACAGGTCAATGAATTCGAGCCTGTGGAGTGGTTGTATTCTCTCGGGTGAATACATATTCAATAACCGGAATATAAATTGCAGGCGCAGGGGCGCGCCGGTAAGGGAAGGGAACCCGAGATGACGTTGAAGCTTCTGCCGTTGGCATTCGCCGCGTTGATCCTGCCGGGAATCGCGTTGGCGCAGGACGGGGCGATTACGGTCGAACCGCAGGTCGTGACCGATTGGAAGTCTGTCTACGGGCAGGTCGAGGCAAAGAACACGATTGCGGCGCGTGCGCGGATTTCCGGCACGATCACCGCGCTTGACGTGACCGAGGGCGACGAGGTCAAGGCTGGTCAGGAGATCGGCAAGATCACCGACCAGACGCTCGATTATCAGATCGGTGCGGTCGATGCGCAGATCAATGCGCTCGAAGCGCAGCTGGAAAACGCGAAGACCGAGCTCAAGCGCGGGCAGGAATTGCAGGCGCGCGGCGTCTCGACCTCGCAGAATGTCGATCAGCTTCAGACGCAGGTGAATGTCTACGAGGGCCAGATCGCGGCGCAGAAAGCGCAGCGCAAGGTCTATGAGCAGCAGCAGGAATTCGGCACCGTGACCGCGCCGATCGACGGCAAGGTCGTGACCGTTCCGGTCACCAAGGATGCCGTCATCATGGGCGGCGAAACCATCGCGACGATCGGCGGCGGCGGGTTCTTCCTGCGCCTGTCGATCCCCGAGCGTCACGCCGACACGCTGCACATGGGCGACACGATCATGATCACCGATCCCGACGGTAAGGAGATCGAGGGCAAGCTGGCCAAGATCTACCCCGAGATCGAGGGCGGTCGGGTGCAGGCCGATGTCGAAGTGCCCGATCTGGATTCGCGCTTCGTCGGCGCGCGGCTTCTGGTGAAGCTGCCGATGGGCGAGCGTGACGCGATTGTCATACCGCAGGACTATGTCTTCAACCGCACCGGGCTCGATTTCGTCCGCGTGAAAGAAGCGGACGGCACCTATCTGCGCACGGTCGTGCCGGGCGTTAAGGTCAATATCGACGGCCAGGACATGGTCGAAGTTCTTACCGGTCTGAACGCCGGCGACACGGTGGTGCCGAACGATGAGCAATAACCAAGGCACCGGGCCCGAGACGCCCGAAGACGACGAAATCCACGTCAAGCTGGGAATAGCGGGGGGACTCACGAAGTCCTTCATCCGCTCGGCGCTGACGCCGCTGATGATCCTCGCCGCGATCGCGGTGGGTCTGGTCGCGCTGATCTCGCTGCCGCGCGAGGAAGAGCCGCAGATTTCCGTGCCGATGGTGGATATCCACCTGCAGGCGCCGGGTCTGAAGGCGCAGGACGCGATGAAGCTGGTGACCGAGCCGATGGAAACTATCGTGCAGGGCATCAACGAGGTCGAACACGTCTATTCGCGCACGCAGGACGATTATTCGCTGGTGATGGCGCGCTTCAAGGTCGGCACCTCGTCGGATGCCGCGATCCTGCGCGTGCATGAAAAAGTCCGCGCGAATATGGACAAGATCCCGAAAGGCATCCCCGATCCGGTGATCGTGGGCCGCGGGATCGACGATGTGGCGATCGTCTCGCTGACGCTGACCGGCAAGGACGGCGCGCAGGTGGACAGCGACGAGCTGACCCGTGTCGCGCGCGAATTGCAGACCGAGGTCACGAAGATCCAGAACGTCGGCCTGACCTATCTGGTGGGAGACGCCACGAGCGAGATCCGCATCGAGCCCGAGCCCGACAAGCTCGCGCTTTACGGGGTCACGCTGCAGCAACTCTCGAACAAGGTCACGCAGGCGAACCGCGCCTTCAACACCGGCAATATCCGCCATGAGGGCAAGCAGATCAGCCTGTCAGCGGGCGAGACGCTGACCGCGCCCTCCGAGATCGCGGGCCTTCTGCTGACCACGCGCGACAACCGCCCCGTCTATGTGGCCGATGTCGCGAAGGTCTCCTATGTGCCGGACGCCTCGGACCATATCGTCTCCAATGTGCAGCGCGACGCCAATGGCAAGATCGAGCGCATGCCTGCCGTGACCCTCGCCATCGCCAAGCGCGCAGGCTCCAACGCCGTGGTCGTGGCCGAGCATATCCTCGACCGCGTGCACGAGCTGCACGGCCAGCTGATCCCCGACAATGTCGAGGTGAAGGTCACCCGCGACTACGGCGAGACCGCGAACGAGAAGGCCAACGAGCTGCTGTTCCACCTTGGCCTCGCGACGGTCTCGATCGTGGGCCTCGTGCTGGTTGCGATCGGCTGGCGCGAATCCATCGTGGTCGCGGTCGTTATTCCCGTGACGATCCTGCTGACGCTGTTTGCGGCCTATATAATGGGCTTCACGCTGAACCGGGTGTCGCTCTTCGCGCTGATCTTCGCGATCGGCATTCTCGTCGATGACGCCATCGTGGTGATCGAGAATATCGCGCGACACTGGGCGATGAAAACGCCCGGAAGCCGTGTGACCAAGGCGATCGAGGCCGTGGCCGAAGTGGGCAACCCCACTATCGTAGCCACCCTGACCGTGGTCGCCGCGCTGCTGCCGATGCTCTTCGTGTCGGGCCTTATGGGGCCTTACATGTCGCCCATTCCGGCGGTGGCCTCGGCGGCTATGATCTTCTCCTTCTTCGTGGCGGTGATCATCACGCCCTGGCTGATGGTGAAGGTCGCGGGCAAGGCGCAGCTGCATGGCCATCACGGCGATGACGACGCCTATGGCGGCGAACATGCGGGCGGCAAGCTCGGTCGGATGTACAGCGCCGTGGCGCGACCGATCCTGAAGACCAAGGGCCGCTCGGGTCTGTTCCTGCTGGTCGTGTCGGTGCTGTCCTTCGGCTCGCTGGGGCTGCTCTACACCAAGCATGTCACGGTGAAGCTGCTGCCCTTCGACAACAAGTCCGAACTCTCGGTCGTGGTCGATATGCCTGCGGGCACCTCGGTCGAGGGCACGGATGCGGTCGCTCAGCAAGTGGCCGAGATCGTGACCAAGCTGCCCGAGGTGCTCTCGGTGCAGACCCATGCGGGCACCTCTGCGCCGTTCAACTTCAACGGGCTCGTGCGTCACTACTACCTGCGCGCGCAGCCCAATCAGGGCGATGTCGAGCTTCAGCTTGCGCCGAAAGGGGAACGGGATCGCACCAGCCACGAGATCGCGCTGGAGATCCGCGACAAGATCAAGGCGATCAAGCTGCCCGAAGGCGCGAGCCTGAAGACGGTCGAACCGCCGCCGGGTCCGCCGGTGATCGCGACGCTTTTGGCCGAGGTCTATGGCCCGACGCCCGAGATGCGCCGCGACGCGGCCCGCCGGATCGAGGACGCCTTCAAACAGGTGCCCTATATCGTCGACGTGGATAACAGCTTCGGCATCCAGCCCGACAAGCTGCGCGCCACGGTCAATTCCGACGATCTGGAGTTCTACTCGGTCTCCGAAGGGGATGTCTGGGACACGCTGGGGATGCTGAACGGCTCGACCACGGTGGGCTATTCCCATCGCGGGCAGGAGCGCCAGCCGATCCCGATCGTGATGGAGCGCTCGAAGTCGAACAAGGTGATGAACGAGGAAACGCTCTCGACGCCGATCCCGGCCAATGTCCTGCCCGGCGCGCGCGGCGTGGTGGAGCTTGGCGACGTGGTCAGCGTCGACAAGGAGAAGGCGTCCTATCCGATCTTCCGCCATAACGGGCGCGAGGCCGAGATGGTCACCGCAGAGCTCGCCGGCAAGTTCGAGGCGCCGCTCTACGGGATGCTCGCCGTCGACGATGCGATCAACAACATGGACTGGCCCAAGGGCGAGAAACCGGTCGTGTCGCTGCATGGCCAGCCGCAGGACGAGAGCCATGTAACGCTTCTGTGGGACGGCGAATGGGAGGTGACCTGGGTGACCTTCCGCGACATGGGCGCGGCCTTCGCCGTGGCGCTTCTGGGGATCTACATCCTCGTCGTCGCGCAGTTCGGCTCGTTCCGCCTGCCGCTGGTGATCCTGACCCCGGTGCCGCTGACCTTCCTCGGGATCATGCTCGGCCACTGGATCTTCCACGCGCCGTTCTCGGCCACGTCGATGATCGGTTTCATCGCGCTGGCGGGGATCATCGTGCGCAACTCGATCCTGCTGGTGGACTTCATCCGCCACGGCAGCCACGAGGGCAAATCGCCGACCGAGGTGCTGATCGAGGCGGGCGCCATCCGCTTCAAGCCGATCCTGCTGACCGCGATCGCAGCGATGATCGGTGCGGTGGTGATCCTGGCCGACCCGATCTTCCAGGGTCTCGCGATCTCGCTGCTGTTCGGTCTGCTCAGCTCGACCCTGCTGACGGTGCTTGTGATCCCGGCGATCTACCGGATCTTCAAGACCTGATCCGGTCTCCGACCTGAAACGCAAAACCGCCCGCACGAGAGAGACGTGCGGGCGGTTTTCTTTATCGGGTCGCGGAGCGGCCCCCCTTCGCCTTGGCGAAAATATCCCGGGGGGAGGGCGAAGCCCGAGGGGGCAGAGCCCCCTTCATTCTCCGCTGAATGTCGCCCTCCCGCGACGGGGGCAGAGCCCCTTAACCCGGTTGCCGCTCAGCCCAGCCTGCGAATATCTTCTCCAGCGCGACAACGGCGTAATAGAGAAGGATGCCTAGGAAGGCCAAGGCGATCAGCACCGCGAACATCAGCGGGTAGTCCCCGTTGGTCTGACCCGACAGGAACAGCGCGCCGAGGCCTTTGCCATGAGGCGAGATGATCTCGACGAGGTTGGTGCCGATGAAGGCCAGCGTCACCGAGACCTTCAGCGCGCCGAAGAATTCGGGCAGGGTTTTCGGCAGGGCGATCTTGCGGAAGATGGTGAATTTCGAGGCCCCGAGCGCGCCGAGGATATCGCGATATTCGGGCTCGAGCGTGGACAGACCGATCCCCACCGACACCGCGATCGGGAAGAAGGAGATCATGAAGGCCATCAGCACGGTGTTGAAGTCATGCGCACCGATGAAGAGCAGTGCGAGCACTGGCACCACGGTCGCTTTCGGTACCGCGTTGAAGCCCACCAGCAGCGGATAGAGCGCATCGCGCGCGGTGCGCGAGAACCCCATCACCATCCCGAGGAACGTCCCGAACACGATCGAGATCGCAAGGCCCGCCACGGTGCGCCACAGGGTCTGCCAGCTATCGATCAGGAACAGGTTCCAGTAGCGCATATAGGCGGCGGGCAGGTCCGAGGGCGAGGCCATTACGTAATTCGGCCAACCGTTCGCCCAGACGATGAATTCCCAGATCGCGAGGAAGGCGATGATCGACAGGATCGGGGTGAGGATTTTCTTGAAGTCCATCAGTGCATCTCCTCGTCGCGGCCCTGAGCGATCCGGATCTGGTCGCGCAGCAAATGCAGCATGTCGACGGCTTTCGGTTCGTAGAGAATGTCGATCGTGCGGTCCTTGGGCAGGTCCACGTCGAGTACGTATTGCGTATGCGCGGGCCGGCCCGAGAGCACGATGACCTGATCGCCGAGGAAGACGCTCTCGCGCAGGTCATGGGTGATCAGCACGGCGGTGAAGGGCTCGGCTGCGCGCAGATCGCGCATCGTCTGCCACAGATCCTCGCGGGTGAAATTGTCGAGCGCGCCGAAGGGCTCGTCCATGATCAGCACGTCGGGCTTATGCACGATGGCGCGGCAGAGCGAGGCGCGCTGGCGCATCCCGCCGGACAGCTCGGAGGGGCGCTTGGTCTCGAACCCCTTCAGGCCCACCATCTCCAGCAGATGCTCGGCGCGGGCGACCTTCTCGGATTTCGCCATGCCCGGAGCCACGATCTCCAAGGGCAGCATGACGTTCTCGATGATCGAGCGCCATTCCAGCATCACCGGGTTCTGGAAGGCCATGCCGACGGTCTTGCGCGGGCTGGTGACCTTCTCGCCATGCAGCCAGACCTCGCCCTGATCGGGCTTCATCAAGCCCGCCACCAGACGGGTGAGGGTGGATTTCCCGCAGCCCGACGGGCCGACCACGGCGCAGAACTCGCCCTGCGGCACGCGGATGCCGAGATGGTCGAGCACGGGCAGGGGGCCATGCTTGGTTTGATAGGCGTGGGTCACGCCGCGAATGTCGATGAGGTTTTCCATGAGGGTCCGGCGCGAGAAGGCAGAGAAAAGGGGCGGGCGCGTCTGCAGCGCCCGCCCCTGAGACGGTGACGGATCAGTCGATCTTCAGCTCTGCCGCGTCGGGCAGGTATTCGCTGTCGAAATAGAGCGCCGCGTCGGGCGTGTTCTGGAACTCGTAGACGGTTTTCGTCTGCTCGATCGCGGTGGCCATGCGGTCCGCGTCGATCCCTCCCATGCCGTTTTCCTTGACGTAATCGGTCAGGACGTTGGCATCGATCGCCATCTGCAGGCGCTCGGTCTCCAGATCCTTGTCGGCGGCGGGGTTGCGCTTGAGAAGCGCGTCCACGGCCTTGCCCGGATCGGCCACGGCGGCTTTCCAGCCCTCGGCGGTCGCTTTGATGAAGCCGGTGATCTCCTCGGGATGCGCCTTCGCGTAATCGGTGTTCACGATGATCGCGTTGCCGTACAGCGCCACGCCGTAATCGGCCATCAACAGGATCGACTGGTCATCCATGCCGACGCCGAGGCGCTTGAGGTTGAGCGTCGAGGAGAAGGAGAAGCCGGTGACCGCATCGACCTTGCCCTCGGCCAGCATCGGCTCGCGCGTGGGGAAACCGACGGGCTCGACCTTGATCTTGTCCATGTCGAGGCCGGTCTCCTTGGCGAAGATCGGGAACTGCGCCCAGGCGCCATCCGGCGGCGGCGCGCCCAGCACCTTGCCTTCGAGGTCTTTGGGCTCGTTCACGCCCAGCGACTTGCGGCCGACCACGGCGAAGGGCGGCTTGTCATAGACCATCATCACCGCGGTGACGGGTGCGCCGGGGTTCTGGTCGAGGAATTTCATCAGCGAGTTGATATCGGCGAAGCCCACCGGATAGGCGCCGGTCGCCACTTTCGGGATCGCGTCGAGCGAACCCTTGCCCTCTGCGATTTCCACGTCGAGCCCGGCCTCGCCGTAATAGCCCTCGTCCACCGCGAGGAAATAGGGCGCCGAGGGGCCTTCGAATTTCCAGTCCAGCGCGAAAGGCATCTTGGTTTCGGCCTGAGCCAGCGTGGCCGAGAGGCCGAGCGCGAGCGCCGCGAAAAGCCCCGGTTTGATGTGCAGCATGATATCCCTCACTTCGTTAATCCGTTTTCGCCCCGATCCTGACCGGCGGCGCGCGGGGGTAAACTCAAACCGCGCGCGCCATGCGAACAGGCGGGGCGCTCACGGTTCCGTGATTAAGTTTTGGGCGGGGTGCTGCGAGAATGCAAGAAAATTAGGCGCGGCATCGGCGGGCGCTCAGAGTGAAATCTCCAGGGGCAAAAACCCATTCGCGTCGACCGGTCCGGAAGACGCGCGCAGCCCCGCCTGTTCCAGTTCGCAGAGATAGGCCGCGGCGCCGGGACCCGTATGGTAGAGCGCACGCGCACCGGGCAGCGGAGAGAACCGCCAGATCGGTGGGGCGTCGAGATGCAGCGGCCCCACCTGCGCATCGATCTCTTCGAGCAGCAGATCGCGCACCAGCACCGGTTCCGGATCGATTGGAACGGGCTGGCCCCGCAGCTTGAAGCCGCCGCCGCCCGACAGGCGGAAATCATTGCTGACGACGATGAAGCGGTCGGTGTTGCTGATCCGGGCACCCTCATGGCGCAGGTCGCGGATGCGGCCGGGCGCGGCGGGGCGCAGGCTGCCATCGGGGCGGAAACGCGGGGGTTGAGAGAGGTCGATCTCGTAGGTGATCCCCGAGATCACGTCGAAATGGTAACTCGCGAAGGTGAGATCGCAGAGCATCCGCAACTGCCCATCGGGATGCTGCTGGTTGTAGATCGAGGCCGCCTGTTCGAGCCAGTCTCGCAGCTCCGCGCCGTTCAACTCCACCGCGCCGACCGTATTGTTGAACAGGTAGATATCGTCGACATGGCTCATCCGTAGCGGGCCGGGGGGGATGTCGATGAAATGGGCCGAGCCCGCCGCGCCGCCCGATTTGAAGCTCGACGCAGCGCCGAGGAGGGGCAGGTCCGCCTCGGGGCGACCGGCGAGCCGTTCGCGGGCGAAGCGCCGCTTCGCCGCGCTGATCAGCGCGAGCGTCCGGTCGGGTGCGATCTGTGTGAAATAGCTGTGCAGCGGCTCCGCAGTGGTGCCGATGGGGCGGCGGATGTGATCGAGCGTGCGGCGATGGGCGCGATCGGAGGCGGCGAGCACCGCCGCGCTGTCCGGCCCGGTCTCTTGCTGCGCCGGGCGCAGTTCCGCCCGATGTGCCGCGAGTCTCCAGCCGTCCTGCGTCTGTTCCAGCACGAGGTCGAGCACCCCCAGATGTGTGCCGCGCGCGCCCGCATTGAGCGCGGGCTTGCCGTGAAGCGTGCCGAGAACGGGGTCGATCCCCGCGAAGGCCGGCCGTGTGGCATCGGGAAAGCCATGATGGTCATGCCCGGCCAGCACGACGTCGATCCCGTCGAGCCGCGCGACCGCGAGCGCCGCCCGTTCGGCAGAGTGTTCGGGGTCTTGCGATTCCTCGTCCAGCGGCGGCAGGGGCGAAATCCCGGTATGGGCGAGGGCGATCACAAGATCGGCGCCCGAGGCGCGGACCAGTTGCAGCTGAGCCTCCGTCGCCTCCAGGAGCGAAGAGGTCGAAAGCTCGGCCCCGGGCCGGGCCTCGAGCCAGGCGAGGCTGGGGGGCGGCAGCACGCCGATCACCGCGATGCGCAGGGTCTGCTCGGTGCCGTGACTGTCGAGCAGGCGGCGTTCGAGCATCGCCCAAGGGCGGATCGGCGTGCCGATGGAGGCGCTCAAATTGGCGCAGAGCATCGGAAACTTCGCCGCTTCCAGCGCTTGAGCGAGCGGCCCGATCCCGAAATCGAATTCATGATTGCCAAGCGCTGCCGCGTCGTAGCCCAAAGCGTTCATCGCCGCGATCATCGGATTTTCGCCATCGTGGCTGCCTGCGATCTTGCATGGCTCGCTCCAGAGCTGCGTCAACGGCGTGCCCTGAAGGAAATCGCCGCAATCGAACAGAAGGCAGTTCGGGGCTTCGCTGCGCGCTTGCGCGATTTCCGAGGCCAGCGCTGCCAAGCCTCTGCGCGGGGCGGGGCGGTCGTTGAAGTAATCGTAGCCCCGAGCTTGACCATGCAAATCGGTCGTTTCAAGAAGCCTCAGCGCGAGCGTGACGCGCTGATCCGAAAACTGGCCGGGCCAATCCCGGTCAGACAGTTTTCCCATATGATCCCCTTGGCCCGAAATTGACCTTTTATCGTTGTAATGCCGCCATTTGGCGGTCGCGTGTCCCCATACGCAACCTAGAGTAGTGGCTCGTCCCTTGCCAAGTTTTAAATTGACGTAACGTACTTGCGAGGTAAGGCGAGTGGTGAATGTGGCCGATGCGCGTCACCTGATCGGCACTGGTCTCCGGTCGGCGGCTCGTGGCATGGGTAGGGCGTTCCGCAGGAGTTTTTCATGCCGCCCGATTCCCTCGCCGAGACCCAGCAACCGATTTCGCAGCCCGCCCAGCTGTCTCAAGGACGCGTGCTCGATCCGCGGGGATTGGCCTTTGCCGAAGCGCCGGGTGCGCTCGAGCGGGCGGCCCATCTGCGGGGCGACGCAGAGCGGCTCGCGGAGCTGCGCGCCGGAGACGCCGCGCGGGTGGTCGCGCTTTGGCGCGGCCGTCCGCTGTTCGGGCCCGAGGGGCTGCATCTTCTGCGCGCGGGCGAAGCGGCGCTCGAGGCGATGCCGGGACCGGAGATTTTCCTCGGGTGTCACGACGGGCTTGCGCTGTTTTCCCGCGATGTATCTGCGTTCGAGCCTGATGGCGAACGACCCGACGGGGCCGCCTTCTTCGACGCCTCCGAGCAGCGTCATCCAGATCTGTCCGACGATATCGTCTTCGCGGAGCTGCGCGGGCGGATGGGCTTCCTCAGTCCGGTCGAGGCGGAGATCGCCGCTACCGCGCGCGGGCTCGTCGAGTGGCACCGGACGCATTGCTTCTGCTCCACCTGCGGTGCCGAGAGCGAAGCCGAACAGGCTGGCTGGCACCGGCGCTGCCCGGTCTGCGAGCGGCACCATTTTCCGCGCACCGATCCGGTGGTGATCATGTTGATCACCCACGGCAACCGGCTCTTGCTGGGGCGCGGCCCGCATTGGCCCGAGACGATGTATTCCTGCCTTGCGGGGTTCATGGAGCCGGGCGAGACGGTGGAGGCCGCCGTGCGCCGCGAGGTCTTCGAGGAAAGCGGCGTCGAGGTGGGCGAGGTCTCTCTCGTGGCCTCGCAGCCCTGGCCGTTTCCGGCTTCTCTGATGCTGGGCTGTCGCGGGGTGGCGACCACCACCGAGATCACCATCGACCCGGTCGAGATCGCCGATGCGCTCTGGATCAGCCGCGAGCGGCTGCTGCAGGTGGTGGCGGGGCGCGATCCTGAGATATCTGCGCCACGCCAAGGTGCGATTGCCGGTTGGCTCATGCGTGAGTGGCTTGCAGATCGGTTGGAATGAGGCCAGTTTGCCCCGCACGGTGCGCCACTCCCCGGCCTCCGATCTGCTGCCCTGAGGAACTCGCCTGATGAAATTGTCGACCCGCACCGATATTTCCGCGCCCGCCGGTTTCGTCTTCGAGCGGCTCGCGGATTTCGGCAGCTTCGAGCGTGTGGCGATGCGGCGCGGGATCACGCTGAAACGGCTCGACACGCTGAGCGAACCCGGCGCAGGCATGTCCTGGGATATCGGCTTTCGCTTTCGCGGCAAGCAGCGCCAGATGATCACCGATGTGAAGCATTTCGAGGTGCCGGAGCTGATCGTCTACGAAGGCGTGTCGAACAGTTTCGAGGCGGTGATGGATTTCGATCTGACCGATCTGTCGAAGACCCGCACGCGTCTGCAGGTCGGGCTGGACCTGAGGCCGCGCAGCCTCGGCGCGCGGCTGATGATCCAGTCGGCCAAGCTCGGCAAGGGCAATCTGGAACGCCGCTTCAAGGAGCGGATCGAGCAATTCGCCCAGGATATCGAGCGTCAGCACGAGAAAAGCGCCTGACGCCCTGATCCTCAGCCGTCGCGTTCGGGGGCGGCCGGATAGACGCCCAGAATTTCCAGATAGCTGGTGAAGTAGTCGAGTTCTTCGAGCGCACGCGCCAGCGCCGGATCGTCCGGGTGGCCTTCGACATCGGCGTAGAACTGGGTCGCGGTGAAATGCCCGCCGACCATGTAGCTTTCCAGCTTGGTCATGTTCACGCCGTTGGTCGCGAAGCCGCCCATCGCCTTGTAGAGCGCGGCCGGGATGTTGCGCACCCGGAAGACGAAGGTGGTCATCATCTTCTCGCCGCGCGGGCGGGTGTCGGGCTCGGTGCCCATGATCAGGAAACGCGTGGTGTTATGCGCGTGATCCTCGATATGGCGGGCGAGGATGTTGAGGCCATAGGTCTCGGCGGCCATGTCGGAGGCCAGCACGCCGACGCTGCGGGTCTGCGCCTGCACGAGTTCGGCCGCTGCGCCCGCGCTGTCGGCGGCGGCTTCGCCGCGAATGCCGTAGCGCGAGAGGAAGCTTGCCGCCTGCGGCAGAAGCACCAGATGCGCGCGGACCTTTTCCAGCTCCTCGATCTCGACGCCGGGCAGGGCCATCAGACTGATATGCACACGCACGAAGGCCTCATCGAGAATATGCAGCCCCGATTCCGGCAACAGGCGGTGAATGTCGGCCACCCGCCCGTAGGTCGAATTCTCCACCGGCAGCATCGCGAGATCGGCATCGCCTTTCTTCACGGCGGCGATCACGTCCTCGAAGGTGCGGCAGGGGACAGGCTCGAGGTCCGGGCGCGCGTCGCGGCAAGCCTGATGCGAATAGGCGCCCAGCTCACCCTGAAAGGCGATCCGACCGGTTTTCGGCGATTGTCCTTGGCGGCTCATGTGCAATCCCCCGCACTGATCTTGTCTTGCGCCCTGCCTAGCCCGTGCCCGCGCGGAAGGGAAGGGCCGGGGCGCGGGAGGCTCACGCTGCGTCATTCATTATCCACCCTCTGAAAATCCGATCACATCTGGTAAAGTTCCCTTGATCTGAAAGGCCCTGTGCGGATAGATGCGCGGGACGACGACGCATATCAGGGACGAGACATGTTCAATACCATGACCTTTACCAAGGCGGCGGGCGCGTTTCTGGGCGCGTTGCTGTTCTTCCTGCTCACGGCCTGGGCCTCGAGCGCGCTCTATACCGTTGGCGAGAGCCACGACGCTTCGGGCGGCAGCGAGCACGAAATGAAGGACATGATGTCCGCAGCGCCCGGCGACCTGCTGGCGACTGAGGACGCAGGCGATGGCGCGGCTCAGGAAGAGGAAGTCGCACAGATCGAGCTTGGCACCGGCGACGCAGCCAAGGGCGAGAAGATCTTCGGCAAGTGCAAGGCCTGCCACTCGATGGAAGGCAAGAACGGCGTTGGCCCGCATCTCGATGGTGTGGTCGGTCGCGCAGTCGCCTCGGTCGGGGACTTCTCCTATTCGGACGCCCTCAAGAGCCACGGTGGCGAATGGACGCTCGAAGCGCTCAACTCGTGGCTGGAGAACCCGAAAGACTACATCCCGGGCAACAAGATGTCCTTTGCCGGTCTGAAGAAACCCGAAGACCGCAACGACGTGATCGCCTATCTGCAAGAGAATTCGAACTGAGGCAAATCCCTCTCGAATCTTCTCAAGGCCGCCTCTTTGGGCGGCCTTTTGCATTTCCCGTCCTGCTTTACAGATTCGTAACTTGCTCCCTGCGCACTTAGGCTTTTAGCTAGGCAGACGCGAAAACGCTTTGGAGCAGGGAGCAGGTGTGCATGGCAAAAGCGCGAGTGGCGAGTAAAGCGATCGATACGGATTGGACGCAGGTGGCGCCGCGCGCGCTGAGCGGGCTGGTTGCAGCGGGTCTGATCTGGGCGGGACTGGCCTTCGGCGCACATGCACAAGACAGCACGCAAAGCGGCGATACGATCACCTCCTACGGGATCGCGACGCTCGGACATCTGAAATATCCCGCCGATTACACCCATCTCGATTACGTCAATCCGGACGCGCCGAAGGGCGGAGAAATCTCGGAATGGGCGCCGGGCGGGTTCGACAATTTCAATCCCTATTCGATTCAGGGTCGGGCCGCCGCGCTGTCCTCGGTTCCGCTGGAATCGCTGATGGAGGGCACCGCCGACACGGTGGGGGAGCTGTATTGCCTGCTCTGCAAGAGCCTCGAATATCCGCCGAGCAAGGACTGGGTCGTTTTCACGCTGCGCGACGGGATCAAATTCTCCGACGGCACGCCGCTGACAGCGCAGGATCTGGTCTTCTCCTATGAACAGTTGCGCGACAAAGGGCTGAGCTCCTTCCGCGCGGTGATCGCCCAGCAGGTCAAATCGGCCGAGGCGATCGACGACACGCACATCCGTTTCGAGTTCCAGCCCGACTACCCGCGCCGCGATATCATCCAGTCGGTCGCCTCATTGCCGATCTTCTCCAAGGCGCAATTCGAAAAGGAAAACATCGACCTGTCGCAGACCTCGCCGGTGCCCTTCATCGGCTCGGGGCCGTACGTGTTCGACAGCGTCAAAAGCAATCGCGCGATCACGTGGAAGCGTAACCCCGACTATTGGGGCAAGGACCTGCCGATCAACAAGGGGCGCTCGAATTTCGACAAGATCCGCGTCGAGTATTTCGGCGATTACCAGTCGGCCTTCGAGGGCTTCAAATCCGGCACCTATACGTTCCGCAACGAGGCGAGTTCGATCATCTGGGCCACCGCTTACGATTTCCCGGCGATGCAGTCGGGCGAGGTCGTGAAGGCGGAACTGCCCAACGGCAATATCGCCTCGGGGCAGGGCTTCGCGATCAATCTGCGCGAGCCGAAATTCGACGACATCCGCGTGCGCGAGGCGCTGGGGCTCGTCTTCAATTTCGAGTGGTCGAACGACACGCTGTTCTACGGGCTCTATGACCGGGTCGAGAGCTTCTGGGAAAACTCCAAGCTGCAGGCTCAGGGCAAGCCCTCGGACGCGGAGAAGAAAATCCTAGAACCGCTCGCCAAGGACCTGCCCGACGGCATCCTGACCGACGATGCGGTGATCCAGCCGGTCTCGGGTAAGCGTCAGCTGGACCGCAAGAACATGCGCAAGGCGGCGAAGCTGCTTGAAGAAGCGGGCTGGGTCGTCGGCGATGACGGCATGCGTCGCAACGCCGAGGGCGAGAAGCTGACCGTCGCGATCCTCAACGACAGCCAGACCTTCGACCGTGTCATCAACCCCTATGTGCAGAACCTGCGCGCGCTCGGCATCGACGCCCGAATGGATCGCGTCGATGACAGCGAATACGAGAACCGCCGTCGCAGCCACGACTTCGACATGATCACCACCCATCTGGGTCAGGACGAAATCCCCGGCTCGAACCTGCAGCAGTATTTCGGCTCGGGCTCGACCGATGACGTGTTCAATGCGATGGGGCTGAAGAATCCGGCGATCGACAAGATGATCCGCATGGTCGAAGAGGCGAATACGGAAGAAGAGCTGCTGCCGCGCGTCCATGCGCTGGACCGCAGCCTGCGCGCCCTGCGCTTCTGGGTGCCGCAATGGTTCAAACCCACCTACACGGTCGCTTACTACGATATGTACGATCACCCGAAAAACTTGCCGCCCTACGCTCTGGGAGAGCTGGATTTCTGGTGGTATGACGCCGACAAGGCCAAGAAACTGAAAGCGAGCGGCGCACTCTGAGCGACCGCCGATAAACGAGCAGAGGGCCGGACATGGGCGCCTATATCCTGCGGCGATTGCTGATGGTGATCCCCACTTTGTTGGGAATCATGATCATCAACTTCACGCTGACGCAATTCGTCCCCGGCGGGCCGATCGAGCAAGTGATCGCCCGCGTGCAGGGCGAGGCGGATTCGATGCGCAATATCTCGGGCGGCGGGGATGCGGGTACGCAGAACCAGGGCGGCGTCGAGGATAGCGGCTATCAGGGCGCGCGCGGCATCTCTCCGGAGCTGCTCAATCAGCTCGAGGTGCAGATGGGCTTCGCGCGGATCGTCTGCGATGATGGCTTCACCGGCACGCCCGATCTGGCGGACCCGGCCTGCCACAAGGAGAAGATCCCCGCCTGGCAGCGCTTCGCGATCATGATGAAGGGCTATCTGACCTTCGATTTCGGCAACAGTTTCTTCCGCAACGAGAGCGTCGTGAACCTCGTGATCGACAAGATGCCGGTTTCGATCACGCTGGGCCTGTGGTCGACGATCCTCGCCTATATCATCTCGATCCCGCTGGGCATCCGCAAAGCGGTGCGCGACGGCACGCCCTTCGACACATGGACCTCCGGCGCGATCATCGTGGGCTACGCGATCCCGGGCTTCCTGTTCGCGGTTATGCTGATGGTGCTGTTCGCCGGCGGCAGCTATTTCAAGATATTCCCGCTACGCGGCCTGACATCGGATAATTTCGACCAGCTGACGATGATCGGCAAGGCGCTCGATTACCTGTGGCACATCGCGCTGCCGGTGACGGCGACGACCATCGCGAGCTTCGCCACCATGACGCTGCTGACGAAGAACTCCTTCCTCGACGAGATCAACAAGCAATACGTGATGACCGCCCGCGCCAAGGGCCTGTCCGAGAAGAAGGTCCTCTACGGGCACGTCTTCCGCAACGCGATGCTGATCGTGATCGCGGGCTTCCCGGCGCAGTTCCTCGGCATCTTCTTCGGCGCCTCGATCATCGTGGAGACGATCTTCTCGCTCGACGGTCTGGGCTTGCTGGGCTTCCAGGCGGCGGTGGAGCGCGACTACCCGGTGATCTTCGGCACGCTCTACATGTTCGGCCTGATCTCGCTCGTCGTGAATATCATCTCCGACATGATGTATGTCTTCGTTGACCCGCGGATCGATTTCGAGAAGAGGTCCGGCTGATGGCATTGTCTCCTCTCAACCAACGTCGCTGGCGCAACTTCAAGGCCAATCGCCGCGCCTTCTGGTCCGCGATCATCTTCGCCGTGCTCTTCGTCCTCGCGATGTTCGCGGAGTTCATCGCGAACGACAAACCCATCGTGGTCAGCTACCGCGGCGAGCTGTATTTCCCGATCTATAACTTCTACCCCGAGACCGCCTTCGGCGGCGATTTCCGCACCGAGGCGATCTATCGCGACCCGACCGTGCAATGCCTGATCGAGACCGGCGGCACCGAGGGCTGCTTCGACGCGGACGACCCGAAGGCCTTCGCGAACGAGGCGCTGCAGGCGGGCGAGGTCGATGGCGAAAAGATCGAGAAGGGCTGGCTCCTCTGGCCGCCGATCCCTTACAGCTACAACACGATCAACGATGTGGGCACCGCGCCCTCGGCACCCGATGCAGATCACTGGCTGGGCACGGATGATACCGCGCGCGACGTGCTGGCGCGGGTGATCTACGGCTTCCGCACCTCGGTTCTGTTCGCGCTGATCGTGACCGGGATCGGCTCGATCATCGGGATCGCGGCGGGTGCCGTACAGGGCTATTTCGGCGGCAAGGTGGACCTGTTCTTCCAGCGTATTCTGGAGATCTGGTCCTCCACGCCCGCGCTCTACGTCATCATCATCCTCTTCGCGATCCTGGGCCGAAGTTTCTGGCTGCTTGTCATGGTCTCGATCCTCTTCGGCTGGCCCGCGCTGGTCGGCGTCGTCCGCGCCGAGTTCCTGCGCGCGCGCAACTTCGAATATGTCCGCGCCGCCCGTGCGCTTGGCGTGTCGGACCGGGTGATCATGTTCCGCCACATCCTGCCCAATGCGATGGTGGCGACGCTGACCATGCTGCCCTTCGTGATCACCGGTGCGATCGGCGCGCTCGCCTCGCTCGACTATCTGGGCTACGGGTTGCCGTCCTCCGCGCCGTCGCTTGGGGAGCTCGCACTGCAGGGCAAGCAGCACCTGCAAGCGCCGTGGCTGGCCTTCTCGGCCTTCTTCACCTTCGCCATCATGCTCTCGCTTCTGGTCTTCGTCTTCGAGGGCATCCGTGACGCGTTCGATCCCAGAAAGGTGTTCCGATGAAACCGGTTCTCGAGGTCGAAAACCTGAAGGTCGCCTTCAGCTCCGAGGGCAAATTCACCCCGGCCGTGAAAGGCGTGAGCTTCACCGTGAACGCCGGCGAGACGGTCGCGCTTGTGGGCGAGTCCGGCTCGGGCAAATCCGTGACCGCGCTGTCGACCGTGGCGCTGGTCGGGGGCAATTCCAAGGTCGAAGGTTCGATCCGCTACGAGGGCCGCGAGATGGTCGGCGCGACCGAGCGCGAGCTGATGCAGGTGCGCGGCAACGATATCAGCTTCATCTTCCAGGAGCCGATGACCTCGCTCAATCCGCTGCACACGCTGGAAAAGCAAATTGGCGAAAGCCTCGCGCTGCACCAGGGCGTGACAGGCGAAGAGGCCAAGAAACGTATCATCGACCTGCTCGACAAGGTCGGCATCCAGAACCCGGCGGACCGGCTGCAGGATTACCCGCACCAGCTCTCGGGCGGGCAACGTCAGCGCGTGATGATCGCGATGGCGCTCGCGAACGGGCCCGATCTGCTGATCGCGGACGAACCCACTACCGCGCTCGACGTCACGATTCAGGCGCAGATTCTCGAACTGCTGGCCGATCTGAAGCGCGACATGGGGATGAGTCTGCTGTTCATCAGCCACGACCTCGGCGTGGTGCGGCGCATCGCGGACCGGGTCTGCGTCATGCAGCATGGCGAGATCGTGGAGCAGGGGAAGACCGAAGACATCTTCGCCAACCCCAAGCACCCCTATACCAAGAAACTGCTCGAGGCCGAACCCACCGGCCGCGCCGAACCGGTGCCCGAGAATGCGCCCGAACTGGTGCGTACCGAGCATCTGAAAATCTGGTTCCCGATCCAGCGCGGTCTGCTGCGCAAGACCGTCGGTCACGTGAAGGCCGTGAACGACGCCTCGCTGTCGGTGAGGGCAGGGGAGACGCTGGGCATCGTCGGCGAATCCGGCTCGGGCAAGACCACGCTCGCGCTCGCGATCATGCGGCTCATCGCCTCCGAAGGGCCGATCATCTACGAGAACCAGGACATCTCCAGCTGGCAGGCGAACAAGCTGCGCGCGCTGCGCCGTGACATGCAGATCGTGTTCCAGGACCCGTTCGGCTCGCTCTCGCCGCGCATGACGGTGGAGCAGATCATCGGCGAGGGGCTGACCGTCCACGGGGTCGATCCGGGCCGCAACCGTCGCGAGATGGTGGCCGAGATCATGGAGGAGACCGGGCTCGACCCGGCTATGATGGAGCGCTACCCGCATGAATTTTCGGGTGGCCAGCGCCAGCGGATCGCGATTGCCCGCGCGATGATCCTGCGCCCCAAGGTGGTGGTGCTGGACGAGCCGACCTCCGCGCTCGACATGACGGTGCAGGTGCAGATCGTGGACCTGCTGCGCGATCTGCAGAAACGCCACGGGCTCGCCTATCTGTTCATCAGCCACGACCTGCGGGTGGTGCGCGCGCTCAGCCACAAGATCATGGTGATGAAGCGCGGCGACGTGGTCGAGGCGGGCAACGCGGCGGAGGTCTTCGCCAATCCGCAGACCGCCTATACCCGCCAGTTGATGGTGGCCGCCTTGGGGGAGAGTTCGCTGACCCCCGAGATTGCATGAATATCCTCTTCGTTCACCAGAACTTCCCGGGCCAGTTCGTACATCTGGCACCGGCTCTGGCCGCGCGCGGGCATGACGTTCTGGCCCTGACGGTCGAGACGAACCAGCGCCCCTCGCCGGTGAAGGTGGTGAAATACCGTAAGCCCGAGCCGGTCGAGATGTCCTCGCGGCTCACGCGCCTCTACGCCGAAAGCGCGGCGCGCGGGGCAAAGGTCGCGCTCGCCGCCCGGCAGCTGCGCGACAAGCACGGCTATGTGCCGGATGTGATTTTCGGCCATTCCGGCTGGGGCGAGACGCTGTTCCTGCGCGAGGTCTGGCCCGAAGCGAAGCTCTTGGTCTATGCGGAACTCATGTATCGCACGACCGGGATGGACACGGATTTCGACGCCGAGTTCCAGCGCCCCGGCCTCGAGACCCGGATCTCCACCACAGCGCGCTCGGCCCATCTGATCCAGTCGATGGTGCAGGCCGATGCGGGGCTTTCCCCGACCGAGTTTCAGGCCGAGACCTTCCCGCCGGAGCTGCGTGCCAAGCTCACCATCTGCCACGACGGGGTGGACTGCGCCCGCCTTGCGCCGAACCCCCAGGCGCGCTTCACCGTGCCCGGGACCACGCTCACCTTCTGTCCCGGTGACGAGGTGCTGACTTTCGTGAACCGCTCGCTCGAACCCTATCGCGGCTATCACTCCTTCATGCGCGCGCTGCCCGATGTGCTCGCCGCGCGGCCCGAGGCACATGTGCTGATCGTGGGCGAGGAGGGGCAAAGCTATGGCGCTCCGCCGAAGGACGCCAAAAGCTGGAAGCAGAAATTCTTGGGTGAGGTGCGCGATCGGCTGGACATGAGCCGCGTGCATTTTCTGGGCCGCATCCCTTACGGCGATTACGTCGACATGCTCCATGTCAGCCGCACCCATGCCTATCTGACCTATCCCTTCGTGCTCAGCTGGTCGCTGATGGAATCGATGGCTGCCGGCTGCGCCATCGTGGCCTCGGATACCGAGCCGGTGCGCGAAGTGATCACCGATGGGCAGACCGGGCGGCTGGTGGATTTCTTCGACATTCCCGGCTGGTCGCGCGCGCTCACCGAAGGGCTGGCGAGACCGCAAAAATTCGCCCCGATGCGCGAGGCGGCCCGCGCCCATATGTGCGAGCGTTACGATCTGCGCACCCATTGCCTGCCGCGCCTGATCGCCTTCGTCGAGGGCGCGATCGCCACGCCCTGATACGCGCCCCTCCGCGAGACGGACTCGACTCCGCGTCCTGCGAGACTTAAAAAGAACAAAGCACGAACAAATGACTCGAACCCTAGGCTCAGCGACATGCTCGACGGGCGCACACGGCGTATTCTCACCCTCTGGTTTCCCCGGCTGGCGAGCGACCGGGTTCTTCGCGCGCGCCCCGCTGAAGGGCCCTTCGCGCTGGTCCTGCGCGAGGGCAATACCGACCGGTTGCACTGCCTGAACTTCGCCGCCGAGGGGCAGGGGCTGGCGCGCGGCATGGCGCTGTCCGAGGCCCGCGCCTTCTGCCCCGCGCTGCAGACCGCGCCTGCCGATCCCGCCCGCGAGGCGCAATTTCTCGAAACCCTGCGCCGCTGGGCCACGCGCTATTGCCCTTGGGTGGGGTTGGAGGACGAGGGTCTGGTGCTCGACATCACCGGCTCGGATCACCTCTGGGGGGGCGAGGAGCCGATGATGGCCGAGATGGCCGCCCGGCTAGAGCGCGCCCGGATCACCGCGCGGCTGGGTCTCGCCGACACGCGCGGCGCGGCCTGGGCACTGGCGCATTTCGCCCCCGGCCGGGCCGCGCCGGGCGCGCGGCTCTCGGCACTGGGCAAGCTGCCGGTGGCCGCGCTGCGCCTGCCGCATGACACGGTCACGGGGCTGCAGCGGCTGGGCCTGCGCGAGATCGGCGATCTGACCCGCACACCGCGCGCGCCGCTCGTGCGCCGCTTCGGGGCGGGGCTGATGGCGCGGCTCGATCAGGCCTTGGGCGATCTGCCCGAACAGGTCTCGCCCGTGGCCGATCCGCCCCATTACGGCACCCGACTGACCCTACCCGAACCTATCGGGCAGCAGACCGATGTGATGGCCGGGATCGAGCGGCTGCTGGACCGGCTCTGCGCCAAACTCAAGGAAAACGAGACCGGCGCGCGGGTGCTCTGCCTCACCCTGCGCCGCGTCGATCAGGCCAGTCAGGAGGTCGAGCTGCGCCTCGCCACCCCGCTCCGCGACCCCGCCCGGATCGCGGCCCTCTTCGCGCGCGGCATCGAGGATATCGATGCAGGCTTCGGGATCGACCAGATGCGCCTCGCCGCCACTCAGGTCGAACGACTGCCCGCCCGCCAGATCGGCGCCATCGCCACCGAGCGGCGCGACAAGCTGGGCGATTTGATCACCCGGATCGGGCTGCGCATCGGGCTGGAGAACGTCCAGCGCTACCTGCCCGCCGACAGCCATATCCCCGAGCGCAGCTTCCTGATCGCGCCCGCCGCCTTCACCGAACCCGAGGGCAACTGGCACCAGCCGCATCCCCGTCCGCTGCGGCTGTTCCCGCCCGAGCCGCTGATCGCGGATGCGCCCGATCCGCCCCGCCGCTTCCGCTGGCGCCGCCAGTCGCTCAGCGCGGAACGCATCGAGGGGCCGGAACGGCTGACCCCGGAATGGTGGTTCGACGATCCGAACTGGCGGCGCGGGATGCGCGACTATTGGCGCGTCGAGACCGGGCAGGGGCTGCGGCTCTGGATGTTCCACACTCCCCAAGACCCCGGCTGGTATGTCGAGGGGGTCTTCGCATGACCGCCCCCTTCGCCTTGGCCGAAATATCCCGGGGGGCGCCCGACGGGCGCGGGGGCAGCGCCCCCTCGACGGTCGTGACCACCGCCAACACCCCCGCCATTCCGCTGGCCTATGCCGAGCTTTGCACCACCTCCAACTTCACCTTCCTCACCGGCGCATCCCACCCCGAGGAGCTGATGGTGCGCGCCGCCGAGCTGGGCCTCGAGGCCATCGCGATCACCGACCGCAACTCGCTCGCGGGCGTGGTCCGGGCGTTTTCGGCGCTCAAGGAGCTCAAGCGCGAGATCGGTGAGGCGCTGCGCATCCGCTCGGAAGTCCAGCGCGATGAAAGCTCCCGCCAGCCCATCGGCTCACCGCAGGATCTGGCCCGGCCAACCACCGCGAAACTGCCGAAGCTGATCGTCGGTGCGCGGCTGGTGCTCACCGATTGCCCGGTCGAATGGGTGGCGCTGCCCACCGACCGCGCGGCCTATCACCGGCTGAGCCAGCTTCTGACCCGCGGCAAGCGCCGGGCGGGGAAGGGGGAGTGTCACCTGACCCGCGCGGACCTGCTGGAGGCTTGCGCGGGGATGATCCTGATCGCCCTGCCGCCCGCCGATCTGGCCCGTGCCTACCGCCCGCTGCAGGAGATGCGGCGGCGCTTTCCGGGGCAGGTCTTCCTTGGCGCGCCGCCGCGCTATGACGGCTCGGATCAGCGCTGGTTCGATGCCTGCGCGGCGCTCGCGCTGAGGGCCTCGACGCCGATGGTGGCGACCGGCGACGTGCTGATGCATCGCGGGTCGCGCCGGCAGCTGGCCGATGTGCTGACCTGCCTGCGCGAGGGCTGCACCATCGATGCGCTTGGCACCCGCGCGCTGCCCAATGCGGAACGCCGCCTGAAAGGGGCCGAGGACATGGCGCGGCTCTACCGTCGCCACCCCGCAGCCCTGCGCCGAAGCTGCGAGATCGCGGCGCGCTGCGGCTTCGATCTCGACGAACTCAGCTACGAATATCCCGATGAGGTCGCTCAGAACGAACCTGCGCAGGACCGGCTCGACCGGCTCGCCCGCGAGGGGCTGGCCCGGCGCTCTCCGGGCGGAATCTCGGAGCGTCACGCAGGGCTGCTGGAGAAGGAGCTGCGCCTCGTCTCCGAGCTGGGCTTCGCTGCCTATTTCCTCACCGTCCATGACATCGTGAGCTTCGCCCGCAGCCGCGGCATCCTGTGTCAGGGGCGCGGCTCGGCGGCCAATTCGATCATCTGCTGGGCGCTTGGCATCACCGATGTCAGCCCCGACCAGATCGGCATGGTCTTCGAGCGTTTCATCTCGAAATATCGCGGCGAGCCGCCCGATATCGACGTCGATTTCGAGCATGAGCGCCGCGAGGAAGTCATCCAGTGGATCTACGAACGCTACGGCCGCGACCGCGCTGGCCTCTGCGCGACCGTGATCCATTTCCGCACCCGCGCCGCGATCCGCGAGGTGGGCAAGGTGATGGGGCTGAGCGCCGATGTCACGGCGAGCCTCGCGGGCCAGATCTGGGGCATTTCCGGCAAGGGGCCGGACCATGCGCGGATGGGCGAACTGGGCCTCGACCCCACCGACCGGCGGCTGTCGCAGACGCTGAAACTGATCGGCGAGATCATCGGATTTCCGCGCCATCTCAGCCAGCATGTCGGCGGCTTCGTCATCACGAAAGGCCGCCTCGACGCGCTTTGCCCGATCGAGAATGCCGCGATGGAGGGGCGCACCTGCATCGAATGGGACAAGGACGATATCGACACGCTGGGCATCCTGAAGGTCGATGTTCTCAGCCTCGGGATGCTCACCTGTATCCGCAAGTCATTCGACCTTCTGGCCGGGCACGAGAAGCTCGATATGTCGCTCGCCACCGTCCCGCAGGAGGACACGCCGACCTATGACATGCTGTGCCGCGCCGATGCGGTGGGGGTGTTTCAGGTGGAAAGCCGGGCGCAGATGAACTTCCTGCCGCGGATGCGTCCGCGTACCTTTTACGACCTCGTGATCGAGGTCGCCATCGTCCGCCCCGGCCCCATTCAGGGCGGGATGGTCCACCCCTATATCAACCGCCGTCAGGGACGCGAAAAGGTCGATTTTCCCTCCAAGGAGCTGGAAGGCGTGCTGGGCAAAACCCTCGGTGTGCCGCTGTTTCAGGAGCAGGCGATGCAGATCGCGGTGGTCGCGGCAGGCTTCACACCGGAGGAGGCTGACCGCCTGCGCCGCTCGCTCGCGACCTTCCGCAAGATGGGCACGATCGGCACTTTCCGCGACCGGTTTGTCGAAGGGATGCTGGCGCGCGGCTACACGCCCGATTTCGCCGACCGCTGCTTTTCCCAGATCGAGGGGTTCGGCGAATACGGCTTCCCCGAAAGCCACGCGGCGGCCTTCGCGCATCTCACCTATGTCTCGTCCTGGCTCAAGTGCCACCACCCCGCGATCTTCGCCTGTGCGCTGCTGAATTCGCAGCCGATGGGCTTCTACGCGCCCGCCCAGATCGTGCGCGATGTGCGGGAACACGGGGTCGAAGTGCGGCCCGTTTGCGTGAACCATTCGAGCTGGGACAGCTCGCTGGAACGCCGTGCGGACGGCGCCTTGGCGCTGCGTCTGGGCTTTCGCCAGATCAAGGGATTTCGCGAGGAGGACGCGGGCTGGATCGTCGCCGCACGGGGCAATGGCTACCCCGATCCCGAGAGCCTGTGGCTGCGTGCGGGCACGCCGCCGCATGTGCTCGAACGCCTCGCCGAGGCCGATGGATTTGCCGGAATTGGCCTCACGCGGCGCGATGCGCTCTGGGCCGTGAAGGCGATCCGCGCCCCCGCGCCACTGCCGCTTTTCGCCGATCCGATGGATGGGGAAGGGGGGCGCGAACCAGCCGTGGAGCTGCCCGCGATGCATCTGGGAGAGGAGGTCGTGGAGGATTACGTGGCGCTCAGATTGAGTCTCCGCGCCCATCCGATGGAGCTGCTGCGCCCCTCGATTTCCGGCCTCACACCGCATTGCGAACTGATCGGCACGCGGCAAAATCGGGTCACGGTTTGCGGCCTCGTGATCACCCGACAGCGCCCCGGAACGGCCTCCGGGGTGATCTTCATCACGCTGGAAGACGAAACCGGTGTGAGCAATGTCGTGGTCTGGCCAAAGCTCTATGAGCGGTTCCGCCGGGCGGTGATGGGCGGGCGTCTTCTGCGGGTCTCGGGGCGGCTCGAACGGGAGGGGGTGGTCGTCCATTTGATCGCCGAAAAGATCGAGGATCTGTCCCCGCGACTGGCCGATCTGGGACACCCGCTCGACGACGTTCTGGGCCTCACCACACCCCAGGCGGACGACGCTCCGAGGCCCCGTCCGCAGACCACCGCACGCCATCCGCGCGAGCAGGCGAAACGGCTTTTTCCGAGCCGAGATTTCCACTGAAATCCGGCCTCTATCGGTCGTCGCGCGACACATTGCCCGGTGCGGCGATTCGCCTCGCCTTGGACGCAATTGTTTTCGTAACGTCAAGAACGCCCTGTGGATAAGTTTCATTGTTGACGCTAAGTAAGGATATTAAGTCGCTGAAATATATATGTTTCATATGATTTCGGCGCCCTGTGGATACTATTTTCGTTGCAATATTGCTGCGTGAGTTCAGCCTAAAGGGGAGCAAAATTTCGTCAGATGGCGGAACCGCGTTCATATCGCAACTTGGGGAGGGAGCTTGCCGATATCGGTGAGCTTCAGGCGCGTCTTGTCTTTATTTGGCTTGACCAGTGTGACGAAATTCCTGCGTCGGACCCGCTCCGACGTGCAGGATGCTGTCGGTCTGGCCAATGACACCGCCCTCCACGAAGCCGATAACACCCTTCACCGCGAGGAAAATTACCGCATCGAGGCTCTCGAGCCGCGGCTTTTGCTCTCGGCGGACCCGATTTCGGGAGAACTGGCCCGGATGGCAGCCAATGCGCAGCCATTGGACCTTCTCGAAGACCTCATCGTGCTTGTTCAGACGGCTTTCGACCAGAATGTGCGGGGCGAGACGGGGGCTGATGAAGGGGCTTCGGACACCGGTTCGAACAGTGTGGACTGGCCGGAAGACTGGGGGAATCCTGCCGCTGCAACGCAAGCCGTCGCTCCGCAGGACGTGCAGGAAGAGGGGCAGCCAACGCCCTTCGAAGCGTTCCTTGCCCAGTTCGATATTCAAGAAAATCAGGGCATCGAAGGGCTGCGCGAGCTGCTCGGTGCGATGCTGTCGCAGCTACGTGGAAGCTTTGGCGCGGGACAAGACCCCGCAAGCAGCTCCGTGGCCGATCTGACCGGAAATGAGCCTACTGGCCCCCCGGCCGCAACCACTAATGCACTGACGAATAACGAAAATACGCAAAACTCCAACAATGGGGCGGTTCTCGCTGCGCTCCAGGACCTGTACCAAAAAATCAGTGAAACCCTTGGTCTTGGCGAAATTTTCAACGCTGGTCCGTGGGGCCCGCAAGCCGATTACCTCCATTTCGCCGGCACCGCCCCGACGGGCTCGAGCGCCGCGGATCTCACCGAGGAAGAGCTTGCCCCGGTCTTCGAGGAAGCGCTCGCTCAGTGGGCGGCCCGGACCGATGACGCGGCGATCCTGTCGCAGCTCACCATCTCGATCACCGATCTCGAGGACGGCGCGCTTGCCCGGATCACCGGCACGCATATCGAAGTCGATGCCGACGCGGCAGGGGCCGGTTGGTTCACCGGTCTCGATACGAGCGAGCCAATCGATGGCGTCGATCTGCTGACGGTCCTCACCCACGAGATCGGCCATGCGCTCGGTTACGACCACGACGCCGATCTGGCCGTGATGGGGGAGAGCCTCGGCACGGGTGAACGGATCGCGCTTCCCGAACTTCAACTCGCAACCTCGGACCCGGTCGATGGCGCGCTCCAACTGTCCGACGCGTTCACCGCGCCGGTCATCACGCCCGGTGCCGGGTTCGCCGAGAACCTCCGCGCGCTGTTCGCCGGTCTGGCCTCGGCACTCGGCATCCAGATCCCGTTTGCGGAGGAGAGCGGACAGTCGCTTCGACTCGATCCCGCGGCGGCTGGCACAGGCACCGCCGATCTCACCGAGGCACAGGTCGCCCCGATCTTCGACGAAGCCCTCGCTCAATGGGCCAGTCGCGCCGACGCGGCGATCCTGTCGCAACTCACCTTCACCATCACCGATCTCGAGGACGGCGCACTCGCCCGGATCACCGGCACGCTGATCGAGATCGACGCTGACGCCGCCGGGGCCGGTTGGTTCATCGACGCGACGCCGGGCGACAGCACCGAGTTCGATCTGCTCGCAGGAGATCGTCTGGTGGCGACCGACGGTGCAGCCTCCGAGGGCGTCGACCTCTACACCGTCCTGCTCCACGAGATCGGCCACGCGCTCGGCCTCGACCATGACGCGGACGCAGCGGTGATGGGCGCGACGCTCGGCACCGGCGAGCGCATCGGTCTTCCCGACGCGGCCCCGAGCCTCGGCGCTCCGGTGGCCGGCGCGATCTCGGAAGCGGGTGGCGCGCTCGACGGCACCGCCGACAGCAACCTCACCTACACCGTGAACCTCGACGGCACCGTCACCGTCAACGGCACGACCTATGGCACGCCCGGCGCCCCGATCACCTCGATCGCGGCAGGGACCGGCCTCAGCGACACGATCGAGGGCCCGGACGCCGCGACGGTCTGGACGATCACCGGCATCGACGAAGGGTCGCTGAGCTGGAATGGCCTCACCATCACCTTCACCGGGGTCGAGCGTCTCGAAGGTGGCACCGAGGCGGATGCCTTCGCGATCGACGGGCCGGGCTTCGTGACCTCGGGCTTCGCGGGCAATGCCGGTTTGATGGAAATCTCGGTCGGCGATTTCGTGAGCCTCGCGACCAGTGACGGCGTCGGCTCGCCGCTGGGCTACACCACCGACACCGGCCTCGACGGTGTGCTCTACGAAGTGGGCACCGGCACGACCACCGCCGTCACCGCCGGGTTCGACGTCACCACCATCTCGCTCACCAGCGGCTCGTTCTTCGCGGGCAGCGGTGCGAACGGCTACTTCACCCTCGGTCAGCCCAGCAGCTCGGTCGGCTTCGCGGTCGACAACCTGAGCTTCTCGATCACGATGATCCGCGAGACTGCGACGGACCGTCAGTGGGTCATCGCCAATGGCGCGGTCGATGCGCTGGGTCTCGTGAACGTCGACAACGTGACCGCGACGCTGTCCAACGGCACGCTGGAGCTGGTGACCTCGCAACTGACCGACCCGAACGATGCGCTGAGCGCCAAGCTCGTCGTCTCCGAGATCGACAGCGTGGCGACAGGCGCGACCGCACCGCTGGCCAAAGTCTCGGGCGATGTGACGCTGGCCATCGGCGGCGAGGTTCTGATCGCGGGCGGGTTCAGCTTCACCAAAACTATCGTCAGCGGCCTGACCGGCGCGACCGACACGATCGGCGATCTGATGGTCTTCGGCTTCGACGCGGTCAAATTCTTCGCGGGCACCGGCGCGGTCTTCGATACGAGCGGCCCGGTCACCGTCGACACCACTAACGCCTTCGGCTTCTCGGTCACCGGCTTCACCGGCACCTTCGCGGTGCTAAGCTCGGGCGGCACCACCTATACCGGAATCGACTTCTCCTTCGCCAACGCGACCCCGGTCGGCATCACCGGGCTGACCGCCGAGGTCAGCAATGTCGCGGTGCAGGTCAACACGGCCTCGGGCGTCGCTACCCCGCTGAATTGGGACCAAGGCGGGCTGAGCGAAGCCGGGCTGACGCTGAACGGTGCGCTCACGAAGGTCGAGGCCACCGCGACGCTGATCGTGAATGACGCGGTCTATGTCAGCGGCACCTTCGCGCTCGAAAGCTCCGCCAAGACCGGCGTGACGTTCAATGGTGCTTCGGAGGATGGCGATTACTTCACCCTCTCGATCATCGGCGGGCGTCTCTTCGCGGGCGTCGGCGCCGAGGTCTCGGGCGGCAGCTACGACCTGACCAATGCGACCGGCTTCGAGATCCCGAGCCTCAATCTGACGCTGGCCATGTTCACCGTGACCTCGGCTGGGGCAAACCTCGGCCAGAAGGTCACCGCGCTGGAACTCTCGACCGCCGCCACGCTGCACGGGATCACCGATGTGACCGCGACGGTCGATGCGCTCGACGTGACCTATGCGAGCATGGGTTTCGACTGGAGCCAGGTGGGCGGGCCGAGCTTCAGCTTCGACAGCACTTTCACGGGCTTCACCATCGATGTGCGCGCGGTCTTCACGATCAAGAGCACCGTTCTGCTGGCGGGCGATATCTCGATCACGGTGACAAAGCAGACCATTGCGGCGGCGGATAATCCGCTTGGCTCCGATCTGACCGACGCGCAGGTGATGACCTTCGCGCTGGCGGATGGCTACATCTTCGTGGGAAGCGGCGGCAGCTTCACCACCGATGGGAATGGCAAGGTCAACGGGCTGACCCGCGATGGCGACAGCAAACTGGTCGGGACCGGCTTCGGCGCGGAAGGGGTGCTGTTCGAATTCGCCTCGGTGAAGAATGTCGATGGAACGACCGGCGCCGTGCTGAACGCCTGGAACGCGATCAAGCTCTATGTCGGCACCGTCGAGGTCGCGGGTATTCCGGGCTTCACCCTCGCGGTCAGCGATTTTGTGGTCGAGGTGAACGCCGCCGATGCGATGGTCGCGGTGAACCCGACCGTGATGACCTGGAAGGGGCTCGATCTGGGCACGACGCTCGCGCTGACCGATGCCACGAACGGCTTCGACAATACCGAGCGTTTCTTCATCGGCGCGACCATCGACGAGCTGAACATCTCGGATACCGTGCTGCTGACCGGCAGCTTCTCGGTCGAGAAGACGGCGGGCACTTCGGTCGGCGGCGTCACGGGCGATCTGCTCTACATCACGCTCACCGATCTGAGCCTCTTTGCGGGGGCGGGCGCCACGATCGGCGCAAGCGGGATCGATACGACGAACGCCATCGGCTTCTCGGCGGCGGGCGGCAATTTCTACATCGGCATCCTGACCACCAGCGACCCGATCCCGGTCAGCTATACCGGCGTATCGGGGAGCCTCGAGAGCCTCGGTCTGGTGAATGTCGAAGGCGTGACGCTGAACCTTGCGAGCCTCAAAGTGCTCTACAACTCGGTCAGCGACACCACCCTCTCCAATCTCGACTGGTCGAGCCTGACCGGCCTCGAAGAGGTGATCGACACAGTGAGCCTCGCGGTGTCGGGCAAGCTGACGCTGGCGGTGGGCGATTTCGTCTATCTGCGCGCGGGCTTCGGGCTGAAGGCGATCGACGTGACGGCGCAGGCGGGCAGCACCGAGACGCTCGATCTCGTCGATATCACCACGGGCACGCTGACCTTTGTGACGCTCAGCGATGTTGAGTTCTTCGCGGGCACCGGCGCTTCGACCACCACGGATGAGGCGACCGGCACGACCACGCTGAACCTCTTGGGCGATGCGGCGGGTCTTTATGCGAATGGTGGCAATCTCGCGCTCGGCCTGCTGACCGATACGACGACCGGCGTGAAATATACCGGGGTGATCGGCTCGCTGAGCGCGCTTGAGGCCAAGGGCATCGACGCGGTCCAGATCAAGCTGTCGGGCATGGCGCTGGCCTCGAACTCGACCACCGCGCTGACCGGCCCGCGTCTCGACTGGTCGACCGTGAACGATACCGACGTGACCACGGCGCTTGGCGATCTGGGCCCGGGTGATCAGCTGGCGGTGTCCGGCACGCTGTCCGTCGAGATTTCCGAGACGGTCTTCGCGCTGGCGACCTTCAACTTCTCGGCCTCGACCGAGACGATCGACGACACCATCCAGCCGGCGATCACCGATGCGCAGGTCACGCGGCTGACCCTGACAAATGTGAACTTCTTCGCCGGTGTCGGCGGTGCCTTCGATGATGCGAATGCGCCCACCGCGATTGCCGATCAGGGCACGGGCTTCCTCGCGTCGGGCGGCACGCTCGAACTGATCGTCGTGAAAGAGAAACTCGGCACCGCCACACCTCACAGCTGGAGCGCGCTGTCGCTTTCGGTCGATTACGTCGGGATGCGCGGCCTGCCCACCGAGTTCGCGCTCGGGGTCACCGGTCTCTACTTCCGCATGAACACGGCCTCGATGGGCGCGACCAAGCTGGACTGGTCGGCCATTGTCGATCCGGCCGGGAACCCCGGTATCGCGCAGATCAACGCCGATACCGGCATCGCCTTCGGCGGCACGCTCGATCTGGCGCTCGACGGCTTCGTGCTGGTCTATGGCACGGTCGAAGGCTCGATCTCGACCGCGGATATCAATGACGGCGTGATCGCCTTGACCGCCGCCGATATCACCAGCTTCAAGATCACCGGTGCGCAGATCTTCGTTGGTGCTGGCGGCGCGTTCGACCGCGACGCGACCACGAACGAGGTGACCGGGCTTCTCGATCAGGGCACCGGCATCTATGCTTCGATGGGTCTGGACGACGCGCTCGAATTCGCGCAGGTGACCCGCCTCGGCGTGCTGACCGATAATGCGGCGACGAACGACAACGATCCGGCTACGCAATGGGACAACGAGACCGTCACCATCGGCTGGACCGCACTGCGCGTCACCGTCGCGAGCCTTGGCCTGCGCGGGATCGACGCCTTCCAGATCGCGCTGGCCGATCTCGCGGTCGACGGGAATTTCGCAGCCATCGACGGCACCTTCCTGAACTGGGCCTCGCTGGGCGCGGTCACCGGGCTCGACACGCTGAGCCTCGCCGACGCGACCGACGGCCTGACCCGCGACGACGGCTTCTCGGTCTCCGGCACCGTGTCGGAACTGAACGTGGCGGGCGTGATCGTCGCCTCGGGCAAGTTCGGCATCAAGAGCTTCGCGAGCGACATCATCGTGCCCTCGGGCGTGACGACCGAGACCGTGCTGGGTGCGAATATCCTAATCTTCACTCTGTCGGATCTGAACCTCTTCGCGGGTGTCGGCGGTGCGCTTCTGGGCGACGGCACGATCGACCCCGATCAGGGCACCGGCTTCGTGGCCGAGAACGCCTCGCTGCAACTGGTGCTGGTGAAGGAAGATCCGCTGAGCGTGACGCTTCCGGCAGTGCCGCGCAGCTGGACCGCCGTTGCGCTCGACGTAGCCACGGTGCGCCTGCAGGGTCTGCCCAACACGGTCACCGTGCAGGGCCTCGACCTCTATTTCGGCTTCAACGGCCCTGATGCGGTGAATGGCGAGCGGATCGACTGGGCCACTACCGGCGTGACCGAGATCGGCAATCTTGCCTCTGTCGATCTCTTCGACGTCACCGAGATGAGCGCGAGCTTCAACATCGCCTTCGGCGGCTATGTCGAGTTCACCGTCGACGGCTTCGTCACCGTCGCGGGCACCATGGCGGGTCAGATCCGGACCGAGACGCTCGACGACGGCAACGGCCTGATCGTAGACGGCGCTTCGGTGATGACCTTCGCGCTGACCGGCGGTTATTTCTTCGCGGGGCAGGGCGGCGTGTTCACCCGCACCGATGGCAAGATCACGGATGTCAGCACCACCGAGGGCACCGGGATCTATGCGAACAACGTGGGCATCGAATTCGCCTCGGTCACCCAGACCGCCGACAACCCGCTGACGACAGGTGTGGTCGAGACCCGCACGGTCAAAAGTTGGTCGGCAATCCTCGTGACATCGCAAAGCGTCGGCGTGACCGGCCTTACGGGCTTCACGCTGCGGATATCGGACGTCGCGGTCGAGGCCAACTTCGGCTACACCGACCCGCTGAACGCGGCCAACAACTCGGTGATGAACTGGAAGGGCCTCGATCTGGGCCTGACGATCACCGACGACACGGATGGCTATGACGCGACCGCGATCCTGTCGGTGACCGGCACCGTGTCGGAGCTGAACGTGGCGGGCGTCGTGATCGCGACGGGTACCTTCTCGATCAAGAGCCTGCTCGCCGATGTGGCGGTCGCCACCGCAATCGACGCCGATGGCACGCTGAGCGGGGCGAAGGTTCTGATCTTCACCCTGAGCGATCTGAACTTCTTCGC
The DNA here is from genome assembly GCF_055666785.1 of Thioclava sp. PTB-PU3-1. Lineage (NCBI taxonomy): Bacteria > Pseudomonadati > Pseudomonadota > Alphaproteobacteria > Rhodobacterales > Paracoccaceae > Thioclava > Thioclava sp. PTB-PU3-1. Next base: position 574,991 of record NZ_JBVNVL010000001.1, on the reverse strand, counting down.
CGGTGTCGACGGTGTGCTCAAGAACGACGGCACGATCGATCCCGATCAGGGTATGGGCTTCGTGGCGCAGGGCGGCTCGATCGAGCTGGTGATGGTGTCGGAAGACCCCTCCACCGTGACCTCGCCAGCCGTGGCCCGGAGCTGGATGGCCCTGTCGCTGCGCGTCGATCAGCTGGGTCTGCAGGGCCTGCCGCTGACCGCGACGGTGAAGGATCTCTACTTCGCGATGAACGGCGCGGATGCGGACGGTAACAAGCTCGACTGGGGCGCGACCAACGTCGATCAGATCAACGCGCTGGCCGATATCACCAATCTCGACGCCGGCTTCGGCATCGAATTTGGCGCCTATGTCGAATTGCAGATCGAAGGGGCGATCCTGCTGGCGGGCGGTCTGTCGGGTGTGATCCGCGATCTCACCGTCGACGATCCGCAGGGTGGCACGATCAGCGCCAAGGCCTTCTCCTTCTCGATCGACGGCGCCTATGTCTTCGTGGGCGCGGGCGGGGAATTCACCTATGACGAATTCGACCGGGTCGACGCCGTCGCCAATGCGGGCACGGGCTTCGCGGCCGAAGGGCTCGCCTTCGACCTGATCTCAGTGACCGAGGTGGTCGATCTGGTCGCAAACCCGAGCGCCGTCGCGCGCAGCTGGACCGCGATGTCCGCCCATGCCGACACGATCTCGCCGCGCGGGCTGCCGCAGGGGCTGGAGCTGACGGTGAACTCGCTCGACTTCACGCTGAACGGGCGCGACGCGACCAATAGCGACCAACTCGACTGGGCGCCGATCATTCAGGATCTGGGCGTCGATGCGGTCGCTCCCGAAGCCGGCACGGATCTGGTGATCTCGGGCGGTCTGGATCTGGATATCTTCGGCTTCGTCACCGGCTCGGCCACCTTCGACATCGTGATGCGCAACCAGATCGAGGCAGAGCTGGACAGCACCAATGCGGGCCTCGAAGACGCGAGCCTCATGCTGATCGGCCTGCATGTCGAGAACCTATTCGTCGGCCAACCGGGCGGTGTGGGCCTGTCGGTGGCTTCCGCCGATATCGCGCTCGCGCTGATCAAGGCGACCCCGCCCGCAAACAGCACGCTGCCCTTGACCACCACGCCCTCGGCGACGGCGGTGCTGGGCAATATCCAAGGCGGCACGCTCGCCGGTCTGCCCGAGGGGATGGAACTGACGGTCAATGCCTTCTCGCTCGACTACTACGCGACGAAGCCCGCCGGGAACGACACCACGACCTTCTTCAACTGGAATTCGATCGATCTGGACGGCACGCCCGCGCAGGGCGATCCCGCGAACGATCCGGCGGGTCCGGTCTCCTTCACCTATGGTCCGAATGACGAGGTGGTCACGTTCGATGCCAGTGCCGACCGCACGCAGGTCGTGGGCTACCTGACGCTCAACGCCTTCGGCTTCGTCGATGTGGGCGCGAAGTTCACGCTCTCGCAGGATGTCGTCGATGTGGACGTGAACCACGACGGCACCTTCGACATCGCGACCGACATGAACGATGCGGTGCTGACCCGGATCAGCCTGAGCATCGATCCCGCCGACGAGGCCGCGAATGGCGGCGACGCCCCGGCGGATTACGAGGCCAAGTTCTTCATTGGCATCCCGGACGGCCCCGGTATCACCATCGCGAGCGCCGATATCCTGCTCGCCTCGATCAAGGCGGCCAATCCGCTCACCGATACCCGCGCCTTCACTGCGCTCAAGGCCGATATCGCCTCGGCGTCGCTGACCGGGGTTGATCTGGTGGATATCACCCTCGACACGCTGTCGCTCGAGATGAACAAGGCCAATGATGCGACCGGCGCGATCGACGTGCTCGATTGGGGGCAGTCGATCAATCTTCTCTCGACCGAATGGAGCGACGGCCTGACCATGCTCAGCGGCCAGGATCTGCTCGCTGCGACGAATGGCAATGACGTCGACCCGGCCACCACTGATACGGTCCTCGACATGAACCAGTCGGGCTTCTCGCTCTTCGCGGGTGCCACGATCGTCATCGAAAACTTCGTCCATATCGAAGGCCAGATCACGCTGACCAAGACCGACAAGGTCGCAGCCCGTATGGTCGGCTCGACCACCTCCTTCGAGGCTTCGGTTCTGTCGATCGGCATCTCGGATGCAGTGGTCTTCGCCGGGGTCGGCACGCCGACGATCACGAATGGCGAGGTCGATGCCACCTCCGACGCGACGGGCGTGGCGCTCTCGCTGCAGCGCATGGGCCTACATATCGTCAAGGAAATGCCGCTCGACCCGGCGAACCCGACCGCGACCCCGCTCAAGAGCTGGATGGTCGTGAAGGCGACGGGCGGGGCCTCGCTGATCGGCGTCGACAATGTCACGGTCGATGGCTCGCTTACGCTGATCATGAACCGCGGCGGCAACGAGACGACGCCCTACAACACGCTCGACTTCACCTATGGCGGGGTGGGCGGCACCTGGGACATCACGGTCGGCGCAGAGACGATCACCTTCGACGAACTGACCGTGGCGACGCTGGAAGTGTCGGGCTCGCTGACCATCGGCTTCGACTCCTATGTGTTCATCCAGGGCGAGTTCGCCTTCACCCAGTCGAGCGAGATTTATTCCGCCCTCGTCGCGGGCACGAGCACGAGCCGCAATCTCAAGGCGGTGACGGTCGGCGCGCAGCATGTGAACATCTTCGTCGGCACCGGCTACGACCTGACCAAGGGCTTCGACGATCAGGGCGATGCGGTCGGCCTGAAGATCACGGACGCCTATCTCGCGCTCGCCATGTTCAAGACGGTCGACGCGAATGGCGTGGCGCTGGCCGCGACCGATCCGGCGGCAGCCTCTTACATGGCGCTGAAAGCCGGTGGCACGGTCGAGCTGGTGGGCATCGACGGGGTCACCCTCTCGGGCTACGGGCTCGAGGTCGAGCTGAACCAGGGCAAACTCCTGAGCACGCAGGCCAAGGAAGCGCTGAACCTTGCGAGCTTCGATGGTGGCGGCTTCGACGTGAAGGTCAGCGACACCGATACCGTTACGCTGGATGCCAATGGCGCGATCCTCGCGGCCTCCGGCTTCGTGGTGCTGGGCTTCGAGGATTACGTCTTCCTCGCGGGTCAGGTGGCCTTCCAGAAGGGCGCGACTCTGACCGTCGGCACCGCGCCGAACCAGAAGACCTTCGCCGCGACCGAAATCTCGGGCGATGGCATCAGCGCCTTCGTCGGCACCGGCGGGCCGTATTTCGAGGTCGATACCTCGGGCGCGACCCCGGTCGTGCAGCCGATGGCCGATACCTCGGGTGCGCAGGGTCTGGTCCTGACGAACTTCTCCTTCCGTCTCGCCATGCTGAGCCAGGTCGATCCCAATGGCGTCGCGGTGGTGGGCGGCGAGAAATACACCGCGCTCTATGCGTCGATCGAAGAGGTTGCGCTTGCCGGTATTCCGGGCGTCGCGATCAGCGCGAGCGGCGTCGAGCTCAAGCTGAACCAAGGCAAGTCGGGCACCGCGGGAGCGGGCGCCCAGACGATCCTCACGGGCTTCGACTTTACGGAGGTGACGGGCCTCGACCCCGGTGCCACGACCTTTGCAGATATGACCCCGCTTCAGGCGTTCTACAGCCTTGGCTATGCGGGCACTTTCCTTTCGGTCTCGGCTTATGGAGATCCGGTGGGAACGGGGATCGAGCTTCTCGTGAACCTCTCGGGCGATACGCCCACCAGCGCAGACGATGCCGACTTTGCCTTCTCCGGCGATCTGTCCTTCGAAAAGACCACCAGCGCGACGGGCGCGGTCTACTCGAAAATCTCGCTGACCGACATCACCCTGACATTCGGCGATTATGAATTCACCGGCGACGCGCTGCTCTATCTGATGCCGCAGGGCATGGCGGGCAGCTTCTCGGTTACGCTTCCCGATATCGCGTTCGACGACGGCACCAACGCCTATCAGATCGGCAATGGCACCACGGCGACGCTCGAGATCAACACCTCAATCCAGGCGGTCTATGTCGAGTTCGCGAATGGCGACATCCTCGATCTGCCGCGCGGCCAGTTCCTGCGGGTCGAAGTCGAGAACGCCGCCTTCTATGTCGACTTCAACGCGATCGATAACGACAATGACGGCACGATCGACGTGGGCAACGCACCCGAGATCAGCCTGAGCGGCACGCTGATGTTCTCGCAGCTGACGACCGGGATTGCGCCGAACCAGTCCAAGCGCATGACCATTGCCTTCACCGGGGTCACGGGCGGCTATACGGACTCGAATGGCGACGGCTTCACCATCGAAGACGCGAAGGGCGTGATCCTGATCTATTCGGGCTCGGCGACGCTGTCGCAGAACGGCATCGCCGCGCAGATCGAGGCGAGCGCGCAAGGTTCGGGCGCAGGCTTCGAGGTCTCGGCGAGCGCAATCATCCGCATCAACACCACTTCGCGCACCGATATCTACGAAGAGGTCGATGTGGGCGACGCGACCTACATTCTCGACTTCCAGGGGCAGGCCAATGTGAACCAGATCGCGCTGGCCGAGGTGAAGCTGAGCTACGAGCCCTACTTCACCATCGAAGGCAGCCTGAGCGACATTCTCCCGGCGGAACTGCCGGCGGGTGCCACAAGCGGCAAGATGGGCCGCAATATCTCGATCTTCCTCGGCGATGCGGGCGATCCCAACGATCCGAGCGACGATATCGGCCTGCTGATCTCGAACACCACGATCGCGATCTTCGAATTCGGAACCTCCGCCAACCGCAAATTCGCGGTCTATGCGAAGGGCGAGGTTCAGGCGCTGGGCATTCCGGGGCTCAATATCTCGGGCACGGTCGAAGTGTGGCTCAACACCTCGGGCACCGCTTTCTCGACCACCGTGACCGGCTTCCCGCTGCTCGAAGGCGGCACCTCGGCGACCCCGGTCGCGATCACCTTCGCCGCCCCGCAGATGGAGCGCGTGAAAGGCTCGGTCGAGATCAGCTTCGGCGTGGCCGAGACCGGCGATCTGCTGGTGATCAGCTCCAACGACGTTCTGTTCAACAAGACGCCCGATGGCCGGATCTCGGTGGATGCGCCCGAGACCTCGATCACGGTGACGCCGCCGGGCGCCGACAGCTTCGGCATCGAAGGCGCGGCCCAGTTCAGCTTCGGCGGCGCGACCGGCTTCCAGCTGACCGATATGCGGGTGACGGGCTACACGCTCTTTGGCGAGACCGTCTCGGTGACGCCGACGACGAACCTGCGCCCGCTGACCGCCGATATTGCCTCGCCGCTCAATGGCCAGATTATCAATCTCGACGGCTTCACCTATATCGACGTCACCTTCTACAACACCAACCGTCTCGATGCGGATGCCTACCCGGCCTATCCGCTGGGCATCGACCCGGACTCGATCACCGATATCGATCCGGAATTCACCATCACCGCGCGCTATGGCGACACGACGGCGGCGATCACCGTCGATGGGGCAGGGGTGCTGGTCGAAGGCACGGCGCGTCCGACCTATCGCTACCAGATCACCACGCCTGTGAGCCTGTCCGCGAACACCACCTATGAGGTGCAGTTCCTCGCCAATTCCTGGCGCGATGCGGCCGGCGCGCAAAGTGCCGCCGAATACGAACGCTTCACGATCCGCAAGACGCCGGTTCAGAATGCGCCTGCCGCGAACCCGGCGACCGATCCGCAGGATTTGACCACGATCACCGCCGCACCCTCGATCGAGCTGGCCTCGCCCTTCAATGGCGCGGTGATCGACAAGTCGATGCTGAACTCGAAGGGCTATATCGACGTCACCTTCGTGCTGCCCAATGGCGAGATCCTCGATGGAAGCTCGATCAACGGTGACGAGATCCGCTTCGTGCGCACGGGCGGCGCGTCGAACGTCAATCTGCTGACGAACACCAACGGCACCTACACGGTCGAGAAGATCGGCAAGACCACCTATCGCTATTACGTCTTCGCCGAGCCGCCCGCCGCGACCGCCACCGGCACGGGTGTGGTCGGCACGCCGACTTCGACCTCGACCTCGCAGGCGAACCCGGCCTTCAACGTGGGCGATGTGCAGGTCGAGTTCATCACCGGCACCTGGAAATACACCGATCGCGGCACTGATCTGAACAGCACCGCCGACGACGTCGTCTACTGGTTCGGCGGCGAGAACGGCTCGGTCGCGTCGCCTGTTAAGACCACCGCCTATGTGCAGATCTTCAAGGTGCAGGAACTGCCGGCGGCCGAGGCTGCGACCCCGATCAAGGTCGGTCCGGTCTCGATCCTCGCGCCGAAGGTTGGCCTCGCGAAGCTCGGCTTCAAGGACGGTCTGCTGGTCCTGACGATCTCGGTCGGAGCGGAAAGCGCTTCGCTCGCCTTCGGCGGCACCGCGACCCAGAATGCCGACGGTACTCAGACCAATAGCGGTGGCACTCAGATCACCCTGACCAACCTGCTGGTGAAGTTCGATATCGGCATCGACGTGATGGGCGTCGTCACCGGCGAGCCGGACGGCCCGGTCGTCTCGCTCACCGGCAAATGGTCGATCACCGCCGACAAGCTGACGGGCTCGATCCCCGATGTGGTCCTCTTCGAGGCCGACCGCATCAAGGTCGAATACGATCCCTCTTGGACGGCGCCCGAAACCCCGGTCGCGGGCACGCCGGAAGGCGCGGGTCAGGAGATCATCAAGATCGACACCATCAAGGTCACCTTCCCGAAATTCGGCATTGCGGGCCAGATCACGACCTTTGAGGGCGTGCGCGGTCTCACGATCTACGACAACGGCTTCCGCATCGGGCGCGGCGAGATCATCTATTCGGGCACCGGTGCGGGCTCGGGCACCGGCACGGGCGCGGTCCAGCGCACCGACGGCGCGACCGGCAAGATCAAGTTCGGCTCGATCCTCGAATTCGACGACCTGCGCATCGGCGTCACCGACTTCTCGCTGATCTTCGGTCAGGACGTGACCTTCGACGGCACGATCTATGTCGGCTCTGGCGGGGCGACCTTCGCGCCGGGCAAGGCGATCAACGCCAAGGTCACCGACCGCGTCTCGGGCGAGGACGTGAACGACACGCTCGCTCTGAAGGCCGGCCTGACCTTCACCGATGGCGTGGTCGACGGCTTCATCTTCGAGCTCGACACGTTCGAGATCAACATCGGCTCGGTCCTCAAGCTGAAGGGTGTGGGCCTGTCGCTCGATACCGGGGCAGCCGATGACGAGGAGCTGATCAGCTTCGTCTCGATCGGCGCGGAACTGAAGATCGGCTCGCTGAACCTCTCGGGCGAGGCGCGCCAGTTCGCCTTCCTCGGCGACGGCACTTTCGTCACCAAGCAGGGCTTCGGCGTCTTCATCGGCGTGGGTGGGGCCTCGGGCGCGAACTTCAAATGGCCGAGCTGGCTGCCGATCAAGATCACCGAGATCGGCGTGCAATGGCCCGACATTCAGGCCGACCCGAGCGATTTCGTCCTCACCTTGTCGGCGTCGATCACCGGGCTGCAGGGCTATGACGGGCTGACCTTCGAGGGCACGGTCGAGGGCATCCGCATCGATGTGGGCCTGCTGCTGGAAGGCAAGTTCCCGATCATCGGCATCGACTCGATCGGCGTGAAAATCGGCGGCAACGCCTTCGGCGGCGAGATCGAGGGCGCGCTGATCGGCGGCATCATTCGGATCGGCGAGGGCAATCAGGTACTCTCCACCTTCGACCTTACGAGCCCGGTGAAAGACCGCGTCTTCTTCATCGGCGTCGAGGCGGGCTTCTCCTTCTCGGGTCTGGGCGGCTTCACCATCCGCTTCGCACTGTCGGAACTGGGACCGCTCGGCGTGCTGGTCTCGGGCTCGGTGCCGGGCGGTATCCTGCTCGAGCCGAATTCGGGTCTCGCGATCAACGACTTCACCGGCGGCGTGGACTTCTTCAAGTCGCTGCCCGACATCACCGATCCCGACGAGCTCAACGGCCCCGATTTCGCGCTGCCGCTGAACGTGTCGATCGACGACTGGCTGAACTCGGTGCAGCAGCAGGTCGTGAACCAGTATATCGCGATCCAGAACGGCTCGGCGGCGGGCGGCGGGTTCGCGGCGGCCTTCACCTCGCCGATGATCATCACCGGCTCGGCCAAGCTATATTCGATCTACACCTCGCAGGCCGTGTTCAACGGTCAGGTCACGATCAAGATCTCGACCGACGGCAAGATCCTCGTGATCGGCCAGCTCAACTTCGCAGCCGATAACCTGTCGCTCTCGGCGCGGCTCTACGCGAACCTGTCGAAGATCGCGTCCGGCGAGGCGACGATCCTTCTGCTGGTGAAGATCCCGGATCAGGTCGATCTGCTGACGATCAAGGGCTCGCTGCAATTCGGCTTCAAGGACATCCTCGGCGAGGCCACGCAATTCGCCGTGGTCGAGGAACAGGCCGCGACGCCGACGCAACGCCTCGACGGGCCGAGCGATGGCGGCGTGACCGGTGTCGGCAACTTCAACGAGCGCGCCTATATCGACATCACCTTCCCGACGGTGAACGGTGCGACGGTGGACGCCACTTCGGTCTTCGACCTGACGCCCGAGATCGAGATCACCGGTGGCGATTTCACCCTCGACAACACGCAGGCCCCGGCGCAGGTCGATGCCGACACGTTCCGCTTCTGGCTGACCGGCACGGGCGATGTGAACTCGGTGACCTACACCTTCCTGTTCCAGTCCTGGTCCTACACTGAGACCGCGACCAACCAGACCGTCTATGCGGATGAGGACAACACGACCCAAAGCGGCGATCCGGCGGTCGCGGGGCCGTGGGTCGATATCAAGTTCATTGCCGAGATCGGCGGCGAGATCACCGCCGAGACGCTGGCCGCGATCGCGACCAATGCGGTGGCGCCGTTCAAGCTGTTCAACGACAATGGCGACGAGATCGACATCCTTGGCGCCATCGCGATCGGCGGCGGCAAGGTGCGTTACTTCATCGACACCTCCGATCCGGACCTCACGAACAACCAGCTCGCCGTCGGCGACTACACCGTGCGTTTCACCGCCGATACCTGGGCGAACAACGACAGCCAGACCGGCAAGAACAACACCGCGACGCCGGATGCCGTGTTCTCGGTGGTCGAGCCTGAAGCCTCGCTCAGCGCGCCCTATCAGCTCGATGGTGACGGCTACACGGTCGACGTGAACCTCGCCAATGCCGATCAGCGCATTATCGTGACCTTCGATCCCGCAGGCAGCGGCTCGCTCGATTACGGCTCGATCCTCGATACGAATGACGAGTTCACCCTGACGCGCACCGGTGCTGCGGATGGCTCCACGGTGAATACGGCCGTCGGAATCTCGGATACGCCGGTTCCGGTTGCGATGTTCATGAACGAGGACGGCACGGCGAGCCTGAAGACGCTCGGTCTCGATGCCGAAGGCCGGATCGTCGCCTCCGACAGCGCGGATTATGACCATCCCCTGCCGACGGGGGTCGAACTCTATGCGCTCCTGAAGAAAGAGGGCATCACCCAATTCGCCTATGCCATTACCACCGCGAATTTCGACTTCGCGCCGGGCACCTACACGCTCACCTTTACCGGGGCTTGGGCCGATGCGGCGGGCAATACGGGCGCGACCGGCGACAGCGTGATCACCGTCGAAGGCGCGACCGCGATCATGGTCGATCCGGGTGCGGGCGCTGCGATCGACGTGAACCTGCTCAACGGTCGCAACTATATCGACATCGAGTTCCCGAACGTGCCCGACAGCGATTTCGTCTATGACGCGGCCTCGATCACCGATGGCGGGGCGGAGTTCACGCTGAGCGGCGCGGGCCTCGGCACGGTGCAGATCGACAATGGTGTGGCCCCGGTCCGCGTGGGCGGCACCGACGCGGCCCCGATCTATCGCTACTGGCTGACCGGCAGCTTCGACAGCGGCCAGACCTATGGCGATCTGACCATCTCGGCGGTCGAACAGGGCTGGTCCTACCGCTATTCCGACAGCGCGAACCCGACCACCGACCCGGCGATCAAGAGCGGCGAGGACGGTCTGGGCGTGGTGGCCAATCTCGAGATCACCGAGGGTTCGGTCGAGATCAGCTTCACCAATATTCCGGCGGGCTACACGCTCGACCCGGCTTCGGTGCTCGACCTCGCCGCCGAGTTCACCGTGCAGACCGATACTGTAGAGACTTCGCGCCTGAGCGGCGGCACCTTCCGTGTCGAGCTGGGCGAGGGCGCGCCGGCTTTGCTGCAAAACGATCCGAATGATCCGACGAAGATCTCCTTCATCTACTCGCTGCAGACCTTCATCGATGAGGGCAACCCGGCGGAGCCCGCCTCGCTCACTGGCGAACTCTACCCGCAGACGATCACGCTGGAGTTGGACATCACGTCGATCTCCTTCTTCTCGACCGCGGCGCTGAGCGCCCCGAGCATCGTAGTCAAGAGTGGCTCGACCTACTCCGCCGCCAACGACGCCGCGAACCTGCCGGGCGACCGCACCTATTTCGACATCGCGCTGAGCGGGGCTTATGGCGAGGACATCACCGATCAACTGGCGATCGGCGACGTGACCGTGACCGGCCTGACCATCACCGAGCTGATGGATATGGGTGGCACGATCCGCGTCTTCGCAGACGGCTCGCTCGGCATCGGCAGCCATGACGTGACGCTGGCCGCGAACAGCTTCGGCGATGCGGCCAAGAACCGCGTCCAGACGCTGTCCTTCACCGTCTCTGGCCCGCAGGGTGATCTGGTCGATCCGGCGAATGAGGGCAGCACGGGGCTCGGCGATGTGAATGGCCGCGGCTATGTCGATCTGCATTTCGAGCGCCCGGTGGGCGGCGCGCTCGATGTGGGCTCGATCACCGATCTCGCCCCGGAATTCGCCTTCGGCGGCAGCGGCTCGATCACCTTCGACGACACGTTGGCCCCGGTCTGGCTGAACCCGCAGGCGACCTCGGGCGACTATATCTTCCGCTACTTCACCACCGGCGCTGCTGCGGCCGACACCACGATCTCGCGCATCGCGACTTTCGAGGATCAGCCGACCGTTCTGCGCGCCGATGGCACGGCCGACGATGCGACCGGCCCGGTCTCCTTCGATGCGAGCACGCTTTCGGTGGCCTTCGTCGATGTGCGCTACACGCCGACCTATGGCGACGAGATCGACTTCGGCACACTGGGCGACGAGATCAGCTTCTCGGGCACCGGCGCGAATGGCGTCACCGTTGCCTCGGCGCTGGTCGTGGGCGACGGGCTGACCGTGCGCTACTTCCTCACCGGCAAGTTCACCGCCGGCACTGTGCAGGTCGATTACGCCGCAGCCAGCTTCGGCTCGGGTGCCTATGACAATGACGCGAAGACCCAGAGCTTCCGCCTCGTCCAGCTCGGTGCGAGCCTGACTGACCCGGTCGAAGGCGCCTCGGTGGGGCAGGCGCCCCTGAACGAGCGCGGCTTCATCGACGTCACTTTCGAGCTGCCGAGCTATGCCACCGGCGTCGATCTCGAGAGCATCACCGATGCGGGCGCAGAGGTGATCCTGAGCGCGACCGGCTACACGATCGAAGTCGATGACAGCCAGGCGCCGACCTACATGGGCGACGATGCGAACGGCAATCCGATCTTCCGCATCTGGTACCTCGGCGACTTCGCGGGCTCGAACCTCGACGACAATGTCTCGGTCGAGTTCATCTCGGGCAGCTTCGACTGGATCGGCACCGATGGCGGCACGATCAAGGCGATCACCGCGACCAATAGCGAAGATCTGGTGGTCACGACCGGCCAGATCGGTCTGGGCGCCAGCGCGCCGACGGCGACCTATGTGGCGCTGTCGCTTGGCACGAGCCAGACGCTGACCGATAGCAGCCTCGCGGCCTCCGACTTCACGCTGACCGATATCGACGGCAACTCGATCACGATTACCGGGATCCAAGCCCGTGGTCCCCCAGGCGAGTTCGCTGTGACCTTCGACTCCGCCGACGCCGCCGACGGCGCGGTGCTGACCCTGACCTATGCGGCGGGCGCATGGACCTACGGGGCCGCTGCCTCCGAGGCGATCGATCCGACGACGCTCTCGATCAAGCCCACCGACACCGCTTCCTATATCGACATCACCTTCGACACGCTGGGCGATCCGAGCCTCAACGCGCTCTATGCGATTGACGCGGCCACGATCAACGGCGACGAGTTCACCCTTGGCGGGGCAGGCGGGGCCAATCTCGATCTGCTCGACCTCACCCCGACCGACATGGGTGACGGCACTTTCCGCTATTATGTCTCGCGCGAATTCGGCCTCGGCACGGTCACCGTTTCCTTCAACGAGGGAAGCTGGTCCGACCTGCAGGGCAACGAAGGCGGCGCGAGCCAGCAGAGCTTCCGCGTCATCGACCAGATGCAGGAGGGCGGCCAGCCCGGCGAGGATGCCGACCCGGCCACCACCCGCGTCTTCTTCATCCGCGTCTCGGGCTCGATCACGCTGAATTCGGCGGGCATCGTCGACGAGCCGCTCGTCGAACTGCGCGCGCAGGCCGAACTGACCTTCGGCGATTACATCAAGGCCGACGGCTCCAAAGTCTTCCGCTTCGCGCTCGAAGCCTCGGGCACGATCACGGTCTACAAGCTCGGCAATATCGGCTCGGCGGCGGCGCGCTTCGTGCTGGAGACCGGCGGTATGTCGAGCGGCCTGCCGCAGTTCTGGGGCGTGGCCACCATCCAGCCGAACTTCGAAGCGCTCAACGAATATGGCGTCTGGATCAAGGGCAACGCGACCCTGATGATCAACATGTCGGGCGAAGACAAGGTCGAGACCCTGTCGCTCGAAGGCATCCTCGGCGATCAGCTCGAGCGCATCTCGGGCGGCGACGACGACACGGTGGCCGTGGCCGATCTCGGCGCGCTGCCGAGCCAGGCCAATGAGGGCTTCTACGAGAAGCAGGCCGTCAGCACGCAAGTGCGCGCCACCTTCGCGGAATTCGGTGTCACGCTCAGCTCGGAAGCCAAGATCGAGCTGGTGCGCGAGCTGAACACCCAGTCGCGCTGGCGGATTACGGACGGCGCGAAGAAGTACTTCATCGAGAGCCTCGACGGCACCGCGACGCTGCATTCCGAAGAGCAGACCTACGAGCTGACGCGCAACTCGGTCGTCTTCTATATCGGCGGCGCGATCAAGCTGACCGATCAGAACGCGAACGACCCGGATGTAGACACGAGCGTCAACGTCTATGCCGAGCTGACCGGCGCCTTCTACCTGAAGATTTCGCAAGACCGGGTCGAGGTCTTCGTCGCGGCCGGCGCCAATGTCTTCAACGTGATTTCGGGTCAGGCGGTCGGTCTGCTGATCATCGACTTCGGCACCGCCCCGGGCAGCGCCTTCGGTGTCGCGGGCAGCCTGTCGCTCGAGGTGAGCGTGGGCGATGCCGGCGGCGAGAATACGGACGCGGCGAACAATGCCGGCAGCTTCGGCAATATCGCGGAAGACGTCTTCCGCTTCGAGGCCGAGGTCATCGTGCTCTTCAACACCACCGGCATTACCCAGACCTTCGATGTGCCCGACGCGCTCGTGCCGTTCCTGCCGCCGAATGTTCCGACGACTTTCGAGATCTTCGAGCGTCCGCCGATCCTCGGACAGAACGAACGGGACATGACCAAGGATGCGGGCCCCTATTTCGTGGTCCAGATCAGCGGCTCGGTGACGCTCTTCGACTCGGTCACACTCAACGGCTTCCTGTCCGTCACGGGCACCGGCGACTCGCTGACGATCCAGGGGACGGTTTCCGGCCGGATCGCGAATTTCGGCGCGGTCGAGGGGATGCTCTATCTCGAGGCGAATATCGGCGCGAGTGATCCGGGCGTGGTCGGGCGGGCGCAACTGTCGCTGGTCGGCGGGCTGGAGCTTCCGGGCGTCAGCCTCGGCGGGTCGCTCTCGATCATGCTCGAATTCAACACCTACGCAACGACGCAGGATCGCTACACGATCGTGACGCAGGGCGAATATGACGATCTCGTCGCCAACGGCGATGCGACCGCGACGACCGACGGCACCTTCTATTACGGCACGATCTCGGTCGAGAACGGGCTGTTCCTGAAGGTCACCGGCACGCTGGTCGTCTCGGATGTGATCGAACTGACGGGCGTCTTCACCTTCCGCATCGGCACCGCGCCCGATTTCGAACTGGTCGCGACGCTGGATGTGCAGGCGAAGCTCGTGGGCGTGGCCGAGTTCGGTCTGACCGGCGGTCTCGTGATCGCGGATGGCGGGCTGGTGATCTATGCCGAGATCGATCTCAATATCGACCTCGCGAGCGTCATCACCGTGACTGGCGACGCGACCTTCCAGCTCAACACCTTCTCCAGCGCGCGCACTCTGGAGATCCCGACCATCAATACCAGCGGGCAGGAGAGCACGATCTCGGTCACCGTGGCCTCGGGCTTCAGCCTCGAGATCGTAGGCTCGGTCAACTTCGTTGGCCTCGCGACCGCCTCGGGCCGCGTCTATATCGGCCTCAATGCCAGCGAGTTCCGCGTCGAGTTCGATGTGACCTTCGGCCTAGCCGGGCTCAACATCTCGGCCGCAGGCGGCGCGGTGCTGTTCTTCAACGCCTCCACTGGCGAGCTCGACGGTCTCGCGCTGCTTCTGGATGTCAGCATCAACGCCAATATCGCGCTGGTGATCGACATCGAGGCCAGCGGCAAACTGATGCTCAACACCGTCGGCCGCGACGTGACGATCTCGGGCCGTGTGCTGGAACACAACTCCTTCGTGCTCGATCTCAGCGGTAAGGTCGAGTTCCTGAAGGTTCTCAAATTCGAAGCGGGCTTCCGGATCGAGGTCACGGACAACGCCTGGCGCGTGGACTTCAACGCGAGCATGGACTTCTTCGGTCTCGCCACGATGAGCGTGAACGGCTGGTTCAACTCGAAGGGCTATTTCGACCTCTCGCTGAGCGGTCGCCTCGTGCTGGGCTCGAACAGCTTCGGCCTGACGGGCAACTTCTCGATCCGGGTCTATTACCTCTTCGACGATGCGGCGGATGTCTACAAGCTCGGTGTGTCGGGCTCGGCCTCGGTCTCGCTGCGCGCCTTCAACATCAGCTGGGCCACGGTTTCGATCAGCTTCTCGGCCACCGCGACCGGCACCGGCCGCGTGCCGATCGTGATCTCGGCCAGTGCGAGCGTGAAGGTGCTCTTCGTGAAGGTCTCGGTGAGCATGTCCTTCACCGTGGGCTATGTCGAATTCCCGACCCCGATCTATCTCGCGGGGGATCTGAACGGCGACACCAATTCGGGCACCTACAAGGATTGGGATGACACCTCCACGATCCTCGTGCTGAACATGGGCGACTCGAATACCAAGCGCGGCATCGGCGAAGCGACAGAGGGCGAGACCTATATCATCGAGGCCGTCACCCCGGTCGTGAACGGCGCGCAGACGATCCGCGTGATCTATTCGGGCCGCGAGCAGGTCTTCGAGCACGTCCACGAAATCCGCGGTTATGGCGGCACCGGCGACGACCTGCTGGTCGTGCGCGACGGCGTCGCCGTGCCGATCCTCTTTGTCGGCGGCGCGGGTGTCGATACCGTGGCCTACGAGGGCGACGGTCAGGTTACGATCAACTCGGCCTCTGAGGGCGGCACTGCGGGCGATCTGGGCGATCAGATCAGCATCGGCAGCGGCGTCGCGGTCGGCTCGATCATCTACGGCTCGGGCGCGAATGACCGGATCGTCTCGGATGCGCTGGTGCCGATCACCATCTACGCGCTCGGCGGCGATGACGTGGTGCTGCAAAACGGCACGGGCGTCGCCACGATCTACGGCGGCACCGGCGCGGACCGCCTGATCGGCGGCGCGGCGGCGGATGTGATCAACGGCGAGGGCGGGGCGGACGAGATCGACGGTCGCGGCGGCGCGAACACGATCAACGGCGGCGGCGACAATGACCGCATCTTCCGCAGCCTCGCCTCCGACGGCGTCGAGGTGATCAACGGTGGCGGCGGCACCGACACGATCCTGCTCTACGGCACCGCCAACCCCGACACGGTCACGATCGGTCAGAAGCCCTCTGACTCCGGCATCCTGCAGGCGCTCGACGCCGATGGCAGCGGCTTCGAGGCCGACGGGGTCGAGGGGCTGATCATCCATCTGCTCGGCGGCACCGATACGCTAACGGTCAATCCGCTCGGCCAGACCGATCTGAATACCATGCGCATCGACGACGATCTGGTCGTGGAATCCGCCGATCCCGCGAAGGACGTGGCCGAGATCGACGGCACGAGCGACGGTGTGGCCGATGCGGTGATCTTCAACGGCACCAGCGGCGCCGATACCTTCACGCTGAAGGCGGGTGCAGTGGCCGATCAGGAATTCATCCTCGTCGCCGCCTGGTCGACCGGCACCGTGACCGTCACCTTCGACGACACGATCCGCGCCAAGGGCGACACGCTGCGCATCTCGGCGGCGGGTGGCAATGACAAGATCACCGCCGGCCCGGCCGTGGCGGCGGGCGACCCGGCCAATGCGACGCCGCTGACCAACGACCTGATCGCGCTCACGCTGGAAGGCGAGGGCGGCAACGACCGGATCATCGGCTCGATCTTCAACGACGTGATCGATGGCGGCGAAGGTTCGGATACCGTGACGGGCGGCGAAGGGCTCGATGTCTTCCGCGACACCGACGAGGCAAACGAGACCGACACGCTGATCGAGGTCTTCGCGGGCGAGGATATGGGCCTCTACGAGAACCTGTTCCTCGTCGGCAAGGTCTTCCAGGCGGATGGCTCCACGGCCTATGCGGACGGCACGACCGACAGCGCGATGGTGCCGGGCGACGCCGATCTTTGGAGCACCTCCGGTATCGGCGCGGGCGAGACCACGGTGGAGCGTCTGAACGGCATCTTCGAGGCGGTCGATCTGACCGGCGGGGACGGCGTCAACAACACCTTCGTCGTCAACGACCTGAGCGGCTCGGTCACGGTGGGCGGTCTGGCCATCGGCGTCAGCGCCTTCAACGGCACAGTGACGCTCGACAACAAGGGCTCGGATGCGAGCGGCGATCTGGAGCATTACATCATCGCGGCTCCGCTCGGTTCGGGCTTCACCGTTCATATCACCGACAGCAGCACCACCGACGTGGACAAGCTGGTCTATCTGGGCTCGCAGGGCGACGACTATGTCGCGATGTCGGTGGGCCTGATGGCCGCCTCGCGCTACACCAATGCGGCTGGCAAGGTGCTGGGCGCGGCCGCCGTCAGCATCGATCACAGCAATCTCGACGTGATCGAAGTCGATACCCGCGAAGGCGCCGACGTGATCGCGGTCACCGCGACCGATCTGCCGATCTACATCAACAGCGGCATCGGCGACGACGTGATCAACCTCGGCTCCGCCGCCTCGTCCGAGCCGGGCACCGCCCCGCTGGGCGGCACGCTCTCGGGCATCGCCGCGCTGATCCAGATCGACGCCCATGACACCTATAGCGGTCCGATCCTCGCCGATCGCGGCAATGACACGCTCAACATCGACGACAGCGGCAATACCGGCGCGACCACCGGGGTGATCGGGCTGGAAGATCGCACGGCGGTCGAAGGCTTCATCTTCGTGGATGGCTTCACCGCCGCGAGCGCGGGCATCCGCTACATCGCGCTCGAAAACGTCAATGTCGATCTGGGCGACGGCGTGAACGACGTCACCCTCAAGTCGACCGGCAAGCGCGACGTCACCACGCTCGAGACCCGCGACGGCGCCGATATCATCAAGGTCTTCGCGATCAACGGCCCGACCACGATCGGCACCGGCGCGGGCGACGATGCGGTCACCGTCACCGATGACGACACCGACACGCCGCTGGCCAATGACGGCACGCTGAACGCGATCCTCTTCGGCTACCTGACGATCGATGCGGGCGCGAACGATCCGGTCACCTACGAGGTCGATGGCACCATCGTGAACCATGGTGACACGCTGATCGTGTCCGACGCGGGCGACACGCTGCCCGATCAGGGCGGCTATCTCAGCGGCACCGAGATCGTCGGCCTCGGCATGACGCTGGGCGTGGTCTATGCGGGCTTCGAGGAACTGGAGCTGTCGCTTAGCAACGGCAATAACGGCTTCCACGTCTCCGATACCCATGCGGGCATCACCACGCTGAACACCGGCGACGAGACCGCGACCGGCGATGCCACCTCGGATGCGATCACCATCGAGAAGATCTCGGGCCGCACTTTCCTCAACCTCGGTGCGGGCAATGATCTGGTGCAGGTCAACTACTACGCCGACGGCACCCAGACCTTCCTCAACGGCATCGACGGGTTCGAGCTGGATATCGACGGTCAGGCGGGCAGCGACCTCTATGACATCGGTCTGGCCAGCGCGGGCAACTCCACGATCCGCATCCTCGACACCGGCACCGCCTTCGACGGCATCGACCGCGCCGAAATCCGCGGCACGGACGGGCGCGACCTGTTCCTGTTCCGCGCCAACCAGGACCTCGATGTGGGCGTGGTCGCGGCGCTGCCGATCGCCGAGGACGGCACGATCCTCAACACCGTGGTCGAGCGGGTGGAATACAACTCCGCCATCGACGCCGATCTGCGGGTCTTCGGCCGCGCGGGCAATGACCTCTTCGTCTTCGACGACACGCTCGCGGGCGTTCAGGCCTTCGGCGATGCGGGCGACGACACGTTCCAGATCGGCCAGCTCTTCGCCTCCTTCCGCGACGAGCAGAACCCCTATAACGGCCTGAGCGGCATCGACTATTACGAGACGACGCAGGTCACCGTCGGCTTCCTGTCGAACGGCGTCAGCTTCGACACCACGATCCGCGGCGGCGACGGCGAGGACAGCTTCACCGTCTATTCCAACAAGGCCGAGCTGTTCCTCTATGGCGAAGCCGACGACGACACGTTCCAGGTCCGCTCCTTCGTCCGCGTCGACCCGAACGACCCGGCCGCGCCGTTTACCAACATCAATGGCGGGCAGGGCGCCGACTTCATCCAATACGCGGTGAACGCGCCGGTGCGTATCGACGGCGGCGACGGCTTCGACACGATGACCGTGATCGGCACCGAGATGGGCGACGACTACGTCATCACCAAGAACGGCGTCTATGGCGGCGGGCTGTTCATCTCCTACACCGGCATGGAGAAGCTGGTGGTCGACGCGCTGCAGGGCAACGACACCTTCTTCATCGAGAGCACCTCCGAGGGCGTGCTGCTGGAGATCGTGGGCGGTCTGGGCTCGGATAGCGTGAACCTTGGCGGCTCCGATCTCGACGGTGTCACCGAGGGCGGCGCGATCACCGTCGTGTCGAACGGTCTCAACGGTCACAGCGGTCTGATCCAGACCACGGTCGACAGCACCGATCCGCGCTATCAGGCGATCTGGGCGCAGGATCCGGTCTCGCAGATCAAGGACAATGACGCGCCCGATCTGGTCTTCTTCAACGCCGATGGCGAGGCGGGCTCCAGCGTGCTGCGCGTCTTCGAGGCCGCGACTGCCGATCCGACCATGTCCGTCACCCGTTACGCGATCGCGCTGTCGCGTGCGCCGGACGAAGACGTCTACATCACGATCTCGCCGACGCTGGGCACCGAGGGCGATGTGGCCGCGGGCGCCGAGGGCGTGCTGGTCAACGGCTCGGCCTCGGGCACGGTGCTGCACTTCACGGCGGCCAACTGGGATACGCCGCAATACGTGACCGTCACCGCGATCAACGATCTGGTGGCCGAGGGCCGCGGCATCGTCCAGCTGCGCCATACCGTGACCGAGGGCGACAGCCGCGCCGATGATACCGGCTTCGACAATCTCGCCGTGCCGAACATGCTGGTTGATGTGATCGACGATGAAGTAGCCGAGCTGCTGATCTTCGCGGTCGACAATTCCTCGGCCATCGATCTCGCGGGCGACACGATCGTGGCCGAGGCCGCATTGCTTGCCGCGAATGACCGCTTCGCCGTGATGCTGAGCCGCGCGCCGACCGGCCCGGTGCAGGTGAACTTCGCCGTCGATGGCAATGTGACGCTGTCCTCGAATGTCGTGAACTTCGACGGCTCCAACTGGAACACCGCGAAATTCGTGACGATCACCGCGGTGAACGACAGCGCCGACGAGGGTGTGCATTACGCCCGCATCCAGCCCACGATCTTCGAAGACACGCGCGACGCCTTCCTCGGTGCGACCTATGCGGATGTGGCCGGCGGGGTCGCGGCGAATATCAACCGCGATATCAGCCAGCCGCGCAGCGCCGAGGTGCTCTATACCGCTGCCGATCTGACGATCCTGCGCCCGAATACGGCCGTGGCCGAGATCTACACGCTCACGCTGGGCGGCATCGACTATGTGGTCGGTGTCGGGATCGGCGAAGTGGTGGCGGACCTCTCGACCGTGACCGAGGGCACGATCGTGGTCGATGCGCGCCTCGATCAGACCGCCACCGCCGCGGATATCGCAGATGCCTTCGCGACGCTGGTGAACGCCGACGCCGAGCAGGCTGCAACGATGACGGGCATGGGGGCAACGCGCAGCATCGCGGCGGCGGCGGGCGTCTCCTTCAAGCTCCTGATCGAGACGAGCGATCCCGCGTCCGGCTATCTCTTCACGCCCACCGACGACATCTATGTCTCGATTTCGGGCGACGCGTTCGAGTTCGCGAGCGATGAGCTGAGCGTCGATGCGGCCACCAGCAAGCGCGCCTATGACATCGTGGCCTTCCGCCTCGGCGCGTCGCTGGCCGACGGCACGCTCGCCGCCGATGGCACGTTGGTCGATGGCGCGACCTGGATCATCAAGCTCGACGGGCTGCAGGTTCAGGCGACCGCCGAGTTTGGCGACACCATGAGCGACATCGTCAACAAGCTGGTCGCGCAGTTCGCGGGCGCCGATTACTCGGCTTCGGCGGGCTATCTGCAAGCGACGCTGCTGCCCTCGGTCGAAGGCGCGATCTACTCCAATGCCGGGGCGAAGACCTGGACGATCCTCGTCGATGGTCAGCTCATCAGCTACACCTCGCAATCGGGCGATGAGCTGGGCGGGATCGCGGGCATCTCCGAAGAACTCGCGGCGCAGATCAACGCCGCCAATCTCGGGATCACGGCGGTGGTCGATGCCAATGGCGCGATCACGCTGACCTCGGCCACGGCCTTCTCGCTGCTGCCGCTCGATAGCGATGACGCCTCGATCGCGATCGCGAGCGATGCGAGCCTGACGCCGCCGAGCTACGATCTGGGCGAGATCTTCATCTTCCGCACCCCGGGAGCGGGCGGCATCGAGTCCTTCTCGATCGAAGTGCTGCGCAAGACGAGCCCCGACGCGGCGAACACCCGGACCGGCGGCGCCTATGTCAGCGCGGATGCGGTGAAGTCGCAGACCCATTGGCAGCTTGCCCGCATCGCCTTCGCGGCGCCGCTGACCCCGATCGTGATCCCCGAGGGCACGAGCCTCGCCTATGAGATCGGCACCAACATCACCAATGCCGAACTCGCGCAGCAGTTCACGCCCTACAGCTATGTCGTGGGCAGCAACGGCGACAATCTCGCGCCCGCGCCGCTCGACGTCACCGTGCTCGATGACGACGCGCCGACGGTGGAGATCATCCAAACCGGTGGTTCGACCGATCTGGCCGAGCGGGCGCCGGGCGATGTGCAGGTCGTGGACAGCTTCTCGGTCGTGCTGACCGGTGCGCTGAGCGGCGACAACACGGTCCGCGTCGATGTGACCCCGCTGCCGACCCGCACCTACAATTCGCAAGAGGCGTTCAACGCGGATGCGAACTTCGGCGAGAACGAACTTGTGCAGGTTCAGGTCGCTGCCCCGCTTGCAGCCCTGTCGCTGGCAGGGGAGGCGGTCGCGGGTGAGACCTGGCAGGTAACCCTGTTCAACGATGTGGACCTGCGCGCTGGCGCCCAGACGGTCGGCTACACGGTTCAGGCGGGCGACGATCTGGATGCGGTGGCGGCAGGACTGATCGACGCGATCAACGGGGTCTCCGGCTACAACGCCACGCTGACCGCCGATGGTGCGATTGAAATCTCGGTCGATGCCAGCGCGAGCTTCACCCGCTTCTTCGTCGAGGTTGGCATCGCGGGCGACAGCCAGGGCAGCATCGACACCCGCACCGTGCAGGACTTCAACTTTGCCAATGTCCTCGAATTCGAGATGATGGGCGTGCCTGCGGCGGGCGAGGTCTGGACGGTCAACTTCGACGGCCAGAGCTTCTGGCATACCGTTAGCGCCGGGCAGTCGCTGTCGAACATCGCTGCCGCGCTGGGTGCCCAGATCAATCTCGCGAATGATGCGGCCACCGCGAATGGCGATCCGCGCGCCTATGAGGTGATCGTCGATGGTCGCGTGATCTCGATCCGCGAGCTGGCCGATCCGGCGGCGGATTACGCGGCCTCGGCCTCGGTCAGCGGCCAGAAGGCCGGCGAGATCGCGGCGCGTCAGTTCGTCGAGTTCGATAACACCAACTGGATGACCCCGCAGCAGATCACCGTGATCGCGATCGACGATGCGATCGTGGATGGCGGCGACGCGCAGGTCTTCGGCGCCTTCAACGACCGCGTGAATTCGATCCGCGGCCCGGTTTCGATCATCGGTGGCGAGAGCGATACCGACGTGTCGCTGCGCGTGCCGGTGCTGCTGCCGGGCGAGACGAACATTCCGCTCGCCGATGGCGTGACCGGGACGGTGACCGGTGGCGGCACGGTGATCACCATCGATCCCGAAGAGCTGACCCATGTGAACGGCGATTACGGCGAGCGTCCGGGCTTCGATCCGCGCATCAACGACACCGCCACGATCTACGACATCGCGACCATCGATCCCGATGGCACGCTGAGCGGCCGTGTCGATGTCGCGAGCGTCTCGGAAGATATCCTCTCGCTCGTCAACGATGCGGGTATGACGCTCTCGCTGATGGTCGGTACGCAGGATGCGGTCGAGGCGGGCTATGTCTGGTTCTTCGGTACCCCCGATCAGAGCGATCTGTCGCTGATCGACTGGCTGACGGCTTCGGTCGATCTGGTGGGCGATGTGGCCGCCTTCGAGACCGTGACCGTGACGCTCGACGGCACCGACTTCAGCTACACGCCGGATACGGAACACGCCTACCGCTCGATCGTGCTGCGCGAACTGGCCGCTCTGATCGACGCCTCGACCGAATACGAGGCGGTGGCGACCGTGAACCTGCTGGGCGAGACCCGCCTGCATGTGAAGCGCGCCGATGCGGCCGCCTTCGATATCGCGGTGACCAACTATGCCGGTCTGACCTCGACCATCGGCGGCGCGCCGGTGCAGAGCCTCTATAACGACGCGAATATCCACTGGACCGCGGCCGCGTTCCACCTGATCCAGCCGCCGGTGAGTGGCGCGACTTGGGCGCTGACGATCAACGGTGCGGCTACGCCGGCCTCGGTCACCTCCGATGGCAGCTTCGGCTCGGTCACCCAAGGGTTGGCGGCGCGGATTTCCTCGGTCTATGCGCCGGTCGTCTCGGGCAGCCAGATGGTGCTGGAGAGCACGCCGCCGGAAGGGTTCGACACCGATCCGGGCGCGCTCATCACCTACGCGCCGGTCAATCCGAACCTGCGCGTGGACGAGGCCGAGCAGATCGACACGCTCACCGTCTTCAACAACGAGAGCCCGGCCATCGACAGCGGCGTGCTGACCGAGAACCATCTCTCGGGTCTGGGCATGGGCGGCGACACCTATATCGGCGGCGAGCTGATCGCGGGCGGTGTCAGCTATACCGGCCTCGAAGTGGTCGACATCCGTCTGGGTCGCAATGTGGATAACTTCACGGTCGAGAGCACCCATCGCGGCAAGACCATCATCGACAGTGCCGACGGCAATGACGTGATCTATGTGAAGACCACTGCCGGTCACACGATCATCCGCACCGGCAACGGCGACGATCAAGTCTATGTCGGCTCCGATCAGGGCGTGGTCGACCAGATCACCGGTCTTCTGATCGTCGATATGGGCGCGGGCGAGAATGACCGTCTGTTCCTCGATGACAGCGCCGACCTGAACGACAATGTCCTCGTGCTGGACGGCGCACGCGTGGCCGGGCTCGATATGCCCTCGGTGGCCGAGCGTATCCAGATCGAGACCCGCGGCACCGGCGGCAGCTTCACGCTGGCTCTGCCGGATGGCACGCCGGTCACGGTGGCCTTCGACGCGGATGCCGCGGCGATGAAAGCGGCGATCGATACGGTCTTTGCCGATTACGGCACCGATGCCGAGGTGAGCGTCGAGGCGACCGATAGCGGCTATATCTACACCGTCATCTTCGGCGGCCCGACCGGTGGCGTCGATCTGCCCGACCTGATCGTCGATGCGAGCGGCATCACCAGCGACGCGAACACCACCGCCAATATCGAGGTGACCGAAGTCATCAAGGGCACCACCGATCCGGGCCTGAACCAGATGCAGGCGATCACCATCGCAGCCCAGGGCGGCACCTTCACGCTGGCCTTCATGGTGCCGGATGTGCTGGGCAACATGGATCTGCGCATCTCCGACCCGATCGCCTATGACGCGACGGCCGAAGAGATCGCCGCGATCCTCGAGCCGATCCTGAACCCGAATAACAGCCGTCCGTTCCTGCCCTACACCAAGAACTTCGCGGTCGACCGCTTCGGCGACACGATCTACCTGACCTTCCAGGGCGCGCTGGCCCAGACCACGGTCGAGGCTGTCGATACGCGCGGCCTGACCGGCGATGTGCTGGAGGCGCGCATCGATATCGCCGAGCCGAGCGCGGGCGACACCTTCACCATCGATCTGACCGATCTCGCGACGCCGCTGTTCGACGATGCCTTCCCGGGCGACTTCGCGCTCTCCTCCTTCGCCTATACCGCGCTGGCAGGTGACACGGCGGCGGATGTGGCGGCGGCGCTGGCAGCCCAGATCATGGATGCGCAGGGTCCGAACATCATCGCCCATGTCGAGGGCACGGTGCTCGTGATCACCTCGCGCTCGGGCGAGCGGATCTCGGTCGTGGTCAATGGCGGCGACCCGGCGCTCGACTATCTGCTCGGCCCGCTGGGCATCCAAACCGATCTGGCCAAGCTCGAGACCCGGATGGACGGTGTCGATTACTACGGTGTCGAATATCTCGAGATCGGGATGGGCGCGGGCAATGACGTGATCAACGTGCGCGGCACCACGGCCCATACCACCCTGAACCTCGGTGCAGGCGACGAGCGGATCTATGTCTCCTCCGAGGCGGGCTTCGGGCTCGACACCGACACGACCTTCCTGACCGGCCATCTGCTGAACATCAAAGGCATGCTCAACATCGAAGCGGGCACCGGCCGTCACAAGCTGATGATCTCGGATGAGGCGACGGTGCAGGGCGACGGCACCACCGATCTGCGCGCTGAGATCACCGATGACCGCGATGCCGCGCTGGCCGCGGCCACCGCCTGGGGCGACGATACCGAGCTGTCGAGCGTCAACGAGATCTTCGTCGTCGGCATCGCGCCCGCGCCGATCACCTATGGCGCGGATGCGGCGGGCAACTTCCTCGGCGGCATCACCTACTGGACCGGCTTCGGCGCGGATGCGATCGCCATCGACGGCACCCACGCACGCGATATCGAAGGCAGCCGCGAGCTGACGGTTCTGAACACTGGCCTCGGCAATGACGATGTGACTGTCGATCTGCAGGCGGGCGAGGACGGGGCCTTCGTGCTCAACACCCAAGGCCCGCACGACGCCAATTACGCGCCCGATTGGGGCTATGCCCGCGACTATCTGGAATTCGCCGATGACGATATCGTCGATGCCGCCCTCAGCACGCTGCCGCTGATCATCTTCGGCGGGCAGGGCGATGACCGCATCACGTCCGGTCTGGCGAATGACATCGTCTTCGGTGATCGCGGCCGGATCGACTACCTCACCGCGGATGGCACGGGCTATGCGCTCAAGCTCGGCTCGGGCGGCCCGGATCACGTCAATGACGGCACCGATGTCGCGCCGACGCTGATCTACACGATCGACCCCACCATCGGCGGTGCGGACACGATCACCACGCTTGGCGGCGACGATATCGTGCTGGGCGGCGTCAACGGCGACACGATCACCACCGACGGCGCGACCGATAGCGGCATGGATATCGTAATCGGCGACAGCGGCTTCATCGACTACGTCTCGGCTGACGGCGACCGCACCGATATCGACGAGATCGCCACCACCGCCGAGACCTATGGCGGCTCCGACCGGATCGTGACGGGTCTAGGCGACGATATCGTGCTCGCCGGTGAAGATGGCGAGACGATCATTGACGCGCTGATCGACGGCACCCGCTCGCGCGACCGCGAAACCATCGCCGCGACGATCCTCGCCGAAGGGCAGCAGATCGCGGGTGACTATGTCGACGCAGGCCAGGGCGACAATATCGTGCTGGGCGACAACGGCCGGATCGTGGCCGCGACGGATGACGCTCCGCGCTTCGGCACGCAGCCGTTCACGCTCGGCCGGATCGAGACCACCACGCCCGAGATCGGCGGCGATGACGTGATCCTTGCGGGCATCGGCTTCGATATCGTGCTGGGCGGCACGGCGGGTGACGTGATCCGCGTGGCCGAGGGCGAGGTGTATGACGTTGCCTTGGGCGATACGACCCTGCGCGATGCGGGCAATATCGTCCTCGGCGACAATGGCTATATCGACTGGGTCAAGGCGGATGGCGATGCCTCCGACATCGACGAGATCGCCTCGACCGCCGAGGCGATCGGCGGGGCCGACTGGATCGTGACCGGCGGCGGCGACGATATCGTCATCGCGGGCGTCGACGGCGGGGCTCTGAGCGTCGATTGGGGTGATGGCGAGACCGTCATCTCGGGCGACTACGTGAACGCGAGCCAGGGCGACAACATCGTGCTGGGCGACAACGGCCGGATCGTGGCCGCCGAGGACAACGCTCCGCGCTTCGGCACCCAAGCGATCACTCTGGGCTGGATCGAGACCACCGCGCCCGAGGTTGGCGGCGATGACGTGATCCTTGCGGGCATCGGCTACGATATCGTGCTCGGCGGAGCTGGCGGCGACGCGATCAATGTGAAGATCGACGAGGTCTATGCCGCGACCGACACGGCGACCACGTTGCATGACGCGGGCAATATCGTGATCGGCGATACCGGTTTCATCGACTGGGTCGGCCTCGACAATAACGCGACCGATATCGACGAGATCGCGACCACCGAAGATCGCTATACCGACACCGGTGCGATGATCGGCGGCAACGATCTGATCGCCACCGGCGCGGGCCGCGACTTCATCATCGGCGGCACGGCGGATGACACGATCTTCGCAGGCGCGGGCAACGATCTGGTCTTCGGCGATCACGGCCGGATCGTGGCGCAGCCGGGCGGTGGCGTGGATGCCGACCTGCTGCCGCTGAACCTGACCGAGCTGACCACGCAGTTCGACTTCTACTCGATCCTGCGCAGCGAGTTGGACGGCGGCGGGCGCGACATGATCTTCGCCGAGGATGGCGCGGATATCGTGCTGGGCCAGCAGGGCGCCGACGTGATCTATGGCGGCAACGGCGACGACGATCTGATCGGCGGCCATAACCGTCCGGGCGGCGATGATGGTGCGGACCGCATCGACGGCAACGGTGCGGTGCTGTTCGAGGATCGCCCGGTGATCAGCGCCTGGTTCGATCTGGACGCGCAGGCGCTCGACCCGAATGCGACCGACAATGACGTGATCCTTGGCGACAATGGCATCGTGATCCGCACCGACGCGGCCGAGAGCCTGCGCTTCCGGATGCTCGCCGATGGCACGCTGACGATCTATGACGATGCCGATGACGGCACCGGCTCGAACGCAGGGGCCACGGCGCAGAATAACCCGACCGGCGTGGAAGAGCGGCTGATCGCCCTCTTCGATCACACCGACGCGAACGAGGCGACCCGGACCGACCTCTATGGCGCGGATTACCTCGCAGGCGGCGCGGATGACGATGTGATCTTCGGCCAGCTTGGCGACGATGCGATCCAGGGCGACGGCTCGGCCACGTTCCGCGGCCTTGCGCTCACCACCGCCTATGACGCGACCGATAACGGCTACGCCACGCGCCTTGCCGACGGCACGCTCAGCGTGAACCCGACCCGCAGCATCGACGCGGCGCGCGACGGCGACGACTATATCGAGGCCAATGGCGGCAACGACATCGTGTTCGGCGGGCTCGGTCAGGACGACATCATCGGCGGCTCCTCGGATCTCTACATCCATGATGCGCGCGCGACCGGCGAGGGCTTCAGCCTCGATCTGCTGGCAACGGTGAATGTCGATGAGACCTTCCGTCCCGACGGCGCCGATATGCTCTTCGGCGGGCAGGGCGATCCGGTGACGCTGAGCCGCAACGATTACGGTCAGAGTGGCGCCAATGCTCATGCCCGCGACGCCGATGTGATCCTTGGCGACAACGGCCGCATCCTGCGTCTGGTCGGTGCGACCGGGTTCCTCGGCTTCAACTACGACACGCTCGATCCGGTGCGGACCTCGGGCACCGTCATCGGCGGCGCGGACCATTCCGACGCCTGGCTGGTGGTGCGTGCGGTCGAGCTGCTCGATTATCACACCGGCGGCCCGGATGTCTGGGGCGCGGATGCGCTGGCCGACAATGGCGGCGCGGATGAGATCCATGGCGAGGGCGGCGACGACGCGATCTACGGCATGCGCGGAAATGACGTGCTCTATGGCGAAGGTCAGGGCGACGATCTGATCGGCGGCTGGGGCCATGACTGGATCTCGGGCGGCACCGGTCAGGACGGCGTGCTGGGCGACGATGGCCGGATCTGGACCTCGCGCAACGATCGTGGCTATGGCGAGCCGCTCTACGGTGTCGCGCCGGTCAGCCCGCAGACGATCTCGACCCCGGGCAAGATCCAGCAGGCCGATATCAACGTCCAAGGCGCGCTGAAGAAGGCCGTGAACCTGACGCCCTTCTTCCTGACCGCCGATGGCCAGACCGGCGATCCGCTGCAGGACCCGGTCTATGCCGACGACATCATCTACGGCGGTCTGGGCGATGACTTCCTGCATGGCGGCGCGGGCGACGATCTGGTCTCGGGCGCCGAGGCGCTGGCCGAGGCTTGGTATCTCGCCTATCCGAACGACGCGCTGGCGCCGGGTGTGGCGGGCGTGCTGGTGCGCTCGGATTACACGGTGCCGTTCTGGTCCGCCGATCCCACGGCCACGCAGGGCAATGCGCTGGGTTACAACGCCTTCTACGCGGGCGAGTTCGCGGCCTATGACGAATACAACCCGCGCGATGTGATCGTGATCGACGCCGCTGGCCATTACGTCTCGCTCTCCGAGGCGACCGACGGTCTGATCTTCTTCGCGAGCTTCGATCCGGCCGATCCGGGCGCGCCGCAGGTCGGTACGCTCGAGCAGGATGGCAGCCCGGTCTATAGCGACGGCAATGACGTGATCTTCGGCGATCTGGGCAATGACTGGCTCGTCGGCGGCACCGGGCGCGACCATGTCTATGGCGGCTGGGGCGACGACTTGATCGATGTCGATGACGACCACACCCGCGACGCGGATGGCTCGGCCCTGGGCGCGAACGATACGCCCGACACGTCGTCGAGCTATGAGGACATCGTCTATGGCGGTGCCGGGCGCGACATCATGATCGGCAATACCGGTGGCGATCGCCTGATCGACTGGGTGGGCGAGTTCAACAGCTACATCGTGCCCTTCGCACCCTTCGGTGCCTTCACGATCTCCCGTGCGCTGGCCCCGCAGATCCAGGAGTATCTCTACGATCTCTCGGCCTCCGACGGCGCCGATCCGACCCGCGCGGCCGATACCGGCGACTACAACGCCGACCGCAACGGCGAGCCGTGGGGCGAGCTGGGGCTGGTGATGCAGAAGGACGATGCGTGGCAGGATCAGACCGGCGCGCCGAACGATCCGCAGCCGGGCAACATTCCGGGCGGTCGCCGTGACGTGCTGCGCTCGGCCGACTTCAACGGCAATGGCGGCGGCAAGGACGCGCAGGGCTTCGCCGCCGATAGCGGGGTCTGGACGGTCGAGGGCGGCGCCTTCGCGGTGAGCCCGGAGAGCCTTGGCGGCGATGCGGTCTCGGTCTTCTATATCGGCGACGCGCTGCCCAGCTATTTCGAGATGAAGGCGACCATCGTCGGCGGCAAGCCCACGGCGGGCCTGAAGTCGAACGCCTATTTGATCTTCGACTACCAGTCGCCGACCGACTTCAAATTCGCCGGTGTGAACATCTCGACCGACAAGTTCGAGATGGGTATCCGCACTGCCGATGGCTGGATCGTGCTGGAGCAGACCCCGGTTCAGGCCAAGCCCGACACGCCCTATAACCTGCTGCTCGCGATCAACGGGCTGACGGCGACGCTGGTGATCGACGGGCAGGAGTACTTCACCCATGTCTTCGATGCGCGGGTCGATCAATACGGCGTCACCCACGGGCTGAACTCCGGCTATGTCGGGATCGGCGCGCAGAACTCGGTGACCAAGCTCGACAATATCGCGGTGCAGGTGCTGCCGCCGGAATTCACTCTCGATGAGACCGAGGACTTCTCGGACGGCATCGCGGATCGCTTCGCCACCGATACCGCTTGGCAGATCAACGCGGGCGCGCTGGATGCCCAGCCCGCCGGTGTGCCCGCCATCGCACTGTCCGATCTGGTGATTGCGGAGACCTCCGTGACGCGGCTTGCAACCCAGATCGAGACCAACGGTCGCGCGGGCTTCGTCTTCGACAGCTACACAGACGGGCGCTACAAATATGCCGTTATCGATGCCGCCAATGACCGCGTCTCGATCGGCTATTACACGCATCGCGACGGCTTCGTGGAAACCGCGAGCTACGACATCGCCATTGACGGCAGCCAGTCCAACAAGCTCGAGATCACGCTCGCCCGCAGCACGGTCAGCCTCGCGCTGAACGGCCATGAAGTGCTGGGCCATGCCTTCTACGCCCCGGTTGCGGATGGTGCGGTCGGTCTGATGGCCTTCGATGCGGCGAGCTTCGACGATGTGCGTCTCGCCACGAACGACCCGGCCTATTTCACGCCCGACACCGGCTCGCTGATCTACGACTACAATTCCGCCGGTCCCATCGCGATCGCAGATCAGGGCGTGACGACGCAGAGCCTCTATGTCGGCTCGGATGTGGTGATCGCCGATCTCGACGTGACGCTGAGCCTGACCCATGAGCGGCTGAGCGACCTGACCGTGACGCTGATCGCGCCCGATGGCACGCGGATCGAGCTGTTCGCGGCGCTTGATGGCACGGCGATCGACACGCGCTTCGACGATGCGGCCGCCGATAGCATCACCGGCGCGGCGGCACCTTACGGCGTGACCTATCGCCCGGCAGGCGATCTGGCGTCGCTCGAGGGCAAGATGTCGGGCGGGGTCTGGACGCTGGAGATCGTAGACGGGGCGAAGCGCAAGACCGGCACGCTGGAAAGCTGGTCGCTGACGATCGAAGCGGGGCAGGCGCTCCATGCAGTCTCGGTCGCGGAGGTGCCGGAGGGTGCGGTGCTCGATGAAGACATGCTGGCCGCAGCCCGGGCGCAGGCGCTCGAAGAGATCGCGCAGGAGCTGGGCCTGAGTGCCGAAGAGATCGCCAAGCTGGAAGCGGTGCAGATTTCCATCGCCTCGCTCGACGGCACGCTTCTGGGCTATACGGCCGAGGGCGCGATCACGCTCGACGCGGATGGGGCAGGGCATGGCTGGTCGCTCGATGGCAGCGAAGGGCTGAACCTCGTCGATGCGCTCAAGCATGAGTTCGGGCATATCCTCGGGTTGGCTGACGATAGCGACGCGGCCACCTGGATGGACCCGACCCTCGCGGCTCAGGACACCACGCCCGCGGCCAACCCTGTGCCGAACACCCCGAATGATACCGCTTCCGAGACGGCGACTGACACAGCCACGCAAGGCACCGCGCCCAGCGACACCACCGCAGCCCCGAGCCCTGCGCCGGTTACCGAGCCTGAACTGGCAACAACGACCCCGACTCGAGGCAATTCAGGCCAAACGGGTAAACAATCGCGCAATGCAAAAGGCTGAAGCAGGGGCCAATGCGTTCAACTGCCTCGTTTTTTCTTGATGGAATCATGAACTGCTCGTTTACTTCGGGTAAGGGAGCGTTTTTGGCCGTTAAATCGGCACTTTCAGGGACATAGACGAACGGGAAGGGCGCTGGGGAGCACCCTCGAGGGAGCAATTTTGCAGCAACACGCAGGGACAGCGTCTGGCGAGGCGACGGGCTCGGTATTTCTGGATTCCGAAACCCTCGGCAGGCTGAAAGCAGGGACAGACCGCGCGCAGGTATCGCAGGCTTGGTTGGCCGCGATGGCCCGACAGGTGGCAGGTCTGGAACAGGGGTTGGTGGTGCTGGCCGGGATCGGGCGCAGCCGGTTCGAGCCTGCCGCGGTCTGGCCAGAGAATGCGAATCCGAAACGCGAACTCATGGCAGCCATCGACGGCGCGATCCATGCCGAGCGGATGGTGATCGAGACGCTGAGCGAAGGCGGCGCGGCCATCGCGGTGCCGATCCGCATGGAGGGCCATCTGCGCGGTGCGGCGGCGATCCAGATCGGCACGCATCCCGACGCGCGCACCGACCTTGCGATCGATCAGCTGCAATGGGGCTCGGGCTGGCTCGAGGCGTTTTTGCGCCGCAAGCAGGGCGGCTCGGGCGACAGCCTCGCCTCGGTGATCGAACTGCTCGCGACCAGCCTGCATTACAATCGCTTCACCGAAGCGGCGACCGCGGTGGCCTCTGAACTTGCGGGCGTTCTGAATTGCGAACTGGTCGCGATCGGCCTGACCCGTGGGCGTCATGCGCGCGTCCGGGCACTGTCGAATTCCGCGAGCTTCGGCAAGCGGTCCAACCTCGTGCGCGCGATCGAGGCCGCGATGGACGAGGCGATCGACCAGCAGGCGGTGCTGAGCTATCCGCCGCCCGAGGACGGCTCGGAACGGGTGCTGCGCGCCCATGCGGCCTTGTCGGAAACCGAGGGCGGGGCGACGCTCTGCACGGTGCCGCTGACCGAGGACAAGAAGCTGGTCGGCGCGCTGGTGCTGGAACGCCCGGCGGGCGAGCCGTTCGGGCGCGATACGATCCAGATGGCGGAATATGCGGGCGTGCTGCTCGGCCCCGTTCTGGCGATCAAGCGGCGCGAGGACCGCTGGCTGCCCGCAAAAACATGGGATGCGAGCGTCAATACGTTCAAGGCGCTGTTCGGCCCCAATCACGCGGCGCTGAAACTGGCCGCGATTGCGCTGGTCGCTTTGCTGGCCTTCGCGTGGTTCGCCAAGGGCATGTATCGCGTGACCGCCGATGCGACCATCGAGGGCCGTATCCAGCGCGCGATCTCGGCTCCGATCGAGGGTTATCTGGCCGAGGCCGATGCGCGCGCTGGCGATATCGTGAAGGCGGGCGAGGTGATGGCCAAGCTCGACGACCGCGACCTGCGGCTCGAGCGGCTGAAATGGGAAAGCCAGAAGTCCAAGCAGACCCGCGAATATTCGCAAGCCATGGCCAAGCGCGAACGCGCCAAGGCGCTGATCCTGCAAAGCCAGATCGAACAGGCGGATGCGCAGATCGAACTGCTCGATCAGGAGATCGGGCGGATGGTGATCAAGGCGCCCTTCGACGGGGTCGTGGTCTCGGGCGATCTGACGCAGGCACTGGGGGCGCCGATCGAGCGCGGCGACGTTCTGTTCCAGGTCGCCCCCCTCGATGATTACCGCGTGATGCTGCGTGTGGACGAGCGCGACGTGAAGGATGTGAAAGCGGGCGAGAGCGGCGCGCTCATTCTGGCCTCGCTGCCCGACACCCCGATCGAAGTGCAGGTCGACCGGATCACGCCGATCTCCAATGCCGAAGCCGGGGCGAACAAGTTTCTCGTCGAGGCTTCCGTGACCGACGGGCCGATCAATGCGCTGCGTCCGGGCATGGAGGGGGTCGCCAAGATCGAGGTCGAGGAACACCGCCTCGTCTGGATCTGGACCCGGCGGATCGTTCTCTGGGTGCGCATGACGCTCTGGTCCTGGTGGCCGTGACATGGCCACCTCGCTCTTCTCTCCGTCCTGGTATCGGGTGAAGGATCTCAAACCGCGCCTGCGTAGACATGTCGCGATCCACCGGCACGATTATCGCGGGCGCGTCTGGTTCGTGGTTCAGGACATCGCGACGGGGCGCTTCCATCGCATCTCGCCGGCCGCGTGGCGGCTGGTCGGGCTGATGAACGGCAAGCGCACGATGGACGAGCTGTGGAACACCACCAATGAGCAGCTTGGCGAGAAGGCCCCCACGCAGGACGAAGCGATCCGGCTGATGGGGCAGTTGCACGCAGCCGACGCGCTGATCTGCGACGTGCCGCCCGACGGGCGCGAGCTGTTCCGCCGCTACCAGCGCCACCAGTCGATGCAGATCAAGCAGAAGATCTGGTCGCCGCTCGCCATCCGGATCCCTATCTGGGACCCGGACGCTTTCCTGACCCGCACCATGCCCTTCGTGCGGCCCTTCTTCACCCGCACCTTCGCGGTGATCTGGGTGCTCGTCGTGCTCGCGGGCTTCATCTTCGCCGCAATCAATTTCGGCGCGATCACCGACAATATCGCGGACCGGGTGCTGACGCCCAAGAACCTCTTCGTGCTGTGGCTGGTCTATCCGGTGGTGAAGGCGTTTCACGAATTGGGCCACGGATATGCGGTGAAGAAGAACGGCGGCGAGGTCCATGAGATCGGGATCATGCTGCTGGTTTTGGTGCCGGTGCCTTATGTCGATGCCTCCGCCGCTTCGGCGCTGCGCGACAAGTATCAGCGGATGCTGGTCGGGGGTATCGGGATCATGGTGGAGCTGTTCCTCGCCTCGATCGCACTCTTCGTCTGGCTCAATGCCGAGACCGGCGCGGCCCATGCGGTGGCCTATAACGTGATGCTGATCGGCGGCGTCTCGACGCTTCTGTTCAACGGCAACCCGCTCTTGCGCTTCGATGGCTATTACGTCTTCGCCGATTGGCTCGAAATTCCCAATCTCGGTCAGCGCGCCAATCGCTACTACGCCTATCTCGCGCAGAAATACCTCTTCGGGATGAAGGAGGCGGAGCCCGTCACCTCGCTGCCCGCCGAGAAGCGCTGGTTCCTGTTCTACGGGATCGCCGCCTTCATCTATCGCCTCTTCATCATGTTCGCGATCATCACCTATATCGCCGGCCGCTTCTTCTTCATCGGGGTGCTGCTGGCGGCTTGGGCGATCACGACACAGATCCTCGTGCCCATAGGCAAATCCATGTCCTTTCTGTCTTCCAGCCCGAAACTCCGCTCCAACAGGCCGCGTGCGGTCCTTGTGACAAGCGCGATCCTTGCCGCGCTCTTCGTGATCCTGTTCGTTCTGCCCGCGCCGTATCGATCGGTGGTCAGCGGCGTGACATGGCCGTCTGAGCAGGCGCAGGTGCGCGTCGGCACGAGCGGCTTCGTGACCGAGGTGCCGGTCGCGACCTATGACGCGGTGCAGCCGGGCGAGGTGATGATCAAGCTCGACGATCCGCTGCTCAGCGCGCGGCTCGATGTGCTGGACTCGCAACTGGCGGGGCTGGAGCTGCAGCGTCAGGCGGCGGTGCGCACTGACCGGGTCGAGGCCGAGATGATCGCGGCGGAGATTTCCGCGACCCGCGAGGACCGCAACCGGCTCGCCCAACAGCTCGACGAATTGTCGATCCGCGCGCCGCGCGCGGGTCTGGCCGTGGTGCCCAATGGAGAGGATCTGCAGGGAAGGTTCGCCAAGCGCGGGCAGGTGATCTCCTACGTTCTGACCGAGGAAGACACGGCGGCTCTGCGCGTCGTGGTCGGTCAGGACGATGTCGATCTGGTGCGCAACGCGACGGGCCGCGTCGATGTGATGCCGGTCGAGTATGGCGGGCAGAGCTATCCCGCGACCATCGTGCGCGAAGTGCCCGGCGGCATCCGCGACCTGCCGACGCCCGCGCTGGGGCTGCAGGGCGGCGGCACGGTTCCGGTCGATCCGGGCGACACCAAGGGGCTGCGCACGCTGCAACGGGTCTTCGAGTTCGAGCTGGAGATGGCCCCCGATGCGGCGCTGCCGCTGCTAGGTCGTCGCGTCGAGGTGCGTTTCTCGCATGGCACTCTGCCGATCGGGTTTCAGGCCTATCGCGCGCTGCGCCAGCTGT
Source organism: Thioclava sp. PTB-PU3-1 (assembly GCF_055666785.1). Taxonomy (NCBI): domain Bacteria; kingdom Pseudomonadati; phylum Pseudomonadota; class Alphaproteobacteria; order Rhodobacterales; family Paracoccaceae; genus Thioclava; species Thioclava sp. PTB-PU3-1. The sequence goes on along the minus strand of NZ_JBVNVL010000001.1, from coordinate 538,853 downwards.
TCCTGAGGCTCTACGATGTCTGAGATGCTCGTCCAGCGCCCCGGTCTGCTGACCGCCTTCTACCCCGAGCGCGAGGATGAACGCCTCGGCACGCTCGACCGGGTGATGGCGAGCGCGGTGGGGCGGGTGTCGCAATTCTTCTCGATCAAATCGGCGGCAGGCGCGGGCTTTTTGCGCCGTGTCGCGAAGGAGGAGAAGGCGCTGGCGAAGCTGGAGGCGCATGGGTTTAACGCCGCCCGCGTCGAGGTCGCGCAGAAGCTGCGGGTGAAGGGGCTGCGCGCCGATCTCGTGGCCCGCGCCTTCGCGCTGGTGCGCATTCAGTCCGAACGCTCGCTGCAGATGCGCCCCTTCGATGTGCAGCTTCTGGGCGGGCGCGCGATGCTGCGCGGGCGGATCGCCGAGATGGATACCGGCGAGGGCAAGACCCTGACCGCCACGCTGCCCGCCGCGATCATGGCGCTCTCGGGCGTGCCGGTGCATATCGTGACGGTGAACGATTTCCTTGCCGCGCGCGATGCGGAATGGATGGGGCCGCTCTATCGGGCTTTGGGTCTCAGCGTCGGCATTATCGTCGAAGGTCTGGGCCCCGAGGAACGTCAGGCGGCCTATGCCTGCGATATTTGTTACTGCACGAACAAGCAGTTGGCCTTCGATTACCTCAAGGACCGGCTGGTGCTGGAGGGAGAGACCCGCGCGCTGCATATGGCGCTGGAGGGGCTGTCGAAGACCGATCCGAAACGGCAGAGGCTGCTGATGCGCGGGCTATGCTACGCAATCGTGGACGAGGCGGACAGCGTGCTGGTCGACGAGGCGCGCACGCCGCTGATCATCACCCGGGCGGGCGATCATTCGGGGCTGGAGCAGACCTATCAGCGCGCCGTCGAGATCGGGCGCAAGCTGACGCGTCCGCGCGATTTCACGGTGCGCGAGAAGGAATGGAAGGTCGAACTGACGGACCTCGGTAAAGCGCGGCTGCGCCAGCTCAGCGCGCATTTCGGCGGGGTCTGGGCCACCGAGATTCACCGCGAGGAACTGGCGCGGCAGGCGCTCTCGGCGCTGCATCTCTATCACCGCGACAAGCATTACATCGTCGATGAGGCGGGCGTGCAGATCGTCGATGAATATACCGGCCGCGTGATGTCCGACCGCTCGTGGGAGCGCGGGCTGCATCAGATGATCGAGGTGAAGGAAGGCTGCGAGATCACGGGGCGGCAAGAGACGCTGATCCGGATTTCTTACCAACGCTTCTTCCGCCGCTATCTGACGCTGGCAGGCATGACGGGCACCGCGGCCGAAGTCTCCGGCGAGCTGCGCGCGGTCTACCGGCTGCGCACGAAGCGCATCCCGACCAACCGCCGCTCGCGCCGCAAGAACCTTGGTGAGCGGCACTACGCGACCGCCGATCAGAAATGGCGCGCAGTTCTGGCCGAGGCCAAGCGCGTCCATATGACGGGCCGCCCGATCCTGATCGGCACGCAATCCATCGCCGCCTCGGAAGAGATCAGCGCACTCCTGACCGAAGAGGGGCTGACGCATCGCGTGCTCAACGCCCGCGAGACCGAGCACGAGGCCCATATCATCGCCGAAGCGGGCGGGCATGGGCGGATCACGGTCGCGACCAACATGGCCGGGCGCGGCACCGATATCCGCATCGATCAGCAGATGCGCGACCTCGGCGGGCTGCATGTCATCGCGACCGGCCGTCACGACGCGCGCCGCATCGACCGCCAGCTGTTCGGGCGCTGCGGACGGCAGGGCGACCCGGGCAGCTTCGTCACCTTCGTGTCGCTCGACGACGACCTGCTGCGGGTCTTCTATGGCACGCGACTCTCGGGCCTGATCCGCATGTTTTCAAGCGGGAAGGGGCGCGTGCCGTGGCTGATCGGCGCGCCCGTGACCCGGCTTGCGCAACGTGCGACCGAAGCGCGCCATTCCGGCGTGCGCAAGGCGCTTCTGCGCGCCGACGACAATCTCGAAGACCTGCTCGCCTTCAGCGGCAGGGGCAACTGAAAGGGACCACCCATGCGGCTAACTTCCATCACCCTCATTCTCGCCCTCGGTCCCGGCGCGGCGCTCGCGCAGGATCAGGAGCGCTTCGATTGCCTGATCGACCCGGGGCAGGTGCTCGAGATCGGCTCGGCGGTGGACGGGGTGATCGATCAGGTCTTCGTCTCGCGCGGGGATACCGTGAAGAAGGGCGACCCGATCGCGAAGCTGGAATCCAAGGCCGAAGAGGCACAGCTGACCTATGCCAAGGAGCGCGCGCAGGATGAGGGACCGATCGACATCGCGCGTTCCAAAGTGGCGCTGCTGCAAAAGGCCGCCGACCGCGCGACCGAGATGGGCAAGCGAAACGTGATGGCCGATGCGCAGGTGCAGGAGGCCCAGACCAATGCCGAAGTGGCCCAGTTGGAGCTGCGCTCGGCCCAGATGGACCAACATTTGGCGAAGCTCGATCTGCAAAGGGTGGAGGCGCAGCTGGCGCGGCGTGAGATCCGCTCGCCGATAGACGGGTTGGTGATTACGCGGATGATGGGGCCGGGCGAATATGTCTACTCGCAAGCGCCGATCGCGCAGCTCGCGCAGATCGACCCGCTCCATGTCGAGGTCTTCCTGCCGACGTCGATGTATGACCGGGTAAAGAAGGGTCAGGTGTTGAAAGTCTATCCCGCAGCGCCGGTGGGCGGCGAATACGACGCGACGGTGAGCGTCGTCGACAAGGTCTTCGATGCGGCGTCGGACACGTTCGGGGTGCGCCTCGCGCTGCCCAATCCCGAAGGCAAGCTGCCCGCCGGGATCGACTGCACCGTGGGTTTCCCCGCCGAATGAGCGTGACGTGGCCCGGTCAGGACGGGGCCATCACTTAAAGCGTAGGGGCGGCGTTCAGCGCTGGAAGCAGCTTGCTTTCTTGCCGAAACCGGCGGGCGAGCAAATCCATTTGCCCTTGCCGATAAACCGGGTCTGAACGACGCGCGGCGTGGCTTGCGCTTTGCTGGTGCGACCGGCGAGCCAGTCAAATTTTGCGCCGCCCTGACCGGCGGTGCTTTTGGCGGAAACACGGATCGGTTTGAGGTCCAGCATGCCAGCTTGTTGCGCATGGGCGCTGCTCAGCGGGGCTGCAAAGATCAGGCCGGCCACGACAAGGCGGGCCGCTTTCACGGATAAAAACGTCATCGGAACTGTAATCCTGTCTGCTCACGTTGCGGTCTGACCCCTCCCGTCTGCGCGGAAGAGGGCCGATTGCGTCCTCGTGCCAGCAGGATTGGTCGATCTCAGCCTACGGGTCAAGTTGGTAGGTGACGTGGCGGGAAGCAGGCGGATTTGTGGCGAAATGCAAAGAGGCTGCGCGAGAGAAATTCCCGCGCAGCTTCAATGTCTTGTCTAGCAGTGGTGTTGTAGGCGAAAAATCGCCACTACCTATGGTGGCTCAGGTCAGAACTTGGTTCTTGATTCGCCAATCCGGCGCGCCGAAGCCTTCGGGCCACGGGTAAACCTCGCGCTGGTTGAAGTAACTGACACCGACGAGGCTCGGATAGTCCGGCAATTCCTGACGCACCCGGTCGCGCCACATCGAGACATAGGACTGGTTGCCGACATAGCCGAGCTCGGCCACCGCAACCGGTTTGCCATAGGTGGCAGCCCGCGCGTAGCGGGGCGCGAAGATGTCGTCGAAGGTCTGATCGCGGCCGAACTTGGCCTGGTCCCAAGCCTGCAGCCCGAAGACGGTGAGGCCCACGATGTCGGCGTAATCGTCACCCGGGTAATATTCGCCCATGTTCTCGTCGCCCAGCGGGGACCACATCAGGTTGATCTTCGGCGCCCGGTCGCGGGCGACGTCGGTCATCCGGCGATAGGCCGCGATATAGTCGTCGGGGTTCCAGTCCGACCAGATGAACTGGCCGGATTTGTCGTCCATCTCATGAGCGAAGCGCAGCGTGACCGGACTTTGCAGCGTCGCCAGCACATCGGCCACCGCGATCATGTTGGCGTCGTATTCGCCCCGCTCGATGCCGCGGCGCAGATATTGCGCCGTGTTGCGCTCCGAGCGCGACCATGTCCAGGGCTCCAGCGTCACCAGAAGCGCGCGGTTTCGTTCGAGCGCGTAGCTGTCGGCATCGTTCAGCGAGGGAAGGAAAACGTCCTCCCAGGGCAGGAACAGGTGCTCGATCACCACGCCTGAAAGATCCGCAAAGTCACCATCGGGATCATAGACCCCGAACGGCAAGGAGCCGGGCGGCACGCTGACATCCGCAGCGAACGCCGGCCGCGCCGATACTGTCAGTCCCAACGCCGCGGCACCGGCCATCATTTCGCGACGGGTCATCAAATCATTAGCCATGTCAGTCTCCTCCTTTTCAGTGCGCAGCCCCGTCACTTCCAGCTCGGTTTGACGTGGAACTTCGCTTGTCCCGGGGCGCCCATGCCGGCCCCCGAGACGATGTATTCGACCTTTGCGAGCTGAACCGATTTCAGCCCGATCATGAGCGCGTAGACGCTTTCGCCGCCGCGGAGCCAAAGGGCTCCGAAACTGAGCGAGACGATGACGCTCAGCGTGCCCATCTGAACCGCCATATCGCGCGGCCAGCCGCGCCAATCGATCTGAACGCGGCGCGCGCGCGCGCCGAAGATCACACTCAGCAAGACGAAATAGAACGCGGCGTTGAACATGGAGAGGAGGTAAAACCCGCGCGCCTCGATGACGTTGTCCACCAGAAGAACCGGCAGCAAGGCCCCCAGGGCCAGCCCGCCGTAAACGGCGATGATCCGCTCGGGTAACATCGTCGAGGCGGCTTCGCCTTTCGGTGTGATCCGAAAATCGACGAATTTTCCCGACAGCCTGTCATAGACGGCCATGACGCATCCCCAGAGCACCCAAGGCCATTGCATCATCACGAAGAGTGCTTTCTCCCACGCGATGATCTTGGCGTCGTGCGGACGGAAGAACTGATCGCGCCGCAGCATGAAGGCGAATATCAGCGTCACCGTGCCTGCGGGCAGCACATGTCCGATAAAGGCGGGATAGGTCACGTCGGCAAAGCGCATGTCGAAGCTGATGGCGATGATCGGGGCGATATACATCATCGACATCGAGAGCGCGAAGAAGACATACCAGCTCTGGCAGAGCACGAAGAGGAACTTCAGCCGCCACGGCATCTTGCCGACATAGTCCGGCATGTAGCGCAGCAGGAGGCTCAGCAGCGAGCGCGACCACTGGAACTCCTGCGTGATCAGGTCGGTCACAGTCGCCGGGCCATCGCCGATCGCAATCGCATCTATTGCGTGAACGCCGCGCCAGCCCGCCGCGTTCATCAGGAGCGTGGTCGAGTGATCTTCCGCGAGTTCGGGACCTAGACCGCCAGCTTCCTTCAGCGCGGAGGTGCGCACAGCGTAATGAGAGCCGATGCACATCGGCGCGAATACTGCAGTGTAGCCCGCTTGAAAAACTCCGTGGAAGGCTGCTTCGAAATAGAGCCTCGTGCGCGCGGCCCAGCTTTCCTTGGCATTGGACGCACAGATCGACGGCGCACTGACATAGCCAACCGCATCATCGGCGAAGGGGCGCAGCATCTCGCGCAGATAGCCCGGTTGCGGGACGTGGTCGGCGTCGAGCTGGCTTACGATGTCATAATCGCGATAGCCCCAGTGGTCGTAGAAATAGGCGAGGTTGCCTTCCTTGCAGCGCGTCCGCCGCGGCCATTCCTGCCGGTGGTAAGCCTCGATGCCGTGGCGGCTGGAGATCTTCACGCCGTGGATCTTGCACCATGCGCGCGTCTCGGGCGAGGGCGCCTCGTCGGCGAGCCACGTGTCATGCGGGTAGTCCTGCGCGAGCATCGCCTCCAATGTCCGACGAACGACCGAAAAGGGTTCGGATGGAGTTTTCGTCGTGATCATCGCGACGCGCCACCGACCCGGCTCCGGAAGAGGCGACGAGGGGCGGACCGCCTGCAGGAAGATCACGAAGAAGTAGATCTGCATTGCCAGAAGCCAGATCAGCACACCCGTGAGTATCAAATAGGGAACCGTCGCAAGGATATGCGACGGTGTCAGCCACCAGCTCCAGAAATAGACCGTCGCGAGCATCCACAGCGCAAACAGCACCCGATAGCGCAGTGCCTGCCTCGGTGTGAGGATGGGCGCGAGGTGTCCGGCCTCGATCGCAGCGCGTATGTCGGGGCGCTGGATCATTCGGCGGCCGTTGCGGTTATCGGGGCGGTTGCGGTTTCAACGCCCGCTATCTCCGCCCGGAAATAGGCGATGGTCGGCACGAGGCCGCTGCGCAGCGCGATCTCCGGACGCCAGCCCAGCCGGGTCTCGGCGCGGGTGATGTCGGGGCAGCGTTGCATCGGATCGTCGAGCGGCAGATCCGATACGACGAGCGGCGCCCGGCTCTCGCACATGTCGCGCACGATATGGGCCAGCTCGGCGACGGTATATTCGCCCGGATTGCCCAGATTGACCGGCTCGTGGCCGACCGTCTCGCTTTCCATCAGAGCGACCAGGCCGCTGATCAGATCGTCGACATAGCACAGCGAGCGCGTCTGCGTGCCGCCGCCATAGAGTTCAAGCGGCGTGCCGCGGATCGCTCGCGTCACGAAATTCGAGATCACGCGCCCATCCTCGGGGTCCATCCGCGGCCCGTAGGTGTTGAAAATCCGCGCGATGCGGGTGTCGATGCCGCGACAGGCCTGAAGGTCATGGAACAGCGTCTCTGCCGCGCGTTTGCCTTCGTCGTAGCAGGCGCGGGGCCCGGTGGTGTTCACCCGACCGCGATAGTCTTCGCGCTGGGGCGAGATGTCCGGGTCGCCATAGACCTCGGAGGTCGAGGCTTGCAGGATGCGTGCGCCGGTCCGCTCGGCCAGGCTGAGAAGGTTCATCGACCCCGCGACGCAGGTCTGGAACGTGTGCAGCGGATCCAGCTGATATTTCGGCGGCGAGGCCGCGCAGGCGAGATTGTAGATCCGGTCGATCTCGCCATGCATCTGCAGCGGCGCGATGACGTCATGCCTGAGGAAGGTGAAATCGGGATGTCCCATGAGATGGGCGATGTTCTTTGTCCGCCCGGTCAGCAGGTTGTCGATGCAGAGCACCGAGTGACCGGCCTCGATCAGCCGGTCGCACAGATGCGACCCCAGAAACCCGGCCCCTCCGGCAACGAGACAGCGCAGCTGCCCCTTATGCCGGCGCGGCGGCGCCCAAGAGATATCTTGCGTCTCGAAACGTGGCAGATGCGTCATGTTCTCCCCCCACAGAAGAACGGCAACGACTGCCCAGTCCGGTTTGAGGTCAACTTAATCGCTCTGGGCCGGACCAGGCCCGTCGATCCCGATTACAGATATTTCAAAAGGGTAGGGGGCGAATTTCGGGCCGATCAAGCGAAAGCAAAGCATTTCGACCGAAATTCGGAAGGCCGAAAAAAATCGACCTTCCGATAGATGAAGTTTGCACGCTAAGGTTGAGTGGGGCGCTGCCGGTTCGACTTCTCGTCTTCGCGCCTATCCCTTGATTCGACTTGGACAATCGAGCCGAGAGAAGGGCAAAAGCGCCTTTTCTCAGAGGTCCGACAGGCCCGCCGTCAGGTTGTGCAGGCGCCGGGTCTTCTCAAGCAGGTCTTGCGCTTCGTCCTCGGAGAAGGGGGCGCTGGATCGGGTGAACCCCGAAATCGAGCGCGAGCCGTTCTCCAGCACTGCGCAGGTCAGGCCATTATAAAGTCCGTGGGATTTCGCACCTTTCAGAACCCCCTTGGGGTCGTCGAGATCTTCCCACCGCACGATACCCACATGCTGCAAGCCCCACAGGACGACAGGGTCGTCCATCATCATGCCCTTTTCGCTATATTCGTCGATCCATGGCTCGGGATATGTGCGATAAAGGATGTTCGGGCGGGTGAAGCGGATATGCAGGGCAAATGCGAAACCGGTGTCGCAGGTTTGCCCAAGGTCCTCTAGCAGGCTGGCGATTTCCTTGCGGTTTGCTGTTTCCATCACGGGAATTCGTCTTTAGGTTGTTGGTACAAGGCTGCAGCGACGCGTGCGACGGTAGGCTGCGACCGCAGTGAGTGCAAGTGAATTGACCATCAGAATATGGAACTGAGGGATTGCGAAAAGCGATTGAATGAAATCGCCCCGGCCGGGTTTTACCTCGCGCTCAGGGTTGGATATGCATTTCCCGAAGCCGAACTCAACCGTCTGAACAGCGACTGGGTCGACATGTACACCCAGCATGGACTGGTCGTGCAGGACCCTTCGATGCACTGGGTCTACCACAATGTCGGTTACGTGCGCTGGGTCGACCTGAAGGACGATCCCCGAGACGTCGTCGGCATGGCTCGACGGATGGGGCTGACCTACGCCGCCACGATCTCTTACAACACGCCAAGCGATGCCGGGCGTCGCAGCCACGCGGTCCTGTTCCGATCGGATCGCGATTTTACCGATGCCGAGCTTCATGAAGCTTTCGATATGCTCAAGGCCTTGCATGTCGACGCCTCGCAGCGCTCGCTCACGGATGCCGAAATCGAGGCGATCCGCTTCCGCGCCGACGGGCTCTTGATCAAACAGATCGCCGCGGAACTCGCAATTTCCGAAAGCGGCGTGAAAGCGCGGCTGTCTTCTGCGAGCCGAAAACTGGGGGCGCGAAATGCGATTGAAATGCTCGCAATCGCGACTTCAAGGCGACTGATCTAGGTTTATACAACCTAAAAGAGTGAATTTTTCACAAATTCGTGGTTTCGATGGAGCTATCCAGAAGGAGGCTCCAATGCAAAACTGCACTTTCGAATTCTCGCAACTTCACCGCTTCGGCACCGCTTTTTACGACTTCCTGCGCCTGCGCAAGGAGGTCTTCGTCGACACGCTCGGTTGGGACGTGCCGCATAATGACGAAGTAGAAATGGATCAATACGATACGCCTCTGGCGCACTACTCGCTCGTGCTGAAGGACGGGCAGGTGGTGGGCGGGGCACGGGTCATGTCCACCGCGGCGATCTGGGGCGGCAATACCTACATGCTGCGTGACGCGCATCTGGGGAAGTTGCCGCATATTCCGCCGGAAATCCTGCCGACCGAAATCGCGAGCGAGAGGGTCTGGGAATGTACGCGGCTGGTGATTTCCGACGCGTTGACTACGCAGGCGGAACGCTCGACCTGTCTGCGGCTCATCGTCGACGGGCTGGTGGAGCGCGCGAGGGAGCGTGGCGCGGACGAGTTGATTTGCCTCTCCTCGCTCGCCCTGATGCGGGCTCTGCGCCAGCTTGGCTACGATGTGAGCCGGATGGGCCCGACCTATCGCAACGACGAGGATGGGCGCCAATACGCGGCGCTGCGGATGCCTGCGGAATATTCCACCCAGCGGCGTCGCGAAATGGCCGAAGCCTGTGTGATCGCAGCTCAGTCGGCCCCGCGCCAGTTGCACACCGCCGCCTGATCTAGGGCAGCCTGTTCCGGGGCCGCCTGATCCGGGCTCCGATAGAAAAAGGGCGCGCCCATCGTCCGGGCGCGCCCTTAGCTTTGGCGTCGGTCGCGTGCTCAGCGCACGACGAAGACGCAGCAATTCGAGTGCCGCACGACCCGCGCGGCGTTCGGGCCGAGCAGGTAATCGCTGAGATCGGGGCGATGCGCCCCGAGCACGATCATGTCCGCGCCGTCCTTTTCGGCCAGCGACAGGATCTCGTGATAGGCGGTGCCGACGCCCACGATGTGGCGCACCTTGGCGTTCACCTCGGGGCCGACCACCTCGGCGACGAAGTCATGCAGCAGCTCGCGCGCATGCTCCTTCGCCTTCGCGGTGTGATCGTCCGAGAAGAAGGCCCCGACCACCGCCGAGCCGTAATCGGGCACCACGGTGATCACGTCGAGCTGGGCGTCTTCCATCTTGGCCAGCCGCGCCGCCCATTCGAGCACTTTGCGCTCGGTCTTGGGGCGGTTCATGTCGATCGCGCAGAGAATGGTATTGGTCATGCCGGTTCTCCTTCAGCAAAGGCCGCGTCATCGTCTTCCTTGCGCCGATTTTGCAGGAAAGCGATGAGCGCGAGAAGGGCGAAGGCGGGAATGAACATCAGCTCTTTGGGAAGCTGATCGTTCGGCGCCTTCACATTGGACAGGGTGACGGGATTGTCGCCATAGAAGTCGAAGCCCTGCAGTTTGGTCTGCAGCTCCGTGCCGAACATCGGCTCGTCCGCGACCATCTTGCCGTCCGTCTCGGTGAAGCTCAGGCCGAGCTTGTCGAGCCGGTCCTGACCCGTCGCGCCCTCGGGCACCTTGACCAGCACCGTCATGTCCTTCGGATCGCCCGTTGTGTAATCGGGCCCCGAGAAGACCAGCCGCAACTCGCGACCGACCGGCGCCTTGTCGAGACGCTGCGTGATATTGGCAGGCGGCACCTCGTTATAGGGCGGCTCGATCATGTTCATGAAATAGCCGGGACGGAACAGGGTGAACGCGATCAGAAGCAGCGCCACCGTCTCCCAGATCTTCGAACGGGTGATGAACCAGCCCATCGTGCCTGCGGTGAAGACGAGGATGCCGATCGTCGCCACGATGAAGACGAAGATCGCCTGATACCAGGTCACGTCGATCAGCAGCAGGTCGGTGTTGAAGATGAACACGAAGGGCAGGGCGACCGTGCGCAGCGAATAGAAGAAGGCGGTGAAGCCCGTCTTGATCGCATCGCCGCCAGAGACCGCCGCCGCCGCGAAACTCGCTAGCCCCACCGGTGGTGTCACATCCGCCATGATGCCGAAGTAGAACACGAACAGGTGCACCGCGATCAGCGGCACCACGAGGCCTGACTGTGCGCCCAGATGGACGACCACGCCCACCATCAGCGAGCTGACGACGATGTAGTTCGCTGTGGTCGGCAGGCCCATCCCGAGGATCAGCGACAGGATCGCCACGAAGATCAGCATCAGGATCAGGTTGCCGCCCGAGAGGAACTCGACGAAATCGGCCATCACCTGACCGATCCCGGTCAGCGAGACGGTGCCCACGATGATCCCGGCGGTGGCCGTGGCCAGACCGATCCCGATCATGTTGCGCGCGCCGTCGATCATGCCGCCGATCAGGTCGAGAACGCCTTCACGGAAGCGGCTCATGGGCGCACTCTCGCCGCGGAACATCGCCTTGAGCGGTTTCTGCGTGAGCAGGATGAAGAACAGCAGGAACGAGGCCCAGAAGGCCGACAGGCCGGGCGATTTGCGCTCGATCATCAGGAAATAGACCAGCACGACGATCGGCAGCAGGTAGTAGAGGCCCGCCTTGTAGATGTCCTTGATTTCGGGGAGCTTCACGATCTCCGAATTCGGGTCGTCCGGCTCCAGATCGGGGGCTTTCGCAGCGACCCAGACGAGCCCGAGATAGACCACGACGACGAGCAGGGCGAGAACCCAGGCCGCGCCTTCGGGCACCATCGAGGTGATGAGGCGTACCGGGAATTGCGTTGCGTAGCACAGGGCCGCGAAGCCCGCGAAGAAGGCGAACATGCCAAAGGCCGTACGCCAGACCGAGACCACGCGGTCGCCGATCGTCGGCATCCGGTTTTTCACCGCCTCCAGATGCACGATGTAGAACAGTGCGATGTAGGAGATGATCGCCGGGATGAAGGCGTGTTTGATGACCTCCAGATAGGAGATGCCGACATATTCCACCATCAGGAAGGCGGCAGCGCCCATCACCGGGGGCATGATCTGGCCGTTGACCGAAGAGGCCACCTCGACCGAACCCGCCTTCTCAGCCGAGAAGCCCACGCGCTTCATCAGCGGAATGGTGAAGGTGCCGGTGGTGACCACGTTCGCGATCGACGAGCCCGAGATCAGGCCGGTCGCGGCAGAGCCCACGACGGCGGCTTTTGCCGGGCCACCGCGCAGGTGGCCGAGCGCGCCGAAGGCCATCTGGATGAAGTAGTTGCCCGCGCCGGCTTTCTCGAGAAGCGCGCCGAACAGCACGAAGAGGAAGACGAACTTGGTCGAGACGCCAAGCGCGATGCCGAACACCCCCTCGGAGGTGATCCACATATGCGACATGGCCTTGCGCAGGCTCGCGCCGGCCCAGCGGATCTGTTCGGGGAAGAACTCCGACGAGCCGAAGAAGACGTAGCACAGGAACACGATCGCCAGCAGGACCATGATGGGCCCGAGCGTGCGATAGGCTGCGATGAAGAGGAAGATTATGCCGAGGACGGAGATATAGGCGTCCTGCATATCCGCGAGCCCGCCATTGTCGACGATCTTCTGGTAGAAGAAATAGCCGTACATCGAGAGCAGCGCACCGCCTACCGCGAGGATCCAGTCATACCACGGCACATGGTCCTTGGGTGAAGATTTGAACAGCGGATAGGCCATCGCCGAGAGGAAGATGGCATAGGCCAGATGGATCTGGCGGGCGTTGTTGATCAGGTCGCCCGGCAGCACATACGGCCCGATGGGCGAGGCCAGAAGCACCTGAAAGATCGACCAGCTCAGCGCCACCACGGCGACCATGAGCCCGACCCAACCCTTGGGGCTGCGTGCCCCGCTGTCAGAAGCCTGGACGAGCTCCTGTAATTCCTGTTCGTTCAAGGCGCGATTTTCCGCCATCGTTCCCCCTAGCGGCCCACAGGGCCGTCCGCCTGTTCCGGCATGATCTTAAAGCTGAAACTAAAAAAGGCGGGCACGCAAGCGCGCCCGCCCAGTTATACGCAGGGCTTATTTGATCCAGCCCTGCTCCTTATAGTACTTCAGAGCGCCCGGATGGATCGGAGCGGAGATGCCCTTGGTGACCATCTCTTCCGGCGTCAGATGCGCGAAGGCCGGGTGCAGCTTCTTGAACTCGTCGAAGTTGTCGAAGACCGACTTCACCAGAGCGTAGACGACATCATCGGGCTCATCGGCCGAGGTCACGAGGGTCGCGCGCACACCGAAGGTCTGCGTGTCGTCGGGGTTGCCGCGATACATGCCGCCCGGAATGGTGGCTTTCGCGTAGTAGGGGTTGTCGGCGACCAGCTTGTCGACCGCGTCACCCGTGACGTTCACGAGGGTCGCGTCGCACGAGGTGGTGGCTTCCTGGATCGAACCGGAGGGGTGACCCACGGTGTAGACCATCGCGTCGATCTGGTTGTCGCAGAGCGCTTTCGACTGCTCGGCGGCCTTCAGCTCGGTTGCGAGCGCGAAGTCCGAGGTTTTCCAGCCCATCGCGTCCATCAGCACTTCCATCGTGCCGCGCTGACCCGAACCGGGGTTGCCGATGTTCACGCGCTTGCCCTTGAGGTCGGCGAAGTTCTTGATGCCGCTATCGGCACGCGCGACGACGGTGAAGGGCTCGGGGTGGATCGAGAACACCGCGCGCAGCTTCTCGAACGGACCCTGATCGGAGAACTTCGAGTCGCCCTTGTAGGCGTGGTACTGCCAGTCCGATTGCGCGATGCCGAAGTCCAGCTCGCCCGAACGGATGGTGTTGATGTTGTAGACCGAACCGCCGGTGGATTCGACCGAGCAACGCACGCCGGTTTCTTTGTGGCTCTTGTTCATCAGGCGGCAGATCGCGCCACCGGTCGGGTAGTAAACGCCGGTCACTCCGCCGGTCCCGATGGTGATGAAGGTCTCGTCGGCTGCGTTCGCCGCGGGCGCGAGCAGCGCGCCGGCGACGGCCGCGATGGCCCCGAGTTTGAAGAACTTTTTCATTGAGTAACTCCCGTTGGTCGTTTTTGGGTCTCGGTTCAAAGATACGGTCCGCGTCGGTCAGCGCGCATAGACTTCGTCGAGAAGCCTGTTGCGCCGTTCGACCTCGGCGATCCGTTCGGTTGCGCGGGGTCCCGCGCGCTTCGCCACCAACGCCAGAATTGCTTCGAGCAAGAACAGCGTGGCGACGTAACTCGTGTAGAAATGCGGGCTGTCGGTGGGCACGATGAAGGTCTCATCGGCTGCGTGCAGCGCCGGACAGCTGCGGCTGTCGGTAATAAGCGCGACATAGGCGCCCTGTTCATGGGCATGGATCGCGCTGCGGATGGTGGAGCGCGCGAAGGGCGGCTTGGTGATGACCAGAACCGCGTCGCGCTCATCGAGCCCGGCGAGCGTGGCGCCCAGCGACGAGCCCGCCCGTGCACCCAGCTCCCAGTTATCGCCGAGGAAATTGGCGATATAGGCGGTGTATTCCGCGATCCCCGTCGAACCGAGCGCACCCAGAAGCACTACCCGGCGCGCGGCGGCGAGCTTGTCGGCCACGGCCTCAAGGCGTCCCGGCTCGATCGCGGCGGTCAGGGCTGCGATATTGTCCTGCGTCGCCGCGGCATAACGGTTGAGGAAGCTGCTCTGCGGATCGACGGCATCCTTCTGCAGCCGATCGGCTCGGTCTGCGAAGGGAGAGACACGGCGACCGATCTGGTCGCGCATGGTCTCGCGCAGCTCTTCGAAATTCTCGTATTCGAGCGCATGGGCGAGGCGGGTGAAGGTCGCGGGCGCAAGGTTCGATTCGCTCGCCAGCGTGCGCAGCGAACGGGTGGCGATGCTCACCGGGTTGTCTGCGATATAGTCTCCCGCCTCACGCAAGCGCGCGGAAAGGTTGCCATATTGCGCAGCCAATCGCTGTTCGAAACTGCCGGACAAGGCTCCTCCCCAGGTTCCATCACCAGTTATCGCGTTGAGGTGACCGTTTCAATTGTTTCATATGTTGTCAATGCGTAAAACATATGTTTCATGGGGTAATCAGCGATCCTCACGCATTCTTGTCCCGAAGGAGGGACCGATATGAGTCACGTATTCCCCCGCCACACGAAGTCCAATCCGCCCTTGGCGGTAAAGGGCGACGGTATCTACATCCTCGATGCCGACGGGAAGCGATATCTCGATGGGTCCGGGGGCGCGGCGGTCTCCTGCCTCGGTCACTCTGACGCTGACGTGACTGCGGCGATCAAGGCTCAGATCGACAATATCGCCTTCGCGCACACGAGTTTTTTCACCTCCGAACCCGCCGAACGGCTGGCCGATCGCCTCATCGCTCACGCGCCGGGGAGCCTCGAGCGCGTCTATTTCACGTCCGGGGGATCGGAGGCGGTGGAGAGCGCGCTGAAGATGGCGCGGCAGTATTTCGTCGAGAAGGGCGAACCGAGCCGGTCGCATTTCATCGCGCGCCGCCAGTCCTATCACGGCAACACGCTGGGCGCGCTGGCCGCTGGCGGCAATGCGTGGCGCCGGGAGAAGTTCAACCCGCTGCTGATCGACGTGAGCCACATCGCGCCCGTGCATGAATACCGCTGGCGCGAGGAAGGCGAGACCGCCGAGGAATACGGTCTGCGCGTCGCCAACGAGCTGGAGGCCAAGATTCAGCGCCTTGGGGCGGAGAACGTGATCGGCTTCATCGCCGAGCCGGTCGTCGGCGCCACGATGGGCGCGGTGCCGCCGGTGAAGGGCTATTTCAAGCGCATCCGCGAAATCTGCGATCAATACGGCATCCTGCTGATCCTCGACGAGGTGATGTGCGGGATGGGCCGGACCGGCACGCTGTTCGCCTGCGAGCAGGACGGGATTGCGCCCGATATCGTCACCATCGCGAAGGGGCTGGGCGCGGGCTACCAGCCCATCGGGGCGGCGCTCTGCACCTCCGAGATTTACGACGCCTTCGTCAACGGCTCGGGCTTCTTCCAGCACGGCCACACCTATATCGGCCACCCGACCGCGACCGCTGCCGGTGATGCCGTGGTGAAGAAACTGACCGAGGGCGGGCTCGTCGCGCGGGCGGCGCAGCAGGGCGAAGTGCTCGACGCGGCGCTGCGTGAGGCGTTCGGCCAGCATCCGCATATCGGCGATATTCGCGGGCGCGGCATGTTCCGCGGGCTGGAAATCGTGGCCGACCGTGCCACGAAAGAGCCGATGGACCCGGCCAAGGCAATCAACAAGAAGCTCAAGGCGGCGGCTTTCGAGGCCGGGCTCGTCTGCTATCCGATGGGGGGCACGATCGACGGCCAGCGCGGCGACCACATCCTGCTCGCGCCGCCCTTCATCATCACCGACGACCAGATCGGGGAATTGGTGGACAAGCTCGGCACCGCGATCCGCGAGGTTCTCGGGTGAGCCTGCCGCATATCATGGTCGCGCCGAACGGGGCGACCAAGACGAAGTCCGACCATCCGGCGCTGCCGATCACCTTGGACGAGATCACGCAGACCGCGCTGGCTTGCCGTGACGCCGGGGCAGGGGCGCTGCATCTACATCTGCGCGACGATGCGGGCGGGCACCTGCTCGATAGTGGCGCCTACGCCGAGGCGCTGGCCCATCTGCGCCCGCTTCTGGGCGAGATGGCGATCCAGATCACCACCGAGGCTGCGGGGCGCTACGAACCGGGGCATCAGCGCTATGTCGCTTTGAACTCGGGCGCGCAGATGGTTTCGGTTTCGGCGCGCGAGATGCTGCGCGACCACGAATTGCAGGCAATACGGTTTTACGAAGAGGCGGCGGAACGTGGGATCGCGATCCAGCATATCCTCTACTCCCGCGAGGATGCCGAGGCGCTGGTGCATGTACTGCCGGATCGCCTGCTGCGCGATCCCGGGCTGCAACTGATCTTCGTGATGGGTCGCTATGTTGCGGGGCAGGTCTCGACGCCGGCGATGCTCGATCCGTTCCTCGATTGGATGCAGGCCGAGGCGATCACCCCGGACTGGGCGATCTGCGCCTTCGGCTCGGGCGAGACCGACTGCCTGCGCAATGCGCTCGCCGAGGGTGGCAAGGCGCGGGTCGGGTTCGAGAACTCGCTGGTGATGGCGGACGGCACCACCGCGCCCGACAATGCCGCGCGCGTGGCCGAGATCGCAGCCCTTTAATCGAGCGCCGGATGCCCTTTCTCGGGGCAATCGGAGAGGTCCGAGCGGTCTTCCTCGGGAAGCTGCTTGGAAATTTCGCGCAGGGCGCTGCGCAGACCTTCCTCCATCACCGGGTGATAGAAGGGCATCGCCAGCATGTCGAAAGCGCTCATGCCCGACTGGATCGCGAGGCCGAAGAGATGCGCGAAATGCTCGCCCTCGGGCAGCGCCATCTCGCAGCCCAGCAGCTTGCCGGTTTCGGGCTCGGCATAGACGCGGAGCATGCCATACGCCTCTTCGGCCAGCCGGGCGCGCGATTGCGTCGCGAAATCCGCGCTGCCGATCAGGATGTCCTGCCCCTCGAGGTCCTTGAAGCTTTGCCCCACGCGCACCGCATTGGGCGCGCTGAAGGCGATGGCCATCGAGGTCCGGCGGCTATAGCAGCGCGGGGCGTCGGCCACGGCGTTGCGCCCCGCGATATGCCCTTCGTCCGAGGCCTCGTGCAAAATCGGACGAATGGCATTCGCGTCGCCCGTCAGAAAGACCTGCAGATCGCCGATCCGGGTAGTGGTGGCGTCGACCTCCGGCATCCCGTGATCGTCGAGCGGCACGCCCAGCGTCTCAAGCCCGAGCCCCGCAATATTGGGGCGGCGTCCCATCGCGGCGAGCACGGCATCTGCCTCGAATTCCGCGCCGTCTGCGCCTTTCACGAGCAGACTGCCCGCGTTGCCTTCGGAAATCTCCGCAGGCGCGCCCAGATGCAGCGGCAGCTCCGCCGCGATAGCGTCGCGCAAGACCGCTGCAACCTCCGGGTCGGTCATGCCAGCCACACTTTCCAGCGCATCGAAACCCGCGACTTCGATCCCCATCCGGGCCATCGCCTGCGCCAGTTCCACCCCGATCGCGCCCATGCCGATCACCGCGATCCGCTTGGGCAGATCGTCGAGGGTGAATAGCGTGTCGGTGGTCAGGATACGTTCGCCGAAGGTCTTCCATGGCCCGGGCACCACCGGCGAGGAGCCCGTCGCGAGGATGATCGCATCGGCGGTCACCTCGCCGTGGCCCGCGATCTCGATCCGGTTCGGGCCGAGAAGCGTCGCGCGGCCCGAGATCGCCTTGTCCCCGAGTTTCTCGGGCACCGCGCGCGGCGATTTCGTGAACCCGTCGCGCATCCGTTTCATCCGCGCCATCACGGCGGGCACGTCGATGCGCAGTGCCTCGGCGCCGGAAATCCCGAAGGCCTCGAAATCGTGACGGCGGTGGAAAGCGTTGGCGGCTTCGATCAGCGCCTTGGAGGGCATGCAGCCGCTTTCGGCACAGGTCGTGCCCCAATGGCCGTCGTTGACGATCAGGAAGTCATCGGTCGCATGACGCACTTCGCGCAGGGCAGACAGTCCGGCCGAGCCAGAGCCGATGATAACGACGCGCGCGTGTTGTGACATGAAACCTCCGCTGATCTGTCGTGAACCGAACCGTTCAGCGAGGTATACGTTCCAACCATTTGCGCGGTAAAGCCTGCGCCTCGCCGCGAACCCGCAGGCTGCGCATCGCCACGATCTGACCCAACGCGCGATGCGGCGCGATGGTGCGGAAGATATCGCGGATCATGCGTGCGTCGGCGGCGACGCCTGCGCGCCAGTTGCCCAGCTTCGCGGATTTCATCGGACTGTCGACGCCGGGCCAGGTGACGACGGCGATCCGGGCGCGCTCTGCGATCCACAGCCGGTTCATGAAGACTTCTAGCCCGAAGCGGGGCAGGGCGTTGAGGGCCTCCAGCCGTTCGCCCAGCATCTCGCGCGGGATCACCCGCTCGCCCGAGATGTAATCGAGCCCGATCATCCGCCAGATGCGCGGCGCGTTGCGGCGCAGGCTGATCGTGACATCGGCCTCCCCGCTCGCCACCGGCGCGATCAGCGCGCCCAGATCGGCATGGGTCAGCCCCAGCAGATCGCTGTCGAGCAGCAGCAGATGGCTGCCCGCGGCCTCCGCGATCCCGGCGGCCACGGCGGCCGTCTTGCCGCCATTTTGCGTCTGGCGCAGCACCCGCAGATGCGGATGGGCGTCGCGATACCCTTCGGCGATCTCGGCGGTGCCATCGCTCGAGCCGTCGTCGATCACGATCACCTCGGCGATCTGGCGATGGTCCAGCACACGCTCCAGCACCGCCGCGATCCGCGGGGCCTCGTTATAGGCGGGCAGAATGCAGGTGATCGTCGTCATGTGTGCGACCTCTTGCGACGAAAGAACCAGATCGTGCCACCAAGAATGATCACGACCAGCAGGATCAGCGAGCCTTTCGAAAGCCAGCTGTCGATCTTCCCGATATGCGAGCCGAGCCAATAGCCGAGCGCCACGAAGGCCAGCGATTTCGGGATCGTCGCGATCAGGTTGGTCAGCATGAAGACCCAGACATTCATCCGCGCGACCCCGGCTGCGACCAGCACTGGCGCGCCCGCCGAATGGGTCAGCTTGCCGAAAACCAGCGTCTTGACCCCTTTGTTCTGGAAGTGCCGCGCCGCACTCACGAGCCGCGCGCGGCTAAGGCCCAGCTTGTCGCGCCATTTCTTGGGCATCCGGTTCAGCCCCCATCGGCCAAGCGCATAGAGCCCCAGATCGCCGACGAGATCGGCAAGGATCACGATGATCGCGACCGACCAGACCGAGAACATGTTCTGGCTGGCAAGCCACGCTGCGATCACCGTCACGATCGGCCCTTCGAGCACCGCAATCGGCGCGAGCACGGCCAGACCGTGTTTCGCCATCAATACGGAGATCGTCTCGAGGCCGATCATCGGGTTACTCCGTTACGGGGGCGTCGCTGCGGGCGACGTCCCGGTGGGTCATGTCATTGCCGCGCCAGGTGAAATCGCGCCCGAACCATGTCATCAGCCACAGCGCGGGCAACATCGCGTCGCGGATCGCGAAGCCCGCGATGTCGCGCGCCGACGCGGGCCAGCCCGCGATCCGGGCGAGCAGCACCTCGGCACCGTACCACAGCGCCACCAGAAGCGGCAGGGCGATCCACGGCATCGCGCCCAGAACGGCCAAGGCAAGCGCGGCGAGGAAGGGCAGGAACGGGCCCTGCGCGATCTCGGCTGCGAAAATCATCACGAACCCGTCGCGGCGTACCTTGGACCAGCGCAGCTGGCGGTCCCAGACCTCCCGGGCCGCGCGCGTCCCGATCGGTTGCGCGAAAAGGTGCCGCGTCAGCCGCACCTTCAGGCCCTGACGGCGCACCAATTTGGTCGAGGCCACGTCCTCGGCCATGTTGCGCCCAAGGGCTGCGAAACCGCCGCCCGCCATCAGGATGTCGCGCCGCCAGAATAGCGATTTGCCCTGCGCGAACCCCATCCCGATCATGTCGGCCGCTACCTGCCAGCGCGCCTGATTGGTGTTGAGGAAAGCGGCCTCCACCGCGCCCCAGAGATTGCCCGGACGTTCGGCCACCGGCGGAGCGGATACGAGCCCGGTGCCGGGCCGCCATTCCGCCACCAGCCGCTGCAGGTAGTCGCGCGGCAAGAGCAGATTGCTGTCGGCCATCGCGAGCCACTCCGCCTCGGTCGCCGACAGCCCCTTGTGCAGGTTGTTCAGCTTCGGATTGCCCGACACCGCGTCGAGCCCGGTCAGAAGCCGTGCGCGCACCTGCGGGTTCTCTTCGATCAGGCGACGGACCAGTGCGCAGGCCGGATCGCGCTCGGAGGGTGCGCAGAAGATCACCTCGTAATTCGGATAGTCGAGGTTGAAGGAAGACCCGAGCGTCTCCGCGTCGAACGGATCGACCCCGCAGACCGGGCGCATCAGCGCGATAAAGGGCAGCGTGTCGGGCACCGGCTTCGGCGGGCGGGACTCGCGCCATGCGGTCATCGCAGCGCTAAGCAGATGCGCCGTGAGGGTGATGCCCAGAAGGGCGGCAAGGGACAGCAGAACGATCGTCATGCGCGAACCTTTGCGACTGCGGAGCGGGTGCCGGTCTCGGTGACCGCTGCGGGCTCCGCGCCCCATTGAAGAAGTTGCAACGCGCCGGAACTATCCTCGGCCAAGGCGGTCAGGCTGTCCACCCAGTCGCCGCAATTGGCGTAGGTCATCCCGTCGACATCGCGCAACGCGGGCTTGTGCGAGTGGCCGCAGATGATCCCGTCGACCCCGGCCTCGGAGGCCATCGCGATCAGACGATGCTCGTACCCCGAGCCGCGCGCGATCAGGTGATTGATCCCTTCGATCGCGAGTTGGATCAAGGTGCGCTCGGTCTCGGAGACGTCGCGGCGGCGGCGCAGCCAGGCATCGATGCCGCGGAACAGCGCGTCCATCCGGCTTCCGAAACGGGTCATCGCGTGCCAGCGCAGGATACGCGCATCGCATTGGTCGCCATGCACGATCAGGTAGCGCTGCCCATCCGCGCCGACATGCAGCGCCGTTTCGGTCAGCTCGAAGCTGAGGAAATTCATCCCCGGCGAGCGCAAAGCCGCGTCGTGGTTGCCGGGCAGATAGACGATGCGAGTGCCGGCCTCGGCATGGGCTTCGAGGGTCTCGATGATCTCGGCGTGGATATCCCCCCACTGCACGGGCCCACCATGCCAGAGATCGAGGATATCGCCGACGAGGTAGATCGCGTCGGCCTGCACGCTTTGCAGGAAGTCGAGGATCGGGCCGGGGCTGCACCCGCGCGAACCGAGGTGGAAATCCGACAGGAAAAGGCTGCGGTAGCGTTGTTTGTTGTGATGGCGCGATCGGCTCATGTCACATCTCCGGTGGATCTGCAGGGAGGGGCAGGCACCCGGCGCCTGCGCGGAGAAGCGGAGCGGAAACAGTCGGGAAAATCACAGGCTGTATGTTGTTGCCCATAGGGTCCTTCCGCTCGTTGCTGCGCTGCCCATCGCCTTTCGACGTGACATGGATGTGACGGCTACGTGAACCTGTAATGTCACCTAGAGGCAGCTGTGCGGTGATCAACCATAAGCATGTGAAATACTAAGCAACTTCCGGTGAGCGCACGATATCTTGCGGTTTGTTTCACCCGAAAGCATAGTGATCGCGGTCTCGACGATTGGCGAAGGAGAACGCGATGGCAGGATATCTGACCACCCATGTGCTCGACACGGCACGGGGATGCCCGGCGGAAGGGCTCAAGATCACGCTCTTCGCGCTCGACGAGGCGGGCCGAGTGCCGCTGGCCGAGATGGTGACGAATGCCGATGGGCGCACCGACTCGCCGATCCTGCCGGTGGAGCGGTTTCGCACCGGCCAGTTCGAGCTGGTCTTCGCCGCGGGCGACTATCTGAGGGCGAGCGGGCAGGGGGCGCCAGAGCCGCTGTTCCTCGATGAAATCCCGATCCGCTTCGGCATGAATGACGCCGAGGCGCATTACCACGTGCCGCTTCTGCTCTCGCCTTACGGTTATTCGACCTATCGCGGCAGCTGACCGCGGGCCCTCCATCTGCTTGCGATTTGAGCATCCGGACAAAATTCGGGCGGTTCCGCCGCGCCATCGCTTGCGCTCGGGCGTGGCTTGGGAAACTCTGAGCGCAAAACGAGGGATGACGGATGGATTACACGTTTTTTCTGGAATGGGTGCAGTTCGCGGTGCGCTGGCTGCATGTGATCACCGCGATCGCGTGGATCGGGTCGTCCTTCTATTTCATCGCGCTTGATCTGGGGCTGGTGCCCGAGCCCGGCGCCCCCAAGGGGGTGCATGGCGCGGCGTGGCAGGTCCATGGCGGCGGCTTTTACCATATTCAGAAATACCTCGTCGCACCCGCGCAGATGCCCGACCGGCTGACATGGTTCAAATGGGAAAGCTACATGACGTGGCTTTCGGGCTTTGCGATGATGGTGGTGCTCTACTGGACGCAGGCGCAGTTCTACCTGATCGATCCGCGGGTGATGGAGCTGCCGGTCTGGGGGGCGATCCTGATCTCTATCGGCTCGCTCGCGCTGGGTTGGCTCCTTTATGATCTGATCTGCAAGTCGAGCTTTGGCGAGAACAACACGCGGCTGATGCTGGGCCTCTATGTCATTCTCGTCGCGATGGCCTGGGGCTACACGCAGGTCTTCTCAGGCCGCGCGGCGCTGCTGCACCTGGGCGCCTTCACCGCGACGATCATGACCGCGAATGTGTTCCTGATCATCATTCCGAACCAGAAGATCGTGGTCGCCGATCTCATGGCGGGGCGCACGCCCGATCCGAAATACGGCAAGATCGCCAAGCAGCGCTCGACGCATAACAACTACCTGACGTTGCCGGTCATCTTCCTGATGCTGTCGAACCATTATCCGCTGGCCTTCGCCAGCGCGTATAACTGGCTGATCGCCTCTCTGGTGTTCCTGATGGGCGTGACGATCCGGCATTTCTTCAACACTCATCACGCCCATAAGGGCAAGCCGTGGTGGACCTGGGGCGCGACCGCGGCGCTGTTCGTCGCGATCGTTTGGCTATCCTCGATTCCGAAAGCGGATGCCGGCGAGGATATGGAGGACAGCGCGATGCTTACTCCCTTCGAACAACGCTTCGCCGCGGCGCCCGGCTTCGACGAGGTGAGCGGGATCGTCATGGGGCGCTGTTCGATGTGCCATGCGAGCGAGCCCGGCTATGAAGGGATCGGACATGCGCCCAAGAATATCAAGCTGGAGACTCCCCGCGAAATTGCCGCCGCCGCACGGCAGATCTATGTGCAAGCCGGGCTGACCGATGCGATGCCCCCCGCGAATTTGAGCTACATGGAGCCGCAGGAGCGCGCCGCCATCCGGGCTTGGTTCCGTGCGGGCGAGGCCGGGACGCAAGGAGCAAGCGAGACGGATCGGGCGGAGGCCATGATTGCAGCACCCCATCCCAACGCGTCCTGATTGCCGCCCCGCGTCAAGGCATTCAGCTATCTCCTTCTTCGCTTAGAAATCCTCCCAATCGTCATCTGTTGGCGGTGGCGGCACCGCCAGCGCAGTGTTGCCCGACACGCTGACCTGCTGAGGCGATTTGGGTCGGGCTGATTGCTGCGGCGCGGATGCTGTGGGCCCGGATGTTTCGGGGGAGGTTTCTCCCGCAGCCGTTTTTTCTGCTGGCGACGTGCTATCGGCCCCCTCATCCGGAGCGGCCTCGCCAAGTTTGAATTGCCCCATTGCCGCGCCGAGTTCCATCGCTTCGCGTTCGAGGACCTGGCTCGCGGCGAGTGCTTCTTCGAACATGGCCGCGTTGTGTTGGGTGACCTGATCGAGCTGGGTCACGGCGGAGTTGATTTCGGTCAGGCCCGCGCTTTGCTCCTGCGTCGCATTTGCACTGTCCGCGACATAGGCGAGCAGATCGGAGACGGAGGACTGGATCCCGCCGAGTGCATCGCCCGCTTGGCCGACGAGGCCGACGCCGCGCTTCACCTGCGCCGAGGAGTTCGCGATCAGTTCGGCGATTTCGCGTGCGGCATCCGAGGAGCGTTGCGCGAGTGCGCGCACTTCCGAGGCGACGACGGCGAAGCCGCGCCCGGCCTCGCCAGCGCGGGCGGCCTCAACCCCGGCATTGAGGGCGAGCAGGTTGGTCTGGAAGGCGATCTCGTCGATGACACTGGTGATCCGGCTGATCTGCTCCGAGCTTTGCTCGATTTCCGACATGGCTTGCACGGCTTCTGACACGACATGGCCGCTTTGTTCCGCGCTGCGCCGGGCGGTCTCGACGAGGTCGTTGGCGCGACCGGCGGCGTGGGCGGCGGCCTCTACCGAGGCGGTGATCTCGTTGAGCGCTGCGGCGGTTTCTTCCAGCGTCGCTGCCTGCCGTTCGGTGCGTCGCGCCATGTCGTCGGAGCTGGACGAGATCTGCCGCGCCTCGGTGCGGATCGATCCGGCATTGTCGAGCACCTTGCGCATCGCGCCCCGCAAATCGCCGATCGCGCTGTTGAAATCGCTGCGCAAAGCCTTGTAGTCGCCTTCGAATTCGGTGGTGATCTCGGCCATGAGATCCCCGGCGGAGAGGCCGGCCAAGGCCGATTTCAGCGTCTCCACGATGTTCTGTTGGGCGGCCATCATCGCGCTGCGCTCGGCCCGCCGGGTTTCGGCTTCCAGATGTTGTTGCGTCCGATCACTCGCAAGGACGCTGAACATGACCATCTTGCCGTCCGTGTCGAGGATCGGATTGACCGAGCCTTCGAGCCAGGCCTGACGGCCATCGGCGCAGCGCAGCACGAGCATGCCCGCAAAGGGCTGGGGGTCGCGCTGGAGGATTTCGCAGACTGGCTGCCCTTCGAAGGTGATCTGACCGGCGACGGACATTCCCTCCATCTTTGCGCGGGGCGCACCAAAAACCTCGGCAAATGCGTCGTTGACCGTGTCGATCGTCACGTCAGGGCGCAGGTCGACCCGCAGGAGGTTGGCGTCGATCGCGGAAATCAGAGAAGCGTTTCGCTGCTCTTCGGTGATATTGCGCCATTGCGACACATGGCCGATCTTCTCCCCGGCCTCGTCGATGACGGGGCTGACGAGCGCGAGAATCGTCCCCGCACGCATCCGTCCTTCGAGCGTGAGCGTGTCGCGCGCGCCATCGTCGAGGGCGGCGGCCGTTGTCGTGCCCGCCGGCAAGATGAGATCCGCGCGCGTTCCCAAGAGCTTGTCGGGATCGAAATCTGGGTTGTGGGCGCGAATTTCCGCTGCGAAGGGGCGCAGCAATTCCGCGGCCGCCTCATTGGCGAAGGTGATGACGTGGTCGTTGTTGGTAAGAATGATCGCGACCGTGGCGCTTTCGAGCGCGGCGCTATGTATCCGTGCGGCACGGTTATACGATTCGGCGGTCGCGAGCTCGGACTGGAAGGTCCCCAGAGCGCGGGCGATCGCGCCGATTTCGTCGCGGCGACCGGTGGCGGGGATGTCCGTATCGAGTTGCCCCCCGGCCACGGAACGCATCGCCTCCGTCACACGGGTGAGGGGGCGGGTGATCAGCCAGCGTACGCCCAGCATCACACCGCCGAGAATGCCCGCGAAAATCATCGCGGTGAAAGAGAGGTTGCGCACCATGTCCTTCTGCGCGCGAGCGATGGCGGGGGCCGGACTCCAGCGCAGGGCAATCGCGGCGATCGGCGGATCCTCCGGAGAGATGCGCAGCGGAATCGCCTCGCTCAGCCCATCTGCCGAGATCGCCCTGTCGTTGGACTCAAGCGCGCTTTGCGCCAGAGCGATAAGCGCGGGATCGGGCGCGCCCGCCTCGGTCATAACGGCGCCGCGTCTGTTGAGCGCGATTGCGGATTGGCCAGCGCCGTCCGAGCCCGCGAGCACGTTCTCTAGCTCATGCGTCGCATCCGCGATCCGCCCCGTGATCAGCGCCTCCGTCACCGAATCGCCGAGCATCGGCAGGATTTGGTCGAGATGTGCCCGCGCAGCTTCATTGGCGCGACGATGGTTCGAATTGATCGTGAGCAGCGTCATCAGCGCCGCGAACACGACCCCCGCGATCGCGATCAGAGCCAGCAGTTTGAGCATCACGGTGTGCCAGGCGCTTGCACCAGCCTCGGATTTGGACATGTCCGCCTCATTTTTCCACACGGGCGCATTCCCGCAAAATCGCCGACACGCTACGTCCAGACCCTTTCCATGCGATTAACACGCACCCGCCTGCCGCCAATATTTGCGCCGCGGCAGCCCTTCGCGCAGGGTCAGCGCCCTTGAAGGTCCCCGATGCGGTCACTAAGACTTCTGTAAAGATCACACGCTATGAACAGCGTCGAACGACCAGGAAGGGCCGAGATGAAAGATCCCCACGAGTTTTACATGAACACGCTGGTGCCGATGGTGGTCGAGCAGACCTCGCGCGGCGAGCGTGCCTACGACATCTACTCGCGCCTGCTGAAAGAGCGCATCATCTTCCTGTCGGGGCCAGTCCATGACGGCATGTCGACCCTGATCTGCGCGCAGCTTCTCTTCCTCGAGGCCGAGAATCCGAAGAAAGAGATCGCGATGTATATCAACTCGCCTGGCGGCGTGGTGACGAGCGGTCTGTCGATCTACGACACGATGCAATACATCAAGCCGAAGGTCTCGACCCTGGTGATCGGGCAGGCGGCGTCGATGGGCTCGCTCCTGCTGACGGCAGGCGAAAAGGGAATGCGCTTCTCGCTGCCCAACAGCCGCGTCATGGTGCACCAGCCCTCGGGCGGCTATCAGGGCCAGGCGACCGACATCATGATCCACGCTCGCGAGACCGAGAAACTCAAGCGCCGCTTGAACGAAATCTACGTCAAGCACACCGGAAACGACTACGAAACCGTCGAAGCGGCGCTGGAGCGCGACAACTTCATGTCCGCCGAAGCTGCGAAGGAATGGGGTCTGATCGACGAAATCCTCGAGAGCCGCGTCAGCGACGACGGAGAAAAGTGATCCTCCCGCTTAACTTCGGGGCGATTTTGACATTGAGGTGACGGTTGGCCTGTCCTAGTCTTGATGAGACAGGCCAATTCACGAAGCCCGGGGGCAGCCCGGGCAGCAGAGGTAAGAGATGGCGAACTCGAACGGCTCCGACAGCAAGAACACGCTCTACTGCTCGTTCTGCGGCAAAAGCCAGCATGAGGTCCGCAAGCTGATCGCGGGCCCGACCGTGTTCATTTGTGACGAATGCGTCGAGCTGTGCATGGACATCATCCGCGAGGAGACGAAATCGGCCGGGCTGAAATCCACCGATGGCGTGCCGACCCCGCGCGATATCTGCCAGGTGCTCGACGACTACGTGATCGGTCAGGAACATGCCAAGCGCGTGCTCTCGGTTGCGGTGCACAACCACTACAAGCGCCTCAATCACGGCACGAAGACCGACATCGAACTGGCGAAGTCGAACATCCTGCTGATCGGCCCGACGGGCTGCGGCAAGACACTTCTGGCCCAGACGCTTGCGCGCATCCTCGATGTGCCCTTCACGATGGCGGATGCGACCACGCTGACCGAAGCCGGTTACGTGGGTGAGGATGTGGAGAACATCATTCTCAAGCTGCTTCAGGCCTCGGAATACAACGTCGAGCGGGCGCAGCGCGGCATCGTCTATATCGACGAGGTCGACAAGATCACCCGCAAGTCGGACAACCCGTCGATCACGCGCGACGTGTCGGGCGAGGGTGTGCAGCAGGCGCTTCTGAAGATCATGGAGGGCACCGTTGCCTCCGTGCCGCCGCAGGGCGGGCGCAAGCATCCGCAGCAGGAATTCCTGCAGGTCGACACGACGAACATCCTGTTCATCTGTGGCGGCGCCTTTGCGGGCCTCGACCGGATCATCGCGCAGCGCGGCAAGGGCTCGGCGATGGGCTTCGGGGCGGATGTTAAGGATAGCGAAGAGCGTAATATCGGCGAGCTGTTCAAGGAGCTCGAGCCCGAAGATCTGCTGAAATTCGGCCTGATCCCGGAATTCGTCGGTCGTCTGCCCGTCATCGCGACGCTCACCGATCTCGATGCCGAGGCGCTGGTGACCATCCTGACCGAGCCGAAGAACGCGCTGGTGAAACAGTATCAGCGTCTCTTCGAGATCGAGGGCGTGTCGCTGACCTTCACCGACGATGCACTGACCGCCATTGCGAAGAAAGCGATTGAGCGGAAGACCGGCGCACGTGGTCTGCGTTCGATCATGGAAGACATCCTGCTCGACACGATGTTCGAACTGCCGGGCATGGAAGAGGTCGAAGAGGTCGTGGTCAACGAAGAGGCCGTGACCCAGAGCGACGCCAAGCCGCTGCTGATCTATGCTGAAGCCAAGAAAGAAGGCAAATCGGCGAGCTGATCGCGGTGCTGCCAAGGATTAGACAAGGGGAGAGCTTCGGCTCGCCCTTTTGTTTTTGTCATGTGCCTCACGTAGGCTGTGTTGTTTTGGAGAAACTTCGCTACACCTCCCATAGACAGGCGTGCGGGGGCGAATGGCTCGTTGTGGACGGCCGCTCGACGATGCGATTTTTGCACCGTGCTGTGCTTGAGGTGCCAAATTCCGCTTCGCAGACGCCCTGATCCCCGCACGGGCACTGGACCTCGACGCCCCAGCGGATATAACAGGCGAGACGCATTGCGGAGGTTGCCCCATGAAGTTTCTGCTTCGAATTCTCACCTGGTGGAACGGCTCGACCGTCGGCACGCAGCTTTTCACCGCGCGCAAGGGCGTGAAAGTTGGCGAGGACGAGCAAGGCAATATCTATTACCGCACCAAGGACGCCAAGCGCCGCTGGGTGATCTATAACGGTGAAAGCGAAGCGAGCCGCATCCCGCCGGACTGGCATGGTTGGATGCACTTCACCTATGACGAGCCGCCGACCGACAAGCCGCTGGCCCATAAGCCTTGGGAAAAGCCGCATGAGGCAAACCACACCGGCACCGAAGCGGCCTATGTGCCGCCGGGGTCGATTCGCCTCGCGCATCCGGTCGAGCGCCGCGATTACGAGGCTTGGCAGCCCGAGTAAGGCCATCCCGCTATGAGCGAAAACCGCACCGAGATCATCACCGGCGCGATCGTGCTGGTCGTGGCCCTGGGCTTTCTGGTCTGGGCAGGGCGCGGCATGGGCATAGGCGCCGATGGCGGTTCTTACCCGCTGCATGCCTCCTTCCGCTCGATCGGGGGCGTCGTGCCCGGCACGGACGTGCGGCTTGCGGGCGTGAAGGTCGGGACGGTGACGAACGTCGCGCTCAACCCGAAGACCTTCTTCGCCGATACCACGATTTCGGTGAAAAACGGCGTCGCGCTTCCCGAGGATACAGTTATCGCGGTGACGCAAGACGGGCTTCTCGGCTCGAATTATATCGACTTGATCCCGGGCGGGGCGATCGACGACCTCAAGCCCGGCGATGAAATTCTCGACACGCAAAGCGCGGTCTCGATGCTGAACCTGATGCTGAAATTTGCAGGTGGCGGCAGTGGCGACGGCGCAGGGGAGGGGGCGCAATGATCCGCGCTTTGGTTTTGATCGCGGCGCTCGTTCCCGGGCTCGCTGCGGCGCAGGACTTCACGCAAACGACGCCGGACGACCAGATTCCGCAGGATGAGCCTGCGAAAGGGCTGGCCGACGGTACGGGCGCGATGCTGCGCGGGCTCGACAAGGTCTCGGGCATCGCCTCGGACATCAATTTGAATGTCGGGCAGAGCGTGAAATACGGGTTCATCAAGGTGACGCTGCGCGAATGCCGTTACCCGGCCGACGATCCGTCGTCGGATGCCTATGCCTATGTGACGGTGACCGAAGAGGACAAGCCGCAGCCTGATTTCTCAGGTTGGATGATCGCTTCCAGCCCCGCGTTGTCGGCGCTCGATCACCCGCGTTACGACGTCTGGGTCATCCGCTGCAAAAGCGACTGAGGCGCGGGGATCGCGCCTGAGGTGAAGTCGCATTCCCGCGTCAGCGCCTGAGCCAGACGCGCGCGATATTCGATCCGGGTCACTTCGATCGCGCCCATCGAGGCCAGATGCGGCGTGATGTATTGCGTGTCGAGCAAGGTGAACCCGGTCTGGCGCAGCCGGTCCACCAGATAGGTCAGCGCCACTTTGGAGGCATTGGGCCGCCGCGAGAACATGCTCTCGCCGAAGAACGCGCCGCCCAATGTGATCCCGAAAATGCCGCCCGCGAGGGTGCCGTCCTGCCAGACCTCCAGACTATGCGCGAAGCCCGCCGCATGGAGCTGATCGTAGAGCATGAACAGCGGGCCGTTGATCCATGTCTCATCCCTATCGGCGCAACCTTCGACCACGCCCCGAAATGCCGCGTTTGTTGTAATACTGTAATCGCCGCGCCGGATCACCTTCGCCAGAGAGCGCGAAATGTGGAATTTGTCCAAGGGCACGATCCCGCGCAGAGCCGGGTCGAACCAATGCAATTGCGGATTGTCGCGGCTTTCGGCCATCGGAAAGATGCCCTGCGCATAGCCCGCTAAAAGTAGTTCCGCGCTCAGCCTGTCCGTCATTATCTTGCCCGGTTTTCCCGTTACGCCTAGGCTCGCCAACAAGATGAACCAGAGCGGGGCCGAGCGCAAATATGGGTTTTTACGATTTCCTCCCCGAGATCGACCGATACGCCGAAGATCCCGGCACGGTGGAGCGGATGAACCTGCGCCACAAGATGATCATTAAACCGCTGGAGCAGGAGATCGCGGGCAAGCGTGTGCTCGATCTGGCGGCGCATGATGGCCGCTGGGCCTACGCCTTCGCGGCGGCGGGCGCGTCGGAAGTGGTGGGAATCGAAGGGAGGCAGGAGCTGATCGACCGCTTCGACCAATTCCCCCGCGCGCATCTGCGCGAGAAGGTGAAGCTGGTCTGCGACGACATCTTCGACGGGATGCAGAAGCTGATCGACGCGGGCGAGCGCTTCGACGTCGTGGGCGTTCTCGGTATTCTCTACCACGTCATGGACCATTTCCGGCTGTTCCAGCTGGTGCGCCAGCTCGGGCCGGAACTGGTGATCGTGGACAGCGAATTCGCGCAGCGCCCCGGTCCGGTGATCCTGCTGATGCGCGAGCGTACCGATAACGAGCTGAACTCGATTCCGCAGATCGAGGGCCAGGAAAAGGCGCTGATCGGCATCCCCTCCTTCCCGGCGATGAGTGCGATGGCCGATGTGCTCGACTACGACTGTCACTGGCTGGACTGGGATCAGATCGGGAATGGCCAGCGGCAACATATTGGCGACTACTATCGCCCCAAAGACAAAGAGAAAAAGCGCGGCACCTGCCTGCTGACCCCGAAATGAAAAACGCCCCCGAAACCGGGGGCGTTTTCGCAAATTTCGAACCGATCAGAGGTTCTTTTCGAGCCACCGTTCGAGCCAGTGGATCGAGTAGTTGCCGCTCTGGATATCTGGCTCCTGCAGCAGCGCGTTGAACAGCGGCACGGTGGTGTCCACTCCGTCCACGATCAGCTCGCCAAGCGCGCGATGCAGGCGCTGCAACGCCTCGTGGCGGTCGCGACCATGCACGATCAGCTTGCCGATCAGGCTGTCGTAATAGGGCGGGATCGAATAGCCGTCATAGAGCGCGCTATCCATCCGCACGCCAAGCCCGCCGGGTGCGTGGTAATGGGTGATCCGACCGGGGCAGGGCGCGAAGTTCGGCAGTTTCTCTGCATTGATCCGCACTTCGATCGCGTGACCGCGGATCGAGAGCTTGTCCTGCTCGAATTCCATTGGCTCGCCGGCGGCGACCTTGATCTGCTGGCGTACCAGATCGACGCCGAAGATCGCTTCGGTCACCGGGTGTTCGACCTGAAGGCGGGTGTTCATCTCGATGAAATAGAACTCGCCATCCTCGTAGAGGAACTCGATCGTGCCCGCACCGGAATAGCCCATCTCACCGATCGCGTCGGCGCAGATGCCGCCGATGCGCGCGCGCTCTTCGGGCGTGATCGAGGGGCCGGGGGCCTCTTCGAGCACCTTC
Source organism: Thioclava sp. PTB-PU3-1 (assembly GCF_055666785.1). NCBI lineage: Bacteria > Pseudomonadati > Pseudomonadota > Alphaproteobacteria > Rhodobacterales > Paracoccaceae > Thioclava > Thioclava sp. PTB-PU3-1. The sequence goes on along the minus strand of NZ_JBVNVL010000001.1, from coordinate 506,741 downwards.
TGGTGGCGCCGCTGGAGCGAGCAATCGCGCTCGCCCAGATGGACGCCGCGTCCCTTGCCGTCTCCGAAGACCTGCACCTCGATATGGCGCGGCTTCTGCAGGTATTTCTCGATATAGACTTCGTCATTGCCGAAAGCGGCTTTCGCCTCGGAGCGCGCGGTGCGGAACGCGACCTCGAGTTCTTCTTCGGATTTCGCGACCTTCATCCCGCGGCCGCCGCCGCCGGCGGTGGCCTTGATGATGACGGGGTAGCCCATATCACCGGCGATCTGCTTCGCGGCCTCGGTATCGGGCACGCCACCCGCAGAGCCCGGAACGACCGGAATGCCGAGGTTCTTCGCGGTTTCCTTCGCGGTGATCTTGTCGCCCATGATGCGGATATGGGCGGCCGACGGGCCGATGAAGGTGATGCCGTGATCCTCGAGCACCTGCACGAAGGCGGCATTCTCGGACAGGAACCCGTAGCCCGGGTGAATCGCCTGTGCGCCCGTGATCTCGCAGGCCGCGACGATGGCGGGCACCGAGAGATAGGATTGCGTCGAGGAATTCGGGCCGATGCAGACCGATTCATCGGCCATGCGCACATGCATCGCGTCCGAATCCGCCGTCGAATGGACCGCGACCGAGGCGATCCCCATCTCGCGGCAGGCACGGATCACGCGCAGCGCGATCTCGCCCCGGTTGGCGATCAGGATCTTGTCGAACATACTGGCCCCCTTATTCGACGATCATCAGGGTCGAACCGTATTCGACCGGCTGACCGTCATCGACGAGGATGCGCTTCACGGTGCCCGATTTCGGGGCGGGGATGTGGTTCATGGTTTTCATCGCTTCGACGATCATCAGCGTCTGGCCTTCCTTAACCTGATCGCCGACCTTCACGAAGGCCGATGCGCCCGGCTCGGGCGAGAGATAGGCGGTGCCCACCATGGGCGAGGCCACGGCGCCGGGATGATCGGCTGGGTCTTCGACGGGTGCGGCTTGCTCGGAGGCTGCGGATTGCGCCGCCGGGGCCGCTGCGGGCGCCGGAGCGGGGGCTGCTGCGGGCGCAGGCGCTGCAGCCTGCACGATGTTGGTCTGTTTCGACACCCGCACTTTCAGGCTGTCATCTTGCGCGTAATCGCGCGTCACGGCGATTTCCGTCAGCTCGTTCGAATTGAGCAGTTCGGCAAGGGCCTGAATGAAGGCCACGTCGTTGTCACGGGTATTTTTGGTCATGCGGTCCTCGAAGGGTGCTTTGAAATGGAGCCCATTCTGCGGGGCTCTTTGGTGCTGGAGGCGGTTATACGCGAGGTAACGCGCGGTGAAAAGGCGCATCGGCCGTCCTGGCGTCAGGGTTTCGCGATCTCGTGATTGCCCGATAATTGAGCACGGGTGGGGTAGAGGGCGCTGAACTACCGGGCAATCGGGCGGGAATTGGCGACCCGCCGCGCTGCGGCATATTTTACCACTTGATAAAATTCAATCCTGTGCGAGCGTAGGGAACAAGAAAAACTGACAGGGAGCCCGCAAGTGTCCAATAGCCAGCTCACCGAAGGGATCGCGCCAGCACGGCTCGACCCGGAAAGCTACTGCACCAATTTCGCCGATCACGCGCCGCCGCTGGGGACGCAAGAAGCCCGCATCGCGGCCGATCGCTGCTATTTCTGCTATGATGCGCCGTGCATGGAAGCGTGCCCGACCGCGATCGATATTCCGCTGTTCATCCGGCAGATTTCGACCGGAACGCCGGAAGCCGCGGCGAAGACGATCTTCGATCAGAACATCATGGGCGGCATGTGCGCCCGTGTCTGTCCGACCGAGAACCTCTGTGAAGGCTCCTGTGTCCGCATGGATTCGGAAGGCGAGCCGGTCGAGATTGGTGCGCTGCAGCGTTTCGCGACAGATACGCTGATGGCCAAGCAAAGCCACCCCTACACCCGCGCCGAACGCACGGGGAAATCGGTGGCGGTCGTGGGCGCTGGGCCTGCGGGTCTCGCCTGTGCGCACCGTCTCGCGATGAAGGGCCACGAGGTCACCGTTTATGACTCGCGCTCGAAGCCGGGCGGGCTCAACGAATACGGTATCGCCAGCTACAAGACGCCGGGCGGATTCGCGCAGGCGGAAGTCGACTGGCTGATGCAGATCGGCGGCATCACCATCGTCGAGAATTGGCAACTTGGCCGCGTCGGGGATGGCGATCTGGCCGAGCTGCTGGGCGATTACGACGCGGTCTTCCTCGGGATGGGGCTGTCGGGCGTGAACGCGCTGCGCCTCGAGGGTGAGGACAAGGACGGCATCCGCCCCGCGACCGAGTTCATCGCGGAACTGCGTCAGGCCTCCGATCTGGCCGAACTGCCGATCGGGCGCGACGTGGTCGTGATCGGCGGCGGCATGACGGCGGTCGATGCCGCAGTGCAGTCCAAGCTGCTGGGCGCGCTCAACGTGACGCTCGTTTATCGCCGCTCGCGCGCCGAGATGCCCGCCAGCACGGTCGAGCAGGAGCACGCGCTGACCCATGGCGTGAACATCATCGAGAACGCCGCCCCCATCGCCATCCATGGCAACGGCGCGGTGCGTCAGGTCGAATTCGCCTATACGAAGAAGGGCGAGGGCGGTCTGGAAATGACCGACGCGACCTTCAAGCTGTCCGCCGATCAGGTCTTCAAGGCGATCGGTCAGACGCTGGGCGACATGCCTCCGAAAGTCGAAGTCGCGGGCGGCAAGATCAAGGTCGACGGCGCAGGCCGCACCTCGGTCGAACGGGTCTGGGCGGGGGGCGATTGCACCCATGCCGGCGAAGACCTGACCGTGACGGCGGTCGCGCAGGGGCGCGATGCGGCTGAAGAAATCCACCAATTCCTGATGGAGGGCTAAGAGATGGCCGATCTGACTTCTGAATTCATCGGTATCAAATCCCCCAACCCGTTCTGGCTTGCTTCCGCGCCGCCGACGGACAAGGAATACAATGTCCGCCGCGCTTTTGAAGCCGGTTGGGGTGGGGTCGTGTGGAAGACGCTGGGTTCGGAAGGTCCGCCCGTCGTCAACGTCAACGGGCCGCGTTATGGCGCGATCTATGGCGCGGATCGCCGTCTGCTCGGTCTCAACAATATCGAGCTGATCACTGATCGCCCGCTGCAGACCAACCTGCGCGAGATCAAGGCGGTCAAGCAGGACTACCCGGATCGCGCGATCATCGTCTCGCTGATGGTGCCCTGTGACGAGGAAAGCTGGAAAGCGATCCTTCCGCTGGTCGAGGAAACCGGCGCCGACGGGATCGAGCTGAACTTCGGCTGCCCGCATGGTATGGCCGAGCGCGGCATGGGGTCCGCAGTGGGGCAGGTGCCCGAATATATCGAGATGGTCACCCGCTGGTGTAAGCAATATTGCAGCCTGCCGGTGATCGTGAAGCTCACGCCCAACATCACCGATATCCGCCGCCCGGCGGAGGCCGCCAAGCGCGGCGGGGCCGATGCGGTTTCGCTGATCAACACGATCAACTCGATCACCTCGGTCGATCTGGACGATTTCGCGCCGGAGCCGACGATCGACGGGAAGGGCACCCATGGCGGCTATTGCGGTCCGGCGGTGAAGCCGATCGCGCTGAACATGGTGGCCGAGATCGCCCGCGATCCCGAAACGGCCGGTCTGCCGATCTCGGGCATTGGTGGCGTGACCACCTGGCGCGATGCGGCAGAGTTCATGGCGCTCGGGGCTGGCAATGTGCAGGTCTGCACGGCGGCGATGACTTATGGCTTCAAGGTCGTGCAGGAAATGATCTCTGGCCTGTCGGACTACATGGATCGCAAGGGCTTCACCTCGACCTCCGAACTGGTGGGCCGCGCGGTGCCGAACGTGACCGATTGGCAGTACCTGAACCTCAACTACGTCACCAAGGCCGAGATCAATCAGGACGATTGCATCAAATGCGGTCGCTGCTATGCCGCTTGCGAGGACACCTCGCATCAGGCGATCGCGGTGACCGAAGACCGCGTCTACTCGGTCAAGGACGAGGAATGCGTGGCCTGTAACCTCTGCGTCGAAGTCTGCCCGGTCGAGTGCATCACGATGCGCAAGATGGACAAGGGCGAGGTGGATCCGCGCACTGGCGAGACGGTCGGCGACTACGCCAACTGGACGAGCCATCCCAACAACCCCTCGGCTGCGACGGCAGCCGAGTAAGGGCAGGGACCTAGCGGGTCACGTCGAGGTTCGGCGCGACCTGCGGGGCCACCTGAGACCATCCCTCCTGCGACGCGCCGCTCCGATGATCGGAGGGCGCGTCGTTTTTGTCTTCCGTCTGTGGCGCAGGCTCGGCACGGGCCTCCTTGGCGGTGTCGGGCGCTTTGACCTCCGCACGCTCTTCCATCGATGTATCGGTGGTCTGGATCGTGTCGGTGGGCTGCACTGGCTCTGGGGCGGGGGTGTCCGAGGTCTCCACGAGGTCCGGCGCGGCCCAGAGCGCAGCGGCCTGCGCCTCGAGCGGCGTGACCTCGAATGTCGGGATCGGGCCGGTCAAGGCATCGGGATCGGGGCGTGCGCCCCCATCGCGTCTGCCAGGTGTACGGGGCGATTGGCTTGCATCCTCCGTGCCTCGATCCTGCCCTTCGTCCTTCAGCGCGCTGGCGCCGCGTGCCGCGCGCGCTTCCAGGGCGCGCACCTGCTGCGCGCGATCCTGCGACGTTTGGGTGTCTACATTCGCGCCGAGGCCACCGTTGGTATTGGCCGCATTCGCCGCCGCCTCCACCGTGCTGGCAGGCGCTGTCTTCGGGGCCGCCACCGTCAACAGAGGCGACCACCCGACCTGAGGCATCAACCCCGAAATCCGGTCCATCCCGAGCTCCATATTCCTGCGCCCCCACGCATCCTCAGACTGCGCCGGGGGCGTTACCGGACCGTTAAGATCAGGCAGAAACTCCGGGGATAGTTACGGAAGGCTTAACCGCTTATGGCTTGAGCAGCCGCGCGAATAGCATATCGAGGAACGGCGCGGCCCCTTCGATCGGGTCCTTGCCCGGGCCGAGCACCGCACGCACCTGCGTGTCGAAATCGGCGTAATGCTGCGTGAGCGCCCAGATCGAGAAGATCAGGTGATGCGGATCGACCGGTGCAAGGCGCCCCTCGGCGATCCAGCCCTCGATCACCTTGGCCTTCTCGTCCACCAAGGTCTTGAGATCGGTGGACAATCCCGCGCCCATCCGGGGGGCGCCCTGCAAGACCTCGTTGGCAAACAGGCGGCTTTCGCGCGGCATCTCGCGGCTCATCTCGAGCTTGCGGTGCATGTAGCGCATGATTTCCTCGCGCGGCTCACCCGCGGGGTCAATCGCGCGCAGCGGCGCGAGCCAGATGTCGAGAAGACCTTCGAGCAGCGCCGCGTGGATCGCCTCTTTCGAGGGAAAGTAATAGAGCACGTTCGGCTTGCTCAACCCAGCTTCCGCCGCGATCTGGTCGAGCGTCGCGCCGCGGAACCCATGCGCGGAGAACACGTCCAGCGCCGCCTCGAGAATCTTGCCGCGATTGACCTTTTGTATCCGGGTCAGCGGGCGCTTGCCGTCGTCGTCGCTGGTGAAGTCGCGCGGGTCGAGGTCGTCTGCCAAATATTCGTCTCCCAGTTCGTGTTTTATGTTAACCGAAGCGTTACTGCGGGATCAATCGCTACGGGGCAGCAGAGTGCGCTTTTAACGCGCATTGAAGGCCGCTTGACTGGTTCCTAAGCTGTGCTAGCGTGAGTCTGACCGTTCGGTCAAACTAGACAATCCGGCCGTGTCTCGACCCGGCCGCCCGACCGGAGTTTTTCCATGGCGCTCGACCGCAAGTCCCCCAACGATCTCAACGCTTTCTGGATGCCTTTTACGGCGAACCGCCAGTTCAAGAAGAACCCGCGCATGTTCGTGGGCGCGAAGGATATGCATTACACCACCTCGGACGGGCGTCAGGTGCTCGACGGCACGGCTGGTCTTTGGTGCTGCAACGCGGGCCATTGCCGTCCGAAGATCACCGAGGCGATCCAGAAACAGGCCGCCGAGCTCGATTACGCGCCCGCCTTCCAGATGGGCCATCCGATCGCGTTCGAGCTCGCGAACCGTATCCTCGACATCGCGCCCGACGAGATGGCGCATGTCTTCTACACCAATTCCGGCTCGGAATCGGTCGAGACCGCGCTGAAGCTCGCCATCGCCTATCACCGCGCGCGCGGCGACGGCGCCCGCACCCGCCTGATCGGTCGCGAACGCGGCTATCACGGCGTGAACTTCGGCGGCATCTCGGTCGGTGGTATCGTCACCAACCGCAAGGTCTTCGGCCCGCTCGTGCCGGGCGTCGATCACCTGCCGCACACCCATCTGCCCGAGGAAAACCGCTGGTCGAAAGGCTGCCCCGAGCATGGCGCGCATCTGGCCGACGATCTCGAGCGCATCATCGCGCTGCATGGCGCCGAGACCATCGCCGCCGTAATCGTGGAGCCCGTCGCGGGGTCGACCGGCGTGCTGCTGCCGCCGAAAGGCTACCTGCAGAAGCTGCGCGACATCACCAAGAAGCACGGCATCCTGCTGATCTTCGACGAGGTGATCACCGGTTTCGGGCGCACGGGCGCAGCCTTCGCCGCCGAGAAATACGGTGTCGTGCCGGATATGATGACCACCGCGAAGGGCCTCACCAACGGGGTGATCCCGATGGGCGCAGTGCTGGCGACGGCTGAGGTTCACGACGCCTTCATGAACGGCCCCGAGCATATGATCGAGCTGTTCCACGGCTACACCTATTCGGGCAACCCGATCGCCGCCGCCGCCGGGATCGCGACGATCGAGACCTATCGCGAAGAGGGCCTGTTCGAGCGGGCCGCCGAGCTTGCCCCCTATTGGGAAGAGGCGCTGCATTCGCTCAAAGGCGTGCGCAACGTGATCGACATCCGCAACGAGGGTCTGATCGGGGCGGTCGAGCTGGAGCCGATCGCGGGCGAACCCACGAAGCGCGCCTTCTCGGCCTTCCTGAAGGCCTATGAGAAAGGCATCCTGATCCGCACGACCGGCGACATCATCGCGATGAGCCCGCCGCTGATCATCTCGAAAGAGCAGATCGACGAGCTGGTCGGCACGCTCAAAGAGGTGCTCGAAGAGGTCGAGTAATCGGGCCCAGGCCGAGAAATGACAAAACGGCCGCGCAGGGTTGCGCGGCCGTTTTCTATCTGGGGTGATGAGGGCACGGGGCGACCTCGGGTGGGCGCGGCCCGGGGCTGGCCGCCCCGCGCTATCTGCGACCCTTGCCGCGCCTCCTCAATACGGGTTCTTCGCCCCGCGATCCTCGCTCAGCGATTGCTGCGAGCGCTCCACGATCATCTCGATCGCATCTGCCAGATGCTCCTCGCCGATCGCCTTGTCGCCGCGGGCCACGCGGATGCGATGCGCCTCGATCATCACCTCGGCATGGGACGAACCGCGCGGCGGCTCGAACTTGTAGGTGGCCAGTTCGATCAGCAGCCCCAGCGGATCCTTGAAATAGATCGAATCCATGAAGCCGCGATCCTTCACGCCGGAATGCGCGATCCCGCGCGCATCGAGCCGCGACACGACCTGCCGATGCGTCGCCATCGAGACATTGAAGGCGAGGTGATGCACGCAGCCCGGATCTGTGGGCGTGCGGTCATGGACAGGCTTGCGGCTCTCATTGGTGAAAACGGTGATCAGCCGCCCGTCGCCCGGGTCGAAATAGAGATGCCCCTCGTCGGCATTGTCCAGATTGGGTTGATCGAAGATGAACGGCATCCCGAGCAGCCCTTCCCAGAAATCGATCGAGCTCTGCCGGTCCGCCCCAGTCAGCGTGATGTGATGGACGCCCTGCACCTGCATCTTGCGCATGTCTTTCTCCCTATCTCTCTTGCAACCAAGGTAACCCATGCGGGGCGCAGGTCTAGAAACAGGATCTGTGCGGTGCCGCGCGAAACCCCGCCGAGCGCCGCCACGCCAAATTGCGTGACCTTGTGGCGGCGGGGGCGGGGACTATGTTGCGCAATGATGCTTGGAGACTCGCGATGCTGCGCCTGACCTTTGTCCTTGCCCTGATCTGCCCGCTGCCTGCCATGGCAGAACTGGTGCCGTGCGAGACCTCCATTCGCGGCAAGACCTATTCCTACGTCTACGATGCGGACAACGCAGCGCTGAAGGAAAGCCGGTCGCTGCGCGAGAAGCTGTTTGGCGAGAAAGGGGAGGTGACTTGCCCGGCGCTGGTCACTCTGCGCGCCCTGACGCCCGAGATGAACGACGAAAGCCGCGCCCCGTTTTGCCTACAATGGGACAAGGACGCCGAGACCTATCTGGGCTACGACCGGGGCGAGCGCGACGCCTACGGGCTCTGCCGCAAACCGTCGAAAAGCATCTGCGAACGCATCAAGGGCACCGCGAAGGCCGCTGGCAACCTGCGCGACGAGGCCGAAAGCGCCGTGGGCGATGCGGCGAGCAAGGTTCTGGGCAAGAAGATCGGCGGCATGATCGTCTCCGATCAGGCCGGTAACCTGCAAAAGAAGCTGCGCGATGCCGGGCTTGGCGTGCTGGCGGGGGCCTCGACCCCTGCGCTCGCGGCCACGGCGGTGGTCGTGGGCGGCGCGATTTACGTGTGTTCGGATACCGGCGCGGAGGCGGTCGGTCTGGAGGCCGATCCGGTCGAGCCGACCTCGGACGGGAAGGAGCTTCTGGGCGCGAAACTGCCCGAGACGCATCTGCCTGCGGGCGTGGCCGGGGCACCGATGCGCCCGGTCGAGACCGAGACGCTTCCCGAAGAGCCGGAGGCGTCGGAAGAACCGTCGCAAGCCCCGGCACCGGAGGCAAAATCGGATGTCGCCCCCGTCGGCGCGCCGAATATCACCGCCGATCCGGCGGCGAACTGAGCGGTCAGCTCACGCCGATCCCGCGCAGGACGATGCTTTTCACGCAGGTCTTCGCCTCTTCCCACTGGGCGTCACTCAGCGGCGCGCCGCCGTTCAGCGTCTCGATCTGATGCGAGAAATCGGCGTAGTGCTGGGTGGTCGCCCAGAGCATGTAGAGCAGGTGATGCGGGTCGACCTCGGCCATTTTGCCTTCTGCGATCCAGCGCCGGATGATCACCGCGCGGCCCTCGGTCCAGTCGCGCAGCGTCGTCTCCAGATAATCCTGAATCACCGGCGCGCCATGCATCACCTCTGAGGCCCAGACCTTCGAGCCGTTCGGGTGATTGCGCGAAATCTCCATTTTGGCGTCGATATAGGCGCCGATCCCTTCGGCCGGCCCGCTTGCCTCGTCGAACACATCCGCAGCTTCCAGCCAGATGTTGAAAATGCGCTCCACGACCCGTCGATAGAGCGACTCTTTCGTCTCGAAATAGTAATGGAGATTGGCTTTCGGGAGCCCCGCAACATCCGCGATCAGCTGCATCGTGGCCCCGCCGAATCCGGCCTCCGCGAAGACCCTCTCGGCGGCTTTCAGGATCGCTTCTTCGGTGGCGCGCCGCGCCTCGGCACGGCTTCCCCGGCTGGCTTGCCCATTTTTTGTGCGCTTGCCGCTCTCATTATCTTTCATTCAAAATACGTCCTGATTTTTGTTGACCGAATGGTCAGACCGTGGCCCACTCAACCTGACCATACGGTCAGAAAAAGATTCGTCGCAAGAGGGGATAACCCCCACGCAGCCGACAGGGAGTTATGAAATGTCAGCACCCGGAGAAAACCTCCGCATCAATCCCGATCGCCTTTGGGACAGTCTCATGGAGATGGCCAAGATCGGTCCCGGCGTCGCCGGGGGCAATAATCGCCAGACCCTCACCGATGCGGATGCCGAAGGCCGCGCGCTGTTCCAGAAATGGTGCGAAGATGCCGGCATGACGATGGGCGTCGACACGATGGGCAACATGTTCGCGACCCGCGCGGGCGAAGACCCCGATGCGCTGCCGGTCTATATGGGCAGCCACCTCGACACGCAGCCCACGGGCGGCAAATACGATGGTGTCCTCGGTGTGCTCGGCGCGCTGGAGGCGGTGCGCTCGATGAACGACCTCGGGATCAAGACCAAGCACCCGATCGTCGTGACCAACTGGACCAACGAAGAGGGCACGCGCTTCGCTCCGGCGATGCTGGCCTCGGGCGTTTTCGCGGGCATCCACACGCAGGACTGGGCCTACGATCGTGAAGACGCGGAAGGCAAGAAATTCGGCGACGAGCTGAAGCGTGTCGGCTGGGTCGGTGACGAAGAGGTCGGTGCGCGCAAGATGCATGCGATGTTCGAGCTGCACATCGAGCAGGGCCCGATCCTCGAAGCCGAAGGCAAGGATATCGGTGTCGTCACCCACGGGCAGGGCCTCAGCTGGACCCAGGTGACGATCACCGGCAAGGATGCGCATACCGGCTCCACCCCGATGCCGATGCGCAAGAATGCGGGTCTCGGCATGGCGCGCGTGCTGGAACTGGTCGACGAGATCGCCTGGTCGCACAAGCCCCATGCGGTGGGCGCGGCTGGCCATATCGACATCTACCCGAATTCGCGTAACGTGATCCCCGGCAAGGCCGTGTTCACCGTCGATTTCCGCTCGCCCGATCTGAGCGTGATCGAGGATATGGAAAAGCGACTGCGCGAGGGAGCAAAGAAGATCTGCGACGAGATGGGCCTTGAGGTGGAGTTCGAGAAGACCGGCGGGTTCGACCCGGTCACCTTCGATCCGACCTGCGTGAGCGCCGTGCGCAGCGCCGCCGAGCGTCTGGGCTATTCGCATCGCGACATCATCTCGGGCGCGGGCCACGATGCCTGCTGGATCAACGCGGTCGCGCCGACGGCGATGGTGATGTGCCCCTGCGTCGACGGGCTGAGCCATAACGAGGCCGAGGATATCTCCAAGGACTGGGCGGGCGCGGGCGCCGATGTGCTGTTCCACGCCGTGCTGGAATCCGCGGAAATCGTAAGCTGAGACGGGCGGAAGAGGGGGCGCTGCCCCCTCGGCGCTAAGCGCCTCACCCCCGGGATATTTGAACCAAATCGAAGGCGGAAGACCTTCGTGGGAGGTAAACAATGACCAAAGTCATCAAGAACGGAACCATCGTCACCGCGGATCTGACCTACAAGGCGGATGTGCTGATCGATAGCGGCAAGATCATCGAGATCGGCCCGAACCTGAAAGGCGACGAAGAGATCGACGCGACCGGCTGCTATGTGATGCCGGGCGGGATCGATCCGCATACCCATCTCGAGATGCCCTTCATGGGCACCTATTCGAGCGACGATTTCGAGAGCGGCACCCGTGCCGCGCTGGCCGGCGGCACCACGATGGTTGTCGATTTCGCGCTGCCCGCGCCGGGCGAGGGCCTGCTGGAAGCGCTCAAGCGCTGGGACAATAAATCGACCCGCGCGCATTGCGACTACTCTTTCCACATGGCGATCACCTGGTGGAGCGAGCAGGTCTTCAACGAGATGAAGCAGGTCACGGAGCGCGGCATCAACACCTTCAAGCACTTCATGGCCTATAAAGGCGCGCTGATGGTGAACGATGACGAGCTCTATTCGAGCTTCAAGCGGTGTGCCGAGCTTGGCGCGATCCCGCTGGTCCATGCCGAGAACGGCGACGTCGTGGCAGAGCTGTCCGCAAAACTGCTGGCAGATGGCAATAATGGCCCCGAGGGGCACGCCTATTCGCGCCCGCCGCAGGTCGAGGGCGAAGCCACCAACCGCGCGATCATGATCGCCGATATGGCGGGCGTGCCGCTCTATGTCGTGCACACCTCCTGCGAGGAGAGCCACGAAGCGATCCGCCGCGCCAAGATGCAGGGCAAGCGCGTCTGGGGCGAGCCGCTGATCCAGCACCTCACGCTCGATGAGAGCGAGTATTTCGACAAGGATTGGGATCACGCCGCACGTCGCGTGATGTCGCCGCCCTTCCGCAACAAGCAGCATCAGGACAGCCTCTGGGCTGGTCTGGCCTCGGGCTCGCTTTCGGTGGTCGCGACCGATCACTGCGCCTTCTCGACCGAGCAGAAACGCTATGGCGTGGGCGATTTCACAAAAATCCCGAACGGCACCGGCGGTCTGGAAGACCGGATGCCGATGCTCTGGACCTATGGGGTCGAGACGGGCCGGATTACGATGAACGAATTCGTGGCGGTGACCTCGACCAACATCGCAAAGATCCTCAACGTCTATCCGAAGAAGGGCGCGGTTCTGGTCGGCGCGGATGCCGATCTCGTGGTCTGGGATCCGGAAGCGACCAAGACGATCTCGGCCAAGACCCAGCAATCTGCCATCGATTACAACGTTTTCGAGGGCAAAGAGGTCAAGGGTCTGCCGCGCTATACGCTCAGCCGCGGTGTCGTCGCCTGGGCCGATGGCAAGATCCAGACGCCCGAGGGCCACGGCGAATTCGTCGCCCGCGATCCGGGCATGCCGGTGACCAAGGCTCTGTCCACCTGGAAAGAGCTCACCGCGCCGCGTCCGGTCGAACGCAGCGGTATCCCGGCGACCGGGGTATAAGGCGCAATGGCGGCCCCGGTCAGTTCCGGCGTTCTGGAGGCTGCGGTCTATGTCGAGGATCTCGACGCGACCGAAGCCTTCTACGGCGGGCTGCTGGGGCTCGAGCGGCTAACCCGTCGCGACGGGCGGCATGTCTTTTTCCGCTGCGGCGATAGCGTGATCCTGACCTTCATCGCTCAGGCCACGCAGCAGCCACCCGACCCGGAGGCGGCGCTGCCGGTTCCGCCGCATGGCGCGGTCGGACCGGGGCATGTATGTCTCGCGGCGGATGCGGATCAACTCAACGAATGGGAACGACATTTGAGGGACAACAACGTAGAGATTGAGGCCGACTTCTATTGGCCGAACGGGGCGCGGTCGATCTACCTGCGCGACCCGGCGGGCAACAGCGTCGAGATTGCGGATAAAACCCTGTGGAGGCGCGGATGACGGCAGCACCGGTAATTCAGGCCCGCGGGCTCAATCTGACTTTCCAGACGGGGGACGGTTCGGTTCACGCGCTGAAAGATATCGATCTCGATATCGAGAAGGGCGAATTCGTGAGCTTCATCGGCCCTTCGGGCTGCGGCAAGACGACTTTCCTGCGCTGCATCGCGGCACTGGAGACGCCCACGGGCGGCTCGCTGACCGTGAACGGCATCTCGCCGGAGGAAGCCCGCAAGGCCCGCAGCTACGGCTACGTGTTCCAGGCGGCGGGTCTTTACCCTTGGCGCACGATTGCGGGGAATGTGAAACTTCCGCTGGAAATCATGGGCTATTCCAAGGCGCAGCAGGAAGAGCGTGTTGAAAAAGTGCTCTCGCTGGTCGACCTCGAAGGCTTCGGGAAAAAGTTTCCGTGGCAGCTTTCGGGCGGCATGCAGCAGCGCGCCTCGATCGCGCGGGCGCTGGCCTTCGACGCTGAGATCCTGCTGATGGACGAACCTTTCGGCGCGCTCGACGAGATCGTGCGCGACAAGCTCAACGAGGAGCTTCTCAAGCTCTGGTCGGCCACCAACAAGACGATCGGCTTCGTGACCCACTCGATCCCGGAAGCGGTCTATCTCTCGACCAAGATCGTGGTGATGTCGCCCCGTCCGGGCCGCATCCACGAGGTGATCGAGAGCACGTTGCCGAAAGGGCCGCGTCCGCTCGACATCCGCGACAGCGAGGAATTCCTGCAAATCGCGCACCGGGTGCGCGAGGGGCTTCGGGCGGGGCATGCCTATGATGAATGACGCGATGACCTCTACCGCGAGCGGGGGGCTGTCCGCCCCCCTCTGGCTGCGCCATTCACCCCCCGAGGATATTTCGGCCAAGCCGAAGGGGAGGGCGGTCTCATGAAGATGATCGCACCCGTTCTGACGGTTCTCGCCGCGATCCTGCTGCTTTGGTACGCAGCCACCGTCTGGATGAATTCGCAATGGACCTACGATCAGGCGGCACGCGCCGGTGAAGAGGTCACGTTCTCCGAGCTTGTCACCGACACGCTGACCCAGAAACGCCCAGTCCTGCCCGCGCCGCATCAGGTGGCTGTCGGGCTTTGGGAAGGTGTGGCCGGGCAGAAGGTCACCTCCAAGCGCAGCCTCGTTTTCCACGGCTGGATCACGCTTTCGGCGACGCTTGCGGGCTTCGCGCTGGGCACCGGTCTGGGCATTCTGCTGGCGGTGGGGATCACCCATAGCCGGGCGATGGATCTGAGCGTGATGCCCTGGGCGATCGCGAGCCAGACGATCCCGATCCTCGCCATCGCGCCGATGGTGATCGTGGTTCTCGCGAGCCTCGGGATCACCGGGCTGTTGCCCAAGGCGATCATCGCGGCTTACTTGAGCTTCTTCCCCGTGCTCGTCGGCATGGTGAAGGGGCTGCGCGCGCCCGATCACATGCAGCTCGATCTTCTGAAGACCTATAATGCGAGCCAGGGCGCGACCTTCTGGAAGCTGCGGCTGCCGTCGTCGATGCCGTACCTCTTCGCCTCGCTGAAAGTGGGCGTGGCGGCGAGCCTCGTCGGCACCATCGTGGCCGAACTGCCGGCGGGCGCGACCCGCGGGCTTGGCGCGCGGCTTCTGTCGGGCAGCTATTACGGGCAGACGGTGCAGATCTGGTCCGCTCTGTTCGCAGCGGCAGCGCTCGCGGCGATCCTCGTGGTGGTGGTCGGTATCATCGAACAAATCACCCTCAAGCGGATGGGGATGGTGCAATGAGCTGGCTTATTTTCGCAATCGTCTTCTGGCTGGCGGCCTGGGCGCTCAATACTTGGCTTGCGCGCCATCACGGCTCGGAGCGTTGGGCGCGTTTCCTGATCCCGGCCTTGTTCGGCATCACCCTTCTGCTTCTGTGGGAAGGTCTGGTTCGTGGGCTGAATATCAGCCCGGTGATCCTGCCCGCGCCAAGCCAGATCGCGGCGAGCCTGATGGCCTCGACCGATGTGCTGCGCGAGGATTTCGTGCAGACGATCCTGAAAGGCGCGCTTTCGGGCTATATCATCGGCTGCGGCGCGGCGGTGGTGGTGGCGATCCTGATCGACCGCTCGCCCTTCCTGCAACGCGGACTGCTGCCGATCGGGAACTTCGTCGCGGCCCTGCCGATCGTCGGGATCGCGCCGATCCTCGTGATGTGGTTCGGCTTCGACTGGCAGTCGAAAGCGGCGGTCGTCGTGGTCATGGTCTTCTTCCCCGTTCTCGTGAACATGGTGGCGGGTCTGGCGGCCACGAATGCGCTTCAGCGCGACCTGATGGCGACCTATTCCGCAAGCTATTGGCAGGGGCTTTTCAAGATGCGCCTGCCAGCGGCGATGCCGTTTCTCTTCAATGGGTTGAAGATCGCGACGACACTGGCTTTGATCGGTGCGATCGTTGCCGAATTTTTCGGCAGCCCGACGAAAGGAATGGGCTTTCGCATCTCGACCGCGGTGGGGCAGCTTGATCTGCCGCTCGTGTGGTCGGAAATTACCGTTGCGGCCCTCGCGGGCTCGGGCTTCTATGGGCTTGTCGCCCTGATCGAGAAGCTGGTGACTTTCTGGCACCCGTCGCAACGGGCCCGGACGTAAGGGCAAGGAAGAGCCTGAGAAAAACCTAAAATCCCGGGCGTAAAGATCCGGGGCCAACAGTGGAGTGAAAGATGAAGAAACTGATCGCAGGGGTGGCCGCAAGCCTCACCATGGCGGGGGCCGCTTGGGCCAACGAGGACGTGACGCTGCAGCTGAAATGGGTCACGCAGGCCCAGTTCGCGGGCTACTATGTCGCGCTCGACAAGGGCTTCTACGAGGATGCGGGCCTCGACGTGACCATCAAGCCGGGCGGCCCCGATATCGGGCCCGAGCAGGTGATCGCAGGCGGTGGCGCCGATGTCATCGTCGACTGGATGCCGGCGGCGCTGGCAGCCCGCGAGAAAGGGCTGCCGCTCGTGAACATCGCTCAGCCCTTCAAGAAATCGGGCATGATGCTGACCTGCCTCAAGGAAAGCGGCATCAAGACCCCCGAGGACTTCCCCGGTCATACGCTGGGCGTGTGGTTCTTCGGCAATGAATACCCGTTCCTGAGCTGGATGAACCATCTCGGCATCTCGACCGAAGGCGGCGACGATGGCGTGACCGTGCTCAAGCAGGGCTTCAACGTCGATCCGCTGCTGCAAAAGCAGGCGGCCTGTATCTCGACCATGACCTATAACGAGTATCTGCAGGTGCTCGAAGCGGGCATTCAGCCCGACCAGCTGGTGACCTTCAAGTATGAAGACGAAGGTGTCGCGACGCTCGAGGACGGTCTTTACGTGCTCGAAGAGAACCTCAAGGACCCGGCCTTCGTCGACAAGATGGCGAAGTTCGTGAAAGCCTCGATGGAAGGCTGGAAATACGCCGAGGAGCATCCCGACGAAGCCGCACAGATCATTCTCGACAATGACGAGACCGGTGCGCAGACGATGGAGCACCAAGTCGGCATGATGAAAGAAGTCTCCAAGCTGACCGCTGGCTCGAACGGCACGCTCGACCCTGCCGATTACGAGCGCACGGTCGACGTTCTGATGTCGGGCGGTTCGGACCCGGTCATCACCAAGAAGCCGGAAGGCGCTTGGACCCATGATGTGACCGACAAGGCTGGCCTCGAATAAGAGAGACACTCTCGCGAAACACGAAGCCCTCCGGTGCGCCGGGGGGCTTTTTCATATTCGGGGTTTCTTAAGGGGAATCGGCTTTGCTGAGCGGCAGGAGGCACTCGCATGGCCGATCGATCAATGACCGCGCAGCGTGCGCGCGCCCGCGCACGGGCTCGCAGGCGTCAGCAGCGCACGCACCCGGCCCTGACCGCGTTCTACGCGGTCGTCGTGATCAGCGTCGCGGGCGGGCTGTTCTACCTCGCATGGAAAAGCCAGTTCGCGGCTCCGCCGAGCTACCTTTTCGACACGCCCACCCAGCCGATCGAGGCCGCCTATTGCCTCGCCGTGGTCCGTGCGCTCTCGGGCGGCGGAAGCGGGGGATATATCGGGCAGGCGCAGGATTTCTGGCTGAAGCGCCTGCTGACATTCAGCGGCGATGTTGCGGGCAATATCGCGAAGGGCGAAGATGCGCTCGGGCACCATCTGATCGGCAGACCTGTGCCCGATCGCCAATGGCTCGTGGATGCGATGGATAAGTGCTCCAACCGCGCGGTGAATTACGGGGCGCATTTCGGGGCCTTCGATTAGCGGCGAACCGCGGCGGCCTGTTGGAGTGTGCCTGCAACGAGCCCTTAGCGGGAGGGCGCGTCAGTTGACGAAGCTTCGCCAGAGGGTGTGCCGAGGAATGCAGACTCCGCTGGCGACAGATCGGCCCGCGTGCGGGGCAGGGCATGCGGCATTTCGGCCTGAATCCACGCCACCAGCTCCTCGCGAATATGGCAGCGCAGATCGTAGGTGCGCGGACCGTTGCGCGCGGAGGCGAGGATACGCACCTCCATTACCCGCTCGCGGAAATCGGTCACCTGCAGGGCAAAGACCTTGCCGTCCCAGAGCGGATCGGCGCGGGTGATCTCTTCGGCCTTCGCGCGGATCGCGGCGACGTCGGCCGTGTGGTCGAGATAGATCATGACGGTGCCGATCAGATCGGCGCTTTCGCGGGTCCAGTTCTGGAAAGGTTGCTCGATGAAATAGCTCAAGGGTACCACGAGCCGCCGCCAATCCCAGATGCGGATGACAACGTAAGTCGATGTGATTTCTTCGACATTTCCCCATTCGCCCTCGACGATCAGCGCGTCGTCGATGCGGATCGGCTGTGTCAGGGCAAGCTGGATGCCCGCAAAGAGGTTCTTGAGCACCGGCTGCAGTGCAAGACCAACCACGATGCCGGCGGCCCCACCCGCCGCTAAAAGAGACACGCCATATTGGCGCACGGCGGGGAAGGTCATCAGGGCGGCTGCGACCGCGAGGATCACGATCATCACTTTGGCCACACGCATCAGGATGCGGGTCTGGGTGACGTGCTTGCGCGCCAGCAGGTTGTCTTCCGCGTCGAGCTTGAAGCGGCGCAGGTGGATCGTCGTCCAGATGTAAAGCGCGGTATAGGCGATCCAGGCGAGGCAGAGGATCAGCGCGACCAGCAGAATATGGGTGATCGCCGTTGTCGCGGCCGGGCTTGTCGGGGCGAGCCCGTTTGCAAAGCCAAGTGCCGCGATCAGAAGGATCAACCGCATCGGTTGCGCCCCGCGGGCGACGAGAGAGCGCCAGAACAGATCGCGATCGGCCACCGCGCGGTTGAGCGCCGTGAACAACACCCTAAACAGCAGCAGCGCAATCAGCGCCGCCATCACATAGGCGATCAGCGCCACGGCCCAGTCCGGCAGGAATTTCTGCGCCGTATCGATGGCGCTGGCCAGTTCGGTCTCGATCGTCTCGGGCTCCATCCGGGTCTCCGCGAATTGCCGCGCGCTATGCTGCGCTGCCGCATTGATGATGGCGCATTGGGCGAAGCTGTCAAATCGGGCCGGGAATTGATGTCGATCATAGAGCGAACAGGCCGGCAATGTAGAATGACATATGGGTAGAATGACATATGGGGAAATCGTCCCATGCCGAGAATTGGAGAGAGCCATGAAAAACCGCTTTTTCGCAACCGCCGCACAGCTTGCCGCGCTCGTCGCGCTGGTCGCGTTTGCAGGCTGTACGCAGCTTGAACGCGATATCGGGGAATGCGAGCCGGGTGTCGGGGGCATATCGGGCATGGCCACGGTCGCGCCCTCTGGAACGGGATCCTGCTGAGGTCCTGTAAACCGCTGTAAAACTATTTTCTTCTTCTGCACTTGTTTGTAAAAACGGGTGCAGGAGGAGTTTACATGGCCCGTTCCCCGCTGACCGGCACCCGCATCCGCGAGCGGCGCAATGCGCTTGGCTTGAAACAGGCCGAACTGGCGCGGGCCTCCGGGATTTCGGCGGCCTATCTCAACCTGATCGAACACAACCGCCGCCGTGTCAGCGATGCCCTGATCGAGCGGATCGCAGGCGCGATGGGCGTCGATCCGGTCACGCTGGGCGAGGGGGCGGAAGGCGCGCTGTTCGCCGGGCTGCGCGAAGCGGTCGCGTCGCTGGAACTGGCGGAGACAGGCAGCGGCAATGGCGCAGGCGGTACCAGCCAGGCCGCGCCCGATCTCGACCGGATCGAGGAATTCGTCGGTCGCTTTCCCGCATGGGCCGCGCTTCTGGTGAACCGTCAGGCGCGGCTGGCCGAGTTGGAGCGCGTGGTCGAAACCTATGCCGAGCGGATGGCGCAGGACCCGTTCCTGCTGACTTCGCTGCATGAGGTGCTCTCGGCGGTGACCTCGCTGCGCTCCACCGCCGCGATCCTTGTCGAGACCGAGGATATCGAGCCGGAATGGCGCGCGCGGTTTCTCAATACGATCCAGGAGGAAAGCCTGCGCCTGTCGGGAACGGCGGAGGCGCTGGTCGGCTATCTCGACGAGATGGAAACCGCCGAGACCGGCCTGTCCTCGCCGCAGGAGCAGTTGGAGGCGTGGCTCGAGGCGCGCGGCTGGCATTTCCCGGAACTGGAGGGAGGCGGGGCCGATCCGGTCGAGCTGATCGCGGGCGCGCCGGAATTGGCGTCCTCGGCGGCCCGGGAACTGGCGCGCGGCCATTTGCAGCGGCAGGCGGAGGATGCGCGCGCCTTGCCGCTGGACCCGGTGCTGGCGGCGCTGGCCGAGCTCGGCCCCGACCCGGGCGCGCTGGCGGCGCGCTTCGCCGTGCCGCTTGCGCAGGTGTTGCGGCGGCTCGCGGCGTTGCCAGAGGGCGCGCCGGGTCTGGGGCAACCGGGGCTGGTGGTCTGCGACGGCTCGGGCACGCTGACCTTCCGCCGCGCAGCCCCCGGGTTTCTGCTGCCGCGCTTCGCCGCTGCCTGTCCGCTCTGGCCGCTCTATGAGGCGCTTGCACGACCGATGCAGCCGATCCGGGCGCTGGTCGACATGGCGGGGCGCTTGCCGCAACGCTTCCTGACCTATGCCGTCTCGGAGCCGCGCCCGACGGGGTTCGACGGTCCGGTGCTGATGCGCGCCACCATGCTGATCCTGCCAGCCCCCGCGCAGAGCGCTGATGCTCCGGCGCGCCCGATCGGCGCGTCGTGCCGGATCTGTCCGCGTGGCGAGTGTCCGGGGCGGCGCGAGCCCTCGATCGTCGCGGATGCGTCGGCGGGGAGGGCGTGAGGGTTTGACAGGGCGCGACACGGTGGCGATAGTCGGGTGAGGGGGATGGCTATGGCGCAAAGACAGGTGCTGTTGATCGAGGACGAGCCGCATATCGCGGAAGCGATCCGGTTCATCCTGACGCGTGCGGGCTGGACGGTGTCGGTGCTCGAAGACGGCGCGCGGGCAATGGCGCGCATCACCGGCGATCCGCCCGATGCAATCATCCTAGATCTGATGCTGCCGGGGCGCTCCGGTCTGGAAATCCTTGCCGATATGCGCGCGGATGCCGCTCTGCGCGATTTGCCCGTTCTGATGCTCAGCGCGCGTGGGCAGGGGCGCGACCGCGATGCCGCGACCCGCGCTGGTGCGACGGCCTTCCTCGCCAAGCCATTTGCCAATGGCGACGTGCTCGACCAGCTCGAAGCGATCACCGGCGGGGGCGCTGCGCGCCGGGAGCCCGCCTGATGCCGCAGACGGGCCAGCCGCTCTTTCTTGCCCGCCGTTCCTATCGCCGCCGCCGCCTGATGGATGCGGCGCGGCTTTTGCCGATTGTCGGACTGGTGCTGATCATGATGCCGGGTCTGTGGCACCCGGCGCAGACCCCTGTGCCCGACACCGGGCGTGGCGGGCTCTACCTTTTCGCGGCCTGGATCGTGCTGATCCTCGCGGCTTTCGCCATCTCCCGCGGGCTTGGCCCGGTGCTCAACGCAGAGGACGTGCCCGAAGGCAATGGCGAGGGCGAGGCCCCGACCGCCGCCGCAACCGCCAGCCGCGCGTCGGACGCGCCGCCGCCGGAGGGCTGAGATGCCCTTCAATAATCTCGTCGCGGTCTGCCTGACCTATGTGATCGTGCTCTTCTCGGTGGCGTTCGTGGCCGAACGCCGCGCACAGCGCCGCCGCCTGCGCTTTCTGCGCTCGCCGGTGATCTACACGCTGTCGCTGTCGATCTATTGCACCGCCTGGACCTTCTACGGCGCGGTCGGTTACGCGGCGCGGTCGGGTTTGGAATTCCTGACGATCTACCTTGGCCCGACGCTGGTCTTCGTCGGCTGGTGGTGGGTGCTGCGCAAGCTGGTGCGGATCGGGCGCACCCATCGCGTGACCTCGATCGCGGACCTGATCTCCAGTCGTTACGGCAAGTCGAACACGCTGGGCGTTATCGTCACGCTGATGTCGGTCGCCGCCGCCACGCCCTACATCGCGCTACAACTGCAATCGGTGACGCTGAGCTTCGGCGTCTTCGCGGCTGGCACGCCCGAAGGCTGGGCGCTGCCCGATCAAGGCGCGACGGCGCTATGGATCGCGGGCGGGCTTGCGATCTTCACCATCCTCTTCGGCACCCGAAATCTCGACGCGAACGAGCGACACCACGGGGTCGTCACCGCCATCGCGCTGGAGGCGGTGGTGAAGCTGGTCGCGCTGGTCGCGGTGGGCGTCTTCGTCGTCTGGGGACTGGGCGGCGGGCCGATGGACATGCTCTCCCGGATCGACGCTTCGAAGATCGCGGAATGGGATCTCCATCCGGGACGCTTCGCGGGGCTGACCTTCGTCTCCGCGGCCGCGATCCTGACCTTGCCGCGCATGTTTCAGGTGCTGGTCGTGGAGAATGTCGACGAGCGGCACCTCGCGACCGCAAGCTGGGCCTTTCCGGCCTATCTGATGCTGATGAGCCTCTTCGTCGTGCCGATCGCGGTTATGGGGCTGGAGCGGATGCCCGAGGGCGCGAACCCCGATCTGTTCGTGCTGACGCTGCCGCTGTCCGAGGGGCAGGGGAAGCTGGCGCTGCTGGCCTTCCTCGGCGGGTTTTCCTCGGCGACGTCGATGGTGATCGTCGCTGCCATTGCGCTCGCGACGATGGTCTCGAACCATATCGTGACGCCGCTGTGGCTGGCGCTGCGCCGCGAAGGCCCGCGCGCCCAGGGCGATGTGCGCGGGCTGGTTCTGGCCTCGCGCCGGGTTTCGATCATCGCGGTGCTGGCGATGGGCTATGCCTATTACCGGATGTCTGGCGGCTCCGAGGCGCTGGCGGCGATCGGCCTGATCGCCTTCGTGGGCGCGGCGCAGGTGCTGCCCGCGCTGATCGGCGGCATCTTCTGGCGCGGCGCGACCCATGTGGGGGCGGCGGCGGGGCTGGTGATCGGCTTCGCGCTTTGGGCCTATACGCTGTTCCTGCCCTCGGTAGGCGATGCCGGGCTGATACCGCAGATCGTTCTGGATCACGGGCTGTTCGGGTTCGAGTGGCTGCGCCCGCATGCGCTGTTCGGGATCGCGGGGCTCGACCCGCTGCTGCATGCGCTGTTCTGGTCGCTGCTGTTCAACACGCTCGCCTTTCTGGTCTTCTCGATGCTGTCCTTCCCCGGCCCGATGGAGCGGCTGCAGGGCGTGGCCTTCGTGAACATCTACGATCAAAGCCCCGCCGCGCGCTCTTGGGTGCAAGGCGGCGCCGAGGCAGAAGACCTGCTCTCGATGTCGCAGCGGATTCTGGGCGCCGAACCTGCGCAGCACTTCTTTCAGGCGCAGGCCGCGGGGCAGGGCAAGGCCGGGTTCCTGCCCGACACCACGCCCGATTTTCTCGCCCGGCTGGAGCGGAAATTGGCGGGCTCGGTCGGGGCCTCGACCGCGCATGCGATGATCGCGCAACTGACCGGGGGCACCTCCGTGTCGATGCAGGACCTGATCGCCGTGGCGGGCGAGACGGCGGAGGCCAAGGAATACACCGCCCGGCTCGAGGCGAAGTCCGAGGAGCTCGCGCGGGTGGCGCGCGCGCTGCGCGAGGCCAATGACAAGCTGCAGGATCTGTCGGTGCAAAAGGACAGCTTCCTCAGCCAGATCAGCCACGAGCTGCGCACGCCCATGACCTCGATCCGCGCCTTCTCGGAAATCCTGATGGAGCCCGATCTCCCGGATTCGATGCGCGCCCAATATGCCGAGATCATCCATGAGGAAGCGCGCCGCCTGACCCGGCTGCTCGACGATCTGCTCGATCTCTCCGTGCTGGAGAACCGCCGCGCACAGCTCAATGTCTCGGTCGCCAATCTGCACGACCTGATCAACCGCGCGGTGCAATCGGCCTCCTCGACCCAGCCCGAGCGCGCCTTCCGCATCGAACGCGATTTCCCGACCGAACATATGCCGATCTTCACCGATGCCGATCGGCTGGTGCAGGTGATGATCAACCTGATCTCGAACGCGCGGAAATATTGCGATGCCGAGAAGGCAGTGCTGCGGATCGAGGTGAAGCGCCGCGGCAAGCGCGTGCAGATCGACTTCATCGACAACGGCGCGGGCATTCCGAAGAAGAGCCAGAAGCTGATCTTCGAGAAATTCGCCCGCCTGACCGATCAAAGCCGCGCCGGCAGCGCGGGCCTCGGCCTCGCGATCTGCCGCGAAATTATGACCAATCTGGGCGGCACGATCGATTACGTGCCCGGGCAGGGCGGGGCCGCGTTCCGTATCAGTCTGCCGCTGAGGCGCAGCGATCAGCGCGCGCCCTCCGATCAGCCCTCCGAGAGCGCGGCCCTTTCGCGCTAAGCGGCGAAACTCTTGGTATTTTCAACGTTTTGTAAACCTCGATCGGGCAAAGCTGAGCCATGAGACCCCGAAGGCGGGTGGATGGAGGCCATGGTTCACGAGCGCGAGACATCGGTGCTGCGGCGCAAGACCGAGGCGGCGAAGGCGGGTGCGGGCACGGCCCCGATCACGCCTGCGCGCGCGATCACGCTCGCGCTGTCCAAGGTCGCGCAGGATATGCTCGAACTGCCGCTGCAGGTCGCTTCGATCGAGGAGGCGACACGGTCGCTCGCCGATCTGCCCGAGATGCTCGAAGATCTGTCGCTGCTCGCGGTGATCGAAGGGCCGGGGGAGGCGCTTGGCGTCCTCGCATTGCCGCCTGCCACCCTGGCCACGCTGATCGAGATGCAGACGATGGGGCGGTTCGGCAAGATCATGCCCGCCCCGCGCAAACCCACCCGGATCGATGCCGCCATCGCCGCCGATTTCGTCGATGCGGTGCTGGCCGAGATCGAGGAGGGTTTGATCAGTGACCCTGCGATTTCCTGGGCCGGGGGCTTCCGCTTCGCCTCGCATCTCGACGATCCCCGGCCGCTTGGTTTGCTGCTGGAAGATGTCAGCTACCGCGTCTGGACGGCGCAGCTTGGCTTCGGCACCGGGGGCGAACGCAGCGGCGGCTTCCTTTGGGCGGTTCCGCGCGAAGGGCGGGGCGCCGCGATGCGCCGCGCGGCCCCGACGGCGGGTGAAAATGCGGAGGGCGGCGCGCGGCCGCAGGCGGAAAGCTTCATCCCCGAAGACCCCGCGCGCGACTGGTCCGACACGTTTGAGCGCTCCATTTTGGCGGCCTCCGCGCAGCTCGAAGCGGTCCTGCACCGCGTCACCCTGCCGCTGTCTGCCGTGCTGACGCTGCGCCCCGGCACCGAGATCCCGATTCCGGAAGACGCATTGGAGAAGATCACACTGGAGGCGCAGGGACGGCGCAAGCTCTCGCTCGCCCGACTGGGCCAAAGCCACGGGCTACGTGCGCTGCGCCTGCGCGAGGAAGGCGAGGCGGCGAATGGTGCTGGCCGGGGGGCGGACGCTTTCGATGCCGGGGCGTCGCCCTATGCGCAGGCTCCGACGCTCGACGCGGTGCCGGGCCTGTCCAGTCTCGGCGACCCGCTCGATCCGGCCTATGACCCGGAGGGTGGCGTCGATGCCGTCCCCGCGCCCGAGCCGCGCGGGTTTGACGGGTTTGAACCCGACATGGATTTTGGAGAGCCACTCGATCTTGATGCGCTCTCCTCGACAGAAGACGACGACGCGCTGCCGCCGCTCAAGATCCAGTCGGGCATGTGACCGCGCCCCCGTCCTAGGGGGCGCGAAAGCAGGCTGCGGCGGCGGCTTATGCGCCGCGCGTCGCCGAGGTCGCGGACGCCTCTTTGGTCCCGTTCTCGCAGGGCGGCACTTCCAGCGTGCTGCGATCCAACAGGCTCAGCCACGCTTTCGCCCGCGGTGCGAGCGCCATCCCGACCCCCATCGCGATCAGGAACAGCCAGCCCTCCCAGCCATTGAAGGACAGCGAGCCCATCGCGGGGCCGGGGCACAGGCCCGCAAGGCCCCAACCCGCGCCGAACAGGAGCGAGCCGAGCACGAGATTGCGATCCACGAGCCGCGGAAACGGCCCCGGCATCGGCGAGCCCAGCATCGAGGTTTCGCGGCGCTTCGCGAAGATCCAGACGAAGAACATCACGCTCACCGCGCCGCCCATCACGAAGGCCAGCGTCGGATCCCAGTCGCCGAACACGTCTAGCCAGCCCTGCACCTTTTTCGTGTCGACCATGCCCGCCACGAGAAGCCCCGCGCCGAACAGCCCTCCCGAGAGGAATGCGAAGAAATTGCGCATCAGATCACTCCCAGAAAATGCCGGAAGATCACGAGGACCAGCGCACCGCCGAGCAGGTAGAAGGCGGTGGCGACGATCCCGCGCAGCGAAAATCGCGAGATGCCGCAGACGCCGTGGCCCGAGGTGCAGCCATTCGCGATCCGCGTGCCCAGGCCCACCATCAGGCCTGCGGCTACGATCACCCAGACGGAACTGGTCATATGGGTGTCGACTGTTGTGTAAAGCGGCACGAGAAGCGGTGGCACCGCGATCAGCCCGCCGAGGAAGGCCACGCGCTCGGACACAGTCTCGCGGCCCGAGCCGTCGACCAAGCCGCCGATAATGCCGCTTGCGCCCATGATCCGGCCGTTGACCAGCAGAAACAGGCCAGCGCCCGCGCCAATCATCAGGCCTCCGACGAGGCCCCAAATCCAATCTTGATGCATGAGCTCTCCCTGTGCTCAATTGCGGATCGAACGGGCTCTCCCGGACCCGTCAGAGTTGTAATGCTAGACCTCACGCCCGTGACGGTGCAAGCAATTTGATATCTGCATATGTGCGTGAGTGCGACCGGTTGATTTGCGTCAAGGCGGATAAATGCTTGCCTGTTTAGGTGGTTGTATCGATCAAGGAGGACAGGATGAAGTCGATTGAAACGCGCAAGAGCGAACTCGAAACCCGCCGGGCGCAACTCTCGGAACGGATGGCGCAGGTCGAATCCGAGCTTGAGAGCCACGAAGAAAAGGATTGGGACGACGCCGCGATCGAGCATGAGAGCGACGAGGTTCTCGAAGACCTCGGCCAGTCGGCGCAGTCCGAGATCCGCGCGATCGACGCCGCCCTGGCCCGGATCGAGGCGGGCGAATACGGCTATTGCGTCACCTGCGGCGAGCGCATCGACGAGGCACGGCTCGACCTTCTGCCCGCAACGCCGTTTTGCCGGGCGCACGCACCGGGCGCGAAGGCGACCCGCCAGTAACCTCAGGCCTATCGTTTCAAACAGGCAGGGGCAGTCAATTGCCCCTGCGCGCATCCCCCGGGGATGCGCGATTTCCCTTTTGTTTTGAACCTGCTTCGCTTTAAACTTCGCGCGGCGGTGGATCGCACGGAATGCCCCGCCACAAGTGGGGGACGATGGCGAACCGGGTGAAATTTCGCACACAGGACGGGCTTGCTTGGCTGACGCTCGCGGCGCTTGACGATCAGGGCGCGCGGGCCGGTATCACGGCCCAGATGCGCCGCGCGATCGGCGGCGTGCTCGACCGGGTCGAAGGCGACGAGAGCCTGCGCGGTCTGGTCCTGCAGGGCGGTGCGGCGGGCTGGCCCTGCGCGCCCGATCCGCTGGACGATTTCGACGAAATCATGCCGCGCCCGGCGAAGGGCGAAGAGGTGCCGAGCCTGCCGGAGCTTTGCCGACGACTCGGGGCGCTCGAGCTGCCGGTTCTTGCGCGGCTCTCCGGGCGGATCGCGGGCGGCTCGATGGCGCTGGCGCAGGCCGCCGATCTGCGCATCGCCGATCCCGACACCTGTTTCGCGGCGCCGGAATTCGCGCTTGGCGGCTTCGTCGGTGCAGGCGGCCTCGTGCGGCTCGCACGGCGGATCGGCGGCGCGCGGGCGCTTGCGATCATGGCCGCCGGTGAGGAGGTCGAGGCCGAGCCCGCCCGGGCGCAGGGCCAATGCGATCTTGTGCTGGGCGCGACCGATCGCAGCCAGATTGCCGCCGCTCTCGATATGCTGATCGCCGAGGGTGTACCGCGCACCGATACCGCGCTCGACGATCCCGCAACCTATCTCAACGATCTCGCGCCGCTGCGGGCACAGCTGGGAAAGGGCGCGCTTGCGCCGGTCGGCGCGCGCCTGTTCGAAGTGGTCGAAGGCGCGCTGTTGCTGCCGCTCGACGAGGCGCTCGATGTCGAGGCGGTCGCCTTGCAGGAATTGCTCGAGGCGCCGCTGTCACAGGCGTTGCGCCACGCCGCACGGGCCACGCGCCGCGCCGCGCATCTGCCCGGCGAGGGCACGCCTACCGCGCCCGCGCCGCTGCGCATCGGCCTTTGGGATCAGCCCGCCGCGATGGCCGGAGGCTTGCTTGCCGCCGGGCACGAAGTCGTGTTCGGCGCAAGCGACCCCGCCGCGATCGAGACGGCTTTTGCCGATATCGCGCGCAAGCAGGAGATCGCGGTGCAGTCCGGCGCTCTGTCACCCGACATTCGCGAGGCCGATTGGGCGCGGCTTGGCGCGGCGATGACCCGCGAGGGGCTGTCGGGCTCGGATGCGCTGATCGCCTCGGGCAAAGGAAATTTCCCGCCCGCGCCGCTGAGCGCGCGCAACGCCGATGATCTGGCTGACGGCGCGGAGGACTTCGGGCTGCGCTGCACCGGCGATCTGTGTGAGCTCGTGCCGCCCGAGGGCGCGCTGCCTGCCGATCTCTACGCGATGGCTGGGCTGCTCCGGCAGGGTGGGGCGCAGGTATTGCGCAGTGGCCCGGGCGCGGGCGGCATCGCCGATCATCTGCGCGTCGCCTATATCGCCGCGGCAGAGCGCGCGGTGCTGGCCGGGGCTTCGGTCGCGCAGGTCGATGCGGCGATCCGCGAGGCAGGCGGCACACGCCCGCCCCTGGAGCTGGCCGACCGGCTGGGCGTCGACGCCGTGCTGGAGGATTTCGTGCGGCTGCATCGCCCGTTCGGCCCGCTTCTCAGCCTGCTCGCGCTCGATGCCGCTGCGACCGGCGCGCGGCGACAGGGCTTTTACGATTGGTCCGAGGGCACGCCGCGCCCGGTGCCCGATCAGGCCGAGGCGCTCACGGCTTTGCGCGACGAGGCCGGAATCGTGCCGCGCCGTCTGTCCAATGCGCGCATCCGCGCCCGGATTCTGGCCGAGCTTGCCAATTGCGGCGCGGGGCTCTTGCAGCACGCGCAGGCGCATCGGGCGGGCGATATCGACGTCGCGGCGCGCCATGTGCTGGGCTTCGCACCGCAGATGGGCGGCGTGATGTTCGCCGCCGACCGCGCGGGCCTTCTTGGGACGCGCAAGCTGCTGCGCGAGCTGGCCGAAGAGGGCGCGCCCGAGCCGGTCACGCTCTGGGATGTGCTGATCCGCAACGGCAAATGCTTCGCCGATCTCGACGACGCGTGAGGGGACGTGCTTGAAGGGGCAGGGCCGCCTCAGCCGAGGAAGATGCCCAGCACCACCATCATCAGCCCGATCACCGACACGAACAGCGCGCCCATATTGATCGCGATGATTTTTTGCAGCCGAGCGCGCAGCTCTTCATCGGGCAGGCCGGCGCGTTTGGCGCTGGCCACTTTGACGATGCAATAGAGGATGCCGAACAGCCCGATCACCGAGACGACGGCCCCTGCCCAGATCAGATTTTCCATTGCGGCCTCCGAAAGTTGCGCGCGCCTGCCTAGCCCGTCGCGGGGGGTATGGCAAGAAAAACGCGGGCACCCGCGATCTTGCGGGAAGAAGCGGGAGGGGCGGGCGTCCTTGCATAACCCGCCGATCCGCGCGCGCCGCCTCTTGATGCGCGCAGACGCTCAGGCTAGTCAGAGCGCCGACCCCCGTTCGCAAGCAGGAGAGGCCCATGCCCAACGATGCCGCCTACAATGTCACCGCCGATGAGCTGCGCCAGTTTGTTGAGCAGTTCGAGAGCCTCGAAGCCGAGAAGAAAGACATCGCCGAGCAGCAGAAGGACATCATGTCCGAGGCCAAGGCCCGCGGCTACGACACCAAGGTGCTCAAGAAGATCGTCGCCCTGCGCAAACGCGACAAGGATGACGTGGCCGAGGAAGAGGCGATTCTCGACCTCTACAAATCCGCGCTGGGGATGGGCTGAGCGCCATTGCGCGCCGGCACTGCGCGCCGGGCGATGATCCGGCGCGAACCGCGCCCTTTGCTTAGGGGGCGATGAATTCCACACCGGGCATCCGCGCGATCGCAGCGACGTCGGCATCGTATTGCGCGGTGATCTCGTCGACCAGCTCATCGGTCCATCCCGGCAGCGGTGCCTCGATCTCGAGCGCCTCGGGCTGGGCGTATTTGTCGAGGAAGGCCGCCACGATCTTGCGCCGGTGCAGAACCGATTTCGGCGGGTTCGCGGCGAAATAGCTGCGCAGCCGTTCAATCCCCTCCTCGGGCATGATCTGACGCAGCACCATCATGTCGCCCTTGAGCGCCTGATCCTCCGGCAGCCCGCCGACCGACCGCAGTACCTCGGGCCAGATCAGCGGCAAATCCTCGTTACACCAGATCACGAAACGCCGCCCGCCCGCGGCTTCCACCATCTGACGGATCAGCGGCTCCCAGCGCAGCTCGCGCGGGTCGTGCCCTTCCATGATCTGCTCGTAACTGCGCTTGGGCAGCCGGGCGACCAGTTGGGGGATCAGGCTCGCGGGGTTGATCAGCGCGAGATGGAACTCAGTCTCCGCATCGGGAAAGAGGTTCGCGAGCGGCGCGAGCTTGCCCGGCGCCATCGCGTAGAAGCCGCGCTTGGTGATCACCCGCTCGGGGATGCACAGGAAAAACGCGTGGCTGAACACTAGCCGATCCAGCACCGGCGCCTCGGTGCTCGCCTCGATGATCGCGTCCTGCACATCCTGCGGCGCAGGGCCGCCTTTCAGCGAGACCAGCGCATCGCGCAGCACCATCCGATAGCTGCGGGGCGCGGGCACGGCGATGCGGTGAGACTCGAGGAGCCGCTCGTTGCTCGAAAGCGCGCCCACGATGCGATCTTCATCGGTCGAATGCGCTCCGAGATGGAAAACGACTTTCATTCTGCGCGCCTCAATATCGTCTGGCTGGTCAAGCCCTTATTGTTGCCGCTCACTCTAGCCGCTCCGTTCTGGACAGGCAAATGTGTTTCGGGGTAGGAGGGGCGAGACAATTCCGACAAAACTGATCGGGAAAGCCCGTGCCCAAATCCATCCAATCCCTCTCTATCCCCCCTGCGCCTGCCCTGCGCGGACGCTTGCGTGCGGCGGGTGGGCTGTGGTCGCTCGGGGCCGTGGTGATCGCGGTGCTGGTGTTGGCGCCGATCCTGGCTGTCGGGTGGATGGCGCTCGATCCGCGCGACAATGTCTGGCCGCATCTGATCGCGACGGTGCTGCCGCGTTACCTGATCAATACGGCGGTGCTGACGGGCGGCGTGGGGCTTCTGGCGTCAGCTGTCGGGGCAGGGGCTGCGTGGCTTGTCGTGATGTATCGCTTCCCGGGGCATCGCATATTGCAATGGCTGCTGCTTCTGCCGCTCGCGATCCCGGCTTATGTCGGCGCTTACGCCCTCACCGATTTTCTCGACTATTCCGGCCCGGTGCAGACCGCGATGCGCGGCGCTTTCGGCTGGGCCTCGGCGCGTGACTACTGGTTCCCCGAGATCCGCTCGCGCGAGGCGGCGGTGGTCGTGCTCTCGGCCGCGCTTTACCCCTATATCTACCTGATCACCCGCGCGGCCCTGCGCGAGCAATCCGGCGCCAGCTACGAGGTCGCCCGCGCCCTCGGCACCGGGCCGTGGGGGATGGTCTGGCGCGTGGGCCTGCCGCTCGCGCGTCCCGCCATCGCCGCGGGCGCCGCGATCGCGATGATGGAGACGGTGGCGGATTTCGGTGTCGTCGATCATTTCGGCGTGCAGACCCTAACCACGGGCATATTCTCGACATGGCTGTCGGGCGGCAATGCGGGCGGGGCGGCGCAGCTCGCGCTGGTGATCCTCGGGATCGTCCTCGCGCTTCTTATGCTCGAGAAGCTCTCCCGCCGCCGCGTCCATTATTACCAAAGCGCGCGTCAGGCGCGCCCGGTGCAGCCACAACGCCTGAAAGGTGCGGCTGGCTGGGTGGCGACGCTGGCCTGCGTGCTCCCGGTGGCTTTGGGCTTCGTGCTGCCGGTCGCGGTGATGGGTGGTCATGCGCTCGCCAATCCCGAGGCGTGGTTCGGCCGGGGCCTTGGGCTCGCGCTGTGGCACACGATCCTGACCGGAGGGGCAGCCGCTACGATCACGGTGACGCTGGCGCTGTTCATGGTCTACGGGGTGCGCCTTTCGGGACAGCGCCTGCCGCGCGCGGTACTTCCGCTGACGACGCTGGGCTATGCCGCGCCGGGGGCGGTGCTGGCGGTCGGCATCCTGATCCCGCTCGCCGGTCTCGATCACATGCTGGCCGACACCGTGCTGGCGATCACCGGCCACGATCCCGGGCTGCTGCTGACGGGGTCGGCCTTCGCGATCATCCTCGCCTATGTGGTGCGATTCTTCGCCATTGCCCAAGGGGCGAGCGACGCCGCCTTCGGGCGCGTGCCGCCCTCGCTGCCGATGGCCGCGCGTTCGCTGGGGCGTACGCCGGGCGGCGTCCTGCGCAGCCTCTACTTGCCACTGATGCGCGGCTCGGTCGGCTCGGCGCTGCTTCTGGTTTTCGTGGACTGCGTGAAGGAGCTGCCCGCGACGCTGCTGCTGCGCCCGTTCAATTTCGAGACGCTGGCCACGCGCACGCAGGAAAAAGCGAGCCTCGAGAACCTCGGCGATGCCTCGCCCGCCGCACTGCTGGTCTGCGCGGTGGGCCTTGTCGCGGTCGCGATCCTCGCCCGCGCAGATCAAGCCCGCGCCGATCTTGCCCGTTCCCGCTGAGCGGCGTCTTGCGCGAATTTCCCAGCCGCGCTATTGCGGGCCCGTCACGCCGGCGTAGCTCAGTTGGTAGAGCGTCTGATTTGTAATCAGGGGGTCGGGGGTTCGAGTCCCTCCGCCGGCACCACCTCACCGCGCCTGTGGGCGTGCATTGGAGGGCGCGATGGAAGCTACCGCTCAGATTTCCGGAGCTCTTCCGGGGCGCATGTTCGATGCGCTCGTGCTGGGCGGTCCGGCGATGTGGGCGATTGCGGCGCTGTCCGTGATCTCGCTCGCGGTGATTTTCTGGAAAATCTGGGATTTGCTGGCCGCTGGCGCGTGGTCGGGCGGGGCGCATAGCCAGGCGGCGATTGCGGCCTGGGCGGCAGGCGATCCCGACGGGGCCGAGGCGGCTCTGGCCGGGCGGCGCTCGTTGCGCGCGCAGCTGGCCCGTGCCGCGATGGCGAGCCTGCGCGATCCGCAGCTCGATCGGGCCGGGGCCGAGGCCGAAACGGGGCGCGTCGCGCGCGATCTGCTGGCGCGGGCACGCTCGGGGTTGCGGGCGCTGGAACTGGCCGTGGTGATCGGCCCGCTTCTGGGACTTCTGGGCACGGTCGCGGGGATGATCGCGGCTTTCCGCGCGTTGCAGGAGGCGGGCGTTCAGGCCGATCCGGCGACGCTTGCAGGCGGCATCTGGGAGGCGCTTCTGACGACGGCGGCGGGCATGGCGGTGGCGATCCCGGCGCAGATCGCGCTGTCGGGGTTTGACGCGGTGGTGGACCGCCTGCGCCACGATATGGAAGACGCCGCGACCCGCATCTTCGCCCGCGCGCCCGCCACGCTCACCGAGCGGCCCCGCGCCGCCGCCGAGTGAGGCGCGCGCGATGTTCGCCTTCGGTCAACCGCGCCCCCGCCGTCGCCCGGCGCTGACGCCGATGATCGACGTGGTCTTCCTGCTTCTGGTGTTCTTCATGCTCGCCTCGCGCTTTGGGGTGGAGCGCACGCTGGACCTGACCTTGGGTGGCGGCACGTCTGGCGCGGAATGGTCCGGGCCGCCGCGTCTGGTCGACGTGGGCGAAGGCGGTACGGTCAGTCTGAACGGGCAGACGGTCGCGCTCTCCGATCTGGCAGGCGCGCTGCAGCCGCTGATGGACCAACCCTCCGATCCGGTCGTGCTACGTCCGAAAGAGGGCGATCTGAGCGCGTTGACGCAGGTGATTGAGGCGTTGCGCGGCGCGGGGCTGAGCAATCTGGTGCTGGTGCCATGAGGCTTTTCTCCGATCCGCCGCGGCGCAGCCTTCCCGAGCCGCTTTTGCCGATGATCAACGTGGTCTTTCTGCTGCTGATCTTCTTCCTGCTGGCTGCGACGCTGGCCCAGCCGACGCCCTTCGAAGTCACCCCGCCCGAGGCAGCGGGCGAGGGCAAGACCGATCCCGGCGCGCTGGTCCTGTTTGCGAATTCCAAGGGCGAGATTGCCTATGGAGAGGCGCGCGGCGATGCGGCGATTGCGGCGCTGGGGGCGGCTGCGCAGGATGCGCGCGCGGACTGCGGCGATTGCGCCGACAGCCTGACCCTGCGCGCGGATGGGAAGCTTCCCGGCGACGCGCTGGCCAAGCTGATGCCGCAGCTGGCGGGTCTCGGTTTCACCGATCTCAAACTCGTGGTGCGGGGCAAATGACGCTGCGCGGGCTGGCTTTCGCGGGCGCGCTCGGCGCGGCTTTGGCGGTCCATGCGGGCGTGCTGATGGTCTGGGAGCCTGCGCCTGAGGGCGGGGCGCAATCGGCGGGCGACGGGGGCGACGCGCTCGTCTCGCTTGC
Source organism: Thioclava sp. PTB-PU3-1 (assembly GCF_055666785.1). Taxonomy (NCBI): domain Bacteria; kingdom Pseudomonadati; phylum Pseudomonadota; class Alphaproteobacteria; order Rhodobacterales; family Paracoccaceae; genus Thioclava; species Thioclava sp. PTB-PU3-1. Next base: position 472,887 of record NZ_JBVNVL010000001.1, on the reverse strand, counting down.
GCCGTCTTCGCCGTCCATGGCCGCGCGGGTGGCCGAGTGGGAGCGCCCGCCCGAGGTCGAGACGGAGGTGGCGGCGACGCAGCCTGAGGCTCCAACCACGCCCGAAGCGCCTGAAACCCCGACCGAGCCGCCGGAAACCGCGCCGCAGACTGCCGCAGCTCCCACGCTGACCGCGCCACCTGCGCCCGACGCGGCGCTGCCTGAACAGGCCGAGCCCGCGCCGCCCGACATGCCGCGGCCCGAGGCCAAGCCCACGCCGCCTGCGCCGAAACCGGCGAAGCCGAAGCCCAAAGCGCCCGCGAAGAAACAGGCCTCGCAGCCCGCCCCCGCCCAGCCCAAGCAGCAGGCGAAGGGGCAGGGCGACAAAGGGGCGGCGGGCGACCGGCGCGCGGCCCCGGCGGCGACGCTCTCGGCGGGGCAGATCCGGTCGCTGATGGGATCGTGGGGCGGAGAAATCCGCGCCCGGATCGAACGCGCCAAGCAAACGCCCTCCGGGGCAGGCGCGGGACGCGTGGTCGTTGCGTTGAATATCGCGCGCGACGGGCGGCTCATCGGCGCGTCGGTGGCGCAAAGCTCGGGCAATGCCGCGCTCGACCGGGCGGCGCTCGACGCCGTGCGCCGGGCGGGTCGTTTCCCCGCAGCGCCGCAAGGCTTGGGTAACCCCAGCTATAGCTTCTCCTTGCCGATGGCCTTCCGCTGAGCGCGGCTTGCACCCGTGCGCGCCACAAGGCAGGGTAGCGCCAACCAAGGAGCGAGCATGCCGATCAAGAACCGTTTTGCCGAGATGCACGCGGAAGCCACCGCATGGCGGCACGATTTTCACCGCAATCCCGAACTGCTTTACGATCTGCCGCGCACCTCCGGCCGCGTGGCCGAGCTGCTGCGTGAATTCGGCTGCGATGAGGTGGTCGAGGGGATCGGGCGCACGGGCGTCGTCGGCGTGATCGAAGGGCAGGGCACGCGCCAAGGCGGGCTGCGATGTGTCGGGCTGCGCGCCGACATGGATGCGCTGCCGATCCGGGAGAAAACCGGTGCCGAACATGCCTCCGAGATCGAGGGCAAGATGCATGCCTGCGGCCATGACGGGCACACGTCCACCCTGCTCGCGGCGGCGAAATATCTCTGCGAGACGCGGGCTTTCGCGGGCCGCGCCGTGGTGATCTTCCAGCCCGCCGAAGAGGGCGGGGCCGGGGCCAAGGCGATGATCGAGGACGGTCTGATGGAGCGCTTCGGCATCGAGGAGGTCTACGCGCTGCATAACATGCCGGGGATGGAACCGGGCAGCTTCGGCATCCGGCCTGACGCGATGATGGCGGCGGCGGATTTCTTCGACATCGTGGTGACCGGCAAGGGCGGCCATGCCGCGAAACCTCAGGAAGTGATCGACCCGGTGCCGATCTCCGCACATCTGATCCTCGCGCTGCAAAGCATCGTGTCCCGCGCGACCGATCCGCTGGAGGAGATCGTTCTGTCGGTCACGACGCTGGAGACGGACTCGAAAGCGCTCAACGTGATCGGCAATTCGGTGAGCCTTGGCGGGACGGTGCGCACGATGAGCGCCGAGACCCGCGATCTGGCCGAGCGCCGCCTGCGCGAGATTGCGCAGGGCGTTGCCGCGACCCATGAGGCGACGGCAGAGGTCGACTACCGGCGCGGCTATCCCGTCACGCGTAACGATGCGGCGGCGGCCGAGGTCGCAGCGCAGGTGGCCGAAGCCGTGGCGGGGGCCTGCGATCGCAGCGTCGACCCGATGATGGGGGCGGAGGATTTCGCCTATATGCTGGAGGTGCGCTCAGGGGCCTATGGCTTCATCGGCAATGGCCCCAGCGCGCCGCTTCATCACGCGGAATACGATTTCAACGACGCGATCCTGCCTGCGGGCGCAAGCTGGTTCGTCGGCATGATCGAGGCGCGTCTGCCCCCAGCGTGAGCCTCAGCGCATGACCATAACCGCGCATTTCGCATGGCGCACGACGCGCGAGGCGGTCGAGCCGATCAGGTAATCGCCAAAGCCCGGGCGGTGCGACGCGATCACGATGCAATCGGCCCCGATATGTTCGGCGTAGTCGAGGATTTCATGGCCGGGCTGACCTTCGACGATCGCCCAGGCGCCCGCGTCGAACTCCGCCGCGCGCGTGGCGAGGTCTTGCTCCAGCGTCTTGCGCAATTCTTCGGCATAGCCCTCGGGCATGTAATTGATCGCATAGGCGGGGACGTCTTCCATCACATGGAGCAAGGTGATGCGCGCCCCGTCGCCTGCCAGCGCCCGCGCGACATTGAGCGCGGCATCGGGGTTGTGGTCTTCGTCGAAGGCGACGGGCACGAGAATGTTGGAATACATTGGTTTGGCTCCCTTTCTTTGTCGGGAGCCTGCCAGAGGGTCTGGCGCTGCGCATTGATTTGAGTCACCCCGGAGGTGGGCAGCGCCACCAAATTCGCGTGAGTTGCCCGAGACCTGCGCCGCGCGCGTAGCGGACGCAGGTCCGGTGAGGCTCAGCCGCCGGTATGGCTCATGTGGCGCGACATCTGACCCGAGACGGTCTGGCGCGAATAGTCGAAATCATGGCCTTTGGGCTTGCGCGAGATCGCCTCGCGGATCGCGGCTTCCAGCGCCGCGTCGTCCTCGTTGGCTCGCAGGGGCGCGCGCAGATCGGCGTTGTCCTCCTGACCCAGGCACATGAACAGCTCGCCCGTGCAGGTCACCCGCACACGGTTGCAGTTCTCGCAGAAATTATGCGTGAGCGGCGTGATGAAGCCGATCTTCTGGCCGCTTTCCTCGAGCCGCACGTAGCGCGCAGGCCCACCGGTCGATTCCGCCAGATCGGTCAGGGTGAACCGCTCGGCCATCGCCTTGCGCACATCCGAGAGCGGCCAGTATTGATCGAGCCGCAGATCGTCGCCCATCTCGCCCATCGGCATCACTTCGATAAAGGTCAGATCGAAGCCCTCCGCCGCGCACCAGTCGATCAGGGTGAACAGCTCGTCCTCGTTGAAGCCCTTCAGCGCGACGGTGTTGATCTTGACCTTGAGACCCGCGCGTTTCGCGGCCTCCAGACCTTTGAGCACCTGTTCGAGCCGTCCCCAGCGCGTGATCTTCGCGAATTTGTCGGCATCGAGCGTATCGAGCGAGACGTTGATCCGCTTCATGCCCAGTGCCGCGAGATCATCGGCGAATTTCGCAAGCTGCGAACCGTTGGTGGTCAGCGTCAGCTCGCGCAGATCGCCGGTCTCCAGATGCCGCGAGATGGAGCGGAAGAAGGTCATGATATCACGCCGCACCAGCGGCTCGCCCCCGGTGATGCGCAGCTTCTTCACGCCGAGGCGGATGAAGGTCGAGCAGAGCCGGTCCAGTTCTTCGAGCGTGAGCAGTTCCTTTTTCGGCAGGAACTGCATGTGTTCGGCCATGCAATAGGTGCAGCGAAAATCGCAGCGGTCGGTGACCGACACCCGCAAGTAGTCGATAGGGCGGGCGAAGGGGTCGATGAGGGGCGTGTTATCCATGGTTCGGAAAGTAAGGCGCGGCGGGCGGGGCGGCAAGGGTCGTCGCGTGGATCACGTGCGGGCAGGGCGCAGAGCGGGGGGTGGCAGTCGCCTCGGACTGCGCATAGGCTCGACGAAATTTTAAGGAGATTTCGAATGCGCAAACCCCTCTCCCGCCCGATCTTGGCGCTCACGCTGATGATGCCGATGGCGGGCTGCGCCACGCTGGGACTCAACGGCCCAAACGCCTCGGGTCCGGCGACCACGGCAGCCCCCGACGCCGCCGCTCCGGTCGCGGCCCCGATCCCGAAACCGAGTGCGAAAACCGCCGATTCCCTTGATACCACCACCGCGGAGCAGCGCGCAGAGGCGGCGAAGAAACCCATGGGCGGCGAGACCAAGCTTGGCACCACAATCGCGAGCCTTGGCGATCCGGCCGATCCGGGCTTCTGGGTGAAGACCGGGCTGGTGAAAAGCGAGACCCCCGGCCGGATCGAAGACCCGAAGACCGGCAAATCCGCGAAGGTCACGCTGATCCCGTCGGGCAAGGCGGCTGGCTCGGGCTCGGAAGTGTCGCTGCCGGCGCTGCGCCTGCTCGAGGTGCCGCTGACCGATCTGCCTGAACTCACCGTCTACAAACTGTAAGCAGCGCGATGAACCCTCTGCGCGAGATCGACATTCCGCCGCTCTGGCTTGTGCTCTTCGCGGCTCTGGTCTGGGCGCTGGGGCAGGTCGTGCCGATGCCGTTTCGCTATGATCGCGCGTTCGGGATGATCGCGATCGCGCTGGGACTTGCGCTCATGCTGGTCGCGGTGGGGCAGATGCTGCTTCACCGCACCACCTTCATTCCGCGCCGTGACCCGTCCGACCTCGTGACCTCCGGCGTCTTCGCGCTGTCGCGCAACCCGATTTATCTCGGCGACGCGCTTGTGCTGGCGGGGCTGGCGCTGATCTGGCACGCACCTTTGGGGCTTCTGCTGGTGCCGGTCTTCATGTGGTTCATCACGCAGCGCTACATTCTCGGCGAAGAAGCCCGGATCGCCGCGCATTTCGGCGACGCTTACACCGCCTACCGCGCCCGGACCCGCCGCTGGCTCTGATCGGGCCGCGGCAAAGTGCTGCGCCCGTCAAAAAAGCTGGTGACGGTGCAATCGGGTCGCAGCGCAAAATGGACGACCTAACGCTCGGATATTAAACCATAAATCACCCAAAAGTTCGGTATTCAATGGTATACACGAACCGGTGAGGCGCGCCGTGACCGATTAACAAGGTTTTACGGCCCATCGGTGCTTGTGAAACATTATTGCGCGATGCTAAGGAGTACGACGCAAGATTCCGGGTGCGCAGGCCATCGGCTAAACGCACCGCTATCCAAGGGGGAGTTAGAGTGAAAATCGGAGCTCCAAAGGAGATTTTCGAGGGCGAGGCGCGGGTCGCCATGACGCCCGACTCGGCTTTGCAGCTGCAAAAGCTGGGTCATGAGTGCTTCATCGAGACCGGGGCAGGCGTCCGTGCCGGCTTCACAGACGAGGCTTACGAGGCCGCGAATGTGACCGTCATCAAGACCGCCGCCGCGCTGTTCAAAGAGGTGGATTTCGTCATCAAGGTGCGTCCGCCGAGCGACACGGAGGTCAAGCGCCTCAAGCCCGGCCAGACCCTGATCTCGTTCTTCTACCCGGCCCAGAACGAAGAGCTTCTGAAAGCCGCCGAGAAGACCGGTGCGAATGTGATCGCGATGGACATGGTCCCGCGGATTTCGCGCGCGCAGAAGATGGATGCGCTGTCGTCGATGGCCAATATCGCGGGCTACCGTGCGGTGCTCGAGGCAGGCAACAATTTCGGCCGCTTCTTCACCGGTCAGGTGACGGCGGCGGGTAAGGTTCCGCCGGCGAAAGTGCTCGTGGTGGGCGCAGGCGTCGCGGGTCTCGCCGCGATCGGCGCTTCGACCTCGCTGGGTGCGATCACCTACGCGTTTGACGTGCGTCCCGAAGTGGCCGAGCAGATCGAGTCGATGGGCGCCGAGTTCGTCTATCTCGACTTTGAGGAGGCCGCGAAAGACGGCGCGGAGACGGGCGGCTACGCTGCGCCGTCCTCGCCGGAGTTCCGTGAAGCCCAGCTTGCCAAATTCCGCGAACTGGCGCCCGATATCGACATCGTCATCACCACCGCGCTGATCCCGGGTCGCGACGCCCCGGTGCTCTGGACCAAGGACATGGTCGAGGCGATGAAGCCGGGCTCGGTGATCGTGGACCTCGCCGCCGAGCGCGGTGGCAACTGCGAACTGACCGTGCCGGACCAGAAGATCGTGAGCGACAATGGCGTGACCATCGTCGGCTATACCGATTTCCCGAGCCGCATGGCGACGCAGAGCTCCGCGCTCTACTCGACCAACATTCGTCACATGATGACGGACCTGACGCCCGAGAAGGACGGCGTCGTCGTTCATGACATGGAAGACGACGTGATCCGCGGCGCGACCGTGGCCTATCAGGGCGAGATCACCTTCCCGCCGCCGAAACCCAAGGTGGCCGCGATTGCGGCGCAGAAGCCGAAGGAAAAGGCCAAGGAGCTGACGCCGGAGGAAAAGCGCGCCAATGAGGTCGCTGCGTTCAAGAAGCAGACCCGCAATCAGGTGACGCTGCTCGCCGTGGGCGCGATCGTGCTTCTGGGCGTGGGCCTCGTCGCACCGGCCAGCTTCATGCAGCACTTCATCGTCTTCGTGCTCAGCTGTTTCGTGGGCTTCCAGGTGATCTGGAACGTCTCGCACTCGCTGCACACGCCGCTGATGGCTGTGACCAATGCGATCTCGTCGATCATCATCCTCGGCGCGCTGTTGCAGATCGGATCGGGCTCGTGGCTCGTGATCCTGCTTGCTGCGCTGTCGGTGTTCATGGCCGGGATCAACATCTTCGGTGGCTTCATGGTCACCCGGCGCATGCTCGCCATGTTCCAGAAGTCGTAAGAGGGGGAGAGCGTAATGGAAAACGGATTCTCGACCGCCGCCTATGTCGTCGCGGCAGTTCTCTTCATCCTCTCGCTGGGCGGCCTTTCGGGGCAGGAAAGCGCGAAACGGGCCGTGTGGTATGGCATCGTCGGCATGGGCCTTGCGGTTCTGGCGACGCTGATCGGCCCAGGTTCGGGCCTCTGGCTTCTCTCGGTCATCCTGATCGCGGCCGGTGGCATCATCGGCTGGTTCGTCGCGAACCGGGTGCAGATGACGGAAATGCCGCAGCTTGTGGCCGCGATGCACTCGCTGGTCGGCCTCGCCGCCGTCTTCGTGGGCTACAACGCGTATATCGAGATGGCGCGCGTCGGCGCGATGGGCGTGGAAGAACAGCACGCGCTGAAGGGCTTCGCCGCTCTGATCGCGCATAAGACGCCGGTCGAGCTGTCGATCCTGCGCGTCGAGCTGTTCCTCGGCGTGTTCATCGGGGCCGTGACCTTCACCGGTTCGGTTGTCGCCTTCGGCAAGCTTGCAGGCAAGGTGACCTCGAAGGCCACCAAGCTGCCGGGCGGGCATATGCTCAACGCCGCAGCCGCGATCCTCTCGGTGATCCTGCTGATCCTGTTCATCAACGGGGCAGGCGCTTGGGCGCTGATCGCGATGACGCTTCTGGCCTTCTTCATCGGCTATCACCTGATCATGGGTATCGGCGGCGCCGATATGCCGGTCGTGGTGTCGATGCTGAACTCCTATTCGGGCTGGGCCGCGGCGGCAATCGGCTTCTCGCTGGGCAACGATCTTCTGATCGTGGTCGGCGCGCTGGTCGGCTCTTCGGGTGCGATCCTGTCCTACATCATGTGTAAGGCGATGAACCGCTCGTTCATCAGCGTTATCCTCGGCGGCTTCGGCGGCACCTCCGGTCCCGCGATGGAAGTCGAGGGCGAGCAGATCGCGATCGACGCCGACGGCGTGGCTTCGGCTCTGCGCGACGCCGATAGCGTGATCATCGTGCCGGGCTACGGCATGGCGGTGGCGCAGGCTCAGCAGGCGGTGTCGGAACTGACCCGCAAGCTGCGCAGCCAGGGCAAGGAAGTGCGCTTCGCGATCCACCCGGTCGCGGGCCGTCTGCCGGGCCACATGAACGTGCTGCTGGCCGAGGCGAAGGTGCCTTACGACATCGTTCTGGAAATGGACGAGATCAACGAGGACTTCCCCGATACCGACGTGGTGATCGTCATCGGCTCGAACGACATCGTGAACCCTGCCGCACAGGAAGATCCGAACTCGCCGATCGCCGGCATGCCGGTTCTGGAAGTGTGGAGGGCCAAGCAGGTCTTCGTCTCGAAGCGCGGTCAGGGCACCGGTTATTCGGGCATCGAGAACCCGCTGTTCTACAAAGAGAACACCCGGATGTTCTATGGCGACGCCAAGGACTCGGTGAACCAGCTGCTGCCGCTGATCGACTGATCTGCAGGGCAGGGAAATTGGAAACGGCCGGTCGAGGGACCGGCCGTTTTCGTTTGGGGTGACTGGCTCGGGGCGACCAGCCCCGGGCCGCGCCCGACCCTCCCCCCGGGAGGGCGCATTGGCGATGTCGGCGCGGGTATAGAGGTCGTGCGGGCTTGCGAGATAAATCGCCCAGCCACATGCGTTGCAACGCGCCCACCCGAGGCTCGGGCGCGTCCCTCTGTCGCTAAGTGGAAAATCTAGGGCCTTACGCCCCCACGGCTTCACCGGCCAGCTTGCGAATCCGCTCCACCATCGCACGCAACCCGTTCGAGCGCTGCGCCGAGAGATGGTCGTTCAGGCCCAGACGACCCAGCTCGGCGGGTGCGTCCACCTTCAGGACGTCCTCGACCGTCAGCCCGGAATAGAGCGCGTGCAGGATCGCGATCAGGCCCTGCACGATCATCGCATCGCTCTCGCCCTGAAAATCGAATGTCGCCTGCGGGCCGGTCCCCTCGATCCGGGGCAGCAGCCAGACCTGGCTCGCACAGCCCTCCACCTTGGTCGCGGGCACCTTCACAGCGTCGTCCAGGGGCGGCAATTCGCGGCCCAGCTCGATCACGTGACGGTAGCGGTCCTCCCAATCGTCGAGAAATTCGAAGGTCTCGGCAATCTCTTCAAAGGCTTCGCGCGCCATGGTTACTCGCTCCTACGGACAGGGAATTGCCTATTGGGTAACGGGTTCGCGCCCGAGGGTCCAGACGCGGCTTTTCAAAAGCGCTACAATGGGCTACCACAAATCCGGGTCCAGACCCGGGACAGTATCGGAGCCATCATGAACAAAGCCCTGATCGCGGCACTTGCCCTGACGCTCACCACCGCAGGCTGCGGCACAATCCGTGACAGCAAGCTCAACCCGTTCAACTGGTTCGGGCGCGACACGGCTGCACCGGTGGAAACACTCACGCCGCGCGGCGGCTACCCCGTGAAGGTCGGCAAGCCGAACCAGCAGCAGGTGTCGCAGGTTTCCTCGCTCTCGGTCGAGAAGATCCCCTCGGGTGCGATCATCACCGCGATGGGCCTGCCGCCGACGCAGGGCTATTGGGATACCGATCTGGTCCCGCTGAATGGCGGTGCGCCGGATGAGAACGGCACGGTGACCTATGTCTTCATGGTCTCGCCGCCGCCCGCTGAAAGCCCCGATGCGCGCCGTGTGATGACCCCGCAGTCGCGCGAGGTCTCGGCGGCTGCGTTCCTGAGCACTTACAAGCTGCAGGGCGTGCGCAAGATCGTGGTGCAGGGCGTTTCCAACGCGCGGTCCGTCGCGCGCTGATCGTCACTTCAGTTGATTGAGATGAGGCTCGGGAGACCCCGGGCCTTTTTCTTGTCGCCTTGCCCGGATCAGCCGCGACAGCGGCCCGGGCAGCGCCCGACCGCCCCCTCGGGCGGGCGCTTGTGGGGTGTCAGCGCGCGCACTGAACGCGTCCGAAACTTTCAGGGATAAAGCGAAGACCACCAAAGAAGGAGGCGCCCACCCGGCGGTCAGGCGCAGCCCTCCGGTGACCTCACACGTCGATCAGCTTCACCGCGCCGCTATCGGCGGTCAGCGCCACTTCGCCCTTGGCCAGACGCAGGGCGTCAGTGCCGAAGACCTCCGCACGCCAGCCCTGCAGGGCGGCGACGTCGCGCTTGCCAGCGGCGATGCGATCCAGATCGGAGGACGTCGCGATCAGCTTCGCGGCGACGCCTGCCTGCTGCGATTTCGCTTTCAGCAGCACCCGCAGCAGATCGCCGAGCGCGGTGTCGACCTGCAATTGCTGGGCCTGATTGTCGGGGCGGGGCAGCTTCTCGTTGGGCATCTCAAGCCCTTCGCGCACCGCCGTCAGAATGCCCTCGGCGATCTCGCCCTTGCGGGCCTCGCGCAGCAGCAGTCGCGACTTGCCCAGCTCTTCGATCGAAGAGGGCTTAGTCGAGGCCAGCTCCAGCAGCGCGTCATCCTTGAAGATACGGCTCCGCGGGATGTTTCGGTTTTGGGCATAGCCTTCACGGAACTGCGCCAGCTCGCGCACGATGGCGAGGAAGCGGCCCGAATTGGTCCGCGTCTTCACGCGCTTCCACGCCTCTTCGGGGCGGTTGATATAGGTCTCGGGGTTCAGCAGAACCGCCTCTTCCTCTTCGACCCAGGCATCGCGGCCGGTTTTCTTCAGCTGTTCGTCGAGGAATTCGTAGATCACGCGCAGATGGGTCACATCGGCGATGGCGTATTTCTTCTGTGCCTCGGTCAGCGGACGGCGCGACCAGTCGGTGAAGCGCGAGGATTTGTCGAGCGATTGCTTGGCGATCTTGCGCACCAGCGTCTCGTAGCCCACCTGCTCGCCGAAGCCGCAGACCATCGCGGCGATCTGCGTGTCGAACAGCGGATCGGGGAAGACCTGCGCGTCGGTGAAGAAAATCTCCAGATCCTGCCGGGCCGCGTGGAAGACCTTCACGGTCTCCTTGTGGCGGTAAAGTTCGTAGAGCGGCTCGAGCGAGAGATCGTCGGACAGCGGGTCGACCAGAACGGCCTCGCCTTCGGTCTCGCCATGATTGGGGAGCGCCATCTGCACGAGGCACAGCTTGGACCAGTAGGTCCGCTCGCGCAGGAATTCGGTGTCGACGGTGACGTAGGGCTCTTGCTTGGCCTTTTCGCAGAAGGCCGCGAGGGCCTCGGTCGTGGTGATGGTCTGCATATCGCGCTTTCAATTCGGTGCGGGCTCATCCCGCGCAGGTGCAAATTCCCTAGACCTTCATGGGGCAAAAGGGAAGGGCGGCGCGTGTTACGGCCCGGTTTGCGTGGCAGAAGCGCCAGTTTCAGTGCTGCAGGAGGAACGCGGCCCAGGTCAGCCCGTAGAGCACCGGCTGGTGGATCAGGTAGATCGGCAGGGTGTGACGCCCCGCAAACAGCGCGACTTTCATCACCCCGCGCGTCTGATCGGGCCGGTAACGCGCGGCGCGTTTCCAATAGCCCAGACGGTCGAGCAGCTTCGCCGCGCCCATGCCGATCAGGAACGGTCCGATCCACGGGAAGACCGGCTCGAAATCCATCGAGGGGCGCCACTTCGTCGACAGCCCCAGCCACCACAGCCACGGGTGATTGAAGATCTCGAAGGCGTAGTTCAGATGCACCCAGACCGCGATCACGCCAAGTGCCGCCAGCAAGATCCACGGCAGGAACAGAAGCGCGGCGCCGATCAGCGAACTGACCGCGATGGAATGCAGGATGCCGTAATAGATGAAGTATTCCGGCATCATCACATAGGTCGCGGCACTCACCAGCCCGGCGGCAACCACCACCTTGCCGATCCGCTTCCAGAACGGGGCGGCGCGGAAGCCGTGGCGATGGGCGAGCACGAGGCTGGCGCCGGCCATGAAGATGAAGGTGCTGGCGACCACGCGGGCGAAATCGAGGAAGGCGGGGTGAAACACCGTGCCACGTGGCACAAAGCCGAAATTCTCGAGATCGTAGGTCAGGTGGAAGATCGCCATGCCGATCAGCGCCACGGCCCGGATCAGGTCGGGGGCGATCATGCGCCCGCGCGGGGCCGTATCCGGGGTCGTGTCCATACGCCTGTCATGCGCGAAGCGACGGCCGCTCGCAAGCGGATGCGGCGCATTTCGGCGTGAGCGTGCTTACAGAAAGACGCTTAAAGAAAAACGGGCGTGCGGTCGCCCTCGGCGAACCGGCGCAGCACCGCCGGATAGAGGCGATGTTCCTGCACCAGCACGCGGGCGGCCAGATCGTCGGGCGTGTCGTCCGGCTCGATCGGAACGCGCGCCTGACCGAGGATCGGCCCGTCATCGAGAACCGGCGTCACCTCATGCACGGTGCAGCCCGCGACCGCATCGCCCGCCTCGATCGCGCGCTTATGGGTGTGCAGCCCGGGATATTTCGGCAAGAGCGAGGGGTGGATATTGAGCATCCGACCCTCGAACTGCGCCACGAATTCCGGCGTCAGCACCCGCATGAAGCCCGCGAGGCAGAGGATATCGGGCTTAGCGGCGAGGATCGGTTTCAGCAGCTCGGCCTCGAACGCGGCGCGATCCTTGCCATAGGGGCGGTGGTCGATGGCGGCGGTCGGTACGCCCATCCGCGCGGCCTTCTCCAGCCCCGACGCCCGTGCGTCGTTCGATGCGACGAGCACCGGGCGGGCAGGGTGGTCCTCTGCCATGCTCTCGACCAGTCGGACCATGTTCGAGCCGCCGCCCGAGATCAGGATCGCGACACGGATCACAGCAGCGCGCCCTCGTAGGCGATGCCCTCATTGGCGGTGACGGTGCCGATGCGGGTGACGCTCTCGCCTTCGCCTGCGAGCAGGGCGGCGACCTCGTCGGCCTTGTCCGCCGCGACGACGACGATCATGCCGATGCCGCAATTGAAGGTTTTCAGCAGTTCGCGCTCTTCCATCGAAGCGGTCTCGGCCAGCCAGCGGAATACGCCGGGCAGCTCCCACGCGTCGAGGTCGATGGTCGCGCCCATACCCTCGGGCAGAACGCGCGGCAGGTTCTCGGTCAGGCCGCCGCCGGTGATATGGGCCAGCGCATGAACGCCGCCTGCGCGCACCGCAGCCAGGCATTGTTTGACGTAAAGCCGGGTGGGCGCCAGCAGCGCCTCGCCAAGCGAGCCCTCATCGAAGGGGCAGTCCGCGTCCCAGCCAAGGCCGGATATCTCGACCACCTTGCGCACGAAGGAATAGCCGTTGGAATGCACGCCGTTCGAGCCGAGGCCCAGAAGCACGTCACCCTCGGCCACGCCTGCGGGCAGGTCGGTGCCCCGTTCCATCGCGCCGACCGCGAAGCCCGCGAGGTCGAAATCGCCCTTGGAATACATGCCCGGCATTTCCGCCGTCTCGCCGCCGATCAGTGCGCAGCCCGATTGCGCACAGCCTTCCGCGATGCCCTCGATGATGCGCGCGGCCTGATCGAGCTCGAGCTTGCCGGTCGCGAAATAATCGAGGAAAAACAGCGGCTCTGCACCTTGGCAGACCAGATCGTTGACGCACATCGCCACGAGGTCGATGCCGATCGTGTCGACATTGCCGGTGTCGATCGCGATGCGCAGCTTGGTGCCCACGCCATCGGTCGCGCCGACGAGGATCGGATCGTTGTAACCGGCCGCCTTCAGATCGAACAGCGCGCCGAAGCCGCCCAGACCCGACATCGTGCCCGAGCGCTGCGTGCGCTTGGCTGCGGGTTTGATCCGGTCCACCAACGCATTGCCCGCGTCGATATCGACGCCCGCATCGGCATAGGTGAGGCCCTGTTTTTTCTCGGTCATCGCGGCGCACTCCGGCAAGTAAACTCTTGGCCGAAGCCCTAGCGTAACCGCACGCGCCCCGCAACGTCGAAGGGGATGGGTGCGCGCGCTTTCTTGACGCGCGCGTGCGGCCTGACTAGAGGAATACGCAATGGTGGGCCTGTAGCTCAATTGGTTAGAGCAGGGCGCTCATAACGCCTTGGTTGCGGGTTCAAGTCCTGCCGGGCCTACCAGTTTTCCGCCGAAATTTCCGCAGCTTCGTGGCCGTGTTGCCACGACTCTCCCTATGCGTGTCGCCTCGCCCGGAAAGCCCCCATTTCGCCCAATTTGCGCCGTGAGACGATCACGAACCCGCGCCAAATGAGGGCCTTGTTAGAGTGTCAGTAACTATAAAAATCGAGCAGCCACGTCATAGGCCCCGATATTTTTGCACAGTCTTCGAAAGTCGGAGACCGGTCCCTCGCGGGCCTGTCCGGCAGTAACAAGGTAAAGCAGCGGCGACATGGCCACGACGTTCAACTGGATATATCTCGGCGTCGCCGAGGACGCGAACGGCAATATCTACTACTTGGATTCCCAAGAGGGAAATTCGAGCATGGAGAATTACAACCTTCTCCAGAACGCCTCCGCCGGGTCCTCCACCGATCCGCTGTTCAGCCACATCACCGAAGCAACGCTGATCGACAATGGCGGCTCGAGTGGCGTTCTCGACACCAATAACAACACGTCCAACGACACGATCCGGACCGATATCGGTGACGGTCAGGGCGTTCGCGATTTCACCTATGACGGTCTGGTGGTCTACAACACGACGATCACCTACACCGACGGCACCACGGCGAATGTGCAATCGGTCCTCGTGCAGACCACGACGGGCGAAGTGTTCCTCGCGCCGGAACTGTCGAATAATGCAACCACGGCGGCCTATGAGGCCAAACCGATCCAGTCGATGATCATCGGCTCAGCGGTGAGCTATCAAAACACCAATCTTGCGCAGGATCGCTACGTCACCGGCTTCGACGATGGCTATGTCGACGGCACCGATAGCGCGGACCGGATCGACGTGAACTACGTCGAGCCGATCGCAAATGGCTCCGACCGCGTGGACAATAACGATGCGGGGCTCGCGGGCAGCAGCGGCAATGACGACTACATCCGCGCCTATGGTGGCAACGACACTGTGCTGGCCGGGCTCGGCAATGACACGGTCGATGGCGGCACGGGCGACGATTCGATCGATGGCGGGTCGGGCAACGACTCGCTGATCGGCGGAACCGGCAATGACACGCTCCTCGGCGGCAGCGGAAACGACACGCTCACCGGGAACGACGGCAACGATTCCCTCGATGGCGGCGCGGATAATGACTGGCTCGACGGTGGCATCGGTAACGACACTCTGATCGGCGGTCTCGGGAATGACCGGCTGATCGGCGGTGCGGGCAACGACTCGCTCGATGGCGGGGCTGGGACCGATACGCTCGATGGCGGCACGGGCAATGACACGCTGCATGGCGGCGCGGGCGGCGACATCCTCTCGGGCGGAACCGGCATGGACTATGCCGACTATTCCGATTCCGCGAGCGCGGTGAACATCAACCTCGGCGCGGGCACGGCCACGGGCGGTGATGCGACGGGCGACACGCTCAGCGGCGTCGACGGGATTTACGGCTCGGCAGGCAACGACACGCTGATCGGCTTCGACGGCGCCTCCTCGGACCCGACGGATGGCTACACCAACGTCTTCTACGGCAATGGCGGCGACGACTATATCGACGGCGCGGGCGCGGATGACATCCTCTACGGTGGCACCGGCAACGACACCGTGCTGGGCGGGTCGGGCAATGACTCGCTTTACGGCGACGCAGGCAATGACAGCCTCGTTGGCGGCACCGGCAATGACACGCTGTTCGGTGGCGACGGGAACGACGTTCTGCAAGGCGGCGCCGGCAGTGATCAACTCGACGGCGGCGCGGGCAATGACACGCTCTCGGGCGGCGGCGGTGACACTCTCGTTGGCGGCGCGGATGCCGACAGGTTCATCGACCTCGTCCCCGGCGACACGATTGACGGTTCGGAGACGGGCGACGATTTCGACATCATCGACCTCAGCGACTGGGGCTGGGACAATGTCGCCGTGCATCGTGACGCGGCGAACCCGGAAAACGGCACGATCGATTTCTATGACGGCAATGGTGCGGTCGTCGGCACGGTCAGTTTCTCGAATATCGAAAAGGTCATCCCCTGCTTCACGCCGGGCACCTTGATCGCAACACATAGCGGCGCCCGCGCGGTCGAAAGCCTGCAGGTCGGCGATCGCATTCTGACTCGCGACAGCGGCTTTCAGGTCATCCGCTGGATCGGCACCCGCGCGCTCAGTGCTGCAGAGTTGCTGGCGAAGCCGGAATTCCGCTCCATCAAGATCGCACCGGGCGCGCTGGGCGCGAACCAGCCCGAGCGCGAGATGCGCGTCTCGCCGCAGCACCGCATCCTGCTGACCGGGCCGCGCGCGCAGCTGATCGCGGGCGAGCCGGAGGTGCTGGCCGCAGCGCGCCACCTCGTTGGACTGCCCGGGATCGAGATCGACGAAGAGGCCGAGGCAGTCACCTATATCCACGTGATGTTCGATACTCACGAGATCGTTTTCTCCGACGGGCTCTGGACCGAAAGCTTCCAGCCGGGGCAGGCGACGATGAACGATATGGATCAGGCGCAGCGGGCCGAATTGCTCGCGCTGTTCCCCGAACTGGACGGCGAAGGCGAGAGCTACCTCGCCGCGCGGCCCAGCCTGAAACGCCACGAGGCCCGGATCATCGCGGCCGCCTGACGCGGCCCGAGCCACTTCCGCGCGACCTGCTTGCCCTTGCGTTCCCCCGCTCCGGATCGCTACAGGGGTTATTGACCCGTGGATCAATAAAAGGAGCGCGCTGCAATGCCTGACCTCGAAACCGCCCCCAAGGACGACAGCAAGCCGCGCCCGAATATCCTGATCCTGATGGTCGATCAGCTCAACGGGACGCTCTTTCCCGACGGCCCGGCGGAGTGGCTGCATACGCCCAACCTGCGCAAGCTGGCCGAGCGTTCCGTGCGGTTCGAGAACGCCTATACCGGCTCGCCCTTATGCGCACCGGGGCGTGCGGCGTTCATGTCAGGCCAGCTTCCCTCGACCACGGGCGTCTACGACAACGCAGCCGAGTTCCGCTCTGACATCCCAACTTACGCCCACCACTTGCGCCGCGCGGGCTACCAGACCTGCCTCTCGGGCAAGATGCATTTCGTGGGCCCCGATCAGCTTCACGGGTTCGAAGAGCGACTGACCACCGATATCTACCCCGCCGATTTCGGCTGGACCCCGGATTACCGCAAGCCCGGCGAGCGGATCGACTGGTGGTATCACAATATGGGCTCGGTGACCGGGGCAGGGGTAGCCGAGATTTCCAACCAGATGGAATATGACGACAATGTCGCCCATGAGGCGAAGATGAAGCTCTACGATCTGGCGCGCGGCAACGATGCGCGGCCGTGGATGCTGACCGTCAGCTTCACCCATCCGCACGACCCCTACGTCGCGCGCAAGAAATACTGGGATCTCTACGAGGATTGCGACCATCTCGAGCCCGAGGTCGGCACGATCCCCTATGAGGAGCAGGACAACCACTCGAAGCGGATTTTCGACGCGAACGATTGGCGCGAGTTCAACATCACGACCGAGGACATCCGCCGCTCGCGCCGCGCCTATTTCGCGAACCTGTCCTATCTCGACGACAAGATCGGCGAGCTGCTGCAGGTGCTCGAAGACACTCGGCAGGAGGCCACGATCCTCTTCGTCTCCGATCACGGTGACATGCTGGGCGCACGGGGGCTGTGGTTCAAGATGAGCTTCTACGAGGGCTCGGCCCGCGTGCCGCTGATGATCTCGGCGCCGGGGCTGGAGCCGGGACTGGTCTCCGATCCGGTCTCGACCATCGACGTGACCCCGACGCTTTGTGATCTGGCGGGTATCTCGCTGGACGTGATCGCGCCCTGGCTCGACGGGCATTCGCTGCTGCCGCAGGCCAAGCGTGAGCCCCGCAAAGAGGCGGTGGCGATGGAATATGCCGCCGAGGCCTCCTATGCGCCGCTCGTGAGCCTGCGTAAGGGCCGCTACAAGCTGAACCTGTGCAAGCTCGATCCCGATCAGCTTTTCGACGTCGAGGCCGACCCGCACGAGTTGACCAACCTCGCAGGTGATCCCGCCCATGCCGAGGCCTATGCCGCGCTGAAGGCCGAAGCCGCCGCGCGCTGGGATTTGGATCGTTTCGACGCGGACGTCCGGGCCAGTCAGGCGCGGCGCTGGGTCGTCTACGAGGCTCTCAGCCAGGGCGGCCAGTATCCGTGGGATTACCAGCCGCTCAAGAAGGCCTCCGAAGCCTATATGCGCAATCACATGGACCTCAACGTGCTGGAAGAAAACAAACGCTTCCCGCGCGGCGAGTAAGATAACTGAAGGCTCGGCCCGGGCGAAACTGCTCCGGGTCCGTGCCACGTACCTCACCACCCCGTGAGAGCCTTTTCGGAACGCCGCGCCGCCCTAACCTGTTGACCAACCCAACAGGCAGACAGGAGATCGACCATGAGCGTTCCGACCCTCACCCTCAATGACGGCATCAAGATCCCGCAGCTTGGCCTCGGCGTCTGGAAGATGGACGATGCCGATGCGCCCGCCATCATCCAAAACGCCCTCGATGCAGGTTATCGCCATATCGACACCGCCGCCGCTTACGGCAACGAGGCGGGCGTGGGCCGCGGTATCGCGCAAAGCGGCGTGGCGCGCGAAGACATCTTCGTGACCTCGAAGCTCTGGAACGACCGGCAGGGCTATGACGAGACCAAGCGCGCCTTCGACGAGACGATGGGCAAGCTGGGCTTCGACTATCTCGACCTCTATCTGATCCACTGGCCGATGCCCGCCAAGGACAAATATGTCGAGACGTGGAAGGCGCTGATCGAGCTGCGCGACGCGGGCCGCATCCGCGCGATCGGCGTGTCGAACTTCCTGCCCGACCACCTCGAGCGGTTGATCGAAGAGACCGGTGAGGCGCCCGCGATCAACCAGATCGAGCTGCATCCGCGCTTCCAGCAGGCCGACCAGCGCGCTGCGCATGAAAAGCTCGGCATCACCACCGAATGCTGGTCGCCGCTGGGGCAGGGCGAGGCGCTCTCGAACCCGATCCTCACCGAGATCGCGGCGCGCTATGGCAAATCGGCGGCGCAGGTCACGCTGCGCTGGCAGATCCAGCTGGGCTGCGTGACGATCCCGAAATCTTCCAATCACGAGCGGATGCGCGAGAATATCGACGTGTTCGATTTCGAGTTGACCGAGGATGAGATGGCGCAGATCAAGGATATCGACAGCGCGGAAGGCCGCATCGGGCCGGACCCCGCAACCGCCGATTTCTGAGAGGGCCGATGGGTCATGCCACCCCGGCGACGCAGGCGCTGACCCGCGCCAAGCTCGCCTTCGAACTGCACGAATATGCCTATGAGGCCGGTCAGGAGAAGATCGGCCTCCATGCGGCCAGTGCGCTCGGAGTCGAGCCTTCGCGGGTTCTCAAGACCCTGATGGTCGAGGTGGATGGCAAGCCCGCCTGCGCGGTGATCCCGTCTGACGCGACGCTGTCGATGAAGAAGGTGGCCGCAGCTTTCGGGGGCAAATCCGCGAAGATGATGGAGCCCGCCAAGGCCGAGAAGCTGACCGGGTTTCGCACCGGCGGCATCAGCCCCTTCGGGCAGAAACGGTCAAGCCCCGTCGCGTTTGAGCAGAGCGCGCTTGGCCATGGCACAATCATCCTGAACGGCGGCAAGCGCGGGCTGATGATCGAACTTCGTCTCGCTGCGGCGCTGTCAGCCGCGCGGGCCGAGGCAAAGCCCCTCATTGCCGATCAGTGACCGCCCATCCCCTTGCGGATGCGCCGGATCATCAGCCAGACCGCGAGGATCACGATCGGCGTCAGCCCCGCCATCATCAGCTCTTTGCTCAGCCCGATCTTCTTCGAGAGCGGATAGGCGAGGTAGCCCGCGACCGAGATCGCGTAATAGCTGATCGCGACCACCGACAGCCCCTCGACCGTGTGCTGCAGCCGCAGTTGAAGGTCCGACCGGCGATCCATGCTTTCCAGCACTTTCTGGTTCTGCGCCGAGCGTTCCACATCGACCCGCGTGCGTAGCAGCTCGCCCGCGCGCGCCGCCCGCGTCACCATCTGGCGCAGCCGCGTTTCGGCCGATTTGACCGTGCGCACCGCCGGATCATAGCGCCGCGCCATGAATTCGCTCAGCTTCTGGCGCCCCTCGAAGCGGCTTTCGCGAAGGGCTTCCACCCGCTCGCGCACGATCGCCTCATAGGCACCGGTCGCAGAGAAGCGGAAGGAATGCTGCACAGCGAGGCTCTCCAGCTCGGCCGAGATTTCCAGCAGGTCGTGCAGCGTCTCTTCGGCGGAATTGGCGTCATTGCCCATCCCGTCCACGATCTCGGTCAGGCGTGGGTCGAGCGCATTGAGCCGCTTCGACAGATCGCGCGCCCGCGCAAGCCCCAGCATCGACATCGCGCGATAGGTCTCCAGCTCGCAAAGCCGCTGCACCGTGCGCCCGATCCGCCCGGGTCCGGTGCCGGGCCGCGCGAAGACGGCAAAGCGCATCTGCCCGTTCGGGTCGATCCGGAAATCCCCCGCGACCACCGCCGCCCCGTCGAGCACCCAGGTGCAGACGAGGCTTTCGGTGACGAACCATTGCTCCAGCAGCGGTGAGATGTCGTCGGGGTTCTCAGGCAGCTCCTCGATGCGGATTTGCACCGCGGCGATCCGCCCGCCGGGTGCCGCGTCGATCCAGCTATCGGGGTAGATCTCGGTCTCCGCCGGGTCGAAGGCGCGCGACGACACGCCTTTGCCGAACGCGAGATAGGTGGTGAACTCGGTATGGCTTTCCCATTTCACCTCATGGCGGCCGATCTTGCCGCCGTAATGGGTGATCCCCGCCTGTGGCTGCGCCGCCCCGTTGCGCGTCAGAAGATCGACGAGGTGATCGTGATCCTTGCTGCGGTCGCGATTGGCAGCGTCGCGCGGCTCCTTGAAGGCGACATAGACCGCATGTCCCGGCACGCCCAGTTTCGGATAGGGGCGGGCGTGCAATTCGTTCACGAGCGCATAGCGCTGGGGATGGTCGGGCAGGTGGGGCTTTGGATCGGCGGTCATCTCTCAAGTCTCGCTCACGCGGGTGTTACCCTCTAGCTGCGGCGAAATTCCCTGCCGATCAAGCGTTTGACGGCATGCATCGGAATACCGGGCAAATCTGCCACAGAGCCGCGTGGATCGCGACGGGGCAGGGGGCGCTGCCCCCTCGGCCTGACGGCCTCACCCCCGGGATATTTGCGCCAAGGCGAAGGGCGAAGGGTTAAAACGGCACGTCGTCGGCATCGGCGGCGGGCACGACGAAGCTCGACAGCAGACGTTTCTCGCCCGCTTTGTCGAATTCCACGACGAGCTTGTCGCCTTCCGAGCCCATCACCTCGCCATAGCCGAACTTCTTGTGGAAGACCCGGTCGCCGATCTCGTAATCGCTCTCGCCCTTGGCGTCGATCACCATATGGCGCGCCTCGCGGGGCTGGCTGGTCCCGCGCGATTGCGCGTTCTGCAACCGCCGCCAGCCCGGTGAATTGTAGACATCGGCACGCGAGACGCGGTCTTCCATCGCGCTGGACCCGCCGAAGCCGCCCCCGTTCATGCCACCACCGTAAAGGCCCGGAGGCGTCAGGACGTCGATATGCGCGGGCGGCAATTCGTCGATGAAGCGCGAGGGCATCTGGCTTTGCCATTGGCCGTAGACGCGGCGGTTGCCTGCGAAGGAAATCGTGCAAAGCTCCTCGGCGCGGGTGATACCGACATAGGCCAGACGCCGCTCTTCCTCGAGCCCCTTCAGGCCGCTCTCATCCATCGAGCGCTGCGACGGGAACAACCCGTCCTCCCAGCCCGGCAGGAAGACCACGGGGAATTCCAAGCCCTTGGCCGCGTGCAGCGTCATGATCGAGACCTTCTCCTCGGTCTCGGCCTTGTCGTTGTCCATGATCAGCGCGACGTGTTCGAGGAAGCCCTGCAGATTGTCGAACTGCTCCAGCGCCTTGACGAGTTCCTTGAGGTTCTCGAGCCGCCCCGGCGCTTCCGGCGTCTTGTCGTTCTGCCACATCTCGACATAGCCGGATTCCTCGAGGATCCGTTCGGCCAGACGCACATGGCTGAGGTCATTTGCGGGCGCCACACCATCCTCGGCAGGCTCGATCAGCAGATCGTC
The DNA here is from genome assembly GCF_055666785.1 of Thioclava sp. PTB-PU3-1. Classification (NCBI taxonomy): domain Bacteria; kingdom Pseudomonadati; phylum Pseudomonadota; class Alphaproteobacteria; order Rhodobacterales; family Paracoccaceae; genus Thioclava; species Thioclava sp. PTB-PU3-1. The sequence continues at coordinate 451,408 of NZ_JBVNVL010000001.1, read as the reverse complement.
ATCTTCGGCCCGCGTCACGGCGGTCGCGGGCGAGGCCTGCACGACCTCCTCATGCCAGCGCGCGACATTCTCGACGAACAGCCGCAGCTGCCCACCCGCCTTGCCCGACAGCGCGCTTTCGGCCACCAAGAGCCGCGCGCCGTCCAGCAGGCTCAACCCGTTTTCGCGGGCGGCCACCTGAATGCGCTGCTGCGCCTTGTCGCCAAGGCCGCGCTTGGGGGTGTTGATGATCCGCTCGAACGCCAGATCGTCATCGGGCGAGGTCACGAGGCGGAAATAGGCCATCGCGTCGCGGATCTCGAGCCGCTCGTAGAAGCGCGGGCCGCCGATGACGCGATAGGGCAGACCGATGGTCAGGAACCGATCCTCGAAGGCGCGCATCTGATGCGAGGCGCGCACGAGAATGGCTTGCGAATTCAGGCTGACGGGAGGATTGCCGCGGGTCCCGCGCTGGATCGCCTCGACCTCTTCGCCGATCCAGCGGGCCTCTTCCTCGCCGTCCCAATGGCCGATCAGGCGCACCTTTTCGCCGCCCTCGGCCTCGGTCCAGAGCTCTTTGCCCAGACGCCCTTCATTGGCCGTGATAAGCCCGGAGGCGGCAGAGAGGATATGCGCGGTCGAGCGATAATTCTGCTCCAGCCGGATCACCGCCGCGCCGGGGAAATCCTTCTCGAATTTCAGGATGTTGCCGACCTCGGCACCGCGCCATCCATAGATCGACTGGTCGTCATCGCCGACACAGCAGATGTTCTTGTGGCCCTGCGCCAGAAGCCGCAGCCACAGATATTGCGCGACGTTGGTATCCTGATACTCGTCGACGAGGATGTATTTGAACCAGCGCTGATATTGCGCAAGCACATCCCCGTGGGTCTGGAAGATCGTGACCATGTGCAGCAGCAGATCGCCGAAATCGACCGCGTTGAGCGTCTTCAGCCGCGCCTGATAGGCGGCGTAGAGCTCGGAGCCGCGATTGTCGAACGCAGCGGTTTCACGACCCGAGACCTTCTCGGGCGTCAGCGCCTTGTTCTTCCAGCCGTCGATGAGGCCCGCCAGTTGCCGCGCGGGCCAGCGCTTCTCGTCCATATTCGCGGCCACGATCAGCTGTTTGAGCAGCCGGATCTGGTCGTCGGTGTCGAGAATGGTGAAATTCGATTTCAGCCCCACCAGCTCGGCATGACGGCGCAGGAGCTTCACGCAGACCGAGTGGAAGGTGCCGAGCCACGGCATCCCCTCGATCGCACCGCCCAAGTGGCGCCCCACGCGCTCTTTCATCTCGCGCGCGGCCTTGTTGGTGAAGGTCACCGCCAGCACCTCGTTCGGGCGCGCGCGGCCGGTGTGGATCAGATGCGCGATCCGTGCGGTCAGCGCCGAGGTCTTGCCCGTGCCCGCGCCTGCCAGCATCAAGACCGGCCCGTCGAGCGTCTCGACCGCCTGGCGCTGCTGGGGGTTCAGTTTTTCGAGATACGGCGCGCTCCGCGCTTGCATGGCGCCTGCCATGGCACGTTGCGACAGGCTCGCAGCCCCTTCATACGGATCGTCGTCATCAGCCCAATTCATGGGAGGCAATCTAGCGGTTCGGCCCTCAGAGGGAAAGGGGCATGTTCAGCATCTGTTCGCCTGACGTGAGCTTCCGCACCCGTCTTCGCTCTTGTGAAAATATCCCGGGGGGCCGCAGGGCGGGGGCAGAGCCCCCACCCGCGCTCAGCCCTGATGGATCAGCGTGGCGAACAGCTTAGGATCGACGCTGGCCGATGCGAAGGTCTCGCCCTCGGTCAACATGGCCACGGCGTCATGGCTGTGCAGGCTTTCCTGATGGCTGGCCACGATGCGGAAATCACCGACGCGCGGTTCCGCCAGAAGACGCTCGGCGAAGGCACGCACGGCATCCTCGACGAAGATCGGGTTGGCGGCGTTCAGTTCGGCGAAGGCCTGTTCGTCCTCGCGCTTGACCATGACCTGCGTCTCGGTCGGCACGGCGGCGCGGGCGAGATCGATCATATCCTCGAACCACAGCACCTCGCCCGGTTCGACCACGGCCGAGATCCGCGCGACGGAGCGCTGCGAATGGGGCGTCGCCAGTTGCCCGCGGCTGGCGCGGGCATGCTCGGACAGCTCCAGCGAGCACGGGCAAGTCGAGGAATAGACGTAATCGAGATGGATCACCTTGGTGCGCACACCGGCCGTCTCTATCAGCTCCAGCGCGATATCGTAATATTGCCAGCCCTCCAGCCCGGAGCGCAGCGAGGGCCGCTTCACCGGGAAAGAGACCCGCATCATCAGACGGGCGTCGAAGCTCTCGAGATCATCCATGTAATCGTCGAGCGCGGCTTCCATCACCTCGAAGGAGAAGGTCTTCTCCGCGTGGACGTAGAAGCTGCGCATCACGCGCGACATGTTGATGCCCTTCTTCTCCGCTTCGAGGCTGACCGTCCCGGTGACCGACGCCTCCAGCGTCAGATCGCCATTGTCGCGGGTATGGAAGCGCACCGGCAGGCGGAAATTCGAGATGCCGACATGTTCGATCCGGGTATGGGCGCCCACGATCAGCGAGGACGGCCCGTTCTGCAGGTCGGGCATCGTCGCCTTGTAGGTCTCGTCCGCCTCGAAATCCGCGTCATAGTCGCGGCTCAGATCGGGATAGTTCGAGACCTCGTGCCCCGGCAGCAGCCGCGCGATCGCCGGATCGAGCTGTGCGACCTCGACCGGATCGGCCTTTGCCGCCCATGCGCGCAGCACGTCGAGCGCGGCGCGCGCGTCGTCATTGTCGGGGGTCTCGATCCTGCCTTGCACGTTCATATCCTGTCCTCCGGAGCGCCCGGTCCCGCCAGATATGGGGTTTTTGAGGGCGATGTCCAAGACAATACGCCGGTTCGCGGCAATCGGTTCACCCCGTTCAGGCCGCGTCGAGCGCCCCCTTGATGTCGGCGATCAGGTCGCCCCCGTCCTCGATCCCCATCGAAATGCGGATCAGACCGGGGGTAATCGCGATCGCCTCCCGCTCCTCTTCCGACAGATTCTTGTGGGTCGTCGTCGCCGGATGGGTCGCGATGGATTTCGCATCGCCGAGGTTATTCGAGATCGACACGATCTGCAGCGCGTTGAGGAAGCGGAACGCAGCTTCCTTGCCGCCCTTCAGGTCGAGCGCGAGCATCGTGCCGCCCGAGCCCATCTGCTCCATCGCCAGCGCATGTTGGGGATGATCCATCAGGCCGGGATAGACGGTGCGGGCGAGTTTCTCATGACCTGCCACGGCGCTGGCCACGGCAGCCGCGTTGGCCGCCTGCGCGCGCACCCGCAGATCGAGCGTCTGTAACCCGCTCAGCAGAACCCAGGCATGGAACGGGCTCATCGCGCCGCCGGTGTGCTTCACGTAAGTTTCCAGCGGACCGCGGATATACTCTTTCGAACCCAGCACGACACCGCCGAGCACGCGCCCGCCGCCATCGATATGCTTGGTCGCGGAATAGACGATCACATCTGCGCCAAGTTCTACCGCACGCGAGAAGATCGGCGAGGCGAAGACGTTGTCGACTACCACCGTCGCGCCGCCCTCATGAGCGATTTTCACGATGCCCGCGACATCCATCACCTCGAGGCCGGGGTTCGAGACGCTCTCGAAGAAGCAGACCTTCGTCTCGGGACGCATCGCGGCGCGCCACGCGTCGAGATCGGTGCCGTCGACCAGCGTCACGTCGACGCCGAAACCCTGCAGAACCTTCAGCACATGCAGGCAGGAGCCGAACATCTGGCGCGCGGCCACGATGTGATCGCCCGCCTTCACGAGGCAGGTCAGCGCGCCATTGATCGCGGCCATGCCGGAGGCGCAGGCGAAAGCGTCTTCGGTGCCTTCGATGGAGGCCATCCGGTCTTCGAACATGCGCGTGGTGGGGTTGCCATAGCGCGCATAGATGAACTCATCATCGGAGGCGTTGAGGAACCGCGCCTCGGCGGCTTCGGCCGAGGGGTAGGCAAAGCCCTGCGTCAGGAACATCGCCTCGGCCAGTTCGCCATATTGGCTGCGGCGAATGCCGTCATGGACGAGTTTGGTGCGGGTCTTGCGCTCGGTCATCGGTGCCTCCTGCGGCGGTCTGTCGCGGCTTGGGGCTGCGATAGCGCGCAGGCGGCGCTGGGTCAACGCATAGCGGCGATGTCACGATCGCACAAAACGAATGCGTACCGTCGCTGCAGGCTCACGCGAGGGCACGGGAACTTTCCGACGAAAAGCCGCGTTCGGATTAGAACAACAACCCGCGCCTGCGCTCCTCCCCCGAGGCCCAAATGCCGCTTCTCAAGGTCCATGCCAGTTCCGAGCTGCCCGCCGATGTCATCGCTCAGGCGCGCGCGCTGCCGGAGGGTGCCCCGGTCGTCTTGATGATCCACGGCTACGGCTATGCGGCGGGCGTCGAGGGGCGCGATCCCTATCAGCATATCTTCGCGATGGAGCCGAGCTTCAATCTGCACACCGCGATCAGCTGGCCGCGCGCGCTCGGCTTCGACGGCAGCAATCCGGGCGAAGGGCTGGGCATCGCGTTTAGCTGGCAATCGACGGGGCGCCTGACCCGGATCTACGACATGGCCGAGATCGCCGCACAGCGCCTTGCCCGGTTGATCGGCGCGCTGCATGCCGCGACAGGGCGTCCGGTGGGCATCATCGGCCATTCGATGGGTGCGCGGGTCGCGCTGCGGGCGCTGCGCCATGCCCATGCAGGGCAAGTGGCGCGGATGGTGCTGCTGGCCGCCGCGGAATTCCAGAGCCGCGCCGAGGAGGCGATGGCGAGCCCTGCGGGCCGCAGCTGCGAGGTGCTCAACGTCACCAGCCGCGACAATGACCTGTTTGATTTCCTCTTCGAATGGGGCGTCGCGGGCGGGCGCGAGCGGTCTTTGGGAAATGGCCTGTCGCAGCCGATGCGCAACTGGCTCGATCTGCAGATCGACGCGCCCGAGGTGATCGAGGTTCTCGAAGATCTCGGCTATCCCGTCGCCCCGCCCGCGAAACGCGTCTGCCATTTCGCCTGCTACATGCGCGAGGGGCTGTTCGACCTTTACCGTCAAGTGCTGCGCCAGCCCGACCGGCTGCCGCTTCCCTTTCTCGCCGAAGCACTACCTAAGGCGCAAGACCCCCGCTGGTCGCGCCTGTTTGCGCGTCCGCGCACACCGGGTTTCGCATTGCCCTCGTTCCAGCGTGCGGCAAAGTAGAGCGGAACCTGCCGCCTAACCTGACGGAGACCCCATGATCGACCTTTATTATTGGCCCACGCCGAACGGCTGGAAAATTTCCATCGCGCTCGAAGAGATGGGCCTGCCCTACGAGACCCACCTGGTGAATATCGGCAAGGGCGAGCAATTCGAGCCGGAATTCCTGAAAATCTCGCCCAACAACCGGATGCCCGCGATCATCGACCGCGACGGCCCGGATGGCGAACCCGTCTCGATCTTCGAGAGCGGCGCGATCCTGCAATACCTCGCCCGCAAGACTGGTCAGTTCTACGGTGAGACCGAGCGCGACCGGATCGCAGTCGACGAATGGCTGTTCTGGCAGGTCGGCGGGCTCGGCCCGATGGCCGGTCAGGCGCACCATTTCCTGAAATACGCGCCCAAGCTCGAGCCGCCGCAAGACCTGCCCTATGCGAAGGATCGCTACCGCGCCGAAACGGGTCGGCTCTATGGCGTCATGGACCGCCGTCTGGCCGAGACCCGCTACCTTGCTGGCGACTTCTACTCGATCGCGGACATGGCGTCCTGGGGCTGGGCTTCGCTCTGGGAAGGGCAGGAGCAGACGCTCGACGACAAGCCGAACCTGAAGCGCTGGCTCGACGAAGTCGGCGAACGCCCCGCCGTCAAAGCGGGCCGGGCGCTGTCTGCCGATGAGCGCAGCGACAATTCGAGCCGCGAAGCGCAGAAGCATCTTTTCAAGCGCTGAACGCGAGACCCAAGACATGAAAAAGGGCGCCTCACCGGGCGCCCTTTTGCTTTGATACATCAAAACCGGATCAGTTGATCGTCAGGTCCAGCGTGATCTCGCAGTTCAGAAGCTTCGAGATCGGGCAGCCTTCCTTGGCGCCCTCGGCCGCCTTGCGGATGGCCTCCTCGTCGCCAGTACCCTTCACGGTCGAGGTCAGCGCGGATTTCTTCACCGCGAAGCCGTCGCCTTCCTTGTCGAGCGAGATTTCCGCCTTGGTGTCGATCACGACATCCGAGACGCCTGCCTGCTCGAGCTGAAGCGACAGCGCCATCGAGAAGCAGGACGCGTGAGCCGCGCCGATCAATTCCTCGGGATTCGAACCGGGCTCATCCTCGAACCGGGTGTTGAAACCGTAGGGCTGCGACTTCAGCGCGCCGCTCTCGGTCGAAATCGTGCCTTTGCCGCCCTTGATGGTGCCTTCCCAATGGGCCGATGCGTGCTTGCGGATCATGAATCCCTCCTATGCGTTGCATTCGCTGAGACAACGAGACGGAAGGCCAGTTGTTCCGCCTCAGCGCCCGCGCCCCACCAGCCTATCATATTCCTGAATGGCGAAGCGGTCCGTCATCCCGGCGACGTAATCGAGTACGACCCGCGCCAGCGCCTGCTTCGATTCGGGCCGCGTGCAGTCCCCGCCAAGGATGCGTGCGCGGGAGACTTCCTCCTGCCATTCCTCGGGTAGAAGCTCCGGGCGTTCCATGAACAGCGGAAAGAGCGCGTTGATCATTTCGGTCACACGCTTGCGCTCCACCACCACGGAGGGCGCGCGATACATGCGCTCGAACAGGAATTGCTTGAGCACCTTGAGGCTTTGGTAAAGCGGCTTCGAGAAGCGGATGATCGGCCCGTCCATCTGGCGGATATCATCGACCGATTGCGGCCCGAGCGAAGTCAGCCGGTTCTCGGCCACTGCGATCACGTCTTCGACCATCACGCCGAAGACCCGGCGCAGCGCCTCGTGCTGGCGGCGGGTGCGGTCGAGACCGGGATGCAGCTTGTCCACCTCGGCGAAACAGGCCCCGATCACCGGCAATTCGCACAGATCGTCCTCGTCGAAGAGCCCCGCACGCAGGCCATCGTGCAGATCGTGGTGGTTATAGGCCACGTCATCGGCGACCGCTGCCACCTGCGCCTCGGCGGAGGCATTGGTCTCCAGCTCCAGATCCCAGGCCGCATCGACCTCGGCCAGCGCATAGGGCAACTCCTCACGGCTCGGGAAGCTGTGCGAGCCGCCCTTGTCGGAAATTGCGGGCCCGTTGTGCTTGGCGATGCCTTCCAGCGTCTCCCAAGTCAGGTTCAGCCCGTCGAAGCCCGCGTAATGCTTCTCCAGCTTGGTCACGATCCGAAGCGCCTGCGCATTGTGATCGAAGCCCCCATAGGGCTTCATCAGCTCGGCCAGCGCGTCCTCGCCGGTATGCCCGAAGGGCGGATGGCCCAGATCATGCGCCAGCGCCACCGCCTCGGCCAAATCGGTGTTCAGCCCCAGCGTGCCCGCGATGGTGCGCGCGACCTGCGCCACTTCGATCGTGTGGGTCAGGCGCGTGCGGTAGTAATCGCCCTCGTGCTCGACGAAAACCTGCGTCTTGTGCTTGAGCCGTCGGAAGGCCGAAGAATGGATAATCCGGTCCCGATCGCGCTGGAACGGCGAGCGGAAAGTGGACATGCTTTCGGGGTGAAGCCGCCCGCGGCTCTCGCCGGGCTGGCAGGCATAGGGCTTGAGCACTGGTAAAACCTCGTCTTGTCGGCACGCTTCGGCCCTCCTATATCTCGGATGTGACGGAAATACAGGCCCCGTGGGGTCAGGAAGGCCAATCCGATGCAACTCCCTCCGAAAGTGACCGAGCGCGCCTTTGCGCGTCTGGCGGAAATCAATGAAGGTCGCGAGGCGCCGCAAGCGCTGCGCGTGGCCGTCGAGGGCGGCGGCTGTTCCGGTTTTCAGTATGATATCAAGCTCGAAGAGACGGCTGCAGGCGACGACATCGTGCTTGAAGGCGCGGGCCAGAAGGTGCTGATCGACCCGGTCTCGCTGCCCTTCCTCGAGAACGCCACGATCGACTTCACCGAAGAACTGATCGGCGCGCGTTTCGTGATCGAGAACCCGAACGCATCCAGCTCCTGCGGCTGCGGCGTCTCCTTCGCGATGTAACGATGCAGGCGATGCGCCTTATCTGAAAGGCGCGTCCTCGCTTCCTCTTGATATAAATATCCCCGCCGGAGGCTCCCCTCCTTCGGCGTCATTCCTCCAGTGGCAATTTGCGAAAATCGAACCCGTCTTCCAGTGTCGGCTTGATCACGTCGAAATAGGGCGAGAGATCAAAATCGCGCGGCGTAAACAGCGACGAGTGCCGGATATGCAGGATCTCGCCCTGACTGTCGGCGCTGCCCATCTCGATATCAGGCAGGATCGGGTAATGGACCGAATGAAACGCCTCGGCGATCACGGTCGAGCAAATCGCCCGCGTCGGGTCGCCTGATCCCAAAGCCAGCATCCGCCGCCGAAACCGATGCGGCACAGGCGGGCGCGGTAGCAGATACCGCACGAGGTCGATCACGTTCTTCAGATCATACTGCCGCCCGACCGCGCTCTGCATGTAGTCGATCACTTCTTCCAGCCGATCATGCCCAAGCCCCACGGGGCGGCAGATGCGGGTGTTGAGATGCGCATAGGCCGCAAGCCCCGCGATTTGCACACCTGCCTCCAGATCGGCCTCGATCAGCTCGCCACCGGGCGGACCACCGGAATAGAAAGCCGCATGGGACCATGTGGAATGGGTGAGATACTTGATCGCCGCCGATATCCGCCGATCACCCTCGACCAACAGCACATCGCCCGGCCGCAGCGTGGCGCGCAGCGCGCGGGTCGGGATCACGCCGAAGGGCTGGTAAAAACGGGTCTGCTTTTGCAGAAACCGCGCCATTCTCTTGCCGGACATCCGAGACAGCTGCGCCATGATCTCCTCCTTGCTCAGAGGTAGGTCCGGCGCGCGCTGCCGCACAGCTCAGGCGCAGAGATGTGATTTTCGTTAATTGGTGCGCGATGCGCCTGCGCTTATTTCGGCGGCAGCGGACCGCCCATATCGAGCCCGGTATCCATTGCCGCCGCGCGCGCCTTCTCGATCCGCGCCCAAAGGGTGGGGTCTTCCTCGCCTTGCGGCCAGACGCCCGTCAGCGCAAAGCGGAAGCGCGCGGAATGGCGCGCCTCACGCTCGATCCGATCGATGAACTCCGCGCCATGTTCCGCCACCAGATCTTCCAGCGGCCCGGCGGCGAGCATCACTACCTGCCAGATCGTCGTGGCCCCGGTCAGCGCCTTGCGGATGAAGTTCCAGAGCACCTCGGGATATTCGCGCAGCTCGAACACACAGAGCACCGACCACGGGAATTCCTCGCCCTCGGGCTCCTCGGCATTGTCGGCCAGCCACAGATCGACCAGCGCCTCGACCGTCCGGACGTCTTCCGGAGCACTGGCCTCATTGCACAGGATCGAAACGAGTTCGGGGGGGAGGGACGTGGTCATTGCATCATTTCCTTGGTCGCCGACAGCGTCACGCCTTCATAGTCGCGCTCGACCCGGTCGATGTCCCATTGCAGGCGCGTGAGGAACACCACGTCGCCGTCATGATCATAGGAGATGTGCTGTTTGTTGGCGTTGACCAGCTTCTCGACCGCCGCTTTGTCGCCCAACACCCAACGGGCCGAGGTGAATTGCGAGGCCTCGAACCGTACGGGGATGCCGTATTCCTGCTCGATCCGGCTGGCCAGCACCTCGAATTGCAGCGCGCCGACGACGCCCACGATGAAGCCGGAGCCGATCGCGGGCTTGAACACTTTCGCGGCGCCCTCTTCGGCGAATTGCATCAGCGCCTTTTCCAGATGCTTGCCCTTCATCGGGTCGGTCGCGCGCACCGATTGCAGCAGTTCCGGCGCGAAGCTCGGGATGCCGGTGAAGCGCAGCGCCTCGCCCTCGGTCAGCGCGTCGCCGATGCGCAGCTGGCCGTGGTTCGGAATACCGATGATATCGCCGCCCCAGGCCTCTTCCGCCAGTTCGCGGTCGGCGGCAAGGAACAGAACCGGGTTCGACACGGCCATCTGCTTTTTCGAGCGCACATGCAGCAGCTTTTGTCCGCGGGTGAAATGACCCGAGACGAGGCGTACGAAGGCCACGCGGTCGCGGTGCTTGGGGTCCATGTTCGCTTGCACCTTGAAGACGAAACCCGCGACTTTCTTCTCCTCGGGGGCCACATCGCGCTCAGCGGATTTGAAGACCTCCGGCTCGGGCCCGAATTCGCCGATCCCGTCCATCAGCTCCTTCACGCCGAAGCTGTTGATCGCCGAGCCGAACCAGATCGGCGTCAGATGCCCCTCAAGGAAGCTCTGGCGGTCGAAAGCGGGCAGCAACTCGCGCGCCATCTCGACTTCCTCTTTCAGCTTTTCGAGCTGGTCGGCGGGCACATGCTCGGCCAGTTTCGGGTCGTCCAAGCCGCTGATCTTGATCGATTCCGCAACCTTGTTGCGGTCGGCGCGGTCCATCAGTTCCAGCCGGTCATGCAGCATGTCGTAGCAGCCGAGAAAATCGCGGCCCATCCCGATCGGCCAGCTGGCAGGCGCCACGTCGATCGCGAGGTTTTCCTGAATTTCGTCGATGATCTCGAACGTATCCCGGCTCTCGCGGTCCATCTTGTTACAGAAGGTCAGGATCGGCAGGTCGCGCAGACGGCAGACCTCGAAAAGCTTCCGGGTCTGACTTTCCACGCCCTTCGCGCCGTCGATCACCATGATCGCCGCATCGACCGCCGTCAGCGTCCGGTAGGTATCTTCCGAGAAATCCGAGTGGCCGGGCGTGTCGACGAGGTTGTAGCGAAACTCGCGATACTCGAAGGACATGGCCGAGGCCGAGACCGAAATCCCGCGATCCTGTTCCATCTTCATGAAGTCCGAACGCGTCCGCCGCGCCTCGCCCTTGGCACGCACCTGCCCCGCCATCTGAATGGCGCCACCGAAAAGCAGAAACTTCTCGGTCAAGGTGGTCTTGCCCGCATCCGGGTGCGAAATGATCGCGAAGGTGCGGCGACGGGCGATTTCGGGCGGGAGCGCGGGACGGTTCATCATGCGCGCTCGTTTAGCCTGCCCGCGCGCGCCTTGCAATCGCGGCGATGGGGGGCGCAGCGATGGGGGCTCCGGCCCCTCGCACCTTGAACCTTAGCTTACCAGACCCGGCACCGGCAGCCCGGCCGATTGCCAGAGCAGCACGAAATTCAGCCCCAGCACCATGAGCGCGCCCAGCACCGCGAGCCACAGAACCGGCCCGCGCAGGGCGAATTTGCCCATGATGTCGCTGCGCCGTGCGAAGATCAGCAGTGCGACCATCGGGACGGGCAGGGCGATCGACAGCACCACCTGACTCATCACCAGCGCGTCGGTCGTGTTCACCCCCAGCCACACGACGACGAAGGCGGGCGCCATCGTGATGACCCGGCGCAGCCAGACCGGGATGCGACGGCGGATGAAGCCTTGCATGATCATCTGCCCCGCCATCGTGCCGACGACCGAGGAGGAAACCCCCGAGGCGATCAGCGAGGTCAGGAAGGCGGCCGCCGCGAACCCGCCCAAGAGCGGCGTCAGCGTGTGATAGGCGGTCTCGATCTCGGCCACTTCGGAATGGCCGCTATGGAAGGCGGAAGCCGCCATGATCACCATCGCCATATTAACCATCCCCGCGATCGCGAGCGCGATGATCACCTCGCGGTTGGAGAACTTCACTAGCCGCGCCTTCTGCACCGGATCACGCGTCAGGGCGCGGTTCTGCGTCAGGCCGGAATGGAGGAAGATCGCATGCGGCATCACAGTCGCGCCGATGATGCCCACCGAGATCGTCAGCGCCGTCGCATCGGGCATCGAGGGCGCGAACATCCCCGCCACGGCTCCGGACCAATCGACCGGCGCCACGAACATCTCGGCGAGGTAGCAGGCCCCGATCAGCGCCACGAGCGCACCGATCACGATCTCCATCGGGCGGAAGCCGCCGCGCTCGAACATCAAGATCGCATAGGTGACGACGGCGGTGACGCCCATCCCCCAGATCAGCGGCCAGCCGAACAGGAGCGATAAGCCAAGGGCACCGCCCAGAAACTCCGCCAGATCGGTCGCCATCGCGGCGATCTCCGAGACGATCCACATCGCGATCGTCACGGGTTTCGAGAAATTCTCGCGCGAGAGTTCCGCGAGGTTCTTGCCGGTGACGATGCCCACGCGCGCCGAGATCGCCTGAAACAGCATCGCAATCAGGTTCGCCCCCAGCACGACCCACAAAAGCGCATAGCCATAGCCCGCGCCCGCCTGAATATTCGTCGCGTAATTGCCCGGGTCCATATAGGCGACCGAGGCGATGACGGCTGGCCCGAAGAACAACAGATACCCTCCGCGCCGGTTGCCCGACAGCACGGCCTCCATCGCCGTGCGGGTGCGGCTCGTCATGTTTTCCTTGCGGGTTAGTTCAGTCATTGGGCCCTCGTTTATGCTGCTCCTGCGAAATGTAGCCTTGGCTACAAGATTCGCAAGTGGCTAATTTTCGTTGACAGCACAACGCGCGCCGCGCGAAGCTTTGCTTGGCATATTGAGCGCGACACGTTATCCGGTCCGCTCCGGAAATGGCGCCCGACAGGCCCCCGACCGGTATTGAGACAAAGACCGTCAAGGCAGGCGAATGACTGACACCGATCCCTCCCAGATCAAGGGGTTCAACCGGGCCCGTGAGCGTGCGGCGCGCGCGCTTCTGGAAGACTATGTCGAGATGATCGCCGATCTGACGGCGGAATTCGGCGAGGCGCGGATCACCGAGATTGCCGCGCGACTCGGGGTGGCCCATCCGACCGCGACGAAAGCCGTGGCGCGGCTCAAACGCGAAGGGCTGGCCGTGTCGCGGCCCTATCGCGGGGTGTTCCTGACGGAGACGGGGGAGGCGCTGGCCGCTCAGGTGCGCGAACGCCACCGGACCGTTGTGGCCCTGTTGCGCGCCGTGGGCGTGCCGGAAGAGGTCGCGGAGATCGACGCCGAAGGGATCGAGCACCATGTCTCGTCCCGCACGCTGGAGGCGTTCGAGGCTTTCCTCGCCTCAAAGGCTGGCAAATAGCTCCGACAGCCGCTCGGCCTCGCCGGCAAGACCCCAGGGCGGGTTCACGATGAACATCCCCGAGCCGATCATGCCGTGTCCCTCGCGCGCGGGCGGGAATCGCACCTCATGGCTCAGCGCGTCGGGGAAGTCGCGGCGCAGGGTGCGCACCATCGCCTCGTGTGCGCCCGAGGCGAGCATCGGATACCAAAGCGCGATGATGCCGACGTTCCATTTCTTCGCGATATGGCCGATCAGCTTCGGCATCACCGTGTAATCGGCCTTCTCCTCGAAACTCGGATCGATCAGCATCATCCCGCGACGCGGGGTGGGGGGCGTCAGCGCCAGCGCCATCTCGCGCCCGTCGGCCTTGTGCAGGACCGCGCCGCTTCGCCGCGTGGCGCTGCGCAGGGCGGAAAACTCCTGCGGGTGCAATTCACATAGCTGAATCGTGTCCATCGGCCGCAACAGCGCCTGTGCCACCAAAGGCGAACCCGGATAGGCCTGCGCGCCGTGCTGCGCCCGCACAGCGGCCAGCGCGCGCATATAGGGATGATTGGGTGCGAACCAGCCCAAGCCTTCCACCCGTGCAATCCCGGCCGCTGCCTCGCCGGTCTTCGCGGCCTCCGCACCGTCAAGCGCATAAAGCCCGCGCCCGGCATGGGTTTCGAGATAGCTCAGCGGCTTGTCCTTGCGCGTCAGGTAATCGAGCGCGGAGGCAAGCAGCGCGTGCTTGTGCACATCGGCCAGATTTCCGGCGTGATAGGCGTGTTGGTAAGACAGCATCGGTTCGGTCTCCTTGCGCCCTTCCTGCCGGTCGGCGCGCGCGAGGGCAATGCTCTTCTTCTCGAGAGAAACATCCCGGGGGCGCGCTAAGCGCGCGGGGCAGCGCCCCTCCTTCGGGTCAGCCTGTCTGAGAGTAAAAGAAAACGGCGGCGCCCAGGGAGGAGGAGGGGCGCCGCCGTCTCTTTTCTGCCGTCAGGTCTCAGGGAGGAGGAGAGAGACCCTTCGGCACTGTCGACACCGCTTCAGGGAGGAGGAGGAAGCGGCGTCACACCCTCGGGTCCAGGGAGGAGGAGAGGACCCTCGGTATTTTGTGGCGGCACCCTCAGGGAGGAGGAGGAGAGTGCCGCCGAAACGATCGGCCCAGGGAGGAGGAGAGGGCCTTTCGTAACAGTTTGGGCCTGTCGGCCCGGATATCAAGTGCTGCACTGCAGCATGCGACAGCCTGTCGCAGCTTTCCGCCGGTGATAGGCGGCGACCTCAGGGAGGAGGAGAGAGGTCGCCGCCTGCTCGGCGCGGATCTCTCAGGGAGGAGGAGAGAGAGATCCGGGCAGCTCGGATCCGGCATCGCGGCGTCGCGCCGCTTGGGGCCGGTATGTTTGGTGTGGCGGCGCTCTCAGGGAGGAGGAGAGAGAGCGCCGCCGCAGTCCTGAGCCCCAGGGAGGAGGAGAGGGGCTCGGGAAGCGAATTACTTGCCGTATGCGGCCTCGTAGGCCACGCGGGTGATCATCGAGCTGTGCAGCCCGAGGTCGTTCAGCTCGCGGCTGTTGAGCGAGCGCAGTTCGTTGAGCGTCTGGCGATACACCTTGCGGCGGGCCAGGGCTTCGGTCAGTTTCGATTTCAGCGCGGCGAAGCCGCTTTCGTTCAGTTGGATGTCTTGTACGAGTGCCATCGTTTTAGCCTCATCTATCTACTTGCGAGGGCCGCTGCCGGTTCCAGCTTGTCGGCCCGAATTCGTTACTTCGTGTTCCGTCGTTGGGCTAAAGATGGCGCTAATGCTGCGACTGCACAATGCCGGGAAGCCTCATTGCCGCCATGCAGAAAATGCATGAATGATTCTGACCCATTTTCGAGACGCAGACGCAAGATATGTGCGCTTGCCTTGGGGCGTTTGGGGGATTCCTGACCATTTGGGCAGTTCTCGACTTGAACTGCGCGGCAAAAACGCCACAGTTCCGGCCAAATCACGAGCAGTCGGGCCGATGACGGACCCGGGAATGGAGGAATCTGCATGGCTCTGAGCAAGGAAACGGTTCTCGCGACGTTGCAATCGGTAGAAGTGCCGGGCGGCGGGACCGCGATCAGCCGCGATCTCGTGCGCGCGCTTGCAGTGCAAGACGGCGTGGTGCGCTTCGTGCTCGAAGGCGCGCCGCAGCCCGAACTGGAAGCGATGCGCCCGACGCTGGAAGCGGCGGTCAAGGCGCTCCCCGAGGTGACGAGCGTGACGGTGGTCGTGCCTTCGGGGCCTCCGCGCGGTCTTGGCGGCTCCGCGCAGCAGTCGCAACAACGTGGCCCCGCAATCGGCGGTCACCCCAAGCCCCAGCAAGGCCCGCAAAAGGTGCCGGGCGTGAAAAAGATCATCGCCGTGGGGTCTGGCAAGGGCGGCGTAGGCAAATCCACCGTCGCCTCGAACCTCGCCGTGGCGCTGACTCGCGCGGGCAAGAAGGTCGGTCTGCTCGACGCGGATATCTATGGTCCCTCGCTGCCGCGCATGATGGGGGCGAGCAAGCGGCCCGCCTCGCCGGACGGCCAGACGATTCTGCCGCTGCAGGCGCATGGCGTCACGCTGATGTCGGTCGGCCTCATGCTCAAAGAGAGCGAGGCGGTGATCTGGCGTGGCCCGATGCTGATGGGGGCGATGCAGCAGATGCTGTTCCAGGTGAAATGGGACGAATATGGCCCGCTCGACGTGCTTTTGATCGATCTGCCGCCGGGGACGGGGGATGTGCAGCTCACGCTGTGCCAGAAAACCGAGCTGGACGGGGCGATCATCGTCTCGACCCCGCAGGATGTTGCGCTGCTCGATGCGAAGAAGGCGATCGACATGTTCCAGCGGCTGAAAACCACGATCCACGGGCTGGTCGAGAACATGTCTTCTTATGTGTGCCCCAATTGCGGCCACGAGGCGCATCTCTTCGGTCATGGCGGAGTCGCCGCGGAAGCCAAGGCGCTGGGGCTGCCCTTCCTCGGGGCGCTGCCGGTCGATCTGGATGTGCGGCTCGCCGGCGATGCGGGTACTCCGGTCGCGGCGGGCGAGGGGCCGGCGGCCGAGGGCTATGCCGCTCTTGCGCAGGGGCTGGTCGACCGCGATCTGATCTGAGCTTCAGGTCGACCGCGATCTGATCTGAGCTTCAGGTAATACTCTTGCTAAGAAAGGCGCCCGATCCGGGCGCCTTTTTTCTGGTCACAGGGGCGTTATGGGAAATCATGGCACCTTTCATGGAACTTCACGGGAGCGTAGAAGGCATGTGAGCGGAGATTCGCCGTGATACTGGGCGGAATCACGCGTGCTTCACGCGCCCTCGCGCAAAATCACCCTGTAGTGAGCGCTGAAATCAGTGGTGCCGCGGGTTCAAATTGCGGCTCAAAAACCACAGGTTCCGCATTGGGCGAAATTTTTTGGGATTTTACGGGAAGCTCTGACGGCTCCGGTTTTTCTACCATATATAGTAAATCTACGTCATGCTTTCGCTAGGTGTGGTCCGATCTCGGCACAACACCTTGTAATGAAGTTTCCTCGCGAACAACATATGCCCAGTATTCGGCAACTTTTTTCTTGCGTGCCATGAATTCCCATGGCATCCCTAATTCATCGGAAGCGAAGACAAATAGAGGCACTAAGACCTCACGGCGAAATGCAGGTTTCATACAGGCCATCGCTTCACGAAAACAAAGAGATCCGGCGCGCGAGCGAGCAGATATCCCCATCCCCCCAGGTGGCGCGCGCAGTCGGACATACCCAGTAATGGGAACGAGGGCGGCGGATTGGGCAGTGGCAGCAGCCCAATCCGCTGTTTTCATTTCGGGCCCCGCCCGGCGGGACAGGTGATAGGAGCGCGCTTTGGCGGGCATGTTCATAGGCGAATACACCTTCAAGGTGGACAGTAAGGGTCGCGTGTCGATCCCCGCACTGTTTCGTCGTGAGCTGGAAGAGGGCGACCCCGAGCGCCCGAACAAAGATCGCCCCCGCATGGTCATCGTCTACGGCGCCGACACCCAGAAAATGCTCCAGATCTACACGCAGGCCGCCTTCGAGGCGCTGGCCGCCGATATCGCGGCGCTGCCGCGCGGCTCGAAGCAGCGCACGATCCTGCAGCGGATGGTTTTGTCCAAATCGCACCCGACCGAAGTCGATCCCGATGGCCGCCTGGTTCTCCCGGCGGCTTTGCGCACGAAGATCGGTCTCGACAAGGAGGCCTATTTCTCCGGCGTGGGCGAGACCTTCGAGATATGGAACCCCGAGACCTTCGCAGCTGCCGATGAAGCCAATATCGATCAGTGGATCGAGGAGCAGGGCGAAGATTTCGACCCGCTCAGCCTATTGTCGCAGGGGTGAGCCATGACGGATCGGGACGCCCTGCCAGACGCCCCCCACGTCCCGGTATTGCTGCGGCCGCTCCTTCGGGCGGTCGCGCCTGTCTCTGGAACTTGGCTTGACGGAACCTTCGGCGCGGGCGGCTATGCGCGCGGATTGCTGGAGGCGGGCGCCGACAAGGTGATCGGCGTCGACCGCGACCCGGCCGTGTTCGAGATGGCCGAAGCGTGGCGCGGCGAGTATGGCGACCGGCTGGAACTGGTCGAAGGCACGTTCTCCGAACTCGATACTTATAGCGACCAATTGCTCGACGGGGTGGTGCTGGATCTCGGCGTCTCCTCGATGCAGCTCGATCAGGCGGATCGCGGCTTTTCCTTCATGCGCGACGGGCCGCTCGATATGCGGATGTCGCAGGAAGGGCCTTCGGCGGCCGATCTGGTGAATGAGACGGACGAAGCCGAACTCGCGGATATCCTTTATCAATATGGCGAGGAGCGCGCCTCGCGCCGGATCGCCAAGGCTATTGTCGAAGCGCGCAAGACCCAGCCTTTCGAGACCACGCAGCAGCTGGTCAAAGTGATCGAGCGCTGCCTGCCGCGCCCGAAGCCGGGGCAGAGCCATCCCGCCACGCGCAGCTTCCAGGGGCTGCGCATCGCGGTGAACGACGAATTCGGCCAGCTCATCGAGGGGTTGGAAGCTGCGGAGCGCGCGCTGAAACCCGGCGGGCTTCTGGCGGTGGTCAGCTTTCATTCGCTCGAAGACCGGGTGGTGAAGCGCTTCTTTGCGGCGCGCTCGTCGACGGGCGGCGGCGGTTCGCGTCATGCGCCGGTTCAGCAAACCCTTGATCCCGCGTTCGAAATTACAGTGAAGGGCGACGGGCCCGACGAAGAGGAACTGGCGGAAAACCCGCGCGCACGTTCGGCCCGGCTTCGGGTGGGACGGCGCACGAATACGCCCGCCGGCAAGGCCGATCGCACGCAGCTGGGGCTTCCGAAGCTCGTCACCGGGGAAAAGAAGGGGAAACGCCGTTGAGACTGCTTGCCTATCTTGCCGCCTCCGCCTGTGTCCTCGCGCTCGCCTTCTGGGCCTATCACGTCAACTACGACACGCAGGACCGGATCGACGAACTGCGCGACCTCAACCGCGAAATCGCCTCGCTCAACGAGGGGCTGTCCGTGCTGAACGCCGAATGGGCCTATCTCAACCGCCCGCAGCGCCTGCGCGAACTGGTCAATCTCAACTTCACCTCGCTGCGTCTCCTGCCGATGACGCCCGAGCAGTTCGGGACCGTGGCGCAGATCGCCTATCCGACGCCGCAGGCTGATGATGCCGACGCGTCGAACGCCGATTTGTCCGGCCTGTCCGACCCGATCGAGGTCAAGGCCGATCCTGAGGGAGGGAACTGATGCGCACGCCCCTTCGTCCGCTTGCTCGTATACTCGACGCCCGCGAAAAGGGTGAAAACCCCGACGCGATCGAGCGCGAAAACCGCCGCCTGCGCGGCGAGGCCACCCGTGACAAGGCGCGTCAAAGCGCCGAAGGCCGCCTGCTGGTCATGTCGGTGATCTTCCTCGCGGCCTTCCTGACGGTGGGGCTGCGCATGGGCTCCTTCGCCGCCGCGCGCCCCGAAGAGCCGCAGACCGATTCCACGACCGAGCAGATCCACGCCCAACGCGCCGACATCGTCGACCGCAAGGGCAGGGTGCTCGCGACCAACCTGCTGACCCACTCGCTCTATGCGCAGCCGCCGATGATGATCGACCCGCTGGGCACCGTGGACAAGCTGGTGAAGATCTTCCCCGATCTCGACCGCGACCGGCTGAAGAAGGATTTCACCGGTCATCGCAAATTCGTCTGGATCAAGCGCCGCATCAGCCCCGAGCAGATGCAGGCGGTCCATGATATCGGCGATCCCGGTCTTCTGTTTGGCCCGCGCGAGATGCGGCTTTATCCCAACGGCCATCTCGCCTCGCATATCCTTGGCGGCGCGCGCTACGGCACCGAGGGCGTGAACTCGGCCGAGATCCTCGGCGTGGCCGGGATCGAGAAGGAATATGACAAGTGGCTGCGCGATCCGGCCAATGGTGGGCAGCCGCTGAAGCTCTCGCTGGACCTGACGGTGCAGACGGCGCTCGAAGACGTGCTCTCGGGCGGCATGAAGCTGATGAATGCCAAGGGCGCAACGGCGGTGCTGATGAAGGTTCAGACCGGCGAGATCGTCGCCATGGCGAGCCTGCCTGATTTCGACCCGAACGACCGCCCCGCGCCGCTTCTGAAGGGCGATCCCTCCGACAGCCCGCTGTTCAACCGGGCGGTTCAGGGGATGTATGAGCTGGGCTCCACCTTCAAGATTTTCGCGGTCAGCCAAGCGATGCAGGATGGTCTGGTCACGCCCGAGACGATGATCGACACCAAGGGCCCGCTGCGCTGGGGCAAGTTCCGCATCCACGATTTCCACAATTACGGCAAGCAGTTGTCGGTCACGGATGTGATCGTGCACAGCTCGAATATCGGCACTGCGCGGATCGTTCAGAAGATCGGTCCCGAGAAGCAGCGCGAGTTCCTCGGCAAGCTGGGCCTTCTGGAGCCCTCGCCGGTGGAGCTGATCGAGGCGCCGACGGGCCGACCGATTCTGCCGAAAAACTGGTCGGAGCTGTCCGCGATGACCATCGGCTACGGCCACGGTCTCTCCGACAGCCCGCTGCAGCTCGCAACGGCCTATGCGACGATCGCCAATGATGGGCGGCGCGTGCTGCCGACGCTGATCGCCAACGGCGGCCCGCGCAAGCCGCATAAACAGGAATTCGGGGCCCCCGAAGGCGCGCAGGTCGTGTCTCCGGCGGTGGCCCGCAAGGCGCTTGCGATGATGCGCGCCGTGGTGACGCGCGGTACGGCGAGCTACGGCAATGTCGCGGGCTATCAGGTCGCGGGCAAGACCGGCACCGCCGACAAGCCCGATCCGCAGGGCGGCTATTACGACAAGAAGGTGATCTCGACCTTCGCGGGCGTCTTCCCGGTGACCAATCCCGAATATGTGCTGGTTCTCACGCTGGACGAGCCGACGGATACCTCAGGCGACACGCCGCGCCGCACCGCAGGCTGGACCGCCGTGCCGGTCGCAGCCGAGACGATCCGCCGTGTCGCGCCGCTTCTGGGCCTGCGCCCCGAACCGACCACGCCCGACACGCTCGACGGCATCAGCCTCGTCAAGAAAGACTGACCTTTCCGGGCTGGCAGCGGGTCTCACGCCACGCGCATGAACTCGCGCAAAGAGACCGGAGGCAGGGCCTGTCGCCTTGACCTCGCAGACGCGTCGCCGGATAAGTGCGGCAAGCTGAATGAAGGACGGATACGATGGCTGCGGGCACCAAAATGCTGAGCGAATTGGGGCTGACGCCGCTGCAAGGCGCAGACTGCGCGATCTCGGGGCTGTCGGTCGACAGTCGGCAGGTCAAGCCGGGCCATCTTTTCGCGGCGCTGCCGGGCACGCAGATCCACGGGGCCGAGTTTATCCCCTACGCATTGCGCATGGGCGCGGCCGCCGTTCTGACCGATCGCGCGGGCGAGAAGGCCGCGCGCGAGGCGCTTGAAGGCACCGACACCGCCATCGTCATCACGCAAGATCCGCGTCAGGCGCTGGCCTTCGCGGCGGCGCTGTGGTTCGAGCGCCAGCCCGAGACCCTGATCGCGGTGACCGGCACCAACGGCAAGACCTCGGTGGCCACCTTCACCCGCCAGATCTGGCAGCTCATGGGGTTCGAGGCCGCGAATATCGGCACGACCGGCGTGGAAGGCAGCTATTCCGCCCCGTCGCCGCATACCACGCCGGAACCGATCACCCTGCATCGCCTGCTCTCGGATATGGCGGCCGTCGGCGTGACCCATGCCGCGATGGAGGCCTCGTCCCACGGGCTGGCGCAGCGCCGGCTGGATGGCGTGACGCTCTCGGCGGCCGCGTTTACGAATTTCACGCAAGATCACCTCGATTATCATGCGAGCTTCGAGGAGTATTTCGCCGCCAAGGCCGGGCTCTTCACCCGGGTCCTGCCCGAAGACGGGGCGGCGGTGATCAATCTCGACGATCCCAAGGGTGAGGAACTGGCGCGCTATATCACCGCGCGGGGTCAGGAGCTGATCGGGATCGGCCATACCGAGCAATGCGAGATGCAGATCCTCGGCCAGCGGTTTGACGCGACCGGGCAGGATGTGCGTTTCTCGTGGGAAGGCTGGACGCAGATGACCCGCCTGCCGCTGATCGGCGGATTCCAGGCGATGAACGTGCTCACGGCGGCGGCGCTCGCCATCGCCTGTGGCGCAGACCCCGAGGACGTCTTCGCGACGCTGCCGAAGCTCTCCACCGTGCGCGGGCGGATGCAACTGGCCGCCACCCGCGACAATGGCGCGACGGTTTTCGTCGATTACGCCCATACGCCCGACGCGGTGCAGACCGCGCTCAAGGCGCTGCGCCCGCATGTGATGGGCCGCCTGATCGCCATCGTCGGCGCGGGCGGGGACCGTGACGCGACCAAGCGCCCGCTGATGGGGCAGGCGGCGGCTGAGAACGCCGATATCGTCATCGTCACCGACGACAACCCGCGTTCGGAAGACCCCGCAACGATCCGCGCCGCCGTGCTGGAAGGCGCGCCCAAGGCGATGGAAGTGGGCGACCGGGCCGAGGCGATCCTGCGCGGTGTCGATCTGCTGCAGCCGGGCGATGCACTGCTGGTGATGGGCAAGGGCCACGAGAGCGGTCAGATCATCGGCTCTGACACCTATCCCTTCGACGATGCCGAGCAGGCCTCGGTCGCCGTCGCCGCGCTGGACGGAAAAATCTGATGGCCGTTCTCTGGACCTCGAGTGACGCGGCCGCCGCGACCGGTGGCGAAGCCACGCAACCCTTCGCCGCGACCGGGATTTCCATCGACACCCGGACGATCCACCCCGGCGATCTTTTCGTGGCGCTCAAGGATGTGCGCGACGGCCATGACTTCGTGCGTCAGGCCCTCGACAAGGGCGCAGCGGCGGCGCTGGTCAGCCGCATCCCCGAGGGCTGCTCGAAGGACGATCCGCTGCTGATCGTGGATGACGTCCTCGCAGGCCTAGAGGCTTTGGGACGGGCAGGGCGCGCGAGGGCGCGGGCCCGCGTGCTCGCCGTGACCGGTTCCGTCGGCAAGACGTCGAGCAAAGAGATGCTGCGCGCCGTCCTCTCCGCCCAAGGCACGGTTCACGCCGCCGAGGCGAGCTTCAACAATCACTGGGGCGTCCCGATCACGCTGGCGCGCCTGCCGCAGGATGCCGATTTTGCCGTGATCGAGATCGGCATGAGCAACCCGGGCGAGATCGCGCCACTGGCGAAAATGGCGCAGCCCCATGCTGCGATGATCACCACCGTCGCGCCGGCCCATCTGGCCGCTTTCGACAGCATCGAGGGCATCGCGCGTGAGAAAGCATCGATCTTCGAGGGGCTCATCGACGGCGGCACTGCGATTGTGCCGTCCGGCCTTGAGGTGTCCGACATTCTGCGCAAGGCCGCCCAGCAGGCCGGAACCATGGTCAGCTTCGGTCCCGAGCCGGGCTCGGATTACCGTCTGATCGACGCCCGCATCGCGGGCGACGCGACCGTCGTTCAGGCCGATCACCACGGCACGTCGATCCTGTTCAAGGTGATGACCCCGGGGCGGCATTTCGCGAATAACGCGCTCGGCGTGCTTGCCTTGGCCGAAGCTGCGGGCTGCGATCCGACCATTGCCGCGATGGATCTGGGCAACTGGCAGCCCCCCGCCGGGCGTGGCCAGCGCGAGCGGGTCTATATGGATGTGGTGGACGAGGCCGAGAGCTTCGATCTCTTCGACGACGCGTTCAACGCGAACCCGGCCTCGATGTCGGCAGCGCTCGAGGTTCTGGCAGGCGCCAAGCCGCGCGACGGGGTGGGGCGCACCGCGAAAGGGCGCCGCATCGCGATCCTCGGCGACATGCTGGAGCTGGGCGACGACGAGGCGGCGCTGCACGCGGCCATCGCCGATCACCCCGCCATGGCGAAGATAGACCTCGTGCATCTCGCGGGACCGCGCATGGCGGCGCTCCGTGAAGCGCTTCCGCGCGCCAAACGCGGCGAATGGTATGAAAAGGCGGACAAGCTGGCAGAGCGCGCCCGCCACCTGATCGACCCCGGCGACGTCGTTCTGGTCAAAGGATCCAAAGGCTCCAAGGTGAGCGTCGTCGTGAGCGTATTGAAAAAACTCGGCCAGCCCGGCGCGGCCGAGGCCCATAAGGGAAAAGACTAATGTTGTATTGGCTGACTGACCTCTCGGATGGCGGGGGCGTCTTCAACCTGTTCCGCTACATCACCTTCCGCGCGGGCGGGGCCTTCTTCACGGCGCTTCTGGTGGGGTTCATCTTCGGCCCCTGGCTGATCGGCATCCTGCGGCGCACCCAAGGCAAGGGGCAGCCGATCCGCGACGACGGCCCGGAGGGGCATATCTCCAAGGCCGGGACGCCCACGATGGGCGGCATCCTGATCCTGACGGCCCTTTTGGTGTCGACGCTTCTCTGGGCGCGGCTCGACAACGGCTATATCTGGGTCGTGCTGATGGTCACCTACGGCTATGCCGCGATCGGGTTCGCCGATGACTACGCCAAGGTGTCCAAGCAGAACACCAAAGGCGTCAGCAGCAAGGCGCGGCTCGCGCTCGGCTTCCTGCTCGCGCTGCTCGCGTCGCTCCTGACATGGTATCTGCACCCCTCCGATCTGGAAGGGCGTCTGTCGATCCCGTTCTTCAAGGACCTCGTGCTGAACCTCGGCTATTTCTACATCCCCTTCGCGATGATCGTGATCGTCGGCGCGGCCAATGCGGTGAACCTCACCGACGGGCTCGACGGGCTCGCGATCATGCCGGTGATGATCGCCGCGGGCACGCTGGGCGCGATCGCCTATGTCGTGGGCCGCACCGACTTCACCGAATATCTGGGCGTGCAATTCGTGCCCGGTTCGGGCGAATTAGTGATCTTCACCGCGGCGCTGATGGGCGGCGGTCTGGGCTTCCTGTGGTACAACGCCCCGCCGGCTGCGGTCTTCATGGGCGATACCGGCAGCCTTGCGCTTGGCGGCGCGATCGGCGCGATCGCGGTCTGCACCCAGCACGAGATTGTCCTCGGTATCGTGGGCGGCCTCTTCGTGGTCGAGGCGCTGTCGGTGATCATCCAGGTCGCTTATTTCAAACGCACCGGGAAACGGGTGTTCCTGATGGCTCCGATCCACCACCATTTCGAAAAGAAGGGCTGGTCGGAGCCGCAGATCGTCATCCGCTTCTGGATCATCTCGCTGATCCTCGCGCTGATCGGTCTGGCGACGCTGAAAATTCGCTGAGAATTCCTTCCCGTATACCTCTTATTTAGCGCGTATGCGGGTGCGCGCGAAGTCGCAAAAGGGCGTCGCGGTTCCACCGCGGCGCCCTTGGTTTACGTCACCTTTATTTGAGCGAACCAAAGCGAAATCCACTGGTTGTCTCCCCGAACCGCGACGCGAGACGTCGTAAAAGTTTTAACGAGGAGAACCCGATGACCCGCAAGTTCAACATTATTCTGTCGACGACTGCTCTCGCTGCCACGCTGTCGCTGGGCACTGTTGCCAGCGCTGAAGACGGCGTGACCACCGGTGGCTCGTCCGAAAATGGCCAATATGGCTTGGTCGACTACAAGATGCAGATCGTTCCGAATGACCAGAGCTCCGACGGCACCGCACCCGCGGTCAACGTAACCTCGGGCGGTGATGTCAACAACACCGCTGGCGTCGCAGACGAAAAGGTCGGCGCTGCCATGACCGACCAGACCTCGAATGGCGAAGAGTCGATTCCCGCCGAGAACCAGCTGAACAAAGATGCTGGCATCGTCGGCAACAAGGTCCAGACCGGCGTTAACGATGCCGTCGTGTCCTCGGACGGCGCCGCGGTCGGTACGATCGAGAAAGTCATGAACATGGGCGACAGCGACGAAGTCTATGTCCGCACCGACGAGACGCTCGACACGACCGTTTCGATGTTCAAGATCACCGTTCCGGCCTCTGAAGTCGGCTCGGGCAAGCTGATGCTCAATGCGAGCCTGTCGGACATTCTCTCGACGCTCGAAAAGCAGCAAGACCAGAAGTCGTAATCTAACGATCTTCGCTAGAAGACCCTTTGCGGCGCGCACGGATCCTCCCCTCCGTGCGCGCCGTTTTTGCATGTCCGGCGACTTGCGCGCTGCGTTCCCCCTTTCCCCTTCGTATTGGTTCAAATATCCCGGGGGTACGGGGGCTGGCCCCCGTGATAGGACGACGTGATAGAACGACGAAGACGCGAGGCGGCCCCGCTGCCCTTGCGCGAGGCGACAGGAGAGACCGATGATCCCGGTGCAGGGCTTTGACGGACAGAAGGTGGCGGTGCTCGGGCTCGGGCGCTCGGGTCTGGCGACGGCGGCCGCGTTGCGCGCAGGCGGGGCCGAGCCGCTGTGCTGGGACGACAGCCCTGAGGGCCGCGCCCGCGCCGAGGAAGCGGGCTATAGCTGCCGTGACCTGACGCGCCACGGCGCTTTCGAGGAGGTCGCGGCCCTGATCGTCTCTCCCGGCATTCCGCATCTCTATCCCAAGCCCAACCAGGTGATTTCGGCGGCGATGGAGGCGGGCGTGCCCGTCGATAACGATATCGGCCTGTTCTTCGCCTCCTGGGCGACCGATGATTTCATGCGCTACGATCAGGCCCCGCGCACGATTTGCGTCACAGGCTCGAACGGGAAATCCACGACGACGGCGCTGATCCATCACATTCTGGAAGAGGCCGGGCGCCCGACGCAGATGGCGGGCAATATCGGGCGCGGCGTGCTCGATCTGGAACCCGCCGAGAATGGCGAGGTCGTGGTGCTGGAGCTGTCCTCCTATCAGACCGACCTGGCGCGCGCGCTGACGCCGGACATCGCGGTCTTCACCAATCTCTCGCCTGACCATCTCGACCGTCACGCGGGCATGGGCGGCTATTTCGCGGCAAAGCGTCGTCTTTTCGCGGAAGGCGGCCCGGATCGCGCGGTGATCGGCGTCGACGAGCCCGAGGGCGTCTATCTCGCCAATCAGATCATGATGGGTCGCAACGATGACCGGCTGATCCGGGTCTCCTCGGCGCGCAAGCTCGGGGATTGGGGGTGGTCGGTCTATGCGCGCAAAGGGTTCCTCAGCGAATGGCGCAAGGGCAAGCAGGTGGCCTCGATCGACCTGCGTGATGTCACGGGGCTCCCCGGTGCGCATAACCACCAGAACGCCTGCGCGGCCTATGCTGCCGTGCGCGCGCTGGGGATTGCGCCACGCGTGATCGAACAGGCGTTCCATTCTTTCGCCGGGCTTCCGCATCGCAGCCAGACCGTCGCCGAGAAGCGTGGGGTGCGCTGGGTCAACGACTCCAAGGCGACCAACACCGACAGCGCCGCGAAGGCGCTCGAAGCCTTCCCGAACATCCGCTGGATCGCGGGCGGTCTGGGCAAGGAGGGCGGGGTGGCCTCGCTGTCCGAACATCTTGGCGCGGTGAAGAAGGCCTATTTCATCGGCCATTCCGCGCGCGATTTCGCGCTGGAACTGGCGGTCGAGCATGAGATTTGCGAGACGATGGAAGCCGCCGTCGCCGCCTGCGCCCGCGATGCCGAAGAGGGCGATACGGTCCTGCTGGCGCCTGCAGCGGCCAGCTTCGACCAATATCCGAATTTCGAGAAACGCGGCGATCACTTCGCGCAGCTCGTGGACGCGCTGCCCGGCTGAGGTTTGGGCGTCCAAGCCGTCCGCTCTCACATCTCGCGAAAACGGCAGTCCCGCTTCGGGGCTGCCGAAGATTCCGGTGCCTCTGTCACCGAAACCGTGCGCGGCCTGTAGCTCGAACGGTGTAGCGTCCTGAACGGCATCGTTCCGCCGCACGCGTCAAACCTCCGAAACAAGACGAAAATCGCGCGCCTCAAGCCGAGTCGCGAGAGCGGCGCTGCTGGGTGGTCGCTCCTCCAAACGGCGTATCTGGCGTCCAGATTTCGGCATCGCTGCCAAGAAATACAATCCATGGTTGTGATTTCGCGACGTTGAACCGATGCCGCCACGTCAAAACGCGCGCAATCTGAATCTTGGCTGCCCGGCTCAACAGGGGACACGGGGCCAGATTTAAACGCCGGGGTGGGCCGGCATTTCAGAAACGGAGAAAGACCATGAAACTGTTCAAACTCGCTTCGCTGCGTCGTCTGAAGAAGGACGAAGAGGGCGTCACCGTCGTCGAATACGGTCTCGCGCTGGCCATCGCTTTGGCAATCGCGGGCACCGTCTACACTGCCCTTGGCGATGCCGTGGAAACTCAAATGACCAGCGCCACGACCATCATGACTGGCGGCTAAACTTATCTGGCGGTTCGCGATTGGGGGCGGGCCGCCAATATCTTTTCCATTCCACGAAACGGAGAGTGCCATGCGTATCGCATCTTTGCTGACCTTCACCGCAGGACTCGCCGTGGCAGGTGGCTCGGCTTACCTGGCGCGCGATTTCTTCGAGGCGAAATACAAACGCGACCTCGCCGCCGAGCGCGAAGGCCTCGTCGAGGTACTCGCCGCTGCACAGAACATTCCCTTCGGCCAGACCATCGAGGCGCAGAAGCTGACCTCGATCTCCTGGCCGAAAGAGGCGCTGCCGCCGGGGGTCTTCACCGATTACGCAGCCCTCCTGCCCGAAACGGGCGGAGAGCCGCGCCGCGCCCGTGCCGAGATCGCGCAGGGCGAGCTGATCCTCGCCTCCAAGGTCTCGAATTACGGCGAGAAGGTCACCATCGTTCAGACCCTCGGACCGAACAGCCGCGCCATGGCGATCGAGGTCAACGCCACGAGCGGGGTGGGTGGTTTCGTGACACCGGGCGACCGCGTCGACGTGATGATGACGCGCGGCAAGAACGAGTCGCTCAAGACCGTGACGATCCTTCAGGACGTCCGCGTCATCGGGGTCGATCAGGAAGCCGATGAGAAGGTGAAAACCCCCGGCGTAGCGCGCACTGTCACCGTCGAGGTCTCGCCCGATCAGGGACAACGCCTCGCACTGGCGCAGAAAGCGGGCACGCTCAGCCTGACGCTGCGCACGCTCGACGAGGCCGAGAGCGATCCGCTGCCCTCGATCGGGCTGGCCGATATTCTCAGCGAGCGGTCCGCGAACAAGCTCGAACCCACGCCCGTGCGCACGGTGACGATCCGGCGCGGCACGGAAGTCACCCATACGACGATCAAGTGAGGCGCGGGGTCGATGGGGCGCATCCAGAACAGCATCCGGCGTTTCGCCCGAGAGGAAGACGGGACGATCCTCGTCTTCTTCGGGATGAGCCTCGTGGTGGTGCTCGGTCTGGTCGCGCTCTCCTTCGATCTGGGGCGGCTCGGCAGCACCCGCTCGGAGCTGCAATCCTTCGCGGATTCGGTGGCGCTGGCGGCGGCGGGCGAACTTGACGGCAATTCCGACGCGATCACCCGCGCAAATGCGGCCGCGCAACTCATCGTCGACAGCCAGACTTTCGCGACTGGCTCGCAGGTGCTGGGGGCTGCGAACGATGTGACCCTGACCTATCTCAGCGCCCTGCCGGACAGCGATAACGACGCGACAAACGCGGTGACCACCGATCCGGCGAAGGCCGCCTTCGTGCGCGTCGATGTTGATGAGCGCGAAGTTCAGGGCGTTTTCGCAGCCGCCTTCACGACAATGGGCGGCTATGACGCGTTCGACGGCTCGGCCGCGGCTCAGGCGGTCGCGGGGCTCGAAATCCTGGCCTGTGACGTCACGCCCTTGATGTTCTGCGTCCCGCCCGGCTTCGATGCCGAGAAGGATGTCGGACAGATGATCCTGCTGCGCTCGGGCGGGGGCGGCGACGCCGCTTGGGGGCCGGGCGATTTCGGGTTCCTCGATCCGAACGGCGCGAAAATCGATGACGAGGGGCCTTGCGCCAAGAAATCCGGCGCACAGCTCGACGCCTGCCTGCTCGGCGCCGTCAGCAAGATCACCCAATGTTTCAACCAGCGCGGCGTCGATCTTGAACCGGGCCAGAAGGAAGGGCGCAATGCGGCGATCTTCAACGTGCGCTTCGACATGTATCAGTCGATCATGAACGGGCTGAGCAACGATCCCGATTATGCGCCTGCGCCTAATGTCATCAAGGGGATCGTCGCCGCCAATCCGAGCGGGAAGGATGGCACCACGTCGAATGGCGGCGGAAAAAACACCTGCATCAAGGAAAATGAAGAGCTTTCGCCCGATACGGTCGGCCTGCCGCGTGACGATTGCTTCCTGGAGGGGGCCGCTGAGCCCTGCGGTCGCTTCGGCGATGGTGACTGGTCGCAAGGCCGCATCACCTACATGCAGAAGAATTATGGCATCGACATCACGGCGGAGGGTGCCACGGATCCTTTCGCGGATGCCGACACCCGCTATGACCTCTATCTTGCCGAGATCGCGGCTGCAGCTGGCGGCGACATCCTCTCGGGACGCGCCGAGACGGGCCTGCCGAGCTGCGCGCCCGCGGCCGCCCCCAATGCCGACCGCCGCGTGCTGATCGTCGCGGGCATCGATTGCAGCGCGGAGACGGGCACGGTTATCAAGGGCGCGGCGACGAACGTGCCGGTCAAGGAATTCGTCAAAGTCTTCCTGACCGAACCGGTGGGCGAGGACGGATCGAGCCCGCCGACGATGGATATCTGGGGCGAAGTGATCGGATCCGCCAGCAATGGCGACCAAGAGGAGCTGGGCACGGGCGGCATGGTCCGCGACGTCGTCCAGCTTTACCGGTGAGCGCGATGCGGTGGTTTCGCGCATATCGCCTCCGCTCCCCGCGCCGGATCTGGCGCGACGATGAGGGCGCGCAGCTGGTGGAATTCGCGCTGGTGCTGCCGCTGATGCTCATCCTTTTCGCGGCGATCATCGAGAGCGGGCGGATGTTTCTTGCCTATCAGACGGTGATCGGCGGCGTGCGCGATGCAAGCCGCTACCTCGCCCGGATCACCCCGCGCAGCATCTGCGAAACCGGCGGCAGCGTCGATGGTCAGGCGGCGACGCTCGCGAATATCGTCGGCAACGCGATCACCGGCGGCAGCGTTCTGGGGGGCGGGATCACCGTCACGACGGTCGTGCCGAGCCTCGATTGCATCGAAGGCAGCTATCGTTTCGGCGATGCGCCGATCGTCGAAGTGGCGGCGAATGTCACGATCACCTTCCCCTTCGCCGGTCTCTTCACCCTCATTACACCCACGACGCTCGGCACCGTCACCACGACGATCGCCGACCAGAATCGGGTCTTCGGCTCATGACCGGGCCTCTCGCATATCACGCGCGCGCACTGCGCCGCTTCCTGCGCGACGAGGAGGGCGCGACCCTTGTCGAGTTCACGCTGGTGTTCGGCCTTTACCTTCTGGTGTTCTTCGGGCTCCTCGATTTCGGGCGTCTGGCCTTTCACTACGTGAACATGCAGCGCGGGTTGCAGGTCGCGGCGCGGCTGGCAGCGGTGCGTCCGGCTGCATGTGCCGGCGTGCCGGAGACGAACGAGCGCGGCGTGACGCCGAAAGACGAGACCGAGCCGCAATTCGGCACGAATTGCAGCGCCAAGAGCTGGGTCTGCGCGGCGCCCACCACGGTGAGCTGCTCGGGTGCGACGACGAATGCGACCGTGGCCGAGATCTGGCCGATCGTCGCCCCGGCGCTGCCCAACGGCTCGACCGCCGCGAACCTGTCCTTCAGCTATTCCTACGATTCCGAGCTTGGATTTCTCGGCGGGCCCTATGTGCCGATGGTCACCGTCGAATTGCAGAATGTGAGCTTCCAGTTCGCGACGCCGCTGGGCGCGCTGGTGGGGCTCGTGACCGGCACCGCCAATGAAGATCTTGATGCAGATATCGCCTTCCCGAGCATGAGCACGTCGATGCCGGGCGAGGATCTCGCGCAGGGCGCGGGAAGCTAAAGCAAGGGGAGACATGAAATGACCCGTAGAACCAAACCGATATTCCTGGTGCCCGAGCCGAGCGCGCGCGACCTTGCCGCGCCCGCCAAACGTCGACTGACCTTCTCTGCCGAGGCCGAGCGTCTGACGCATGCGCGAGCGCCCGACGAAGAGGGCCAGGTCATCGCGGTCGCGCGCAGCCGCGGCGGGATCGGGGCCACGATGCTGGCGGTGAATCTCGCCCATCAACTGGCCGCCCAAGGGGTGAAGAAAGGCCAGGCACCGCGCCGCGTCGGGCTGATCGACCTCGATCTGCAATTCGGCATGGTCGCGGGTTTCCTCGATCTCGATCCGAGCCCGGCGCTCTACGACATGGCGCGCAGTGGGGCGGTGCCGGACGAGACCTTCCTCGATCAGTCGCTCCAGCATACGAAAGACGGGCTGGAAGTGCTTTGCGCCCCCGCCGCTTTCGCGCCGCTCGGTGCGCTCGGGGCCGATCAGGTCACCGAACTCATCACCCTGATGCAGGCGCGCTGCGATTACGTCGTCGTCGATCTGCCGCATGCGCTGATCGACTGGGTCTCGCCGGTGCTGGCGCGCGCGTCGCTGATGTATCTGGTGACCGATCTCGCGGTGCCTTCGCTGCAGCAGGCCCGCCGCCTGATCGACGCCTATCACGAGGAGAACCTCGCGCTGGAGATCGAGGTGGTCGTGAACCATCAAAGCCGTCCGCTGATGCGCTCGCGGGTGCAGCAGGAGGCGGCGAAGGCGCTCGATCGCGATCTGAGCCACTGGTTGCCCGATGACCCGCGTGCCGCCAAGGAGGCTGCCGATCGCGGCGTGCCTCTTGCGCGGATCGGGCGGCGCTCTGCGCTGTCGAAAGCGATTGCCGGTCTGGCGAAGGGGCGGCTCGCACAGAGCGCGGCCCGGATGAATTGAGGGGGAGCACGAGATGTTTCGCAATTTCACGGATCGCGGGTCGAAACCGACCGAGACCGAAAAGGTGATCCCGCTCGGCAAGCCCTACGCGGGCAGCCCGCCGAAAGACGCGCGCGAGATGGCCGCACAGCAGGTTACGCCCAAACCGTCCGCGCCCGAGGTCGACGAAGACGCGCAGCGGCGCGCGCTGGAGCTGAAAAGCCGCCTGCATGATGCGCTTCTGGATCGGCTCAACCTGTCGATGCTCGACAAGGTCGTGCCCGAGGAGCTGCGCCGCGAAGTGGCGGCACTGGTGAGCGAAGAGCTGCGCGACGCGAAAACCCCGCTGCGCGCGGAGGAATTCAAGACGCTGGTCGACGAACTTCTCAACGAGGTGCTGGGGCTCGGCCCGCTGGAGCCGCTGCTGGCCGATCCGTCGATCAACGACATTCTCGTCAATGGCTGCAACCGCGTCTTCGTCGAGCGTCACGGCGTGCTGGAGCGCACGGCGGTACGCTTCCGCGACGAACGCCACCTGCTGCGGATCATCGACAAGATCGTCTCGCGGGTGGGCCGCCGGATCGACGAGAGCAACCCTTGGGTCGATGCGCGTCTCGAAGACGGCAGCCGCGTGAACGCGATCATCCGGCCCTGTGCGATTGACGGGCCGAGCCTGTCGATCCGCAAATTCGCGCGCCAACCCTACACGATGGAGCGGCTTGTCGAGACCGGGATGATGACGGGGGCTGCGTCGCGGTTCCTGCACGGGCTGGTGCATGCCCGCAAGAATATCCTGATCTCTGGCGGCACCGGCTCGGGCAAGACGACGCTTCTGAACGCAATCTCGGCCGCCATCGACCCGCGTACGCGGATCGTGACGATCGAGGACGCCGCCGAATTGCAGCTGCAACAGGAGCATGTGGTGCGGCTGGAAACCCGCGCGTCCAATCCGAACGGGCAGGGCGCGGTGATCCAGCGCGATCTGGTGAAGAACGCGCTGCGGATGCGCCCCGACCGGATTATCGTCGGCGAGGTGCGCGGCTCGGAAGCCTTCGACATGTTGCAGGCGATGAACACGGGCCATGACGGCTCGATGACCACGGTCCACGCCAATTCCGCACGCGACGCTCTGGGGCGGATCGAGCAGATGGTGACGATGATCGGCCTCGACATGCCGCTCAACGCGATCCGTTCGCAGATCGCCTCCGGCCTCGACATCGTCGTGCAGATCGCGCGCATGTCCGACGGTCGCCGCCGGGTGCTCTCGATCTCCGAGATCACCGGGCAGGAGGGCAATATCGTGATGATGCAGGACATCTTCACCTTCCGCAAAACCGGCACCTCCGCCGATGGCGTGATCGAGGGCGAGTTCACCGCGACCGGCCTGCGCCCGCGTTGCCTCGAAGACCTGATCGCGGCGGGTGTCGCGGTCGATCCGTCCGATTTCAAGATGCGGGGGAACTGAGCCATGTGGGAGATCATCGAAAAGGACCTCGCCGCCTATGTCGCCTATAGCGGCATCGCGCTTGGCGTTCTGCTGGCGCTGACGGGCGGCCTGCACCTGCTCAACCGCACCGAGACCAGCGGTGAGGCGAAAAGCCGCCGGATGAAGATGATCGCGAAGGGGCGCGACACCGAGGAGATGCTCGCGCTGCTCAAGCCCAACCCGCGCAAGGGCTGGATCGCCCGGCTGCCGAAGCGGTTCGATCTGCCGCGTCTGCTGCATCGCGCGGGCTTCCGGATCGGGCCGGACAAGTTCCTGCTGATCTGCGCCGCGCTTGCGATCGGGAGTTTCGTGCTGGCGCTTGCTCCGCTCGGCCCGCTGCGGGCGGCCTCTGCGGCTGTGACAATCGGGCTGGTGCTGCCCTTCATGGTTCTGCGCTCGCGGGCGACGCAACGGATGAAAGTGCTGACGAGCCAGCTGCCTGATGCACTCGACATGCTCGCGCGGGGTCTGAAGATCGGCCATCCGCTGAATATGTCGATCGGCGCCGTGGCCGAGGAGATGCCCGATCCGATCGGCACCGAATTCGGCATCATCTTCGATCAGGTGACCTATGGCGAAGACCTGCCCGACGCGGTGCTGGAATTCGCTGAGCGGGTGGGGCTGGAAGACGCCGACTATCTCGCGGCCAGCATCGGTATCCAGCACGGCACGGGCGGCGATCTTGCCCGCGTGCTCGAGGTGCTGGCGGCGACGACGCGGGGCCGGATCTCGATGCGGCGCAAGATCCGCGCGATCTCGGCGGAGGGGCGCGCCTCGGCGTGGTTCCTGACCGCGCTGCCCTTCATCATGTTCGGCTTCACATCGTTGATTTCACCCAATTACTACGGCGAAGTCGCCGATCACCCGATGTTCCGCACGATGGCGATCATCGTCGTCACGCTGATCATCCTGAATGCCGTGGTGCTGCGCCGTCTGGTGCAGTTCCGGATCTGAGCCGGGGAGAGAGACCATGTTGATGACACGGATCGAGGATTTCGCGCTTCGGATGGGCATCGCGCCCGAGACGCTTCTGGCCGCTGGGATCGGCTTCGGCCTGCTGCTTCTGATCGTCGGGCTTCAGGCCGCCTTCCAGCGCGACCGCGCCGCCGAGCGCATCGCGGCCATCGGCGGGCCGAAAACGGGGGGGCGCGCCGAGCATGGCTATCTCAAGGCGCCGGAGGCACGTCCAGGCCAGATCCTGAAGGCCTTCGTGCCCGCCGACCGCCAGACCCGCTCCAAGCTGGAACGCAAACTTGCGCAGGCCGGGCTGTCCGGGGCCAGCGCATTGCGCCGCTTCACCCTGGTCCGGATCGCGCTGGGCGTCTGCCTGCCGGGTATTTTCATGGGGCTTCTGTTTGCCGCACGCAGCCCCGAAATCGGCCTGCCGATGGGCCTGGATGCCCGTCTCGGCAGCCTGAGCGGCATGGCGACCTATCAGATCCTGACCGGGCTCGTCGCAGGCGGCTATCTGCTGCCGCTGATGTGGCTCAACAGCCGGATGCGCGAGCGGCGGCTGCGGATCGAAGAGAGCTTCCCGAATGCGCTCGATCTGATGCAGGTCGCGATCGAGAGCGGCATGGGGTTCGATGCGGCGATGACCCGCGTGGGCAACGAGCTTGCGGAGACCTCGCCGGAGATTTCCTTCGAGTTCCTCTCGGTGCAGCGTCAGGTCCAGGCCGGGCGCGAGCGCGAGGCGGCACTGCGCGACATGGCCGACCGGACCGGGGTCGAGACCGTGCGCGCCTTCGCCAATGTCGCGAGCCAGTCGCTGCGCTTCGGAGCCTCGATGGCGCAGGCGTTGACCACCTATGCCGCCGATCTGCGCGGCATTCGCGAGATGCGCGCGCAGGAAAAGGCCAATCGCCTGCCGGTGCAGATGTCCGGAGTTCTGGCCTCGCTGATGCTCCCGGCGCTCATTCTGATCGCCGTTGGCCCGGTGGTGATTCGCTATTTCGTGAATTACGCCCAGTAAATCGAATCGTTTCCAAATACGCACTTTTTCCAAGGCATTGTTTACGGACAATTTTTTAGGCCGAAATGTCGACTTAAATGCCGAATATGCAACCCTTGATTGCAGTGGGTATCAATAGAATCATCCACAGGGGGCTGTGGATATAGTCCAAATGGCTAGCTTAGGAATTAACGCATTTAGGGGTTACGCTTAGAGATGGTCTACGCGCTGTCACGCACATAAGTGGGCCACATATAATAGTTTCTGGGGATGGTGGGGACCATGCGGGACTATGGGACAGCCGGGGCTTCGCCCGGGCAAGAGCGCGCTATCGAAGCGGGCATGATTGGGGCCGTTGCACAGTGGTGTGAATGTCTGCACGGGACGAACCCGCTGCGCATGGCGCTAAGATATCTGACCGACAGTATCGGGGCCGAAGCCGTCATATTGGCGCGCTATCCGCGGGATGCGGGCGCATCGGCACGGGCGTTGGTCCATGACAGGGCGCGATCCGGCTGCCGGATCCCGCTGGAGCAAAGCTTCGCGGGCGATCTGCTGGGCGATTATCTCGACAAGGCGAAACGGGGCTCGACCTGGTATCGCTCGATGCAGGACGAGGATGTGCCGCAGGCGGTCGCCTCGGCATTGGCCCGGCGCAACCTCGTCGAAATGGTCGTCATCCCGCTCGAGATCAGCGACCGCTGGGTCGATACGCTGGAGCTGCATTTCACCGAAAAGCTGCGCCAGTATCAGCAAGCGGTGCTGACCACGCTCGGCGATACGCTGAGCCGCACCTGGCACAACCGCGCGCGGGGCATGTTCACCGAGACCTTGCTTAAATCGGCCGCCAAGCAGGCCGCGCCGCTCATCGGCTCGCCGATCCTGAGCGCGGATAACCCGGCGCGTCTGAGCCGTTCGGAATATCGCGTCTGCCTGCTGCTGCGCCACGGCCAGTCGCCCGATCAGATGCTTGCAGAGCTGGGGATCAAGGAATCCACCCTGCGCACCCATCTGAGCAATCTCTACGCCAAAACCGGCGCGCGCAATCTAGCGGAACTGACCTTCCAGCTTGTCTCCGAATTGCCTTTCGAGCTCGCCGGCGCCAGAGCCGGACGGGTCGCATGACCGGGCAGCTCCTGCCGCTGGCGGCGCTGGCCCCGATATTGATCTGGGTCGCGCTCAGCGATCTGCGCGAGATGCGCATCCCGAACAGGATCGTGTTGATCACGCTTGGCTTCTTTGCGCTCTGCGCCCCGTTCCTGGGTCTGCACGAGCTGAGCCTGCGGCTTGCCGCGGGCGCGATCACCTTCCTCGTCGGCTACGTCTTTTTCGTGCTGCGCGCCTTCGGGGGAGGGGATGTGAAATTTCTCGCGGCCCTGATGCTATTCGTACCCTCTGCGGCGATGGAGGAGTTTCTGATCGCCTTTTCCGTCGCGCTTTTTGCGGGCTCGGCGCTGACGATGGGGCTGCAAAGCGCGCCGGTGGCGACGCGGCTTGGGCCCCGCTTGGGTTGGAAAAGTTGTTACGCACGGGGAAAGCTCCCGATGGGCGTCTCGATCGCGCTTGCGGGTCTGGCTTTGCCTTATCTGGTCGGCGGGTAGGCCCCGCCAAGGGAGGACCTATGTCACGCAAGATTTGGACCAAGTCGCTCGGAGTGGTCGCTCTGGCTTTGTGCACGGTCAGCGCACCGCTCCTCGCGGACGAAACGAAGCCCGACGTCACCGAACGCGCGCAGGCGCTCGTCTGGGGCTCTGGCGATGTGAAACCTGATCCACAGGCCGGGCTTTCGATGTTGGAGGACGCCGCGGCGCAGGGCGATCCCGAAGCGGCTTTGGCCGCAGGTGACCTGCTCCTCTGGGGCGGTCCTGTCGCTGCGGATCGTGATCGCGCCGTAGGCTATCTCGAACAGGCGGTCGAAGCGGGCAGCTGGGATGCGCACCGTCTGTTGGGCAAGCAGCTGATCGGTGGCTGGGCTTTGCCACGCGACACTGCGCGCGGGGTCGACCTGCTCGAGACGCAGATCGCAAAGGGCGATGCGAAAGCGGCGCTGATCTTGGGCGAGGCCTATCTCTACGGAACGGGACTGCCGCGCGATTATGCCAAGGCGCGCGACCTGTTCGAGACCGCAGCAGAGGCGGGCGACGCGACCGGATTGTGGAAATACGGCGAGACGCTGATGTGGTCGCAGCGTGATCCGAAGACAGCGCAGGCGGTTCTCGAACGCGCAGGCGCGGCGGGTGTAGATGGCGCTTATGCGACGCTGGCCGAGGGCGCGATGTATGGCTATCTCGGTGGCGGCAAGGTTTCGCGGGCGAAGTTCGACGGCTATGCCAAGGCCGCCCGCGCGGCGGGAAACGAGCGGATCGAAGTGCTCGACGCCACGCGCCGCATCTGGGGTATCTCGATGCGCGGCGATGGCAAACAGGCGGTGGCGCAACTGCGCGAGGCTGCCGAGGCGGGCAACAAGACCGCAGCGCGCTATCTGGTCGGCCTTTTGCGCGACGGCAACTCCTATAACGTCCGGCGCGATCCCAAAGGGGCGGCGGACTTCCTTGAAGCGCATAGCGATCTGTTCACGCCCGAAGAACGTGCGAATTACGCGATGACGATCCGTGTGGCGAGGCATCGGCACGATGTCGATTTCGCGCCGCTCGCAGGAGAGATCGCGCCCGCCCGGGGGAAGATGAATGCCGCGCAGGCGCGTGATCTGTTCAAGGCCAACCCGAGGCTCGCGGTCTATCTGATCCAGAAAGACCTCGCCGATAAGGGGCTGTATCGCGGCCCGCTCGACGGGTTCGCCGGGCGCGGCACACTTCGTGCGATGGAACGCGCCTGCGGCGGATTGTCGGGCGATATGGCTTGCCGTGACGGAGTTCTGGCGCCCGAGATCGTCGGCGCGATGCTGCGCGAAGGGTGGGGCTCGTAAGTGACATCGAAGGTTCTGGTCACCGGCGGCGCGGGCTTCATAGGCTCGCATTGCTGTAAGGCGCTGGCTGCGGCGGGGCACGCCCCCGTCGTCTTCGACGATCTGTCGCGCGGCCATGCCGATGCGGTGCGCTGGGGGCCTCTGGTCGAGGGCGATCTGCGCGACCGGGATCTGGTCGAGACGGCGCTCAAGGAGCACCGGATCGACGCCGTGATCCATTTCGCGGCACTGGCCTATGTCGGCGAGAGCGTGGCCGAGCCGACCCGCTATTACGACGTCAATCTGGGTGGGATGACCGCCCTTCTGAGCGCGATGCAGGCGGTAGGGCTGGACAAGATCGTCTTCTCGTCGAGCTGCGCCACCTATGGCACGCCCGAGACGCTGCCGATCTCCGAGGACACGCCGCAACACCCGATCAACCCCTATGGCCGCAGCAAGCTGATCTGCGAATGGATGCTGGAAGATGCCGCGGCCGCGACCGATCTGCGCTTCGCGGCCCTGCGCTATTTCAATGCGAGCGGCGCCGACCCTGGCGGCGAAGTCGGCGAGCGGCATGATCCCGAGACCCATCTGATCCCGCTGGTGCTGCGCGCGGCCTCGGGGCAGGGCCCGGCGGTGAAGGTCTTCGGCACGGATTATCCCACGCCTGACGGCACCTGCATCCGCGACTACATCCATGTCGACGATCTGGCCCGCGCGCATCTTCTGGCGCTCGATCACCTGCAGGGCGGCGGCGACAGCCTGAAGCTCAATCTCGGGACCGGGCGGGGCGCGTCGATCCGCGAGGTGATCGCCTCGGTCGAGCGGGTGACGGGGCGCAAGGTGCCCTTCGAGGACGCCCAACGCCGCCCCGGCGATCCGGCGGAACTGGTGGCCGACCCATCGCGGGCGCGCGACGCTCTGGGCTTTGGCGCGCGCTACCGTGAACTTGACGAGATCGTGTCCCATGCCGCCCCGTGGTTCGGCCTCTGACCTCGGGTTCCCGCTCTGCCGGGGTTGAGCCTGCCGCCCAGCCATCTATCTTGCGCCTCAACGCAATTCAGGAGGCTCTCATGGCAAGCGACGCAATCGATCCGCAACTTCTCGACCGGCTGGCCGAAGTTGCCGTGCAGGTGGGGCTGAACCTGCAAGACGGTCAGGATCTGGTGTTGACCGCGCCCGTCGAGGCGCTGCCGCTGGTGCGCCGGATCGCCGCCGAAGCCTATCGCGCGGGCGCGGGCACCTTCACCCCGATCCTCAGCGATGGTCAGATCACGCTGGCCCGCTTCGAGAACGCGAAAGACGAAAGCTTCGACCGCGCGCCCGACTGGCTCTATCAGGGCATGGCGAAGGCTTACGAGAGCGGCGCGGCCCGCATGGCGATCGTCGGCGAAGACCCGATGCTGCTGTCCGAACAGGACCCGGGGAAAGTCTCGCGCGCCGGTAAGGCCAATTCCATCGCCTATAAGCCGGCGCTGGAGAAAATCTCGAATTTCGAGATCAACTGGTCGATCGTCTCCTATCCGACCGTGGCCTGGGCCAAGCGCGTTTTCCCCGATCTTCCCGAAGACGAGGCCGTGGGCAAACTGGCTGACGCGATCTTCGCCGCCTCGCGCGCCGATCAACCCGATCCTGTCGCCGCATGGGAGGCGCATAACGCAGCCCTGCGCAAGCGCCGTGACTGGCTGAACGAGCAGCGCTTCTCGGCGCTGCATTTCACCGGTGGCGGCACCGACCTGACCGTGGGCCTCGCCGACGATCACGAATGGAGCGGTGGCGCGTCCGAGGCCAATAACGGCGTCGTCTGCAACCCGAACATCCCGACCGAAGAGGTCTTCACCACGCCCCATGCCGAGCGCGTCGACGGCGTGGTCCGCGCGACGAAGCCGCTGTCGCACCAGGGCAGCCTGATCGAGAATATCGAGATGCGCTTCGAGGGTGGTAAAGTGGTCGAGGCAAAGGCCAGCCGCGGCGAGGCGGTGCTGCAGAAGCTGATCGACACGGACGAGGGCGCGCGCCGTCTGGGCGAGGTCGCGCTGGTACCGAACGGCTCGCCGATCTCGGCCTCGGGGCTGTTGTTCTACAACACGCTCTACGACGAGAACGCGGCCTGCCATATTGCGATGGGGCAGTGCTATTCGAAATGCTTCATCAATGGCGGCGAGCTGAGCGAGGACGAGGTCGCGGCCAAGGGTGGCAACAGCTCGATGATCCATGTCGATTGGATGATCGGCGGCCCCGAGACCGATATCGACGGCATCAAGCCCGATGGCACGCGCGTCCCGGTCTTCCGCAAGGGCGAATGGGCCTGATAGGCCGCTGAACCTGACTAAGTATAGCGCCCGGCACGCCGATTGGTGTGTCGGGCGCTTATTTTTTGTGCGGACGTGAGGAATTCCGCTTCATCTCGCGCAGTTCGATGCACCCGGCGTAGGATGGCGCCGCTGAACGCGGGCGCTGCTTGACGGAAACGGAAACTGGGCGAACTCTGAACATACGGGTCGGGCTTGGCCGACCCTCTTGGGCAACTCGCGCACCCTTGCGCTGTGTGAAGGGCCGCCCGGCCGACGCAGGTTTTCGATCCTCCTCCCCGAAAACGCGTTCAGGCCGGGCGGTGCCCAGCCTGACCAGAAAGACATCGAGATTTCCGCCCGCTTAGTTCCCGGTATCGAGGCTCTTCGAGATCAGTTTCTCGCGGCTCTTGGCGAGAGAGGGATGGATCAGCGCGTTCTCGATAGCGGCGACCTGCGTGAAGCCGATACTGTTGAGCTTTCTACCCTTAGCGAATTCCGCAGCCCGGGCTTGGTCGAGCATGCTGAGATGCGGATCGGCGGGCATGAAATAGGCCGGGTTGGGGCCGCTCGAGCTCTGCTTGGGCGACTGCGATTGCGGCCCAAGGTCACCGGGCGGCTGCGACGTGACACCGGCTTGCGCGATACCGGCCCCAAGGCCAAGCGCCACTGCAAGGCTGCATCCGAAAGTAGCGGCGGTAAAACGGGTCGTCATAGGCAGTTTCCTCATTTCTTCTTCAGGGCCATACGGATCAGCGTTTCCTTCGCCGTGCGGTCGACATTCTGAACCAGCGCTTCCTTGATCTGCACGATCTGGCGGTCAGTCAGGTTGGACAGGTCGACATTGCCGACGAGGAAATGCACGCGTTGGATCTCCAGCGCATTGAGCGGCTGCTGCTGCTGCGCGGCGGCTAGCGACGGCAGCGCGGTGCAGGCGAGGGCGGCGATCAGGGCGATCGATTTCATCATGAGTCTCCTCAGGGTGCTCTTCCCAACGAAAATGCAGTTGCGCGCGCGTGGGACAAGCGTGGTCGCGCGCAAGTTTCGGTGAAGGTCGCTTGCCCTATGCGTCAAGATGGGGATTCACATCGCGAATTCATCATGATACCGTAACTATTAACAAGCAGAGGGCAGACATAAGCTCTCGCGAAATACGGGCAGGATCGAGGCAATGAAGGCGGGCTATCAGGGCACCTTCGTCATTTCATGGGCGCAGACGGAAATCGACGGCACACCGGTGCCGCCGCTTGAGGTCGTGACCGTGGGCGCATGTTGGCGATGGACGGGGCAGGCGATTTGCGTGGACGGGCCCAATGATCGGCTCATCTTGCACAATGCGCGCGGCGAGGCGGAGCGGCGCACGAAAGCCGCCCGCGCGGTGCGTCGCCTGCTGGGCGAGGCCGTGGGACATCCGCGAACGCTCGACAATCCCGACGAGACCGAGACGCCCAATCAAAGCTTTACCGTGACCGATGGCTATCACGCCTATGTCGTCACCCTGATCGAGCTGCCCGAAAGCGGCACACGTATCCTGATGTTCGCCGGTCGGATGCCGCCAGTGGACAGCGATCTCTGGGTGGTCGACCGGGCGCTCGATCTGCGCCCGAAAGTGGCGCGGCAGGGGCCTGCGGGCGTCATCTGTTTTACCCCCGGCACGCTGATCGAGACCGACCAGGGCCGCCGCCCGGTCGAGGCGCTGCGCGAAGGCGACCGCGTTCTGACCCGCGATGACGGGGCGCAGCCGATCTGCTGGATCGGTCGGCGCGACATCTCGGGCGCGCGGCTCCATGCGATGCCGCATCTGCGCCCGGTGCGGATTTCGGCAGGGGCTTTCGGCATTGCCCGGCCCGACCGCGATCTGATCGTATCGCCGCAGCACCGGATGCTGGTGCGCGGACGCGCGGCGCAGGCGCTGTTTGCCGAAGACGAGGTGCTGGTGCGCGCCTGCGATCTGGTGAATGGCCGTCAAATCCGCTTCGAGGGCGCGCTGCGGGGCCTGAGCTACATCCACCTGATGTTCGAGCGCCATCAGGTGCTGACCGCGAACGGGCTGGAAACCGAAAGCTTCCATCCGGCCTCCACCCGGCTCGAGATGATCGCCCGCGACCAGCGCGCCGGGCTCGAGGCGCTGGTGCCCGAGGTCGAGGAAAATCCGCTCAGCTACGGTGCCTTCGCGCGCCGTGCGCTCAAGCCCTCCGAGGCCGCGATCCTGCGCCACGATCTGGCCGCCTGAACGAGCAAATCCGCTGGAAATCGCTGCAGGCTTGGGCTGTGCGTCAGATGCACGGCTTCGTGCGCATTTTGCGCCTTTTCTCTGCCCGAACGTCGCCTTAGCTTCGGGACAAAGGAGATATCAATGACCAGACCCGTCGTCGGCATCATCGGCAATAGAGGCCTCGTAGGTGACCGCTACCCCGTCCATGAAGGCGGGCAGCTCAACTCGGAAGCGGTGAGCAAGGTCTCCGATTGCATCCCGCTGCTGATCCCCGCCGATCCCGAATATGTCTCCGTTCAGGAGTTGATGGAGGTCTGCGACGGCTTCCTGCTGACCGGTGGGCGCCCGAACGTCCATCCGCATGAATATGGCGAAGAGCCGACCGAGAAGCACGGCACTTTCGACCGCGCCCGCGACGCGATCACCCTGCCGCTGGTGCGCGCCTGTGTCGAAAGCGGGCAGCCTTTCCTCGGCATTTGCCGCGGTTTTCAGGAGGTCAACGTCGCGATGGGCGGCACGCTGCATCCCGAGATCCGCGAGCTTCCGGGGCGGTTGAACCACCGGATGCCGCCGGAGGGAACGCTCGAAGAAGGGTTCTCCAACCGCCACATGGTCACGCTCACCCCCGGCGGCCGGTTCGCGCGTCTCTTCGGCGCGGATGAGGTCGAGACCAACACGCTGCACGGGCAGGGCGTTTGCACCGCTGGTACCCGGATTGTGATCGAAGGGCGCGCCCCCGATGGTACGCCCGAGGCGATCTATGTTAAGGACGCGCCGGGGTTTACCCTATCGGTGCAATGGCATCCCGAATGGCGTGCGGCGGAAGATCCGGTCTCGCGCCCTCTGTTCGAGGCATTCGGCGATGCGGTGCGTGCTTGGGCGCGCGGCGAACGGCCCGCCGCCTGCGTCGCCTGAGCCGCTAAGACAAAACGGAGAGACAGATGAAACGCTCGCGCGTGAACGAAATCATGGCCGCGGCCGAAGACATGATCCAGGAATTCGGCTTCCGCCTGCCGCCCTTCGCGTGGTGGAGCCCAGCCGAGTTCAAGGCGCGCCTGCCACAGGCACAGCGCATCGTGGAAGCCGCGATGGGCTGGGACATCACCGATTACGGGCAGGGCGATTTCGACAAGCTGGGCCTGTTTCTCTTCACCCTGCGCAACGGCGACCTGCGCGATCTTCAGGCGGGCCACGGCATGGCCTATGCCGAGAAGCTGCTGATCTCGCGCAAGGACCAGATCAGCCCGATGCATACCCATATCATCAAGGCCGAGGACATCATCAATCGCGGCGGCGCAGACCTCGCGATCGAGCTCTATGGCTCTGACGCGGATGGCAAATTCGACGAGACCGCAGGCGGGCAGGTGATGT
Organism: Thioclava sp. PTB-PU3-1; assembly: GCF_055666785.1. Classification (NCBI taxonomy): domain Bacteria; kingdom Pseudomonadati; phylum Pseudomonadota; class Alphaproteobacteria; order Rhodobacterales; family Paracoccaceae; genus Thioclava; species Thioclava sp. PTB-PU3-1. Next base: position 406,934 of record NZ_JBVNVL010000001.1, on the reverse strand, counting down.
GCGACGGCGTCCCGCGCAATTACGAGCCCGGCGAGGTGCTGATCCTGCGCCCCGGCGAGAGCGTGACCCTGCGGCCCGGTGACTGGCATGCCTTCTGGGGCGAGGGCGGCGACGTTCTGATCGGCGAGGTCTCGACCGTCAACGACGACAATACCGACAATATCTTCCGCGAAGATATCGGGCGGTTCTCCGAGATCGAGGAAGACGAAGCGCCGCGTCACCTGCTCGTCAGCGACTACGACAAGTTCTTGTATTCATAAGTATTTACTGGCTTCCTTGCGGGCGAAAGGCTTCAGCCTTTCGCCATGCTCGGTCAGCCAGGCCTGTGCGCGGGCGGGGTCTTTCTTGCTCAGCTCGCGCAGCCACCACGCGATGGCCTTCTGGATGAACCAGTTGCGATCCTCGACCAGTTGCGCGGCCCAGCCCAGAACCTCGTCGCGTACCGCCTCGTCCTCGGGCTTGAGATTGCGCTGCTTGGTCCAGGGCAGGGTGAAGACGAAGGCCGCACGACGCGTCCACATGTGATCCGAGCGCACCCAGTCCGCCACCTCGTCGAGCCGCGCGGGCTCGGCCTGAAGCCGTTTCGACCCCGCTTTTGCCGCGTGATCGGCAATCGCCCAGGCGTCGAATTGCGGCACCCAGCTCGCGATCAATTCCCATGCGGCATCATCGGGGCGCAGCCGCGCCTGCGTCAGTAGCTTGGCTGCCGCGATCCGCGCCTCGTGAATGTCGCTGTCCCAAAGCCCGCGGGCGAGTTCGACCCGCCCCGGAACATCAAGCTGGCCGCGCCACAGCGCGACCATGTCCTCGATCGCCGGAACGGAAACGCCCAGATAGCGCCGCTCCGCCTTGTGATAGGCGGCCATCTCGGCGGCCTTCTCGGCATCCGCCCAGCTTTCCAGCACGAAAAGCGCGTCTTCCAACGTGGGCGGGGGCCCGAGCGGCGCGTCGGCGTCCTCTTCCTCGGCGAAGGCCTCGTACTCCGCATCCGAGGCCGCATAGGCCTCGGCCTCGGCGCGCAGTCTCGCGTCTTCCGCCGGGTCGAGCGGCGCGTAATCCGCCGCGCGCGGCCGCGCGACGCGTTTCTTGCCCCGCTTGCGGCTCATTCGACCGTCACCGATTTGGCGAGGTTGCGCGGCTGGTCCACGTCGGTGCCTTTCGCGACCGCGGTGTGATAGGCCAGCAGCTGCGCCGGAACCGCATAAAGGATCGGCGCGAAAGGTTCTGCAATGTCAGGCATTTGTAGTGTGCCCCAAGTGCCGTCCTGCGCCGCGCTGATGCCCTTGGCATCGGAGACCAGCAGCACCATCCCGTGGCGCGCCATCACCTCCTGCATGTTCGATACGGTCTTGTCGAAGAGCTTGTCATAAGGCGCCATCACGATCACCGGCACGGTGCGATCGATCAGCGCGATCGGCCCGTGTTTCAGCTCGCCCGAGGCATAGCCTTCGGCATGGATATAGCTGATTTCCTTGAGCTTCAGCGCCCCTTCCAGTGCCAGCGGATACATCGCGCCGCGCCCGAGGAAGAGAATGTCCTGCGCCTCGGCGAGTTGCTCGGCCAGATGCGCGATCGGCTCGGAGATCGACAGGGCCTGATTGAGCAGGCCGGGCAGGGCGCGCAACGTATCGGCATGGGCGCTAAGCGTGGGCCCGTCGGTGACGTCCCGATCACGGCCCGCTTTCAGCGCCATGACGGCCAGAACCAGCAGCTGCGCGGTGAACGCCTTGGTCGAGGCCACGCCGACCTCGACGCCTGCGAAGATCGGCAGCATGATGTCGGCTTCGCGCGCGATGGAAGAGGTGGGCACGTTGACCACGGCAACGGTTTTCGCAACGCGCTCGGAGCAATAGCGCAGCGCGGCCAGCGTATCGGCGGTCTCGCCGGATTGGCTGACGAAGACGGCGAGGCTGCGCTCGGACAGGGGCGGCTCGCGGTAGCGGAATTCGGACGCCACGTCGATCTCGACCGGGATCCGGGCGAAGGTCTCGAACCAGTATTTCGCCACCGCGCAGGCGTAATGCGCCGTGCCGCAGGCGATCAGGACAATCCGGTCGATGTTGGAAAAGTCCAACTCTTCCGGCAGATTCAGCCCGGTTTCGGGCAGATAATGTCGCAAAGCGTCAGCCAGTACGACGGGCTGCTCGGCGATTTCCTTCGCCATGAAGTGCTTGTAGCCACCCTTTTCGACCTGCGCCTGACCCAGATCGATGCGGCTTTCGTCGCGGTTCGCACGGCGGCCCTCGGCGTCGAAAATCTCGGCACCCGCGCGGGTGACGAAGGCGTAATCGCCCTCTTCGAGATAGGTGATCCGGTCGGTCATCGGCGCGAGCGCAATCGCGTCCGACCCCACGAACATCTCGCCATCGCCATGCCCGATCGCGAGCGGCGAGCCCTTGCGCGCCGCGATCAGCAGATCGTCCTCACCGTCGAAGAGCCACAGCAGCGCGAACGCGCCTTCGAGTTTGCCAAGCGTCGCGACGGCGGCCTCGCGCGCATCCATGCCGCGATCCATGAACATCCGCGTCAGCAGCGCGACGGTTTCGGTATCCGTCTGCGTCTCCGGGGTGATCCCGGCCTCGGCCAGTTCGGCGCGCAGCTCGCGGAAGTTCTCGATGATGCCGTTATGCACGACCGCGACGGGGCCGGAGCGATGCGGATGCGCATTGCCTTGGGTCGCGGCCCCATGGGTCGCCCAGCGGGTATGGCCGATGCCCGACTTGCCCGGCAGCGGCTCATGCACCAGCAGATCGGACAGGTTCCACAGCTTGCCCACCGCCCGGCGGCGGTCCAGCTTGCCTGCATTTACCGTCGCGATCCCGGCACTGTCATAGCCGCGATATTCCAATCGCTTGAGGCTCTCAACGAGCCAGGGGGAAACCTCGTGCTTCCCCAAAATGCCAATAATTCCGCACATTTATCAATCTTTCTTCATGCGACGCGCTTTCTCCGCGCGCAGTTTCGCAAATAGCTTCGTAGCGAGGCCCGGACGGTTCACCTGCTCGGAACGCTCGATCGCGATCGCCTCGGCAGGGACGTCTTTCGAGATCACCGATCCCGAGCCCGTCAGCGCACCGTCGCCCACCGTCACCGGGGCCACCAGCATCGTATCGGAGCCGATGAAGGCATTCGCACCGATGGTGGTGCGATGCTTCATCACTCCGTCGTAATTGCAGGTCACCGTGCCCGCGCCGATATTCGTATGCTCCCCGATATCGGCATCGCCCAGATAGGTCAGATGGCCGACTTTCACACCCTCCGCGAGGATCGCGTTCTTCACCTCGACGAAATTGCCGATATGCACGTCCTCGGCGAGTTCCGCGCCGGGGCGCAGACGGGCGAAGGGGCCGATCGTGGCCCCACGCGATATGTGGCAGCCTTCGAGATGGCAGAAGGCCTCGATCACCGCACCGGATTCGATGGTCACATCGGGGCCGAACACGACGTTCGGGCCGAGCACGACATCGCGGCTGATATAGGTGTCGAGCGCGAACCAGACGCTGGTGGGCTCCACCATGGTCACGCCGTTTTCCATCGCCTCGGCGCGCATCCGCTCCTGGAACAGGGCCTCGGCGCGGGCAAGCTCGGCGCGGGTGTTGATGCCCAGCGTTTCGGCCTCGTCACAGGTCACGACCTGCGCGGTCAGACCCTTCTTGCGCGCGGCTTCGACGATATCGGTGAGGTAGTATTCGCCCGACGCGTTCTCGTTCGACAGCCCCGCGACCAGTTCGGTCAGAAGCACTGCGTCACAGGCGATAACGCCAGAGTTGCAAAGGGTTATGCCGCGTTCTTCATCCGTGGCATCCTTGAATTCCACGATCCGATCCAGCGTGTCGCCCTGCGCCACCAAGCGCCCATAGCGGCCCGGATCGGCCGCCTCGAAGCCGAGCACGGTCACCGCCGCATCGGACGCGGCCAGCCGCTCCAGCGTCTCTGGCCGGATGAAGGGGGTGTCGCCGTAAAGCACGATCACACGGCCGTCGAACCCGTCGAGCGCGGGCAGGGCCTGCGCCACGGCGTGGCCGGTGCCGAGCTGTTCTTCCTGCAGCACGATCTGCGCCTCGGGATCGACCTTCGCGACGGCTTTCTTCACCTTGTCGGCACCGTGGCCCGCGACCACGATCACAGTCTCGGGTTCGAGGGTACGTCCGGCAGCCAGCGCATGCGCCACCAGCGGCGCGCGGCCCACCTGATGCAGCACCTTCGGCAAGTCGGATTTCATGCGGGTGCCCTGTCCCGCCGCGAGGGTGATCAATGCAATCGCCATTAGAAACCTTTTCTTCTGCTCGGCCCCGTTTTAACCATTGGCTTGCTTGCCGCAAGTGGTGCGTCTTCACGCTTCCTTTCGCGGTGTTACGGAAGGAGCAAAAGGCAATGCGCACAGTGGTTTTCGACCTCGACGGGACTTTGGCGGATACCTCCGCCGACCTGATCGCAGCGGCAAATTCCTGCTTTACGGCGCGCGGCCATGCGCCGCTTCTCGATCCGGCGGGGGACGCGCTGACCGCCTTCCATGGTGGCCGTGCGATGCTCAAGGCCGGCTATGGGCGGCTGGGGCTGCCGGAGGCGGAGATCGCCGAGCTGGTCGAGGCCGATTATCACCCGCTGCTTGCGCATTACGGCGAGAATATCGACCGCCATACGCAGCTTTATCCCGGCGCGGAGTCGGCGGTGAAAACGTTGCGCGATCAGGGTTTTGCGACGGCCGTCTGCACGAACAAGCCCGAAGGTCTTGCGCGCGATCTGATCGACCGGCTCGGGATCGCCGCGCTTTTTGACGCGCTGATCGGCGCCGATACGCTGCCGCTGCGCAAACCTTCGCCAGATCCCTATCTCGCGGCGGTCGAGCGGGCCGGGGGCAAGCTGGAAACCTCGCTGCTGGTGGGCGACACCAATACCGATCGTGAGACCGCCCGCGCAGTCGGCGTGCCTTGCGTTCTGGTGACCTTCGGACCGGAGGGGCGCGGCATCGAACGGCTCGCCCCCGAGGCGCTTCTCGATCATTTCGACGATCTGCCCGCGCTTGCCGCGCGGATGCTCGGGTGAGCGCCTCGGCGGGGCTGTGCCGCCCCAAACCACCCCTCAGACGCGGCCTCCGACGGCCATGACCGCAGCACCCATCGGTCCTTCGCGCTTTCACGCCACCGCCTTCGTTCTGATCGCGGTGTTTCTCGACATGGTGGGCTTCGGCCTGATCATCCCCGTGCTGCCGTCCCTGATCGCGGATGTGGGCCATGTCGATCTGGCGCAAGCGAGCCGGATCGGTGGCTGGATGTTCGCGGCCTTCAGCCTCGCGCAGTTCCTGTTCGCGCCGCTGATGGGCAACCTCTCGGACCGGTTCGGACGGCGCCCGCTTTTGCTGCTCGCCATCGGCGGTCTGGGCGTCGATTACCTGTTTCACGCCTTCGCGCCGACGCTGCTCTGGCTCTTCGTGGGCCGGATCGTCGCGGGCATCTGCGGCGCGTCCTACGTCATCGCGAACGCCTATCTCGCCGACATCACCCCACCGGCCGAGCGTGCCCGCGCCTTCGGTCTGATCGGCGCGGCCTTCGGCTTCGGCTTCATCGCAGGGCCCGCGCTTGGCGGGTTTCTCGGCGAGCTTGGCCCCCGCATTCCCTTCTTCGTGGCTGCTGCACTCTCGGGGCTGAACCTGATCTACGGGCTGATCGTGCTGCCCGAAAGCCTGCCCCAGGGCCTGCGCCGTCCGGTGAACTGGCGCGCTTGCAACCCGCTGGGAACGTTGAAAGTCTTCGCACGGTATCCTGGCGTGCTGCCAATGGGCACCGCCCTTGGCGTCTATCTGTTCGCCTCCGCCGTCTATCCCGCGATCTGGCCCTATTGGGGGATGGCGAAATTCGGCTGGTCCGAGGGGACGGTGGGGCTGACGCTTGCAGGCTATGGCGTTGTCGCGGCGATCTTTCAGGGCGGGCTGGCCGGTCCGCTCGCGTCTCGTCTGGGCGAGGCGAGGGTGGTGGTGATCGGGCTGATTGTCGGGATCGGCATGACCATCGCACTGGGTCTGTCGACCTCGCTTGCAATGGTCCTGATCGTCCTCTTGATCACCGGGATCGAGGGGCTGGTGCATCCGATGATCGCCTCGCTGATGTCCAACGCGGTGCCCGAGGATGCGCAGGGCGCGCTGCAGGGTGGCATATCCGCGCTGATGAACCTCGCAATGCTGGCGGGCACCTTGTTCTTCACCCAAGTCTTCGGGATATTCCTCGCCGAGAACGCTCCGATCCGCACGCCGGATATGGCCTTTTACGTGGCTTCCGTGATCCTGCTGGTGGCATTGGCGCTGTTCATCCGCGCAAGAAAGGTCTGAGCGATGTCCGAGGTCTTCAAAGGCAACTTCACCCAGCAGGAGCCGATCCCCGAAGACGCGATCGAGCGCGCCGTCGAGGTGATGCGCTCGGGTCGCCTTCATCGCTACAACACCCTGCCCGGAGAGCCGGGCGAGGTGGCGCTGCTGGAGGAGGAATTCGCCGGATTGACCGGCGCGCCCTATTGCCTTGCGGTGGCCTCGGGTGGCTATGCCTTGGGCTGCGCGCTGCGCGCCGTGGGCGTGGGGCCGGGCGATCCGGTGCTGACCAATGCCTTCACGCTCGCCCCCGTGCCCGGCGCGATCGCGGCGGTCGGTGGCAAGCCCGTGCTGGTTGAGGTTACCGACCAGCTGACCATCGACCTTGACGATCTGGCGGCGAAAGCCCCGCAGGCGCGGGTGCTGATGCTGTCGCATATGCGCGGCCATATCTGCGACATGGATGCGCTGATGGAGATCGCGCGCGACCATGATCTAACGGTGATCGAGGATTGCGCCCATACGATGGGGGCGACATGGGCCGGGGTTCACTCGGGGCGGCATGGCGCGATCGGCTGCTATTCGACCCAGACTTACAAGCACATGAATTCGGGCGAGGGCGGGCTGATCGTGACCGACGATGCCGAGCTGGCGGCGCGGATGATCCTGCTCTCGGGCAGCTACATGCTCTATGAGCGCCACCGCGCTGCGCCCGGCCCGGAGGTGTTCGAGGGGCTGAAATACGACACGCCCAATGTCTCGGGCCGGATGGACCATCTGCGCGCCGCGATCCTGCGTCCGCAACTGTCGACGCTGGCGGATCGGGTGGCGCGCTGGAATGCGCTTTATCGTGAGGTCGAAGCCGGGCTTGCCGGGGCGGAGGGCGTCGCGCTGATCGAGCGCCCCGAGGCCGAGAACTATGTCGGCTCGTCCTTCCAGTTCCGCCTGCCGGGACGCTCCGCCCCCGAGATGCTGGATTTCGTCGCCCGGGCTGCGGCTCGCGGGGTCGAGTTGAAATGGTTCGGCGCGGATGAGCCTGCGGGCTTCACCTCGCGCCATGACAGCTGGCGTTACGCCGAGGCGCAGAACCTGCCGCGCACCGATGCGGTGCTGGCGACGCTGCTGGATCTGCGCCTGCCGCTGACTTTCTCGACAGATGACGCTGCCCAGATCGCGCGTATCCTGCGCGAAGAGGCCGAGACCTGAAGAGGTGGCGCGCTGACCTTCACCCGGCGCGCGAGATCCAGTCGGCGATCATCAGGTCGAGATGCGCGCCGCCACCATTCTTGTAAAGCGTGATCTCCTCGGCGCTTTCCCGCCCGCGCGCGCCGCCGATGAGGTCGTAGAGATCGGCCTTCACCGCCTCGGGCGTGATCACCCCTTCGCGGATCGGGATCAGCAACTCGCCGATATGGCCCAGTGTGGTGTCGCGGCTGTCGACAAAGAGGCTCGCCGTCGAGATCAGCGCATCGTCTGCCTCGCGCATATCGGCCTTATAGGCTCCGATCAGATCGACATGGGTGCCGGGCTTTACCCATGCACCCTGCAGGATCGGCGCGCGCGCCATCGTGGCGCTGCTGACGATATCGGCCTCTGCTACCGCCTCGGCCAGATCGGTCACCGCGCGCAGGCTGATGCCCTCGGGCGCGGGGCCGGCGGCCAACTCCTGCGCCTGCTCGGGACGGCGCGTCCAGAGCGTGATCTCCGTCAGCCCCGGAAAGCCCGCCTCATAGGCCGCGATCAGCGAGCGCGCGACCCGGCCGCCCCCCACGATCAGCAAACGACGGCTGTCGGGGCGCGCGAGAAGCTGCGCGCCCAAGACAGAATCGGCGGCCGTCTTGAACTCGGTCACCAGCGGGCAATCGACGATCGCGGTGGGCTGGCCGTGCTCGGGCTCGAACACCACCATCGCGCCTTGCACTGTCGGCAGCCCTGCCTGCGCATTGCCGTCGCAAACGGTGAAGGATTTCACCCCGTAGCCCAGCCCCGGAATATAGGCGGCGCGGCTCAGCAAGACCGCGTCAGAGGGCCCGAGAAACGTATCGCCCAGCTCCGCCTTCGGGCGCGTATGGCCCGCGCGCAGCGCCGCGATTGCGCCCGGCCAATCCAGCTTCTCGGCGATGTCATAGGGGATAATCTTCGGGCTCATGTCGTCTCCTTCAAAGTCACGGGTCTCACAGAGGCGCCAGCCAGCGCGCCGGGGCCGACACCTCGCGCGGCCCGTTGGCGGCGCCGGTGATCGCATCGGCCAGAAGCGCACCGCAGCCCGCCGAAAGCGTCCAGCCCAGCTGACCGTGGCCCGCATTGACCCACAGATTGTCGTAAGCTTTCACCCGGCCAAGGAAGGGCGGGCCATGCGGGGTCGAGGGTCGCAGCCCGGTCCACAGCACAGGCGGCGCATCGCTCACCGCATCGCCGAAACGTGCGGCGACGTAATCGGTCAGCACCTTTGTGCGATCCTCGCGCAGCGTCCGGTCGCGTCCGGCGAATTCGGCGATCGCGGTCACACGTAGAACCCCACCATAAGACGCCACGGCCAGCATCGCCGCCTCGTCGATATAGGGGTGGCGGGGCAGGCGGTTGGGGTCGCGCACCTCCCACGTCCCCGAATAACCCTTCACCGGGTAGATATCCGGCGCAAAGCCCAGAGGGCGCGCCAGATCGGGTGTCTCGATTCCGGCGGCGAGGATCACCTGCGCGGCGGGCAGCGTCTCGTCGGCGAGGTTGACCCCGGTGATCTTGCCATGAGCCTGCGTGAAGCCGGTCACCGCGCTGTTGTAGCGAAACTGCACGCCGTGCTTGGCGGTAAGGGCCTTGGCGGCGGCGCGGGTCACCTCGTGGCAATTGCCGGCAGCATCCATCGGCGAGAGGAACCCGCCTGCAAAACCCGCCTCTGCCAAGAGCGGATCGTTCTCGGCCAGCCAGTCCGGGTCGATCCGCGTCAGCCGCCCGTCGTCATGCGCGTCGATCTCGGCGGTGGAGTTGTGCAGGTAGAGCCCGCCCTCGAAGCGGATCAGTGCGTCCAGCCCCAGCTCCTGCGCCATGTCGGGCAGGGCGGCGCGGGCGGTCTCGGCCAGCCGCATCATTCGCGCGGTGTTGCGTGCCTGCGCGGCCCCGGTGCAGTTGCGCAGGAAGGTCGTCCCCCAGCGCCACAGCGCCGGATCGAAGGGCGCGGTCAGCTTCACGCCGGGATTGCGCCCCGCCATCGCGCGCAGCAGTTGCGGCAAGGCATCCGGCCCCGCCCAAGCGCTCGCATGGCCGATCGAGACGATCCCGGCATTCGCGCGCGAGCACAGTTCCGCCGGGCCGGGCAGGCGGTCGATCACCGTCACCGGCACCCCCCGGCGAGCCAGCGCCCATGCGGTCATCGTGCCGACGATCCCCGCTCCGATCACGATATGACGTGGCTGGCCCATCTGCGCTCCCGTTGGTTTCCAAGCTCTCAGGTCTCTTTGTGGCGGCAATCACTGCAAGTGACCAGCCCCTGTGCCAGTGGCTCGTGCCGCTGCGTCCTTTGCCCGCGCACCAGCCCACGGGCCTTGACCCGACTCGGCAATTGCGCATAAATGAACGTGCGTTCAATAAACCGGGGGAGGAGATCCGATGTTCGCAGGTTCGATGGAGTTCGATCTGGGCGAGGATATCGCCGCACTGCGCGATATGGTGCGCCGTTGGGCGTCCGAGCGTGTGGCCCCGATCGCGGCCAAAACCGATCTGGATAATGAGTTTCCGAACGAGCTTTGGACCGAGATGGGCGAGCTCGGCCTGCTCGGGATCACCGTGTCGGAAGAATATGGCGGGGCGGGGATGGGCTATCTCGCTCATGTCGTGGCCACCGAGGAAATCGCGCGGGCCTCGGCCTCGATCGCGCTCAGCTACGGCGCGCATTCCAACCTCTGCGTGAACCAGATCAAGCTGAACGGTTCTGACGCGCAGAAGAAGAAATACCTGCCCGGCCTGATCTCGGGCCAATCGGTCGGCGCGCTTGCGATGTCGGAATCCGGCGCGGGGTCGGACGTGGTGGGCATGAAGCTCAAGGCCGAGAAGCGAAACGGCTACTACGTCCTGAACGGCCATAAATACTGGATCACCAACGGCCCCGATGCCGATACGCTCGTGGTCTATGCCAAGACCGACCCGGAAGCGGGCTCCAAGGGCATCACCGCCTTCATCGTCGAGAAGGATTTCAAGGGCTTCTCCACCTCCAAGCATTTCGACAAGCTCGGCATGCGCGGCTCGAACACGGCGCAGCTGTTCTTCGAGGATTGCGAAGTGCCCTTCGAGAACGTGCTGGGCGAAGAGGGGCGCGGCGTGCGCGTCCTGATGTCGGGGCTCGATTACGAGCGCGTGGTGCTTTCGGGCATCGGCACCGGCATCATGATGGCCTGCCTCGACGAGGTCGTGCCCTATTGCAAGGAGCGCGAGCAGTTCGGCCAGCCGATCGGGAATTTCCAGCTCATGCAGGGCAAGATCGCCGATATGTATGTCGCGATGAACACCGCGCGCGCCTACACCTACGAGGTCGCGAAGGCCTGTGATCGTGGCGCCGTGACGCGTCAGGATGCGGCTGCCACCGTGCTTTATGCGTCCGAGCAGGCGATGGTGCAGGCGCATCAGGCGGTGCAAGCGCTTGGCGGGGCTGGGTTCCTCAACGACTCCAACGTCTCGCGCCTGTTCCGGGACGCGAAGCTGATGGAGATCGGCGCGGGCACCTCGGAAATCCGCCGGATGCTCATCGGTCGCGAGATCATGGGAGCCGTCTGATGCGAGCGGGCGCTCTCCTCCTGATCGGGTTTGCAGCGCCACTGGCGGCTCAGGCCCAAGGGGCAGGGGCGGATTTCGATCCGGCCCCGTTGGAGAGCTGCCTGTCGGGCGCCGAAGACCCTGCGTCCTGCATCGGCAAAGCGGCGGACCACTGCATCGGCGGTGATGCGAGCGTCCCCGACCGCCGCGCCTGCTATGATGCCGAGCGCGCCTTCTGGTCGGACCGGGCGGCGACAGCCCTCGACAGCTTGCGGCGGGCGGCAGCGGCAAGCGACGCGGCGCAAATCTTGGCGGGCAAGTCACCGTCGGGATTGCAAGGCGCGCAGCTGGGTGAGGCGGAAGCCGCCTGGGCGCGCTACCGCGATGGCGCCTGTGCCTATGGAGCCGCGCTGCAGGGCGAGGGTGCGGAGGCGGACGAGGCACGCTGCCTGATGCGCAAGACTGCCGAACATGCGCTGGAACTGCGCGATTGGGCCGAGACGCTGTCCGCTCAAGGCAAGGGAGGGGCGCAATGAAGTCGCTTTGGATGATCGCTGTCGCCATGCTGGGCCTATCGGCCACTGCCGCGTGGGCCGAGGACATTCCCGTCACCTATGATCCGCAGGTGATCACGGCCTGTCTTGCGGCAAAGAGCGGACCCGCGCGCAGCGCCTGTATCGGGCTCGGGGCTGCACATTGCATGACCGTCGACAATGCCGGCTCGAGCAATGCGGGCATGGGCTTTTGTTTCGGCGCAGAACGCGACGATTGGGACAGCCGCCTGAATGCAGCCTATCAGACGATCGTCGCACAGGACGGCAAGATGGATGCGGAACTGCAAGAGCTTGGCTCCGCCGCGCCACCGCAGGTGCCTGCGCTGAAAGAGATGCAGCGCGCATGGATCGCCTATCGCGATGCGTCCTGCTCGTATGAAATGTCGACTTGGGGCGGCGGCTCGGGCGCAGGCCCGGCCGGATCGCAATGCGAAATGCAACTGACTGGAGCGCAGGCACTACGTCTGATCGCGCGGGCCGAGCAGCTTGAAGGAGATACCCAATGAAAGGGCTATCAATCGTCGCGGCACTGATCTGTGCCACGCCCGCCTTGGCGCAGGAGCCGAGCGTCGACACGAACGCAGTACGCGCCTGTTTCGACGGGGCGAAGGATACCCATCCCGCCTGTATCGGCGAGGCGGCCGCCGCCTGTCAGGATCAGCCGGGCGGCGATACGACCCTCGGCATCTCGGCTTGCCTGCAAGGCGAGGCGCAGGTCTGGGACGATATCGCGAAGTCGCAATACAAGGCGGCGCGCGCCCGTCTGCTGGAGCAGGGCGGCACCGAACTCGCCAACAAGCTGCTCGATGCGCAAAGCGCGTGGGGGCAGTATCGCGACGCCGATTGCGGGCTGCTCTACGAGATTTGGAAGGATGGCACGATCCGGACGGTCGTGGCGTCGCAATGCTACCTCGAGCGTACGGCGCAACGCGCGCTGGAACTGCGCGATTTGGGGAGGATGGAATGAAACTGTTATCGCAGGCCCTGACCTCGTCGGAGGACTTTCAGGCCAATCGCAAGGCGCATCTCGACGCGCTCTCGCAGATCGAAAACGCGGCTGCACAGGCAGCGGCAGGCGGCGGCCCCGCCGCGCTGGAGCGGCACCTGTCGCGCGGCAAGATGGCGCCGCGCGAACGGGTGGCGGGGCTCTTGGACCCCGGCTCGCCGTTTCTGGAAATCGGCGCGACGGCGGCGCATGACATGTATGGCAATGCCGCGCCCTGCGCAGGCGTGATCGCCGGCATCGGTCGGGTGCAGGGCCAGGAGGTCATGGTGGTCGCCAACGACGCCACCGTAAAGGGCGGCACCTATTACCCGCTGACGGTGAAGAAACACCTGCGCGCACAGGAAATCGCAGAGGAAAACCATCTCCCCTGCATCTACCTCGTCGACTCGGGCGGCGCGAACCTGCCCAATCAGGACGAAGTCTTCCCCGATCGCGACCATTTCGGGCGCATCTTCTACAATCAGGCCCGGATGTCCGCGAAGGGCATCGCGCAGATCGCGGTGGTGATGGGGTCCTGCACGGCGGGCGGTGCCTATGTGCCCGCGATGTCGGATGTGACGATCATCGTGAAAGAGCAGGGCACGATCTTCCTCGCAGGCCCGCCTCTGGTGAAGGCCGCGACGGGCGAAGTGGTCACCGCCGAGGACCTCGGCGGCGGCGACGTGCATACGCGCCTCTCCGGCGTGGCCGATTACCTCGCCGAAGACGATGCCCATGCTTTGGCGCTGGCGCGCCGCGCGGTCGGCAATCTCAACTACACGAAACCTTCGACGGTGAACTGGCAGTCGCCCGAGGAACCCGCCTACGACCCCAAGGAAATCCTCGGCGTCGTCCCGGCGGACCTGCGCACCCCCTATGACATCCGCGAGGTGATCGCGCGTCTGGTGGACGGCTCGCGCTTCGACGAGTTCAAACCGCGCTTCGGCGAGACGATCGTCACCGGCTTCGCACATGTGAAAGGCTGTCCCGTCGGCATCGTCGCCAATAACGGCGTGCTGTTCTCGGAAGCCGCCCAGAAGGCCGCGCATTTCATCGAACTGTGCTCGCAACGCTCGATCCCGCTGGTCTTCCTGCAAAACATCACCGGCTTCATGGTCGGCCGGAAATATGAGAACGAGGGCATCGCGCGTCATGGCGCGAAGATGGTCACCGCCGTCGCCACCACCTCGGTGCCGAAGATCACAATGCTGGTCGGCGGCTCCTTCGGGGCTGGCAATTACGGCATGGCGGGCCGGGCCTATTCCCCGCGCTTCCTCTGGACCTGGCCCAACTCGCGGATCTCCGTGATGGGCGGCGAACAGGCGGCCGGCGTGCTCGCCACCGTCAAACGCGACGGGATCGAGCGCAAGGGTGGCCAGTGGTCGGCGGAAGAAGAGGCCGAGTTCAAGCGCCCCACCATCGAGATGTTCGAGCGCCAGTCGCACCCGCTCTACGCCTCGGCGCGGCTCTGGGATGACGGCATCATCGACCCGCGCAAATCGCGCGACGTGCTGGCGCTCTCGCTCTCCGCCGCGCTCAACGCTCCGATCGAGCCGACCCGCTTCGGCCTGTTCCGGATGTAACTTTCATGCCTCCGGCGGGGATATTTGGACCAAGAGGAAGTGCAAATCTTCGACTTGGCCGAAATATCCCGGGAGGCTCCGCAGGAGCGGGGGCAGCGCCCCCTCCGACGCTCTCAAAGGGGAGACCGACATGTTTTCCAAGATCCTGATCGCCAATCGCGGGGAGATCGCCTGCCGCGTGATCGAGACCGCACGCAAACTGGGCGTGGCGACCGTCGCCGTCTATTCCGAGGCCGATAGCGAAGCGCGCCATGTGGCGATGGCCGATGAGGCGGTGGCCATTGGCGGCCCCGCACCGAAAGACAGCTATCTGCGCGGTGATGCGATCATCGACGCCGCCAAACAGACCGGCGCGCAGGCGATCCATCCGGGCTACGGGTTCCTCTCGGAGAACCCCGATTTCGTCGATGCCGTCGAGGCGGCGGGGCTGGTCTTCATCGGCCCCTCGGCCAAGGCGATCCGCGCGATGGGGCTCAAGGACGCCGCCAAGGCGCTGATGGAAAAGGCGGGCGTGCCTGTCGTTCCGGGCTATCACGGCGACAATCAGGACCCCGAGCATCTCGCGGGCGCGGCCGACACGATCGGCTACCCGGTGCTGATCAAGGCGGTCGCGGGCGGCGGCGGCAAAGGGATGCGTCTGGTCGAGGCACCGTCCGAATTCGCGGATGCGCTGGCCTCGGCGCAAGGAGAGGCGCAGACCGCCTTCGGCAACCCCGCCGTGCTGATCGAGAAATTCATCGGCTCGCCGCGCCATATCGAAGTGCAGGTCTTCGGCGATGGCGCGGACGCGGTGCATCTCTTCGAGCGCGACTGCTCGCTCCAGCGCCGCCACCAGAAGGTGATCGAGGAGGCCCCCGCACCGGGCATGACGTCCGAGATGCGCGAGGCGATGGGGCAGGCGGCGACGCGCGCGGCGGAAGCGATCGGCTATAAGGGCGCGGGCACGGTGGAGTTCATCGTGGACGGCTCAGACGGGCTGCGCCCGGATCGGTTCTGGTTCATGGAGATGAACACCCGCCTGCAGGTCGAGCATCCCGTGACCGAGGCGATCACGGGGGTCGATCTAGTCGAATGGCAATTGCGGGTGGCGAGCGGCGAGCCGCTGCCCTGTGCGCAGGACGATCTGACGATCACCGGCCATGCGTTCGAGGCGCGTCTTTACGCAGAAGACGTGCCCGCAGGGTTCCTGCCCGCGACGGGGACGCTCTCGCATCTGCGCTTTGCCGACGGGTGCCGTGCCGATACCGGGGTGCGCACCGGCGACACGATCAGCCCGTGGTACGACCCGATGATCGCGAAGGTCATCACCCATGGTCCGACGCGGGCGACCGCGCTGGGGCAACTTGCGCGCGCCTTGGAAGAGACGGAAGTGGCGGGCACGGTGACGAACCTCGCCTTCCTCGCGCGGCTTGCGCGGCACGAGGGCTTCGCGCAGGGCAAGGTCGATACCGGGCTGATCGGGCGCGAGATCGACGCGCTCGCCGCCCCGACCGAGACGCCGGGTGCCGCAAAAGCGCTGGCCGTGATCGCGGCGGCCGGGCTTTGGGACGGCGATGCGAGCGGCTTCAGCCTCTGGCAATCGCCGCGCCGCGCCGTACCATTCGAGGAAGAGGCCGCGATCCGCGTGAACGGGCCGGGCCAAGTCACGGTCGAGCTGGGCGAGGAGGCCCATGCGTGCGAGCTGGCCGAGGATGGCTGGCGGGTGAATGGTGCTAAGACCGGGGCGCGGATGGCGCAGTCGGACGGTGCGATCACCATCTTCCTGCATGGCGCGCATCGCTTCGACATCCCCGACCCGCTGGCGCGCGGCGCGGATGCCGACGCCTCCGACCTGACGCTGGCACCGATGCCGGGGCTGGTGAAGGCGGTCTTCGTCTCTGTCGGCGACACGGTGGCGGCGGGGGACCGGCTTGCCATTATGGAAGCGATGAAGATGGAACACACGATGCGCGCGGCCCGCGACGGTGTGGTGGCCGAGGTTCTGGTGACTGAGGGCGCGCAGGTCGAAGCGGGCGCGGCGCTCATTCGGCTGGAGGACGAGGCATGATCCGACTGCATCACATCCCCGGCGCGCGCTCGATGCGGGTGCTGTGGCTGCTGGAGGAGATGGGACTCGATTACGAGCTTCAGACATGGTCGCTCACCGATGGCTCGCTGCGTAGTCCCGAGTTTCGCGAACTCTCGCCTGCCGGGCGCATCCCGGCGCTGGAGGTCGACGGGCGGTCGATCTTCGAGAGCGGCGCGATCATCGAATACCTGACCGAGACGCGGCCCGAAGCGGGGCTGGCCCCGGTCACGGGCGAGCCCACCCGCGCGGATTTCCTCGAATGGGTACATTTCTCGGAGACGCAGGGCAACATCCTGCAAAGCCTCAACATTCAGCATATCTTCCTGCGTCCGCCCGAGGCGCGCTCGCCCGCGATGATGGCGCTCGAGACGAAGCGGCTCGGCGTGACGATGAAGGCGCTCGAGGCGCATCTGGCAGGGCGCGACTGGCTGATCGGGGCGTTCTCGGCAGCCGATTGCATGATGGGGTTCAATATCGACGCGATGTTCCGCTTCGTGCCGCGCGAGGGTTTCCCGAACATCTCCGCCTATCGCGACCGGATCGAGGCGCGGCCTGCCTATCAGCGCGCCGTCGCGAAGGGCGGGGCGAGCATGTATGCGCAGGATTTCTACGAGCTGCCCCCGATGGAGCAAACCAATGGCTGAGAGCGTCGAAATCTTCGAGATGGCCCCGCGGGATGGGCTGCAGAACGAAAAGCGCCAGATCGCGCTTTCCGACAAGATCGCGCTGGTCGATTGCCTGAGCCGGGCCGGGTTCCGGCGCATCGAGGTGGGGTCGTTCGTCAGCCCGAAATGGGTGCCGCAAATGGCCGACTCGGCGGCGGTCTTCGCCGGGATCACGCGCCGCCCCGGTATTTCCTACGCGGCGCTGACGCCGAACATGAAAGGCTATGAGGCGGCGAAAGCGGCCGAAGTCGATGAGGTTTCGATCTTCGCCTCTGCCTCCGAGGGGTTTTCGCGCGCGAACCTCAATTGTTCGGTAAGTGAAAGCTTGGAGCGGTTTGCGCCCATCATGGAGGCCGCGAAAGTCGATAATATGAAAGTCCGAGGCTACATCTCTGTCGTCACGGATTGCCCTTTTGACGGGAAAACGCCGCCGGAGAACGTGGCCCGGGTCGCGGCGCAGCTGCGCGACATGGGCTGTTACGAGATCAGCCTCGGCGACACGATCGGGCAGGGCACGCCCGAGAGCGTGACGGCCATGCTGCGCGCGGTGTTGGAGGAAGTTCCGGCTGAGAAACTCGCCGGGCATTTCCACGACACCTCCGGGCGGGCGTTGGAGAATATCGAAGCCTCGCTGGCGATGGGCCTGCGGGTGTTCGACGCCTGCGTCGGCGGTCTGGGCGGCTGCCCCTATGCACCCGGCGCGGCTGGCAATGTAGCGACGGAGGCGGTGCAGGCGCGTCTCGACGCTTTGGGCTACGAGACCGGGCTGGATACGGCCGTTCTGGCCGAGGCGGCCGCGATGGCGAAGAAGATGAAAGGGCAGGGCGATGTTTGAGACGATCAAGACCGAGACCGATGCGCGCGGCATCGCGCGGCTCACGCTGGCGCGTTCGGAGAAGCATAACGCGCTCTCCGAGCAGATGATGGAAGAGATCACCGCGGCCATCGGCCAGCTTGGCTCGGACGACGCCGTGCGCGTGGTGATCCTCGCTGCCGAAGGACGCAGCTTCTGCGCGGGTGGCGATCTGAAATGGATGCAGAGCCAGATCGCGGCGGGCGCGAAAGAGCGCGCGGCGGCGGCGCGCAAGCTCGCGGGGATGCTGCAGGCGCTCAACACCTGCCCGAAACCGGTGATCGGCGCGGTGCAGGGCAACGCCTTCGGCGGCGGCATTGGCATGATGTCGGTCTGTGACGTGGCCATCGGCGTCGAGGGCGCGAAATTCGGGCTGACCGAAACGCGGCTGGGCCTGACGCCCGCGACGATCTCTCCTTATGTCGTCGCGCGCATGGGCGAGGCGCGGGCGCGCCGCGTCTTCATGTCCTCGCGGATCTTCGAGGCCGCCGAGGCGCGTGATCTGGGTTTGCTGGCCAAGGTGGTCTTGCCCGAGGTGCTGGAGCGCGCCGTGATGGCCGAGGCCGAGCCCTATCTCGCCTGCGCGCCGGGCGCGGTGGGCGAGGCCAAGGCCTTGGTCCGCGCGCTGGGGCCGCGGATCGACGAGAGCGTGATCGACATGACGATCGAGGCGCTGGTGACTCGCTGGGAATCCGCCGAGTCGGATGAAGGAATCACCGCGTTTTTCGAGAAGCGCGATGCGGCGTGGAAAGCTTAAGGCAGCCTTAAGCGGCACCCTGCGGCGCGCAGGTCGAATATTCCGAAAATTCAAAGCGCCGTTAAGTTTGATCGAAGGCTGCGCTGCCGCAAAAGCGGCGCAGTCCAACGCGGGCAGGCTCTGAGCGGCGCTCGAAGCGCAAAAAATTCGCATACATTCGTATGCAAAAAGCATCTGTGGCCCGCATTTGCATGATTTTCCGGCCTGCTCTCGGTTGACCCCAATGGGGCGCAAGGCTATTGCTCGCCTAGCCAGAACCTGCGCGACAAGTCGTCGCGATGTTAGGGAGCCAAGCCCATGCATGACATGCTGCGCGAATATCTTCCCATCCTCATCTTTCTCGCCATGGCGATCGTGTTGGGCCTTGTGCTCATGCTCGCTGCGGCAGTGGTGGCGGTCCGCAATCCCGACCCTGAGAAGGTGTCGGCCTACGAATGCGGCTTCAACGCCTTCGACGATGCCCGGATGAAGTTCGACGTTCGTTTCTACCTCGTTTCCATCCTCTTCATCATTTTCGATCTCGAAGTGGCCTTCCTCTTCCCTTGGGCGGTGGCCTTCGGTCAGCTTTCCATGGTCGGATTCTGGTCGATGATGGTCTTCCTGACGGTCCTGACCGTAGGATTCGCATATGAGTGGAAGAAAGGGGCGCTGGAATGGGCGTGATGACCTCTGCCAATACCGCCGGTGCGGATCGCGAAGTCGCGACGCAGACGCTGAACAAGGAACTGCAGGACAAAGGCTTCCTGCTGACCTCCACCGAAGACATCATCAACTGGGCGCGCAACGGCTCGCTGCACTGGATGACCTTCGGCCTTGCCTGCTGCGCCGTCGAGATGATGCAGGTGTCGATGCCGCGCTACGACCTCGAGCGCTTCGGCACCGCGCCGCGCGCAAGCCCGCGTCAGTCCGACCTGATGATTGTCGCCGGCACCCTGACCAACAAGATGGCGCCCGCTCTGCGCAAGGTCTACGACCAGATGCCCGAGCCGCGCTACGTGATCTCGATGGGCTCCTGCGCGAATGGCGGTGGCTATTACCACTATAGCTATTCGGTGGTGCGCGGCTGCGACCGTGTCGTGCCGGTCGATATCTACGTTCCGGGCTGCCCGCCCACGGCGGAGGCGCTGCTTTACGGCATCCTTCAGCTGCAACGCAAAATCCGCCGCACCGGCACGCTGGTGCGCTGAGGAGAGCGAGAGATGGACGATACTGCCCTTCGCGAACTGGCCGGCCATATCGAGCTGAAGCGCCCCGATGACGTGGTCTCCACCGAGATCGCCTTCGACGAGCTGACGGTCACGATCACCGCGCAATCCGTTCCCGGTTTCACCGAGTTCCTGCGCGACGATCCGAATTGCCGCTTCACCAACCTCGTGGACATCACGGCCATCGACTGGCCCGAACGCCCGCAGCGCTTCGATGTCGTCTGGCATTACCTGTCGATGTATCGCAACCAGCGCATCCGCATTAAGGCGGCGGTCCGCGAAGAGGACATGGTGCCCTCGATCACCAAGCTGCACCCCTGTGCCGATTGGTTCGAGCGCGAGATTTTCGACATGTTCGGCATCCTGTTCTCGGGCCATCCGGACCTGCGCCGTCTGCTGACCGATTACGGGTTCCGCGGCCATCCGCTGCGCAAGGATTTCCCGACGACGGGCTATGTCGAAGTGCGTTACGACGAAGTGCTCAAGCGCGTCGTCTATGAGCCGGTGAAACTGACGCAGGAATACCGGCAGTTCGATTTCCTCTCGCCATGGGAAGGTGCGAAATACATCCTTCCCGGTGACGAGAAGGGCGAGGAGGCGAAATGATGGACGGCGATATCCGCAACAATGTCTATGATGACGGCTCGAGGGACACGCTGACCGACGAGCAGCGTGTCCGCAATTTCAACATCAACTTCGGTCCACAACACCCGGCCGCACACGGCGTGCTGCGCATGGTGCTGGAGCTGGACGGCGAGGTCGTGGAACGTGCCGACCCGCATATCGGGCTGCTGCACCGTGGCACCGAGAAGCTGATGGAAAGCCGCACCTATCTGCAGAACCTGCCTTACTTCAATCGCCTCGACTATGTCGCGCCGATGAACCAGGAACATGCATGGTGCCTCGCCATCGAGAAGCTGACCGGCGTGGAAGTGCCGCGTCGCGGCTCGCTGATCCGCGTGCTCTACTCGGAAATCGGGCGCATCCTGAACCACCTGCTCAACGTGACGACGCAGGCGATGGACGTGGGCGCGCTGACGCCGCCGCTCTGGGGTTTCGAAGAGCGCGAGAAGCTGATGGTCTTCTACGAGCGGGCCTGCGGCGCACGTCTGCACTCGGCCTATTTCCGGCCCGGCGGCGTCCACCAGGACCTGCCGCCGAAGCTGCTCGACGATATCGAGGCATGGGCGCATGAGTTCCCGAAAGTGCTCGACGATATCGAAGGGCTGCTGACCGAGAACCGCATCTTCAAGCAGCGCAACGTCGATATCTGCGTCATCTCCGAGGAAGAGATCCAGCAATGGGGCTATTCCGGCGTGATGGTGCGTGGCTCCGGCCTTGCATGGGACCTGCGCCGCGCGCAGCCCTACGAATGCTATGACGAGTTCGACTTCCAGATTCCGATCGGCAAGAACGGCGATTGCTACGACCGCTACCTCTGCCGGATGGCGGAAATGCGCGAGTCGACCAAGATCGTGCTTCAGGCGATCGAGAAGCTGCGGATGCCGGAAAATCAGGGCGACGTGCTTGCCCGCGGCAAGGTGACCCCGCCGAAGCGGTCGGAAATGAAGCGCTCGATGGAAGCGCTGATCCACCACTTCAAGCTTTATACCGAAGGCTTCCACGTCCCCGCGGGCGAGGTTTATGCCGCCGTCGAAGCGCCCAAGGGCGAGTTCGGCGTCTATCTGGTGGCCGACGGCACGAACAAGCCGTATCGCGCGAAGATCCGCGCTCCGGGTTACCTGCACCTGCAATCCATGGATCACGTCGCCAAGGGGCACATGCTCGCCGACGTGTCTGCAATCATCGGCACGATGGACATCGTGTTCGGGGAGGTTGACCGCTAATGCTTCGCCGTCTTTACCCGGAACAACCCGATAGTTTCGAGTTCACGCCCGAGAACCTCGCATGGGCCAAGGCCCAGATGACCAAGTTCCCGGTCGGCCGTCAGGCCTCGGCGATCATCCCGCTGCTGTTCCGCGCGCAGGAACAGGAAGGCTGGCTGAGCCGTCCGGCAATCGAAACCGTCGCCGAAATGCTTGACATGCCCTATATGCGGGCGCTCGAGGTCGCGACCTTCTACTTCATGTTCCAACTAGCCCCGGTCGGCTCGGTCGCGCACCTGCAGATTTGCGGCACCACCTCGTGCATGATCTGCGGCGCGGAAGACCTGATGAAGGTCTGCAAGGAAAAGATCGCCGCCGAGCCGTTCCAGCTCTCGGACGATGGCAAGTTCTCGTGGGAAGAGGTCGAATGCCTCGGCGCCTGTGCGAACGCCCCGATGATGCAGGTCGGCAAGGATTACTACGAAGACCTGACCGAAGAGAGCCTCGCGAAGCTGATCGACGAAATGGGCAAGGGCGACGTGCCGAAGCCCGGCTCGCAGACCGGCCGCTTCTCGTCCGAGCCCGCCTCGGGCCTGACCGCGCTCACCGAGTCCAAGGGCGACAAGGAAGATTACAACGCCTCGGTCGATCTCGCGGTCGGCATCGGCGACACGATCAAGCGCATCGATGGCACCGAAGTTCCGCTCGCCGCACCGTGGCAAAGCTCGGGCCAGCGCGGCCCGATCGGCACCATGGGGCAGGAGCGTCCGCGCTCTGCCGCGCAACAGGACGAGGCGCGCAAGGCCGCCAAGAAAACCGAGGCCGAGCCCGCCAAGGACACGCCCGCCGACAAGACCGGCGTGACGAAATCCGAAGCGCAGGCCACCTCGAAGGCCCGCCCGGAGTCCAAGCGTGAGCCCGAAGGCACCGAGGCCGACGCGAAACCCGAGACCGCGCAGGCAGAGACGGGCGAGAAGCCCAAGCTGCTCGACGCACCGCGCGACGGTGGGGCGGATGACCTGAAGATGATCAAGGGTGTCGGGCCGAAGCTCGAGACGCTTCTGCATTCGATGGGCATTTATCATTTCGACCAGATCGCTGGCTGGACCGACGCGGAACTCGCTTGGGTCGACAGCAATCTCGAAGGGTTCAAAGGTCGCGCGACGCGTGACGACTGGAAAGGTCAGGCAGAGAAACTGGCCAGCGGGGCGGAGACCGAATTCTCGTCGCGCGCAAAGAAAGATGGCATTTACGAGTAATCGCAACAGGGTAGAGACCGCCGTTCGGCGGAGTGAATGGAGAGACGGGAATGGGTGATCAGACACAAGGGTGCCGCGGCAAGGCGGGTATCTGGGCAGGTATTACGGGGCTTGTGGTCACCGTATTCCTGATGGTCGTGGCGCATGAGCCCTTCCTCGTGGCTCTTTTCCTCGGTTTGATGACCTTCCTCCTGTTCGGCGCCTTCCTGATCTGGGCATTCTGCTCCGAACATGGCGCGCCGGGCGCGGCTGACGGCACCGGCGCATCCTCCGACGACTCCGCAATTCCCGAAAGCCCGGTCGAAACCTTCAACGCCTCGTCTCCGGAAGGGGTGGCAGCCCAAGCGCAGGCTGCAGCGGCGGCACCGACGCCCGCAGCCGAGCGCGAGGTGGCGCGTGCCGATACCATGACGCCCAAGGACGAAGAGGCCACGCCCGAGGCTGACAAGCCCGAGCCCGGCCCGACCACCAAGCCTGCGACGGAAGAGCCCGAGGCCGAGGAGCCCAAGGCCGAGCCGAAGGCGGAAGAGCCTAAAGCCGAAGAGCCGAAAGCGGCGCCCAAGGCCAAGCCCGAGAGCGACGACACGAACCCGCTCTCTGCCATGTCGGCGCAGGTCGCGGACAAGCCCGCCGCCAAAGGTGCGGCAGGCCAACCCGAGGCCGCCGAGGGTGACGGCAAGAAGCCGCGCGGCCTCAAGCAGCCGCGCAAGGCGGGCGCGGACGATCTCAAGAAGATCGAAGGCGTCGGGCCGAAGCTCGAGGAAACTCTGAACGGCTGGGGCATCTACCATTACGACCAGATCGCGAAATGGGGCCCCGAAGAAATTGCCTATGCGGACCAGAACGTGCCGCGTTTCAAGGGCCGCTGCACCCGCGACAAGTGGGTCAGCCAGGCGAAGATCATCGTCGAGGAAGGCATGGATGCGTTCCTCGAACGGGCGAAGACGAACGATTACTGAGCGGGGGTGAATGAGCCAGATCGACGAGCACGACAGGGCGTTGGGGCGTAAAGCCGCCCTTATCATCGCCGTCGCCACGATCCTCTGGCTCCTCCTGCAATGGATCGGACAACAACAGGGCTGGTCGGCGCAGGTCGCGCTGATCGGCGATCTCGCGGCGATAGCCGCCTATATCTACGCGCTGGCACTCGTCTGGCGCATCTGGCGCCGGAAATCCGGCAAGTGAGGGAAGCGATATGCTGAAGGATCAAGACCGGATCTTCACCAATCTCTACGGGATGCATGACCGCTCTCTGCAGGGCGCGAAGATGCGCGGGCATTGGGACGGCACTGGCGAGATCCTGTCGAAAGGCAAGGATTGGATCATCGAGCAAGTGAAGGCTTCCGGCCTGCGCGGGCGCGGTGGGGCAGGCTTCCCGACGGGTCTCAAGTGGTCCTTCATGCCGAAGGAAAGCGACGGGCGTCCGGCCTTCCTCGCGATCAATGCCGACGAATCCGAGCCCGCGACCTGCAAGGACCGCGAAATCATGCGCCACGATCCGCATACGCTGATCGAAGGCGCGCTGATCGCCGGTTTCGCGATGGGCGCGGCTGCGGCCTACATCTACATCCGCGGCGAATATGTCCGCGAGAAAGAGGCGCTGCAGCGCGCGATCGACGAGGCCTATGAAGACGGGCTGATCGGCAAGAACGCCTGCGGCTCCGGCTACGATTACGACGTCTACCTGTCGCACGGCGCGGGGGCCTATATCTGCGGCGAGGAAACCGCGCTGCTGGAAAGCCTCGAAGGCAAGAAGGGCATGCCCCGGATGAAACCGCCGTTCCCGGCGGGCGCGGGTCTCTACGGTTGCCCGACCACGGTGAACAACGTGGAATCCATCGCCGTTGTCCCGACTATCCTGCGTCGCGGCGCGGAGTGGTATGCGGGCTTCGGTCGTCCGAACAACACCGGCGTGAAGCTCTTTGCGATGTCGGGCCACGTCAACACGCCCTGCGTCATCGAAGAGACCATGTCGATCTCGATGAAGGAACTGATCGAGAAGCATGGCGGCGGCGTCCGTGGCGGCTGGAAGAACCTCAAGGCGGTGATCCCGGGCGGTGCGTCCTGTCCGATCCTGCCCGCCGATCAATGCGAAGACGCGATCATGGATTACGACGGCATGCGCGAGCTGAAATCCAGCTTTGGCACCGCCTGCATGATCGTCATGGATCAGAACACCGACGTGATCAAAGCGGTCTGGCGCCTGTCCAAATTCTTCAAGCACGAAAGCTGCGGCCAGTGTACGCCGTGTCGCGAAGGCACCGGCTGGATGATGCGCGTGATGGACCGTCTGGTGCGCGGCGAGGCCGAGATCGAAGAGATCGACATGCTGTTCGACGTGACCAAACAGGTCGAGGGCCACACGATCTGCGCGCTCGGTGACGCAGCCGCCTGGCCGATCCAGGGTCTGATCCGGCACTTCCGCGAAGAGATCGAAGACCGCATCAAGGCCCGCAAGACGGGCCGCATGGGCGCGATGGCTGCCGAATGAAGCAACCCGCCGGATATCACCTGGCCGAACTGAATATCGGCCGACTGGTTGCCGAACCGGGCGACCCGCGTGTGGAGGCTTTCATGAAAGCCCTCGACGCGGTGAACGGCATTGGCAAGCGGTCGGACGGGTTCGTCTGGATGATGGAAGGTTCGGGCGAGCCCGGCACCGGCAATACCGAGGTCAAGATCGGCGGCGACCCGTGCTTCGTGTCGAACCTGACGGTCTGGGAAGACGTCGAAAGCCTCGAGAAATTCGTCTGGAACACCGTGCATCGCGCCTTCTACGAGCGCCGCGCGGAGTGGTTCGAACTTCTCGGCCAGCAGCATTTCGTCATGTGGTGGGTGCCCGCGGGCCATCAGCCCACGCTCGACGAGGCGCTGGAACGGCTCGAAGACCTGCGCGCGAATGGCGCGTCCGAGCGTGCTTTCGGCTGGAAAGACTTGCCGCAAGCCACGCTGTGGAAGACACGCGCCTGCACGGCGGAGGCGGCGGCATGAACCTCTCGATCAAACTCTTCTCGCTAGCACTGGTCGCGACAGTTCTCTCAGGCTGCGTGCCGAGCGGTACCATCAAATTGTCGGAAAAGGGTGACGTGCGCGAGGAAGCCCTGAGCGAGATGGTTGCGATGAAGAAAGCCAGGATGCTTTCGGAGAATTGTCGGCGCATGTCTTTGATCACGCTTGGCTATAATGAGTTTCGCGACACCGACATGCGCATTGCCCTGACGGAAAAGGCAAAGGCGCAGGGATACACACGGCGCGATCTGTCGAAATGGGCGTCCAAGCTCGACCATGCCACGCTTCAGAACGATCTCATGAATTACATCAAGTCGCGTAAACTCGTGTTCGGCGAACCGCTGACCTTCTGTGAAGCGGGCGAAAAAGAAATCGCGATGAAAAGCCAGATCGGATCTTACCTCTATATCCGCGATATCCATGGCAAAACACGCGAAGAGCTGGGCGTGACCATCCCGAAACCGGGGGGGAAATAGGGCATGGCAAACGACAGGATGACAGCCGGACTGGCGAAAGGCGCTGTTGCCATGATCTTGCCAACGCTTTTGGCAGGCTGCATGGGCACTCCGGGCGGCAACGAGGCCTCGAAAGGGCCGCGCCGTCTGGCGGCGGTCGAGGGCTACACGGCGGCCTATGACGCAAACGGCGCGCTTGTCGTGATGCGGCAGGCCGCGCCCTTTGCGAATTACGAGGGCGCCGAGGCCAAGCGGGCCGGGAACGCCATCTGCGGCGGGGCCGTGGCCTCGTCGATTGACGACACATACCGGGACGGCGCTTGGGTCTTCCCGATGGGCTGCGGATACGCGGCCTGACCTAAAACCCGCGCGGGGGCAACCTCGCGCCCGAAGAGACGAGACGGATAGCCATGGCTGACCTGAGAAAGATCATCATCGACGGGAACGAGGTCGAGGTCGATCCGAACCTCACGCTGATCCAGGCGTGCGAACAGGCGGGGATCGAGATCCCGCGCTTCTGCTACCACGAGCGTCTGTCGATTGCGGGCAACTGCCGGATGTGTCTGGTGGAAGTCGTGGGCGGTCCGCCGAAGCCTGCCGCCTCCTGCGCGATGCAGGTGCGCGATATGCGCCCCGGTCCCGAAGGGGCACCGCCGGTGATCAAGACCAACTCGCCGATGGTCAAGAAGGCCCGCGAGGGGGTGATGGAGTTCCTGCTCATCAACCACCCGCTCGACTGCCCGATCTGCGACCAGGGCGGCGAATGCGATTTGCAAGACCAGGCAATGGCTTACGGGGTGGACTTCAGCCGTTACCGCGAGCCCAAGCGCGCCGCGACCGAGCTGAACCTCGGCCCGCTGGTCGAGACCCATATGACGCGCTGCATCTCCTGCACCCGCTGCGTGCGCTTCACCACCGAAGTCGCTGGCATCACCCAGATGGGCCAGACGGGCCGGGGTGAGGATGCGGAAATCGCGAACTACCTCAACATGACGCTCGACTCCAACATGCAGGGCAACATCATCGACCTGTGCCCCGTGGGCGCGCTGGTCTCGAAGCCCTATGCCTTCACCGCGCGTCCGTGGGAACTGACCAAGACCGAGACCGTCGACGTGATGGACGCCGTGGGCTCGAACATCCGCGTCGACACCAAGGGGCGCGAAGTGATGCGCATCCTGCCGCGCAACAATGACGACGTGAACGAGGAGTGGATCTCCGACAAGACCCGCTTCGTCTGGGACGGTCTGCGCCGCCAGCGTCTCGACAAGCCTTACGTCCGCGTAGACGGCAAGCTGAAGCCTGCAAGCTGGGGCGAGGCGCTGAGCGCCGCCGCCGAGGCGATGAAGGGTAAGAAAGTCGCCGGTCTGGTGGGCGATCTGGTCTCGACCGAAGCGGCCTTCTCGCTCAAGCAGCTGATCGAAGGTCTGGGTGGCACCGTCGAATGCCGCACCGATGGCGCGCGTCTGCCGATCGGTAACCGCTACGGCTATGTCGGCAACGCGACGATCGCCGATCTGGATAACGCGGAGATGGTGCAGATCATCGGCGCGAACCCGGCGGTGGAAGCGCCCGTTCTGAACGCCCGCATCCGCAAGGCCTGGGCCAAGGGCGCGAATGTGGGCCTCGTCGGCGAAGCCTGCGATCTGACCTATGACTACGTCCATGTCGGCACCGACCGCGCCGCGCTGGCCGAGCTGTCGGGCAAGACGATCTCGGACGAGACCAAGGCGAAGAACACCGTCGTCATCATCGGGCAGGGCGCTCTGAACGAAGCCGATGGCGAGGCGGTTTTGGCCCATGCGATGAAGCTGGCCGAGAACTCCAACGCCAAGTTCATGGTGCTGCACACCGCTGCGGCCCGTGTCGGCGCGATGGATGTGGGCGCTGTGACCGAGGGCGGTCTGCTCGCGGCCATCGACGGCGCCGAAGTGATCTACAACATGGGCGCCGACGAGGTGGAGATCACCCCGCGCGCCGAGGGTGGCCCCTTCGTGATCTATCAGGGCAGCCACGGCGACCGCGGGGCCAACCGCGCCGACGTGATCCTGCCGGGCGCGGCCTATACGGAAGAAAACGGGCTCTTCGTGAACACCGAAGGGCGTCCGCAGCTTGCCTTCCGCGCGGCCTTCCCGCCGGGCGAGGCGAAAGAGAACTGGGCGATCCTGCGCGCGCTCTCGGCCGAGCTGGACGCCAAGCAGCCTTGGGACACGCTGGCCGGTCTGCGCCGCGCGATGGTGGCAGAGGTGCCGCATCTCGCGCAGGTCGATGAGGTTGTGGAGAACGAAGTGCAGGCGATCGAGCCGCGCGACATGGGCAAGGCGACCTTCCGTCTGCCGATCCACGAATTCTACCTGACCAACCCGATCGCACGGGCCTCCGTCGTGATGGGCGAATGCGCCAGCCTCGCGAAAGCGCGGGCCGAAGCGCCGGTCGCCGCCGAGTGAGGTTGAGACGGATGATGCAGACCCTGCCCAATATCGCACCGCTCGCCCCCGGCCTTCTGGCCGGTCTGGCGGCGTGCACGCCGACTGGCGGGGCGCAGGGGGATAGCGCGGTCAAACCGGACTATCGGGGCACCGAGACACGGCTCCTCGACAGCGATCTGGTGGAGATCCGCGCGCGTGTCTCGGGCGAGGGCGCTGGCGAGAAAGCGGCGACCGATTATGCCCAATGCGCAGCCGCGCAATATGCGCTGGTGCGCGGCTATGGATTTGCGCGCCATGTGCGCACGAATGTGACTGAAGAGGGTGGCATCTGGCGGGCAGATGCGGTCTACACCATCTCGCCCGCCTTGCCGCAGGGACTCAAGACGATCGACGCGGAAGTGACCGTCGCCGATTGCAAGGATCGCGGCATTCCGACCGTATGAAGAGAGTGGGACATCATGGCTGAATTCTTCGCGACACCTTTCGGGATCTTCCTGCTGATCGTGCTGCAGAGCTTGGCGGTTATCGCCTTCGTGATGCTTTCGATGATCTGGCTGGTCTATGGCGACCGTAAGATCTGGGCTGCCGTGCAGATGCGTCGCGGGCCGAACGTCGTCGGGCCCTGGGGCCTGATGCAGACCTTCGCGGATGCGCTGAAATATGTGGTCAAGGAAATCGTCGTGCCGGCGGGCGCCGACAAGTTCGTCTATTTCCTCGCCCCGATCCTGAGCTTCGTGCTGGCGATGCTGACCTTCGCGGTGATCCCCTTCGCCGACGGTTGGGTGCTGGCCGATATCAACGTGGCCCTTCTGTTCGTCTTCGCGGCCTCCTCGCTCGAGGTGTATGGCGTGATCATGGGCGGCTGGGCGTCGAACTCGAAATACCCGTTCCTCGGCTCGCTCCGCTCGGCCGCGCAGATGATCTCCTACGAGGTCTCGATCGGCCTGATCATCATCGGGGTGATCATCTCGACCGGCTCGATGAACCTGTCGACCATCGTGCGCGCGCAGGATACCGGCTGGGGCCTTCTGGGCTGGTACTGGCTGCCCCATCTGCCGATGGTGGCGCTGTTCTTCATCTCGGCGCTGGCCGAGACCAATCGCCCGCCCTTCGACCTTCCCGAAGCGGAATCCGAACTCGTCGCGGGCTTCATGGTGGAATACAGCTCGACCCCGTATCTGCTGTTCATGGCCGGCGAATATATCGCGATCTGGCTGATGTGCGCGCTGATGTCGATCCTGTTCTTCGGCGGCTGGCTGTCCCCGATCCCGGGTCTGCCCGACGGGGTGCTGTGGATGTTCGCCAAGATGGTGTTCTTCTTCTTCATGTTCGCGATGGTGAAGGCGATCGTGCCGCGCTACCGCTACGACCAGCTCATGCGGATTGGCTGGAAAGTCTTCCTGCCGCTGTCGCTGGCGTGGGTGGTGATCATCTCCTTCCTCGCGAAATTCGAAATCTTCGGGCACTTCTGGGCCCGCTGGGCGATGGGGAGCTGATAGATGGCTTTCGACTATAACCGCGCTGCCAAGTATTTCCTGCTGGTGGACTTCATCAAAGGCTTCGGTCTGGGGATGCGCTACTTCTTCGCGCCGAAACCCACGCTGAACTACCCGCACGAGAAAGGGCCGCTGTCGCCGCGCTTCCGTGGCGAGCACGCCCTGCGCCGCTACCCCAACGGGGAAGAGCGCTGCATCGCGTGCAAACTGTGCGAGGCGATCTGCCCGGCGCAGGCGATCACGATCGACGCGGAACCCCGCGCCGACGGCTCGCGCCGCACGACGCGCTACGATATCGATATGACGAAATGCATCTATTGCGGCTTCTGTCAGGAAGCCTGCCCGGTGGATGCGATCGTCGAAGGTCCGAATTTCGAATTCTCGACCGAGACCCGCGAGGAGCTGTTCTACGACAAGCAGAAGCTCCTTGAGAACGGGGCCCGCTGGGAAGCCGAGATTGCCCGCAACCTCGAACTGGATGCGCCTTACAGATGACCGACGATTTTTCGAAACTCTTTAGCAACATGATGGAGCAGTCGGCCGAGATGGCGCGGCTGTTCAATCCGGCGCTGGAAAGTTTCAATCCGGCTGCGATGGAGAAACTCTTCCCCACCATGTCGAAGGACATGATGGAGATGTGGTTCGGCAAGACCTTCAACCGCGAAGGGCTCGACAGCCGGACGCGGCTTCTGGTGACGATCGCCGCGCTCACGGTGCTGGGCGCGCAGGCGGACTCGCAGCTGCGCCTGACGATCCGCCACGCGCTCGAGGCCGGGGCCACGCAACGCGAGATCGCCGAGGTGATCTTTCAGATGAGCATGTTCGGCGGGGTGCCCGCCATGACCCGCGCGCTCGAGATCGCGCAATCGGTCTTCGACGAGAATTCGGGAGAGAACGAATGACGGTGTTTGCTTTCGCCTTCTACCTTTTCGCCATTACGGCGGTGGTCGCGGGCTTCATGGTGGTGATTTCCAAGAACCCGGTCCATTCGGTGCTCTGGCTGATCCTCACCTTCCTGTCGGCGGCGGGGCTTTTCGTGCTGCTGGGCTCGGAATTCGTCGCGATGCTCTTGATCATCGTCTATGTCGGCGCGGTCGCGGTGCTCTTCCTCTTCGTGGTGATGATGCTCGATGTCGACTTCGCCGCGCTGAAAGGCGAGCTGGCGCGCTACATGCCGCTGGGCCTGCTGATCGGGGTCGTGATGCTCGTGCAGCTGGGTATCGCTTTCGGCGCATGGCAGACCTCCGGCATGGCGGAAAGCCTGCGTGCCGATCCGGTGCCCGAGGGCATGACCAACGCGCAGGCGATCGGCCTGCTCGTTTATGACAAATACCTCTACCTCTTCCAGACGGCGGGCCTGATCCTGCTGGTCGCGATGATCGGGGCGATCCTTCTGACGCTGCGCCATCGCACCAACGTCAAGCGCCAGAACGTCATCGCGCAGATGCATCGCGATCCGTCCAAGACGATGGAAATGGTGGACGTCAAACCGGGGCAGGGGCTGTGAGCGAACAAAAGCAAGCGAAAAACGCGAGTTCGGAAACGAGGGTGAACGCATGATCGGATTGGAACATTACCTTGGCGTGGCTGCCGCGCTGTTCGTGATCGGCATTTTCGGGATCTTCGTGAACCGCAAGAACGTGATCGTCATCATGATGTCGATCGAACTCATGCTGTTGGCGGTGAATATCAACCTGGTGGCCTTCGCGGCCTATCTGGATGACCTCGTCGGACAGATCTTCACCCTCTTCGTGCTGACCGTTGCGGCAGCCGAGGCCGCGATCGGCCTTGCGATCCTCGTGGTCTTCTTCCGCAACCGCGGCTCGATCGAGGTCGAAGACGTCAACGTGATGAAGGGATAAGGGACGATGGAAACGATCATTCTCTTTGCGCCGCTGGTCGGTGCGATCCTTGGTGGCTTCGGCTGGCGGGTGATCGGCGAAAAGGGCGCGATGGTCCTGACCACGGGCCTTCTGTTCCTCGCCGCTCTGCTCAGCTGGATCGTCTTTCTCACGCTGGGCGATCAGACGCAGCACATTCACGTCCTGAACTGGATCACCTCGGGGGAGCTGGACGTCTCGTGGGCGATCCGGATGGACCGACTGACCGCGATCATGCTGATCGTGGTGACGACGGTCTCCTCGCTCGTGCATCTCTACTCGTGGGGCTACATGGCCCATGATGAGAATTTCGACGAAGGCAAGGGCGAGAACTACAAGGCGCGCTTCTTCGCCTACCTGTCCTTCTTCACCTTCACCATGTTGATGCTGGTGACCTCGGACAACCTGCTGCAGATGTTCTTCGGCTGGGAAGGCGTCGGTGTCGCCTCCTACCTGCTGATCGGTTTCTACTACAAGAAACCCTCGGCCAACGCGGCGGCGATGAAGGCCTTCATCGTCAACCGTGTCGGCGATTTCGGCTTCCTGCTGGGGATGTTCGGTCTGTTCTACATGACCGGCTCGCTGCAGCTGGACGACGTCTTCTCGGCGGCGCCGGCCTTGTCAGAGACCAATCTGGACTTCCTCTGGGGGTCCTGGAACGCGGTCGAGCTGTGCGCCTTCCTGCTCTTCGTGGGTGCAATGGGTAAATCGGCGCAGCTCTTCCTGCACACATGGTTGCCGGACGCGATGGAAGGCCCGACGCCTGTGTCGGCGCTGATCCACGCCGCGACCATGGTGACCGCAGGCGTGTTCCTCGTCTGCCGCATGTCGCCGGTCTATGAATACGCTCCGCATGCGCAGACCTTCATCGTCGTGATCGGCGCCTCGACCGCCTTCTTCGCCGCGACCGTGGGTCTGGTGCAGAACGACATCAAGCGCGTCATCGCTTATTCGACCTGTTCGCAGCTGGGCTACATGTTCGCCGCGGCCGGTGTCGGCGTCTATTCGGTGGCGATGTTCCACCTGCTGACCCACGCGTTCTTCAAAGCGCTGCTGTTCCTTTCGGCGGGCTCGGTCATCACCGCGATGCACCACGAGCAGGACATGCGGAACTATGGCGGCCTTCGCAAAAAGGTGCCGCTGACCTTCTGGGCGATGATCTTCGGCACGCTGGCGATCACCGGGGTCGGTATTCCCTTCACGCCGATCGGCTTCGCAGGCTTCCTGTCGAAAGACGCGATCATCGAGAGCGTCTGGGGCGGCTCCGGCGCGGGCTATGCCTTCTGGCTTCTGGTCATCGCGGCGGCCTTCACGTCCTTCTACTCGTGGCGCCTGATCTTCATGACCTTCTTCGGCAAGCCGCGCGGCGATCATCATGCGCATGATCACGCGAAGGAAAGCCCCTGGGTCATGACGGTGCCGCTCGTGGTGCTGTCCTTCGGCGCGATCTTCGCCGGGATGATCTGGTACAACGTCTTCTTTGGCGATCACGCGAAGCTGGTGAAGTTCTTCGGGCTTCCCGCCCATGCCGAGCAGACGGCGGATGCGGGTCACGCGACGAATGGCGAGGCTGCGCAGACCGGCGAGGGCACCCATGGCGCAACGCCGCCGGTGCCGGATGCGACCATGTCCGAAGATCAGGCCGAGGCCGAGCTGATGGACGAGGCCAAGACCTCGCCGGATGTCGGCGTCTCTACCGCGGTGATCAAGTATCCGGGCGTCGCACCTCAGGGCGCGATCTATATGGGTCAGGAAAACGAGGTCATCGACAAGGCGCACCACGCGCCGGCCTGGGTCAAGGTTTCGCCCTTCGTGGCGATGCTTGCAGGGCTTCTCGTGGCATGGCTGTTCTACATCAAGGACACCAGCCTGCCGAAGCGGTTCGCCGAGGCGCAGCCTGGCCTGTACCGCTTCCTGCTCAACAAGTGGTATTTCGACGAGCTGTACGAGCGCATCTTCGTGCGCCCGGCGCTCTGGTTCGGCTATCAATTCTGGAAGAAAGGGGACGAGGGCTCGATTGACCGAGTTATCGACGGCATGGCCGTCGGCATCGTCCCGACATTCACGAGGTTCCTTAACAGGATGCAATCGGGCTATCTGTTCCACTACGCCTTCGCCATGGTGATCGGGATTGTCGGTCTCATGCTCTGGGTCGTCCTCAACGGGGGGGCGAACTGATGCAACACCTGCTTTCCATCGTCATCTTCACGCCCGCCGTGGCGGCGCTGATCCTCGCGCTGGTTCTGCGCGGCGGCTCGCCCGAGGCGGACCGGAACGCGAAATGGGTGGCGCTGACCGCGACGTCGGTCACCTTCCTGATCTCGCTGTTCCTGCTGGCCGGGTTCGACCCGTCCAACACCGGCTTCCAGTTCATGGAGAAATACACTTGGATCATGGGGTTCCAGTACCGCGTGGGTGTCGACGGCCTGTCGATCCTCTTCGTGATGCTGACCACCTTCATGATGCCGCTGGTGATCGTCGGGAGCTGGAACGTCACCGACCGCGTGAAGGAATACATGATCGCCTTCCTCGTCCTCGAGACGCTGATGGTGGGCACCTTCGTCACGCTCGATCTGGTGCTGTTCTACCTGTTCTTCGAAGCGGGCCTGATCCCGATGTTCCTGATCATCGGGATCTGGGGGGGCAAGCAGCGCGTCTACGCCGCGTTCAAGTTCTTCCTCTACACCTTCTTCGGCTCGGTCTTCATGCTGGTGTCGATCATCTACATCTACTTCCACACCGGAACGACGGACATGCCGGGGCTGCTCGTCTACGAGTTCCCATACACACCGGTGCACATACTCGGGATAACGATCCCCGGCGGGGTGCAAACGCTGCTCTGGCTCGGCTTCTTCATCTCCTTCGCGATCAAGATGCCGCTCTGGCCGGTGCACACCTGGCTGCCTGCTGCGCACGTGCAGGCGCCGACGGCCGGTTCGGTCGTGCTCGCCGCGGTGCTGCTGAAGCTCGCCGATTACGGTTTCCTGCGCTTCTCGCTGCCGATGTTCCCGGTGGGCAACCTCGTGGTCGGCCCCTGGGCGATGTGGCTCGCGGTGATCGCGATCATCTGGACCTCGCTGGTGGCGCTGGTGCAGACCGATATCAAGCGCGTCATCGCCTATAGCTCGGTCGCGCACATGGCCGTCGTGCTGCTCGGGATCTTCTCGGGCACGCAGCAGGGCATCGAGGGCGGTATCTTCATGGTTGTCGCGCACGGTTTCACCTCGGCGGCGCTGTTCCTCGCGGTGGGTGTGGTCTACGACCGGATGCATACGCGTGAGATCTCGGCCTATGGCGGCCTTGTGAAGCGCATGCCCGCCTATGCGACGATCTTCATGTTCTTCACGATGGCCAATGTCGGCCTTCCCGGCACCGCCAATTTCGTCGGCGAGTTCCTGATCCTCGTGGGCGTCTTCCAGGTGAATACGTGGGTTGCGCTCTTCGCCACGACGAGCGTGATCCTGTCGGCGGCCTATGCGCTCTGGCTCTATCGCCGGGTCGTCTTCGGCGATCTGATCAAAGAGAGCCTGCGCTCGATCACCGACCTGAGCACGCGCGAGAAGTGGATCTTCGCGCCGCTGGTCGCGATGACACTGTTGCTCGGGGTCTATCCTGATCTGGTGACCAACATCATCGGGCCGTCGGTGACGCAACTCGTCCAGAACTATCACGATGCCTTGCCGGACAACCTTCTGTCCGACCTGGTCGAACACTGAGGAGCTGAGGGATGACTTCTGCGGATTTCTCGATCGTCCTTCCGGAGTTTTTGCTCGCCGTCTACGCGATGGTGGCGCTGCTCGCGGGTGTGTGGTTCGGCAAGGACAAGCTTGCGCCGACCCTGCTGTGGATCACCTCCGGCGTCATGCTGGTGATCGCGGCCTGGATCGGTCTGGCCGAGGTAGGGTCGCATGAGGCCTTCGGCGGCCTCTTCATCGACGATGCGTTCTCGCGCTTCACCAAGGTGATGATCCTTGTCTCGGCTGCGCTGGTTCTCGCGATGGGCACCGATTACATGCAGCGCCGCGGGTTGCTGCGCTTCGAATACCCGATCCTCGCGACGCTGGCCGTCATCGGTATGATGATGATGGTCTCGGCGGGCAACCTGATGTCGCTCTATATGGGCCTCGAGCTGCAATCGCTCGCGCTCTACATCGTGGCCGCGCTGCGCCGCGAGAGCGAGAAAAGCTCGGAAGCGGGTCTGAAGTACTTCGTGCTCGGCGCGCTGTCCTCGGGCATTCTGCTCTACGGCGCCTCGCTGACCTACGGCTTCGCGGGCACCACGCAATTCGCGGGTATCATCGGGGTGGTTCAAGAAGGTCACCTGCCGATCGGCCTGCTGTTCGGCATGGTTTTCCTGATCGCCGGTCTCGCCTTCAAGGTCTCGGCGGTGCCGTTCCACATGTGGACGCCCGACGTCTATGAAGGCTCGCCCACGCCGGTCACCGCGTTCTTCGCCACCGCGCCGAAAATCGCCGCGATGGCGCTGATCGCACGGCTCGTCTTCGACGCCTTCGGTCAGGTGCCGGCGGAATGGGGCCAGATCCTCGCGCTGCTTGCGGGCCTGTCGATGGTCTGGGGCTCGGTCGCGGCGATCGGTCAGACCAACATCAAACGCCTGATGGCCTATTCCTCGATCACCCATATGGGCTTCGTGCTGCTGGGCCTCTCGGCGGGCACTGCCGAGGGCGTGCAGGCGATGCTGACCTATATGGCGATCTACGTGACGATGAATGTCGGCGTCTTCGCCTTCATGCTCTCGATGGAGCGTGACGGCCAGCCGGTGACCGATATCAAGTCGCTGAACCAATATGCCCGTCAGGATCCGACCAAGGCGCTGGCGATGCTGGTACTGCTGTTCTCGCTCGCGGGCGTGCCGCCGTTCCTGGGCTTCTTCGCCAAGTTCGCGGTGCTGCAGGCGGCGCTGCATGCGGGCTATATCTGGCTCGTGCTGCTGGGCGTGATCGCCTCGGTCGTGGCGGCCTTCTACTACCTGCGGATCGTGTTTTACATGTATTTCGGCAAGGAGACGGACCCGCTGGACAACCGGATGCCCGCGATTCAATGGGGGCTTCTGATGGTCTCCGCGCTGGCAATGCTGCTCGGTATCTTCAACCTCTTCGGCATCGAGGGCGCGGCCCAGGCTGCGGCGGCGGCTCTTGTCAACTGAGCGCGATGACTGGCCCGAGGGTGTGGCGCGACACGTCCTGCCCTCGGTCGATAGCACCATGGATGAAGCGGCCCGGCTAGCGCCGGGCCTCTCCGGTTCAGCGTGGATCTTCGCGCATGAGCAGACCGCGGCCCGCGGTCGGCGCGGGCGTGCCTGGCGCGCGCCCACGGGCAATTTCTCGGCGACGCTGGTGATGCGGCCCGAGGGCGGACTGGGGCAGGCGGCGCTCTATTCCTTCGTCGCGGCTCTGGCGCTCGAGGCGGCGCTCGCCCATGTCGGGGGCCCGCATGCACGGCTCACGATCAAATGGCCCAATGACGTGCTGCTGAGCGGTGGCAAGATCGCGGGTATCCTGCTGGAGAGCCTGCGGGGCGGAGAGCAGATCGCGATCGGCATCGGGGTGAACCTCGCGCAGGCGCCCGACCGCAGCGAGGTCGAGCCCGAGGCGATGGCCCCGGTCAGCCTGATTGGCGAGACCGGGATGCAGATCGCCCCGGTCGACTTCCTGCCGATGCTGGCGCAGGCCTTCGATCACTACGACCGGCAATTCCGCGATTACGGCTTCGACGCGATCCGCAATGCGTGGCTCGCCCGCGCGGCGCGTCTGGGCGAGGAGATCACCGCCCGGGTCGGCAACGAGACCTATCGTGGCACCTTCGAGACCATCGACGAGACCGGGGCGCTTATCCTGACCACGCCCGAGGGCCGTCGCGCCATCTCGGCAGCGGATATCTTTTTCTGAGCGGAAAGGGGGAGCCATGCTTCTCTGCATCGACTGCGGTAACACCAATACGGTCTTTTCGGTCTGGGACGGGACGGATTTCGTCGCCACATGGCGGATGGAGACCAATCACCAGCGCACGGCGGACGAATATTTCCTCTGGCTGTCGGGCATGATGCGCGTGCAGGAGATCGCCGGCGAGATCACCGAGGTGATCATCTCGTCGACCGTGCCGCGCGTCGTGTTCAACCTGCGGGTCCTGTCGAACCGGTATTTCAACTGCCGCCCGCTGGTGGTGGGCAAGCCCGAATGCCGTCTCCCGGTCGAGCCGCGCGTCGATCCGGGCACGACCGTGGGGCCGGATCGCCTCGTGAACACGGTGGCGGGCTATGACCGGCATGGCGGCGATATCGTCGTCGTCGATTTCGGCACTGCGACCACCTTCGACGTGGTGGCCTCCGACGGGGCCTATATCGGCGGCGTGATCGCGCCCGGCGTGAACCTCTCGCTGGAGGCGTTGCACGCCTCCGCCGCCGCCCTACCTCATGTCGATGTGACGATGCCCGAAAAGGCCATCGGCACGAATACCGTCGCCTGTATCCAATCGGGCGTTTTCTGGGGCTATATCGGCCTCGTCGAAGGCGTCGTGCGCCAAATCCGGCTCGAACGCGACCGGCCGATGAAAGTCATCGCGACCGGCGGTCTGGCCGAACTGTTCTCGCAGGGCTTTGACCTCTTTGACAGTGTGGATTACGACCTTACCATGCACGGCCTTCGCCTCCTCAACGACTATAACAAGGATCTTCCCGCGTGAGTGACAGACTGATCTACCTCCCCCTCGGCGGTGCCGGCGAAATTGGCATGAACGCCTATGTGTACGGCTACGGCCCAGAGGGGAAAGAGCGGCTGATCGTTGTCGATCTGGGCGTGACTTTCCCGGATATGGACGGCACGCCCGGCGTCGATCTGATCTTCGCCGATCTCGAATGGCTGGAAGCGAATGCCGACCGGATCGACGCGATCTTTATCACCCACGCCCATGAAGACCATATCGGCGCGCTGCCCCATGTCTGGAACAAGCTGCGCAAGCCGGTCTATGCGCGGGCCTTCACCGGCCGCATCGGTCAGCTGAAGCTGGAAGAGGCGGGGATCCCGCCCGAGACGATCCAGATCGTCGAGCCGCGCCCGAAGGTGATCGAAGCCGGTCCCTTCAAGGTGCAGTTCGTGCCGATCTCGCACTCGATCCCCGAGAGCTCCGGCCTCATCATCGACACGCCCGCGGGCCGCGTCGTCCATACGGGCGATTTCAAGCTCGACGGCAATCCAATCGTGGGCGAGCCCTTCGAGCCCGAGATGTGGCATGCCATCGCCAAAGAGGGCGACGGTGTGAAGGTTCTGGTGAGCGATTCCACGAATGTCTTCTCGCCGCTGCCGGGCCGGTCGGAGGCCACGCTGGCCGAGCCGAT
Source organism: Thioclava sp. PTB-PU3-1 (assembly GCF_055666785.1). Lineage (NCBI taxonomy): Bacteria > Pseudomonadati > Pseudomonadota > Alphaproteobacteria > Rhodobacterales > Paracoccaceae > Thioclava > Thioclava sp. PTB-PU3-1. Next base: position 367,515 of record NZ_JBVNVL010000001.1, on the reverse strand, counting down.
CTCGGAACTGATCCGCGCACAGACCGGCATGGTCGTCGCGACAACCTTCGCCTCGAACGTCGCGCGCCTGAAGACGCTCGCCGAGGCGGGCAAGGCCGCGGGGCGCTCCGTCTGCCTGCTGGGCCGTGCGATGAAGCGTATGGTCTCGGTCGCCGAGGAAACCGGGGTGCTCAAGGGCATGCCCGGCACGATCTCGGCGGAAGAGGCGAGTGACGTGCCGCGTCAGAACCTGATGCTGATCGTGACCGGCTCTCAGGGCGAGCGCCGCGCGGCCTCGGCCCAGCTGAGCCGTGGCAAATATCTGGGTCTCGAGCTGAAAGAGGGCGACACATTCCTGTTCTCCTCGAAGACCATTCCGGGCAACGAGCGCGGCGTGATCCGCATCATGAATGCGTTCTCCGAGATGGGCGTCGATGTGGTGGACGATCACGGCGGGCTCTATCACGTCTCGGGCCACGCGAACCGCCCCGATCTGGAAGCCGTCCATGAACTGCTCGCGCCGAAGATGCTGATCCCGATGCATGGCGAGCACCGTCACCTGCGCGAGCACGCGAAGCTGGCTTCGGATAAGGGCATCGCGTCAGAAGTCGCGACGAACGGCACGATGATCGACCTGACCGGCAAGACGCCGAAAGTCGTCGAATATATCGAAGCGGGCCGCACTTACCTCGACGGTTCGGTGCAGATCGGCGCGATGGATGGCGTGGTGCGGGACCGGATGCGTATGGCGCTGAACGGGCTGTGCCTCGTGACCCTGATCCTCGACGAGGAAGACCAGCCGCTGGGCGAGCCCTGGGTCGAGCTGAACGGCCTGCCGAAACTGGGCCGCTCGGGCGCGCCGCTGGCCGAGACGATCGAAGACGAGATGACGCAATATCTCGAACGCGCTTCGATCAAAATCCTCAAAAATGACGACAAGATCGACGAGGGCCTGCGTCGCATCGCGCGTCAGGTCTCGATGGAAGAGATCGGCAAGAAGCCCGAAGTGATCGTCGTCACCAGCCGCCTGTCCGAGTGAGCGCGGCTCCGCGCCCCTGAAGGGCGCGGATCGCCCTAGGCGCAGGCGGGCAGGGGCGCGCGCCATCCCTAAAGACAAAGAAAACCCCGCCGGAGGAAGCCTCCGGCGGGGATATTTTTACCAATACGAAAGCGTCAGCTGTCCGCTTTGTCCTCGGCGGTCTCCTCAACCGCGCCGGGGCGGAAGGAGACGGTGAGGAAGTCCGGAACGTGATCGCCCATGCCCACGACTTCGTTGTCGCGCTCGCGGCGGTTGCGGCCACCGCGCGACCGGCGGGCATTGCCGCCCTCGTCGGAAGATTGGCTGCGCGATTGCGGCTTCGGAGCGCTCGTGGCCTCGGGGGCCTCGCCGCGGACCTCTTCGGGCTGAGCCTCGACCTTCTTGGGTGCCTGCTCTTGCTCCTGCTGCTCCTGCGGTGCGGCGCTTTGCGGCTGCTGCGCCTCTTCGCTGTGATGTTCGCGTTTCGACCCACGCCCGCCACGATCCCGGCTGCGTCCGCCGCGCGAACGACCGCCCTTGGCGTCTTCGCGCTTGCGCGCCGGTTGCTTCGCACCTTCGGACAGCTCGAAATCTTCCGGCGGCTCGGCGCGCGGGATTTCCTGTTCGACGAGGCTTTCGATCTGACCGAGGAACTTCTCGTCCGACGGCACAGCGATCGAGATCGCCGTGCCCTTGCGGCCCGCGCGACCCGTGCGGCCGATCCGGTGGACGTAATCCTCGGCATGCATCGGCAGGTCGTAGTTGAAGACATGGCTCACCGAGGGCACGTCGAGACCGCGCGCGGCCACGTCGGAGGCGATCAGCAGCTTGAGCTTGCCATCGCGGAAATTCTCGAGCGTGCGCGTGCGCTGGCTCTGGTCGAGATCGCCATGGATCGGGGCGGCGTCGAAGCCGTATTTCTGCAGGCTCTTGGCGACGATATCGACATCGACCTTGCGGTTACAGAAGACGATCGCGTTGGTGCAGGCCTCGCCCTCGGCCGAGATCACCGCGCGCAGCAATTCGCGCTTGGCCTTGGCCGTCTGGTCGCGGCGCGCCGGTTCGATCTGGATCAGCTTCTGGGTGATGTTCGCACCGGTGGTCGCCTGACGCGCAACTTCGACCCGCGTCGGCGCATGCAGGAAGGTGTTGGTGATCCGCTCGATCTCAGGGGCCATCGTGGCCGAGAAGAACAGCGTCTGGCGCGTGAAGGGCGTCAGCTGGAAGATGCGCTCGATATCCGGGATGAAGCCCATGTCGAGCATCCGGTCGGCCTCGTCGACGACCATGACCTTCACGTCGGTCAGGATCAGCTTGCCACGCTCGAAATGGTCGAGCAGGCGGCCCGGCGTCGCGATCAGCACGTCGACGCCCTTGTCGATCAGCTTGTCCTGCTCGCCGAACGACACGCCGCCGATCAGCAGCGCGCGGGTCAGCTTGGTGTTCTTGGCGTAGAGGTCGAAGTTCTCGGCGACCTGGGCTGCCAGTTCGCGCGTCGGGCAGAGCACGAGCGAGCGCGGCATCCGGGCGCGGGCGCGGCCCCGGCGCAGCAGCGTCAGCATCGGCAGGGTGAAGCTGGCGGTTTTGCCGGTCCCGGTCTGCGCGATGCCGAGCACGTCCTTGCCTTCGAGCGCGGGCGGAATGGCGCCAGCCTGAATGGGCGTGGGCTCTTCGTAGCCAGCGTCGACAACGGCGGAAAGGACTTTCGGGTCCAGCTTCAGATCGGTGAATTTAGTCATGGGTTTCCTTGGTTTACCTTTGATCGCGTCCTGTCGCGACCCGCATCGGGCGGGGCCGCTATCGGGCGCTTTAGGAACCGGGCGCCCAGGAGAAGCTCCGCCGGATTACGGAGCTTGACTGCGCCCTACCGGATTGCGACGCAAAGGTCAATCTTTTCAGGGGGTGACCCGGGGCTGCGCGCGGAACATAGCGCGGTCCTGCGCGATATTCGGCCTCTTGCAAAAGGGCACGGAACCTGACCTCCTGAACGGGGTTTGATCCCGAAGCGTGACGAGGGACAGGTATGGCAATCGCGGAATCGGCGGGTCTCGGCCCGGTATTGGCCTTTGCGCTGGTGGGTGTGTGCGGTGTTGGGGCGCAATGGCTGGCCTGGCGCCTGCGCCTGCCCGCCATCGTGATCATGCTGGTCGCAGGGCTCATCGCGGGGCCCGCGACGGGGCTTTTGAACCCGAGCCGGGATTTTGGCGACTTGCTGAGCCCTCTGATCGCGCTCGCCGTGGCGGTGATCCTGTTCGAGGGGGGCTTTTCTCTCGATTTCCACCGCTTGGGCGACGCGAAAACCGGCGTACGGCGGCTGGTCTTCATCGGCGCACCTCTGGGTTGGTTCCTATCGGTGCTCGCGCTCGTTTGGGGCGCGGGGCTCAGCTGGGAAAGCGCGGCTGTTTTCGGCGGCATCATGGTCGTCACCGGCCCCACGGTGATCGCGCCGCTTCTGCGCACGGCGAAACTCGCCCGCCGCCCCGCACGGCTGCTGCAATGGGAAGCGATCGTGAACGATCCGATCGGCGCGCTGGCGGCGGTTCTGGCCTTCGAGGTGGTGTTCACGCTGCGCTCCAATCTGCCGATGGGCGAGGCGGTGTGGCATCTCGCGCTCGGTATCGGGTTTGCGGCCGCGATCGGTGGCGCTGTCGGCTGGGGCATCGCGCGCAGCTTCTCGCGCGGCTGGGTGCCGGAATTCATGAAGGTGCCGGTGCTCTTCGCGACGCTTCTGGGTACCTTCGCGGTGACGGATCACGTGCTGCATGAAAGCGGGCTGCTGGCGGTCACCGTGATGGGGCTGGTGATCGGCAATGCCGACCTGCCGTCCTACGAGGAACTGCGCCGTTTCAAGGAACATGCGACGGTCTTGCTGGTCTCGGGCGTGTTCATCCTGCTCGCCGCGAATATCGAGATCGACCAGCTCGCCGCGCTCGACTGGCACGCGCTCCTCTTCATTATTCTCGTGGTGCTGGTGGCGCGGCCGCTGACGGTGCTGATTTCGCTGATCGGGACAGCACTGCCGCGCAACGAGCGGTTGCTGATCGCCTTTACCGGCCCGCGCGGGGTGGTGCTGGTCGCGGTGGCGGGCCTCTTCGGGCAGCGTCTGGCCGAGATCGGCGTCGCGGACGGGTTGCGGATCGGGCCGCTGGCCTTCGTGCTGGTGCTGGTGACGGTGATCGTGCACGGCTTCACGCTGGCGCCGCTCGCGCGGAAGCTGGGGCTCGCCAATGCCGACAAGCCGGGCCTGCTGATCGTGGGCGGCTCGCGCTTCACCACGGCGCTGGCCGAGACGCTGAACAAGGCCGAGGTGCCGGTGCTGATCACCGACCCGAACCACGCCCATTTGATCCGCCCGCGCGCCAATGGGCTCAAGACCTTCTACGGCGACATTCTGGGCGAGGCGGCGGAGGACAAGGTCGAGCTGATGGCCTATTCGACCCTGCTCGCCGCCACAGATAACGACGCCTACAACACGCTCGTCGCGACCGATCTCGCGCCCGAGCTGGGCCGCGACAAGGTCTGGCAGGTGCCGCGCCAGAAGGACGACCGCGAGCGTCACGCGCTGCCGACGCAACTGGGCGGGCGGCGCTTTGGCGAGGGGCGGACGCTGGAGAATTGGGAGAAGCTGCTGTCCGAGGGATGGCGTTTCCGCGTCACCCGGATCACCGAGGAATACACGCTGACCCAGTGGCGTGAGAAACGGCCCAAGGCGAAGCCCGTGATGGTCGTGGCGAAAAGCGGGGATCTGCGCTTCGTGATCGATCCGGCCGAAATGAAGGTCGAGCCGGGCGGGCGGTTGATTTCGCTCCTGCCGCCCGAGGCCTTCGAGGAAGAGACCACGCAGAAGGCCAAGGCCGGGGAGAAGCCCTCGGGTCAGCCGGGGCCTGCCGCGCGGATTCCGTGAGGGCTAGTCGATCCGGGCGGTGAGGGTTCGACGGGCGATCACCGCGCCGTCGCGGCTGAGCGTGATCTGGCCGTCGTAGCGCCCCTTCGGCCATCCGCCCGGCGGGGCTTTCTTGCCGACATAGCGGAAGAACCGGGCTTTTGACGCGTCGACCTCGCTGGTCGTCCTGATGCTGATCCCGTCCGGGCCGGTGATCTCGAACCCGATCGTGTCCCCAGTTCGCAGGCCGAAGCCGTAGCCCCACAAGATAAGCGCGGGTGCGGTGTCGCTGGGCGGGGGCAGGGGCGCGCCAGCTAGGATTGTCTCGAAGCGTGGCACGGTGGCGGTGAGCCCGGCCTCGAGCCAACCGCTCGGCCGATAGGTGATCGGGGCGGTCCAGAGCGTTTGCGTCGCATCGCTGGCGCAGGCGTCCTGCATGTCAGGGTCGAACGGGTCAACTACGGTGTCCTCGTGGCGCAGCGAGAGATGCAGATGCGGGAATTCCGCTTGGCCCGATTGTCCGACGAGGCCGAGCGGGGCGCCCGCCTTGATCCGGTTGCCCCGATTCACGGCAATGGAGCCTTCGCGCAGATGGCAATATTGGGACTGCCAGCCATTGCCGAGATCGATGATGATCCCGTTTCCGCATTCCTTGCCCGCGACTGTCTTTCCGCTGGCATAAGCCCCGTCGGGCTCTCCGTCTCGGGTGGCGACGACACGGCCCGGGGCGGCGGCCATCACCTGCACGCCCGCTTTCATCTGCGCTTCGGTCAGCAGCGCGAAATCGGTGCCCTTGTGGCCGTCATAGGACAGTCCGCCGCAACCCGCATCGCGCACACCGGAGCCGGGGTCGCGGTCGACGTAGTTCTGGATGTAGCAGTCTTGGCCAAGCGTGCAGTCGACCGGCATCTGCAGCTTCGGCGCGTCGGATAGAAAAGTCCCGGCCATGCAGGGCATGGCCGGGACGAGAAGGCTTATCAACACCGCGCGGAGCACGGTCTAGATCATTCGGCGGTCAGCAGGCGCGGCTTGGAGCCGGAAATCCGCTTCTTGCCCGGTTCCTCGACCTTGATGACGATCTTGTCGTCCTTGATCGAGACCTTGGCGACGCCGCCCTTGGTGAGCTTCCCGAAGAGCAGCTCTTCGGCGAGCGGCTTCTTGATATGCTCCTGAATGACCCGGCCCAGCGGACGCGCGCCCATCTTGTCGTCGTAGCCCTTCTCGGCGAGCCAGTTCGCGGCGGCCGGGGTGAGCTCGATGTGGACGTTGCGGTCGATCAGCTGCGCTTCGAGTTGCAGCACGAACTTGTCGACCACCTGCAAGATCACCTCGCGCGGCAGCGGCGCGAAGCTGACCACCGCGTCCAGACGGTTGCGGAACTCGGGCGTGAAGGTCCGCTCGATCGCGGCCGTATCCTCGCCCTCGCGCCGATCGCGCCCGAAGCCGATTGCGGTCTTCGCCTGTTCGGCGGCGCCCGCATTCGAGGTCATGATCAGGATCACATTGCGGAAGTCGACGGTCCGGCCGTTATGGTCGGTGAGCTTCCCGTGATCCATCACCTGCAGCAGGATGTTGTAGACATCCGGGTGCGCCTTTTCGATCTCGTCCAAGAGCAGCACGCAATGCGGGTGCTGGTCGACGCTGTCGGTCAGCATGCCGCCCTGATCGAAGCCGACATAGCCTGGAGGCGCACCGATCAGACGCGAGACCGCGTGCTTCTCCATGTATTCCGACATGTCGAAGCGCATCAGTTCCACGCCGAGCGTATCGGCGAGCTGCTTGGCGACCTCGGTCTTGCCGACGCCGGTCGGACCCGCGAAGAGGTAGTTGCCGATCGGCTTCTCCGGCTCGCGCAGACCCGCACGGGCCAGCTTGATCGCGGAGGAGAGCGTTTCGATCGCCTTGTCCTGACCGAACACGACGCGCTTGAGGGACTTCTCGAGATCCTTGAGCACCTCGGCATCGTCCTTCGAGACCGATTTCGGCGGGATCCGCGCGATCTTGGCGACGACCGCCTCGATCTCTTTCGGGCCGATGGTCTTGCGCCGCTTGCTTTCGGCCACGAGATGCTGGGCCGCGCCCGCCTCGTCGATCACGTCGATCGCCTTGTCAGGCAGCTTGCGGTCATGGACATAGCGCGCCGACAGTTCCACCGCCGTCTTGATGGCGTCATTGGTGTAGCGGATGTCGTGGTGCTTCTCGAAATAGGGCTTCAGACCCATCAGGATCTTGATGGAATCCGGCACCGACGGCTCGTTCACGTCGATCTTCTGGAACCGGCGGCTCAGCGCGCGGTCCTTCTCGAAGTGCTGGCGGAACTCCTTGTAGGTGGTGGAGCCCATGGTGCGCAGCTTGCCGCCCTGAAGCGCGGGCTTCAGGAGGTTGGACGCATCCATCGCGCCACCCGAGGTCGCGCCAGCACCGATCACGGTATGGATTTCGTCGATGAAGAGGATCGCGTCGGGATGCTCTTCGAGCTCCTTCACGACAGCCTTCAGACGCTCCTCGAAGTCGCCGCGATAACGGGTGCCCGCGAGCAGCGCGCCCATATCGAGCGAGTAGATCGTCGAATTGGCGAGGATCTCCGGGGTTTCGCCGCGCGTGATCTTCAGCGCGAGGCCTTCCGCGATCGCGGTCTTGCCCACGCCGGGATCGCCCACCAGAAGCGGGTTGTTCTTGCGACGGCGGCAAAGCACCTGAATGCAGCGCTCCACCTCGTGCTCGCGCCCGATCAGCGGGTCGACATCGCCCTTCTCGGATTTCGCGTTGAGGTTCACGCAGTATTTCTCGAGCGCGGAATCCTTGGCTTCGGCCTGGGTCGCACCTTCGGCTTTGGCCTCTTCCTCGGCACCCGACACCGGGCGCGTTTCGCCGAACTCGGGGTCCTTCGCCACGCCATGCGCGATGAAGTTCACCGCGTCGTAGCGGGTCATATCCTGCTCTTGCAGGAAATAGGCGGCGTTGCTTTCGCGCTCCGCGAAGATCGCGACGAGCACATTGGCCCCGGTCACTTCCGAGCGGCCCGAGCTTTGGACATGGATGGCCGCGCGCTGGATCACGCGCTGGAAGGCGGCGGTCGGCACAGCTTCCGAGCCTTCGATTTCGGTCACGAGGGTGGACAGCTCATCGTCGATGAACTCCACCAAGGTCTGGCGCAATTCGTCGGTATCGACGGCGCAGGCCTTCATCACCCGCGCGGCGTCCGGCTCGTCGATCAAGGCGAGGAGCAGGTGTTCTAGCGTCGCGAGTTCATGCTTTCGGGCATTGGCGAGCGCCAGCGCCCCGTGGATTGCCTGTTCGAGCGTATTGGAAAACGACGGCATTATCTGCTCCTTTCCTCGGAGGGCGGCGCGGGAGGATACCCAGCCTAGTGTTGCCCTATAAGATTAAAGTTCGGTGGAAATCGCCGCGCTTCAAGTCTTTTCATGCCCAAAATCCGACCGGACTCCGATTCGTGCGGAAAAAACGGTCATTTAACGGGCGCGACGGTGCAGGGATACCGATGAGGCGCGCAATATCTTGGGGGGTTGCGTGTGACCTCTCCCATATGGGGAGGGTTTTCGCGCGTTCAAGCGTATTGCCGGTTACTTGGGCGACTCGCCGCGGCTTTCAGCGGTGTCGTATTGCGTGTCCTCATAGACCGGCGGACGGCGCGCGGTGCTCTGGTGCAATTCCGCGGCCAGTTCGGCCTCTTCGGGGTCAGTGTTGCCCGCGCGCTCAGGGGTGTCTTCGGCGCTCGCGGCGGGTGTCGATTTGGACGAGGGCTCCTCTTCGTCGTCGTAGACTTCCTCGTCGAGCTCCGCCTCGGTATGGGCGGCAGGCGAATGTTCCAGCAGCAGCGCCATGATGTCGGTCCGGGTCAGGATCCCGACGAGCCGTCCGCTTTCGGTCACCGGCACGACGCGCGCCTCGCGCCGGGCCAGCCGTTCGAGCAATTCGCCCACCGGCGTGTCGCCCTCGACCGTCTCGATATCGGTATGGAAGATCGCGCGGACCTCGGCCTCAGGGGGCGCCGCGCGAAAGCGCAGCGGGCGGCGCAGGATGTCGAATTCCTTGAACAGTTCCTCCAGCGCGTCGTGCTGATCGACCACGCCGAGGTAATAGCCGGAATTGTCGACCACCGGCAGCGTGTGCACGTTGAGCGCGGTCATCTTGCGCACGATCTCCGACAGCGGCGCTTCGGGGCTGACGGTGACGGGGTTCTGCGTCATCAGATCGCGCACATGCGTATCGGCGAGAAGCGACTCGGCGGCGCGGTGTTCGGCCACCGCCATCAGCCGCGCCAGATCGGCCGGGTCCATATTGGCCGATTGGTTGAACTCGACCAGAAGGTTCGACAGGTCGCGCTGGCTGAGCGAGCGGGCGGGGCCGCGGGCGCGTCCGACATGGGCCGGGGAATAAGCAAGCGGACGCGTCGGGTAGGAAATGCCGAACAGCCGGTTCCAGAGCATTGCGAAACCGATCATCAGCACGGTCATCACCGCGATCGGGAAAATTGCGAAATCGAAGCCGAGCCGTCGCCCGGCCTCATGTTCCAGCACCACCAGCAGCGCGATCCCGGCCGCTGGCGGGTGCAGAGCGCGCGCGGCCATCATCGCCGCGATCGACCCGCCGACCGCCAGCCCGTCCGCATAGGGCGGCGGCGTCACCATCAGCACCGCGACCGGCACCACGGCGGAGATCATCATCCCCATCATCGCGGACCATGGCTGCGCCAGAGGCGAATTCGGCAAAACGAACAACAGCACCGCCATCGAGGCGAAGCTGGAGACGAGGTAAATCCCGGCCTGACGCGAATGGGGCAGGGTGGCCACGATGAAGGTCACGACGAGGATCGCTACCCCCGCACCGACCGCGCCGCGCAGAATGTCGACCGCGGGCCTGCGCCCCATGGAGGGGCCGAAGCGGCGCAACTGGCGGCGGACATTCTTGGGCAGGTGTGAGATCGGCATCGGTTCGCTAGGGTCGGAAAAGGTGAAACAGGTATCGCGCCTGCCACGCGCGGATGCAAGCGCGGGGGCGGCGAGGGCGCAGCGGCGCGGCGTCGCCGGTTCGGGGCTGGGTGACGACTGCAAGGGCGTCTGGCACCTTGCCATCATGCGCGGTGCCTCTATGGTGCGGCGCGACTTTACAGGCGGGACAGAAGACGGAGACAGCGCAATGGCCGGACCGATAGACAAGACGCTGCGCACGGCGAAGAGCCATGCGAAAAGCGGGGCCTTTGCCGAGGCCGAGGCGCTTTATCGTGAGGTGCTGACAAGGTTTCCCGGCAACAAGCGCGCGCAAGCCGGGCTGGCCGAGATCGCGCAGACCCGCGCCTCCACCCGTCCGATGAACCCGCCGCGCCCGGTGATCGACCAGCTCTTCGGCCTTAAGAAGTCGGGCCGTGACCGCGAGGCCGCCGAGGCCGCCGCCCGCGTTCTCAAGCAATTCCCGCGTGCGCCGGCTGCGATGGAAGTCCGTGCCGCGGCACTCTCGGCGCTGGACGATCACGAGGGCGCGGCTGCGCTCTATCGCGAATTGGTGGGGATGTTCCCTGACGCGCCCGACGCGCATGGCAGCTACGGCAACGAACTAATGGCGCTGAACCGCGACGACGAGGCCGTGGCCGAGTTCGAGCGCGTGTTGGAATTACGGCCCGGCGATCCGGTTTCGCTCAACAACATCGGCAATGCGAAACGCCGGGCGGGTGACGACAAGACCGCGCGCAAACTCTATCACGCCGCCCATGAGGCTGCGCCCGATTTCGCCGAAGCACAGCTGAATCTGGGGAATATGCTGGCGAAAGATGGAGAGCTGGAGGAGGCGGAATTCCACCTCAAGGCCTTCTTGCACAAAGTGCCCGATCACTATCTGACCCTGTCGTCGCTGGGCGATCTCTATCTCGCAAAAGGCGACAAGCAATCGGCGCGCGAGAGTTACGAGCGCGCTTTGCACTACCGGCCCGGCTTCCCGGATGCGCTCGCCGGGCTCGCCCATATCCAGCGCGCCACACCGGACGATCCGCTTTTCGATGCGCTCACGGCTTCGCTCGCGCAGCCGGGCCACAGCGCGAAGCAACGCGCGGGGCTCGAATTCGCGCTTGGCAAGCTGCGCGAGGAGTCGGGCGAGACCGAGGCCGCTTTCGGTCATTACACGCGCGGCAATGCGCTGCGCAAAGAGGCTCAGGGCTACACCATTGCGCGCGACGTCGAGCGTTTCGCTCAGATCAAACAGGCGTTTCCCGCTCCGCCCGCCGAAATTCCCGAAACCGCGCCTGATGGCCCCGAGCCGATCTTCATCGTCGGGCTGCCGCGCTCGGGCACGACCCTGACCGAGCAGATCATCTCGGCGCATCCGCAGGTCGCACCGGGCGGAGAGCTGACCGAGCTGAGCCAACAGTTCAACGAGTTCGACTGGACCGCCCCCGATCTGCTGGCGCAGAAAGCACCCGAGATCCGCGCCGAGTATCGCGAGAAACTGCGCAAGCTCGGGCAGGGCGCGCCCTTCGTGACCGACAAGATGCCGCTCAATTTCCGCTGGCTGGGCGCGATCCGGGCGCTTTTCCCGCAGGCGAAGATCGTCCACACCAACCGCGATCCGCGTGCGGTGATCTGGTCGATCTTCCGGCTCAATTTCAGCTCCGACGGCAATGATTACGCCTATGATCTGGACGATCTCGTTGCCTATCATGGCCTCTATCGCGACCTGATGGCGCATTGGCGCACGCTGTTCGGCGCGACGCTTTACGATCTCGATTACGAACAGCTGACCGCGACGCCGGAGCCGGTGATCCGCGACATGCTGGCCTATCTCGAACTGCCTTTCGACGAGGCGTGTCTGCGCCCGCAGGACAATACGCGCATCGCGCGCACCGCGTCGCGCGATCAGGTTACGAAACCGATCTACAAGGGCAGCTCGCAGGCGTGGGAGAAATTCGCGCCCCATCTGGAGGCAGCTTTCGCCAAGCTCGATTAAGTCTGGGCTTGTTCTCTGAAGGCCCCGCCAATTCAGGCGGGCGTTCTGCCATGTCGCCGCGACCGGCCCTTAGCCGCGCTTGTCATCGTCTGGGTGCTCGCTATGGTCAGGACGATTTTGCGAAGGAGAGCCAATGGCCGGGTCCGTTGACAAGATTCTGCTTGCCGCGCGTGGTCATGCAAAGCGTGGGGAAATCGCGCAGGCCGAGGCGCTTTACCGCGAGGTACTCGGGCGGTTTCCCGGCAACAAACGCGCGAAGGCGGGGCTTGAGGCACTGGGACAGGCCAGCAAGGCGAAACCCGCCGCGGGGCCGCCGCGCGCGCTGGTGCAGCAGTTGATGGGGCTGATGCAGACGGGGCGCAATCGCGAGCTGGTCGAGCAGGCGAACCGCGCGCTGCGGATCCATCCTGACACCATACTGCTGCTCGAATTCCGCGCGGCGGGGCAGGGGGCGCTGGGCGACCATGCCGGGGCGGCCGAGACCTATCGCCGCCTGATCGCCTTGCGCCCCGATCATGCCGACACCCACGGCAATCTGGGCAATGAGCTGATGGAGCTGGGCCAGCACGAAGACGCGATCGTTCAGTTCGAGCGCGTGTTGACGCTGCGCCCGCGCGATCCGGTCGCGCTCAACAATCTGGGCAATGCGCTGCTCGCGCTCGGGCGCGAGGCTGAGGCGCGCACACGGTTCGAGGCCGCGCTCGAGGTCGCGCCGAACGATGTGCATATGCTGAATAATCTGGGCAATCTGCTGCTGAACGAGGGGGATTTCACCGGGGGGCGGCTCCGGTTGGAAAAGGGGCTGTCGCTCGATCCGCGCCACGTGTTGCTGTTGAACAATCTTGGGATCATACTTCTCGCACAGGGCGACATCGCGGGGGCGCAGGCACGGTTCGAGGCGGCGCTGGCCGCTGACCCGAGTTATGCCGAGGCCTGGTGGAACCTCTCGCCCCTGCATCGCTTCGTGCCGGACGACCCGCTGCTTTCGCAACTCGAGACGCAGGTTGCGACGGAAGGGCATTCGGAGCATGACCGGATGCTGCTCGAATTCGCGCTGGCCAAGGCGCTGCATGATGTGGGCAGCACGGACCGGGCCTTCGCGCTCTGGCACTCGGCCAATGCGCGGCGCAAGGCCGAGCTGGGCTATGACATCGCGCAGGACCGCAAGCTCTTTTCGCAGCTGCGCAGGCGTTTTGACACGCCCCATCCGCGGATCCCCGAGACCGAGGCCGACCGAGCTGCCCCGGTGCCGATCTTCCTGCTGGGCCTCCCGCGTTCGGGCACGACGCTGGTCGAGCAGATCGTCACCCAGCACAGTCAGGTTGCGCCGGGCGATGAGATCGCCACGCTCGATCGCGAGATGAGCGCGCTCGACTGGAGCGACGCGGAGGCTCTGACCCGAGAGGCGGGGCGCATTCGCGCCGCCTATTACGAGACGCTTGCCGGGCTGGCCGATGGCAAGCCCTTCGTGACCGACAAGATGCCGCTCAACTTCCGCTGGATCGGCGCGATCCGGGCGCTGTTTCCGCGCGCGCTCATAGTGCATGTCCATCGTGATCCGCGCGCGACGCTCTGGTCGATCTATCGCAACTTCTTTTCCAGCGCGGGGAATGGCTACGCGCATGATCTGGACGATCTCGTAGCCTATCACGGGCTCTATCGCGATCTGATGGCGCATTGGGCGACGCAGCGCGGCACGATCGTCGATTGCGACTACGAGGCGCTGACGGAAGACCCTGAGGCGCGCAGCCGTGCGTTGATCGAGGCGCTCGGGCTGCCTTGGGAGGATGCCTGCCTGCGCCCTCAGGACAACGCCCGCACGGTTGCGACCACGTCGAACACGCAGGTGCGCAAGCCGATCTATAAGGGCAGTTCGCAGGCATGGGAGAAATATGCGCCCCATCTCGAGGCGGCTTTCGCGAAGCTCGACTAAGCGCTGGCTTGCGGCGCGATGGACGCGCGCTAAGCTGATCCGCGTCCATAGGAGAGACATGCGATGCCCGACCTGTCCCATATTCTCGCCTTCGGTGCCGTGGCGCTTGCCATGGTGCTGAGCCCCGGTCCGAACATGATCTATCTGGTCTCGCGCACGATCTGTCAGGGGCGGGGCGCGGGAATGATCTCACTGGGTGGGGTGGCGCTGGGTTTCGTCTTCTACATGCTCTGTGCGGCCTTCGGGATCACTGCGATCGTGCTCGCCGTGCCTTATGCCTATGACGCGCTGCGGATTGCCGGGGCGCTCTATCTGCTCTGGCTGGCATGGCAGGCGGTGCGACCGGGCGGGCGCTCGGCCTTCGTGATGCGCGAGTTGCCGGTCGACGGGCCGCGCAAACTGTTCGTGATGGGCTTCGTCACCAACCTCCTCAATCCGAAGATCGCGGTGATGTATCTGTCGCTGCTGCCGCAATTCATCGAGCCCGCGGCGGGATCGGTGCTGGCGCAGTCACTGGCGCTGGGCGCGGTGCAGATCGTGATCTCGGTGGGCGTGAATGCTGCAATCGTGATGGGCGCAGGCGCAATGGCGCAATTCCTCGCGGCACGCCCGCTCTGGATGCGGGTGCAACGCTGGGCGATGGGGACGGTTCTCGCCGCGTTGGCGCTGAGCGTCTTGCGCGACGCGCGGCGGTGAGGCCTAGAACCGGTCCTTGCGGGCGCGCGCTTCGGTGAAGACCTCGACCGGCGTTGCGCTTTCGGGCAGGCCGAGTGCTGCGCGCAGTTTCGGATCGTCGCCGCGCAGGAACGGGTTGGTCGCTTTCTCCAGACCCAGTTCGACCGGAACGGTGGGGCGGGCCTGAGCGCGAATGGCGCGGACATTCTCCATCCGGTCGATGAGGTTCGGGTTCTCCGGTTCGATCGAGAGCGCGAAGCGACCATTTGCCTCAGTATATTCATGCCCCGAACAGACCAACGTCTCGTCGGGCAACTCGCTAAACCGCGTCAGCGTATCGTACATCTGCTGCGCCGAGCCCTCGAAGAGACGTCCGCAGCCCCAGCTCATCAGACTGTCGCCGGAAAACAGCAGACCGCCCTCGGGGAAGTAATAGGCGATATGGCCGACCGTATGCCCATCGGCGGGCAGAACCTCGACATGCTCCATCCCGATCGCGAGCTTTTCGCCGGGGCTGACCTCCTGATCGAGCTTGGGCAGACGATGCGCATCCGCCTTGGCCCCCACGATTTTCGCCCCTGTCGCCGCCGACAGCGCCTGAACGCCATCGATGTGATCGGCGTGATGATGCGTCAGCAGGATCAGATTCGCTTTCCAGCCCCGTTCGTTCAGCGCCTTCAGAACGGGCGGCGCTTCGGGGACGTCGATCACGGTGGTTGTGTCCGTCGCCGCCTCGTGCACGACATAAGCATAGTTGTCGGCGAGACAGGGAATGATGAGAAGCTCAACGGCCATGGTGTTTTCTACCGCTTTGATTATCTTGGCACATAGCTAAGCCGAAGGAAGCGAAAGGCGCAATGCATCTCGACGTACTCGACCTGCGGAATTTCTACTACCGAACTCAGCTAGGCCGTGCGGCGCAGCGGGCAATCCGAGATCGGGTTGTTTCCATGTGGCCCGCGACGGGGCCGCAGATGGCGGGGCAGACGGTGGCGGGCTACGGCTTCGCGGTGCCGCTGCTGCGTCCCTATCTGGAGCCTGCGCGCCGGGTGATCGGGTTGATGCCGGCCGAGCAGGGCGTGATGCCGTGGCCTGCGGGGATGCCCAATGTCTCGGTCCTGTGCGACGAGGCGCGCTGGCCGCTCGAGACGGGCCGGGTGGACCGGCTGATCGTGATGCATGGGCTCGAGACCTCCGACAATTCCGAAGCCTTGATGCAGGAATGCTGGCGGGTGCTGGGGCCGGGGGGCAGGGCGCTATTCATCGTGCCGAACCGAGCCGGGCTCTGGGCCCCGCGCGAGACCACGCCCTTCGGCTTCGGCAAGCCCTACACGCTGGGGCAGCTCGATCAGCTCGCGCGCCGGTCCGGCTTCGTGCCCGAGCGGCATACCGGTGCGCTCTATATCCCGCCGAGCCATCGCCGCTTCTGGTTGCGCTCTGCTGCGATGTGGGAACGGCTGGGCACCAAGGCGGCGGGCGTGCTGGCGGCGGGCGTGGTGATGCTCGAAGTCTCCAAGCAGGTCCATGCGCGCCATGATTCCGGCCTCGGTGCGCGGGTCCGCAAACCGCTGTCGATTCTCGAAGGGGCGGTAAAACCGGCGACGGACCCGGCCTGACACGGAGTTAATGCCTCCCGCGGGAAAAACAGTCGAGACGCAACAATCACGTTCGCGTACTGCCCGTCGCGCAACTCTCATGTGTTCCGTCGCGGGAGGCGGATAATTATCGAACTGCCAACGCGTATTGAGGTGAATCACCCCCGCACGGCGTTCCGTGACCAACCGGTCCAAATTCCTGTTAGCGCCCACAAAATCCTCCCGTCCCTGTCACCTTCCCGCGACGAAGGGCAGATTGGAGTGCTTCTGCTCACATTCTCGTGCTCAAGATGGTTGCGAGGGGGGGATTGCTCTGCTAGTGACCTCCCCGATAAGCGGCGCGGAGGGCATGTCTCAAGCGCGCCGGGGGAGCGCCCCATGGCCTGTTCCGGGTCGGGGCAAAACGCATCGGAAGGGTGGACGTGTCCGAACCAGCTTCGATTTCCGCAAGCATCGCCGGCCGCTATGCGCTGGCCATTTTTGAACTCTCGCGCGAAGCAAATGCCCTCGCCGCGCTCGAAGCCGATGTCTCCGCGCTGTCGGAGGCGCTGGCTGGCTCTGACGAGCTGCGTGAGGTGATTGCATCGCCGGTCTACACGCGCGACCAGCAGGCCGCCGCAATCGGCGCTCTGGCAGGCAAGATGGGCCTGTCGGACCCGATGAAGAACGGTCTGCAGCTGATGGGCGCCAAGCGTCGTCTCTTCGTGCTGCCGCAGCTGCTCAAGGCGCTGTCGGACCTGATCGCGGACGAGAAGGGCGAAGTGACCGCAGATGTCACCTCGGCCAGCAAGCTCAGCGCCGCACAGGCCAAGAAGCTCGCCGAAGTGCTGAAAAACCAGACGGGCAAGACCGTCAAACTGAACACCGCCGTCGATGAAAGCCTCATCGGTGGCATGATCGTAAAGCTGGGCTCGCGCATGGTCGACACGTCGATCCGTTCGAAGCTCGCTTCTCTCAAGAACGCCATGAAAGAGGTCGGATAAATGGGCATCCAAGCAGCTGAGATTTCTGCGATCCTCAAGGAGCAGATCAAGAATTTCGGGCAGGACGCCCAAGTGGCCGAAGTCGGTCGCGTGCTGTCGGTTGGCGACGGTATCGCGCGCGTCTACGGGCTCGACAACGTCCAGGCCGGTGAGATGGTTGAATTCCCCGGTGGTATCCGCGGGATGGCACTGAACCTCGAGACCGACAACGTCGGTGTCGTGATCTTCGGTTCGGACCAAGACATTAAAGAAGGCGACACCGTCAAGCGCACGAACTCCATCGTGGACGTGCCGGTCGGTGAAGCGCTGCTCGGCCGCGTGGTCGACGGTCTCGGCAACGCGCTCGACGGCAAAGGCGCCATCGAAGCGAAAGAGCGTCGCGTCGCCGACGTGAAAGCTCCGGGCATCATCCCGCGTAAATCGGTTCACGAGCCGATGGCGACCGGCCTCAAGTCGGTTGACGCGATGATCCCGATCGGCCGTGGCCAGCGCGAGCTGATCATTGGCGACCGTCAGACCGGTAAGACCGCAATCGCGCTCGACACCATTCTGAACCAGAAGTCGTATAACGACGCTGATCCGTCCAACAAGCTGCACTGCTTCTACGTCGCGATCGGCCAGAAGCGCTCGACCGTGGCGCAGCTGGTTAAGAAGCTCGAAGAGACCGGTGCGATCGAATACACCACCGTGATCGCCGCGACCGCTTCGGACCCCGCGCCGATGCAGTACCTCGCGCCCTACACCGCGACCGCGATGGCGGAATACTTCCGCGACAACGGCATGCACGCGCTGATCATCTATGATGACCTCTCGAAGCAGGCTGTCGCCTATCGTCAGATGTCGCTGCTGCTGCGTCGCCCGCCGGGCCGCGAAGCATATCCGGGTGACGTGTTCTACCTGCACTCCCGCCTGCTGGAGCGTTCGGCGAAGCTGAACGAAGACTTCGGCGCAGGTTCGCTGACCGCTCTGCCGGTCATCGAAACCCAGGGCGGCGACGTGTCGGCCTTCATCCCGACCAACGTGATCTCGATCACCGACGGTCAGATCTTCCTCGAGACGGAACTGTTCTACCAAGGTATCCGTCCCGCCGTGAACACCGGTCTGTCGGTGTCGCGTGTTGGTTCGTCGGCTCAGACGAACTCGATGAAGACCGTGGCAGGCCCGGTTAAGCTGGAACTGGCACAGTATCGCGAAATGGCGGCCTTCGCTCAGTTCGGCTCGGATCTCGACGCCGCAACTCAGAAGCTGCTGAACCGTGGTGCGCGTCTGACCGAGCTGATGAAACAGCCGCAGTATTCGCCGCTCACCAACGCGGAAATCGTGGCCGTCATCTTCGCCGGCACCAACGGCTTCCTCGATAGCATCCCGGTCTCCGAGGTCGGCAAGTTCGAACAGGGTCTGCTGGATTACCTGCGCAACTCGCGCAAGGACATCCTCGACTGGCTCACGAACGAGGATCCAAAGATCAAGGGTGACGCGGCCGACAAGCTGAAAGCCGCTATCGACGAATTCGCCAAGACCTACGCGTGATTGGCCTGAAAGGACAGGGACATGCCCAGCCTTAAGGACCTTAAAAACCGGATCGGAAGCGTCAAGAACACGCGGAAGATCACGAAGGCGATGCAAATGGTCGCCGCCGCAAAGTTGCGCCGCGCTCAAGAAGCGGCCGAAGCTGCGCGCCCCTATGCCGAGCGGATGCACTCCGTGATGGCGGGGCTCGCAAGTTCGGTCCAGGGCCGGGACAACGCGCCGCGCCTGCTTTCGGGCACCGGTTCGGACAAGGTGCAGCTTTTGGTGGTCATGACCGCCGAACGCGGCCTGTGCGGTGGCTTCAACGCCAATATTGCGAAGCTCGCGCGCCAGACGGCTGAAAAGCTGCTGGCCGAGGGCAAAGAGGTGAAGATCCTCACCGTCGGCAAGAAAGGCCGCGATGCGCTGCGCCGTGAATACGGTCAGTACTTCATCGGCCACGTCGATCTGAGCGACGTCAAACGCCTGAGCTATGACGACGCGCAGAAGATCGCCCGCGACCTGATCGGTCGCTTCGACAATGGCGAGTTCGACGTCGCGACGATCTTCTTCTCGATCTTCGAGAGCGTGATCGCGCAGCGCCCGACCGCGAAGCAGATCATCCCCGCTTCCTATGAACCGGAAGAGGGCGAAGAAACGCCGAGCGTCAATTACGACTACGAACCCAGCGAGACGCAAATCCTCGAGGATCTGCTGCCGCGCGGGGTCGCCACGCAGATCTTCACGGCTCTGCTGGAAAACGGTGCCTCGGAACAAGGTGCGCGGATGTCAGCGATGGACTCTGCGACGCGCAATGCGGGCGATATGATCGATAAGCTGACGATCGAATACAACCGCACGCGCCAGGCCGCGATCACCAAGGAACTCATCGAAATCATTTCGGGCGCCGAGGCGCTCTGACGGAACCGGAGAAAGACAGACATGGCAAGCAATGGTAAAGTGACCCAGGTCATCGGCGCCGTCGTCGACGTGCAGTTCGACGGCGAGCTGCCTGCGATCCTCAACGCGCTGGAAACCGAGAACAACGGCAAGCGCCTCGTTCTCGAAGTGGCTCAGCACCTCGGCGAAAACTCGGTGCGTACCATCGCAATGGACGCGACCGAAGGTCTCGTGCGCGGCGCCGGCGTGAAAGACACCGGCAAGCCGATCTCGGTGCCGGTCGGCAACGCGACCCTCGGCCGCATCCTGAACGTGATCGGCGAGCCCGTGGACGAGAAGGGCCCCGTGGAAGCGGAAGAAACCCGCGCCATCCACCAGCCCGCGCCTAACTTCGAGAGCCAGGCGACCGCCTCGGAAATCCTCGTGACCGGCATCAAGGTCATCGACCTGCTCGCACCCTACTCCAAGGGTGGTAAGATCGGCCTGTTCGGCGGCGCTGGCGTCGGCAAGACCGTTCTGATCATGGAACTGATCAACAACATCGCGAAGGTGCACTCGGGCTACTCCGTGTTCGCCGGTGTGGGCGAGCGGACCCGTGAAGGGAACGACCTCTACCACGAGATGATCGAATCCAACGTCATCAAGCCCGACGATCTGTCGAGCTCGCAGGTGGCTCTGGTCTACGGCCAGATGAACGAGCCTCCGGGTGCGCGTGCGCGTGTCGCTCTGACCGGCCTGACCCTGGCCGAGCAGTTCCGTGACCAGTCGGGCACCGACGTTCTGTTCTTCGTGGACAACATCTTCCGCTTCACGCAGGCGGGTTCCGAGGTGTCCGCACTTCTGGGCCGTATCCCCTCGGCAGTGGGCTACCAGCCGACGCTGGCCACCGA
Organism: Thioclava sp. PTB-PU3-1; assembly: GCF_055666785.1. NCBI lineage: Bacteria > Pseudomonadati > Pseudomonadota > Alphaproteobacteria > Rhodobacterales > Paracoccaceae > Thioclava > Thioclava sp. PTB-PU3-1. The sequence goes on along the minus strand of NZ_JBVNVL010000001.1, from coordinate 347,193 downwards.
CATGGGCGCGATGCAGGAACGCATCACCTCGACGAAAGCCGGCTCGATCACCTCGATCCAGGCCGTCTACGTGCCCGCGGATGACCTTACCGACCCGGCTCCGGCCACCACCTTCGCCCACCTTGACGCCACGACCGTTCTGTCGCGTGCGATCTCGGAACTCGGCATCTACCCGGCTGTGGACCCGCTGGACTCGTCCTCGCGTATCCTCGATCCGGGCATCGTCGGCGAAGAGCACTACAAGGTCGCCCGTCAGGTGCAGGAGATCCTCCAGCGCTACAAGGCTCTGCAGGACATCATCGCCATCCTCGGCATGGACGAACTGTCCGAAGAGGATAAGCTGACCGTGGCACGTGCTCGTAAGATCCAGCGTTTCCTCTCGCAGCCCTTCGACGTTGCGAAAGTGTTCACCGGTTCGGACGGCGTTCAGGTTCCGCTCGAAGACACCATCGAGTCGTTCAAGGCGGTTGTTGCAGGCGAATACGATCACCTGCCCGAAGCAGCCTTCTACATGGTTGGCGGCATCGAGGACGTGAAAGCGAAAGCCGAGAAACTCGCCGCTGCGGCGTAAGGAGGCATTATGGCCGACACGATGCAATTCGATCTCGTTGCGCCCGAGCGCAAGCTGGCCTCGGAAGAGGCGGCGGTCGAGGTCATGGTGCCTGGTGCGGATGGTGACCTTACGGTCATGCCCGGCCACGCGCCGATGCTGACCACGCTGCGTCCCGGCAAGCTGACGATGGTGACGCGGTCGGAAACCCAGAGCTACGCGGTGACGGGTGGCTTCGCCGAGATCACCCCCGAGGGGATCACGGTTCTGGCCGAGCGTTCGCTGCCCGCGGAAGAGTTCACCAAGGAAGTCCACGATCGCCTGATCGAGGAAGCCCGCCGCGTCCATGACGAGGCGCATCCTTCGGTGGCCGACATGACCGCGAAGCTGCTGGCTGACATGGAGGCCCTCGGCTCGCATATGCTGAGCTGAGACCTCTCGAGAAAAGATTTAGGAAGCCCCGGATTTTCCGGGGCTTTTTATTGTCCGCAGTTGCGGTAAGCTCTGCCTCAGGTTGAAAGAAAGAGGCCCTCTCGCGATGATCACGATCGAAAGCCACCGTCTGGGGATGCAACGCGGCTCGCTCGTGCTGTTCTCCGACTATCAGGATGGCGGCGCCATGTGGACGGGCGAGGGGCCGCGCGAGTTGCGCAAGAAGGTTGCCTTCCCCGAGCCGTTCCGCGCGACGCCGATGGTGCAGGTCTCTCTTTCGATGTGGGACGTGGACGGCAAACACAATTCGCGGATGGATATCTCCAGCGACGGCGTCACGCCCGAAGGCTTCGTGATCGTCTTCCGCACTTGGGGCGACAGCCGTGTGGCGCGGGTGCGTGCGGACTGGCTGGCACTGGGCGGCGTCTCGCATGAGGATGACTGGGACATCGATTGATCCGCACCGAGACGGCGCATGAAAAAACGCCCCGCCGAATTGGCGGGGCGTTTTCGTGTTGTCTGGGGGAGGGCGGTTCGCAAATCGCCCCGCCGAAAGATCAGTCGAGCGCCTTGAAGTTCAGCGCCGCGCCTTCGTCCTTGATGCCCGAGAACCAGCGCGCCGTAACGGTCTTGGTCTTGGTGTAGAAGCGGAAGGCGTCGGGACCGTACTGGTTAAGGTCGCCGAAGGCCGACTTCTTCCAGCCGCCGAAGGTGTAGTAGCTCAGCGGAACGGGGATCGGGAAGTTGATGCCGACCATGCCGACATTGACGTTCGCCGCGAAGTCGCGTGCCACATCGCCATCGGCGGTGTAGATCGCGGTGCCGTTGCCGTAGGGGCTGTCGATGACCAGATCGAGCGCTTCGTCATAGGACTTCGTGCGCACCATCGACAGGACCGGGCCAAAGATTTCCTCTTTGTAGATGTCCATGTCGGGAGTGACGTTGTCGAAGAGCGACGGGCCGACAAAGAAGCCGTCCTCATAGCCCTGCAGCGAGAAGTCGCGGCCGTCGACGACAAGGTTCGCACCCTGATCGACACCCGAATTGATGAGCGACTTGATCCGCTCCTGCGCCTGCTTGGTGATGACGGGGCCGTAATCCACGTCGTCGCCACCGGTATAGGGGCCGACTTTCAGCTTCTCGATCTTCGGCACGAGACGCTCGACCAGCGCATCCGCCGTGCCGTCGCCCACCGGGACCGCAACCGAGATCGCCATGCAGCGCTCGCCAGCGGCGCCGTAGCCCGCGCCGATCAGCGCGTCGGCGGCCTTGTCCATGTCCGCGTCGGGCATGATGATCATGTGGTTCTTCGCACCACCAAAGCACTGCGCGCGCTTGCCGTTGGTGGCCGCACGACCGTAGATGTATTGCGCGATCGGGGTCGAACCCACGAAGCCCACGCCCTGGATCGTCTCGTGGTCGAGGATCGTGTCCACGGCTTCCTTGTCGCCGTTGACGACCTGCAGCACGCCGTCGGGAAGACCGGCTTCCTGCGCCAGTTCCGCAAGCATGATCGCGGTGGTCGGCACGCGCTCGGACGGCTTGAGGATCATCGCGTTACCGGCCGAAAGCGCCGGGCCCATTTTCCACAGCGGGATCATGGCGGGGAAGTTGAACGGCGTGATGCCGGCCACGACGCCCAGCGGCTGGCGCATCGAGTAGAGGTCGATACCGGGGCCCGCGTCGCCCGTGTACTCGCCCTTGAGCATCGCCGGTGCGCCCATGCAGACCTCGATCACTTCGAGGCCACGCTGCACGTCGCCCTTCGCGTCGGGGATGGTCTTGCCGTGCTCTTTCGACAGAGCCTCGGCGAGCTTGTCCATGTCGCGCTCGATCAGCTGACCGAATTTCATCATCACGCGGGCGCGGCGCTGCGGGTTGACCTTCTGCCATTCCAGCTGCGCTTTCGCGGCGTCCGCGATTGCCGCATCCAGCTCGGCCGGGGTGGCCAGCGCAACCTTGGCGATCTGCTCGCCGGTGGCGGGGTTGAAGACTTCGCCGAAGCGGCCGGACGTGCCCGCAACGCGCTTGCCGTTGATCCAGTGACCGATTTCTTCCATGAGACGCTCCTCCTACAGATAATCTTGGCTTGGGCGCACTCTAGCCTTGCGAAATTGAGCATAAAAGAGGAAGTAGCTCAAAAGCGTTTTGCATTTTTGCAAAGAGGAGCGCGATATGGACTGGGACGACCTGCGGATTTTCCTTGCCGTCGCACGGGCCGAGAGCCTGTCGGGCGCAGGACGGCGGTTGAAGCTGGACGCGGCCACCGTGGGGCGGCGCATCGCGCGGCTCGAAGAGGGGGGGGGCGCGAAACTCTTCGTGAAATCGCCACAGGGCTATGCGCTCTCCGAGTCGGGCGACCGTCTCCTTCCCCATGCCGAGGCGGCGGAGCAGGTCTTCGCGGGCGCCGATGAGGAACTCTCCGGCATCGCGGGCCAGTTGACGGGGCAGTTGCGGATCGGCGCGCCCGATGGCTGCGCGAATTACCTTCTGCCCCAGGTCTGCGCGAAGATCGCCGAGGACAATCCCGGGCTGGAGATCCAGGTCGTCGCCCTGCCGCGGGTCTTCAACCTCTCGAAACGCGAGGCGGATATGGCGATCGCGGTGTCGCGCCCGACCGCGGGGCGCCTGACCGTGCAGAAGCTGAGCGACTATCACCTCAGCCTCGCCGCGCATCGCGACTATCTCGCGAAGGCGCCGCCGATCACCTGCAAGGAGGATCTGCGCCATCACCGGATGATCGGTTACATCCCCGACATGATTTTCGACAAGGAGCTGGATTACTTCGCCGAGACCGAGGCCGAGGTGATGGGGCTGGCGTCGAATTCAGCGGCCGTGCAAACCCGGATGATCGAGGCGGGCGCGGGCGTTGGCATCGTCCATGACTTTGCGATCCCCTTTGCGCCGGGCGTTCAACGGGTGCTGGGCGACGAGATCCGGCTCAACCGCGCCTTTTGGTTGATCCGCCACGCCGATGACCGCCGATCCGAGCGCCTGACGCGCTTCGCCGAAGCGCTGGGGCAGGGGCTTCGCGACGAGGTTGCGCGGCTCGAACACGCTGCGGTTGAAATATAACTGGCGGCCCCGTGAACCGCAAAGCCGTTGACAAATCTATGAAAGCAGTGGGACGCTTGGGTTTAGACGACGTTTTTCAAGGAGACGCCGATGCAGGTTATGCAGATTCTCAAGAACAAGGGCGAGATGGAAGTTTTCACCGTCGCCCCCGACATGAAGCTGAGCGAGGTGATTGCCACGCTTTCTTCCAAACGCATCGGTGCGGTGATCGTCTCGCAGGACGGGGAAACCGTCGACGGGATCGTGTCGGAACGCGATGTCGTGCGTGAAATCGCGCGGCGCGGTGCGGATTGTCTGGTGATGACCGCCAGTGATGTCATGACCCGTGACGTCAAGCATTGTGCCCCGATGGACAGCACCGAAGAGGTGATGAGCCTGATGACCGAGGGCCGCTTCCGCCACATGCCCGTGCGTGAGAACGGCAAGATGGTCGGCGTGATCTCGATCGGGGACGTGGTCAAGGCGCGTCTGAACGAGCTCCATATGGAGAAAGAGTCGCTTCAGGGCATGATCATGGGCAACTGATGCCGCATTGCGGCACCTTCCCGCTTGCATTTAGCCACGCAATATAGTTGCGTGCGCTGAGCTTTTTGGCGGGCGACGAGGGAGGATGCCATGCGGATCGGTCTTTACCCCGGAACTTTCGATCCGGTCACGCTGGGCCACCTCGATATCATCGAGCGCGCGATGGCTCTGGTGGACCGGCTCGTGATCGGGGTCGCGATCAACCGGGACAAGGGGCCGCTTTTCTCGCTCGAGGAACGCGTCGCCATGCTTCAGGACGAATGCGCGAAGATCACCGACCGCCGCGGCGGCGAGATCGTGGTCCACCCCTTCGAAAACCTGCTGATCGACTGCGCCAAGGATGTCGGCGCGAGCGTGATCGTGCGCGGCCTGCGCGCGGTGGCCGATTTCGAATATGAATTCCAGATGGTCGGGATGAACCGCGCGCTCGACGCATCGGTCGAGACGGTGTTCCTGATGGCCGATGCACGGCGTCAGGCGATCGCCTCGAAGCTGGTGAAGGAGATCGCGCGGCTCGACGGGGATGTCTCGAAATTCGTCACCCCCGCCGTGCGCGATGCCTTGGTCAAGGCTTACGCCAACCGCTGATCAGCCGTTCGAGGCGGCGTTGCCCGACGTGCCGCTCTGCTGCGATTTCTGCTGCATCTGAGTGCTGCCGCTCGCATTTGCCGAGGATTTCGTGGCGTTGCCCGCCTGCTGCGGCAGGTTATCGAGACCCCATTGGTCGATCACAACGGAGTCCTCGACGCCTTTCAACGCAAGGTTCGCCTCGTAGTAATTGCCCGATTTGATGAGCTTGGAGGCGTCCTGCAGATGGGCGAGCGACGCTTTCGCGGGCACCATCGCCGCCGAAATCGACACGTCGATATCGTTGTCCTTCAGCGTTTTGGCCGCGGCTTTCGCGTTGCCCTGCGCCATCTGCTGATTGGCCTTGCCGACCGCTTTCTGGTTATCCGGCGTGACCGTGAAGCTTTCGCCAAGCGCGATGGAGCTGTCGAAGGGCAGGTAGGTCACGCCTTTCTTGCCCGCTTTCGAGGGCACGCCCCATTTGCTCTCGGCCTTCTCGGCGGACTGCATTTTCGCAGTGGCGTCCTTGGTCATCTTGGTCGCCATGTCGGTATTGCCATCGAAGATCGCCAGACGCGCCGCGCGCACTTCGCGCATCGCCGTGTAGGCGTCATTTACCGTAGTCAGCAAGTCCTTGTCGGTCGAACTTGCCGTGGTCTGCGAGACCGCGTCATTGCCTTGGCTCTGCGCGCTCTGCATCGCGGTGCCGCTCGAATTGCTGCTGGCGTTGGTCGTGGCGGCATTGGCCATCTCAAAGCTCGCGGGGCCCGCGATCAGCGCGGAGGAGAGGGCGAGGGCGAGGAATTTCTTGCTGCGTTCCATGGGATATTCCCTTTCGTGACGGGGTTCAGCTAAGGCGGAGGCGCCGGGCGGCGCGCTCCATGGCCCCAAAACGTCCCGGATTTCAAAGGGTTCTATCACCATGCATCAAGGCTCGCGGCGCGGGTGAGAGGGTGCGTGCATGCTCTGCGAGCCGTGTGTGAAGGGTGAACGAAAAAGGGCGGCCCAAGATGGACCGCCCCTTCGACTTTTTCGCGATGTCCCGAGGCAGAGCCCCGATCACGCTCAGATCAGCTTGCCCATCGCGACGGCGGTGTCCGCCATGCGGTTCGAGAAGCCCCATTCGTTGTCGTACCAGCTCAGGATACGGACCATGCGGCCTTCCATGACCTTGGTCTGGTCCATGTGGAAGATCGACGAATGCGGGTCGTGGTTGAAGTCGCTCGAGACGTTGGGCTTGTCGGTATAGCCGAGGATGCCTTTCATCGGGCCGTCAGCGGCGGCTTTGATCGCGGCATTGATCTCTTCGACGCTGGTGTCCTTGCCGGCCTCGAAGACCAGATCGACGACCGAGACATTCGGGGTCGGCACGCGGATCGCGACGCCGTCCAGCTTGCCATTGAGCTCCGGCAGCACCAGACCCACGGCTTTCGCAGCGCCGGTCGAGGTCGGGATCATCGACAGCGCGGCGGCACGGGCGCGGTAGAGATCCTTGTGCATCGTGTCCAGCGTCGGCTGGTCGCCGGTATAGCTGTGGATCGTGGTCATGAAGCCCTTCTCGATCCCGATCGCGTCGTTCAGCGCCTTGGCGACGGGCGAGAGGCAGTTCGTGGTGCAGGACGCGTTCGAGACGACGAGGTCGTCCGCGGTCAGCGCACCGTCGTTCACACCGAAGACGATGGTCTTGTCGGCGCCGCTGGCGGGGGCCGAGACCAGAACGCGCTTCGAGCCGTTCTCGAGGTGGAAGGCCGCCTTGTCGCGCGCGGTGAAGATGCCGGTGCATTCCAGCGCGACATCGACATCGCCCCAGGGCAGTTCTTTCGGGTCACGGATTGCGGTGACCTTGATCTTGCCGCGGCCGGCATCGATCCAGTCTTCGCCGGTCGTGACCTCATGGGGGAATTTGCCGTGCACGGAGTCGAATTGCAGCAGATGCGCGTTCGTCTCGACCGGGCCGAGATCGTTGATGGCGATCACTTCGATGTCGGTGCGCCCCGACTCGATGATCCCGCGCAGCACGTTGCGGCCGATGCGACCGAACCCGTTGATGGCAACTTTAACCGTCATATCCGTCTCCTCTGGCTGGCTGCCCGGCAGGGAGTTGCACGGGCAGGTCTTCCGTTAACGCTAACAAGCGCGTTCAGCGCCAAAGGTCAACGGGGTGCAGCCCGATGCTAGCGCCAGAAAGCGACATATTGAACGAGATCGGCAGTTTTTTTCGCCAGAAACAGCAGGATGCGGCCGTCATCGGCAAACACATCCGCCAAAATGAGCAAAATGAGGAGGGCCCCAAGCCAGAGCGCGATCCGATTGGTCATCTATCCCCTTCGCGCGCCCTTGTTTGGCGCGTCAGTGCACGAGTCGCCCCATCGCCCCGGCCACATCGGCCATGCGGCAGGAGAACCCCCATTCGTTATCGTACCAGGCCAGCACGCGGACAAGTTTGCCCACGACCTTGGTCTGGTCCGGCGCGAAGATAGAGGATTGCTGCGTGTGGTTGAAGTCGATCGAGACTTTCGGTTCGGGGTCGTAGCCCAGCACCATGCCCATGTAGCCGGCGGCGGCCTCGCGGACGATCTCGTTCACCTCGTCGCGGGTGACGGTCTTGCGCGCCTCGAAGGTCAGATCGACCGCGGAAACATTGGGGGTCGGGACGCGCAGCGCGGTGCCGTCGAGGCGGCCTTGCAGCTCGGGCAGCACCTCGCCCAGGGCTTTCGCGGCGCCGGTGGAGGTCGGGATCATCGCCATCGCGGCGGCGCGGGCGCGATAGAGATCCTTGTGGCGACGGTCGAGCGTGGGCTGATCGCCGGTATAGGAATGGATCGTCGTCATCACGCCCGATTCGATGCCGATCGTGTCATTGAGCACTTTGGCGAGCGGCGCGAGGCAGTTCGTGGTGCACGACCCGTTCGAGACGACGTGATGCGCGGGCGTCAGCTCGCGATGGTTCACGCCGTAAACGACGGTTTTGTCGGCATCGGTCGCAGGGGCGGAGACCAGAACCCGCTTCGCGCCGCGGCCCAGATGGACGGCGGCCTTGTCGCGGGCGTTGAACTTGCCGGTGCATTCGAGAACGACATCGACGCCGTCCCAGTCGAGTTCTTCCGGGTCGTAGGTCGACATCACGTCGATCGGGCCGCGCCCGAGGTCGAGCGTGTTGCCCGCCACTTTCACCTGCCCGCCGAACCGGCCGTGGACGGAGTCGTATTTCAGGAGATGCGCGTTGGTCTCGATCGGGCCGGTGGCGTTGATCTTGACGACCTGCACGTCATTGCGCGCGGCTTCCGCGATGTGCGCGAGCGTGCAGCGCCCGATGCGGCCGAAGCCGTTGATCCCGATGGTGACGGTCATGATGATCTCTCCGAAGCGCGTGATTTCGGCGCTGGATACCATTGCATGCAATTCGGGAAAAGGTTTTGAAACAGTATGTTAGCGTAAACACGCGGTGTTTGCGATAACATTGCGGGGCAGGGTGCGGCTTTGGCGCGAAGAGTGGCGCCAAACGGGGCGCGGCGACAGAATCTTTCGCTCAATCGTCGTCCTCCGCGACGAGGAAGATCTCTCCCGCGGCTTCCATCTCGCGGATTGCGGCGACGACCGCGCTCATCGCCTCTTCGGCGTCTTTCTCTTTCACCTTTCCCAGATTCGCCATCTCGTCGCGCAAGCTTTGCGCCATGCGCTGGGACATGTTGGTGAGGATGAACTCCGCCGCGGGCTGCAACGGGCCGGTCGCCCCGGCAAGCGCGACGGTCAGCTGCGCCTGGTCGACCACGCGCAGCACTTTCGGGATGTCGCGTGTATCGATGCGGGCGGGGATATTGGCGAAGGTGAAGATCGCCTTCTTCACCTCGTCGGCGAAGGTCTTGTCCTCTTCCTCCAGCCCCTTGAGCACCGCGTCGCGGGTGGCCGAAGCCGAGTAGTTCAGGATTGCGCCCACCCGCTCCACCGGCCCGGAATCGAAGGCTTTGGGCGGGGTGGCATCCAGTTGCGCTGCGAGCGCCTGCCCGATCCGCAGCACGGTTTCGGGCGCGACATTCCCGGTCAGCGAGACCGCATAAGCGATCCGCCGCGCTTTCTCTCCGGGCAGCAGCCCGAGCAGTTCGGCAGATTTCGCGACCGACAGCTTCGACAGCATCACCGCGCCCACTTCGACGCTTTCGCCTTCCAGCACGGGCAGAAGCACCTCCGCGGTGAGGCCCGCGATCCGCTGCCACGGGTCGGCGCGCGAGGAGCCGGAGGCCAACCTGCGCAACCGGTTCGAGGCCGAGGGCGAGAGCTGTCCGTCGAGCAGCGACAGCGCGCCTTCCAGCCCGCCAGGAAAGGCGATGCCGACAGTCTCCAGTTCTTCGCAGAACTCTTCCACCACGCTCGCTATGGTGGCGCGGTCGACCAGACGCAGCTGTGCCACAGCCTCGGTCAGTTCGGTCTGATGATCGTCGCTCAGCTCCGTCAGCGGCAGTTTCAGCCCTTCGGAGGCGAGCAGCTGCACGATGATCGCAGCTTTCTGGCGCCGCGTAAGCGGTCCCGGCCGGGCGGACTTGTCGCCAGCAGAGTCGGACCCGGCCATATGACCGAGCGCCATGGGCGCGATCGCATTCACCGCGAGAACCTCCGTGCCGGGCATCGGCCGCGCGGGCGGCCAATGCGGTTTCGCGGTCAGCTTTGCACGGAGGCCGTTAAGACGGGATTACCGTCTCAGCGGTTAGCTGGACTGCAGGACGCAGGCACTCGCGTCCTTGTCCCAGACCTGGCCCTGCGGGCAGGACATGGAAGCTTGGTGGCCGCTAAAGCACTCGGCCGACGCGGCGAGCGGGGCGAGGATCAGCACGGCGGCTGCAAGGATGGTTCGGGTCATCTGCAATCTCCCTTTGCTAGATGCCCTAGGGTAAGCCCGAATCGCACGCGCCGCCTATAGTCGGCTGACATAGGCGGCGCGGAACGGGCTTGTTTCTCGATTATTCGCCGAAAACGCGGGCGAAAATCGTGTCGACATGCTTGGTATGGTAGCCCATGTCGAACTTTTCGTTGATGCCGTCGACGCCAAGAGCGGCCACGACATCCTTGTCGGCGAGCAGCTGTTCGCGGAAATCGACGCGGTCTTCCCAGACCTTGAGCGCGTTGCGCTGCACCATCGCATAGGCGTCTTCGCGCGACACGCCGGCTTGCGTCAGCGCCAGCAGAACGCGCTGGCTCATCACCAGACCGGGGAACTTGTTCATATTCGCGAGCATGTTCTCGGGGTAGATGATCATCTTGTCGACGACGCCGGCCAGACGGTTCAGCGCGAAATCGAGCGTCACGGTCGCGTCGGGGCCGATGCCACGCTCGACCGAGCTGTGCGAAATGTCGCGCTCGTGCCAGAGGGCCACGTTCTCCATCGCCGGGATCACGGTCATCCGCACGAGGCGGGCAAGGCCGGTGAGGTTCTCGGTCAGGACGGGGTTCTTCTTGTGCGGCATCGCCGACGAGCCTTTCTGGCCCATCGAGAAGAATTCCGCGCCTTCGAGCACTTCGGTGCGCTGCATGTGGCGAATCTCGATCGCGACGTTTTCAATCGACGACGCGATCACGCCCAGCGTGGCGAAGAACATCGCGTGACGGTCGCGCGGGATCACCTGCGTCGAGATCGGCTCCGGCTTGAGGCCGAGCATCTTGCAGACATGCTCTTCCACGCGCGGATCGATATTGGCGAAGGTGCCGACAGCGCCCGAGATCGCACCGGTCGCGACTTCTTCCTTGGCGGCCTGCAGTCGCGCCTTGTTGCGGTCCATCTCGGCGTAGAAGCGCGCGAAGGTCAGGCCCATCGTGGTGGGCTCGGCATGGATGCCGTGCGAGCGGCCCACGCGAACCGTGTCCTTGTGCTCGTAGGCGCGCTTCTTCAGCGCGGCCAGAACCTTATCGAGATCGGTCAGCAGGATGTCGGCGGCGCGCACGAGCTGCACGTTGAGGCAGGTGTCGAGCACATCCGACGAGGTCATGCCTTGATGGACGAAACGGGCCTCTTCCGAACCCACATGTTCGGCAAGGTGCGTCAGGAAGGCGATCACGTCATGCTTGGTGACGGCTTCGATCTCGTCGATGCGGTCGACGTCGAACTCGACATCCTTGGCCTTCCAGACGGCCTCGGCATTCTCTTTCGGGATCACGCCCAGCTCGGCCTGAGCGTCGCAGGCATGCGCCTCGATCTCGTACCAGATTTTGAACTTGGTGGCGGGTTCCCAGATGTCGACCATCTCTTTGCGGGCATAACGCGGGATCATCGGCGGCCTCTTGATTGCGTGTGGTTGCGCGCTTGTTAGACTGCACCTGCCTTTGGGGCAAGGGAGAGCCAATGCCGCAGCTGTCGGATTTCGAGGGGAACTGGGTGCTGACGCGCCAAATCCTGCATGGCGACGGCAATAAGGCCCGTTTTGATGGTCACGCCTGCTTCGCGCCCGAAGGGGTCGGTCTGCATTATCGCGAGAGTGGCGAGCTGGTGATGCCGGGCGGTCAGAGCTTTCACGCCGAGCGCAGCTATTTCTGGCGGGCCGAGGGCGGGCAGATCGCCGTGGCCTTCGAGGATGGGCGCCCCTTTCACAGTTTCGACCCGCTGAGCCCCGCCGCGAGCCATTGGTGCGATCCCGACGATTACCGGGTGAGCTATGACTTCGACGCGTGGCCCCGCTGGCGGGCGATCTGGCGGGTGCAGGGACCGCGCAAGGATTACGAGATGATCTCGGACTATGTGCGCAGCGCGGGGCAGCCCTGACGCGGACGCTCTTGCCGCAGGCGGGGACGCGCGGCAATCTGCGGGGATGAAAGACCTTGTGGCCACACCGATCCTGCAAAATCGCCTGAGCTTCGCGCCCTGGGCCGACCCGCGCACGCGGCGGCTGCCGGGGGTGATCCCGGTCACCTATGAGGATTGGCTCGAGGTCGACGATGCCTACGCCGCCCAGATGGGCCTGCGCGACCGGCTGATCGGGGAGGCGCGCGATCTGGTGCTGGGCCTGTCGGATCACGGACGGCCTGCGGCGGAGGAACTCTACGATCTGATCCTGCCGATGCTTCCGGCGCTGGGCTTTGCCTGCAGTGCGGAGACGGTCACGCGGCCCGATGGGGCGACGGTTGCGCTGGATCGCACGGACCCGCTCGCCACGCTCGGGCGGCTGCTGCAATGCGATCTCTGCCTGATGGAAGCCGATGAGGCCGCGTTCGGTCATGCCGAGCATGTTCTGACCGGCGGTGTTCTGTGTTTCCCGTCGGGCTGGACGCTACGCGAAAAGTTCATGCGCCCGATGATGCGCATTCATGAGCCGATCGAGATCTACACCGACGATCTCGGCAAACGGGTGCAGCGTTTGCTCGATGGCGTGCGTGAGGGCAGGGGGCTGATGCGTGGAACTGCCTCGCGTTCGGCGGCACATCTGCATGATCCGCGCTCGGAATACGAATTCGCCCACGCGCCCGCCGACGCCCCTTATATACGGGTGGAGCGGCAATGCCTGTTCCGGCTTCCGCGCACGAATGCCGTGGTCTTCTCGATCCACACCCAGGTGGTGCGGCCCGAAAGCCTGAGCCCGGATCAGGCGCAGGCCTTGGCCGAGCACCCGATCCGGCAGGCGGATTAAGCTTCCTGCATCAGCCGCCAGCGCGTCTCGGCCATATCCTGCGAGACCATGCCGGGGATCAGAAGCGCGTCGATCAGCCACCACAGGCCTGCGAGGCCGAGCGGGATGAAGCCGATCAGGATTGGCGACAGAAGCGTGCCGATCCCGGTCAGCGCCAGCATCACCACGCCGGAGAAGACGCGCCCCATATACATCCGGTGCACGCCAAGCATCGGCAGCAGGAACCACAGCACATAGCCAAGCAGGGCGGACTTCTTCTCATTCGCGACGCGCTGCTCGATATAGAGGGCGCGGGCATCGTCTCGGGTCATGTTAATCTCCATAACATCTTCCCAGCCGATATGGGCAGTTGCGCCGCGCGATCAAGAGGGGCCGGTAAATCCACCCTGTCGGCGGGTCTGCGCGGGCGTCCGGTTTCATAACCTTTTAACCAAAAGTGACCTTAGGGAAGTTTTGACGCTAATCGCCTTATGCGCGAGTTCCGCGAGGCTGCGGATTTCCGCAGTACTGAAAAAATGTGACATATAAAACAACAAGATAAATAACAGTGATCAACGACTTGTGATTTTTGGCCGTGATCTCTTTGTAGCCCAGAGCCGCAACAATTGTCGGCTTTCGTCACAATTATGGACGAATCAAAGATGAAAACCGGGTTAAAGAAAAGCGGGCTTGAAGGTTCGCACTCTGAGGTAGGGTAATAGGGGCGAAAATGTCGGATCTCTCGACCAATTTCGAGCTTGCAAGTGTAACGAGTACCACCCAAGAACGGTCGCGTATTCTGTGCTACGAGGGCATGGGCAAGCGTCTGTTCGACATTCTCGCCGTGCTCGCGATCCTTCCGGTTCTGCTGCCGCTGATCGCGCTTCTGGCGCTGGCGGTGCGCGCCGATGGTGGTCCTGCCTTCTATTCGCAGATCCGCGTCGGGCAGGGCGGCAAGCGGTTCCGCTGCTACAAGCTGCGCACCATGCATGTCGATGCCGAGGCGCAGCTCGTGCGCCTGTGCAACGAGAACCCCGCGCTCGCGCTGGAATGGTCAGTGAACCAGAAACTCGACGACGATCCGCGGATCACCCGCATCGGCCGCTTCCTGCGACGCACCAGCCTCGACGAGCTGCCGCAGTTCTTCAACGTGCTGTTCGGTACGATGAGCCTCGTGGGGCCGCGCCCCTTCATGCTCGACCAGGAGGCCAGCTACAAAGGCGCGATGGGCCTGGCTTATTACAAGATGCGCCCCGGCATCACCGGGCTGTGGCAGGTCGCCGGGCGTTCGACCACCGCCTTCGTGGATCGCGTGCGTTTCGACGAGCGCTATTACGCGCGGCTGTCGCTGCTGAACGATCTGTGGCTCTGCGTGATGACCGTCGCCGTGGTGCTGCGCCAGACGGGCAAGTAATTCCAACACCGGTTGCGAGAGAGACGGCTTGTAACCTGCCAACGGGCGCTCCCTTCGGGGGGCGCCCATCCTCTTTCAGCCTTCGACTTGCAGGAAGCGCAGTCCGCCCTTGTCGAGCCAGGCAGCACTCAGGAGCCCGGTCTCATAGGCGCCGGTATCGACCGCGATGCGGCCTTGATCGGCGACAGGTTGCTCCACGACCCAATGGCCGAAGGCGATCCAGACCCCATCGCGCCGGGTCATCTGCCCGAACCGGGGATGACCCCAGAGCAGCGCATCGCGGCTTTGGCGTTCCATCGGGTGATAGGGATCGGCTCCCGCATGGGTCGCGGCGAAGCGACCCTCGCGCCACATCGCGGGGCGCGCATCGAGCCATGCCAGCAGGTCCGGCCCAAGCGCGCGAGCGAGATCCATGCGCAGCGCGTCCAGCACCTCCGGATCCGTCTCGCGCGGATCGGGCGGCGCGATGCCGTAGCTTTGCAGCGTCTGTAATCCGCCCACGCGCAGCCAGCCGGCGGTGCGCGCATCGGGGGACAGCAGGAAGTCGAGCATCATCCGCTCGTGATTGCCCATCAGGCAGATCATCCGCGAGGGATTGGCAAGCTGCGCGGCATGGAGCGTCGCCAGCACCCGCGCCGAATTCGGGCCGCGGTCGATCATGTCGCCCAGCGTAATGATGCGGGCCTTTGCGCCTTCCGGTTCCTGCCCGATCCGCTCGAACATCTTGCCCAAGAGATCGGCGCGGCCGTGAAGGTCCCCGATCACGCAGATCGGCGCCTCCGGACGGGGCAGACCATTGGGTGCCGAGGAGGGAGCGGTCTCTGGTTTGAGACGGGAGAGTAGAGAGCGCAACATATGGGGAAATCCGGAGTTATGCGGGGTGGAAACCAACGCGTGGCTGCGACATAACCGTCGTAAGAAGTGAGCGAAAGGGGCTCACATAAAAATGGGCGGCAAACCGCCCCCGTGGCAAGGGCGGGTCGTAAGGGGCATGGCGAGACGCATTCTGATCGTGGTGGAGAACCTGCCGGTGCCGCTGGATCGCAGGGTCTGGCTGGAGGCCACGACATTGCGCGCGGCGGGCTACGAGGTCTCGGTGATCTGTCCGATGGGGCGCGGCTGGGACGCGGCTTACGAGGAAATCGAGGGCATCCATATCTACCGCCACCCCGCACCGCCCGAAGCCCATTCCGGCGCGGTGGCCTATGCACGCGAATATTGGCACGCGATCAAGGCGTGGTTCCGGTTGGCGAAACAGGTGAGGCGCGAGCGCGGCTTCGACGTGATCCAGGGCTGCAACCCGCCCGACCTGATCTGGCTTCTGGCCTGGCGCTACCGGCTGTCGGGCGTGCGCTACATGTTCGATCATCACGACGTCTGCCCGGAGCTGTTCGAGGCCAAGTTCGGCAAGAAGGGGCTCCTCTGGGGCGTGATGCGCATCTGGGAGCGGATCACCTTCGCCAGCGCCTCGGTGTCGATGGCCACGAACGAGAGCTTCCGCAAGATCGCGATCACCCGCGGCGGCATGGCACCCGAGGATGTCTTCGTCGTCCGCTCCGCCCCGCGCGTCGAGACCTTCCTGCCCGGGCCCGGCGATCCCGCCTATCGCAAGGGCGCGAAGACTGTGCTCGGCTATATCGGCGTGATCGGGCAGCAGGAGGGGATGGACCTGCTGGTTCAGGCGGTCGAGCATCTGGTGCGCAAGCTCGGCTACAGCGATCTGCATGTGGTGATCGTGGGCTTCGGGCCCGAACTGCCGACCGTGGAGGCCGACGTCGCGGCCCGGGGCCTGAGCGAGTATTTCACCTTCACCGGCCCGCTCTACGGCAAGGATATGCTGGCGGCGATGAACGTGATCGATATTGGCGTGGCACCCGATCCGAAAAACGCGATGAACGACATCTCCACGATGAACAAGGTCATGGAATACATGACGCTCGAGAAGCCCTTGGTGCAGTTCGAACTGACCGAAGGGCGGGCCTCTGCGGGCGAGGCCGCGCTTTATGCCCGCGCCAATGATCCGAAGGACTTCGCCGCCCGGATCGCGGCCCTGATCGAGGCGCCCGAACGCGCGCGTTCGATGGGGCGACTGGGCCGGGCGCGGGTGCTCGATGCGCTTTCCTGGGATTTCTCGGCCCGACAGCTCCTTGCGGCCTATGATCGGATATTCTCCAAGCTGGGGAAATAAAGCCTGCAGATCGAGCGGAATTGTTTCTTGTAAATAGTTCTTTTCGCTCAATTTTCGCCAAGATTCCAGTTGCACGCCGCCCCATTTGCGCCACAAACTCAAGGGGCGGACAGCGAGATGGTTCGCCCCATATCGTTAAGCATTCAGCTTGGAACTTGTATGGCGCATTGGAGGACATCGGCGGTGGCGTTTACCGCACTGGTTGTGACCGGTGTCGCCAGCTCTGCCTTCGCGGGTGATCTGCGCGAAGCCACGCCTCATGCGACCGCTGATCTGTCAGGCCGTGCGATCTACGATCCGGTGGCCCATGCGCTCGCGATCGGGCTGACGCCAGCGATGGCCGATGCGCGCGTGGATCGTGCGATCAAAGCCGTGGAGACCTGCCCGCTTGTGTTCGATACGCGCAACCCGATCCCGGGCTGCTGGGGCGGGACCGTCGCGCTGGGCTCGTAAGCCCGCTCAATCCGGAATCGAGGCACTCAGCCGGGGCAGAGACTGCCCGATGAAGCGCGTCAGGCGGCGGTCGGCTGCGCGGATATCCTCGTCGCGGCGGATCGGCGTGACATAGCGCACCAGCGCGCCGTCGGTCCGTCCGCGCGTGATGCCATCGACTATCACCGACAGCTTCGCGCGCCAGTCGCTCGTCATCGCGCGGCCACGCTCGTCGAACCAGTAATAGACCAGTTGCCGGTTGAGCCCCTTGGTGATGATCGCGCGGTTGACCGCAAAGGGGGCGCGGTGGGGCAGGGCGATACGATGCGGGCGGAAGGTGCTGACCTCCCAGCCGCCGACGGGCAGGCACACCTCGGGCGAATGGATACCGTCGCCTTGGCTCTGATCGGCATACCACGCGACGAACAGGTTCACCGGGGCATCCTGAGCGGGATTTGTATAAACCGCGTTGAGATAATCGCTGGCTGCCAGGACTTGCTCGGTCGCAGGCTCCAGCGGGCGGCGCGTGCCCTGCCAGCCATCGATCTGCGTCGGGAAGGACGACAACGGCGCGCGCTCAGGCGGGAACGTCGTCATCTGCGGCAGGCCCGACCAGAGCGCCAGCGCGACCCCCGTCAGGATGACCGCCAGCCCCAGATCGCGCGACGGCGCGAGGTTGCGCAAGCGCCGCGCTTCCGGCGCGAAGCGGCGATAGTCCAGATCGAGCGCCTCCGAGAGCGGTTTCGGCTCGGCCACCAGCCGCTGCAGCCCGATTGCGGTGAGGCTGAGGATCGCGATCGCCGCCCCAAAGATCACCCAGCCCTCGAAGACATGCAGGAAGCCCTCGGCCTGCTCGATGCCGTAAGCGTCGACAAGGATCGCGACCATGCCGATGCGCAGCGAATTCAGAAGCACCGTCAGCGGTGCGGCCATCGCGAAGAGCACCGCCTTGTGCCAGAACGGGCCGCGATAGAGGATGCCGAACAGATAGGAAAAGCTGAGGATCGGAAAGAGATAGCGCAGTCCCGAACAGGCATCGGCCACCTGCAGCTTGTAGACGCCGAGGTCGATCACATTGCCGCTCAGATGCACCGGGATGTCAGCGGCGCGCACCAGCATCACGCCCAATTCCGACGAGACGAGTTGCAGCGCGATCGTGAGTTTCCAGTAGAGGATCTGCGGCAGCGGCAGCATGAAGATCAGATGCAGCACCGGCTTCCAATGGCGTTTGCCCGCCTGCCAGCCCATGCTCAAGAGCACCGCGCCCATCATCCAGACGATCAGCGCATAGGTCACGAAATCGGCGATTTGCGCGCGGGTGCCGAAGACGGCGAGAGCGAGGGCGAGTGCGATCACCGCGACGCCTTGCCAGCGCTGCGGGCGGGCCTCCAGCGTGAGCGGTGCGTGATGCAATTCGCGCGCGAAAAGATAGAGCGAAATCAGCGGGATCAGCGGCCCGTGGCTGTATTCCGGCGTGGACCAAGCGGCCCCGAGGCTCGCGAGCCCCAATGCGAAGAACGGATAGGAGAGGACGGCCAGCGACAGCAGGCCGAGCGCGCCCCATGGCAGGGCACGCACCTCGCGCAGAGGGGGGCTCGTGGTGATCATCTCGACTGCTCGCTCATAGGCCGTCTGACGCGGCGCTTAACATGAGCTTACCCTGCGAGAGCTTTGATCCAAAGACAAAATCAGCGCTGGGCCGGAGCCGGGCGCGGGGTGTTGCCCGACGAGCCCTCTCCGGTCAGCGCCGCAAGCTGCGCCTGCGCGCCTTGCATCGCGGGCGGCAAGGGCTCACCGGCCAGACGCAGCGCATCGCGCAGGGCGGCTTCGGCCAGATCAGTCTCTTCCAGCGCGATCAGCACGGCGGCGTAGTGATATTGCGCGAGGGCGTTCTCCGGCAATCCGGCGGCGGCAGCGGCGAGCAGGGGGCGCGCGGCTCCGTAATTGCCCAGCCGGTATTCCGCCCAGCCGTAGGTGTCCTTGAAGGCGGGTTCGGGCCGCTCGCGGAAGCGTTTCGCGATCTGCGCCGCACGCTCGAGGCTGGGCCGGTCGTCGCGATGGGTGCTCAGCAGGCTCGCGAGGTTATTCGCCACGATCAGATCACCGCTGTCGCGCGTGTAGAGATCGTCATAGGTCGCGATCGCCGCGTCGAACCGGCCCGATTTCTCCTCCGAGCGCGCCCGGTAGAGCAGCAGCAGCGGATCGGCCTGCGGCTCCTTTTCCAGCGCCGTCTGGATCACCGCGAGCGCATCGCCCTCGCGTCCTTGGGCCGCGAGCAGGCGATAGAGCTGGCGGGCCGGGCGCGGATCCGCCGGGTCTTCATACATCAGCGTGCGCAGCCCGGTCTCGGCCCGGTCGGTGTCGCCCTGAATCGCACAGAGGTTGGCCTCCAGCAGCCGCAAGCCGCGATTGCCGGGTTGTTCGTTCAGTTGCGCCTCGAGATAGGCGCGCGCCTCGCCGCCCCGCCCGGAGGCCAGTTGCGCCTGCACCACGGCCGAGACCGCCGCCGCCGAGACCGCAGGGGCCGTGGTGACGCCGTCTTCGCCGGTCGGGGGCATCTGCACCAGGGTTTTCAGCGTCTCGATCGCGCTCTCGCTGCGGCCGCGCCCCATCAGGATCGCGGCGCGGATCGACTGCGCCAGCGCCTCCGTGCCCGGGGCCGACGATGCGGCAAGGCGGTCCGCGATGCGATGGGCAAGCATCCAGTCGCGATCGGCAAGCGCCAGATCGGCCTGCCGCTTGAGCAGTCCGGGGCTGTTGGGGGTTACCGCCACGGCCTCGGCCAGAACCGTCCGCGCGGCGCTGGCGCGGTCATGCGCGAAGAGGAAATCGACATAGCGGATCGCCTCGGGCGCGGCGCGCCCCGCCGCATCATAGGCCTGGCTGAAGCGCCCCATCGCCAGATCGGGCGCGCCTTCTCGCAGATCGGCCTCGCCCAGCAGGGTCAGGGTCTGCGGATTGTCGGGGGCTTGCTGCAGCGCGCTGCGCAGATCGGTGATCGCCAGATCGAGGCGATCCTCCTCGATCCGCCACGCCGCGCGCTGCTGCAGGGCAGGGACGTTGGTCGCATCGGTCTTCAGGATGGCCGCGATCTCGGCTTTCGCCTTTTCGCGCTGCCCGTCATGGTCGAGCATCCGGGCGTAAGCGCTGCGCAGCTGGCGCATTTCCTCGCTGTCCGGTTGGCTTTCGATCAGCGCCTGCATCCGCGTCAAAGCGGCCGCCCGGTCTCCGGCCTGAAAATCCAGATCGGCCCGCATCGCGGTGAAGATCGCCTCATTCGACTGGCCCTTCGACTGCCTGATGAGCGAGTCGAGTTCGGCCCGCGCGGCCTCGACGCCTTTCGCGCGGGCCAGAAAGCGCACGAGTTCCAGATAGCCGCCCGTCTGCTGGTCTCGATCTGTCGCGAGCTTGCGTAGGAAGCGCGCCGCCCCCGCCGGATCGTCGCGCAGCACATACCACGCGATGAGCGCCGTGCGCGTTTTCGGGTCTTCGGGGAACAGCCCCTGCATCCCTTCGAGCTGCGCGCCGATCTCCGCGTTCGCGCCGCGCTTCGAGATCAGTTCCAGCTTGAGAACCTGCAGCCGGTATTGCGCAGGATCGCGGGTCAGCGCCGCATCGAGCGCGGCCAGCGTCGCGGCGTCGTCGCCTTGGGCGTTGCGCGCGTCGATCAGCACATGCCAGCCGGTCAGGATCTCGGGATGCGCCGCGGTCAGCGCCTTGGCTTGCGCCGCGATTTCGGACTGGCGGCCCGTGTCGCGCGACAGGCTGGCCTCTCGCAGGTCGAGCGCAAGCTGCACCGCCTGCGCGCCGGGATCGTCGGGCGCGAGTTCCAGCACCGCGTCGACCTGTTTTTGCGCGCGTGGCAGGTTGCCCGTGCGCAGCGACAGCTCCGCAAGGATGCGATGCACCTCGACCGTCTCGGGATATTGTTCGAGCAGACGCAGATATTGGCTGAAGGCTTCCTGCAGCCGTCCCTGCGCCAGCAGCAGATCGGCATAGGCGCGCCGCGCGGCCTTATGGGTGCCGTCATATTCGAAGACGTTGCGCAGCTCGACCATCGCGCGGACGGGATCGCCCTCGGCCAGAAGGGTCTGGGCCGATTGGTAATGGGCTTCGGCCTTGTCTGCGTCACTCTTGCAGCCGCTCAATGCGAGTGCCGCGCAAAGCGCGAAAAAGCTCGCGCGCGCATACTGGTATCGGGGCATCTGTCTTGCCTGCTCTGCTACTGCGCTCTGACTGGCGCTTGGCAGAAAGGCTAGCTGCTCCGACGTCATCTATAAAGAGATTTGAACAGCGCCCCCCTGTCTAAATGGCCAGTTTTCCTAGGAATAGACGCGTTTTTGCGACAGTTTCGCCTCAGCCACTCGCGAATTGCTCACGAATTCTTGCGTAAGGTGGGGAGATGCAGCTTACTGGCGCAAACAAATCCCAGAGGCCAAAGGCCCGGTACAGGCATGAACGAAATCTACACCGAATTCTTCGGGTTGGCAGAGCGTCCCTTTTCGTTGCTGCCCGATCCCGATTTCCTGTTCTGGTCTCCAGAGCACAAGCACGCGGCGACGATGCTCGAATACGGGCTGTTCTCGCGCGCGCCGATCACGCTGATCACTGGCGAGGTGGGGGCGGGCAAGACGACGCTGCTGCGTCACCTGATGGCGACGATTTCCGAGGATGTGACCATCGCGCTCGTGTCGAACGCGCGCGGCTCGCGCGATGACGTGATCCGTTGGATCATGCTCTCGCTCGGCCAGCGGGTGGAGGCGGGCGAGGATTACGTCCTGATCTATGACCGCTTCCAGCAGCTTCTGATCCAGGAATATGCTGCCGGGCGGCGCGTGGTGGTGGTGATCGACGAAGCGCAGAACCTCGATACGGGCGTGCTCGAAGAGCTGCGCATGATCACCAATATAAACGCCGACAAGGACGAGCTGGTGCAGCTGATCCTGATGGGGCAGCCGGAACTGCGCGACCTGATCGCACGGCCAGAGCTGCGCCAGTTCGCGCAGCGTGTGTCTTCCGGCTTCCATCTCGGGCCGATGCCCGCCGATTGCGCGCAGCCCTATATCGCCCATCGCCTGCAGGTCGCAGGCGCGACGCGCGAAATCTTCACCCCCGAAGCCGCACAGAAACTGCACGCCCATTGCGGTGGCCTTCCGCGGCTGATGAACCAGCTGGCCGATCTGGGCATGGTTTATGCCTACTCGGCGCGTTCGGAGATCGTCACCGGCGAGATCATCGACAGGGTGATCGAGGACAACGTCTTCTATCTGCCGGTCGAGACCCAGCGCGCGAAGCCGCGCGTGATCGCGCCCGCGCCTGACACTGCAGCGACTGCTGAGGCAGCGCCCGCCTTCCTCCACAGGGGAGGGCGCTGATGCGGGAGCTCCGCTTCTACGCTGCTTTGTTCGCCCGGCGGATCCACTGGCTTTTGCTGGCGGTGCTGCTGGGCGCGCTTGTCGGTCTGGCGGCGGGGCGGATGATCACGCCGATCTACGAGGCCAAGGCGCTTCTCGTCGTCGAAGGGGACCGCATCCCGGACGGTCTGGCGGCCTCGACCGTGCGCACCGACACCAATGCCAAGCTGCAGGTGATCCGCAAGCGGGTTCTCTCGCGCGAAAGCCTGCTCGACATGGCGCGGCGAATGGCACTGTTCCCCGATCTGCGCACCGAGTCCGGCGCGCGCAATGCCGATGCGGTTTTCGAGGCGCTGCAGAACTCGGTCGAGATCGAGATCTCCGAGCAGAGCAAGTCGCGCTCCGCCCCGAAAGACGCGACCTTCATGACGGTGTCCTTCCGCGCTGGCGCTCCCGCCCGCGCCGCGCGGGTCGCGAACGAACTGGTGACGCGCATCCTCAAGGAAGACAGCGATATCCGCACCAAGGCCGCGCGCGACACGCTTGATTTCTTCTCGCGCGAGGTGGATCGGCTGGAAGGTGAACTCGCGAAATCCTCCAGCGCGATGTTGCAGTTCAAGCAGGAGAACGGCGACGCGCTGCCCGAAGAACTTCCGCTGCTGCGCGACCGTCTCGCCGCCGTGCAGGCGGGCGCGGAGACCCGGCTCGCGCAAGTGAACGAGACCGAGACGGAGATCGACCGGCTGGTGCGGCTGCGCGAAGCGGCGGGGCGTGTGGTGGACCGCGACGCGATCTATCCGCCCTCCGCGCGCGAACTGTCCCGGCTCGAGGCGCAGCGAGACGCGCTCAAACCGCTACTGCCCGCCGATGACGCCCGCCTTGCGGCGCTGGGCGCGCAGATTCAGGAATTGGCGCAGCAGGTGGCGCTGCCGCTGCCGAAAGCCAACTCCGCCTTCGAGGGCCGTCTGCGCGAATTGACCGATACGCTTTTCGTGGCGCAGGCCGCCGGGGATGCCGCCGATCTGAAAATCGCGCAACTCCGCGAGGCGATTGCGAAAGTGCCCGCTAACGCATCGGCGCTCGAGGCGCTGCGCCGCGATCACGACAATCTCGCCGATCAATACGACAGCGCCGTGAAAGCGCGCGCCGTTGCCGAGACGGGCGATACGATCGAGTCGCTGGCCAAGGGCGAGAAGCTGACCGTGATCGATCAGGCGGTCGCGCCGGGAGAGCCGGTAAAACCCAATCGCAAGACGCTCGCGCTGGCAGGCGTCGGGGTGGGGCTGTTGCTTGGTCTCGTGGCGATTGCGCTGCGCGAATTGCTCAGCACCGGAATCCGCCGCCCCGAGGATCTGCAGCGCCATCTGGGAATCTCGGCTTTCGCGACGCTGCCCTATCTGAGCACGCCCGAAGACGCGCGCCGCCGTCGCCGCAAGGTGCTGGTCTCCGGCTCGATGGTCGGCGCGGCTTTCGTTGCGGTCGTGGTGCTGTTCGGCGCGTTCTACATGCCGCTCGACCGGCTGTTCTGAGGCAAGGAGGCGAGAGATGGCGGAAAGATTGCGAGACGCGATTGCCAAGGCGCGCGCCGCCCGCACGGGCCGCGCGGCGTCCGAGCCTTCGGTCCGGGCGCAGGTCGCCCCCGGCAGCGACGGCATCGCGGCGGGCGCGTGGCAGGCGCTGACACCGATCGCCCCGAATTTGGGGCGGCTGCGCGGCAAGCGCATCGTCAGCCCCGATGGCAGCGCCGAGAGCGCCCCGATCGACCTGATGCGCACCAAGATCGTGCAGCAGATGCGGGCCAATGGCTGGCGGCGGCTGGCGATCACCTCGCCCTCGGCGGGCTGCGGGAAATCGACCGTCGCGCTCAATCTTGCGCTCAGCCTCGCACGGCAGGAAGAACGGCACACGCTGCTCATCGAGGCCGATTTCCGCAAGCCCTCGCTGTTGAAGCTGCTCGACGCGCCGCGCGGGCCGCAGATCTCCGAAGTGCTCGCAGGTACGGCCGAGTTTGCCGATCACGCGTTGCGGCTGGGCGGCAACCTCGCGATTGGCGCGAATAGCAAGCCGGTGGAGACCCCGGCCGAACTGATCCAGTCGCGCCGCGCTGCCGAGGCGCTCGAGCGGATCGAGACGATCTACGCCCCCGACCTGATGATCTTCGACACCGCGCCGGTGCTGGTCAGCGACGATACGCTCTCGCTCGCCGCCCATGTCGATTGCGTGCTGATCATCGCCGCGACCGAAGAGACCACGATTCAGGAAATCGACATCTGCGAGCGTGAGCTGGCCGAACGCACCAATGTCATGGGCGTCGTGGTCAACAAATTCCGCTTCGCCGCCCCCGAATACGGCTACGCCTATGGCTACGGTTACGGTGCCGCGACGGAGGAGGACTGAGCGGCCGACCGCTTTGCCTTCGGTCACGCCCGTGCCATATAGCTTCGGTAAGCGCGCGGCCCCCGCCTGCGGGGGGCTCCGTCCGCGCCAAACCCTGCTGACGAAAGGCCGCCATGACCCGCATCATCTCTTCGCTGTCCGAGATTTCCGATCCCTATGACGCGCTGTTCTGCGACCTCTGGGGCTGCCTTCATAACGGAGTTAAGGCGTTTCCCGAAGCGGTCGAGGCGCTGCAGGCGTTTCGTGCGAAGGGCGGCAAGGTCGTGCTTCTGACCAACGCTCCGCGGCCCGCGAAATTCGTGATGGAGTCGCTCGATCGGCTGGGCTGTCCGCGTGACGCCTATGATCTCGTCGTCTCCTCCGGCGATGCCGCACAGGATGCGATGTTCGCGGGCGCCGTGGGCAAGAAGGTCTGGCATCTGGGCCCGTCCAAGGATGACGGGTTCTTCACCGAGGTGCCCGAGGAATGGCAGGGGCAGGCCGAGATCACCCGTGTCGATTTCGACGAGGCCGAGGGCATCGTCTGCACCGGCCCCTTCGACGAGGTGAATGAAGTCCCCGAGGATTACCGCCCGAAGTTCCTGCTCGCGAAGATGCGGGAACTGCCGATGCTCTGCGCGAACCCCGATATCGTCGTCGATCTGGGCGACAAGCGCATCTACTGCGCGGGCGCGCTGGCTGCGCTCTATGAGGAAATGGGCGGCGAGGCGATGTATTTTGGCAAGCCCCATCCGCCGATCTACGATCTCGCGCGGCGCAAGCTGAGCCGTCTGGGCGGCGCGGAGGATGCGCGCATCCTCGCCATCGGAGACGGGATCAATACCGATGTGGCCGGCGCTGCGGGCGAGGGGATCGATTGCCTCTTCATCTCCAGCGGTCTGGCGCATGACCAGTTCGGGGCCGATCCGCAGAACCCCAATCCCGAATTGCTGCGCACCTGGCTGGAGGCGCGTCAGCGCGACCCGCTCTACACGATGGGTCAGCTGACCTGAGCGGAGCGCAAAATTCAGGCGGTAACTTTGTTGCGCCTTTTGTTGCGGTAGGGTAAAAAAGTTGCGCAGGCGTCTTGCCTGTGCTCTGCCGCATGTGCTATGCCGCAGTGCAACATGAACTTCCGGCTGGGACCTATGGATATGCTCGACAACCTGCCCCGTGGCACGATCTGCATCGAAGATCTGGAAATCGGCATGGTGCGCTACCTCCGCAAGGAGGTCACCGACCGCGACATCGAGATGTTCGCGGAGGTCTCCACCGACCATAATCCCGTCCATCTGGACGATGCCTATGCGCAAGACACCATTTTCGAGGGTCGAATCGCGCATGGCATGCTGACCGCGGGGCTGATCTCGGCGGTGATCGGCGAGCAGCTTCCCGGTCACGGCACGGTCTATCTGGGCCAGTCGCTGAAATTCATGGCCCCCGTGCGTCCCGGCGATGTGGTCTATGCCGAGGTGAAGGTGACGGCGATCGACCATTCGCGTCGCCGTGTCACGCTTGAAACCCACTGCGCGGTGGGCGATACGGTGGTCGTGAAAGGCGAGGCGCTGGTTCTGGCGCCCTCGCGCAAGTTCGACTGACCCGGCGACCTCGCCGGAGGGCGGGGTGGATGAAACGCTTGACCACTTGGAAATCGCTGGAGAAATCCGCGCGCGGGGCCTCCGTCGCGATGGGCAATTTCGACGGCATCCATCTCGGCCATCAATCGGTGATCGATCAGGCGCGCGGGAAAGATGCGCCGCTGGGCGTCATCACCTTCGAGCCGCATCCCCGCGAATTCTTCGCAGCCCGGGCGGGCAAGACCCTGCCGCCCTTCCGGCTGATGAACCCCGAGGCGCGCGCCAACCGGCTCGCCAAGCTCGGGGTCGAGCGGCTCTATGAGCTGCCCTTCAACGAAGAACTGGCCGATATGAGCGCCGACGCTTTCGCCCGCGAAGTGCTGGCTGAAGGTCTGGGCGTGACCCATGTCGCGGTGGGTGGCGATTTCCGCTTCGGCAAGGGGCGCGAGGGCGACACGGCCATGCTGACGGAGCTGGGCGCGAAATACGGCTTCGAGGTCACCGTCGCGCCGCTTCTGCATGTCGAGGGGGTGGAGGCGTCCTCGACCGCGATCCGCACCGCACTGGCCGAAGGCCGCCCCGAGGACGCCGCGGCGATGCTGGGCCACTTGCACCGGATCGAGGGCGCGGTGCTGCATGGCGACAAGCGCGGCCGCGATCTGGGCTATCCGACCGCGAATATGTCGATGGCCGGGCTGCATCTGCCCAAGCTCGGCGTCTATGCGGTGAAGTTCGACGTGCTGACCGGGCCGCATAAGGGCAGCTATACCGGCGCTGCGAGCCTCGGCGTGCGCCCGATGTTCGGCGAGAACACCCCGAACCTCGAAACCTTCGTCTTCGATTTCAAAGGCGATCTCTACGACGAGCATGTCTCGGTCGCGCTGGTCGAATTCCTGCGCCCCGAGATGAAGTTCGACGGCGTCGAGGCGCTGGTCGCGCAGATGGATGCCGATTGCGCCCGCGCGCGGGAGATACTGGCCGAGCGCTGAGGGTCGCGCCCGACCTCGGGCGGGCGCTTTATGTCGCCAGTGGCTGGGCGCTTTATCTCGCAAGCCCGGATGACGCTTGAACCCGCGACACCATCGCCAATGCGCCCTCCCGGGGGGAGGTCGGGCGCGGCCCGGGGCTGGTCGCCCCGCGCCAAAAGTCGTCGGTCTGCCCGTCCCGCCATGTCCAAATCGCAGATCCGCTCACGATCCGCCGATCTGCCCTTTCCATTTGCCCGCCGCTGCCCCATTTTCCGCGCCATGACCAAACTGCGCCCCGAGTTCTGGAAACTGCCGCTGAAAAAGCTCACCGCCCCCGAATGGGAGGCGCTGTGCGATGGCTGCGGCAAATGCTGCCTGAACAAGCTCGAATACGAGGATACGGGCGAGGTCGTCTTCACCCGCGTCGCCTGCAGGCTTCTCGATGGCGAGAGCTGCAGCTGCACGCAATATGACATTCGCCACCAGTTCGTTCCCGAATGCGTCACGCTCAGCCCCAAGACGATCCACAAGATCGCCTATTGGATGCCCGCGACCTGCGCCTACCGGCTGCGCTTCGAAGACAAGCCTCTGCATGACTGGCACTACCTGATCTCGGGCTCGCGCGAGACGGTCCATGAGGCCGGAGAAAGCGTGCGCGGCTGGACCGTGCCCGAATTCGAAGTGCCCGAAGAAGAATGGGACGAATACACGATCGAGGATCTCTCATGAATTTTGCCTCCGACAACACGTCCGGTGCCCATCCCGCCATTCTCGAGGGCCTCATGGCCGCGAATGAAGGGCATGTGCATTCCTATGGCGACGACCCGATCACCGAAGGCGTGCAGGCGAAGATTCGCGAGATCTTCGAGGCGCCCGAAGCGCGTGTCTATCTCGTCGCGACCGGGACGGCGGCCAATGCGCTCTCCTGCGCGGTGCTGACCCAGCCCTGGGGCGCGATCTTCTGCCATCGCAACGCCCATATCGAGGAAGACGAATGCGGCGCGCCCGAATTCTACACCGGCGGCTCGAAGCTGGTTCTGGTCGACGGGCCGGATGCCAAGATGGACCCCGACGCGCTCGCGCGCACCATCGCGCATACCGGGCGCGGCGGCATCCATAACGTGCAGCGCGGCATGGTCTCGATCACCAACTCGACCGAGGCGGGCGCGGTCTATTCGCCCGAGGATGTGAAAGCCCTGAGCGATGTCGCCCGCCGCTTCCATCTGCCTGTGCATATGGACGGCGCACGTTTTGCCAATGCGCTGGTTTCCGCGGGCTGCACGCCGGCGGAGATGACGTGGAAGGCGGGCGTCGACGTGCTCAGCTTCGGCGGCACGAAGAACGGCTGCATGGGCGTCGAAGCGGTGGTGATTTTCGATCCCAAACGTGCCTGGGAATTCGAGTTGCGCCGCAAGCGCGGCGGCCATCTCTTCTCGAAACACCGCTTCCTGGGGGCCCAGATGCAGGCCTATCTGGCCGATGATCTTTGGTTGAAGACCGCGCGGCATGCCAATGAAATGGCACGCAAACTCTCGGAAGGCATCGGCCAGATCGAGGGCGCGAAACTGATTCACCCGACGCAGGCCAACGCGGTCTTCGCAGCCCTGCCGCGCGGGGCGCATAAGCGCGCGAATGCGGCGGGGGCCTATTACTACCTCTGGCCGTTCGACCAGTCGCTGGAAGGGCCCGAGGACGAGCTTCTGGCCGCGCGACTGGTCTGTTCCTGGGCCACGACGCCCGAGGAAATCGACGCCTTCCTCGGTCATCTGGCGTAATCAGCGCCGAAGTTCAGCGCCGTCCGGGCAGGTCGCGAAACGCGATCTTCTCGGGCGGGCCGTTCCATTCCGAATGTTCTTTCTGCGCGGCTCTCAAGGCCGCGCGGAACCTAGCGATCGCCCCAAGGCCCGGAATGCGCGGGATATGCGCCAGTTCCCAGTGAATGCCGTTGATCGGATCGTCGAAGAAGACCGCGTAATAGCCCGGCGCATAAACGGAATATTCCTGCGGGGCGTCCGTGACCGACAGCCCGCGCGGGATCAGGAAATCGCGGTGAAACGCATCCACCTCGGCGCGTGACTTCGCCCAGAGCGCAATGTGATGGATGCCCACGGCCCGCGCTTCGTGATCCAGTTTCTCGCCCGAATGTGCGGGCTGAATGCCGATATAGGAATGCGGCATCGGGAAGCGCGCCATGTAATAGGTCGACCGATAGCCGATATCGAGCGTCCAGAAGCTTTTATATCCAAGCCATCCGAACATCGCATCGTAGAAGGCGATCGATCTTTCATAGTCGAGCACCGAAAATTCGACGTGATTGACCCCGCGCCAGCGCATGAGCGGCCTCCTCCTGTTTGACTTTACCCTAGAGGGGGCGCGCGACGGTGCAATGACGTCTCACGCAGATGGGATGGGGTAGGGCGGGTGCCACGGTTGCGCAGGGCCCGCCTGCCGCACTGTTGCGGACGAGACCTCGAACAGGACCAGGTGGCTCAGATCGGGGCGTGAGCGCGAGGCGTAGAGCAGCCCCTGTGCGCCACCCTCGCGTGCCCGATCCGAGAAGCGCCAAGTGGGCGAGGGCGCGCCGCTTGCCCGGTTATCTTGCCAGACCACGGACGCCGCCGCCTGATCGGGCGTGCCGCGCAGGTCGTCCATCGCCTCTGTCATGATCTCTAGCGGCACGATCACCCGCGGCGGGTCAGCGGTCCGCACATAGCGCCGGAGCGCCACGGCAGCCCCCTCCGCACTCAGCGAGGCATAAAGTGCGACCTGCCCGGAATAATGAAACCGGCCCTCCGGATGGCGGGCCGGTTCGCAAGCCTCCTCGGCACGGTCGGCAGAGAGGATCCGCCAGACCGTGCCGTGGAAAGGGATCACTCAGCTTCGCCCTGCTCGGCGAGGAACTTCTCGGCGTCGAGCGCGGCCATGCAGCCCATACCGGCGGAGGTGACCGCCTGACGATAGGTGTGATCGGTGAGATCACCGGCCGCGAAGATGCCGGGGGTGGACGTGCGGGTCGAACCCGGCTCCACCCAGACATAGCCGCCCGATTGCATCTTCAGGCTGTCCTTCACGAGTTCGGACGAGGGCGCGTGCCCGATCGCCACGAAGAACCCATCGCAGGGGATGACCTTCTCAGACCCATCGGTGGTGGATTTCACCCGCACACCGGTCACGCCGAGCGGATTTTCGTCGCCGAGGATTTCCTCGACCGTGTGATTCCACTCGATCTCGACCTTGGGGTTCTTGAACAGCCGATCCTGCAGGATCTTCTCCGAGCGCAGCGTGTCGCGGCGGTGGATCAGTGTCACCTTGGAGGCGAAATTGGTCAGAAACAGCGCCTCTTCCACGGCGGTGTTGCCGCCGCCGATCACCACGACTTCCTTGCCGCGATAGAAGAACCCGTCACAGGTCGCGCAGGCCGAGACGCCGAAGCCCTTGAACTTCTCTTCCGAGGGCAGGCCAAGCCATTTCGCCTGCGCCCCGGTGGCGAGGATCACCGCCGCGGCCTCGTAGGTCGTGCCCGAATCGCCTTTCGCCACGAAGGGACGCTTCGAGGTGTCGAGCTCGGTGATCATGTCCATGATGATCTCGGTGCCCATCGCGCGGGCATGCTCTTCCATCTTCACCATCAGGTCGGGGCCCTGAATCTCGCTCTCGCCGGGCCAGTTCTCGACCTCGGTCGTGATGGTCAGCTGGCCGCCCGGCTGCATGCCTTGCACCAGAACCGGCTCGAGCATCGCACGCGACGCGTAGACCGCCGCCGTGTAGCCCGCAGGGCCGGAGCCGATGATCAGAACCTTGGTTTTCTTCGTCTCGGACATGCCTGCCTCCTTGGAATTCTGCCCGACGGATATAGTCGGAGCGAGGCCCGCCGAAAAGCCCCCGCTTTCCGCGACAAATAGCACTTGCGGAGCAGTCCGCGAAATATTATTGCGCATCCTCTCTTCCAGCGGTAAGTTCTGCCGCAACCCACGAAGGATTATTTCAACATGCCCACCTCCCGGCTCGACGACATCGACCGTAAAATCCTTGCCGAACTGCAGGCGGACGGGCGGATGACGAATGTCGAACTGGCCAAGCGTGTGGGCATTTCGGCCCCGCCCTGCCTGCGCCGCGTGCGCACGCTCGAAGAGGCGGGCTACATCCGTGGCTACCATGCCGACGTGAACCCGCGCGAGCTGGGTTTCGAAGTGCAGGTCTTCGCGATGGTGCGCCTGCACAGCCAGGCCGAAGCGGACCTGTCGAACTTCGAGTCGCGCTGTCGCGAATGGCCGCTCGTGCGCGAGTGCCACATGCTCAATGGCGAGATCGATTTCGTGCTGAAATGCGTGGCGCCGGACCTCTCGAGCTTCCAGAGCTTCCTGACCGGCCAACTCACCGCCGCCGAGAACGTGGCTAGCGTGAAGACCTCGCTGGTGATCCGCTGCGCCAAGGACGAGCCGGGCGTGCCCTTCGACGTGCTCGAAGAGCGCATCGCCAAGCTGGCTTGAAGCCTTACTCTGAATTGAACCGTTGTCGGAGGGGCGCCGCCTCTCCATTCGCTGCCGCGAATTCCCACCCCGGGATATTTTCGCCAAGCCGAAGGGGCGCGCGGCGCCCCCTTTAGCGGGTCTCTTTCGGGCGCAGCACCAGCCAGATCAGCGCGGCGCCCGCCAGCGTCAGGAAGGGGATCATCGCGAGGTTGACCGCCTGCCAGCCCGCTTGGGCACTACCGCTCTGGGTGCAGTTCATCAGCCCGCCCGAGGCGAGCGAGGCGAGGAAGACGCCACCGAAGACGACGAAATCGTTCATCCCCTGCACATGGCCGCGCTCTTCGGGGCTATGGGCGGAGGCGAGCATCGAGGTCGCGCCGATGAAGCCGAAGTTCCAACCCAGCCCCAGCAGCATCAGGGAGATGTAGAACTGGTCCAGATCGACCCCGGTCAGCGCCACAGCGCCGGAGGCCGCGAGAATCACGAGGCCGGTGCCCACGATCACCTCTTTGCCGAAGCGCGCGATCAGGTGGCCGGTGAAGAAGCTCGGCAGATACATCGCCAGCACGTGGGCCGAGACGATATTGGCCGCGTCGCCTTGCTCGAACCCGCAGCCGACCACGGCCAGCGGTGTCGAAGTCATCACGAGGTTCATCAGCGCATAAGAGACCATGGCGCAGATCATCGCGACGAGGATCACCGGGTCTTTCAGCAGCTCGCGCCGGGTGCGGCCCTCGTGATGTTCGTGCTTCTTGCGCCGCCCCGGAGCCGGGATGTCGAGGAAGGAAAACAGGATCGGCCCGAGCGCATTGATCCCGATGATCGCGAGATATGTCGCCATGAATGGCACGACCATCGCCTCGCTCGTGACCTTCACCAGCTGTGGGCCGATGATCGCGGCCACAAGCCCGCCCGCCATCACATAGGAGATCGCCTTGGGCTGGAACTCCGTGCTGGCGGTATCGGTCGCCGCGAACCGGTAAAACCCCTGCGCCGACATATAGGTGCCGGTGAAGAACGACCCCAGCATGAACAGCGCAAATGACCCATGATAGAGCGCATAGGCCGCGGTCGCCGCCCCCAGCGCCCCCATCGCGTTGGCGAGGATGAAGCCTGCGCGACGCCCTTTCGCGGCCATGAATTCCGACATCGGCTGCGCCGAGAGGACCGAGCCCAGAAT
Source organism: Thioclava sp. PTB-PU3-1 (assembly GCF_055666785.1). NCBI lineage: Bacteria > Pseudomonadati > Pseudomonadota > Alphaproteobacteria > Rhodobacterales > Paracoccaceae > Thioclava > Thioclava sp. PTB-PU3-1. Next base: position 314,494 of record NZ_JBVNVL010000001.1, on the reverse strand, counting down.
GATCAGCGACAAGGGCAGCGTCGCGAGGCAGGGATTGGGCGAGAGCATCTGGCCCGCAAGACCGCCCACCGTGAAGATCATCGGCATCTGCGCGCCCAGAAGCGCCTGGGCCAGAACCAGCACGATCGTATTGCGCTTTTCGCGAGAGGCGGGAGGGGCGGTCATGTCACTCATGACAGCTTGCTAGCGTGGCGATTGGGGGCTGGCAAGCGGGCGCGGCATGAGGCAGGGTGTCGCGCATGGTTGGACGTATCATTACCTGCGAAGACGATATCGCCGAGGGCACCGAATTTCTCTGCCGCACAGAGCCGCGTTTTGCCGAGGTTTGCGCGCTGACGGGGCCGTGGCCTCTACGCCGCCGCGAGGACGGGTTCGAGGCGCTGCGCGATGCGATCATCGGCCAGCAGGTCTCCGTCGCCGCCGCCAACTCGATCCGCAACAAGGTGATCGGCGCGGGCTATGGCGATCCGGTCTCCATCGCGGGCGCCTCGGAAGAGGACCTGCGCGCCTGTGGCCTCTCGCGCCAGAAAGTGCGCTACCTGCAGGCGCTCTCCAATTCCGGCGTCGATTTCGAGGGTCTGCGCGCCATGCCCGACGAGGAGGTGGTCGCCCAGCTTCTGCCGATCCCCGGCATCGGGCGCTGGACGGTGGAGATGTATCTCATCTTCGCGCTCGGCCGCGCCGATGTCTTCGCGGTGGACGATCTGGCGCTGGCCGAGGGGGCGCGGCTCCTGTTCGATTTGGCCGAGCGGCCCAAGCGCAAGCAATTCAATGAGCTATCGGCAGCCTGGTCGCCGTGGCGCGCGGTTGCGGCGCGCGGCCTCTGGGCCTATTACGCGGCCTGTAAAGATCGTGAAGGAGTTGCCCCATGACCCGCAAGCTGGAAGCCGGACGCAAAGAGCCGCAATCGGGGGTGGTGAAATCCGCCGTGGTGTTCCTGCACGGCTATGGTGCCGACGGGGCGGACCTTCTGGGCCTCGCCGATCCGCTAGGCCAGCACATGCCCGACACGTTGTTTCTCGCGCCCGACGCGCCCGAGCCCTGCCGCGCGGCGCCTTACGGGCGGCAATGGTTCCCGATTCCCTGGATCGACAATTCCAGCGAAGCGGAATCCGCCCAAGGTCTCAAGGACGCTGCCGCGGACGTGGATGCCTTCCTCGATTCCGTGCTGGAAGAGCAGGGGCTGACGCCCGCGCAGCTCGCCGTGATCGGCTTCTCGCAAGGCACGATGACCGCGCTCGAAGTGTTGCCGCGCCGGGCCGAGCCTGTCGCGGGGCTGGTGGCCTTCTCGGGCCGTCTTCTGCGCCCGGAAGCCTTGGGCACTGAGGCGATCTCCAAGCCGCCGGTTCTGCTGATCCATGGCGATCAGGATCCGGTCGTGCCCTTCGCCGATATGGGCAAGGCAGGCGATGCGCTGGTCTCGGCGGGGTTCGATACCTATGCCCATGTGATGAAGGGCACTGGCCACGGGATCGCGCCCGACGGGCTGTCGGTCGCTCTGTCCTTCCTGCAAGACAAACTGCCGGGCTGAGATGCCCGCGGCCGCCGATCGCCGCGGCACCTGCAACCTTGCCAAACGCTCGCGCAGCGTCATTTCTTTGTCATGGCTGTTTGCTACCCATGCCGCATGGCAGCAATCGCGAGATCAAGAGGCTTGCCAGATCGCGAACGCCATATATAGTCATGGATAAGGCAGGGGCGGACCCCGCCCCTGAGCCGAGGCAGGCGACAGGGCGAGGACGGAGTCACCCATGCTGGACGAGTGCGACAGGACGAATTTTCGAACCCAATTCACCCGCGAACCGGCGGCGCTGAGACAGCACCCGGCACTGGTGCTCAACGCCGATTTCCGGCCGCTCTCCTATTACCCGCTCTCGCTATGGCCTTGGCAGGAGGCGATAAAAGCGGTCTTCCTCGACAGGGTGACGATCCTCGCCGAATACGAAGAGGTGGTGCGCAGCCAGAGGCAGGCCTTCAAAATCCCCTCCGTCGTCGTCCTCAAAGAATATGTCCGACCCCAGAAGCGCGTGGCTTTCACGCGCTTCAATCTTTTTCTGAGGGACGAATTCAAGTGCCAGTATTGCGGCAAGCGGGGCGATCTGACCTTCGACCATGTGATCCCGCGCTCGCGTGGTGGAATCACCAGCTGGGAGAATGTCGTGGCCGCCTGCGCGCCGTGCAACCTGCGCAAGGCCAACAAGCCGCTGGAACGCTCCGGGATGCATCTTCTCAAGCCCGCGCGCCAGCCTCAGCCCGAGGATATGCTGCGCATCGGGCGTCGCTTCCCGCCGGGCTATCTGCATGAAAGCTGGATGGACTTCCTCTACTGGGACACCGAGCTGGAAGCCTAAGCAAAAGGGCGCGCCGTCTCCGGCACGCCCGTCTTCGTATTGGTGAAAATATCCCGGGGGGGCTTGCGCAGCAAGCGGGGGCAGAGCCCCCTCCGAATGCCTCAGTGTCCCGCCGCGACCTGACCGCCATTCGACAGCTTGTCGATGATCGTCTCGGTCGCGTGGTTCATGCCCACGACCTTCACATCCGTGCCGGACATCCGGAACTTGCCCACCGCCCGGTCGAGCGCCGAGACCGAAGAGATATCCCAGATATGGGCATGGGTCAGGTCGATCACCACGCGGTCGAGCTTCTCCTGGAAGTCGAAAGCGCGGTTGAACTCTTCCACGGTCGCGAAGAAGATCTGGCCCTTGATGTAATAGGTCCGCAGGTGATGCGCCTCGTTGTAGCGCGAGGTGATCTCGGTCATCCGCGCGATCTTGCCCGCGAAGAAGATCCCCGAGAGCAGCACGCCCACGAGCACCCCGATCGCGAGGTTATGCGTTGCGACGACAAAAGCGACGGTGGCCAGCATCACCACGTTGGACGACATCGGCATCGTGCGCAGCTGACCCAGCGAGGCCCAGCTGAACGTGCCGATCGACACCATGATCATGATCGCCACCAGCGCGGGCATCGGGATGCGGCCCACCCATTCGCCCAGCACCACGCAGAAGATCAAAAGCGCGATCCCCGCGGTGAGGGTCGAAAGGCGCGTGCGCCCGCCCGAGGTGACGTTGATCACCGACTGGCCGATCATCGCGCAACCCGCCATGCCGCCGATGAAGCCGGTGCAGAAATTGGCGATGCCCTGACCGAAGCATTCCTGACGACGGTCCGAGCGGGTGTCGGTCATCTCGTCGACGATGTTCTGCGTCATCAGGCTTTCCAGAAGGCCGACGACCGCCACGCCCACCGAATAGGGCAGGATGATCTGCAGCGTCTCGAAGGTGAACGGCACGTTGGGGATCAGCAGCGAGGGCAGCTGATCGGGCAGGGCGCCCATGTCGGACACCGTGTGCACGTCGTTGAGCCCCAGCCCCATCGAGACCGCGCTGAGAACGAGGATCGCGATCAGCGGCGAGGGAATGGCGCGGAAGAAGCGCGGCAGCAGGTAGATAATCGCAAGGCCAAGTGCCACCAGCGCATAGGTCGCCACGACCGGCACATTGGCCGGGTTCAGCTCGGGCCATTGCGCCATGAAGATCAGGATGGCGAGCGCGTTCACGAAGCCCGTCATCACCGATTTCGACACGAAGCGCATCACCGTCCCGAGGTTCAGCGCCCCGGCAATCACCTGAAGCACGCCCGCCAGCACCGTCGCGGCCAGCAGGTAATCGAGCCCGTAGCTGCGCACCAAGGTGCCCATCAGCACGGCGGTTGCGGCGGTTGCGGCCGAGATCATACCCGGGCGGCCACCGAAGAAAGCGGTGATCGTGGCGATCATGAAGGAGGCGTAGAGGCCCACTTTCGGGTCCACGCCCGCGATGATCGAGAAAGCGATGGCCTCGGGGATCAGCGCGAGCGCCACCACGAGACCGGAGAGAATGTCAGCGCGGTAGTTGCCAGTCCACTGGCTGCGCCATTGCGACAAGGTCATACGGTTGTCCTGCAATTAGAAAGGCCCGCGACCGGGGAGGGGCGGGCCGGAGGGATGTGAGATTTGGCGAAGCCAATACCCGGGTGACGTAGCGATGCCAAGCCCCGCAGGTCGGGTTTTAAGAAAAATTCAAAGAGGATTAAGCCGGATTGCCCGATTTCGTGGCAAATTTGGCGAGACTGGTGGCCAGATCGCCATAGCCCGTAAAACGCCGCTCATAGCGCAGGCCGAGCCGCTCCGCGGCCTCACGCGCCTTCGCGTCGAGCGCGGGATCGTCGGTCTGGGCCTGATAGATCAGCCGGTCGTAATTGCCGAACATCATCGGGATCAGCTCCGGGTGACGGTCGAAGCCCATCGGCTTCCAGACGAAAGCGTCGAACTGACGGGTCAGGAAATCGGTGAGATAGAAGGCCGTGATTTCGTCTTCCGCAGTTTCAGCGAAAGCGGCGTTGCCTTCAAAAAACGAATAACAATGGGGGCCTTCGACCATCTCGACCCCCAAAGACTTGCACTTTTCCAACAATTTCCCGCCCGTGCCGCAATCGGCATAGACCACGAAGATATCGTCATATTGGTCGCGATAGCGCAGCACCGCCTCTTCGACGGCGGCGGTGATCTTCTCGGGGTATAGGTGCAGATTGGCGGGCAGGCAGGTCAGGTCGATGTGATCCCAGCCATTGATCCGCTTGAGCGCGAGAATCTCCCGCGCCAGCGCCCCGCAGGCGATCAGCAGAAGACGCCCCGAGCCCTCGGGAGCTAAACCATTTTCGGATAAGGTCGTGTCGCCGGGAAGCGAGGCACCTCTCTGGGCGGTCATTCCACCCGTGCCATCATCCGGGCAACGCCTGCTGCGACGAGAACCATCAGCCCGAGCATCGCCATCGGCACGCCCGAAGCGGCAAAGGCCCAGATCGTCAAGCCCGCCAGAACGATCACAAACAGGATCAGCAGCAGAAAATGTGGCAGCGGCATTTCGCGTTTCCCCCTTCTCTTCAAGTATGGGGCGGGGAAGCGCACATGAAAAGGCCCCGATGAAAAAATCGGGGCCTTCTCCATGCATATCAGCCAAGTTGCGCGCGCGAACGGCGATCAGGCGCTCATCTGGTTGTGCTTGCGAGCGATGAAATCTTTCGCCGTCTCAACCGCCACGGCGGCATCGCGGCAATAGGCGTCGGCGCCGATCGCCTTGCCGAATTCCTCGTTGAGCGGCGCACCGCCCACCAGAACGATGTAATCGTCGCGGATGCCCTGTTCCTTCATCGTGTCGATCACGACCTTCATATAGGGCATCGTGGTGGTCAGCAGCGCGGACATGCCGAGGATGTCGGCCTCTTCGCGCGCGATCGCTTCGAGGTAGTTCTCGACCGGGTTGTTGATCCCCAGATCGACGATCTCGAAGCCTGCGCCTTCCATCATCATCGCAACGAGGTTCTTGCCGATATCGTGGATATCGCCCTTCACCGTCCCGATGACCATCTTGCCCATGCGCGGTGCGCCGGTCTCGACTAGCAGCGGCTTGAGGATGGCCATGCCGCCCTTCATCGCATTCGCCGCCAGCAGCACTTCCGGCACGAACAGGATACCGTCGCGGAAGTCGTTGCCCACGATGGTCATGCCCGCGACGAGGGCCTTGGTCAGGATGTCATACGGCGTCCAGCCGCGATCGAGCAGGATGTGGGTAGCCTCTTCGATCTCTTCCTTGAGACCGTCATAGAGGTCATCCATCATCTGCGCGGTGAGCTCGTCGTCGTCGAGTTCCGAGAGGATGATATCGTCGTCGTCTTCGGCCATGTCCAATAGTCTCCTGCTAGCCGGTGTTACCCTGTGGTGAGGCCGTGGCCCCGTCAAGTCTTGGCGATTTGCGACATGCGCGGTGTTTTGTCCGACCTCGCATGGTGTTGGTGGGTCCGCATCCGGACTCTACTTGGCAAATGTTCCCATTTCGTTCTAAATTCCGGGCATGAGTCTGCCATTCGATCTTCCCCCCGCGCCCCCGTCCGAGCGTCTGCGCGCGCGCGGTGCTGCGGCGCGCCCCGTGGGCCGGTTCGAGCCCTTCGCCCGTGCGCCCGAGCATGACGGCTGGGACATCCCCGAAGAGGAGCGCCTGACCCGCACCGAGGTCTCGGTGGAGCGTCCGCGCTCCGTCATCACCCGCAACCAGTCGCCCGATGTGCCCTTCGAGCGCTCGCTCAATCCCTATCGCGGCTGCGAGCATGGCTGCATCTACTGCTTCGCGCGGCCCAGCCACGGCTATCTCGGCCTCTCGGCGGGCTTGGATTTCGAGACCCGGCTGATCGCACGGCCGGAGGCGCCGCAAGTACTCGAAGACGAGCTGCGCAAGAAAAGCTACCGTCCGAACGTGCTCGCCATCGGCACGAATACCGATCCCTACCAGCCGCTCGAGCGCAAGATGGAGATCATGCGCGCCGTGCTGGAAGTGCTGCAGGCCTATCGCCACCCGGTCTCCATCGTCACCCGCGGCTCGACCATTCTGCGCGATCTCGACATCCTCGCGCCGATGGCCGAGGCCGGATTGGCGCAGGTCGGCGTGTCGGTCACGACGCTCGACGCCAAACTCGCCCGCGATCTGGAGCCGCGCGCACCCAGCCCGCCGACCCGCATCCGCATGATCCGCGAACTCTCGCGCGCCGGTGTCCCGGTGCGCGTCATGGCCGCCCCGATGATCCCGGGGCTCACCGATCACGAGCTGGAAGCGATCCTGACCGAGGCGCGCAGGGCAGGGGCTAAAGCCGCCTCGATGATGCCGGTGCGGCTGCCGCATGAGGTGGCGCCGCTTTTCGCCGACTGGATGGAGCGGCATCACCCCGGCAAGGTCGAGAAGGTGCTGGGCCGGATCCGCGACATGCGCGGCGGCAAGCTCAACGATCCGCGCTTCGGCGAGCGGATGAAAGGCGAGGGCGAGATGGCGGAACTGTTGCAGCAGCGGTTCAAACTGAGCTGCAAGCGGCTGGGCTTCTCGCGTCATCTGCCCGATCTCGACGTGACGCAGTTCCGCGTACCGCCCCGGCCGGGCGATCAGCTCGAACTGTTCTGATCTCGTCTGAGACGCGTGCATGCTCCATCCGCCGGGAAACCCCGGCCCTTCCTTCGTGTTGGTTCAAATATCCCGGGGTGAGGCCGCAAGGCCGAGGGGCAGAGCCCCTCACACCGCGCTTAGCTGCGGCGACGGCCCCGACGTTCACGCTTGGGCGCATCCCCGCTCAGCCCGTCATCCTCCGACGAGAACCCGCCGAGTACCGAGGAAATCTGATCGAGCGTCGGGCGCTCGCCGCGCGGACGCGTCTCCAGCGCCTCGCGCATCGCCACCAGATGCTCGGCCATCGTGCCGCAGCAGCCGCCGATGATCGTCGCGCCGCAATCGCGCGCCATCACCGCATATTCCGCCATCAGCTCGGGCGTGCCGTCGTAATGGATGTGACCGTCGACATATTTCGGGATGCCCGCATTGCCCTTGGCGATGATCGGGCGCTCGGTCCCGGTGGCGGCAAAGCCCAGAACGGTACGCAGCAGGTCGGACGCGCCGACGCCGCAATTCGCGCCGAAGGCCAGCGGCGGGTGAGCCAGCTTTTCGACCATCGAGACCATCGCCTGCGAGGTCAGGCCCATCATCGTGCGGCCTGCCGTGTCGAAGCTCATCGTGCCGCACCAAGGCATGCCCGCCAGATGGCAGGCTTCGGCGGCGGCCTTGTATTCTTCCTGCGCCGAGATCGTCTCGACCCAGAGGATATCCGCGCCGCCTTCTTTCAAGCCCTCGGCCTGTTCGTGGAACATCTCGACCGCCAACTCATGCGTCAGAGTGCCCATCGGCGCGAAAATCTCGCCGGTCGGGCCCATCGAGCCCGCAACGATCACGGGACGCGACTGCTTGTCGGCCACATCCCGGCCGATCTCGGCGGCGAGGCGGTTGAGCTCGCGCACGCGGTTCTGCGCGTTGTGCAGTTTCAGCCGCGAGGCATTGCCGCCGAAGCTGTTGGTGAGAAACAGGTCCGAGCCCGCTTCGACGGCCAGCGAATAAAGCTTCGCGATCTTCGCGGGCTCGTCGGCATTCCACAGTTCCGGCGCATCGCCCGAGGCCAGCCCCATGTTGAACAGGTTGGTGCCGGTCGCGCCATCGGCCATCAGCCAATCGCGGGTTTCCAGAAGGCGGCTCAGCGCGTCGGTTTTCGGGGCGGTCATAAGGGCCTCGTCAAATGCAAAGGGCCGCGTCGGGCGCGGCGGTTGGGTTTGTCCTGCCATGACAGGCGGGAATTGGCAAATTCGTTTCCTTCATGTTCTTGATGAAGGCGCTGCAATCTCGGGCGGAAATGCAAAAGGCCGGACGCGCTTGGCATCCGGCCTTTCAATCTACGTCATCGGCGAGGGCTCACTCGGCCTCGTCGACCACCTGACGGCGCGCCTCGGCCATGCATTCGGCCATCTTCGCGCGGATCGTCTGTTCATCGGCCTTGTCGCCAAGATCGCCCGAGAGCTTGCGGTACACGTCTTCGTGGCCCGCTTCCTCGAAATCGGAGGTCACGACCTCGCGGACATAGGCATCGGCCTCGGGGCCGGTTTTGCCCAGAAGCTCTGCGGCCCATTGGCCCAGCATCTTGTTGCAGCGGGCATCGGCCTTGAACTGCAGCTCGGCATCATGCGCGAACTTGTTCTCATAGGCGTTTTCGCGATCGTCGAAGGTGGTCATGGCCCACGTCCCTCCCGGTAAAGTCTCCGTTACCTCCGATATGCACATGCACGGCGTGCGCCGCAAGAGGAAAGGGCCGCGTTTTGGCGGGTTTGACGGGGCTGTGCATCTGCGTGAAGTGGCGTGCGCTTTACCTTGCGAGACTCGCGGGCTTGTCCTATAGGGCGGGCAACACCCTTTCGCGGACGGCGCGCAGGGGCGGGCGCGGCATTCCCGACGGTATGCGGCGCAGGCCCTGGCACCGCCGCGCCAAGTGAGAACGGAGACGCGATGGCACCCCGGCGCAAGAAGATCTACGAAGGCAAGGCGAAGGTTCTGTATGAAGGCCCCGAGCCCGGAACGCTGGTCCAGTATTTCAAGGACGACGCGACCGCCTTCAACGCGCAGAAGAAGGACGTGATCGAGGGCAAGGGCGTGCTCAACAACCGCCTGTCCGAGTATTTCATGACCGGCCTGACCAATATCGGCGTGCCGAACCACTTCATCAAACGGCTCAACATGCGCGAGCAGTTGATCCGTCAGGTGGAGATCGTGCCGCTCGAGGTGATCGTGCGCAACTTCGCCGCCGGTTCGATCGCGAAGCGTCTGGGCATGGAAGAGGGCACGCCGCTGCCGCGTCCGATCGTTGAATACAGCTACAAGAACGACGAGCTGGGCGATCCGCTCGTGCCCGAGGAATATATCATCGCCTTCGGTTGGGCGAGCCAGCAGGACCTCGATGACATCGTGGCGCTGGCGCTGCGCGTGAACGACTTCCTGACCGGCGTGTTCTACGGCGTCGGCATCAAGCTGGTCGATTTCAAGATCGAGATCGGTCGCGTCTGGGATGGCGATTTCATGCGCCTGATCGTGGCTGACGAGATCAGCCCCGACAGCTGCCGCCTGTGGGACGTCAAGACGGGCCAGAAGCTCGACAAGGACGTGTTCCGCCGCGATCTGGGCAGCCTGACCGATGCCTATACCGAAGTCGCCAAGCGCCTTGGCGTGCTGCCGACCAATACCCAGCCGATCAAACCGACGCTGATCAACTGAAAGGACCGCTCGTGATGAAAGCCCGCGTTCATGTCATGCTGAAGGATGGGGTGCTCGACCCGCAGGGCGAGGCTGTCCGTCATGCATTGGGCCATATGGGGTTCGGCGGCGTCGAAGGCGTGCGTCAGGGGAAGGTGATCGAACTGGACCTGAGCGCTACCGATGCAGCCTCTGCCGAGGCCGAGGTGAAGGAAATGTGCGAGAAGCTCCTCGCCAATACTGTGATCGAGAAATACACCATCGAGATCGCTTGATCCGGGTCGGGTGGGGGGCGCTGCCCCCCTTGGCCTGCCGGCCAATTCCCCCCGGGATATTTGTACCAAGCCGAAGGCCGTACAGGCCTTACCCGACAGGTTCGACCCTCAAGGCCAGGAGTTTGCACCCATGAAAGCCGCCGTCATCACCTTCCCCGGATCGAATTGCGACCGCGACCTGAGCATGGCCTTCGCCGCAGCCGGGGCGGATGTCGTCAAGGTCTGGCACAAGGAAACCGCATTGCCCGAAGGCATCGATATCATCGGTGTGCCGGGCGGGTTCTCCTATGGCGATTATCTGCGCTGCGGCGCGATCGCCTCGCGCTCGCCCATCGGGCAGGCGGTGGCCGACTTCGCAGGCAAGGGCGGCTATGTCATCGGCATCTGCAACGGTTTTCAGGTGCTGACCGAGATGCGGCTGCTGCCGGGCGCGCTGATGCGCAATGCAGGGCTGAAATTCGTCTCGAAACCGCTGGCTCTGCGCGTCGCGACGACCGACAGCGCCTATACCTCGGGCTATGAGGCGGGGCAGGAGATCGTGATCCCGGTCGCCCACCATGACGGCAATTACCAGATCGATCCCGAAGGCCTTGCCCGCATCGAGGGCGAGGACCGCGTGGCGTTCCGCTATGTCGAGAACCCCAACGGCTCCGTCGACGACATCGCGGGCGTGCTGAGCGAGAACCGCCGGGTGCTGGGCATGATGCCTCACCCCGAGCGCGCGATCGAGGCTGCGCAGGGTGGCGCCGATGGGGCGGCGCTTTTCCGCGCGTTGAGCGGGATGCTGGCAACCGCCTGATCTCGCGCGCTTGTTGCGCTCTGGGCCTTGGCTTAGACTTCGCGCATGACGCACGTGCAGACACGTTCGACGATTTTACCTGAAGAGCCGCCCGAAGGTGAGGGCGGGCTCGGCGTCATGGCGCGCTCGCCACGCGCCCGTTGGCTGCTGCGTGTCGCCGTGGTGTTGATCCTCGCGCTGGCGGGGGCGGTGATGTGGATCACCAACCAATGGCTGACCCAGCGTTTCACAGAGACGACGCGCGTGCGCACCGAGCTGCGGCTTGCGCTTTACACCGGCAACATCATGTCGGAACTGCAGCGGACATCCGTTGTGCCGCTGTTGCTTGCGCGCGATCCGGAGCTGACGCAAGCCCTTGATACAACGGATTATTCCACCGCCTCGGCGCAGCTGATCACGGCCAAGAAAGAGGTCGCTGTGGCCTCGATCCGGCTGTTGGACATGCAGGGCCGGGTGGTGGCGTCGACCAATCGCACGCAGATCGGCACGCCCTTCCCGAATGCGCCCTTCTTCGTCGATGCGACCCGCTCGCGGGGGACGATCTTCTCGCTCAACGAGCCCGAGGCGGGTGGCACCGAATTCGATTATTCGCGCGCCGTCATCCAGAACAACAAGCCCGTCGGCGTGATCGTGGTCGAGGCGGATCTGTCGAAATTCGAACGCGCCTGGGCCGGGATTTCCGATGCGCTGGCCGTGGTCGACAGCGAGGGCAAGATCATCCTGACAACCGAGCCGCGCTGGCGCGGGGTGACGATGTCGGAGGCGCTGGCCGCGCGCTCGGCCCCTTCCGCGATCGAGCGCGCGCTGCAGGCGACTGCCGATTGGGCCAATGACGCGCCCGACGCCTATCTCAAGGGCCGCGCGGTGATGCGCACCGAGGCGCGCATTCCCTTCCGCGGCTGGAAGATGATCGCCTTCACCAGCTACGATTCCGTGCGTGAGCGGGTGAATGCGGTGCTCGCGCTCGAGATCATGGGCTTCGCGATCCTGCTGGCGTTGGTCTTCTATGCGCTGTCGCGGCGCGCGCGGCGGCAAAGCCAGGAATTGCGCGCGGAATCGGCGGAGCTGCGCCAGCTCAACACCCGGTTGAGCCGCGAGATCGCCGAGCGCGAGAAAGCGCAGCAGGATCTGGCCGTGGCCGAACAGACCATCGCGCAAAGCTCGAAACTCGCGGCTTTGGGCGAGATGTCGGCGGCGGTCAGCCACGAATTGAACCAGCCCTTGGCCGCGATGAAGACCTATCTGGCGGGTGCGAAGCTGCTGCTGCAGCGCGCCCGGGTCGAGGAGGCGCTGTCGTCCTTCCAGCGCATCGACGACCTGATCGGCCGCATGGGCGCGATCACACGGCAGCTCAAATCCTACGCCCGCAAGGGCGGCGAGGCCTTCGAGCCGGTGGACCTGCGGGTGGCGCTGTCGGAGGCGCTCTCGATGATGGAGCCGCAGCTGAAAATTCGCAAATTGCACATTTCGCGCACCATGCCGCGCAGTCCTGTTATGGTCATGGCGGACCGCATCCGGCTGGAGCAGGTGATCATCAACCTGTTGCGAAATGCACTCGACGCCACCAAGTCGGTTGAGGAACCTCAAGTGGAGTTGTTGCTTACCTCGGGTGAGACGGCCGTGCTGAGCGTGCGTGATAACGGTCCCGGTATTTCGGATCTCGACAAGCTGTTCGAGCCGTTCTGGACCACGAAGAAACCGGGGGAAGGGACGGGGCTGGGCCTCGCGATCTCGTCCTCCATCATCAGTGATTTCGGGGGTCGTCTGACCGCCCATAATTCCGAAAGCGGGGGTGCAGTGTTCGAAGTTCAGCTGCCCCTCCTGGCGGACAAGAACAGGGCCATAAAGGCCGCGGAGTAAGACATGGCAAGACTAATGAAGGTAGCGATCGTCGATGACGAGGAAGATATGCGGCAGTCCGTCAGCCAATGGCTGGCGCTGTCGGGCTTCGACGCCGAGACCTATGCCAGCGCCGAAGACGCGCTGAAAGTGATCGGCCCCGATTGGCCGGGCGTGGTGATCACCGACATCCGGATGCCCGGCATGGACGGGATGGCCTTTCTCAAGCGGCTGATGGGCATCGATAGCGGTCTGCCGGTCATCATGATCACCGGCCACGGCGATGTGCCGATGGCGGTCGAGGCGATGCGTCTCGGCGCGATGGACTTCATGGAAAAGCCGTTCTCGCCGGATCGGATGACCGAACTGGCCAAGCGCGCGACGCAGGCGCGCCGCACGACGCTGGATAACCGGGCGCTGCGCCGCGATCTGGCCGAGGGCGAGAAGGTGATGGGCAAGCTGATCGGCACATCCGAGCCGATGGAGCGTCTGCGCGAGGATATTCTCGATCTGTCCCAGGCGGATGGCCACGTGCTGATCGATGGCGAGACCGGCACCGGCAAGACGCTGGTGGCCCATGCGCTGCACGCAACAGGCCCGCGCGCGGGCAAGAAATTCGTGGTGGTCAGCTGCGCCGCTCTGACCGAAGAGGCGCTCTCGGCCAAGCTGTTCGGCCCGGTCGAAGAGGGCGGCCTGCCGCTGATGGAAGAGGCGCGCGGCGGCACGCTGTGCCTCGAGGATGTCGAGGCGCTGAGCCAGTCGCTGCAGGCGCGGCTTTTGCAATTCATCAACGATCAGGGCGCACCTGCGGAAACGCGCATCGTCGCGATCTGTAACACCCATGGCGAGGGCAAGACGGTCGAGGACGCGCTGCGCCCCGATCTTTATTACCGCCTGGCCGCGCTGAAGATCACCCTGCCTCCGCTGCGGGCGCGCGGCGAAGATATCCTGACGCTGTTCAACCGCATGTCCGAGCAATTCGCCGACGAATATGGCTGCGACGTGCCGGAGGTGACCGCGCAGGAAGCCGCGCAACTGCTGCAGGCCCCGTGGCCGGGCAATGTGCGCCAGCTGATCAACGTGGCCGAACGCGCGGTGCTGCAATCGCGCCGAGGCTCGGGCTCGATCGCGTCGCTTCTGATGACCGATGACGAGGAGACGGGGCCGGCGGCGATCACCACCGAGGGCAAGCCGCTCAAGGAATATGTCGAGAGCTTCGAAAAGATGCTGATCGACAATACGATGCGGCGCCACAAGGGCTCGATCTCTGCCGTGATGGAAGAGCTGTGCCTGCCGCGCCGGACGCTGAACGAGAAGATGGCCAAATACGGCCTCGCCCGCGCGGATTACCTTTAAAGGAACGCGTGCCCGCATCTTCGCCTCTAGGTGGGGCATGAGGGCGGCCTTCGAACAATACGACGTGAGCGGCGCGGGCCTGAATGGCACCGCGCCGCGGCATTTTCCGGCCTGCGGCGGCAAAACCCCGGAACGGGCCTGCCCAATCGCTGAACATCGCGAGAATCCGGGGTGCGATTAACCCTTCCCTTACGAAAATTCGATTGTGTTCCCGTAGGCTGTGCCGCTATGGTCAGAACCAGTCGGTTTCACGCCATAAGTGTGGACCCACCGAAATTCGCTGATGCCTTGGCCGATCCGGCGCAGATGATGCGCAAGGGGCCCCGGCTCAACCGATTGGCCGAAAGGCCGCAAGTTTGTCTCCCTCTTCCGCATTTGCCGGGACGGAGGCCGTTAATTGGGCGCCAAGCGGCTAAGCCGACCGCGCCTTGGAAAGAACCGCGATGATGCGTGACGGGATATCGCAGATGAGGACGGGCAGGCTCGACGCCACCGCCGTCTGCACGCATGTCCGCAACCTCGCCTCAAGGACAGTTTCAGCCCAAGACAGCGCCGCGCCCCCGGGCAGGTCGCAAAGGGCTGACCTATTGGATTTACATGGCAAAGAAGATGCTTATCGATGCCACCCACGCGGAAGAGACCCGCGTCGTGGTGGTGGACGGCAACAAGGTTGAAGAATTCGACTTTGAGACCATCAACAAACGGCAGCTCGCCGGAAATATCTATCTCGCGAAAGTAACGCGCGTCGAACCGTCCCTGCAGGCGGCCTTCGTCGACTACGGCGGAAACCGGCACGGCTTCCTCGCCTTCGCGGAAATCCACCCCGATTACTACCAGATCCCGGTCGCCGACCGCGAAGCGCTGCTGGAAGAAGAACGCCAGCTCGCCGAAGCCGCGGCTGCGGAAGAGGAAAAGCCGAAATCCTCGCGCCGCCGCCGCTCGCGCCGGTCGTCGAACAAGGCGGAGAAGGCCAAGCAGGACGAAGCGGTGATCAGCTCGGACGAGATCCCGGGCATGGGCGTTGTCGATCCCGAGGCGGAAGGCGAGACCTCTGGCGAAGCTGCCGACGCCTCCAGCGACGAGACCAAAGCCGAAGCGCAGACGGACACCTCCGAGGACGCGCCCGCTCAGGAGGCTGATGAAAAGCCCGCCGCTGCGGCTGAGACCGCGTCCGACGAGGATGACAGCGACGACTCCGACGAGGATGACGACGACGCGGGCGATGACGCTGCCGAGGCCGATAGCGGCATCGAATCCGTCGCCGACGAGGATGTCGAAGAAGAAATCCGTCCGGCTCGCAAGCCGCGTCCGCGCCGCTATAAAATCCAGGAAGTGATCAAGGTGCGCCAGATCATGCTGGTGCAGGTCGTCAAGGAAGAGCGCGGCAACAAGGGCGCGGCGCTGACCACCTATCTCTCGCTGGCAGGCCGCTACTGCGTGCTCATGCCCAACACCGCGCGCGGTGGTGGCATCTCGCGCAAGATCACCAACGCCGCCGACCGCAAGAAGCTCAAGGAAATCGCGGGCGAACTGGACGTGCCGAAAGGTGCGGGCCTGATCGTGCGCACGGCGGGCGCGCAGCGCACCAAGACCGAGATCAAGCGCGACTACGAATACCTGATGCGCCTGTGGGAGCAGATCCGCGACCTGACGATGAAATCCGTCGCGCCGGCGCCGATCTACGAAGAAGGCGATCTGATCAAGCGGTCGATCCGCGACCTCTACAACAAGGATATCGACGAGGTGCTCGTCGAGGGCGAGCGCGGCTACCGCGCGGCGAAGGCGTTCATGAAGATGATCATGCCGAGCCACGCCAAGAACGTGAAGCACTACGCCGAGTCGCTGCCGCTGTTCGCGCGCCATCAGGTGGAGAGCTACCTCGCATCGATGTTCAACCCGACCGTGCAGCTCAAGTCCGGCGGCTACATCGTGATCGGCGTCACTGAGGCGCTCGTCGCCATCGACGTGAACTCGGGTCGGGCGACGAAGGAAGGCTCGATCGAGGAAACCGCGCTCAAGACCAACCTGGAAGCCGCCGACGAAGTGGCCCGCCAGCTGCGCCTGCGCGACCTCGCCGGTCTGATCGTGATCGACTTCATCGACATGGACGAGCGTAAGAACAACAACGCCGTCGAGAAGCGCATGAAGGAGCGTCTGAAGACCGACCGCGCGCGCATTCAGGTCGGCCGTATCTCCGGCTTCGGCCTGCTCGAGATGAGCCGCCAGCGTCTGCGTCCTGGCATGATCGAATCCACGACGCAGCCCTGCGCGCATTGCCACGGCACCGGCCTGATCCGCTCCGATGACAGCCTCGCGCTGAGCGTCCTGCGCGCGATCGAGGAAGAGGGCACTCGCAAACGGACCCGCGAGGTTCTGGTGCGTGCGCCCGTCGCGGTCGCCAATTACCTGATGAACGCCAAGCGCGAGCATGTGGCGGTGATCGAGGCGCGTTACGGCATGTCCGTGCGCATCGAAGCCGCGCCGGAACTCGTCTCGCCCGATTTCACCATCGAGAAGTTCAAGACTGCGACGCGCAATGTCGCGGAAGTGGACAGCCCCGTGGTGTCTGCTTCGGCCAGCCTGATGGCCGAGATCGACGACGCCGAGGACGAGGCGGAGATCGAAGTTGAAGCCGAGGCGGAGGCCGAGGAGCAGACCCAGAAGGTCGAGACCGACGCCGAAGAACAGCCGAAGAAAAAACGCCGTCGCCGTCGTCGTCGCCGGAAGTCGAATGGCGAGAACGGGGAGAATAACGACTCCTCGGAGAACGGCGATCAGTCGTCGGATGACCAGAAGTCCGACGATCAGAAGTCCGAGCCGGCCGAAGGCCAGGAGACGCCCGCCAAGGCTGAACCCGCGCAGGCGGCAGAAGCTCCGGCGGACGAGGCCAAGACCGAGGCGCAAACCGACGCGAAGACTGAGGCTCAGCCCGAGGAAGAAGCGCCGAAGCCGAAGCGCCGCTCGCGCGCCCGCAAGAAGGTGGAAGAGCCGAAAGCCGAAGCCGAGACCGCGGACGCCACCGCTGAGGGCACCGAGGCCAAAGCCGAGGAAGAAGCGCCCAAGCCGAAGCGTCGCACGCGGTCGCGCAAGAAGGTGGACCCGGAGGCCGATGCGCAAGCCGCCGTCGAAGGCAGCGCTGCAGAGGTCAAGGCCGACGCCGCAGAGGCAGCCGAGGAGGCGCCCAAGCCGAAGCGTCGCTCCCGTGCGCGTAAGAAGGTCGAGGAACCCGTCGCAGAAACGCCGGACACGCCCGAGCCGCCGGAAACCCCGCAGCCTGACGCGCCGACCGAGCCGCAGGAGACGCCGCAGCCCGACGCACCGGTCGAGACGCCCGAGCCCACGCCGCAGGAAACCCCTGTCGACGTGCCGCCGGAAGCGCCGCCCGCGCCCGAACCGGAAACTCCGTTCGAGCAGCCGCCGGAAACGCCGCAGCCTGATGCGCCGGTCGAACTGCCCGGTGGTCCGGCCTTCGCCGAGACCGAGACGGAGGGCGAGACCATGACCGAGGAGGCGCCCAAGCCCAAGAAACGGGGTTGGTGGAGCCGCTGAGGCACCTTCAGATTTGAGAAAGGCCGGGCAGAGCGCCCGGCCTTTTTCGTTTTCCTCTTTGGTTTTCCGCGCTCAGGCGGCCAGGTCCTGAGCCGGGCGGGTCAGTTGCAGCGCCGCCCGCGCCGCCTCGCGGCCCTTCTCGACGAAATGGCTGCCAAAGATCGCCCGGTGGTGATCGGTCTCCTGAAACTGATGCGGGGTTAGCGAGACCGACAGCACGGGCACGCCCGTCTCCAGCCCCACCTGCATCAGGCCATTCACCACGGCCTGCGCCACGAAATCATGCCGATAGATCCCGCCATCGACGACCAGCGCCGCCGCCGCGATGGCGCCGTAGCGGCCCGTGCGGGCCAGTTGCTGCGCCTTCATCGGCAGCTCGAACGCGCCGGGCACGTCGAAGACATCGACCTGCGCCTCCGGGATCTCTTCGAGAAACCCCTCGAGCGCACGGTTGACGATATCGGCGTGCCAATTGGCTTTAATGAAGGCGTAACGGGTGTGTGTCATCGTAATCTCCTTGCATAGCGACACGTCACCCAAGGCGATCACATGCAACCCGCGCCCACGCGCCAAGGCACGGGGTCGGCTGCATATTCTCTTCCATCCGGACTGTAACCGTCGGCTCAGGCCTCGCACCTGATCTGCTGACCCTCGCACGACGGCGAGGCGCTCGCGGGCTCGCGGATTTCGCCGCATACCGCCGGTGGGGAATTTCGCCCCGCCCTGAGAATGGCCGGAGATTGGCACGCGTTCTTGCGCTCGGCAAGGGGCTTAGTTGCTCGGTCTGGATGCGAGGGTCATCAGCTCTTGCGCACCAGATAAACTTTCACGCCTTCCCAATCCTCTGCCTCGACCAGTTCGTGTCCGGTCTGAGCGCAGAAATGCGGCACGTCGATCCAGCTTGCCCCATCTGTCGCGACCAGCTGGACCAGCGCGCCGGGCGCGGCCGACTCGAGCGCTTTGCGCAGGCGCAGAACGGGCAGGGGGCAGAGCAGCCCCTTCGCATCGATTTCGATATCGGGCGTCATGGCGGAGGTTCTCGCGCGCCCGCGCTGATTTGTCCACGCTGTTGTTATCTCACGACCCGGTGACCGCGCGCGAGGAATGGGGTAGAGGAAGAACATGTTTGGAATCGATCTCGTCTCCGCTGCGTTCCTGCCCGCCGCCTTCGTGGCGCTCTTTGCGGGTCTGTTGTCATTCCTCAGCCCCTGCGTGCTGCCGATCGTGCCGCCCTATCTCGCCTATATGGGCGGGGTGAGCATGGGCGATCTGCGCGAGGGCAAGCGCTCGGCCGTTGTGCCGGCGCTGTTCTTCGTGCTGGGCCTGTCGACGGTGTTCCTGTTCATGGGGTTTGCCGCCTCGACCTTCGGGCGGTTCTTCCTGACCAATCAGGTGCTGTTCGGACGGATCGCAGGCGGGGTGATCGTGATCCTCGGCCTGCATTTCCTCGGGGTTTTCCGCATCCCGATCCTCGACCGCGAGGCGCGGCTGGATGCGGGCGACCGGGGCGGCTCCTCGCTTGGTGCTTACGTGTTGGGCCTCGCATTCGCCTTCGGCTGGACGCCCTGCATCGGCCCGCAGCTGGGCGCGATCCTGTCGCTGGCCGCCCAAGGCGGCGATCAGGCGCGCGGGACGGCTCTGCTGGCGGTCTATGCGCTGGGGCTGGGCATTCCGTTCCTGCTGGCTGCGCTGTTCATCCAGCGCGCGATCGGCGTGATGAACCGGCTCAAGGCCTATATGGGCATCATCGAGAAGACGATGGGCGCGCTGCTGGTCGTCGTGGGGATCTTGCTGCTGACGAATGCGTTCTCGGCGATCAGTTTCTGGCTGTTGGAAACCTTCCCGAGCCTTGCCGTGCTGGGCTGAGCCCTCAGGCCACCATCTGCGCCGCACGGGCCAGATCTGCCTCGAAAGCCCGCATCATCGCGGGCTTTTCCATGTCGGGTAGGCGCAGCAGATAGGATGGATGGACGGTGATCAGCATCGGCGTGCCGTCCTCGAGCACCTCCACCGTGCCGCGCCGTTTGAGAAGGCCACGCCGATCCCCGGTGAGGCTCTCCAGCGCGGTCGCTCCCATCGCGAGGATTGCCTTCGGCTTCACCAAGCTGCGTTCTTGGTCGAGCCACCAGCGACAGTGATGGATTTCCTGCCGGTCGGGCGACTGGTGGATGCGCCGCTTGCCGCGCGGAGTGAATTTGAAATGCTTCACCGCGTTGGTGAGGAAGGCGCGCTCGCGGGACAGGCCTGCACGTGCTGCCACCTCGTCGAAGAGCTGCCCGGCGGGGCCGACGAAGGGGCGTCCCTCAAGATCCTCGAAATCTCCCGGCTGCTCGCCCACGATCATCAGTGGCGCATCGAGCGGCCCTTCGCCCGGCACTGGCTGCGTGGCGTTCTCCCAAAGCGGGCAGCGGCGGCAGCCATTCAGCCCGGCGAGCAGCTCCGCGCGGTCGCCCACGGGCGGCGGGGTGGCGCGGTCGCTTGCCAGCCGCTCGGTGATCTTGCCAGCGCGGGCAGGGGCGAGTGTGGGTGCGTTGGCCGCCATCTCTTCGGCGCGCGCCTGCGCGGTCGCGATCATCTCGGGGATCAACCCGGCCTCGGGCAAGTTATGCCAATACTTGCGCGGCATCTCGGATTGCATCGCGCCGACCTTCAGCCGCGCCGGGTTGAAGATGTTGCGGAAATAGGTACGCCAAAGGTCTTCCGCGCCATCCTCGGGCAGGTCAGGACACGGCTGACCCTCGGAGAAGCGCAGCTTGCCCGCTTCGAAATGCGCGGTCAGATCGGGGGTGAAGATCGACCAGTCCATATCGCCGAAGCGTTTGACGAAGAACGGCGCGGTCAGCTCGCAGATGTAATGTGTTGGTTCGAACCACGCGGCAAAGCGGCGGCGGGGGGCGTCGGGCTCGCCGATCTCGCGGAAGCGCACGAAGGCGGTCATCTTGTGGCGGTCGCGCGAGACCTCCTTCGCCATGCGGTTCACCCGGTCGATGCGCGGATCGGCGCGGTCTTCCAGCAGGCGCTTGTCGGATCGCAGCGCCCAGAGCACCGAGTAAGCCCGCGCAAAACGCTCAGGGTCACGATGGCAGATCACCAGCCGGGCGAGGTCGACGAAGCCCTTCGGTACGCTCACAGCGCCGCCTGTGGGGGCAGGGGCGTCCTGGGCGAAGAGATCGGCCTCCGCCGCCCCGCGATGCCACAGAAGCTCCTCAGGCGGGATGTCTGCGCCCAAGGCTGCGCGGGCCTCATCTCGCCACGCCTCGAACGTGCCGATCTCGGGCAGGGTGATCGTGCGCATCAGAACAGCTGCAACTGCTGAGGCGGCGGAGCGAAACGGGCGCGCAGGTCTGCCGCATCGGTCAGCGCGCGCGGATGCCAATCCAACAGCGTGATGAAAGGCTTGGCCTGCTTCAGGTTCGCCCCCATCCGTCGCAGGTCCTCGTAGCGCAGCGTCCGGTGGCGGCGCGTCGCCAGCACCCGACCCACCGTCTTTACCCCCAGCCCCGGCACGCGCAGCAGCATCTCGCGCTCGGCCCGGTTCACGTCGAGCGGAAACAGATGCCGGTTCGCCAGCGCCCAGGCAAGCTTGGGATCGACCGTCAGATCGAGATTGCCATCGGTGGTGCCTTGCGAAATCTCGTCCACGTCGAAGCCGTAGAAGCGCAGCAGCCAATCCGCCTGATAGAGCCGATGCTCGCGCATCAAGGGCGGCTTGATCAGGGGCAGGGCGGCAGAGCTGTCCGGGATCGGCGAGAAGGCGGAGTAATAGACGCGCTTGAGCGCATAGCTTGAATAGAGCCGGGTCGAGGTCTTCAGGATCGTCGTGTCATTCGCCCCGTCCGCGCCGACGATCATCTGCGTCGATTGGCCGGCGGGCGCGAATTTCGGGGGGCGCTTGCCGGTGAAGCTGCGCTCCTTGCGGGCGTCGCGCAGCAGCCGCACATCGCCCATCGCGCGGCGGATCTGGGCGGGATCCTTCTCGGGGGCGTAGTCCTGCACCGCGCGGTCGGTCGGCAGCTCGACATTGATCGAGAGGCGGTCGGCGTAAAGCCCGGCCTCCTCGATCAGCTCGGGGGCGGCATCGGGGATGGTTTTCAGATGGATATAGCCGCGGAAATTATGCTCCACCCGCAAGAGTTTCGCGATCCGCACCATGTCGGTCATCGTGTCATCGGGCGAGCGGATGATGCCGGAGGAGAGGAACAGCCCCTCGATATAGTTGCGGCGGTAGAATTCCAGCGTGAGGGTCACGACCTCCTCGGGCGAGAACCGCGCGCGGGGGGTGATCGAACTGACCCGGTTCACGCAATAGGCGCAATCGTAGATGCAGAAATTCGTCATCAGGATTTTCAGCAGGCTGATGCAGCGCCCGTCCGGCGTGTAGGCGTGACAGATGCCGGAGCCTGTGACCGAGCCGATCCCTTTGCCATCCTTGGAGTCGCGCCGCTGCCCCCCGCTCGAGGCGCAGGAGGCATCGTATTTCGCCGCATCCGAAAGGATCGCCAGTTTCTGATCGAGGGTCATTCTTGCCATGTGTTCACTATATGTTCACATATGCCGCCTTGCAATAAATCCATGACAAAGGGGCGCGAAAATCGCGCCCCTTCGGAAAACGTCGCTTCGGTTTCAGGCCGTCAGGCGGCGATACATGTGCCAGCTGGCATGGCCCAGAACCGGCAACACAATGAACAGGCCAAGGAAGACCGGCAGCATCCCGATGAACAGGCTCGCCGCGATCACCATGCCCCAGATCGCCATCGAGACCGGGTTGGCCGCGACCGCCCGCATCGAGGTGAGGATGGCGGTGATGATGTCGATCTCACGGTCCATGATCAGCGGCAGGCCGACCACGGTGAAGGAAAACAGGATCGCCGCGAAGGCCGCCCCGATCGCGGAGCCGATCGCCAGCATCGTCAGCCCGTTGCCGGTGAACAGGATCTCGGGCGAGCTGGAGACATTGGTGAAGGCCGACAGCCCCATGAACAGCGCGAAGGTCGTGTGGGCGACGAAGACCCAGAACATGAACATCATCAGGATCAGCATCGCCATCGAAGGCGTCTGGCGGTCCTTCTCGGAAACGCAGCAGGCGATCACCTCACGCCAGACCAGCGGCTCTTGAGCTTCCAGCCTGCGACTGACGGTATAAAGCCCCATCGCGGCAAAGGGCGCGAGCAGCGGAAAGCCGAGCGCGAAGGGGATCAGCCACCATTCCTCGCCCTGGGCTGCGAACACGGTCCAGAGTACGATGCCGCCGAGCACATAGAAGCCTGAAAACATCAGTCCGAAGGCCGGGGCGCGTTTGAAATCGTTCCATCCTGCTTTCAGGATTTCGGGTATTTCCGAGACCTGAAGGTCGCGGATATGCGGCACCTCGGAGGGCGGCGACGCGATCGTTTGCATGTGTATTCTCCCTGACTGAGGGCCCTCTCCCCAAGGCCCGCAACTTCACGTTGCGTCACGCGGGCGTGATCTGTCCAGAGAATTGCGCGCTGCGTCGCCGCGAGGCTCAGCCGCCCATCCGTTTCGTCAGTCGCAGCGAAAGCGCATAAGGCAGTCGTTTCAATAGCTTGAGCTGCCATGTGAGGCGACGGGGGAAGTGGGTCTCGAAGCGGTCCTTGGCCAGCCCGTCGGCAATGCGGCGGGCGGCCTCATCGGCTTCGATCACGAAGGGCATGGCGAAATCGTTCTTCTCGGTCAGACGAGTCTTCACGAAACCGGGAGAAATCAGGCGCACGTCGATCGCGGGCGCATATTCCACGCGCAGGCTCTCGACGAGGTTGATCACGGCGGCTTTCGAGGCGGAATAGAGCTGCCCCTTCGGCAGCCCGAAGATGCCCGCGACCGAGCCGAAAATCACTAGTTGCCCGCCCTCGCGCAGCAGCCCCGGCGCGGCCTGCGCGAACCACAGCGTGCCGAGTAGGTTCACCTCCACGAGCTTGCGCGCCGCATCGCGTTCGATTTCATCGACGCGGCCGGGATCGTAAAGCGCTGCGGTGATGATCATCGCGTCCAGCGGCCCGTGGGTGAGGATCTCGCCGCGCGCATCGTCAAGGCTTTCGGGGTCGGAGACGTCGCAGGGGACGACCTCGCCCTGACCCAGTTCCGCCTTCAACGCATCCAGCGGTTCGACCGAGCGGGCCGACAGCACCAGCCGCGCCCCGCGCGCGGCCAGTTCGCGCGCCAGCGCCTGCCCGATGCCCGAGCTCGCGCCCATGATCCAGATGCGTTTGTCCTTGAAGTCCACGGTGCTCATCCTCTCGCTACTGGAGAGGATACGCGCCAAAACCGTTCAGGGTTTCATTCCGAGCGCGGAAACGCACTCGGCCAGCAGCTCGTCGAGCGGTCGCGTGCCCGACAGCTCCAGCACCGGCTCGGACCGGCCCGCCAGCCATTCGTGATGTCGGCTGAGCGAGCGCCCAGAGAAATAGGGATCGTCATAGCCCGCAGCCCAGGTCAGGAAGGAGCCGTGATTGGCCTCCATATCGCCGCCCTTGCGGATGCGCGTGCCGAAGCGCGCCGCCTCGCGCTTGCGCAGGCGCGCAAGGCGGATCGGTGTGGGGGCGGTGAGAAAGACGATCAGGTCGGCGCCTGCGATTGCGGGCTCCCCCCAGCCGTCGAGCGAGCCGGAGATCACCCAGCCGTCCGGCTCCTTTGCCGCCTCCATCATCGCCAGTCGTTCAGCGGGGCGGCGTTTGACGGTGTAGGGCGGGTCGCTCTCGGCCCAATAGAACTGATCGGTGTCGAGATGGGTGACGCCCAGCCGGTCGGCCAGGCGTTCCCCCAGCGAAGATGTGCCCGAACCCGCGGCGCCGGTAATATGAACCCGCGCCGCCATTCGCGATCAGCTCTCCGCTTGCGCGTCAGCGCGGGACTTGCCTTCGAGGCCAAGCGCCAGCGTCGCCGCCATGAACCCGTCGAGATCGCCGTCGAGCACGCCCTGCGTATCCGAGGTCTCGTGTTGCGTGCGCAGGTCCTTCACCATCTGGTAAGGCTGAAGCACGTAAGACCGGATCTGGTTGCCCCAGCCGGCCGAGCCTTTGTTCTCGTGGGCCTCGTTGATCGCCGCGGTGCGCTTTTCCAGCTCCATCTGATAGAGGCGCGATTTCAGCGCCTTCATCGCGATATCGCGGTTCTGGTGCTGCGACTTCTCCGACGAGGTGACCACGATGCCGGTCGGATGGTGGGTGATCCGCACCGCCGAGTCGGTCGTGTTGACGTGCTGACCGCCCGCGCCCGAGGAGCGGAACGTGTCGATGCGGATATCGGCGGGGTTCACCTCGATCTCGATATTGTCGTCGACCACCGGATAGACCCAGACCGACGCAAACGAGGTCTCGCGCGTGCCCTTGCCGAAGGGCGAAATTCGCACGAGGCGGTGCACGCCCGATTCCGATTTCAGCCAGCCATAGGCATTGGGGCCGGAAATCTTGTAGGCGCAGGATTTGATCCCGGCCTCTGCACCCGGTTCTTCGGATTGCAACTCGACCTCGTAGCCGCGTTTCTCGGCCCAGCGGACATACATCCGCTGCAGCATCGAAGCCCAGTCGCAGGCCTCCGTGCCACCTGCGCCCGCATTGATCTCGAGGAAGGTGTCATTCGCATCCGCCTCACCATCGAGCAGCGCTTCGAGCTCTTTCGATGCGGCGGTTTCTTTTAGCGCGGCCAGCGAGGCCTCGGCCTCGGAGACGACTTCCTCGTCGTCTTCCATCTCGCCCATCTCGATCAGTTCGACATTGTCCTCCAGATCCTGCTTGATCCGGTTATAGGTCTCGAACTTGTCCATCAGTTGCTGCCGGTCGCGCATCAGTTTCTGCGCGCGCGCCTGATCGTCCCACAGGGTGGGGTCTTCGATCATCGCGTTGAATTCCTCGATCCGGTGCGGCGCGGTCTCGAGGTCCATCCGCTGGCCCAGCAAGGTCAGGGACTTGCGGATCTGTTCGACGGTGTTCTGCGTCTCGGCGCGCATCTGTCATCCTCTTGAAAGCTTGGCCCGCGTGATACGAGATCGGGGCGGCGCCCGCAAGGCGGCGCGGGGCAAATTGCGTGGGCCGCGCGGCGTTGAAAAGCGGCGCGGTCCTTGTGTCTGTGGCCTCCGTGGGCCGGAGCGGGATGTGGCTCAGCTGGCGTCCAGCGCGGCGATGATCGCGCCGAAATCGCTGGCCTTGAGCGAGGCCCCGCCCACCAGCGCGCCATCGACGTTGGAGGTCGCGAAAATCTCTTCCGCGTTGGAGGGTTTGACCGAGCCGCCATAGAGCAGGCGCATCCCGTTGCCCTCATCGGCGAAGCGCGCGACCAGCGTGTTGCGCATGAAGTCATGCACCTCGGCGATCTGCTCCAGCGTCGGCGTGCGGCCCGTGCCGATCGCCCAGACGGGTTCATAGGCGATCACGCAATTGGCGGCGGTCGCACCGTCGGGCACCGAGCCCGCAAGCTGCTCGCCGATCACGTCGAGCGTCTGTTCGCCGTCGCGCTGCGCCTCTGTCTCGCCCACGCAGATCACCGCGATCAGACCTGCGCCAATCGCCGCCTCGGCCTTGGCGCGCACGATCAGATCGCTTTCATGGTGGTCCGCACGACGCTCCGAATGGCCGACGATGACGTAAGAGCCGCCCGCATCTGCAATCATCTGCGCCGAGATGTCGCCCGTATGCGCGCCGCTCTCGTTCATGTGGCAATCCTGCCCGCCGACCGCGAGCTTGCCGCCTGCCGCCTCGGCCATCGCGCCGATCAGCGTCGCGGGCGGGCACAGGAGCACGTCACAGGCGGGCGACGGGTGCGCTTGGGTCAGCGCCGAGACCTCGCCCAGATTGCTCTTGAGCCCGTTCATCTTCCAATTGCCGGCGGCCAGTTTCTTGCGCATGTGCGATTATTCTCCCTGATGTCGTTGGGCCTGACATTAGGGCAGGGGGCGCAGGCTCGCAAAGGGCAAATTGGCGCGGGGAGGCGACTTAGCCGTTGCTTTGGGGGGCTTCCATATCGGCGAACTTGATCGACTCGCCGCAGCCGCATTCGTCGACCACGTTCGGATTGCGGAACTTGAAGCCCGATTCCAGAAGGCCGGTCTCGTAGTCGATCTCGGTGCCCAGCATGAACATCTGCGCCATCGGCGCGATCAGCACACGGGCGGGGCCCTTCTCGACGACGATATCCATCGGCCCGGCCTCGGCCGCGACCTCCATCGTGTATTCCATGCCCGCGCAGCCCCCTTTCTTCACGCCGATGCGGAAGCCGGCCGCATCCTCGCGCGACATCAGCTTGGCAATCTGCGCGACGGCGGCGTCGGTCAGGGTGACGGGATCTTGTCCGGGGACGTTGAACATGGGGGCTCTCCTTCACCGAGTAATTTAGTCGGGGACGGGCAGGATTCCAAGGGGCGGAAGCTGTCCCAAAAGCGCGAGCGTGGCGTAAGAGGCGGCGAGCGCCCAGCCGAAAGAGGCCAGCGTACCGATGATCACATATTCGGATTTCGGATTCGCCCCGTCCTTGGACACCGCCTCGAAGCGCAGGATCGACTTCGCCGCGATCAGGAAGCCGATGCCGGAGGGTTGACCGGCGAGTACCAGCAGAAAAATCAGCCCGCGTTCGAGCAGCCCGATCATCCGCCCGCCTTGGGGCAGGCCTTCGGGCGGGGCGTCGTTTTCATATTGCGCCATCAGCATCCCCACCGCGAAACCGCCCGCGCGGGTGGTGATCAGTAGCCCGGTGGCGAGCGTCAGGGCACCGGGGAGCCAAGTGAGGTTCCCCCAGAGCGAGTTGGCCCAGAACGTCGGGAAGGCGGCGGCGATCAGCGCGGTCGCAGCCAGATGAGCGGCTTGATCGCCGAGGAAGGCGGCGAGGGCCTGCTCGCGCGGGGCGAAGCTTTTAACGATGTCGATCACAAGATGGCTGAGCGCGACTAGCGCCAGCATCCCGATCAGCGCCCAGGAGAGCTGCAGCCCGACCAGCAGCGTCAGCCCCGCGAGGATCGCGATGTGCTTGGCCAGCGCAGCCCAGTTCCGTCCGGCCTTTTTTGCCGCCATGTCACTGCTTTGAAACACGAAATCGGTGAAGGCATGGGCGAAGAGAAGCGCCGCGAAAGTCTCGATCATGGGGTCTCCTCGATCATCGCTAGAGCCTCCACGATGGCCGGGTAAGCCGCGCTTGCCAAGGCCTGTGCCAGCGATTGCCGGGTGATGCCGATCTCGGAGGCGGCGGCGGTCTGGGTCGGAGGTTTGATGCGCAGCATCGGCGCAATCGCGCGCGCCTGCGCCGGCGTCCATTCCTCCGAGATGTGATCGAACAGCCGCAGTGCCGCGCCAAGCGCCCCCCCCGCCGCATGGGCGATGCGCGGACCTTCGAGGCTATCGAGCAGCTGCCCCGAGGCAGTGAAGACCGGCCCCGACGCCCCGTTCAGGTCGCCATCGGGCGGCAGTGTGCCGTCGCCCTCGGCAATCGCGATCCGGGTCGCGAATGCCTCGCCCAGAGCGCGCAACTCGGCCCGGATCTGCAGCGCGAGCCTAGAATGGAGGCGGGAGCTGGGGATTGCGAATTGCCAGCCATCCCCGCGATTTCGGGCGAAAGCAGTGTCGCCCAGTGCGGGCTGGAGTACTGCCGCCGCCCCCTCGATCGCATCGAGCGCCGCGCTCAGCTCCGACGCCGAGAGCCGGGTCGAGGCGACGATATCGCCAGTGAGGACACAAAAATAAGCCATGCGCAGGTTATAAGGCTTGCGCATGGCCATATGCAAGTAAAAATGCCTGCAATTTATATTTAGCAGGCAAATTGGCCTGCGTTACCCATCGAGGAACGGATAATCCGTATAGCCCTCAGCACCGCCGCCGTAGAACGTGTCCGGGTTCGGCTCATTGAGCGGCGCGTCCTTCTCGAAGCGGGTCGGAAGGTCCGGGTTCGCGATGAACAGCTTGCCGAAGGCCACCGCCGCCGCGCCCTCTTTCAGCGCTGCTTCGGCCATCGCCTTGTCGTAACCGTTATTCGCGATGTAGGGCGCTTTCGACTTCGCGCGCAGCGTCTCGATCCCGTCCTCGGGCCATTCGCGCGGACCGCCGGTCTGACCTTCCACGAAGTGGACATAGGCCATCGGCTTGGTGTTGAGGAACTCGACCACCGCGCCGAACAGCTCCGTCGTGTTGCTGTCGATGCCCACGTTATTCGCGTTCGACCAGGGCGAGAGGCGGATCCCCACGCGCTCGGCGCCGAGGATTTCGGTCACCGCGTCCACGACTTCGCGCAGGAAGCGGGTGCGGTTCTCAATCGAGCCGCCATAGGCGTCCTCGCGCTTGTTCGAAGTGTCGCGCAGGAACTGGTCGATCAGGTAGCCATTCGCGGCATGGATCTCGACGCCATCGAAGCCCGCAGCTTTCGCGTTGCGCGCCGCGTTGCGGTAATCCTCGACCGTGGCGGCGATCTCTTCGACCGTCAGCGCATGGGGCGTGGTGGTCGCGACGAAGCCTTCACCGTCGAAGGTTTTCGCTTCCGCCGAAATCGCCGAGGGGCCGACCGGGTCGCGCCCATCCAGAAGCTGCGGCACCGAAATCCGGCCGACATGCCAGATCTGCGCGACGATCTTGCCGCCCGCGCCATGAACGGCCTCGGTGACCTTCTTCCAGCCCGCGACCTGCGCGTCGTTATAGATACCGGGCGTCCAGGCATAACCCTGACCCATCGGCGAGATCTGCGTGCCTTCGGTGATAATCAGGCCTGCGCCCGCGCGCTGGCGGTAATATTCCACCGTCATGTCGGTCGGATGCAGGTCGGGCGCGCGGTTGCGGGTCAGCGGTGCCATCACGAAACGGTTGGCGATCTCGATCGCGCCGAGCTTCGTGGGGGAGAATAGCGTATCAGCCATGTCGGTCATCTAGTCGGGCCTCTCATCGGGTTTGACATTCGGCGCCATGAGATGGGTCTTGCAGCGCGATGGGCAAGGTGAGCTACGCGCAACGCCCCTGTGCGCAAATGCGAGGAAGCAAAAAGGGAGCCGCGTGGCTCCCTTCCTCTTGGTCGAAATATCCCGGGGAGCACCCGCAGGGTGCGGGGGCAGAGCCCCCTCCGGACCTCACATGAAGCCCAGTTCCAGCCGTGCCTCGTCCGACATCATGTCCATGCCCCATTGCGGATCGAAGGTCATCTCGACATCGACATCGCGCAGACCACCCACGCAGGCCACGGCATCGTGAACCCAGCCCGGCATCTCGCCCGCCACGGGGCAGCCCGGCGCGGTGAGCGTCATGATCACCTTCGCGTCATTCTCGGGGCTGATCTCGATCGTGTAGACGAGGCCGAGATCGTAGATGTTCACCGGAATTTCCGGGTCATAGACGGTGCGGCACGCTTCCACGATATTTTCGTAGAGCGGGTGATCGGTCGTCGAGGGCTTGATCAGCGGCGTGCCTTCAAGCGGCTCTTCGGGCGTGGCGGTCATGGAAGCCTCTTTCATCGGCGGGGGCGCGCGCGGGCGCCTATCGAATTACTCGACTGTTTATCTAGGTGATAGGACCCGAGCCGTAAAGGGAGGCGTGGGCTGTCTGCTGATATGTGATGGCGACGGGCGGCCCTTCGATGCGGTGCGCCGAGATGTAAGATGCCGCGCGGGGCGACCAGCCCCGGGGCCGCGCCCGACCCTCCCCCCGGGAGGGCGCATTGGCGACGTCATCGCGGGTACGACTGCCTTGCGGGCTTTCGCGATAAAGGGCCCAGCCATCGAGGATGCAAAGCGCCCACCCAAGGGTCGGGCGCGGCCCTCCGCCTCATGAACACACTCCCCTCCCAACGCTCCTGCCTTGACGCCCCTCGCGCTTCGCGCCAAACCGATCCCATGTTGCCCGAAGAGAAACTCGACCAGATCCTCGCGCGCTTCGAGTACCTCGAGGCGCTGCTCAATGCTGGTGCGGAGCCCGCCAAGATCGCCGAAATCAGCCGCGAATATTCCGAATTGAAGCCGGTCGTGACCCAGATCGAAGCCTGGCGTCAGGCGCGCGCCGATCTGGACGAGGCAGAAGGCTGGCTCACCGACCCGGAAATGCGCGATCTGGCCGAGGAGGAATTGCCGCGCCTCAAATCCCGCATTCC
Organism: Thioclava sp. PTB-PU3-1; assembly: GCF_055666785.1. Lineage (NCBI taxonomy): Bacteria > Pseudomonadati > Pseudomonadota > Alphaproteobacteria > Rhodobacterales > Paracoccaceae > Thioclava > Thioclava sp. PTB-PU3-1. The sequence continues at coordinate 283,970 of NZ_JBVNVL010000001.1, read as the reverse complement.
CGAGATGGAGCAGGCTTTGCGCGTGGCGCTTCTGCCCAAGGACGCCGCTGACGCGCGGCCTGCGATCTTGGAGATCCGCCCCGGTACGGGGGGCGAGGAAGCGGCGCTTTTCGCGGGCAACCTGCTGCGGATGTATCAGAAATACGCCGAGAAACATGGCTGGCGGTTCGAGATGATGGAGCTGACCGAGACCGAGCTGGGCGGCGTCAAGGAAGCCGTAGCCCGGATCGAGGGCGAGGGCGTCTTTGCACGCCTGAAATACGAATCCGGCGTTCACCGCGTGCAGCGCGTGCCGGAAACTGAGGCCGGCGGGCGCATCCACACCTCTGCCGCTACCGTGGCCGTTCTGCCCGAGGTCGAGGCGGTCGATATCGACATTCCCGCCAATGACATCCGGATCGACACGATGCGGGCCTCCGGGGCGGGCGGCCAGCACGTCAACACGACGGACTCGGCGGTGCGCATCACCCATATCCCGACCGGGATCGTCGTCACATCGTCGGAGAAATCCCAGCACCAGAACCGCGCCAATGCGATGGCCGTTCTGCGGGCGCGGCTGTTCGAGGCCGAACGCGACCGCGCAGCCTCCGAGCGTGCCGAGACGCGGAAGTCGCAGGTGGGCTCCGGCGACCGTTCGGAGCGCATCCGAACCTATAATTTCCCGCAAGGGCGGCTGACCGATCACCGCATCAATCTTACGCTCTATTCCCTTGATAAGGTTATGGAAGGCGAGATCGACCAGGTGGTCGACGCGCTGATCGCCGACGATCAGGCGGCCAAGCTCGCGGAGATGGAGGCGTGAGGGCGCAGGACGCGCTGGTCGCAGCCACCCGGAGATTACGCGAGGCCGGGATCGAGGGCGCGCAGACCGATGCGCGCAGGCTTTTGGCCCATGCGTTGCAGGTGGCGCCCGACCGGCTGACGCTCGCGCTGCAAGACCCGCTGCCAGAGGACGCAGCCGCCCGGTTCGAGGTGGCGCTGACTGCCCGCGAAGCCCGTCAGCCCGTCGCTCAGATCACCGGCAAACGCCTGTTCTGGGGGCACGAATTCCGCGTCACCCGCGACACGCTCGACCCGCGCCCGGAGACGGAACTGCTGGTCGAGGTGGCGCTGGAACGCCCCTTCGTCCACGCGCTCGACCTTGGCACCGGCACCGGCTGCATCCTGATCTCGCTGCTGAAATCCATGCCCTTCGCGGCGGGAACGGGGACCGATCTGTCGGACGCCGCGCTGGAGGTCGCGAAATCCAATGCCGAGGCGCTCGGTGTGGCCAAACGCGCCAAGTTCCTGATTTCAGACTGGTTTGCCAATGTGCCGGGGCGCTACGACCTCATCGTCTCGAACCCGCCCTATATCGCCCAAGACGAAATGGCGGGGCTCTCGCAGGATGTGCGCGACTGGGAGCCGCTCTCGGCGCTGACCCCCGGCGGCGATGGGCTCGACGCCTATCGTGCGATTGCACGCGGGGCAGGGGCGCGGTTGCTGGCAGGTGGGCGTCTTGCGGTGGAGATCGGCCCGACGCAGGCGCAGGCGGTCAGTGACCTCTTCGCGGCCCAAGGTTTCGAGCGGATCGAGACGCGCCAGGATCTCGATGGGCGCGACCGCGTCGTTTTGGCGCATAAATCCGGGGATACGGCGGATTGCGGCGCTTCCTGAGCGCGAAATCGCGCAAAAACTTGGGGAAAACCCCGCGAATCGGCGGAAATCGCGGATTTGACCGATTTTCTGACTTGAAAGGTGGCCCCCCGCATGTTTAGTCAAGCCTGTGCAGGGCGGATATTGATCCACCGCACGGCTCAGCTTCACAGCGCGGGTGTTAGGAACGAAACCGGGCAAGTATGCCCAGCGTGACAGTTCAGCCCGCAGGCCACGCATTAGCGGCCATTTCCGAAAAGCCCGTGACAACGGGCCAAGAAAACGAAAGCCATGAGATCTTCGAAATCCCGTTCGCGCAATAAGTCGAACCGTCAACGGTCGATGGGCAATATCGTTAACCGCGTCTTCGACAGCTCCGGCCCCGAAGGCAAGGTGCGCGGTACGCCGCAGCAGATCATCGACAAATATCTTCAGCTTGCGCGCGATGCGCAGCTCGGCAACGATCGCGTGGCCGAACAGAACTTCCTGCAGCACGCAGAGCATTACACGCGAATGCTGGGCGAGGCGCAGAAAGAACAGGCCCGCGAGCAAGAGGCCCGCAACCAGCAGCGCCAGCAAAACAACCAGAACAATGGCAACCAGAACAATGGTGGCCAGAATAACGGTGGTCACAACAGCGGCGGCCAGAACAACGGTGGCAACGGTCAGAATAACGGCCAGAACCACGCTCAGCAGGACGAGGGCCAGAACGAGGCCCAGTCGAAGGGTGAAGCTCAGGACAACAATACGTCCGAGCGTCGCGAAGAGCGCAGCGAGGCGAAATCCTCCGGTCGCAACAAGCGCGCCGAAAGCCCCGAGATGATGCCGCCGATGCCGCAGCTGGAGCTCGAAGAGGATTCCACCCTCGTCGAGACGCCGGAAAGCCGCAGCAGTGAAGAGGCGCCGAAAGCCGCGGAACAGCCTGAGAAGGCGGAGAGAGCGGAAAAGGCCGAAAAGCCCAAGCGTCCGCGCGCCCCGCGCAAGCCGCGCGCCCCGAAAGCCGACAAGGCTGAAAAGGCAGAGGCGAGCGCCGAGCTGCCCAAAGCCTCGGGCGAGTAACGCCTCGGACAAGAGTTAGCAAAAGGCCCGCCAGATCGGCGGGCCTTTTTGCATGATGGGGCAGGGGCGGCGCTCAGGCGGTCAGGTCTTTGTCCAGAAACACCCGGTCATAGCCGCCATCCATCCGGCGGTCGCGCTCGACAAAACCGAGCCGCGCATAGACCGCGCGGCTCTCCTCCATCGCGGCATTGGCGTAAAGCCACAGCTTTTCCGCGCCGATCTCGCGGGCGCGCGCCTCGGCGAACGCCATCAACTGCCGCCCGATCCCCTGGCCCTGCGCGGCCGGTTCGACGGCGACGGGCTCGATCTGCAACCGGGGCGGCGGGCCGTCATCCGCAAAGAGCCCGATATAGCCCGCGACCCCGTTTCTCCCCTCGCAGACCCAGAGATGCGGCAGCTCGGCGGCATGATCGGCGAGCATCGGCGCGGGTGGGCGACCGATCCGGGGAATGTAGGGGGAGAAGGCCGCCTCGGCGATCTCGGCGATGCGCGGCAGGTCGTCCTCGCGAGCCGGGCGGATCATTCCTGACCCGCGACGATGCGCGCAAGCCGACAGAATTGCTCCAGCGTCACGCGTTCGGCGCGTTCGGTGGGCGCGATCCCGGCCTGCTCCAGCTTCGCCTCTATATCGGGGGCCACGCCCTTCAGCGAGGCGCGCAGCATCTTGCGGCGCTGGTTGAAACCCGCAGCGACGACCCGGCTGAGCGTCGCCGCGTCGGCCGGATAGCGCGGCTCAGGCAGGGCGCGCAGATGCACCACCGCGGAATGCACCTTCGGCGCGGGGGTGAAGGCCTCGGGCGGCAGGCTCATCACGATTTTCGCCTCGGCACGCCATTGCGCGAGGATCGCGAGCCGCCCGTAGCGCTTGCTCCCAGGCTTCGCCACGATTCGCTCGGCCACCTCGCGCTGGAACATCAGCGTCAGGCTTTCCCAGAAGGGCGGCCACTCTTTCGGCGTCAGCCAGCGCACCAGCAATTCGGTGCCCACGTTGTAAGGCAGGTTCGCGGCGATCTTGATCGGCGGCGTCAGATGCGCGAGCGGGTCGATCTGCAGCGCATCGCCATTGATGACTTCGAGCCGTCCCGGATAGGCCTCGGCAATCTCGGCCAAGGCAGGCAGACAGCGCGTGTCCTTCTCGATCGCGAGCACCTTGCGCGCCCCTTCGGCCAGAAGCCCGCGGGTCAGACCGCCGGGGCCGGGGCCGACCTCCAGCACATCCGCGCCCGTCAGATCGCCCGCAGAGCGCGCGATCTTCGCGGTCAGGTTCAGGTCCAGCAGGAAGTTCTGCCCAAGACTCTTCTTTGCGACGAGGTCATGCGTCTGCAGAACCTCGCGCAGCGGCGGCAGCCCATCGATCGTCGCCATCACGCAGCCTCAGTCATGACGCGCGGCTCCCATCCGGGCCGCCATCTCCAGCGCCGCGATCAGCGAGGCGGGGTTGGCGCGGCCCTGGCCCGCGATGTCATAGGCGGTGCCGTGATCGGGCGAGGTCCGCACGAAGGGCAGGCCGAGCGTGATGTTCACCCCGCCGTCGAAATCGAGCGTCTTGATCGGGATAAGCGCCTGATCGTGATAGGCGCAGATCGCTGCGTCGTAAGTCTGACGGGCGCGGGCGTGGAACATCGTATCGGCTGGCATCGGGCCCGCTACCGCGTAGCCCTCTTCGCGCAGACCGTCGAGCGTGTCGGCGATCCAGTCGCCTTCCTCGGAGCCCATCGCGCCGCCTTCGCCCGCATGGGGGTTCAGCCCCGCCACGGCGATCCGCGGGGCAGAGAAGCCGAAATCGCGCCGCAGCCCTTCATAGGTGATCCGCACCGTCTCGCGCAGAAGCTGCGGGGTCAGGAGTTTCGGCACCTCTGACAGCGCGACATGGATCGTGGCGGGCACCACGCGCAGCGGCGGGTCGACACGCGACGAGGCGAGCATCATCACCACCCGCTCGACGCCCGCGAGATGGGCCAGATATTCTGTATGGCCGGGGAAGGTGAACTTTGCCCCGTCCTTCAGCGCCTTCTTGTTGATCGGCGCGGTGGTCAGCCCGGTGCCTTCGCCGCGCATCACCAGATCGACGCCGCGCGCGATCACGTCGATCACGGCTTTCGCATTGGCCGGGTCGGGCTCGCCCGGCAGGGCAGCGGCGGGGAATTGATGGGGCAGCACCGGCAGCCCGGCGCTGGCATGGCGCAGCGCATCGGAGGGCCGGTCGATCTCGCGGATCTTTGTGCCGCGCGGCAGATGCGCAGGATCGCCGATCCAGACGAAGGGCAGCTTCGCGCCGCAATGTTCCCAGGCGCGGGCGGCAATCTCGGGGCCAACCCCCGAGGGATCGCCGCAGCTGAGGATCACGGGGCGGTCGGGCGCACGGGCCGCGGTGCGATCGGTCGGCTGGGCGCTCATTTGCGCACGATCACCGCGTCGGCTTCCAGATCGGCCATGTAGCCGTTGGCAAAGGCTTCGAGCGCCTTGCTCTCCAGCGCCGCGCGGACCTGATCGCGGTCGGGGGCCGACTGGTCGCCCTCGGGGGCTACCTTGCGATCGCAGAGCATCACCAGAAGATCGTTCGCGCCCTGCGGGATCACTTCGCTTTCGCCCACGTCGAGATGCGACAGCGCGAGACCGACATTGGTCGGCACCTGCGCCTGCGCCACGTCCTCATGCATGGTGAGCGCGCTCGCCGGGAAGCCCTTGCCGATGGTGTAGAGCTGGTTGCATTGGCGCGCCGCGGCCACCTGGCTCTGGATCTTGGCCGATTGCTGCGAGCCGGTCTGGCCGATCGCGAAGGTCATGTAGCTCAGCGACTGCGGGCCCGACGGCGCGTCGCCGTCACCGATCGCGCGCAGCATGAAAACCGCGACCGCGCCCTTGAGTTCGATCGGCTGGGTCGCCGTGCCGGGCTTGAGCTTGAGCACCACGCCGCGCAGTTGCGGCGGCAGCTTGTCGATCGGCATCCAGTCCAGACGCCCGCCGCGATCCCGCGAGGGAGCGGCCGAATATTGACGTGCGAGTGCTGCGAATGCGCCTTCGCCCTGCGCGGCCGACAGTTGCCGCGCCTGACCCATCGCCGCGCGCTCGCGGCCCGGCGGGGCGGGCACGATCGCCTCGGAGATCAGCACTTTCACGCCCTTGCCGGTCTGGCTTTCGGGCTTCATCGCGCGGTCGATGTCCGCTTTCGTGATGTTCACCTGCGGCCCGAAGCGCGCCCGGACCACCTGACGCCAGACGAGACCGGCCTCGGTGAAGTTGCGGAAGGTGTTCGGATCGACGCCTTCCTTCTGAAGCGCCTGCACGAATTGCTCGCCGGTCATGTTCGCGCGGCCCGCGAATTCGTCCATGCCCTGCTGGATCGCGGCTTCGTCGAGCTTGATGCCGATGCGATTGCCGGCCCAGACGCGCAGGCGATCTTCGATCAGCGCCTTCTCGGCATCCTCACGGGAGTTCGAGCCGGCATTGAGCAGCTGCATGAAGCGCTGGCGCTGGCTGATCTCGTAATCGGTCACGCCCATCCCGTTGACGGTAACGACGGGCGCGAAGCTGCCGCCCGATTGCGCCTGCGCCGTCCCTGCGGCGAAAGGCAGGGCGAGCATCAGCGCCAGAAGGGTGAGCAGTCGGGTCATCATCGTCATGAGCGTGCCTGTCCGTTTCGTCTCGTTCAGTCTTGGCCCTTTGGGCCTCGTTGATCCTCTGGGCCCGCTGGGCCGCTTTGCGATCCTCAGCCTCACCCTCCGCAGGTTCGCCGCGCGGGCGCACCGCCACTCGCGCCGAAGCCGACGAGTTGGACGGAAAGGCCGAAATCGGTCTCCGGGGCTACACTAGTGGATGACGTGAAGCGGCGCGAGAGGGAAAGATCAACCGCGATGCATTCGGTCTGGTAGCGCAGGCCGAGCTTGGCGCGTGCGGCACGCTCGGCGGTGAAATCGTAACGTGTGCTGAGCGTGCCCGACCAGCCGTTGCCCCAACGCCATCCCGTGTCGAGCATAAGTTCCGACATGTTGTCGTCGCGCCCTTCGGCGGGGTTCTTCTCGAGCCAGAGATAGCCTGCCGAGACGTTGAAGTCGTCGCCGGCCCGCGACAGCCGCAACTCGTCGCGCGACACGGAGAAGTTATCGTCAAACAGCGCGCGGTTCGACAGCGTCAGCCCGTTCGCGGTGGCCAGATGGGTTGCGAGGAGCCAGTCGGATTTCGTCCCCGATAGCCCCGTGCCCTGCGAGAACTGGCTCAGATCGCGCTGGCGGAAGACGCGGCCCGCCGCGACGCCCAGCGACCAGCCGGAGCTGTCATAGCGCGTCCAGCCGAGCCCGACATTGGCGCGCAGGCCGGTCTCGCGCGCATCCTCGCCCGGATAGCGGGTCAGCGAGAACAGGTTGCCGCCGTCGAATTCGGGCAGCTGGCTGTCCTCGTTCGGGGCGTCGGCCAGATGATCGGGCGCCCAGACGATCTGCGCCACCGGCTCGATCACATAGGCGGCGCGGCCGCTCGTCTTCACCCAGGGCCAGCGGATTTCCGCGGCGACGGTGGGTTGGCCGCGCAGGATCGTGTCGCTGAAGGCGGGATCCTGGTTGGTCTCGATGATGTCGCCCGCGAATTGCGCCTCGAGCGAGCCCAGCATACCCGGCCCGAACAGCCAGTTGCGGCGCCAGTCGGCGGTGAGCGAGCCACGCACCATGTCGCGCCCGTCGGGGCGGCCGTCGCCGTTGAGATCGAGCGTCGAACTCGAAGCGCGCCGCGTCGCCAAGGTAGAAAACCGCAGGCTGCCCTGTCCGCCGATCCCAGCGGGGCGGAAGGTGCGGATCCATTCGCCGGTGCCGCTCAGCATCGGTTCGGTGGAGTTGTTCTCATCCGCGCGCAGCGAGTGAATATTGCCGACGCGGGTCCAGATCATCTCGTCGCGGCGCACCCGTTCGAGCTCGACACCCGACCACAGCCGGTCGTCGTCGCCGAGCCCGTAATTGAGCAGGTAGCTGTCGTCGCTGACCAGCCGAAGCTGTGCGGTCAGGCGGAATTCGCGGGGCAGCTGCGCCTCGAGATCGCCGAAGAGATAGCCGCGCGTGCCGCTGCGAATGTCGTCATTGCTCAGCGCGCCCGACCATTCCATCTTGCCCCAGTTGAAGGCCTGCCGGTAGCGCAGGTTCAGCGTCTCGGTGCGCGAGGTCGCGAAATAGGGCGTCACCGTCAGGTCGCGGCTGGGCCCGAGCGCGATGAAATAAGGCACCAGAAGCCCCGGCCCGAGACCGCTCGTGGTGCGGAATTGCGGGGCGAGGAAGCCCGTCATCCGTCGCACGCCCGGCGCAGGCAGGCGCAGCCGCGGCAGATAGGCGATCGGCACGCCCGCCGCGCGGAACTGCGCATCCTCGAAGACGATCTGCCGCGTGGTCGCGTTATGCACGACGCGGCTCGCGCGGATTTCCCAAAGCGGCGTCGGATTGGTCCGGCAGACCTCGCAGGACGAGGCCACGACCTTGTTCATGATCGTGATCGCGCCGTCGCGCCGCTCGATCCGGGCGGCGGCGAGCTGCAATTCGCGCGCCATCACCATGCGGGCGCTGAGCAGGATGCCGTTCTGCAAATCAGAGGACAGCTCCGCCTGCGAGGCGAGGATCACCGCCTGCGACTGACCGGGCTGCACCAGCCGGATCGGACCTTCAAGGTAGAGCTTGTCCGCCTTTTGGTCATAGATCACGCGCTTGGCGGAAAGCCGGTTCGACTTGTAGAAGACCTCGACATTGCCCTCGGCGACCAGCTCGTTCTGATTGCGGATCGAGACCCGGTCGGCCAGCAGCGTCGCCAGTTCGTCCGAAGAGGGGATCGCCGCGTCCTGTGTCGTGGTGGAGGCTGTCGCGGTGGCGTCTTGTGCGCGCACCGTCTGCGGTCCCGCCACGCCAAGCGCGACGATCAGCGCCAAGGCGCTCGCCCGTCCTGCCAAGGCGCCGAATTGCCGCCGCATCACCCATCCTCCCGGTGCAGTAGCCGCGCCAGCGGCAGCATTAACCCGATCACCGGCGGCGCCCAGGCCGCGAGCAGAACGGGAATCTGTCCGTTATCGCCCAGAACTTGCGCGATATTGCGCAGGAAGAACAAGCCCAGACCCGCCGCCAAGGCCAAAAGAACCTTCGCGCCGATGCCGCCGAAGCGCACATGGTCCATCGTGAAGCTCGCCGCGATCAGCACCATCGCCGCCAGCAGCACCGGCAGCGCGAGCTCCATCTGGAACCACACGATATGGCGCCGCGCCGAGAAGCCCGCATCCTCGAGCGACGCGATGAAGCTCGGCAATTGCCAGATCGGCACGGCGGAGGGCTTGCCGAAACTGTCGCGGATGCTGGCGACCGTCAGGTCCGAGGGCAGCGAGAGGCTGTCCTGAGTGGTGGCGTCGCGCTCGGGGTTGGTGGATTCGCCCAGCGGCCAGTCCTTCACGTCCTGCAACTGCCATGCGCCCGGCACCAGCGTCGCGGTCTTCGCGTCGATCCGGCGCACCGGGCCGCGATTAGGGTCGAAGATCAGGAAGGTCACGCCGTGCAGGGTCGTGGCATCGCCATTGGCGCGCTCGGAATGGATCACCGCCTGCGCCAGCGACTTGCCGTCCGAGGCAAGGCCCGCGCTTTGCCGCATCCACACGCCCTCGCGCCCGATCGAGACGGTCGAGCCGCCATCGGAGGTGTAGTGATCGACGAGTGTCTCGTAACGCTTCGAGGTGGCGGAAACGAGCGGGTTGCCCACCAAAAGCGCCAGCAGGCCCAGCACCAGCGCCGCCGCGATCGGGGCTGCCAGCATCCGCAGCGCGGACCGGCCCGCCGCCCGGATCACCACCAGTTCCGAGCTGCGCGCCAGCGCGACGAACAGCGCGACCGCCGACAGCATCACGATCAACGGCAGGATGGTGTAAATCGTCTCGGGGATGTTGAGCGCAGAGAGCACCGAGAGCTGCAGCAGGCTCAGCCCCTGATCGGAGAAGCGGCGGATTTCCTCGACCACGTCGATCAGGAACAGGATGCCCCAGAAGCTCGCCGCGACGATCAGGAAGCTGCGGAGAAACCGTTTCGCAAGATAGAGGGCAAGCGTCACGCGGCAGCCTCCCGTTTGGGCCGGATACGGCGCGGACGCCCCGACCACCACAGCATGAACAGCACCATCACGATCCCGCCCAGCGTCGGCGCAATCAGGCTCGGCCAAAGCGAGGGATCGCGCCCGGAACTGGTCTCGGCGGCGTTTTGTAGCACCTGCACCACGATCAGCCCGCCGATGGCGAGCGACATCTGCCGCCACATGCCAAAGCGTGAAAACGTGCCCATCATCAGCGCCGAGAAGCCGATCAGCGCCGCGATCGGCGCCAGCAGGGGCTGGGTGATCCGCCGGGCAAGCTCCAGCCGCAGCGCGTCGCGGGCGGCCTTGGCGTTCTCTGCGCCCGGTGTCGCGTCCAGACCGGCCCCGGCCATCATCGCAGCGAGGCGCGGCGTCGTCATCTCGTCGATCTTCGGCGCCCGCGCCTTACCGGCCTTCAGGAAAGAGCCGATATCATAGGTGAAATTGCTGAACCGCGTGACCGACAGGCGATCCGAGGTTTTGCGCAGGGTCTGGGCCATGCCCGAGAACATGATCAGTTTCGGCCCCGTCTCGGTCTTCACAATCACACCCTTGTCGGCGGTATAGATCGTGCTCGTCTGCGCCGAGCGGCTGTCGGAAACGAAGATATCCTGCAACTCCCCCAGATCGGAAATGCGCCGGATATAGATCGAGATGCCCGGCGCGGGATGCTGGAACGTGCCTTCGGTCAGGAATTTCGCGGTCAGGTTCTGCGCGACCTCCTGCTGGCGCTCGGCCAGCCGGGCTTTCGCGGCGGGGACGAGGAAATTCACCAGCAAAGCCATCATCACCGAAGCGATCAGCCCGAAGACCAGCACCGGACGCGCGAGCCGCCAGTTCGAGGTGCCGGTGGCGCGCATCACCACCAATTCGCTGTCCTGATCGAGCCGGTTGAACGCGTAGATCGTGGCGGCGAAGGCGGCGACCGGCAGCACGATGCGGATGACGTAAGGCAAGGTCAGCGCGGTGAATTCCAGCACCACCGTTGCGGTCTGGCCATCCGAAATCAGGCTGTCGAACATGATCACAGCCCGGTTGACCCAATAGACGGAGACCAGCACGAGCGCGAAAAACCCGAACAGCGCCATCAATTTGGACAAAACATATCTGTCCAGTTGCGTCACGACCCTCTCAATACCCCCGAATATTTCCCTTTCTCTAGCCTGTCGGGCGAAGTGAGGGAAGGGCGCAGCGGGGGTGCTTTTCATTTTCCGGAGGCAGGGCTAGGCTCGCGCGCAATTTGATGCCAATCGCGACCGAGCGCCGCCGACGCGCGCGCCGGTCTCATCTTCGGAGAACCCCACATGACCCAACCTGTTGCTATCGCCTTCAAGGAAACCGATCCGGAGGTCTTCGCCACCCAAAGCGGGCGGATCGCGCTGGTCGTGGGCGGTGACGGCAAGCTGGGTCAGGCCGGGCGCAAGCTGGATCGGGCGATGAAGGGTGCGATCAAGCGCGCGGTGGACTCGGAGGCCTTCGCGGGGCTCGGTGCGGGCGAGGCGATGGAGCTGAGCTGGCCCGCCGCGATCGCCGCCGAAGCGGTGCAGCTGGTGCGGCTCGACCGCAAGGCCAGCGCCGACGAGGCCCGCAAGGCGGGGGCTGCGATCGGCGCCAAACTGGGTGAGGCGGGCGCGCTCGTGGTGGCGCAGAACCATCCGCGCGCGGCCGATCTGTCGCTGGGCCTCGCGCTGCGCGCCTATCGCTTCGACTATCACACCGGCGAGGACAAGAAGGCCTACGGGCCGGTGACGATCATGGTCGACAAGCCCGAAGAGGTCGCCGCCGCCGCTGCCCCGCATGCAGCACTGGCCGAGGGTGTGTTCTTCACCCGCGATCTGGTCAACGAGCCCGCCAATATCCTCACCACCGACGATTTTGCAGCCCGCCTCGCCGCTATGCAGGAGCTGGGCCTCGATGTCGAAATCCTCGAAGAAGAAGACATGAAGAAGCTCGGCATGGGCGCGCTTCTGGGCGTCGGCATGGGCTCGGAAATGCCCTCCAAGCTGGTCGTTATGCAATGGAAGGGTGGCGAGGAGGGCGAGGCGCCCTTCGCGCTCGTCGGCAAGGGTGTCGTCTTCGATGCGGGCGGCATCTCGCTCAAGCCCGGCGCGGGCATGGAAGAGATGACGATGGATATGGGCGGCGCAGGCGTCGTCTCGGGCGTGATGCGCACGCTGGCGCTGCGAAAGGCCAAGGCGAATGTCGTGGGCCTCGTGGGGCTGGTCGAGAACATGCCCGACGGGCGCGCGCAACGTCCCGGCGATATCGTGACCTCGATGAAGGGCGACACGATCGAAGTGATCAATACCGATGCCGAAGGCCGCCTCGTTCTGGCCGATGTGCTCTGGTATGCGCAGGATCGGTTCCAGCCCAAGGCGATGGTCAATCTCGCCACGCTGACCGGGGCCGTGATCGTCGCCCTCGGCCACGATAACGCGGGACTTTTCGCCAATGATGACAAGTTCGTAGCCGACATTCTTAAAGCGGCGAAGACCGAGGGGGAGGGCGCGTGGCACATGCCGCTGCAGCCCGCCTATGACAAGGCGCTGAAATCGCGGCTGGCCGATATGCGCAATGTCGGCAACCGCTGGGGCGGCGCGATCACCGCGGCCGCTTTCCTCAAGCGCTTCGTGAAGGACGAGGTGCCGTGGTGCCATATCGACATCGCGGGCGTGGCTCTGCCGCCGAACGAGACCACGTTGGCCCCGAAAGGGCCGACCGGCTGGGGCGTTCGTATGCTCGACCGTCTGATCCGCGACAAGTTCGAAGCCTGAGATGGGGCAGGTCAATTTCTACCATCTGACCCGCTCCAGCCTCGAGGAGGTGGTGCTGAACCTCGCCTCCCGGGCGATGGAGCAGGGTTGGAAGGTGGAATTGCGCGGGACCGATTCTGCGCGGCTCGACTGGCTCGACCAGAGGCTCTGGCTGATGGGAACCGAGGCGAGCTTCCTGCCGCACGGGCTCGCAGGCGGGCCGCATGACGCGCTGCAGCCGATCCTGCTGGGCACCGCGCCCGCAGGCGATGGGCGCGAGGCGATGATGGCCGTCGACGGCGCCGAGGTCGCGGCGGAGGAAACCGACGCCCATAAACGCGTCTGGATCCTGTTCGACGGCAACGACCCGCAGGCGGTGCAACATGCGCGCGGGCAATGGAAGACCCTGACCGGCGCGGGGGCGAAGGCGATCTACTGGTCGGAAGAGGGCGGCCGCTGGGAGAAGAAGGCGGAGAGTTGAGAGGAGCTTATTGCAGTCGCTCCGGCTCCAGCACCATCACGGTCGGCTCGCGCGGCAGGGTCCTGAGCGAGACGATCACTTCGCTCACGCCGGGTCGCTCGACCGCGAAGACGCCTTCCATCCCGTCGAGAAAGCTCTGCAGCGTCGGTTCGCCGAACCAATGGACCGGGATCACGATGCGCGAGCGCAGCCGGTTCAGGATGCGGATCATCGTGGGCTGGTCGACCGTCATAGAGCCATCCACCGCCGCCATCACCACATCAAGCCGCCCCAGCGCCGCATATTGCGCGGGATCGGGCTCGTGATGCAGATGGCCCAGATGGCCGATGCACAACCCCGCCACTTCGAAGACGAAGATCGAGTTGCCGTTCTCCTCGACCCCGCCAAAGCTGCGGATCGCGGTGGGCACATTGCGGATCAGCATCTCGCCGAGGTCTAGGTGGTGCTCTGCCGCGATGCCGAACTGATCTGACCAGCCTTTCAGGGCCACCGTGCCTTCGGGGATCATATCGGTCATGTGGCTAGAATGGGCATGGTTCATCGTGACGTAGTCAGGGGCAAAGCGCGCCCCGCCGGTCCAGCCGTTGAAATCGGTGACGACCGACAGTCCGCCCTCAGTCTGCAACAGAACCATCGAATGGTCGATGTAATGCAACCGCACCGATTGCTCCGGCACCGGATCGGACCAGCTGGCCTTGTGCAGATACTCGATCCCCGGCGCGGCATCGGCGATCGCGATGCAATGGCTGATGCGCTGGTTTTGCGCAGCCGCGGCGAACGGCGCGAGCGTGGCGCAGAGGGTTAGAAGGATGGAACGAAACATGGCGAGCCTCCTTTTGCCCTAGCGTAAGGCCAAAATGCGATTCCGGTCCATGCCCTTGCGCCCCACGCGGCCTTCCCTTCGCGCCGCTTTGGGTCTATCAGCCGGGGCCGAAGGAGAGCCCCAGATGACCAAGTTCAGCTTCACCCTCAAGGCCACCGATGGCGCCGCGCGCACCGGGACGATCTCGACGCCCCGCGGCGAAATCCGCACGCCGGCCTTCATGCCCGTGGGCACCGCCGCGACCGTGAAGGCGATGATGCCCGAAAGCGTCGCCGCGACCGGCGCGGATATTCTGCTGGGCAATACTTACCACCTGATGCTGCGCCCCGGTGCGGAGCGGGTCGCGCGTCTGGGCGGGCTCCACAAATTCATGAACTGGGACAAGCCGATCCTGACCGACTCGGGCGGGTTTCAGGTGATGAGCCTCGCGTCTCTGCGCAAGCTGACCGAGGACGGCGTGACCTTTGCCTCCCATGTCGACGGCTCGAAACATATGCTCTCGCCCGAACGCTCGATGCAGATCCAGAAGCTGCTCGGTTCGGATATCGTGATGTGTTTCGACGAGTGCCCCGCGCTGCCCGCGACCGAGGAAGAAGTGGCGAAGTCCATGCGCCTCTCGATGCGGTGGGCGCAGCGCTCGCGCGACGCCTTCGGCGACCGTCCGGGCCATGCGCTGTTCGGCATCCAGCAGGGCGGCGTGACGCGTGAGCTTCGCGAGGAAAGTGCCGAGAAACTCAAGGAAATCGGCTTCGAGGGCTATGCGGTCGGCGGACTCGCCGTGGGCGAGGGGCAAGAGGCGATGTTCGGCGTGCTCGACTATGCGCCGGGCATGCTGCCGCAGGACAAACCCCGCTACCTGATGGGCGTCGGCAAGCCCGACGATATCGTGGGCGCGGTCGAGCGCGGCATCGACATGATGGACTGCGTGCTGCCATCGCGCTCGGGGCGCACCGGTCAAGCCTGGACCCGCCGCGGTCAGGTGAACATCAAGAACGCCCGCCATGCCGACGACCCGCGCCCGCTGGACGAGGCCTGCACCTGCCCGGCCTGCCAAAATTATTCGCGCGCCTATCTGCACCACGTCTTCCGCTCCGGCGAGATGATCTCGGGGATGCTGCTGACCTGGCACAACCTGCATTACTATCAGGAACTGATGGCAGGCCTGCGCGCGGCGATCGACGAGGGGGCGCTGGCGCGCTTCGTCTCGGAATTCCACGAGACCCGCGCAATGGGCGATATCGAGCCTCTCTGAACCCCGCTCAGTGCGAGATCACGATGACGGCCGCGTAATGCGTCGCGGCCGCTGCCAGCACATGACCGTGCCAGATCGCGCGCGAGAACGGGATGCGCTCGGTCTGGTAGAAGATCACGCCGACCGTATAGGTCAGCCCGCCCACGACCAGCAGGATCAGCGCGGGCAGGGGCAGGGCCGCGATCAGCGGCCACATCGCGATCATCCCGAGCCAGCCCATCGCCAGATAGAGCCAGAACCCCGTGCGCTCCGAGCGGTGGAAGAAGCCGAGCTTCATCACGATGCCGAAGGTCGCGAGCGCCCAGACCGTCGCGGTCAGCGCCCAGCCAGCGACGCCACCAAGGCCGATCAGCGCCATCGGCGTGTAAGTGCCCGCAATCAGAAGATAAATCGCCGCGTGATCAAAACGCCGCAGCACCGCGCGCGTCGGCGCATGCAGGGTGAGGTTATAGGCGGCCGAGAGCGAGAAAGAGGCGATCAGCCCCACCGAATAGACCGCAAGGGGCCAGACCCGGCCTTCCGGAGCCGCCAACGATGCCCAGACGATCAGCGCGCTGACGCCTGCCACGGCGAAAACGACGCCCAGCACATGGACGACGCCATCGGCGACATGTTCGCGAAAGCTATGGCTCAATTGGTGGCGCGTCATCGTGGTGATCCCCTCAGTCATGCCTTTAAGATAGCAACGATGAGGCGATCTCCCAAGTCGCGGCGGAAAAAACGCTGGGTCACAAGGGGGCTCTGCCCCCGGGCGCTGCCGCGCGCCCCCGGGATATTTGAAAAGAGCGAAGACAGGACAGACGCCCATCTTCGCTCTTGAGAAATATCCCGGGGGTGAGGGCGAAGCCCGAGGGGGCAGAGCCCCTTGCTTTGCCGTTATTTGTAATTTTCCTGGAAAGCATTCGGCAGCGCCAAATTGGCGCTGCCGACATTGTTTTGCAAGGCTTTCAGCAGGTCAGAAACGTGGGCGGGATGCCGTCGATCTCGTGCGACAAGAGTGCCGCGAAGTCGGTCTCCAGTTTCACCGAGAGACCGTGTTGGGATCCGGGGGCCGGGACGAGCACAATCCTGCGGATAATCTGGCGCAGGAACTGGCTCGCTTGATCGACCAAGTCCGGATCGCTGAGAAGGTGTTCCATGCGCTCGACGGCTGCATTGAACAGAGCAGCTGGATCGGGCATCGCGAGTGTGGCCACTTCTGCCTTCGCTTGCAGCCTGCTCATCGCCTGCTCGAGATCGGCAATCTCCGCTTCGATCTCTTCGGAACGCGATTTGTAGAGCTCAAAGGGTGCACCTGCTTCAATGGCCTCGAGGACGCTCTTCCGTGCCGTCTCGGCCTTCGCGAGGCGGCGATGCAAATTCTCGAGATCGCGCCGAGGGTTTGCGTCTTCGATTTTGCGACGCTCGACCTCAAGCGCATGCGTGAAAGCTTCAAGCATTTCCGGCGAGCGAAATGCATCCCGAATGCGGTCGAAGACCCGCCCCTCGATACGCTTGCGTGAGATGCTCACTTTGTTCGAGCAGACGTGCTTGCGCGCCTCATTGCACTGAAAGCTCGTCTTACTCACTTTCACATAATTCGCGCCGCAGCACCCGCAGACCATCAAGCCGGAGAGCAGATAGCGATTGCGGCGCGCAGCCTGAGGGTTCGCGCCGCCAGGCTTGTTGGAGACGCGACGCGCTGCGCGAGAGATTTGGGTCCGGGTCTGCGCCCAGAGATCGTCAGAGATAATGCGCAACTCAGGAATTTCCTGCTCGCGTTTCTCGAGAGGGGTTTGCTCCGTGCGCTTCACGCCGGTCTTCGGGTGATAGTGTCGTGTCGTCGCGCAAGTTACGGCACGCCCGAGATAGAGCGTGTTATGGAGGATGCCTTGACCCCTTGCAGCGTGGCCTCGAATGGTCGTGGCATCCCAAGATCCGCCCCGCGGTGCCGACACACGGTCAGAGTTCAACCCCCTCGCGATGGCAATGGCAGATCTACCCTCGGCCGTTTCCTCGAATATCCGGCGGATGATCGTTGCCTGATCAATGTTAACGCGGCGATTGGGCTGACCCGGCTGCGGGTCTTCGACGATGTCATACCCATAGGCCGAAGAATGCGTGCGATTGCGGGCCAATGCGCCTTGCATACCGCGCCGCGTGTGCGCCCCAATCATCTCGGAGAACATCTGCGCGCCGTAGCCTTGCAGGAGCACCGTCACGAAACTTTGCGGGCCTTCGGTCACTGAAGAGAGCTGAATACCTTGGTACTTCAGCAAGTCCCAGGCTTCGAGCGTGTGCGTCAGGTTACGACTAAGCCGGTCGACGGCCTCAATGACGATGATATCGAAGGCCCCGACTTCGGCGTCCGCGAGAAGCTTCAAGAAGCCAGGTCGATCTTTCTTCCGACCGGTCATCGCATGATCAGTATAGACCTCGACGACGTCATATCCCTGCCGTTCACAGTGCTCACGCGTCATGCGCAGCTGATCTTCGATCGAGGTATCTTCCTGCTGTGTCGAGCTGTAGCGCGCGTAAATAGCTGCGCGCACAGAGCCTACGTGCTTACGGTTCACTTCTGCGCCCCTTCGAGTGGGGCGGCATTCGTGTTTGCGGCGCTACGGGATTGCGCGCGAAGCTCGGCCCGCGCGAGCAGGGTTACAAGTGATTTGAAAGCGCCCTGCGCTTCAGCAAAGCCGCTGGTGGAATTGTCGTTTGCGGCCACGAGGTGAGTGATCTGGGTCATGAAAAAGGTTCTCTTTCCAAAGGTGTGGGGTGAGCACCGAGGCTCTGGAAGAATGGGGGTGCGTTTCGTCGAACGCGGAAACTGCGAGCAGGTGAAAGTTGGAAAAATTCGGGCGCGGCAGCCACAAGCAGCAGGAGGTGCCGCCGCGCCCTTCGCAAAAGGATGTTCCTCTCCCTTTCGCGTGTCTCGTCAGGCCTTAGCGAACAGGCGCGCTACGGCGCGCTCGGCTTCTACTCGGTCATGAAATGCGCGCAGTGCTTGTTGGAGATCGAGCAAGACAGCGGTAGCGCGCACGAGGCTCTCTGCGCTCTCGTTTCGGCTCGTCTCCACCCACGCCCCGCTTGATGTGTGAGCGTCGATGTGGGTCGTTCGGGTCGTGCCCTGAAGGATCGGCAGAGCAAGATCATCTACCAGTTGTTCGACGATGCCGAGCAGATACACGCGAAAAATGTCGCGGGTTTCGATCGCCTCGATCAGCTCCTCCACAACGCTGTATGTATCACCATCAACCTCCGGAGTGACGTCGTTTTCCAAAGCGGTCAACGCGGCCCAAGAGGCGTCCAACGCTTGGAAAGCAAGGTCCGTGACGGATTGAGAGAGCTTGGTCATTTGATATTTCCTTTCCCGGTACGGGTGCCGCGAGAGATGCGGTTCCGATCCGGAAAACCGCAGGCCTCGACGGTCCCGTTCCGCGTAGCCCGCGTGTTGCACCAAGTGAGACCTTTGCTTGCGAGGCTCAGGCGAATGCAGTTCATTCGTTCGAACAAATTCGGATCGAGCCGACCGATCAGGGGGGAGCCGATTGGGCCGATATCGAAGCCGGTATGATCGGTCGAAACGACGATTGCGCGGGCCGCGACGAAACGAGTGGGCAACTGCAAGCCAGCCGCGCGCATGCTGTCCGCTCTGTTGACGCGCACTTCATGCCCACGGTTGGCCCGTGTCATCGCGGATGTGCCGTATGCTAGCTTCAGCAGGGTGGTGCCTCGCTGAACTGAGCATTCAAGGACGAGGCACGGTCGTGCCTTTGGCCGCGGTGCGCCGGCCTCGCCCCAAACGGGAAAACGGAATAGAACAACGTCGCCGCGCTGCAGGCTGTTCTGCCAGTGCGGTTGTCTGGAGTGATCGAGCATCATGCCCTCCATCGGTTTTGGGGAAATGACGCGGGGCACTCAAATCCTGGGGTTTTTTTCCCTCCGCGCGCAAAAAGGACTCGTGCGGAGAAAAACAGCCCTCGGGCAGATCAGACATCTTTGCAGTGCGTAATCTTAGCCTCGGGTGCAGGGAGCGGCTTCGAGCGTCCCTGCCCTGGGGGTCGAGGGGGATGGCATACCCCTTCGTCGAGCCGACGGCTGCCTGAGGGTGGAGGGACGCGGCGAGCGAGCCTTCCGAGCAGGGGGATGCAAGGGGGAGTGCGGAACGATGACCCTTGCTCCGGCTGAAGGCCCCAGGAGGGTTCGGGAGGGCGGCGCACCTCCCGAGCGGCGCGTCAGCGGCGCCGGGGTCCGGGGGCTTGCCCCCGGCGAACGATAGCTGGAACGAAGGGCGCGAAGCGACCGAAGTGCCAGCTAATTAGTGAGTAATGAGCTCCACACCTTGGTTAGCTCTGTCGAGACAAGAAACGAGCGTGGCGCTTGTCGAAGCAAAACTCGCGTCAGCTGATAGTAGGGTCAGAGCATGAAGCCAGTGCCGCAGATGGAGGACGAAACTGGAGGCGAATAACAGTTCGCTGCATCCACGCAGGATCGCAACCACCCGTGCGCGCCGCCACGAACACAGTCTGAAGCCGCCGTCCGTGCTCGCCGCGGCACTAGGCTTGTGGCACAAACGGGCGGTTTCCGGAAGTTCGCTGCGCCCTGGACGACCGCCAGAGATGCGCAGGAACCGGACGGTCTAGCGAACCACCAGAATGGACAGCCAGTGCTGGTCGCGGACCACCATAGGGAGTAGATGCAGCGTACCGCACAGTTAAACAAACGGCGCGCATCCGCTACAGTCTCATATTTTCATGATATTGATGTGAGGTTCATCCTCATGGTCAGAAGGTTGAGCAAAGTTCGTAGTTGAACGTTTGGTGACGAGAGTTGACAGAGGACTGAGCTAAGCACACGGGCTCTGGCGAAAAAAATCTTTCTCTGTATGGTGATAGGCCACAAGCCGTGCAGGAGGCCTTAGTGTATATCCGATCTGTCAGTCTGAGAAACA
Source organism: Thioclava sp. PTB-PU3-1 (assembly GCF_055666785.1). Classification (NCBI taxonomy): domain Bacteria; kingdom Pseudomonadati; phylum Pseudomonadota; class Alphaproteobacteria; order Rhodobacterales; family Paracoccaceae; genus Thioclava; species Thioclava sp. PTB-PU3-1. Next base: position 263,960 of record NZ_JBVNVL010000001.1, on the reverse strand, counting down.
TAAAAGGGTTTCGGTCTTTAAAATTTGACTTCTCCAGAGGTTCTGATGCGAGTCTGGCTGGCTGGACTGTTCTAACTGGTGACAATGGCTCAGGCAAAAGTGCGCTTCTAAAATCAATAGCCCTTGCGCTATCTGGAGCAGAAGCAGCGAGGTCGCTTCAATTCAGCTATTCAGGCTGGCGAACTCACGGCATTAGTGAAAAAGATATTTCGGAAATTTCTTTGGAGATAGTGCGCTCCGAGGAGTTTGACTTCTTGGGGTCAGGCGGCCCTCCCGGAAGCGGGCAATTCCCAGCGACAATTAGGTTTTCCGGGGCAGGGAGAGAAACTGCTCCAGAGTACCATGACTTTCGTGGGAAGCGAAAACATTTGCTACCCCATCGGACGATTTGGACACCCTCCGCGCGTGGTTGGTTCTGTTGTGGGTATGGCCCATTTAGGCGTGTGTTTGGCGCATCTCCAGAAGCAATGCGCCAAATGGTTGCCCCGGCAACAGAGCGATTTGTCACGATGTTTCAGGAGGCAGCGTCTCTGGCAGAGGTCGATCAGTGGCTAAAGGCATTAAAACACAAGGAGCTCGAAAACAGAACCGACGAAGCCGCTACACTGGAATTGGTGAAGCGACTATTGAATGATGGGTTTCTCCCTAATGGCATGACCATTGATCACGTCGACTCTGAAGGTCTGTGGTTGCGCGACAAAAGCGGTGCCGTGCTGTCTTGGGATGAAATGAGTGATGGCTATCGTGCTGCGCTAGCTTTAGTCGCGGACATCCTCCGGCATCTTCTGAACACATACGGGATTTCCAGATTTGTGTTTGAGGGGGAAAGCTCACCATTACGCATCATGCTTCCTGGCGTGGTTCTTATTGATGAAATTGACGCCCACTTACACCCCGAATGGCAGCGAAAAATTGGGTTTTGGCTTAAAGAACGCTTCCCGCTCATGCAGTTCATTGTCACAAGCCATAGTCCTTTGGTGTGCCAGGCCGCCGACAAAGGAGGATTGTTTGTACTGCCGGCGCCAGGTGGTGATGGAGAGCCCAGGAAGTTAACAATCGACGAGTATAGAAAAATCGTTGCGTCTCGCCCTGACACCATCTTGCTGACGCCCGCATTTGGATTGAAGAACACCCGATCTGACGTGGCAGTCGATAGAAGATCTCGGCTCGCCGCTATTAGAGCCAAGAAGCGATCGGGGGCCAAGCTGAGCGCTAACGAGCAACTAGAGATTTCTCAATTGGAATTGTTTGACCCAGCGGATGAGGAGCCATAATTGAAGCGCTACCACAGGGACGATATTAACGGCCGGGAAAGTGCATACCTCAGAAAGCGTGCGGATGATCTAAAGCATAAATTCGCAGAGCCAGTAGATAAGTCAAAACTGATCGACAGACATTGGGCTAGTTCCCGGAAGACGAAAACCGTCGGGCGAGTATTTGATAAACTCAAGGCTTTAACAGGTGAGTTTGAGCGCTGCATGTATTGCATGGATTCTCACGGCTGTGACATCGAACACTTCATCCCAAAATCAGATTATTACGGCGTGACATATCTCTGGGAGAATATGCTGTTGTGCTGTACGGAGTGCGGTCGTTTAAAGGGTAGCGATTTACCAGTCGACGAACGCGGCATCTTGCTAGTTAATCCTATGGAGGAGGATCCTTGGCTTTTTCTGGATTTCGACCCTGATCTTGGAATAATTACAGCCGCCTATAGTGTCGCCTTGGGAGGCTTCGACCCAAAAGGGGTGGAGACTGTCAACGCTATTAGACTGGACAGAAGGGAGGCGCTTCAGTCAGTTTATAAGCGGGCGTATCGACGCCTAACCAGAGTCATTGTCGATTTAATTGGTATGGAGATCGAGGCGGAGCATGCTGCCACTTGGTTGGAAAGTGAAGATGATTGCGGCCTCGCAGGCTGGTGTTTTTCGGACGCCGCACAGGACATTTCGCCGATGTCAGATCTCAGAGCGGCCAGACAAGATATATGGGAGGCCTGTGTAGCCAAGTTTCACTAGCTAAAACAGGCTTGGCGATGGTTATCGCCGTGCTGATCTTCCTCTTTGCTGGGATCGTTCATACGCAGCTCCAAGCGCGAACGGCCGCTTAGGGCTGTCTTTGCCAACCAGACCCAGTCACTCTGGGCTCGGACCACGCCGCGCCGCCACGGACCTGCTCCGATCTCATGCACTTGGAAGCTGCAATTCTGATAAATGGCTGCGTGAACGTCTGCTATGGAAACAGACGCCTTTCATTGTGCAACTCTAGCTTCGATCTTTTCGTCCACGGCTCTAAGCATATTCCGCAAACTTGCAGTTAGAGCAAGCAGGTAGGTGTTTGAAATCTCCAGTTCGTTGCCGGTTTCGCGATCTTTTCCATTCCGATGGACGCAATCGTGACGTTGTTTGATTGCAGTTTCCACTTTCTTCAACTCCGCGCCTTCAGGAAGTATGTCGACACCCAACCCGACCTGAAAGAGTTTGGCAACCTTTGCGATGTCATGAAAAGAAACTGCGCGCAGATAGTTGACCAGTTTCTCCTTCGCAAAATCCGCTTTTCCGGCCGCATCTGACAATCTGAATTGCGTCTCGCCAATCCCTATTGCTCTCGATTTCAGTAACCGCTCTTGCACTTCCATGCTTGCTGCGGCCGCGGGTATCAGCGTGTCAGAAAAGAAGATCTCCATTGCAGTGATGCTTTGAGCAAGCAGCATTCTTTTCAACATCCCGGACTGTTGTTCATGAACCTTCAGTTGGCAGAGCTCTTCAATATTGTCGAGTGTTTGGCAAAGCGTGCGGAAAATCTCCCTGTGGGGCCGCTCTTGCCGTTCAAGCCATTCGTAATAATCATGATCGTAGTCATCATAGTCGTTGAAATACCCCCGCGCCGGATTCGCCTCAACTGAGGTATTTGGATAGTCATCTAGTTCTATCTCACAGGCATCCCAATCGGTTGAAACCCAGGCATCATATCCATCGCCGCACTCACTGCACAAAATCGAGATAGGGAAGTCGAGATGATCTCCATTGTCATAGACAATTGGTAGCTCAGTGGTTCCGTCTACCATTCTCCGACAATGCGGGCAATGGAAGCTCACGTCAGCATCTTCCCATTGGGCCTCCCCCATTTCCATCATCATCCTTTTAGCAATTCCCATGACGGCCCTCAGAATATCAGGAGCGCTCAAAGCGAGCTCTCGGACGAAAGTACCTTAAGGAGCTATTCGTACAATCATTTTCGAGGTCCGCTTCGTCCCTCATTCCAGGCGGTGGCTGGCGAGAGCCAGCTACTCCAGTCTCCAGGTGACCGGTTCGGGGAAGCTGCACCACAGAAAGGCGCAGCCTAGCGAACGACAGGTTTGGGCCGCTTCCAGCAGAGCAAACGAAAGGGGCCGCCACCGGCCACATCAGGTTCTGTTTCACACTCTTATCGCCGCGTTCTCGACAACCTTAGTCGCGATACGTTTTGGAGGACGCTTCGAACCGCAGGCAAACTGACACGCTCAGAGTAGATCGCCCTCAAGAGACCATCCCGCGTCAAGGGCTCCACCAAGCGACCACCTTGCACTTTGTCAGGATACAAAAGGAATAGCATCGAGGGGGCAGACGCAGCTTCGGCATTTGGGCCCCTGTAGTCAAAGCAAATTGGCGCCGCGCTGTCCAACCAGTCACTTGGAAAGAGACTGGTAGCCTCCCCTGTCAAAAAAAGGTTCGTGCGCTGACCGCCTTGCAAAATCTCTGTAAGTGCTTCTTGCCACCTCAATATTTTTTTCCGGTTGCCTTTTAGCCTGGATCCATCGACCACCCAAATCATGTTTTTATAAAATCGTTCCCGAGCCCGTCGCTCATTCGGGTCGAGATGAGAATGTTGGATCTCAAGAGTAAGACCCGCCAGCGTATGCACATCAGCAATATGTCGCTCACCAGTGATTTGATCCTCAAACACCTTTTCTTGCCAACTTAGAGGGAACTCGTTTTTCCAGTTTCGATGCCAATCTGTTTCCGGCTCCCACCAAGCATCACAATCCACTTTGCTTTTGTGTGCCCAATGATGCACTCTAACTTCACCGCAACGCGGAATCATTTCGGAATTACAAAACGGGCATAGCCCAACGGTTTCAGGGATCGGTCTACTTCGGGCACCATTTACTGTTGCTGTTAGCATTTGCCTGTTTCTCGTTTTTGAGGTTGGGAACGGCGACCCGCACCAAGGGGTGTGGCCAGCACGAACTGCTACAGGAAGTTCTCAAATTAAGGTTAGCACGGTATTGCCAAGGCGACAGCAAGTCCTTGCATGTCTTATGGTGAGGAGGTGTCAATTGAAGTGAAACCATAGCACGGAAGCAACGATCTAAGCGCATGTCCGCTACGGGCCACAATTGGCAGCCCAGCCCTGGCACCCCAGGTCCTGCCGCGCTGCGCCGCAGCAAAGCCGCTCAGGGCCCAATTTGACCGCTTCGATCTCGGGTGAGACGGCAGTTGCAGCGTGCGCGTGCCCGTCAAAACCAGCCCTGAGCGGGCGTTCATCACCTCACAGCTTCCCCTCTGCAACATCACCGAACCGACCATTCATTGCATTTGCGGGGTCGGTGGTCGGCTGCATGGCTGGAAGTTCTGGAGGCACGCCGCGAGCGCTAGGGCGGGGAGAGTTTTGTTTAGCATACGCTCGTATCAGCTGTTGGCGGCGCATTATCCCAAAGTATGGCCACGAAAGACCGCCCCCGTTCTCAGGGCGTAAAAATAGTTCTTGAATTCCTCGTGCTGTCACCCCATTCAACGAATGAAAGCTTTCATAGAGCTCTACATATTTTAAAAAAAAATTCGGAGTCACTGGTGACAAACACACTCGCAAAGATGATCAAAGACGCTTCGGGAACGCTCACACAACTGACCAAAATTAGATGTGTAGAAAACTACCCTCTACCTTCGGGTTCGAAATTTAAGAATCTTTTCGCTTGGCCAAATACAAAATACCTTGACGAAGATGAGACTTCTTTCCTGGAAGTCCGAGGCGTCCGCTTGCGTGATAGTCACGTGAAGACATTCTCGGTTCCATACAGCCTCTACGATGAAATGAAAAAGGTCGATGTTCCAAGCGTGGCTACGATTAAGTTAACCCGAACATTATTAGATGTGTTTCAAATAATTTCCAGCGACAAGCCCATTGCTAAAATTACGGCAGCTTGGGATACTGCGGAGCACCCAGATCGTACGACACCTACCTCCATGTCGGATACTCAGGGCCTAAGAGAATTTGGAGGATACAAAGACAGTTTCCTAGTATTCCATCGCGAAGGCGAGAAGTACGACATAAAACTGCGTTCATTTGCATTCCCGGTTGTCCTGAAAGAAATTCCTGAACTTAGAGAGTTCCGGATTTCGAGGAATGATCGAAGAGAGTTTGTTAGCGACAAAGTCGATCACAAGGGCCGAAAGAACCGAAATATCGTTTTTCAAGCACATCAAGACTACTTGCGAGATGTTCTCAACCAGACAAACGACGCGGTCGAGAGGCTTGTTGAAAACAGCGATCTGGTGTCGCAAATCAGAAAGCTTTACCGTGCCCAGTAGTGCTGATAGCTCGAAGCCTTGGATAAATAGATCGGCTTGAACGACCCGATCCGGACTTTGACCGACTATTGCGATGCCACACTGAAGCTTCCAAAAATCGAACATCCATGCGTGGTTCAGAAAACCGCTACCGACGCAGTCATGCCTAATGTTTATGCACCTGCCTTACGAAGCCACGCAGGTCCGCCAGCCTCGCATCATCCAACGGGATTTCCTGAAGCAATTTGGTGACAAACTTTGGTCCATGAAGACCAACTTCTGGGCAGTAGTTTTCTACCTCACCGACGGGCACAACGAAAATTGATAGATCATTTAATTTCGTGATCAAAGATGCGTAGTCGGTTTGCGCCTGTCCATTCGGAATAGCACGTGTACCGAAATTCTTCACTTCCGCCCACGGCTTGCCTCTCTTTAATAACTCATGAATATCGCCTTTTGGCAGATCATTAGCGTCACCTTCAGAAAGGCGCTCAATGATCAATTTCTTGATCTCCGGATTGGTTGCTGGAGTGATGCCCCCAGTGACCGCCGCATTCACTCTGTTCCAGAGCGTTTCAATTACCGACCAATCCCCACCAAAGCCTTCGACAGTGGCTTTGACGAGTGCAGCGTCTGAAAGGAAGTCGATATCGAAGACACCAATAACTGGGACGCCTATCTGGCGAAGAACACGGGCGATCTTGTGAATGGCATGTTTGCCGCCAGCGGGAACGTAACAGGTATCTTTCCAGTTTTCTCCTGCCTCGCGTTCCATGTGGTCGGCTAAGGAGTTGAACAACCGACAGTCACTGTCATCTTCACAGATAACAGTTTGCTCATGAAATATTCCCTCGAGGGCATTTGAATATCGGAGATCAGGCTGCTGCCACAGTGTCTTGATCGTATCAACCGATGCTTCGGTCACTTTGTTCACATCCCCGTTGCGCTGCATTCGCAAGATGCGGATCGACCCGCTGGTTCCTGCCAAAAAGCCCCGCATGATATCGCTGCTGTGGGTCGCAACGACAAGTTGGCCGCTGACTTCTTCGGCAAGTATTTCGCCAAGCCGTCTCATTTGGGGGGGGTGAAGAAAAGCTTCCGGCTCATCGATTAGGGTAATATCTCTTTCTGTCGCAACCGCTTCAAACAAAATTCCAGCGAAGCTCTTGACCCCATCCCCTTGCTCGTGGAGCAAGGGGAATGCGCTCACTTTGGCAACATAGCTATCCGAGACGCGATCTTCACCTTCTGCCACAGTCGGACGTCTCCCAACGTGTATCGGTAGGCTTGCGCCGCCGCGAAAGTTGAAGAACAAATCGTCACCAAAAGCCCTACGAAAGAGTTGGCTGATCCGTTCCATCAGATGTTGGTCATCATACAGCACCTGTTGTGGCTTCGAACGTTGCTCGCCCACTGACACACTCTTCTGAAGCCCCGTTATGCTGAGGCGGGTTTCGGCGACGATATTCTTGATGAATCCTGCGGCGCTATTCCAAAGCATCGGCTGATTTTCCCAATGGTTCACAAAACCTTCATTCATGCTCCAGTCTTGCACTTGGTAGGTCTGGTTCTGATTGTTGTAGGTTCCATTTTGCTCTAAGAACGCGCGGAACGTTTCCGTCGTGCCCGTCTTCGCGAGTGTCATGCCTTTTACGGCTTTGTTTCGATGAAAATCACCAGTTTGGCTTTTCGTGGACGTTATAATTTCCCTAAGAGACAAGGATTTACCACTGTTGTTGGGGCCAACCAGCATCAATTTTTCATGGGGTTCAAGGTTAAATTTTTGACCGTCGGAAAAAGTGATGGAAGAAATCGAAGCGCTAGGTTTTGGCAAAACGTGGATGTCCCTGTATTCAGTTAGCATTGGCGCACTTCTTGGCATTAGATCATACAGCTTGGTGCAAAGAAACTGTGAGATCACGATCAAGCCGACAAGCGAATGAGGAAATATGTTCTCGGTTAGAAACCCCAGTGCAATGATCGTCGCCGGAAGGCGCCAGTGACACTGACCGACCGGATGAGGTTTCCGATTGAGAATTGTTTGCGCCTTAAACGTCTACTTCGCAGTATCGCCTAAATTCACTATGCGCCTGCAGCGAATGGCCCCTCGGCGTCTGAGCTTGGCGAATGCTGCGCGCCGCGCGAATGTCGTGGAAGGGCTGCCGTCGAGCTTTCACGATGCTTGGCGCGCACTATCCCAGTTCGTCAACTTCGGGCGCCGCGCCTGCAGCGCAACTTTACACTGCAGGGACCTACGTTCGCGACAGAACGGGGTCAGAAGTACACACCCGCATCTATAGCATCCAAATATGCAATCACGTCGACTGCTCGCCCTTGGGCGACCAACTTTGCTGCGGTGAGCCCTGAAAAGCCCGACAACGCCTCAGAGCGATACCAGATATACGCCGCAATGGGGCTATCGAACCGCGAAACTACGAGGTTCAGCACTTCGAGCATTTCACGCAGAGAGCGCTGGCTGTCCGGCGTACTGAAGCGCTCGGGCGAATTGATGACATCGAGCCCCAAGCCTGCGGCCACCGCAATATCTTCCTTTGTAGTTTGGAACTTTGCCGCGATCAGATCGGGATCAAGCTGACGACCTCTTCGGCATTCGTTGATGAGGCTCATTCTGCCCTCCGCGTCGCTGACACTGAGATCATCTTCGGTCATTTTAGATCATTGATGATGCCAGCTCGAATTTGCACTGCTTTTCGCTTCCGACAGCTCGGCGGGGTCGAAAAGTCGAAGATACCACGGCCCCCGTAGAAGGGGGCCGCCGTTGCATTAGTGGGTCAGCTATCACAGCCGAGCTTTCCGAGCGCATTGAGCGCCTTCCTGGCCCAGAACGCTTGTCCTTCGAGCTGCAACTTGAGATGCTCCCGATCTGTCGGCACAGCTTGCAACACGATGTTCTCGGCAACGGGTTCGAACATGAAGCGCGGTCCGAGCCGCATCCAGCCGTCTTCGAGAAACGCCCAGTTGAGCTCATCATCGATTGCGACCAGAGCGCTCGAGACCTGTATACGAGCGTGCCCGCTCGCGTCAGTAATGCGCCCGAAGAGTGAAAGATCTCCAAGCGCCGTGAAAAGCATCCAATCATCGATAATCGGGGCGTTCTTGAGGTCGCGCTCGGACGGTGTCGCCGTAGCGCCATTCACCAGTGTCGTAAGCGCATTTCGCTCTTCGCGGAGTTCTTCGGGGGACATTTCCGATGGGTGATAATGATGCGTCATTCTTGATCCTTAAGATGAGTTTTTGGTGAAAAGCAGAGCTGCAAGATCTCTCCGCTTCGCGACGCAATGCGGACGGACGCTGCAGCCCTGGGGGACATGGCGTTACGGCGCCAGGAGGCGCCTGGGGCGATAGATTTCGGGGCGGGGCTTGAGCCGGGAACGAACCTCGAGTCGCGGCGCTGCAAGCATTTGTGTGACCTGCTTGAATTGTTCACGCTGTTCCGGCCCAAGACGCCCGACGCATACGTCCCGTTCGAAAAGGTCCGAGCCGGGCGAAATGAAAAGGCGATGTGAGGCACGGAACATCGTGGGGCGGTAGAGACCGCAAGCTTCTGCTTGTGCTTGCTCATTGATGACGATGTCGTCCGCTCGGAGCAGTCGCCCTTGGGGGCTGACGCCCGGCGCGACGACATTCATTGGATCATCGCCAATGCGACCGCGCGAGAGCAGGAGGCACGGCCGAGCGCCGGGCGGAATCACGAATTCGCCGTCGGCCTTACAGTCGGATCCGTAAGGAAAGCGCATCAGGAAGATGTCACCGGGTTTGAGCTGCCCGCCGGGAAGGAGATGAAGATGTCGATTGTTGAGCATTAAAGCCTCGTGTCGTTGTGAAAAACGACACACGCAGCTGTCTCACTACCTCCAATTCTCAGTTTCGGGGCATGTCTTGCTTGCGTGCGTCAAAGGACGCAGCACGCAAGCAAGACATGCTCTGAAAGCTCTTTGGCCACTTCGCTCCTGGGTCATATGCTTTCTGACCGGCCGTCAGGCGGGCAGTGCGTCCGAAGCGGCATCCCTCTTTCGGCTCATCGTAGAGACATGAAGATTTCTTTAACCCAACGGGAGGTTTAGGAATTTTGCGGGCGCGGCTTGCCGAGAACGGCATCAGCCTTGCACCTCAGCGAGCTTACAGGGGCTAAAAATCCGCCGACGCGCAATGGCGCCCCATGAATGCGAAGAAGGTTTTGCGCCTGCGATGTGCTTTGTTCGTTCCGGGGGAAGATGTACCCGCGAGGCGACGCGAAATTTCACAGCGCATTGATTTTGTGCCTGAGCAGTCCTTCGATGTAATCGCAGCGAAGCGCCAAACGGTGCCCTTCCGCGACCTTCATGCAAGATGCAGCATTGCCAAGCTCGGTCATGAAGGGCGGATTGCGAGCGGACTTGTCGAGCCGGATCCCCTAGGGTCAGGATGCATTGATTTCTAGTGCGTCGCGTGATTCACGGCTCCGAAAATGGAGCGGTGACGTCAGCGATCTTTTCTGGCTGACCGACTCGCAGATGGCCAAGCTTTCCCCTTTCTTTCCAAAGTAACACGGCAAGCCACGGGTCGATGACAGACGGGTGCTGAGCGGGATTATCTTTATCAATCTCAATAGCTCGCGTTGGCGCGATGCTCCTGCCGCCTATGGCCCACATAAGACGCCCTACAGCCGGTGGAAGCGTTGGAGCGAGAAAGGCATCTTCGCCCAGATGATAGTCGGTATGGCTACCGAACACGGAGAGAAAAAGACCGTGATGATCGACGCGACCTACCTGAAGGCACACCCCACCGCGACCAGCCTGGCCGCGGAAAAGGGGGGCGCGGTCGCCTGATCGGGCGAACCAAGGACGGCATGAATACCAAACTGCATGCCATCTGCGACAGCCAAGGGCGACCGCTCAGCCTGTTCCTTACCGCTGGGCAGGTCAGAGACTACATCGGTGCGTGGGCGCTACTGAACAGCCTACCCAAGGTCGACTGGTTGCTCGGGGGCCGCGACTATGACGCCGACTGCTTCCGAGACGCGTTGCAGGACAAAGGGGCACGCCCCTGCATCCCGGGCCGGAAGCAACGCAAGACGCCCATCAAATATGAAAACGCGGCTACAAGCGCTGTAACCGGATCGAGATAATGTTCGGCAGGCTCAAATACTGGAGGCGTGTGGCAACCCGCTATGACCGATCTCCGAAGGTCTTCCTCTCCGCCATCGCCCTAGCGGTTCTCGGCATCTACTGGTTATGAATCCTGACCCTAGAAGCCCTGTAAACGGCTTCCACTGGTGCAACGGTCGTTCGGTTGGAATGAGCTAAGTATCTACTTCGCAACAATGCAAGTATTTACGGACGGTGCATTGATTTCATCAGCGGATGCGGAGAGAGAAGAACAGGTATCGTGGAAAAAACATTTTTGACTGAAGTAGACTCTCGAAGTGTCCAACACAGCCGTTAACTACAGGAAGAAAAGGAAGTAATTTTGAAAAGAGCCGAAATTTTTGACTCATGGGCAACGCGCTTTGGCGCGCTTGCGATTCTTACAGCTGCACAGAAGGTGTTTGAAGGCTTGGATGCGGCAAACGCAGGCGTCTCACTTGGCGTTTTTGTTTTGTCCGCTTCCTGCTTTGTGCAGGTTTTCTCGTGGGGTAAAGTTTCTCTGTGTGACATGTGGTCCGCGAACACAGTCAAGTTCTTCGCCGCTGGTATAAAAGATACAATAGTTTTTATGTCCCTGCTCCTATCGACAATAGCTATCACCTTTTTCAATTTTCCCGACATTGCCAACCTTGTCACGCATGTCACAATTTCGGCGAGTGCGGCGCTAGCTGATGTGGCACGCAGTTTTGTAAATTTCGTAGCTCTCCCATCTCTTTTGTTCATTGGCTTTGTGTACTTTGTTGTGCGCAGCGTGAAGAAAAATAAGTCGAAGTAGCACTCGCGTCACAGGCTACGCAAGAAAGGTTGCAATTGGGCGCATCTCTTTTTTAACGTGCGCGTGCGCGTGCGCCGCATCGCTCGCGTTAGTCAGTTGTCATCGCGATCCCGAGGCCGAATGTCCGCCTCGCTGCGCATACCTGCCGTTCATGACATGCGCAGCGAACGACACTTCTATCCGTCCCGTGTATTTCTTCCAACTCGCTCCGTAAGAATTAAGGGTTGCCGAGAGCACAGGAAGCTCCCACCGGCTCTTACGATTGACTATTTTCTGAGTGTGCATACTCCGATTAGCAACGCGCGCCAAACCGACGTTTCCGCGCCTCCATTCATCGACCGACTTCCTGTTCACCTAATAGCAGGAGATCAGCCGATGACATCGTCACCCCAGAACCCCGACCAGTACCGCGTTGTCCTCAGAATGCGCGGAATGTTCCCAGCAGACCTTGCTGGGTACGAAGCGCATCGCCTCCGTAAGGGTGGCGACATAAGCAATGTCGACAAGACGCGCAGTCATCTTAACAAGCGCATAATCGGAAGCGAAAACTGGGCCGCCGAGGCCCTGGAGAAAATCAAAGAAATCCGTCTTGAGAACTTCCTTGACGAAGTGACGGCTCTGCGCGAACGAAAGCGCAAGAAGGACGCCGAGCGACGGCTTGCCGAGGGGCCGAAAGACCCATGGCGAGCGACGCGCCACGGTCCCCTTCGTGAAGTCATCTTGTCCGCCAATCGCAAGTACTTCGACGACGACATGGCAAAATTCCTCGGAGAAAACCGCGAGGCAGATTTTTTGGCTTGTGCGGAAAAGTGGCTCAAGAGCGCGTTTGAGGGCGACATCGTTCATGCGCGTGTCGATCGAGACGAACAAGCATTCCACATTCATGCCGTTCTGCTGCCGATCCAGCGGGTCGAGATGACCCGCACAGACAAGAAGACCGGCGAAAAGAAAGTCATCGCCATTCGACACATGCTGCAACCGTCAAAGCATGACATCGTAAGAGACTACGAAAAGGCGCAAGACAGCGTCGGAGCGGCTTTTAGCGTTGTAAACCTTCAGCGAGGCGAACGGCGCGCAGCCGCGATCAGGCAGGCGCGCGCGGCGGGCCAACCGCTACCGAAAGCCCGCTATCATGCTCGGACGTCCGAGTGGCGTGTCGAACGTGAATTGGCGCTGGAAGCGCGCGACGCGGAACTGACCGAGCGCGGAAAGGAGATCGAAGCTCAGAGCGACGCGATCGCCGCGCGCGAGACAGCTATCGGTCAGCGCGAAGATGAAATCGATGCGATCGACGCCGCGATAACCGGCATTGAGACTGGTGCACTCACGCTCGATGAACAAGAAGAGACGCCGAAGTTGTGCCCTGCAGGGCCCGAGGCCGAGCAGATGTCCGATACCCTCAATCTAATGGGGCGTCTGACAAAATCCCCGCGAGGAAAAGCGCGCGCAGCGTCGCTTCTCGCTCGCTTGTTCGGAACCTTAAAACGTCGCGCCCGAGCGGATGCAGAGCACGCTGTCAGCCGCGATTTCAAGGAGATCGGTAAAGCCCGAGATGCACTTAGCGAAGTAGTCGCGCGCCTGTCGGGGGAAGCTTCCACCTCCGGAAAAAATGCACTGAAAGCGGTAACGCGAAGCCTTGTTGCCCTCCGCCGATACGATCCGATCGACCATGACGAAAAGAATCTTCCTGATCACGACTGATTTCTTTCCGCCCGCAAAGAACCGATCCCACCTCCTCTTTGTGACCGAGGTCACACCAAACCTTAGCTCAAACAGGAGTATTCGATGAGCAAAAAAACTGAACGTTTATATGAGGCCCTTCAGGCTTCTGCGCGCCAAGACTACGAAAAAACGTCTAAGGAGCAGGCTAAGATCCGTGCAGCTCTAATGAAGGCGTTTGAGACGCTACTCGGAGGAATGCCTGAGAGGCGCGCTGCGGAGCTGTTTGCAGACATCGAGGCGGTCGCGCCGGCAAGTGCGGCGAAGCTTATTCGTCGACATGACCTCCGACCCGAAACCACCGACGACATCGTGGCCAAACGTGCAAAAGCAGAGCCACATCCGCAGACACCTACAGCATAACTGTTCAGGCCTCAGGCCAAGCGGACCTTCCAAACAACGCCCGGCGTCTCCTATGAGGCGCCGGGCGAATGCTTTTTTAGCAGGGCGTACTGTAAGAAGTTGGCAGCGCCCACATTACCGCTACGCTTTATCGCCTCAGGGCCAATGTTCTTCGATTGTACCGAAAGCGTTGCCGCAAACCAGCCAAATGATGTGCAATCAGCGGCGAAGCAGCGCCCCCTGACCCAGATTAGATACCGTCGCCGACGAAGGCCTTCTCGACCACATATTCGCGCGGCTCGGAATTCGCGCCTTCGCGCAGCCCGAAGCCTTCGAGCACCGCCATCACGTCCTTGTTGAAGGCGAGCGAGCCGCAGACCATCGCGCGGTCGGTCTCGGGGTTCATCGGCTCGAGGCCGAGATCCTTGAACACCTTGCCGTTCTCGAGGTTGTCGGTGATCCGGCCCATGTGATGGAATTCCTCACGGGTCGTGGTCGGGTAGTATTTCAGCTTGCCGTCGACCATCTCGCCGATCAGCGGATCGTTGATCAGGTTCTCGACCAGCTGGCGGCCATATTCCAGTTCCTCGACCGTCCGGCAGGTATGCATCATGATGACCTCGTCGAACTTGTCGTAGGTCTCGGGGTCGCGCATCAGCGAGGCGAAGGGCGCGATGCCGGTGCCGGTGGCGAGGAACCACACCCGCTTGCCCGGCAGCAGCGCGTCATGGACCAGCGTGCCCACGGGCTTCGGGCGCAGGATGATCTGGTCGCCGACATTGATATGCTGGAGCTTCGAGGTCAGCGGGCCGTCGGGCACCTTGATCGAGTAGAATTCCAGCTCCTCATCCCAGTTCGGCGAGGCAATGGAATAGGCGCGCAACAGCGGTTTACCATTGTCGCCCATTAGCCCGATCATCACGAACTCGCCCGAGCGGAAACGCAGGGACTGCGGGCGGCTCACGCGGAAGGAAAACAGCCGGTCCGTCCAATGGGTCACTTCGGTCACGGTCTGCGCGTCGGGCAGGGTCTTCACCTTGGGGATGTCGGTCACGGCGCTCTCGTTCATTGTCACATCTCTCTCGGGCCGGGGCAGGCGCCTCGGTCTGGCAAATATACAGATCGGATACAGCTTGCGTGAGCGCTGGCCCTTGATCTGGCTCAATTGCCGGTTTCGTTATGGTCTATCGGATATCGCGGACGGGTGAAAGCCTCAGCCGGCGAGCCGCGCGCGGTAGTCATGCGCGGCCCAGTCGGCGCGGAAGAGCCATTGCGCCTGCGGCTGGCGCTCGGCCAGTTCCGGCGGAATCTCGACCTCGTCGAAGCCCACGCGCCGCGCCATCGCATATTGATCCGCGATCAGCGGGCCCGCCGCGCGCAGACGCCCTGTATAGCCGAGCGCGCGGATGCGGCGCGCCAGCGAGAAGCCGCGCCCGTCCGAGAAGGTCGGGAACAGGACGCGGATCATCTCGGCGCCTTCGATCAGCGCAGGCAGGTAGCCCGCATCGGTCTCCGGCGCGATGTCGAGGCTCGCCCCGGTGAAGTCGTCATTGTGGAAGCCGTCGTCGCGAACGATCACGCTCATGCCACATTCTCCTTGTTCTCAATCACTTGGCCTTCACTGTTCACACGGACGGCCTTGCCGCCGATGAAGTGGATGCCGCATTCGGTCTTGGCAGCGCCGCGCCAGCGGCCCGCACGTTCGTCTTCGCCCGGTTTCACAGGCGAGGTGCAGGGTGCGCAGCCGATCGAAGGGTAGCCTTGCGCCACCAGCGGATGGCGAGGCAGGCGGTTCTCGACCATGTAATCCTGCACGTCCTGCTTGTCCCAATGGGCGAGCGGGTTGATCTTCATCCGGCTGTCGGTCTCGATCTCGAAGAAATCGAGCGCCGCGCGCTGGCCGCCCTGAAAGCGTTTGCGCCCGGTGATCCACGCGTCATAGCCCGACAGCGCATTTTCCAGCGGCACCGTCTTGCGCAGGGTGCAGCAGGCGTCGGTGCTGTACTGGTGCAGCGTGCCGTCCGGGTCGTCGCGGGCAATCGCGGCCTCATCGGCCTGGATCACCTGCACATTGGTCAGGCCCAGCTTGGCCGCGACGTCGCGCTGATAGGCGAGCGTCTCGGGAAACAGCATCTGCGTGTCGATGAACAGCACCGGCGTGCCGGGCGCGATCACCGAGACCATATGCAGCAACACCACCGATTCCGCCCCGAAGGACGAAACCAGCGCGACATTGCCCACATCGGGGTCCCGCAACGCCCGCTCCATCACCGCGGTTGCGGCGTGGTGGCGGTAGCGTTCGTTCAGCCCGGCGACGCGGGGGGCGATATCCGTTCCATCACTGAGCGGCATGGCGTTGAGCCTCTGCATAGAGCGCTTCCTTGAACGGGTCCGGGCCAAGGCGGCGCAGCGCATCGAGGAAGCTCTCGGTGGCGCTTTCACGCAGCTCGAGATAGGCGCGCAGCAGACGCTCCAGCGCGGGGATCACCTCGGTGTAGGCAAAGCCCGGGCCGGCCCGCTCACCCAGTGCCATCGTCTCGGTCGCGTCGCCGCCCAGCGTGATCTGGTAGTTCTCCACGCCGGCACGGTCGAGACCGAGAATGCCGATATGGCCCAGATGGTGGTGACCGCAAGCGTTGATGCAGCCCGAGATCTTGATCTTGAGCGCACCGATCTCCTGCTCCAGTCCGAGATCGCGGAAATGGGTCGAAATCTGCTGCGCCAGCGGGATCGAGCGGGCCGTGGCCAGCGCGCAGTAATCCATGCCGGGGCAGGCGATGATATCCGAGGTCAGCCCGATATTCGCCGTGGCGAGGCCGCCCTTGCGCAGGGCCTCGAACAGCGCGGGCAGATCGGCCTTCGCGATATGCGGCAGGATCACGTTCTGCTCGTGGCTGATGCGCAGCTCCGACTGGCCGTAGCGTTCGGCAAGCTCCGCCAGAAGGCGCATCTGGTCAGACGTGGCGTCGCCCGGAGGCGCGCCGTGATCCTTCAGGCTGACCGTGACGACCCCGTAGTCGGGGTTGTGATGGGGCGAGACCGAGCGCGCGGCCCAGTCACGCAGAAGCGCGTCGACATTGAGCGCGGTGTCAAAGCTTTCGCTCTCGCGCGCAGGTAGGACGGGCGGCGCGAATTGTGCCTTGAGATCGGCGAGGATCGCTTGGTCCGCGCCCTTGAACGCCGCGCGCCGGGCCGGGAATTCAGCTTCGACCATCTCGGAAAACGTATCGATTCCAAGCTCGTGCACGGTGATCTTGATGCGCGCCTTATACTTGTTGTCGCGCCGTCCCGCGAGGTTCCATGCGGCGACGATCGATTCCAGATAAGGCAGCAGATCGACCGCGGGCAGGAAGCTGCGGATTTCCTTGCCGATCATCGGGGTGCGGCCCAGACCGCCGCCCACGAAGACCTGGAACCCGATCTCGCCATCGCGCTCGACCAGTTGCAGACCCACGTCATGGGCGCGGATCGCGGCGCGGTCGGCCTCGGCGCCGTTGATCGCGATCTTGAACTTGCGCGGCAGGAACTGGAATTCCGGATGGTCGGTGGACCATTGACGGATCAGTTCCGCGTAAGGGCGGGGATCGGCGATCTCGTCGGCGGCAGCGCCCGCGAAGGCATCCGTCGTCGTGTTGCGGATCGCGTTGCCCGAGGTCTGGATCGCATGCATGCCCACATCGGCGAGCGCGTCGATCATATCCGGCACATCGATCAGCTTCGGCCAGTTGAACTGGATGTTCTGGCGCGTGGTGAAGTGCCCGTAGCCGCGATCCCAGGCATCGGCGATCTTGGCAAGCTGGCGCATCTGCCGGGCTTCGATCGTGCCATAGGGGATCGCCACGCGCAGCATATACGCGTGCAGCTGCAGATAGAGCCCGTTCATCAGGCGCAGCGGCTTGAACTCGTCCTCGGTCAAGCTGCCGTCGAGGCGGCGCGCGACCTGATGGCGAAACTGCTCGGCGCGCGCGCGGACGGCGGCGCGGTCGAAATCGCTGGGTTGGAACATGGATCAGCTCCCGGGTAGCTCGATGGAGGGGCCGGAGGCGCGGAAGGCCTCACGGAAATGCGCGGGCTCGGGACCGTTCGGACCGAGCGTGGCAGGCGCGAGATAGGCGCCGACGACTTTCTCGGGCTGGGCATTGGCCAGATCGAGCCACATGTCCGCGATCACCGGATCGTCGAGGAAGGCTGCATCCTTGAGGCGCAGCACCCATTGGCCCGCGTCGTTCATGTAAACGACATGGCCTTCGCGCAGGTCATTGGCGCTGATCACGCCGGGGATGAATTTCTTGCTCATAGCACGGCCTCCTTGAGGGCGGTGCGGGCGTCGCGCGGGGCGAGCCCGAGAAGGATCACGGCGGGGCCTTTGGCCTCGGCGGTCACGGTGGGCAGGGTGGCAAGCGTCGCGGGGCGGATTACCTGATCGGCGCGCGAGGCGTTCTCGACCACACAGGCGGGGGTCGCGGGCGAGGCGCCGTGCATCATCAGGCGTCCTTGCACGTAGCGCGCAGCACGCTTGCCCATGTAGATCGCGGCGACCGCGCCGGGACGGGCCAGCGCCGCCCAATCCTGTTCGGCCAGCCCGTCGGCGTCATGACCGGTGAGCAGGCGCAGCTCGCGATTGCGGCCACGTTCGGTTAGGCTCTGGCCGAGCGAGGCAGCGGCAGCGGAAGCTGCGGTGATGCCCGGCAGTACGCGATAGGCGATCCCGGCCGCGTCGAGCGCGTCCAGTTCCTCGCCCAGCCGCCCGAACACGCCCGGATCGCCCGATTTCAGGCGCAGCACGCGCTGGCCTTCCTGCGCGAGGCGGACGATCAGGGACGAGATGTCGCCTTGCTTCATCGAGGGGCCGAAGCCGGTCTTGCCGGTCTCGATCAGCTGCGCCTGCGGACCCGCGAGCGCGAGCACCTCGGCGCTCACCAGCGTGTCGTGCAGGATGACGTCGGCGCACATCATCTCGCGCAGCACCGCCACGGTCAGCAGGTCCGGGTCGCCCGGACCGGCCCCGGCAAGGGTCACCCGGGTCTGAGTTTCGAGAGTTTCCATGTCACGCTCCTCGTCTGCGTCTTGAGCGTGAATATAGGAAATTATTCCGGTTTGTGACCATATACCCTTGCCAATAAGGACGTTCGTTCCTTATGGATTTGGGAGGAGTGACAATCTCCTAACAAGCGGAGGGAAATCGGAATGGCGGTGCAGATCGACGAGCTGGATCGGAAAATCCTTGCGGAGCTTCAGGACGATGCGAGCCAGTCGCTCGACGAAATCGCGCGGAAAACAGGGTCTTCCAAGACCCCGGTCTGGAACCGGATTCGCAAATTGCGCGCGGCGGGGGTGATCGGAAAGCAGACCGCGATCCTCGATCCCGAGGCGCTTGGCTTCGATGCGTGCTTCTTCGTGCTGATCCGCACGTCGGAGCATGAGGCCGAGTGGCAGGACAAGTTTCTCGCCACCCTGCGCGCGCGCCCCGAAGTGATGGAGGCGCACCGTCTGGCGGGCGATATCGACTACATTCTGAAGGTGCGGGTCGAGAATGCCCGCGCCTATGACCGCTTCTATCAGGCGCTGATCTCGGAAGTGAAAATCCACAACGTGACCGCGCTTCTGTCGATGGAGGAGCTGAAATCCACCACCGCGCTGCCGCTGTAAGCCTTTAGCGCTTGGTGTAGGTGACCTGCAGCTTCTCCAGCCCGTGGAAATGATAGAGATCGGCGTAATAGGGGCGGCGCGGCAGATCGAGCCCCTGTAGCCGCTCCATCAGCATCGGCAGGGCAAGCTTCAGCTCCAGACGCGCCAGCGGTGCGCCGATGCAGAAATGCGCCCCTGCGCCGAAGCTGAAATTGGTACGCACGGGGCGCGACGGGTCGAAGACGCTCGCATCGTCCCAGGCCGACGGATCGCGGTTCGCACCGGCGAGCAACAGCCCGATCCGCTCGCCCTTGCGCAGCACCTGTCCCTGAAACTCCATGTCCTCATAGAGCCAGCGCGTGAACAGATGCAGCGGAGGATCGAAGCGCAGTAGCTCCTCGATGGTGCCGTCGATCCGCGCGGGCTCCAGCCAATGCGGTGCGACGGTCTGCTCGATCAGGGTTTTCACGCTGTTGCCGATCTGGTGGACGGTCGCCTCATGGCCCGCGTTCAACAGCAGGATCACGGTGGAGATCAGCTCATCGCGGGTCAGATGGGTGCCTTCTTCCTCGACCGCGATCAGCTCCGAGATCAGATCTTCCCCGGGCGCTTTGCGGCGGGTCTCGATCAGATCGCCCAGATAGGCCGCGAAGTCCGCCGAAGCGCGCGCCGCGTCTTCCTCAAGGCTGATGTCGCGGCGCGCCTGATACATCTGCACCATCGCGTTCGACCACGCCAAGAGCTTGTCCGCATCGCTTTCGGGCACGCCCAGAAGCCGTGCGATCACGATCACCGGCAGGGGCTTGGCGAAATGCTCTAACAGATCGCAGCCGCCCTCGGGCATCTCGTCGATCAGCCGGTGGCAGAGCGCGGCGATCTCGTCTTGCATCCCTGCGATCCGGCGCGGGGTGAAGGCCTTCGTCACCAGCTTGCGCAGCCGGGTGTGGGTCGGGGCTTCCAGTTCCAGCATCGAATGGCGCTCGATTGCGTAGAAGGGTTCGAGATGTTTCGGGATGTCCACCGCCTGCTCGGGCGGGGCCTCGCGCCCCAAACGCCGGTCGCGCAGCGCCATGCCGACAATCGCGGCCCGCGCGGTGACGCGAAACCCGTATTCGGGCCATTGCACGAAGGGCCCGCCTTGCCGCACCCGGTCATAGAACGGGTAGGGGTTCTGGACGAAATCGGGATCGAGCGGGGATTGGGAAAGGGTCTGCATCGGCGCTCCAGTTACTCGGGCCAGATTGGCCGCAACGCGCCCGGGGATGCAAGACCAAGCGAACGCTCCGCCTTGCATTGCCGCGCGGTAGGCCGCAAGGAAAGGGGCGGGAGAGTGCTGATGCTGGGCCGTGTCGCCATATTGCTGATCTGGATCGCGCTGACGCTCGCCGCCTCTATCGGGGTGTGGCGGGTCTCGGCGCGCGAGGGTCTGGCGCGGATCGAAGCGCAGGGACAGTCCGACCTTCGGCTGGCCTCGGATCGTCTGGTGGCCGCGCTGTTGCAGTTTCGCGAGGTGGCGGTGCTGGCGGCCGATCATCCCGACGTGGTCGCGCTGGCGGCGCGGTTCGCCGAAGGGGGCAAGGCGGTCGGCACATGGCGCGATGCGGCGGTGAGCCTGACCCTGCAGCGCCTCGCCGATCATGCGGGCGCGCGCGACATCTGGCTGATCGCGCCGGGGGGCACGGTGCTCGCAGGCCCGGCGGATAGCCCTGACAGGGTCACAATGAACCGGGCGCTTTCGCGGGCGGCGCAGGGTGCAACCGGCTCCGAGCATTTCGTGGATCCCGATACCGGCGATCGGCTGTTCGTCTTCGCAGCCCCGGTCTTTGCTTCGGGCGGCAATGTTGCGGGGATCGTGCTGCTGCGGCTGAATGCCGAGGATGTCGAGGCCGAGGGGCGCGGCAACCCGGTGCCGGTCTGGTTCACCGATGATAGCGGCGTGAGTTTCCTGACCAACCGCACCGATCTTGTGCTGCTGTCCGAGCCCGGTGCAAAGCCCGATCCCGCGACCTATCCGGCGGGGTCGCTCGCCGGGGTGCTGCACCTGCGCGAACGTAACCTTGCGGGGCATCGTCTGGTATCGGGGGATGGCTCGCTCTCCGGGCCCGCCTTGGACGTCTCGCGCGCCTTGCCGGTGATCGAAATGGAGGGCCATGCCCTCGCTGCCGCCGATCCGGTACTGCGAGCGGCGCGACTTGCGGCGCTTTCGACTGCGGCCGGGTTTCTGGCCGTGGGGGCGGTGATGTTCGCCCTGTGGGAGCGCAGGCAGGCGCTCTCCGAGGCCAATGCCGCGCTCGAGGTCCGCGTCGCCGAACGCACGGCGGAACTGTCGGCCGCGAACGAGGAGCTGCGCCGCACGCAGGCCGAACTCGTGCAGGCGGGGAAGCTCTCGGCGCTGGGGCAGATGTCGGCGGGGATCAGTCACGAGTTGAACCAGCCACTGATGGCGATCTCGTCTTATGCCGAGAATGCCGAATTGCTGCTCGATCGCGGTCGGACCGAGGAGGCGGGCGAGACTCTGGGCAAGATCGGGGCGATGGCGCATCGCATGGCGCGCATCATCCGCAACCTGCGCGCATTCGCGCGGCAGGAAAGCGAACCCGCGACCCGCGTCGGGCTGGCTGCGGTGGTGGAGAGCGCGCTGGAGATGCTCGACGAACGGCTGCGGCGCGCGGGCGTCACCGTGGACTGGCAGCGCCCCGACTTCCCCGCCATCGTGATGGGCGGCGAGGTGCGGCTGAGCCAGGTCGTCATCAACCTGATCTCGAACGCGATCGAGGCGATGGAAGGGCAGCCCGAGCGCCGCCTGACGATCCGCATGGCGCGCGCGGACGGGATGATCCGCCTCAGCCTGCGCGACACCGGGCCGGGTATCGCCGATCCGGACCGCATCTTCGATCCGTTCTACTCGACAAAGGAGGCGGGATCGGCGGAGGGGCTTGGCCTCGGCCTCTCGATCTCTTACGGGCTGGTGCAAGGGTTCGGCGGCAACCTGCGGGGCGAGAATGTGCCCGGCGGCGGGGCGCGTTTCACCATCGAGCTGCGCGAAGCCACGGCCCAACCCAAACCGATCGAGGTGGAGACATGATGCGCCGGGTTCTCTTTGTCGATGATGACCGTGCGGTGCGCGAGGCGCTGGGCCAGACGCTGGAACTGGCGGGGCTGAAGCCGACGCTCGCGGGCAGCTATATCGAGGCGAAGGACCATATCTCGACCGAGTTCGAGGGGATCGTGGTCACCGATATCCGCATGCCGGGCAAGGACGGGTTCGCGCTGCTGGACCTCGTGCAGAAGGCCGATGCGGAACTGCCCGTGGTCCTGCTGACCGGTGAGGCCGATGTGCCCATGGCGGTGCGTGCGATGGCGGCGGGCGCCTTCGATTTTCTGGAAAAACCCTGCACGGGGAAAGACTTGCTGGCCGTTGTTGAGAAAGCGCTGGAGACCCGCGCGCGGGTGATGGAGGCGCGCTTCTCGCGGGCTGCGGGCAAGCGCGGCGACGCGGCGGCGCGGATTTTGGTGGGTAGCTCTCCGGTGGCGGAGGGCTTGCGCGAAGCCGCCCGTCGCGCCGCGCGCTCGGGCGCCGAGGTGCTGATCACCGGCGCGCCGGGGGCGGGCAACTCCAAGCTCGCCGAGGTGATCCATCTGCTCTCGACCAATGCGCGGCGGCCCTTCGTGAAGCTCGCCGCGGCGGGCCTCGACGTCGCGGCGTTGGAGGCGGGCTTCGCACAGGCCGAGGGCGGGACGCTTTATCTTGATGAGGTGGCCGACCTGCCGCGCCCCGCGCAGTTCGCGCTGATCGAACTCCTGGAGACACGGCCCGCCACGCGCCTGATCGCGGGCACCTATCGCGACCTGCCGGGCGAGGCGCGGGCAGGGCGCTTCCACCCCGATCTCTACTGGCGGCTGGAGGCGTTGAAAGTGCGCATCCCCTCGCTGTCCGAGCGCCCCGAGGATATCCCCGCGCTGTTTCGACATTACGTCGCTACCGCCTGCGAACAGGCCAACCTGCGCGCCCCCGAAATCCCGCCCGAGATGACCGCGCAGTTGATGGCGCGCGACTGGCCCGGCAATGCCCGCGCGCTGATGTCCGAGGCGATGCGCTTCGCGATGGGGCTGGAGGCGGGGGAGCCGCCGGAGGAGCTGGGCCTGTCAGAGCGCATGGCGGCGGTCGAGAAGTCGCTGCTGGCCGAGGCGCTGACCCGCGCGGGCGGCAATGCGACCGAGGCGGCCTCTGCGCTGAAATTGCCGCGCAAGACCTTCTACGACAAGCTCGCGCGCCACGGGCTGCGGCCCGAGGAGTATCGGGACTAGCGGCGGGCGAGGATTCGCACGAAGCCGCATCTATCTGTGCGAGATTTCGCACACACCTCCGCGCGTCCTAATGCGGCTTTCCTCCTAAGATACTGATCTTTCGTAGATAATGCCTTTTTCACAAGAGCTTCACGAAACAGTTGATCGGATCTCTCGGCGGCTTTTTGCTGACCCCAATGCCGGGGAGGACCGGCGTGACATGAATTCCGGGAGGACACTATGAAGAAATTTACCGCCGCCGTTTCGGCGCTCGCTCTCATGGCTTCGGCCTCGGTCGCAATGGCCGATCCGACGGGCTGCGACGAAGGCGAGATGGTCATCAAGTTCAGCCACGTCACCAATACCGACAAGCACCCGAAAGGGATCGCGGCGGCGCTGTTCGCCAAGCGCGTGAACGAAGAGATGGACGGCAAGGCCTGCGTCGAGGTCTACCCGAACTCGACCCTCTACAACGATGACCAGGTGCTGGAAGCGATGCTTCAGGGCGACGTGCAGATGGCCGCGCCGAGCCTCTCGAAATTCGAGACCTTCACCAAGAAGTACCGCATCTTCGATCTGCCCTTCATGTTCAAGAACATGGACGCCGTGGACGAATTCCAGAATTCCGACATCGGTCAGAATATGAAAGAGGCGATGGTGCGTCGCGGTCTGCTGGGCCTCGATTTCTGGCATAACGGCCTCAAGCAGTTCTCGGCCAACAAGCCGCTGCTCGTGCCGGGCGACGCCAAGGGTCTGAAGTTCCGCGTGCAGCCCTCCGACGTGCTGATCGCGCAGATGGAAGCGCTCGACGCTTCGCCGCAGCCGATGGCCTTCTCGGAAGTCTATGGCGCGCTGCAGACCGGCGTTGTCGACGGGCAGGAAAACACCTGGTCGAACATCTACGGTCAGAAGTTCTACGAAGTTCAGGACGGCATCACCGAGACCAACCACGGCCTGCTCGACTACATGGTCGTGACCTCGGTCGACTGGTGGGACAGCCTCGACCCGGCGATGCGCGACCAGATCAAGTCGATCCTCGACGAGGTCACCAAAGAGCGTAACGCCGCGATCAATCAGGTGAACGAAGAGAACCGTCAGGCGATCCTCGATGCCGGTGCGGAAATCCGCGAACTGACGCCCGAGCAGCGCCAGCAATGGGTCGATGCGATGAAGCCGGTCTGGGACCAGTTCAAGGATGACGTCGGTCAGGAAAACATCGACGCAGCGCAGGCGATCAACGCCAAGCACTGATCCGGAACGGACGGGCGACGGACCCCACCTGTCGCCCGATCTCTCGGCGCGCGCGGCCCCCTACATCACCCGCGCGCGCCCCTTTCACCTCTCGACCTGAGGCAGGAGTGAGCCATGAGCCAGCGCTATGAGCCGCGCAACGGGTTTTCGCGGACGATCCATCATCTGGAGGAGACGCTGATCGCGTTGATCCTCGGCACGATGACCGTGATCACCTTCGTCAATGTCGTGCTGCGCTACGTCTTCAACTCCTCGCTGATCTGGGGGCTGGAGACGACGTTAATCCTCTTCGCCTGGCTGGTTCTGCTGGGCATGAGCTACGCGGTGAAAGTGACCGCGCATCTCGGCGTCGACGCGATCATCAACATGCTGCGCCCAGGGCCGCGCAAGGCCATGAGCCTCGTCGCGGCGGGCCTGTGCATTCTCTACGCGGTGCTGCTGCTGAAAGGCGCATGGGATTACTGGGCCCCCTTCGCGGGCTTCGATCAGACCTCGGGCCGCTGGTTCCCGACGGGCTTTCAGGACACCCGCGATCGCGCCTTCTACGAGACCGATCAGGTGCCGATCGCGGATTGGCTCGCCGTCTGGCTGGGGGATCGGTTCAACATGGGCGAGGCCTATGACAAACTGCCGCGCTTCATCCCTTACCTGATCCTGCCGATCGGCGTGACGCTTCTGCTGATCCGCTTCGTGCAGGCGGCAATCGGGGTCGCCGTGGGCAGCCGCGCGGCGCTGATCGTGAGCCACGAAGCCGAAGACCAAGTGGCCGACGTGGCCCATATCAACAAGGGTGACTGAGGCATGGATATCCTGTTCCTTTTCGTGATGGTGATCGGCTTCATGCTGATCGGCGTGCCGATCGCGGTCTCTCTGGGTCTCGCGTCGACGCTGTTCCTGCTGATCTTCTCGGACGCCTCGCTCGCCTCCATCGCCCAGTCGCTCTACGACGCGATGGACAACCACGCGACGCTGCTGGCGATCCCGTTCTTCATCCTCGCCTCGAGCTTCATGTCGACGGGCGGGGTGGCGCAGCGCATCATCCGCTTCGCCATCGCCGTGGTGGGCCATCTGCCGGGCGGTCTGGCCATCGCGGGCGTCTTCGCCTGTATGCTGTTCGCGGCACTCTCGGGCTCGTCGCCCGCCACCGTGGTCGCCATCGGCTCCATCGTCATCGCGGCGATGCGTCAGGTGGGCTATTCGAAGGATTTCGCCGCTGGCGTGATCTGTAACGCGGGCACGCTCGGCATCCTGATCCCGCCGTCGATCGTGATGGTGGTCTACGCCTCGGCGACCGATGTGTCGGTCGGCCGGATGTTCCTTGCGGGCGTCATTCCGGGCATTCTCGCGGGTGTGATGCTGATGGCGACGATCCTGTTCATCGCGATCAGACGCAACCTGCCGAAAGGCGAGTGGCAGGGCTGGGGCGAGGTCGCCGCGAGCTTCGTCGACGCGTTCTGGGGCTTGATGCTGATCGCGATCATCATGGTCGGCCTCTACGGCATCCCCGGCATCACGGGCGGCATCTTCACCCCCACCGAAGCCGCCGCCGTCGCCGCTGTCTATGCGTGGTTCGTTGCGAACTTCATCTATCGCGACATGGGCCCGCTCGATGAGGGCGAGCAGAAAACTTCGCTTCTGAAGAAGCCGCAGGCAATCTTCACCGCGATCTGGCACAAGGGCACGCGCGACACGCTGTTCGAGGCGGGCAAGCTGACGATCACGCTGATGTTCATCATCGCCAACGCGCTGATCCTCAAGCACGTGCTGACCGACGAGCAGATCCCGCAGAAGATCACCGAGGCCCTGCTCGGCGCGGGTCTGGGCAAGATCATGTTCCTCGTGATCGTCAACATCATCCTGCTGATCGGCGGCCAGTTCATGGAACCCTCGGGCCTGATCCTGATCGTCGCGCCGCTGGTCTTCCCGATCGCGATCGAGCTGGGCGTCGATCCGATCCATCTCGGCATCATTATGGTGGTGAACATGGAGATCGGGATGATCACGCCACCGGTGGGGCTGAACCTCTTCGTGACCTCCGGGGTGGCGGGGATGCCGATCATGCGGGTCGTGAAGGCGGCCGCGCCCTTCCTCGCCGTGCTCTTCGTCTTCCTGATCCTGGTCACCTATGTGCCATTCCTGTCGACATGGCTGCCGACGATGGCGATGGGGCCGGAGACGGTCGTGAAATAAGCCGAGCGGGGCAGGGACCGAACCCGGTCTCATGCCCCGCCATTCTGACCTGGCGCGCCCGTGGCACTCCCACGCGGCGCGCTTTTCTATGCGGGCAGGTCTGGGGGGCTCTGCCCCCCGTGCTGCGCCCCCCCCCCCGGGATATTGTCGCCAAGGCGAAAACGCAGGATATTCTTTCGCCTTGGCCGAAATACCCCGGGGTGAATTCGCGCAAGCGAAGAGGGGTAGCGCCCCTGCTGCCCGACTCGCCGCATGTACCGGCGCAAAATAAAAGGGCGACCCGATCGGCCGCCCCCCCTGCTCTGGCTATCGCCTGATTTTATTTCTGTTCCGACCCCGTCGGCGCCGGTGCTGCGGCGGCGGTCTCGGAGGCCGGGGGCGCGAGTTTCCGCGTGCCCTGACCGGTCTGCAGCGGGTCGTCCTGACGCTGCACCGAACCTTCGAAATGCGCGCCGCTCTCGATCGCGATGGTCTTGTGGATGATGTCGCCTTCGACGCGTGCGGTCGAGGTCAGGCGCACCTTCAGGCCGCGCACACGGCCCACGACGCGGCCGTTGACCACGACGTCGTCCGCCATGATCTCACCCTTGATCGTGGCGCTTTCGCCGACGGTCAGCAGATGGGCGCGGATGTCGCCTTCGACGGTGCCTTCGATCTGGATGTCGCCGGTCGTCTTGACGTTGCCGGTGATGGTCAGATCCGAGGAGAGAACCGAGGGTGCGGGCTTCGAGCGCGGCGCGGCGCTCGGCGTGTAGTCGCTCGAGCTGGACGTCGGGCGGCTCGGAGTGGTCGAGCTCTCACCGGTTTTGGGCTTGTCGCCGTCGGCCTTGGGGCCCGGTTCATGGATTTTCGATTTAGAAAACATTCTTACCAGCCTTGATGAAGGTCATCGGGTTAATTGGCTTGCCTCCGAGCCGGATCTCGTAGTGCAGATGCGGTCCCGTGGAGTGTCCGGTATTGCCCATATCAGCAATCCACTCGCCTTGCGACACTTTTTGCCCGACTTTCACGTGGAATTTGTTGAGGTGGCCGTAGCGGGTGGTGATGCCGAACTCGTGGCGGATCTTGACGATATTGCCGTAGCCACGCTCGTGCTCGGCGGCGATCACGACGCCATCGGCAGGAGCATAGACCTTGGTGCCGATCGGGGCGGCCATATCGACGCCCTCATGCATCCGGCCCCAGCGCCAGCCGAAGGGCGACGAGAAGCGGAAATGCGCCTTCACGGGCATCGAGAAGGGCAGCTTGTCGACGGCGATGCGATACATGTTCATCTCGTCGAGCTTGCGCAGGATGTTCTCGGCGCGCGCGGTGTCGCCATCGAGATCGGCCGTGCCCTTGGTCGAGAGCGAGATCGGCGAGAGCGGCCCGCCGGTGCCCGAATAGCCCCGTTTGATTTCCTTGAGCACGTGATCGGGGTCCATGCCGGCCTGTTTGAAGACCTTGTCGAGCGGCTCCATCGAGATTTTCACCGCCCCTTCGAGCGTGGTGAAGATTTCGTCGTTGCGCTGTTCGAGGAGACGCTTCTGCAGCGCGATCTTGTCCATCTGCAGTTGCGCGGTCTTGGCGTCGGCATTTGCGGTGTCGCGTTCCTTCGCGGTCTCGCCGAGCGCGGTGGACAGCATGTCGACCGTCTTCTCCATGTCCTCGGCGCGGGCGATCGGCGTCGGACCCGCGTCTGGGCCTTTGCCCTCGGCTTTGGCCAACGCCAGTCGGGCGGTGTCGCGCTCGTCCATGGTGCGGCGCAGGGTCGCCTGAATCACGCCGATCCCGGTTTCCAGCTCGCGCTTGCGTTCTTCCGAGGCGAGCAGAGTGGACTGCATCTTCGAGACCTGCTCGAGGGCGGTCTGGAAACGGTCCTGTGCGGCAAGGGCTTCGGCGGCGCGGGCGTCGCGCTCTTGCGAGAGCGCGTCGAGGCGGCGCTCGAAGGCGAGTTTCGCGACCTTGTCGTTCTGCTCGGCCCCGCCGGAGGAAATTCCGTCGATGAAGAGCATCGAGGTCGCGGCCATCGACCACACGAATACGCCTGCGCCGATCGCCAGTACACTCGCTTGGGTGAGGGGGCGCAGTCGGACGAACCGCGTGGCGCTGTCTGATTTCAGAAACAGCCGCTGTTCGGGCAGGATGCGCTCGAGACGGGTGTTCAGGCGGTCGAGAATGCGTCTAGGCAAGCCGGTCGGTCCTGTGTTTGTTGCGGATCAAGCGCGGCCACGGGGCCGCACGTCACTTGCGGCGGCGCACCCGTCCTGCTTGTGGATAAGTCCTCCGCCCTTGGCCAAAGGGATTACCAAGGGGGGCAGGTCCCGGCAACCTCTTTCCCCCTCGCATTTGGTCACGGTTCCCTCGCGCGCGCGGTATGAGCGGTTTTCTGCCCAAAAGGGAGGGCGGCCCGGCGGTTTCGTCCCAGCTGGTCATCTGGGCGTCACGTTGGTGTGATCCGCACTTGCCGATGGGCGCGCGCCGCACGACGCCCCCGCGGCGCGAAATCTGTCGCCCGCCGGGGTGCCATGCGGGGCGCTGCGCCCGAGGGGCGGGTCAGCTCAGGTCGCGGGCGGCTTCGAGCACCTCTTCGGCGTGGCCTTTGACTTTCACCTTCGGCCAGACCTTAGCCACCTTGCCGTCCGCACCGATCAGGAATGTCGCGCGAACAATGCCCCAGAAGGTTTTGCCATACATCGATTTTTCGGCCCAGACCCCATAGCTCTCACAGGTCTCGCCACCATCGTCCGAGGCGAGGTAGATGCCCAGATCATGCTTGGCGCAGAAATTCTCGTGCTTCTTCAGGCTGTCCTTCGAGATGCCGATGACGACGGCGCCGGCCTCGGCGAAGTCCGGAGCGAGGCGGGTGAAATCGAGCGCCTCGGTGGTGCAGCCGGGCGTGTTGTCCTTGGGGTAGAAATACAGCACGACCGGACGGCCCGCAAAGGCCGACAGCGTCAGATTTCCGTCTTCCGTGATCGGATTTCCGAGCGTTTCGAAGCTCTTGCCGCCCGTAGCGGGAAGGGTGAACTCCGGCGCTTTTTCGCCTGTCTCGATCATTGGGGAACCTCCTTGCAGTTTCGGGGCTTACTTTCCACGCCCGCTTGCGCGAGACTTAACCACGAGGCAGGAGACCCGGGCAAGACCGCGCGCGGTGGGCCCGGCATAAGAGACGGGGTCGGCACGCGCCGCCGCCGAGGGAGAAAAAGCCCCGATCCAACGGGCGCAAGACGAACGGTATGGAGAGACAGCGTCCCGATAGTCGCGAAACGTCCGGCGCGCCCAAAAGGGCGAGCGATGCGTCGTTGAGCGATGCCGAGACGCCCAAATCCGAAGCCGAGACCCAGCCCGGAGCAGCGCCCCCGGTGAGCCGCGGTCGTCGTGCCCGCACCGGTCTGCTCCTCGTTCTCAGTTTCCTGTTTCTTGGGGTCGTGGCTGCTGGCGCCTTTCTTGTCATCACGCATCGCGCGGTCGCCGTGCCGCAATGGATCGTCGCGCGCATCGAGACCCGCGCCAATGACGCCTTGCAAGGCCAGATGCGGGTCCGGCTGTCCGGCGGGATCGATCTTTACATCGACGATGGCATCCGTCCCCGGATCCGGCTGAACACTGTGCGGCTGGAGCGGCCCTCGGGTCTGCCGATCGCGGTCCTGCCGGAATTGCGCATGACGCTCTGGGCGGAGCCTTTGCTGCGCGGGCGGATAGAGCCGCGCTCGTTTCGGTTGCGCGGGGCGAGCCTGTCGCTGCATCGTCTGCCCGACGGCAATCTGGATCTCGATTTCGGCGGCGGCAATCGCTTCGCCAATATCGACTTGAATAACGCCTCCGATCTCATTGAGACATTTGAGAAAACCCTGGAAGTTCCGGCGCTGTCCCGGCTGCAGCAGATCAGCGCGGAAGACCTGCAAATCCGGCTGATGGACGAGCGGCTCGACCGGCTCTGGAAGGTCACCGATGGCCGCTTCAAGCTGACTCAAAGCGACAGTGAAATCTCGGTCGCGCTGGGGTTCGATTTGGGCAGCGGGCAGACGAAACCGGCGCAGGTCGCGCTGTCGATGACCACGCAGAAAGCCAGCCGCGAAGCCAGTTTCGGGGCTGCCGTGACCGCGCTTCCGGCGCGCGATCTGGCGGTGCAGGCCCCGGCGCTCGCGGCGCTCGGCGTGCTCGATGCGCCGATCTCAGGGGCACTGCGTTCGGGGCTCAACGACAAGGGCGAGCTGACCGGGATGAACGCGATGCTCGAGATCGGGCGCGGCGCGATCCGGCCCAACGAGGGCGTGAACCCGATCCCGATCGAGAACGGCAAGCTTTATCTCAACTACGATCCGAAACGGCAGCGCGTCGAGGTCTCGACGCTTTCGCTCAACAGCCGGGCGCTGCGCCTGAAAGCGGCGGGCCACACCTATCTGCGCGATCTCGAAGGCGGGGTGCCGCAGAAGATCGTCGGCCAGATCGCGATTTCTGATCTGCAGCTCGATCCGGCGGGCCTGTTCGAGAGCCCGGTGCAATTCGCACAAGGCGCGGTCGATTTCCGGCTGAACCTCGATCCGTTCCGCATCGATATCGGCCAGCTGGAACTCAACGATCAGGGCGACACGACGATCTCGGCGCGCGGCAAGGTCAGTGCCGAGAAGGACGGCTGGAAAGTCGCGCTCGATGCCGGGATCGACCAGATCGACCAGACCAAGCTGCTCGCGCTCTGGCCGCCTGCGGTCGTGCCGAAGACCCGCGAGTGGCTCGAGAAGAACGTGACCACGGGCCAGCTGCGCAATGCCCGCGTGGCGCTGCGGCTGGTGCCGGGCGCGCAGCCTAAACTGGCGCTCGGCTATGAGTTCCGAGGCGCGGATGTGCGGATCATCAAGACGTTGCCGCCCGTGCAGCAGGGGCGAGGTTTTGCCACGATCATCGACACGCGGCAGGCGCTCAAGGTCGAGGAGGGGCATGTGACCGCGCCTTCGGGCGGGCGGATCGAGGTGACAGGCTCGTCGCTCATCGTGCCCGATATCCGCATCAAACCTGCCCCGGCGAAGGTCACGCTGATGACGCGCTCGCCAATCCCGGCGGCTCTGTCGCTGCTCGACCAGCCGCCATTCGAATTCCTCAGCAAGGCGGGCATGAGCACCGATGTGGCTCAGGGTTGGGCCGAGGCGCGCTCGGTGATCCGGTTACCGCTGAAGCCCAATGTGCCGCAGGACGAGATCGATTTCGACGTGACCGCCCGGCTGACCGAAGTGAAGAGCGACACGCTGGTGCCCGACCGGCCGCTGCGGTCCGATTTGTTGACGCTGAAGGCCGATCCCCAAGGGATGACGATCTCGGGCAAGGGCACTCTGTCCGGTGTCGGGTTCGATGCCGCCTGGACGCAGAAATTCGGGCCGGAGAACAAGGGGCGCTCGGAGGTCGCGGGCACGGTCGATGTCAGCGCCGATGGGCTTGACCGGCTGGGGATCGCGCTGCCCAACGGTATGGTGCGCGGCGCGGGTAAGGGGCGTATCGCGCTCGATCTGCGCAAGGATCAACCGACGCGGTTCACCTTCGCGAGCGCGTTGCAGGGGATCCGCCTGTCGATCCCGGAAATCGGCTGGAGTAAATCGGCGGGCAGCGCGGGCGATCTGAAAATGTCCGGGACGCTCGGCGCGCCGCCGCAGGTCGACAGCCTGTCGCTGAGTGCTGCGGGGCTGAAGACGCAGGGCGACATCACCTTGAACAAGGGCGGTGGGCTGAACCGGGCGCGGTTCTCGAGCCTGAGCGTCGGCAACTGGTTCTCCGGCAGCGTCGATCTCATCGGTCAGGGCAAGGCGCGCCCGCCGAAAGTGAATGTCACCTCGGGCAGGCTGGACCTCGCTAAGGCCGATCTCGGTGGCGGTGCGGGTGCCAGCGCGAGCGGTGCCGGCACGGCGATCAGCGCGTCGCTCGACCGGGTTCAGATCACGGACGGTATCGCGCTCACCGGGTTCCGGGGCGATTTCAACACGCGCGGCGGTCTCTCGGGCCGGTTCCAGGGGCAGCTCAACGGTAGCGCGCCGATCGACGGCACGGTGATCCCGGCGGCGGGCGGGCGCGTCTCGGTGCGCGCGCAAACCCGCGACGCAGGCCGCGCGCTGGCGGCGACCGGGATCTTCACCAAGGCCCGCGGCGGGCAGGGCGCGCTGGTGCTGACCCCGCTTGGGCAGAAAAGCTATGACGGCAAGCTCACGGTTGCGAACCTGCGGGTGAAGGACGCGCCGGTTCTGGCCTCGCTCCTGTCGGCGGCCTCGGGTGTCGGTCTGCTGGAACAGCTCAGCGGCGATGGCATCCTGTTCAGCTCGGTCGATGGCGCCTTCCGCTTGACGCCCAACGGGGTGAGTGTCACACGGGGCGCCGCCGTGGGGGCCTCTATGGGGGTGACGATGACGGGCAACTATTACCCGCAATCGAAGACACTGAACATGAAGGGCGTGATCTCGCCTTTCTATCTCGTGAACGGGATCGGTCAGGTCATCTCCAAGCAAGGCGAGGGGCTCTTCGGGTTCAACTACTCGCTGCGCGGAAGCTCCGATGCGCCGAAGGTTTCGATCAATCCGCTCTCGGTGCTCGCGCCGGGCGGTCTGCGCGAGTTGTTCCGGGCGGGGCCGCCCAAGGTGCTGAGCGAATAAGGCTGACGATGAAGCTAGACGATTTCGATTTCGAGCTCCCCGAGGGGCTGATTGCGACGCGGCCTGCGCGCCCGCGCGATGCGGCGCGGCTGCTGCTGGCCGAGGGCGATGCGATCCATGACCGCCATGTGCGCGACCTGATCGACATCTTCCGCCCCGGCGACCGGCTGGTGCTCAACAACACCAAGGTGATCCCGGCGCGGCTTGCGGGCACGCGGACCCGGCAGAGCGCGCAGGGCGAGGTGGTCGCGAAGGTCGAGGTGACGCTTCTGGAGCCCGCACCGGGCGGCGAATGGTCGGCGCTCGCCAAGCCTTTGCGCAAGGTGAAGGAGGGTGAGGAGATCGTCTTCTCCGATGCGCTCTCGGCCAGGGTCGAGGCGATCGAGAACGGCCAGCTGCGGCTCAGCTTCAATCTGTCGGGCGAGGATTTCGACGCCGCTCTGGCTGAGGCCGGAGCGATGCCGCTGCCGCCCTATATCGCGGCGCTGCGTGCCCCCGATGACGAGGACAAGCGCGATTACCAGACCGTCTTCGCACGCCATTCCGGTGCGGTCGCGGCCCCGACCGCCAGCCTGCATTTCACCCGCGAACTGCTCGAGGCGCTGGCCGCCAAGGGCGTGGAGTTCACCGAAGTCACCCTCCATGTCGGCGCGGGCACCTTCCTGCCGGTCAAGGTCGAGGACGTCACCACGCACAAGATGCATGCCGAATGGGGCGAGGTGAGCGAACAGGCGGCGGCCGAGATCAACGCGACCAAACAGGCGGGCGGCCGCGTCATTCCCGTCGGCACCACCGCACTGCGCCTGATCGAAAGCGCCGCGCGTGCCGAGGGCGGGGCGAAAGGCCATATCGTGCCCTTCCGTGACGCCACCGACATCTTCATCTATCCCGGCTTCGAGTTCCGCATCACCGACGCGCTGATGACGAATTTCCACCTTCCGAAATCGACGCTGCTGATGCTGGTCTCGGCTTTGATGGGCCAGGACCGTATACGCGAAATTTACGATCATGCGGTTAAGACGGGCTATCGTTTCTTCTCTTACGGCGATGCGTCGCTTCTAATTCCGTAGAGTCGCTTTCAGGGCTTGGAAATGTCTTCGCCGCGGACTAGATGCCGCGACACGACGCAATCCAAATCAGTCCCCGGGAGTCCAAGACATGTTGTTAGTGCTGCGCCAGACATGGCCGCTATTGCTGGGCATCATGCTCTTGATGGTCGGCAACGGGATGCAGGGCACGCTGCTTGGTATCCGCGGCAAGATCGAGGGTATCGACACTTTCTACATGTCGCTCGTCATGTCGGCCTATTTCGCGGGCTTCCTGTTCGGGTCGCGCATGGTGCCGGAGATGATCGCGCGCGTCGGTCACGTGCGGGTCTTCGCGGCGCTCGGCTCGCTGATCTCGGCGATCCTCGTCCTTTATGCCGCCTTTCCGAATTGGCCCTCCTGGGTGGCGTTGCGCGTGCTGATCGGCTTCTCCTTCTCGGGCGTGTATATCACGGCGGAAAGCTGGCTGAACGCGGGCTCGACCAATGAGACGCGCGGGCAGGCGCTGTCGCTCTACATGATCATGCAGATGTTCGGCATCGTGACGGCGCAGGCGCTGCTGAACGTGGGCGACCCAGCGGGGTATCTCCTCTTCGTGATCCCCTCGGTGCTGGTGTCGCTGTCCTTCACGCCGATCCTGCTTGCGGCTTCGCCCGCACCCAGCTTCGAGACGATCCAGCGCATGACCTTCAGGCGGCTCTGGGAAGCCTCGCCGCTGGGCATGGTGGGGATCTTCCTGCTGGGCGGCATCATCTCGGCGATGTTCGGCATGGCCTCGGTCTGGGGCACCGCCGAAGGGCTCAACGTGAAGCAGATTTCGGCCTTCGTGGCGGCGATCTACGTGGGCGGCCTCTTTCTGCAATATCCGATTGGCTGGGCCTCCGACCGGATGGACCGGCGCCGCGTGATCATGGGCGCGGCGCTTGTAGGTGCGGTAGTGACCTTCGCGATCTTCGCGACGAACCCGCCCTTCTGGGTGCTGCTGATCGGGGCTGCGCTGATCGGCGGTGTGGCCAACCCGCTCTATTCGCTGCTGATCGCCTACACGAACGACTATCTCGATTATTCCGATATGGCGTCCGCTTCGGCGGGGCTGATGTTCATCAACGGGCTTGGTGCGGTGGCTGGGCCGCTGGTGACCGGTTGGCTCATGAGCGTCATGGGACCGGGCGGGTTCTTCCTCTATATCGGGGTGCTCTGTGCCGGGATCGCGGGCTATGCCGCATGGCGGATGACGCGCCGCGAAGCGCCTTCGGCGGACGAGACCGGCTCCTACACGCTGCTCTCGCCGACGGCGACCGCAGTGGCGGTCGAGGCGCGTCTCGAAGTCGCTCAGGAGGAAGCGGAAGCCGAAGCTGAAGCGGAAGCCGAGGCCGAGGCGGAAGAGCCGTCCGAGGCCGACAAGCGCACCGAGACCACCGGCTGACGCAAGCCCCCTTTGCCTGCCCCTGCGCTTGCCCTACCATGATCTGAAGATCAGGCGGGGCAGGCACGGCAGGGGAGGGCCGTCACCATGGATCGCATCAACGAGATTATACGCTTCTGGCGTATCGAGGTCGGCGAGAAATACTGGTATCAGTCGAGCGAGCAGATCGACGCCGCGATCCGGCGCCGCTATGCGCCGCTCTGGCAGGTGGGCGCGCAAGGTGCGCTGAGCGAATGGGAGCGGAACGCCGAGGGTGCGCTGGCGCTTTTGCTGCTGCTCGACCAGTTCCCGCGCAACATGTTTCGCGAAGACCCGCGCGCCTTTCAGACCGACCCAATGGCGCGCCGCCATGCCGATCGCGCGATCGCAGAAGGGTTCGACTTGCAGATCGGCCCGCCGCTGCAGCAATTCTTCTACCTGCCTTTCATGCATTCCGAGGAACTTGCGGATCAGGATCGTGCTGTGTCGCTGTTCGCCGAGCGATGGCGCTCGGAGGATAACCTGCGCCATGCGCGCGCACATCGTTCAGTGATCGAACGGTTCGGGCGCTTCCCTTGGCGCAATTCCGCGCTAGATCGCGAAACGACGCCCGAGGAACAGGCATTTATGGAACAGGGCGGCTACCGCAAAGCGCTTGCGGATGCGGATGAGTTGAAGCTGTCCGTAAAATAGTTTAATGCCAAACCAGTTTCTGACCGGAGGGAAGACATGGCATCGAAAAGCTACGACATGATTGTGATCGGGGCAGGGCCGGGGGGCTATGTCAGCGCCATCCGGGGCGCACAGCTGGGCCTCAAGGTCGCGATCGTTGAGCGCGAGCATCTGGGCGGCATCTGCCTCAACTGGGGCTGTATCCCCACGAAAGCGCTCTTGCGCTCGGCCGAGGTGTTCCACCTGATGGAGCGCGCGAAGGATTTCGGTCTCAGCGCCGAGAAGTTCGGCTATGACCTCGACGCGGTGGTGAAACGCTCGCGCGGGGTGGCAAAGCAGCTCGCTTCCGGCGTCGGCCATCTGCTCAAGAAGAACAAGGTCGATGTCGTGATGGGCACCGCGAAACTTGCCGGCAAGGGCAAGGTTTCGGTGAAAACCGACAAGGGCACCGAGGAACTCACCGCCAAGAACATCGTGCTGGCCACCGGCGCGCGGGCGCGTAACCTGCCGGGGCTCGAGGCAGACGGCAAGCGGGTCTGGTCCTACAAGCACGCGCTCAACCCGCCGCATGAGCCGAAGAAGCTGCTGGTCATCGGCTCCGGCGCGATCGGCATCGAATTCGCCAGCTTCTTCAATACGCTGGGCGCCGAGACGACCGTCGTCGAGGTGATGGATCGCGTGCTGCCCGTCGAAGACGAGGAAATCTCGAAATTCGCCAAGAAGCAGTTCGAGAAGCAGGGCATGACGATCCGTGAGAAGACCACCGTGACCAAGCTCGACCGCAAGGCCGACAAGGTCATCGCGACGCTCGACAAGGGCGGCAAGACCGAGACGCTGGAGGTCGACACGGTGATCTCCGCAGTCGGAATCGTCGGCAATGTCGAGGATCTGGGCCTTGAAGAAGCGGGCGTGAAGGTCGACCGCACCCATGTCGTGACCGACGAATACTGCCGCACCGGCGTCGACGGGCTCTATGCCATCGGCGATATCGCGGGCGCACCGTGGCTTGCGCACAAGGCGAGCCATGAGGGCGTGATGGTGGCCGAGCTGATCGCGGGCAAGCACGCCCATCCGGTCAAGCCGGGCTCGATCGCGGGCTGCACCTATTGCCAGCCGCAGGTCGCCTCGGTCGGCATGACCGAAGCGAAGGCGAAAGAGGCGGGCTACGACATCAAGGTCGGCCGCTTCCCCTTCATCGGCAACGGCAAGGCGATTGCCTTGGGCGAGAGCGAAGGTCTGGTGAAGACCGTGTTCGACGCGAAGACCGGCGAATTGCTGGGCGCGCATATGGTTGGCGCGGAAGTGACCGAGCTGATCCAGGGCTATGTCGTGGGTCGTCAGCTCGAGACGACCGAGGAAGACCTGATGAACACCGTCTTCCCGCACCCGACCCTGTCGGAGATGATGCACGAGTCGGTGCTCGACGCTTACGGGCGCGCGATCCACTTCTGATCGGATGTGCCGAGAGATGCGAAAGGCCGGGGGTGACCTCGGCCTTTTGTTTTGGTGATAAGGGACGCGCCCGAGCCTCGGGCGGGCGCTGCGCGTCGCCTGTGGCCGGGCGGTTTATCCCGCAAGCCCGCAAGTCGGATGTGCCCGCGCTGCCACCGCCAATGCGCCCTCCCGGGGGGAGGGTCGGGCGCGGACCGGGGCTGGTCGCCCCGTGCCGGTTATGACCAAGGCCCGTTCTTGCCCTTCCGCCGCACCTTCGGCATCGAGCGCGCGCCGCTCCAGTCGCCCGCCTCGGGCGCGGGGGCCACACGTTCCCGCCGCGCACCACCGCCGCCCGCAAGCTGGCGCAGCGCGGCCACGCGGTTCTCGGTCGAGGGGTGGGTGGCGAACAGGTTATCCGCACCATGCCCGCTCAGCGGGTTGATGATGAACATATGCGCGGTCGCGGGATTGCGCTCGGCGGCGACATTCTCGACCCGGCGCGCGCCTGCCTCGATCCGCTGTAGCGCCGAGGCGAGCCAGAGCGGATTGCCGCAGATCGCAGCGCCTTCCTTGTCGGCCGCATATTCGCGGGTGCGGGAGATCGCCATCTGCACCAGCGCCGCCGCCATCGGGGCGAGGAACATCATCGCCAGCGTGCCCATGATCCCCATCCGCTCGCGCGAGCCGCCGAAGAACAGCGCGAAATTCGCCAGCATCGAAATCGCACCGGCGAAGCTCGCCGTCACCGTCATGATCGCGGTGTCGCGGTGCTTGATATGGGCTAGCTCGTGGGCGATCACGCCCGACAGCTCTTCGCGCGACAGGCTTTGCATCAACCCTGCGGTCACCGCCACGGCGGCATTCTCGGGGTTGCGGCCTGTGGCGAAAGCGTTGGGCTGCGGGGTGTCGATCAGGTAGACGGCGGGCATCGGCAGATCGGCATTCTTCGCCAGTTGGCCCACCAGCGCGTTCAGCCCCGCGCGGTCGCCCGGCGCCACCAGATGCGCGTTATGCATCCGCAGGACCATCTTGTCCGAATTCCACCACGAATAGACATTCATCCCGGCGGCGAAGATCAGCGCGATCACCATGCCGGTGGCGCCCCCCATCAGGTAGCCCAACCCCATGAACAGCGCCGTCATCGCCGCCATCAGCATCGCAGTCTTGGCATATCCCATCGTGATCATCTCCACGCGAAAACACTCGGTCTCGATATAGGCACGCGCCGCGCTCACGCAATTCCGCGGGGCGTGCAAAACAAAAGGGGCCCCGGCGGGACCCCTTCAAAATCATGCGATGCAGCGCGCGATCAGCGTTCGATCTCGCCGCCGCCTGCGTGCCAGTCGCCTAGACCGCCGATGTTGTAGACATGCTCGTAGCCCAGCTGGGCGAGCATCTGCGCCGCACCGGCCGAACGCGCGCCCGAGGCGCAATAGAGGGCGACCGGCTTCGACGTGTCCAGCTTGGGATGCTTCTCGGGGCTCGACGGGTCGGCCTTCATGCGGATCGTCGCCAGCGGGATATGCAGCGCGCCCTTGGCCTTGCCCGAGCTTTTGACTTCCATGCCCTCGCGCACGTCGACGACGGTCAGTTCGCCGGCTTTCGCCTTGGCCACGGCGTCTTTCGCCGAGATTTTTTCCACGCGGCCACCGCCGGACGGACGAAGGAAGTTCAGCATCTCAATACCTCTTGCGTTCGCTGGACCCGAAAGATCCGTTTCCCGCCTCATGTGGCAAATGACGCGAGGCTTTCAAGAGTATTAGCGCGGAACGGAGCGAAAATACATTCAAGAAATGGAATTTAATGCCGATCTGCCACGATTTTGATCGTGCTGCGAGGCGGGCAGGCGGCGCGCGGAAAGCGCGTGACATCCGCGCAGAGTCAAAAGTTCACATTTCGTTCGCAGATTTGGATTGGAGACTCGCACGGAAACACCTATCTAGGGCTGGTGATAAAGGGGGCGTGGATGGCTGAACTGAAGTTCATCGAAGTGCGCGGCGCGCGCGAGCACAATCTCAAGGGCGTGGATGTCGATATTCCGCGCGACCAGTTCGTGGTGATTACGGGGCTATCCGGCTCCGGGAAATCCTCGCTGGCCTTCGATACGATCTATGCCGAAGGGCAGCGCCGCTATGTCGAAAGTCTGAGCGCCTATGCGCGCCAGTTCCTCGACATGATGGGCAAGCCGGATGTCGATCACATCTCGGGCCTGTCGCCCGCGATCTCGATCGAGCAGAAGACCACGTCGAAGAACCCGCGCTCCACCGTCGGCACCGTGACCGAAATCTACGACTACCTGCGCCTGCTCTATGCCCGCGCGGGCACGCCCTATTCGCCTGCCACCGGCGAGCCGATCGAGGCGCAGCAGGTGCAGGACATGGTCGATATCGTGATGCAGATGGAGGAGGGCACGCGCGGCTATCTGCTCGCCCCCATCGTGCGCGACCGCAAAGGCGAATATCGCAAGGAATTCATCGAACTGCGCAAGCAGGGCTTCCAGCGCGTAAAGGTCAATGGCGAGTTCTACGAGCTGGAAGAGCCGCCGACGCTCGATAAGAAATTCCGCCACAACATCGACGTGGTCGTGGACCGTGTCGTCGTGCGCGAAGGGATGGAGACGCGGCTGGCGGACAGCTTCCGCACCGCGCTCGACCTCGCCGACGGCATCGCGATCTTCGAGAGCGCGCCCCGCGAAGGCGAGGGCGACCCCGAACGCACGACGTTCTCGGAAAACTTCGCCTGTCCGGTGTCGGGCTTCACTATCCCCGAGATCGAACCGCGCCTGTTCTCGTTCAACGCGCCCTTCGGGGCCTGTCCGGTCTGTGACGGCCTCGGCGTCGAGCTGTTCTTCGACGAGCGCCTGATGGTGCCCGATGTGACGCTCTCGGTGCAGGGCGGGGCGCTGGCGCCTTGGGCGCGGACGAAGTCGCCCTATTACACCCAGACGATCGAGGCGCTCTCGAAACATTACGGCTTCGATCCGAAGAAGCCGTGGAAGGACCTGCCGGAGACTGTGCAGGAGCTGTTCCTGCGCGGCTCGGGCGATCAGGAGATCAAGTTCCGCTTCGACGAGGGCGGCCGCGTCTACGAGGTCAGCCGCACCTTCGAGGGGATCATCCCCAATATGGAGCGCCGCTACCGCGAGACCGACTCCGCCTGGTCGCGCGAAGAGATGGAGCGGTATCAGAACAACCGCCCCTGCCACGCCTGCGGCGGCTATCGACTGCGGCCCGAAGCGCTCGCC
This sequence comes from Thioclava sp. PTB-PU3-1, assembly GCF_055666785.1. Classification (NCBI taxonomy): domain Bacteria; kingdom Pseudomonadati; phylum Pseudomonadota; class Alphaproteobacteria; order Rhodobacterales; family Paracoccaceae; genus Thioclava; species Thioclava sp. PTB-PU3-1. Next base: position 222,657 of record NZ_JBVNVL010000001.1, on the reverse strand, counting down.
GTGAAGATCGGCGGCAAACATGTGGGGCATGTGGTCGAGATGTCGATCAAGGAGGCCCATGACTGGGTCGCCACCGTGCCGGGCAGCTTGTCGAACCAGAAGAACGAGATCGCGACGGCGATCCTCAAGGAAATCCGCGAACGCCTCGGTTTCCTCGTGAACGTGGGCCTCGATTATCTGACGATGAGCCGCGCGGCAGGGACGCTTTCGGGCGGCGAGAGCCAGCGGATCCGACTGGCGTCGCAGATCGGCTCGGGGCTGACGGGCGTGCTCTATGTGCTCGACGAGCCCTCGATCGGCCTGCACCAGCGCGACAATGACCGGCTGCTGCAAACGCTGAAAAACCTGCGCGATCAGGGAAATACCGTGATCGTGGTCGAGCATGACGAGGATGCGATCCGCCATGCCGATTACGTCTTCGATATCGGCCCCGGCGCGGGCGTCCATGGCGGTCAGGTCATCGCGCGCGGCACGCCCGACGAGATCGCCGCCGATGCGGCCTCGCTGACGGGGCAATATCTGTCCGGCAAGCGCGAGATCGCGGTGCCGACGGAACGGCGCAAGGGCAACAAGAAGAAGCTCAAGGTGGTTGGCGCGACCGGCAACAACCTCAAGAACGTCACGGCCGAGTTCCCGCTGGGCAAGTTCGTCTGCGTCACCGGCGTCTCGGGCGGGGGCAAGTCTACGCTCACTATCGAGACGCTGTTCAAAACTGCCTCGATGCGGCTCAACGGCGCGCGTCAGACGCCCGCGCCCTGCGACACGATCAAGGGGCTGGAGCACCTCGATAAGGTCATCGATATCGACCAGCGCCCGATCGGGCGCACGCCGCGCTCGAACCCGGCGACCTATACCGGGGCCTTCACTCCGATCCGCGACTGGTTCGCCGGTCTGCCGGAGGCGAAGGCGCGCGGCTACAAGCCGGGGCGCTTCTCCTTCAACGTGAAGGGCGGGCGCTGCGAGGCCTGTCAGGGCGATGGCGTGATCAAGATCGAGATGCACTTCCTGCCCGACGTCTATGTCGAATGTGAGACCTGCAAGGGCAAGCGCTACAACCGCGAGACGCTGGAGATCCAGTACAAGGGCAAGTCCATCGCGGATGTGCTCGACATGACGGTCGAGGATGCGCAGGAGTTCTTCAAGGCGGTGCCCTCGATCCGCGAGAAGATGGATGCGCTGATGGAGGTGGGCCTTGGCTACATCAAGGTCGGCCAGCAGGCGACGACCCTTTCGGGCGGCGAGGCGCAGCGGGTGAAGCTGTCCAAGGAACTGTCGAAACGCGCCACAGGTCGCACTTTGTACATTCTGGACGAGCCGACGACCGGTCTGCACTTCGAAGATGTTCGAAAACTGCTAGAGGTGCTGCACAGCCTCGTGGAGCAGGGCAACACTGTCGTGGTGATCGAGCACAATCTCGACGTCATCAAGACCGCCGACCATATCATCGATATCGGTCCTGAGGGCGGCGATGGCGGCGGTGAGATCGTGGCGGTCGGCACCCCGGAGCAGGTGGCCGAAAATCCGCGCAGCCATACCGGCCATTACCTCGCGCAGATGCTGGGAGTGAAAGTCGCGGCGGAGTGATCCGCCGCGCCGATGACTTCGACCGTGACCGCGGGCTCAGCGCCGCGCGGTGCGACCGATGATTTCCATGACCTTGTGGTCTTCCGCACCCACTTTGTAGATCACGCCGCGTACTCTGTAGTAGCGCCAGGCGCCGGTCACGATCGGCAGGTCGTAGCGGCGCAGGTTCAGGATCATCGAATGCTGATAGACCGGGAAGTCGTCGCCGACGCTGAACTCGGGCTCCATCTGCCCTTGCAGCACCCAGCGCGCCGTTCCGTTGGTCGTGGCGACCTTGCAGAACGTGTCCCCCGTCGTGAGCGTCTTGCACTCCGGCGCGGCTTTTGCAGCGGTCTTGGTCTCGGCTGTGGCATTGCCCATGTCGATCTTGCCGCCGCGCATCACTTGGACCCCTTGCGCCGATCCTTCGGCGGAGGCGAGGGCGGGCAGGGCGCAGAACAGCGCGATCAGGGCGAGCGGGCGTGTCACGATCCTCATCACGAAAGCCTAGCCACGCAGATGCCATCGGGCAATGAAATTGAGAATCGACGCATGTTTCTGTCCTCCAAGCTTTTGAGGACAAGAAAAAACGGGCGGAGTAGTTCCGCCCGTTCGTAACTTTCCGTCTGGACTGTGGCTCAGAAGCCGACGACGTCCGAAGCTTTGCCGATCTGGGCGATCACTTCGCCGTTCTCGGGGCTGACTTCGTAGATGTAGCCAAACGAGCGCCAGTAGGTCGCGTCAGCCTTCAGGCCGAATGCGTCGGGCTGACGGAGGCGAACGTGGCTCTCGGTGATCTGCTGGCCAACCTGCCACAGAAGGTCGTTACGAACCGAGGGCTTTTCAGCATTTGCCTGGTTCGCGACCGAGACGCTCGATGCGAGTTTCGAACCTGCGGCGCTCATCGGACCATCTGCGAGAGCTGCCATCGGGGTAAGGGCTGCACCGATCACCGCGATCAGCGCGATACGGGGAAGATAAGTCATGCGCGTTTCCTTTCGTCTTGGTGGACCAAATGCCGCATTGCGGCGAAAAGGTCCATTGCAGATTCCGCATTACCGCTATGCACGCGTTTGTGTGCGATTGTGTGCCGGCGGTTTTGCTAGGGCGCTGAAAATACTTAAAGAAATTCTAATGGTGGTTTCAGAAAATATGAAAGACCCGCGCAAACACGCGCGGGTCTTCACTTTTCGTAACGTCATTTTGAACGTCGTTTCTGCGTTTGCGCGGTCAGTTCCCGAGGATCGAACGCGCGAGTCCGATCAATGCGAGCACTTCGCCGGTCTGACGGTCGACCTGATAGACGTATCCGTTCGAACGCCAGTAGGTCCGATTGTCGTTTAAACCGTAGCGATTCGGGTCGCGGATCAGGACGTAGTCACCAATGATCCGGTCGCCGCGACGCCAGCGGTGGTCGGCGTCTCGCCATGCGTCATCGCGCTCGTCGTCATGGCGATAGCTCTTCTTGGCGAGGCCCGGCGGGCGGCAGCCATTGTTCTTCTTGGCCAGCCCCGGCGGGCAGCCCTTGTAATTGCGCTCCGCGTGGCCGCGGTCCTTCTTCCACTTGCCGTGGCCATGCCCGTCGGCAAGGGCCGCACCGGGCAGAAGGCTCGCCCCGAGGGCGGCGGCGAGGGTAAGCTGGGTCAGGCGTTTCATGTGACCTCTCCTTTCCATAAGCGCCTCAGGCGCGTCTCGGGATATAAATGACCATACCTGCCGAGCCGTTCCATTGCGGAATCGAAACATACCTTCTCACAAGCAAGACCCCGCCGAAGACACACAGTCCTTCGGCGGGGTCCGGCTCGCCCAAGGGCGAACTGAGGTCGTAGGGGTTACTTCTTGCAGGTGTTGACGCCCAGCATCGAATAAAGCGGGCAGGTGCCCAGCAACCCGGTCGCAAGCGGGATCAACCCGATCCAGTACAGCCAGTGATAGGGGCTGGGCGGGGTGACGAAGAAGCCGATGATCAGGGCCAGCCCGATCACGATGCGCAGAGTGCGGTCGATGCCGCCGACATTGTTCTTGAACATGCAAAGCCCTTTCGGTGGCGCAGTTTCCTTTGATCTTGATACTGTTACGCAAGCTCAAGCGGCAAGGATTAACTGCTGGAGGCGCGGTGACGCGCCCCCGCTCAGCTGCGCGAGCGCTTCTCGAACCGCGGCAGCATGGCCGAGAAATCGCGCCCCTTGCCGCCTTCGGCTTCCACGAAAGCTGCGTAGAGCGCGGAGGCGAGCTTGCCCATCGGCGTGTCGGCATCGGCGCTCTCGGCAGCCTGCTGGCTCAGCCGCAGGTCCTTGAGCATCAGTTCGGCCGCGAAGCCCGGCTTGTAGTCGTTGTCGGCAGGCGATTGCGGCCCAACCCCCGGCGCGGGGCAATAGGTGTTCATCGACCAGCTCTGACCGGAAGAGGTCGAGACCACGTCGAACATCTTCTCGCGGTCGAGGCCCAGCTTGTCGGCCAGCGCGAAGGCTTCGCAGGTCGCGATCATCGTCACGCCGAGGATCATGTTGTTGCAGATCTTGGCCGACTGGCCCGCGCCCGCTTCACCGCAATGCACGGCCTTCTGGCCCATCACGTCGAAGAGCGGCTTCACGATCTCGAAGCTTTTCGCGTCACCGCCCACCATGAAGGTCAGCGTGCCGTTGGTCGCGCCACCCACGCCGCCGGAGACCGGCGCGTCGAGCGCACCGAGGCCGCGATCCGCCGCCATCGCCGCGACCGCTTTCGCGCTATCGACATCGACGGTCGAGCAATCGCACAGCACCGCATCTTCCTGCATCGCCGGGATCACTTCCTTGGCGACGTCGCGCAGGATCTGGCCATTGGGCAGCATGGTGATGACGACCTCGGCCTCCTGCGCCGCCGCGGCTGCGGTCGTCGCCTGACCCACGCCCTCGGGCGGCGGGGCGGTGAGGTCGAAGCCGATCACTTTGTGCCCCGCGGCGACCAGATTGGCCGCCATCGGCCCACCCATGTTTCCAAGCCCGATAAATGCGATTTTCATGGTGTCTCCTCCCAGATGGCCCATTCGGGGCCGAGCGGCTCCAGCATCTGCGCGACCGCCTCTTCCGGCAGCGCATCCAGAGCGTATTTCCATTGCGGATTGCGATCCTTGTCGATGATCTGCGCCCGCACGCCCTCGAGAAAATCACCTAGTTCCGCCGCACGCCAGGTAAAGCGGAACTCATGGGTGAGGGCGGCGCGGATGGTGTTCTCGGCGCGGGTCATGCGGATCAGGCGCAGCGTCGCTTCCATCGAGAGCGCGGAGTTGCGCAGCACCGTCTTGTAGGTCTTCTCGGCGAACTCGCTGCCCGAAGTCTCGAGCTTGGCGACGATCGCGGCGAGGTTTTCGGCCCAGAAAATCCGGTCGATCTCGGGGCGTAGGGCCTCCAGCTTGCCGGGCTCGGGCGAGGTGCGCGGATGGGGCAGGATGTCGATATTGCCGGTCTCGATGAGCCGGGTCTTCAGATCGTCCCAATCGGCCTCGGGCACGAACATATCGGCGAACCCCGCGTACAGCGCGTCTGTCGCGTTCATCCGCGCCCCGGTCAGGCCGAGATATTCGCCCACATGGCCGGGCGCGCGCGCCAGTAACAGCGTGCCGCCCACGTCCGGGATCAGCCCGATTCCGCTTTCGGGCATCGCCACTTGCGTGCTCTCGCCCACGATCCGGTGGCTGGCATGGCCGCCGACGCCGACGCCGCCGCCCATCACGAAGCCCTGCATGAAGGCGACGACGGGTTTGGGATATTCCGCGATCTTGGCGTTCATCCGGTATTCGTCGCGCCAGAAATCGCGCCCCGGCGCATAGTCGCCCGCAATCCCGGCCCGATAGACGGCGGCGATATCGCCGCCCGAGCAGAAGGCGCGATCACCCACCGCGTCGATTATGACAAGATCGACCTCCGGGTCGTCGCGCCACGCGTCGAGCGCCGCCTCGATCGCCATGGCCATGTCGTGATCGAGCGCGTTGAGCGCCTTGGGTCGATTGAAGGTCAGCCGTCCGGCGCGACCTTCTTTCCGTGCGATCATCGTTTCTTCGGTCATCCACGCTCCGCCAGCATCGCGCGACTGATGATCAGCCGCATGATTTCATTCGTGCCTTCAAGGATCTGGTGCACTCGCAGGTCGCGTACGAGCTTCTCGATCCCGTAATCGGCAAGATAGCCGTAACCACCATGCAATTGCAGGCATTGGTTTGCCACATCGAATGAGGCATCCGTCACATAGAGTTTAGCCATGGCGCAGAACTTCGTTGCATCATGGGTCTTGTTGTCGAGCTTCCATGCCGCCTGACGCAGGAAGGTGCGCGCGGATTCGAGTTTCACCTCCATTTCGGCGAGGCGGAATTGCAGCGCCTGGAACTGATCGAGCGATTTGCCGAAGGCCTTGCGCTCGCCCATATAGGCCAGCGTCTTGGTCAGCGCGGCCTGCGCGCCGCCCAAGGCAGAGGCCGCGATGTTGAGACGCCCGCCATCGAGGCCTGCCATCGCATAACTGAAACCTTTGCCCTCTTCGCCCAGCAGATTCTCCGCCGGAATGTGGCAATCGTCGAATTGCACCTGCGCGGTCGGCTGGGCTTTCCAGCCCATTTTGCGCTCCAACCCGCCGAAGCTGAGACCCTTTGCGCCGTCCTCGACGACCACGGTGGAGATGCCCTTGGGCCCCGGATCGCCGGTGCGGACCATCGTCACGTAGACATCCGAATAGCCGCCGCCCGAGATGAACGCCTTGGTGCCGTTGAGCACCCAGCCCTCGTTCGAACGCTCGGCCTTGGTGCGCAATGCCGCCGCGTCGGAGCCCGAGCCCGGCTCGGTCAGGCAGTAGGAGAAGACTTTCTTCATGCTGACCAGATCGGGCAGCCAGCGCGCCTTGTCCTCGTCCGAGCCGAACTTGTCGATCATGCCGCCGCACATGTTGTGGATCGACAGGAAAGACCCAACGGCGGGGCAGGACATCGCCAGGGCCTCGAAGACGAGCGTGGCATCGAGGCGCGACAGGCCCGATCCGCCATAGTCTTCGGAGACGTAAATGCCGCCCAGACCCAGCTCGGCCACTTTCGGCCAGAGCTCTTTCGGGATCGTGCCGGCCTCTTCCCACGCCTCGGCATGGGGGGCGATCTCGTCTTGCCCGAAGGCGTAAGCCATATCGAAAATGGCCTGCTGTTCCTCGCTGAGCGCGTAATCCATGAAACTCCTCCCCGAGCTCACTTTCGGCAAAGGCTCGACCTCAACCGGATGAATTGAACACCCGTTTAATTTCGAATCCTTGCGAGAGTTTTGCAAGGGGGGAGCATCGAGGGAAGGGGGCGGGCTGTCAGCCCGCCAGATAATCCGCGATCACCGAGTGCGAGCCGCGCGCCCAGACGTCGTTCAGAAGGGCGGTGAATTTCGCCACCACCTCGGTATTCTCGGCCAGATCGCCGTAGATTTCCGACATTTCCAGCCACGCGGCGGGACGTTCCTTCGCCAGCTTCGACTGCGCGACGAGGTGATCCCAGTTCGGATCGTTCGGCGCGATCTCCGCCCCGGTCTCGCTGGTGCCGTAGCAATAGCGGCACCACAGCGCGCTTTCGAGGATCAGCCCGGTGCAATCGCGACCTTGTGCGACGCAGTCGTTGATCGAAGTGATGATGAACTTCGGCTGCCGGTTCGAACCATCGAGGCAGAGGCGGCGGATCGTGTCGGCCACTTCCGGGTTCGAGAAGCGATCGAGGATCAGCTGCTTGTAATCATTGAGATCTGTCTCTGGCACCGGCGGCACGATGGGCAGGATCTCGGTCGTCTCGATCTTGTCGAGATAGGCGCGAATCTGATCGTCGGCCATGGCCTCATGCGCGTATTCGATGTCGCGCAGCCCGGCGGCATAGGCGATGATCGCGTGCCCGCCGTTGAGGATGCGGATTTTCATCGTCTCAAACCGGTCGACCGCATCGGTGAAGGTCACGCCGACCTTCTCCAGCGCCGGACGGCCTGCGGGGAAAATGTCCTCCATCACCCATTGGCGGAAGGGCTCGCAGGTGACGGGGGCGGCGTCTTCGATCCCGAAGCTTTGGGCCAGCGCACGCTCGCGCGGGCCGGTGGCGGGGGTGATCCGGTCCACCATCGAGTTCGGGAAGGCGACATTGGCCTTGATCCACGCGCTCAATTCCGGGTCCGACAGTTCCGCCAGCCCGCAGACCGCGTCGCGCGTGACATGGCCGTTATGGGGGACGTTGTCGCAGCACATCACGGTGAAGGGCGGCACGCCCGAAGCACGGCGTGCTTTCAGCGCCGCGATGATCGCGCCGAAGGCGGTCTCGGGGGCGTCGGGATTGGCCGCATCGGCCTGAATGTCGGGATGGGTCGGGCTGAACGTCCCGGTCTTGGGGTCGATGTAATAGCCGCCCTCGGTCACTGTGAGCGACACGATCCGCACGCTGGGCTGCGACATCGCGGCGATCAGCGGGGCGTTGCCCGAGGCGACCTCGGCGAAACCGACCATCGCGCCGATCACGCGGGCCGATTTTGCCGCCGGGTCCAGCTCGATCACACTATACAGACAGTCCTGCGCTAGAACCGCCTCGCGCATCTTCGCATCGCCCGCGCGCACGCCCGCGCCCATGAGCGCCCAGTCATGGCCTTCGCCCAGGTTGAACAGATCGTCGAGATAGACCGCCTGATGCGCCCGGTGGAAATTGCCGCAGCCGATATGAACGATGCCGGGGGTGAGCGCCGCACGGTCGTAACCGGGGCGCGCCACGTCTGCGGGAAGCTCGGAGAGGGTGTCGTTGGAAAGTGTCATGTCAGCTCATCCAGTTTCCGCCGTCGACATTGTAGGTCTGGGCGACGATGTATTCGGCCTCGTCCGAGGCGAGGAAAACGGCCATGCCGGTCAGGTCGGCAGCCGTGCCCATGCGACCAAAGGGAACGGACTCGCCCACCTCTTTTTTCTTCTGGCCCAAGGGTTTGTTCTCGTATTTCGCGAAGAAGGCGTCGACGCCGTCCCAATGCTCGCCGTCGACCACTCCGGGTGCGATTGCGTTCACGTTGATGCCGTGTTCGATCAGGTTCAGACCCGCCGATTGGGTGAGGCTGATGACAGCGGCCTTCGAGGCGCAATAGACCGCCACCAGAGCCTCGCCACGCCGCCCGGCCTGAGACGCCATGTTGATGATCTTGCCGCCACGGGCTTGCGCGATCATCTCTTTCGCCGCCGCCTGCATCATGAACAGCGTGCCTTCGACATTGATCTTGAAGACGCGGGCGTAGTCTTCGTGGGTGATCTCCACGAGTGGGGCCGCGGTGAAGATCGCTGCGTTGTTGATCAGGATGTCGATCCCGCCCGAGGCGCGCATCTTCTCCATCGCGGCGTCGATGCTGGCCGCGTCGGTCACGTCGAGCTTCAGTGCGACCGCGCCGATCTCGGCTGCGGTGTCCTCGGCCCGCGCGATGTCGATATCGCCGATCACGACCTCCGCGCCTTCCGCGATATATTTCTCCGCGAAGGCGCGCCCGATCCCGCGGGCAGCCCCGGTGATCAGGGCGCGTTTACCACTCAGTCGCATCAGATTGCCTGTCCTTGCGCGTCGAATTTGTGAAGCTGGCTCAGATCGGGCGTCAGGTAGACCTTGTCGCCCGAATGCAGACCGATCTCGCCACCGCCGCGCACGTTGATCAGGCCAAACTTGGTGTCGACATGCAGGAACGTGTCGGAGCCCAGATGCTCGGAGACGCCGACGGTGCCTTCCCACGCGCCTTCCGTGGTCGAGACCTCGATATGCTCGGGGCGGATGCCGATGCTGTCGGCCCCGTATTTCGCGGCCTCGTCGCCTTCGATGAAGTTCATCTTCGGCGAGCCGATGAAGCCCGCGACGAACTTGTTGCGCGGGGTGCGATAGAGCTCGAGCGGCGAGCCGACCTGTTCGATCCGGCCAGCCTGCAGCACGACGATCTTGTCGGCCATGGTCATCGCCTCGACCTGATCGTGCGTCACATAGACCATCGTGGTCTTCAGCTTCTGGTGCAGTTCCGAGATTTCGAGACGCATGTTCACGCGCAGCGCCGCATCGAGGTTCGACAGCGGTTCGTCGAACAGGAACGCCGCCGGTTCACGCACGATGGCACGACCGATCGCGACCCGCTGACGCTGACCGCCCGAGAGCTGGCCGGGACGGCGGTCGAGATAATCGGTGAGGTTGAGAATGCGCGCGGCATTGTCGACCTTCTCCTTCGCCGCCGCCTGATCGAGCTTCGCCATCTTCAGCGGGAAGGCGATGTTCTTGCGCACCGACATATGCGGGTAGAGCGCGTAGCTTTGGAACACCATCGCCAGACCGCGCTTGGCGGGGGGAAGTTCGGCCGAAGGTTGACCGTTGATCTCGATCTCACCGCCGGAGACATCTTCTAGGCCCGCGATCAGGCGCAGAAGGGTGGATTTGCCGCAGCCCGAGGGGCCGACGAAGACGACGAACTCGCCATCGTTGATTTCCAGATCGAGCGGCGGGATCACCTCGACATCGCCGAAGGCCTTGCGGACGCCCTTGAGGGTTATTTGTCCCATGGGTTTAGCTCCTTATTTCACGGCGCCGAAGGTCAGGCCACGTACCAACTGTTTCTGGCTGAACCAGCCGAGGATCAGGATCGGTGCGATAGCGAGCGTCGAGGCGGCAGAGAGTTTCGCGTAAAACAGCCCTTCGGGGCTGGAATAGGCGGCAATGAAAGCGGTGAGGGGGGCGGCTTTCGCCGCAGTCAGGTTCAGGGTCCAGAACGCTTCGTTCCAGGCGAGGATCACGTTGAGCAGAAGCGTCGAGGCGATACCGGGCACAGCCATCGGGGTGAGCACGTAGAGGATCTCGCCCCCCAGCGTCGCCCCGTCCATGCGCGCGGCTTCGAGGATGTCCTTCGGGATTTCCTTGAAGTAGGTGAAGAGCATCCAGATCACGATCGGCAGGTTCATCAGGCACAGCACGATGACCAGACCGGTCCGCGTATCCAGAAGGCCCCAGTCGCGGAACATCAGGTAGATCGGGACGAGCACGCCCACCGCGGGCATCATCTTCGTGGACAGCATCCACATCAGCACGTCCTTGGTGCGCTTGCCCGGGACGAAGGCCATGGCCCAAGCCGAGGGGATTGCGATGACCAGCGCCAGCAGGGTGGAGCCGAACGAGATCACCACCGAGTTCATGAAGTGGCGGAAGTAGTTCGAGCGTTCCTGCACGACATTGTAGCTGTCGAAGGTCCAGGCCGAGGTCAGCACGTCCCACGGGGCCTTGATCGCGTTGCCCTCGGTCTTGAACGACAGGATGATCGTCCAGAGGATCGGGAAGAAGATCACGAAGGCCAGCGCCCATGCGATCACTGTCATGATCACGCGGCGGCGGTTGGAGATTTTGCGCGCCATTGGATTACGCCTCCAGGTTCTTGCCGATCATCCGCATCAGGAAGATCGCGACAATATTTGCGAGGATCACGGCGACCACACCGCCCGCGGCGCCTCCGCCCACGTCGAATTGCAGCAGCGACTGGACATAGACGAGGTAGGTGAGGGTGGTGGACGCGTTGCCCGGGCCGCCATTCGTGGTCACGAGGATTTCCGCGAAGGTGGACAGCAGGAAGATCGTTTGAATGAGGATCACGACGGTCGCGGCACGCGCCAGATGCGGCAGCATGATGTAGAAGAACCGCGACAGCGCACCGGCACCGTCCATCTCGGCGGCCTCTAGCTGCTCGCTATCGAGCGATTGCAGCGCGGTCAGCAGGATCAGCGTCGCGAAGGGCAGCCACTGCCATGCCACGATAATGGTGATCGAGAGCATCGGCGCATGGGCGAGAAAGTCGTAAGGTTGCAGCCCTATGGCCTTGGCGAGATAGGCAAAAATGCCGTTCACCGGATTATAGAGCATATTCTTCCAGACCAGCGCAGACACGGTCGGCATCACGAAGAACGGCGCGATCACGAGGACTCGCACGATGCCTTGGCCGAAGATCGGCTGATCGAGCAGCAGCGCCAGCAGGATGCCACCGAACACGGTGATCAGAAGGACACCCCCCACCAGTACCAGCGTATTGATCAACGCGGTGAAGAAGGCAGGATCGGTCAGGAAGTAATAGTAATTGTCCCAGCCAACGAAGCCGCCCTGACCGGGCATCAACAGGTTGTAGCGCTGGAACGAGAACCAGATCGTCATGCCCAATGGCACTGCCATCCAAAGAAACAGCAAGATGACGGATGGCGAAATCATAAGGCGCGCGGCAGAGCGCGAGGCTTGCGTGGACATCGGTCCGGCTCCGGTTATCGGGAGTTGCAAAAAAGAGGCACGGGGCGGTCAGACCCAATATGACCGCCCCGGCCAGGGAGGGGGCAGGTTACTTGATGTAACCGGCCTTCTTCATCTCACGCTCGGTCAGGCTTTGTGCGTTTTGCAGCGCCTGATCGGCCGAGACTTGCCCTGCGAGAGCCGCCGAGAACTGCTGGCCGACAGCGGTGCCGAGGGCTTGGAATTCGGGGATCGCGACGAACTGGACGCCGGTGTAAGGCACCTCGTTCACCGAAGGATGCTGCGGGTCAGCCGCGTCGATCGACTTGATGGTCAGATCGGCGAAGGGGGCCGCTTCTTGATACTTCGGGTTGTCGTAGAGCGAAGTACGGGTGCCCGGGGGAACGTTCGCCCAGCCCTCTTTCTCCGCCACGAGCTCGGTGTAGTGCTTCGAGGTAGCCCATTCGATGAAGGTCTTGGCGGCGTCTTCCTTCTGGGTACCAGCCGGGATCGCCAGCGACCAAGCCCAGAGCCAGTTCGCGTTCTTGTCGACGCCTTCCTTGTGCGGAGCCATCGCGAAGCCGACCTTGTCTGCCACGGTCGAGTCCTGCGGGTTGGTCACGAAGGAGGCTGCAACGGTCGCATCCATCCACATGCCGCATTTGCCCTGCTGGAACAGCGCCAGGTTCTCGTTGAAGCCGTTCGACGAAGCGCCGGGCGGGCCGTAGTTGTTCATCAGGTCGAGATAGGTGGTCAGGGTCTCTTTCCACGCTTCGCCGTCGAATTGCGGTTTCCAGTCCATGTCGAACCACTGACCGCCCATCGAGTTATTCATGGCGCTCAGGAAGGCCATGTTCTCGCCCCAGCCGGCCTTGCCGCGCAGACAGATGCCGTAGACTTCGTTGTCCTTGTCGGTCATCGCCTTGGCGGCTTTTTCGATGTCGGCCCAGGTCGGCTTCTCGGGCATTTCCATCCCGGCCTTTTCCATCAGGTCCTTGCGATACATCACGAAGGAGCTTTCGCCGTAGAAGGGCGCGGCATAGAGCTTGCCGTCGACCGTCAGGCCCGAGCGGATCGCGGGCAGCAGGTCGTTCACGTCATAGCTGTCGGGCATGCCGTCGAGCGGCACGAGCCAGCCTTGCTTGCCCCAGATCGGAACCTCGTAGGTGCCGATGGTCAGCACGTCGAACTGACCGCCCTTGGTCGCGATGTCGGTGGTGACCTTCTGGCGCAGAACGTTTTCTTCCAGCGTGACCCATTCGACTTTGATGTCGGGATGCTCGGCGTAGAAGTCGTCCATCAGGCCCTGCATGCGGACCATGTCGCCGTTGTTCACGGTTGCGACGGTGATGGTGGTCTCGGCAGCCGCGGCAGTCGCAAGCGCGCCAAGAGCACAGGCGCCCATGAGCGCCCGGATCGTGTAAGTCATAGATTTCCTCCCTTGAGTTTTGAGCATATGCCCAAACTGTGAGAAAATATTCACAAACGCGACCTAAACTGTCAATCCAGAATTACTGCGATGTCTTGATTAATTGTTAACGCTGACAGTAACGCCTTGTTTCGGCGTCAGTCTTCCAACAGGGCCTGGGCCGTCGGCTCATCGGTCACGAGCCCGTTGAGAAGCCCGCCTGCGAGGGCTGCACGAATCGCGACCAGTTTCGATGGGCCGGCTGCGATGCCGATCACCGGGGCCTCGCGCTTGGGCTCGATCCGGAACGAGCCGAAGCGCGCCGTGGTGGGGGTGGCGATGTAATTGCCCTGCGCATCGTAGAAAGAGCCCACGAGCTCGCCCACGCCGCCTGCGGCACGCAATTCCTCCAGCTCGGCAAGGGTGACGAAGCCATCCTTGTAGACCGGCGCGTCCTCGCCCAACTGACCGACGCCCACGAAGGTCGCATCCGCCGCCGCCGCAAGCCGCTGCACCGCCTGAACCGGCTTGAGCTTGTCGAACATCGCGCGCTCTTCCACAGTTTCCGAGATCACCGGCACCAGCATCGGGTAATGCGGCAGGCGCAGCTTGTCGGCCATCCGCATGATGACGTCGTAGAACGAGGCGGAGCCGTCCGGGGCGATGTTGCCGATCAGCGAGACGATCTTATGCGCGGTCGCGGGGCGCTGCATCACCTCGTTCACCATCGCCGAGAGCGAGCGCCCGGTGCCGAAGGCGATCACCTGCGGCTCGGAGCGTGCGAGGATGCGTTCGAGAAGCGTGGCCGCGAAGGCCGCAGTGGCCGCAGAGGGATCGCCCCGTTCGCCCAGCGAGGGTGCGACGCGCGCTGTCTGCAGCCCGAAGCGCCGGATCAGCGCGGCTTCCAGTTCCAGACAGGCCCCGATCTTGTGCTCGATGCGCACCCGCACCAGCCCCTCGGAGACCGCGCGGCTCACCAGCCGCTGCGCGCGCTGGCGCGAGACGCCCAGTTCGGCGGCGATCTGGTCCTGCGTCATTCCGCCGACATAATAGAGCCATCCGGCCCGTGCCGCCTCGTCATCGCGCGAGGTTTCGGCGTCACTCATACGGTTCACGAATCTTTCTCCCTAGTCGGCTCATTCTGGAAGAACTCGGTGAAATGCGCAAATTCGCGATGCGGCTGCGCGTCCTCGGGCGGGGTCAGATCGCGCCCGGCCAGATGGCTGCCGCCGGTGAAGCGCCACACTTCCATTCCCGCCGCAAGCCCGGCGCGGATGCCGTTGAGGCTGTCCTCGATTACCAGCGTGCGGGCAGGGGCCGCGCCCATCGTCTTGGCCGCATGGAGGAACAGATCGGGGGCGGGTTTGCCATGCGCGACCTCGCTTGCCGTGAACAACCGGTCGCCCACCAGCTTGCGCAGCCCCGCGATTTCCAGCGAGCGTTCCGCGCGCGGCTGGCTCGACGAGGTGGCCACGCACCACGGCACGTCCAGCCTCTCCATCACATCGGCCACGCCCGGCATGACCTGCAACTCGCGCTCGAACGCGTCCAGAAGCCGCGCGCGATACTGCGCCTCGAATTCCTCCGGCAGATCGAGCCCGAATTCGTAGCGGATCTGCTTCATCACGGTGGGGTAGGACCGTCCGAGGAAATGCCGCGCGACATAGTCGAGGTCGATCGACACTCGCAGCTTGGCCAGCTCGTCGATCAGCATCTGCGCCGAGATGATCTCGGAATCGATCAGCACCCCGTCGCAGTCGAAAATCACCAGCTCGGTCATGGTTCCTCCCCCTGTCCTTCGCGCAGCGATAGCGCGCGAAAGCAGGGATGGCCAGAGGCGGGGAGGGACGGTCAGGCTGCGGCGCCTTGCGCGCCGATCCCGGTCACGCGCAGCACGATTGCGCCCGCGCCGAACAGGAAGATCGCCATCATGCCGAGCCACCCGACCCAGGGGATCATGCAGATGAGCGCCCCGATCACGGCGCCGCCGAAGGCGGCGAGCGCGCATTCTCCATTGGTGACGGGATGGCCGCGCCCGATCAGATCATGCGCCCAGGCGCCGATAACCCAGATGCCCACGATATAGCCGCCGAAGCCCAGCACCAGCACCCCGAACAGCGAGAAGGGAATAAGCACGATGCCGATCACCGTCATCGCGAGCAGCAGGATCGACCCAACCAGCGCCGAAAGCCCGATGAAGCCTGCAAGCCCTGCGCGCAACGGATGGGCGAGGCTGCGTTGGCGCATCCGGTCCATGAAGCCCGGTGCGAAGACCGCAAGAAGCGTGGCCACGATCCCGACCACGAGCACGCCGCCCAGCCAGTCGCGGGTCTCGATGAGGTAATTGCGCTCCGGGGCTACGCGCGACTTCGCCTGCTCGAACTCCTTCGCCTCATGGATGCTGACCTGATCGGCCGGGGCGACGCTGGTGGGCACGCTCACCTCGCCGGGCGTGTCGGTGTAGACTTGGACCTTGCCGGTGACCGTCGCGCCATCGCCCCAGGTGACGGTCTTTGTCCCCAGCACCAGATCGCCCGAGATCTCGGTGTCGATCTGCGCGTCGTCGGCGCCGATGATCACGCTGCCCGCGACCGGCGCCTCTAGCCGGACCTGCTGGCCCATCGCGCGCAGGTTGCCCGAGATCGGCCCCTTGATGGTGAGCGCCTGACCCGCAAGCGTGGCCGCGCCCGCCACCGGGGCGTCGAGGTCGATATCCTGTCCCGCCGCGTAGAGATTGCCGCCCACCCGCGCGCCAATCACGATATTCTGGCCCGCCAGATGCGCTGCGCCGGTGATCGGGCTGCCCAAGGTTACGTGCTGACCGGCGGCGAAAAGATCGTGGGTGTTCTCGCCCGTCGCACTCACGGTGCGGCCTGCGAGATAGGCGTCGCCGCCGAAGCGCCAGTCTTGAGTTTCCTCAGCCGCCGCGACCGAGGCGGCCAGCGCGACAGCGAGGCAGGCGAGGGATTTGACGAGGAAATTGCGCAACATGACCGGGGCCCTCCAGCGAAATTGACGTTGGGGGAAGTATAGCGCCATTCGTTCGCGGCCCCGTGACATAGCTCAATGCGCGCATGAAAACCTGCGATTTACGCATGTGAAAAGGGGCGCCCCTTTCGGAGCGCCCCTTCCCAATAGATCCCTGAAGCGGGAACGGCTGATTACATCATGCCGCCCATGCCGCCCATGCCGCCCATGTCGGGAGCACCGCCAGCGCCTTTCGGCTCCGGCTTCTCGGCGATCATCGCTTCGGTGGTGATCAGCAGGCCAGCAACCGAGGCCGCGTCTTCGAGCGCGGTGCGGGTCACTTTCGCCGGGTCGATCACGCCGAACTCGAACATGTTGCCATATTCTTCGGTCTGCGCGTTGAAGCCGAAGTTCAGGTCGTCGCTCTCGCGGACCTTACCGGCCACGACAGCACCGTCCACACCGGCGTTCTCGGCGATCTGACGCAGCGGCGCTTCGAGAGCGCGCTTGACGATCGCGATGCCGGCTTCCTGGTCGGAGTTCGCACCGGTGAGACCGGCGAGCACTTTCGCGCCCTGCACGAGGCTGACGCCACCGCCGACGACGATGCCTTCCTGAACGGCCGCACGGGTCGCGTTCAGAGCGTCGTCCACACGGTCCTTGCGCTCTTTCACTTCGACTTCGGTCATGCCGCCGACGCGGATGACAGCAACGCCACCGGCCAGTTTCGCGACGCGCTCTTGCAGCTTCTCGCGGTCGTAGTCCGAGGTGGTTTCCTCGATCTGGGTGCGGATCTGGCTGACGCGCGCTTCGATCTCGGCCTTGTCACCAGCGCCTTCGACGATGGTGGTGTCGTCCTTGGTGATGGTCACCTTCTTGGCGGTGCCCAGCATGTCCATGCCGACGTTCTCGAGCTTCATGCCGAGGTCTTCCGAGATCACCTGGCCGCCGGTGAGGACAGCGATGTCCTGCAGCATGGCCTTGCGGCGGTCGCCGAAGCCCGGTGCTTTCACGGCTGCGATCTTCAGGCCGCCGCGCAGCTTGTTGACCACGAGGGTCGCGAGCGCTTCGCCTTCGACGTCTTCACCGATGATGAGGAGCGGCTTTTGCGACTGGATGACCTGCTCGAGGAGCGGGACCATCGGCTGCAGCGACGAGAGCTTCTTCTCGTGGAGCAGGATGTAGCAGTCTTCGAGTTCCGCGACCATCTTGTCGGGGTTGGTCACGAAGTAGGGCGACAGGTAGCCACGGTCGAACTGCATGCCTTCGACGACTTCGACTTCGGTCTCCATGCCGCGGGCTTCTTCCACGGTGATGACGCCGTCATTGCCGACTTTCTGCATCGCGTTGGCGATCATTTTGCCGATGGCTTCTTCGCCGTTCGCCGAGATGGTGCCGACCTGAGCGACTTCGTCCGAGTCCTTGACCGGGCGAGCAGCGCTCTTGATCGCGTCGACGACTTTCGAGGTCGCGAGATCGATGCCGCGCTTGAGGTCCATCGGGTTCATGCCAGCGGCCACGGCTTTCAGGCCGTCCTTGACGATCGCCTGAGCGAGCACGGTGGCGGTGGTGGTGCCGTCGCCAGCCTCGTCATTGGTGCGCGAGGCGACTTCTTTCACCATTTGCGCGCCCATGTTCTCGAACTTGTCCGAAAGTTCGATCTCTTTGGCGACCGACACACCGTCCTTGGTGATGCGCGGCGAGCCGAACGACTTTTCGATCACGACGTTGCGGCCTTTCGGGCCCAGCGTGACCTTCACCGCGTCGGCGAGGATGTTGACGCCGTCGAGCATACGATCGCGGGCGTCGGTGGAGAATTTCACGTCCTTGGCTGCCATGTTTGTTGGCTCCTTGACTGAGTTGTTCTTGGGATATCAGGGGGTCTCGGTAAAGGCAGGGCGCCTTACGAGATGATGCCCATGATGTCGCTTTCTTTCATGATGAGCAGCTCTTCGCCGTCGAGGGTCACTTCCGTGCCCGACCACTTGCCGAAGAGAACGCGGTCGCCTGCTTTGACGCCCGGTGCGATCAGCTCGCCCGATTCCTTGCGCGCGCCGTCACCCACTGCGACAACTTCACCCTCTGCGGGCTTTTCTTTCGCGCTGTCGGGGATGATCAGGCCACCCTTGGTTTTTTCTTCGCTCTCCACGCGCTTGACCAGCACACGGTCATGAAGCGGTTTGAATGCCATCTGGGTCACTCCCTAAAGGTTCCAGGTTCGAAAACTTTTAGCACTCGTCACTGGTGAGTGCTAACGATGGCGGAGTTAGTCATTGGGGTGGGCGGGTGTCAATAACCGGATGACGAATTTTTTGCGTCAATTCGAGCGATCCGGGCGCGGCGATTTCGCCTCTATGCGGAATGCAGATCGCGTGGCACTCTCGCCGTCATGAAACTCGCCACGTTCCTTCGGCCGCTGCTGGCCCCCGCGCTCTCGCTCTGCCTTGCACTGCCCGCTTGGGCCGAGTGCCGCGGCAAGAATATTTTCGATGCGCTGCCCGCAGCCGAGCAGGAGGCGCTCACCGCCGAGGCCGATTCCGCGCCCTTCTCTCGCGGATTGCTGTTCTCTGCAACCAAAGGCGAGGAAAAGATCACGCTGGCTGGCACTTACCACCTTCCCGATCCGCGCCATGACAAGCTTGTCGGCACGCTCTCGAAGGCGCTCGACGATGCGTCGCGGCTTCTGGTGGAGGCCGGTCCGGACGAGCAGGGGAAGCTGGAACATGCGATCAAGACCG
The DNA here is from genome assembly GCF_055666785.1 of Thioclava sp. PTB-PU3-1. NCBI lineage: Bacteria > Pseudomonadati > Pseudomonadota > Alphaproteobacteria > Rhodobacterales > Paracoccaceae > Thioclava > Thioclava sp. PTB-PU3-1. The sequence goes on along the minus strand of NZ_JBVNVL010000001.1, from coordinate 203,741 downwards.
ACCCGACGCTGATGTTCTCGACCGGCAAGACGCTGCCGCAGATGATGTCGGAGCAGGACTGGAACATGACCAAGGCGGCGCTGGCGGCCCACGGGATGCCCGCCTTCCTCGCGGCCAAGATGCGGCCCGCTTTCGTGGCGATGACGCTCTCGCTTCCGCCTTGTGCGACGGCCGAGCTTGCGAAGGGGCAGGGTGGTCTGGACCTGCAGGTGATGACCGCGGCCGAGGCCGATGGCGTGCCGGTCGAGGCGCTCGAGCCGTGGGATACCGTCTTCAAGCTCTTCAACGGGATCACCGAGGCCGAAGCGCTGGAGATGCTGCGCGCGGCGGTGATCGGCGCGCCCCTGGCCGACGATATGGGCGTGACGATGGGCGATCTCTATTTCCGGGGCGAGCCGCGTCTGATCTGGGAACTGGCGCGCTATCAGGCGGTCGCGGCGGGCATGGATGCCGACGAGGTCGAGCGCCAGATGAAGCTTTCCGAGGACCTTTTGATGGTGGCGCGCAACCAGAACTGGCTGCCCGAGATCGAGGCAGCGGCAGAGGATGGCCCGGTCGTCGTGGCGGTGGGCGCGCTGCATCTGTCCGGCGAAGAGGGGCTGTTGCGTCTGCTCGAAAAGGACGGCTGGACGATCAAGCGGCTCGATAGCTGATCAGTTGAAATGCCGCCTTTGCGGGGCGCCCGCCCAAGGTTCGGCCGCGCCCCTTTCCGCATTGCCAGACCCCTAGGTGACAAGCCCAGACACAGCGCCTATAACCTGCGCCGACAGATGATTATCCGAGAGGATCTCCCCATGACGATTAAGGTTTTTGGCCATAAGGCTCCCGACACCGACTCCACCGGCTCGCCCATCGCCTGGGCGTGGTATCTCAATGATGTCAAAGGCACTCCGGCCAAGCCCTGCTTGCTGGGCGAGCCCAACACCGAGGCCGCTTTCGTCATCGAACATTGGGGTCTCGACAAGCCCGAGATCATCTCCGACGTGGAAGAAGGCGAGGACGTGGTCGTCGTCGACACCAACAACCCCGCCGAGCTGCCGAGTGGCATCAACGCGGCCAACGTCATTCAGATCATCGACCACCATAAGCTGACCGGCGGGATCGAGACCAAGGGCCCGATCGACATCACGATGCGCCCGCTCGCCTGCACCGCGACCATCCTCTACGATCTGATGGGCGACGACGTGGCGAAAGCGCCGCGCGGCATCAAGGGCGCGATGCTCAGCTGCATTCTGTCGGACACGCTGGAATTCCGCTCGCCCACCACGACCGATCACGACCGCGCCGTCTGCGACGCGCTGGCATCGGATCTGGGCATCGACATGCACGAGCTGGCCGAGAAGATGTTCGAAGCGAAATCGGACGTCTCCGCCTTCTCCGATGCGGAACTGCTGCGGATGGATTCCAAGGAATACCCGGTCGACGGCACGAGCTTCCGCGTCTCCGTGCTGGAGACCACCGCGCCGAAGATGGTGCTGGACCGGAAGGCCTCGTTGATGTCCTCGATGGAAGAGGTCGCGAAGGAAGACGGCGTCGATCAGGTGCTGCTGTTCGTGATCGACATCCTGAAGGAAGAGGCGACGCTGCTGGTGCCGAACGATCTGGTGAAGGGCGTGGCTGAGAAGAGCTTCGACACCACGGTCGAGGGCGACACGGTGGTGCTGCCGGGCGTGATGAGCCGGAAAAAGCAGATCATTCCGTCGCTCAAGGTCTGAGCCTTTCGGGATTGGAATTGGGTAAGGGGCGTCTGGTCGGACGCCCCTTTTTCGTTTGGTCGGGTAGAAGGGCGCTCGCCGGTCCGTGGGGTGGCGTGGCCTGAGTTTTGAACGAAGGCGCTTTATGCCTGCCAAGCCTCCCACAGTATGAACGATGTGTGCGGGTGGCAATGCGCCAGCCCGTCGGGACGGACCGGCGCGCGCCCTGCGCCTTCGGCGCGTTCCGCGCGCCATCGCAAAGCCCCCGAGGCTCGGGCGCTGCCCTCAGCCCCTCACGCCTCCATGGTCCCCGTTTCCACAAACCGCTGGTGCCAGCTCAGCGCCTCGCCCAGCAGGTTCGGGGCGTGATTAGCGAAGCTGCCTTTCTTCGCGCGCTCGAAATAGTCGCGCAGCATCGGGCGATAGGCGGGATGGGCGCAGGTCTCGATGATCGTCTCGGCGCGCTGCTTCGGAGACAGCCCCCGCAGATCCGCCAGACCCTGCTCGGTCACGATCACCTGCACATCCTGCGCGATGTGATCGACATGGGCGGCCATCGGCACGATCGCGGAAATCTTGCCGCCCTTCGCGACCGACGGCGTCATGAAAATCGACACATAGCCGTTGCGCGCGAAATCTCCTGAACCGCCGATGCCGTTCTGGATCTTCGAGCCCATCACGTGGGTCGAGTTCACGTTGCCGTAGATATCCGCCTCGATCAGCCCGTTCATCGCGATACAGCCCAGACGGCGCACAAGCTCGGGGTGGTTCGAGATCTCCTGCGGACGCAGGATCAGCTTGTCTCGGAAATAGGCGGCGTTGTCGTTGAAATACTGCGCCTTCTCGGGCGAGAGCGAAAACGCCGTGGCCGAGGCCATGCGCAGCTTGCCCGCCTCGATCATGTCGAGCATCCCGTCCTGAATGACCTCGGTGAAGGCGGTCATCTGGTCGAAGGGCGCCTCGATCAGCCCGGCCATCACGGCATTGGGCACATTGCCCACGCCCGATTGCAGCGGCAGAAGCCCGCGCGGCAGGCGGCCCTGTTTCACCTCGTTGCCGAGGAAATCGAGGATATGGCCCGCAATCGCCTCGGCCACCGCATCGGGCGGGCTGAAGGGTGCGTTGCGGTCGGGCGCGTCGGTCTCGACCACGGCCACGACTTTCTCGGGATCGACCTCGAAATAGGTCTGCCCGATCCGGTCGTCGGGTTTCACCAGCGGGATCGGCACGCGGTTCGGGGGCAGGGCGGTGCCGTAATAAATGTCATGCATCCCCTCCAGAAGCGGCGATTGCCAGCGGTTCACTTCGAGGATGATCTTGTCGGCACAATCGAGCCAGGTCTTGTTGTTGCCGACCGAGCTCGACGGGATCAGCTTGCCGTCCTCGGTGATGCCGGAGATCTCGATCACCGCCGTGTCGAGCTTGCCCATGAACCCCATCCACGCCATCGGCGCGACCTGGCTCAGGTGCATGTCGAAATATTTCATCTGACCCGCATTGATCCGCTCGCGCGCGATCGGGTCGGAATTGTAGGGCAGGCGGAATTCGATCCCGTCGGCCTTCGCCAGGGCGCCGTCCAGCTCGGGACCCGTCGAGGCGCCCGACCAGATCTTGACCTTGAACGGTCGGCCCGCCGCGTGCTCAGCTTCGATCCGCGCAGCCAGCGCCATCGGCACCGCCTTGGGATAGCCCGAGCCGGTGAAGCCCGACATGCCGATGGTCGCGCCATTGTCGATCAGCTCTGCAGCCTCTTCGGCCGACATCACCTTGGCGGCGAGCCCGGCATGGGCTTTGCGGATCGTATGGTTCATGAGCAAGCGCCTCCTTCGCGATGGTTCGGTCGCGATGGCGCGGAACGGGGCTCCTCTCTGCCCCGCATGGCCGCGCGACCTGGTGTTCCGGTGACGAGGAACGCGAGGTTGCGCGGGATGTCCATGTTTGGCAGATATGCGCCGAGTGCATAACAAATGTCGCGGGGCGCATGGCATATCGATCTCAGCGCCAGTGGCGCAGAGATCAGGCTTCGGCAAAACCCATCGAAATCAGGGCATTGGCGAAATCGTCATTGGTGAAGGGCTTGATCAGCATCTTGCCTTCGGGAAACCCGTCCATCATCACAGATTGTTCATCATATCCGGTCGAGTAGAGGATCGGCACCGCACGTTCGCGCAGCGCCTTGGCGGCTTCCAGCGAGGTTTCGTCGCCAAGATTGATGTCGAGCAGTGCCATCGAGATGTCATTGCCGCCAGCGATATGGAGCAATGCTTCTTCGACAGTGCCGAAGATGACCACATCGCGCGCGCCGAATTCGCTCAGCATCGCGGCCGCATCATAGGCCACGATCATCGCGTCTTCGAGCACCAGCGCGGTGCCGTCGATCCGAGGGGGGGAACAAAGAGTCACGAGGACCGCCTAGCCGCGAGGCGGGCACCGCTTACGCGGATCTCGCTTCGTTCGTGTTGGAAAATCCGGGGCATCAGCTTCCTGTCCTTGCAGATTACTGCATTTGGAGGGGGGATAGGATCGGGATCGATCCGACGTCAGTATAACGCTTTTAGGCTTCAGCCCGATTGTCGGTGCGCTGAGAGGCCTCTTGGACCTTAGTGCACCTCGTAATCTCCGGGGTCATTTAACTATGACATACTGCTGCAAAGCGTCTAGCTGGCATGAATCCCACAGGGCTGCCTGTTACACAAGCGATCGTGAACATGCGGGGCGCAGATAGTGAGGGAAATAAGGGGAAATACGGAATCCACCCACGAAATTTGAAAGGAACCTGCCACGGTCCTTCGCGTTGCCTTATGACGTAAAAGTGAGCCAAGGCATGACACGCAACTTTAGAAATTGTCCCTTCGTCGATAATCCCGCCTTCATGGCGCCCGATGCGCACGAGGAAGCAATCGCCGAGGCCGCCCGCGCGGGCGAGCTACGGATGCCCGCAGGGCAGACCGTCGTGATGGAAGGCAACGAGCCGCAACGCTTCTTCACGTTGATCGAAGGCCAGGCGATGCGCTACCGGATGCTGGAAGACGGGCGGCGCCAAGTGCTCAATTTCCTCTTCCCCGGCGATCTGATCGGCCTCGACGCTATCATGATGGGGATGGCTTCGCATACGACCGAGGCGCTGACCCCGGTAAAGCTCAGCGTTTTCGACCGTAAACAAGTGTGGGAGCTTTTCTCGAAGATGCCGCAGCGTGCGATGATGCTGACATGGCAGGTCGCGCGCGAGGAGCATTTCCTGAGCGAGGCGCTGGTGACGGTCGGGCAGCGCTCTGCACGTGAAGCGCTCGCATGGGCCTTCGTCACTCTTTATGAGCGCGGATCGCAGACCGGGCTGGTGCGCGACGGCAAGATGCCGTTCCCGGTTCGGCAGCAGGATCTCGCGGATGCGCTCGGGCTATCGCTCGTTCACACCAACAAGACGCTTGCCCGTCTGAGGTCCGAAGGGCTCGTCAGATGGGCGCAGGGGATTCTCGAATTGCCCGATCTCCAAAAGCTCGCTGATATAGGAGTCGTCGAACTCGGGGCCGGGCCACCGCGCTACTATTTATAGTCGCGCAGGAGAGTGGCGGAATTCCTCAGTAACGCTGTCGTCTGACAGTGATTCCTAAAGCTTTTCACATACGCGAAAAGCGTTTTTCCGCCGGGTGACGCCGAGGAATATCCAAAAAAACCTGCATCAATGTCCTATGACGTAGCGCGCTCAGCGCTTTCGCGGCAGATGCTGGTTTCTTCGCAGAAATCAACAAAACGGAACCGAGCAAGCTTGGAAAACCTGTCTCGAAAACCTGACCTCGCCTATCTGGCGGAGCTGTCCCAATCGCAACGCGCCATTCCCGCGGGGGCGGCGCTTTTGCCCGAGTCCACGCCATTGATCGTGCGGGTCGAGCGCGGGATCGCCATGCGCTATACGCTGCTCGAAGACGGGCGCAGGCAAGTCGAAGCGCTGGTCTATCCGGGCGATCTCTGCGGGCTGACGAGCGTACTCTACGGTCCGGGGGCGAGCTATTACGAGGCGCTCACGCCGATGATGCTGTCGAGCTTCGATCCGGCCGATCTGCATCAGCCTCTGCCAGATGGTCCCGACCGCACCACGACGCTCGTGTGGCTGATGACGCGTGAACTGACGCGGCTGTCGGGCTGGCTGGCCTCGGTCGGGCAGCGCAACGCCAATGAGGGGATCGCGTGGTTCGTGATGCACGCATGGGAGCGTGCCGAGGCGGTCGGGCTGATCGAGAAGGACAGCGCGCCGTTCCCCTTCGCCCAGCAGGTCGTGGCGGACTCGCTCGGGCTGTCGCTGGTGCATACGAACAAGACGATCCGCCGCCTGCGCGATCAGGGGCTGTTCCGGATTGCCGGCGGGCGTGTGCGGATCTCGTCGCTCCCGGCGCTGCGCCGGGCCGCGGCGCTCTGACTGCTCCTTTCTGATAAGCCTCTCTGACAGCGCGCCGCGGGGTTTCCGCGGCGTTGGTTTGTCATGTGCCGGGGGAGGGCGCTGCCCGTTCCCGTCAACGCGGGGGCGAGGCGGGAGCCTGAGCGGATAACACCCCTCACGCACCGCGTGACCTCAAGCGTCCGTGATCGGCTAAGTTGCTCATTTTGCTCACGGATCGCTCACCGCCCCATCACAAGCGCGAGAGATGAGCCCGTTTACCCCTGTATTCGGGTGCGCCCGTTCAAGACCAACCCCCTTTATTTATTGGTTATTTTTTCGTGCGTCGCAGGTGTGTGATGACATTTGTGCATGATTTTCAGTCGGTTACGCTCGTTCCTGCGACAATTTGTCAACACCGATTGACCTCGCGGGCGCTGCCCTAGAGTGGGAGGCATCGCGCGGGACGGGAGCCCTCGCGGCCTCCCCCGAGAGACCCCTATGCCCCCGCGCCAAGAAGAGGGAATAGGAAAGGTATTTCCGTGTTGTTTGAAAAAATCTACAAGCGGCCCAGCCGCCTCGCTGCCCCGGTCCTGTTGACCGTTGCGGCTGCATGGCTGTCAGGTTGCGCGGAGAACGGGGTGATGACCCCGCTCGGCCCGGTGGCGGCCGGAGAACGCGCTCACCTGATCAGCTTCTTCCTTTGGATGCTGCCCATTTCCCTGCCGATCCTGATCGGCACGCCGTGGATCGCGATGCGCTATCGCCGTCAGGGTGGGAAAGGTAAATATGACCCGACCTGGTCGCACTCGGTTGCCGCCGAAGTCGTGATCTGGGGTGGTGCCACGCTCACCTTCCTTATCGTCGGCTGGCTCACCTGGGGCCACGTGATGGGCGAAGACCCCTACAAGGCAACGGGCAAAGAGCCGATGCATGTGAAGGTCATCGGGTCCGAATGGAAATGGATGTTCATCTATCCCGGCAAGGTCGCCGCCGTGAACCGGCTGGTCCTGCCCGAGAACACCCCCGTCGAGTTCGACCTGACTGCAACCGGCGCGATGCAGAGCTTCTGGATCCCGCGTCTTGCCGGCCAGATCTACGCAATGCCCGGCATGGGCACGAAGATGAACCTGACCACCTCGGAAGATCCGTCGCAGACCTATGGCTTCAACAGCCAGTTCAACGGCGCGGCTTTCCCGCTCAACAAGTTTGAGGTCGACGTGGTGAGCCAAGAGCAGTTCGATGCGTTCCTGCAAGAACCCAAGCACCCCTTCGCCCAGCTCGAGAAGGCGTTCAAGAAGACCGCGACCTGGTCGGGGCCTGAGCTCTTCGAGCCGCCGGAGAAAGGCTACTGGGGCAAAGTAATGATGAACCCTGACATGCTGTCCGATGGCGGCGCAGCGATCCTGCCCGACCACGCGCCCGAGCAGAAGAAGATCGACGACGCGATCCGCGAAGAACTGCATGTCTCGCAAAACCAACATCAAGGGGACGCTCAATGAGTATTCTTGGTAGTCTCGACTGGAACGATATCTTCATCGTTCCCTTCTTCACGGATCCGTCTCTGTCCACCGGGATCGCAGCAGGCGCGGGCGGCATCGTCGTCCTCGGCGCGCTCGCGGTCATGGTTCTGCTGACCGTCAAAGGTTGGTGGAAACCGCTCTGGTCGAACTGGATCACCACGCTCGATCACAAGAAGATCGGTGTCATCTATATTGTTCTGGCGCTGATCATGCTGATCCGCGGCGTTCTCGAGGCGGTCGTGATGCGCGCCCAGCAGGTTTCGCCCGCACCGGGCTTCCTGTCGGTCGAACACCACGCCGAGCTGTTCTCGACCCACGGCACGATCATGATCTTCTTCGTGGCGATGCCTTTCCTGACTGGCGTCATCAACGTCGTCATGCCGCTCCAGATCGGTGCGCGCGACATGGAGTTCCCCTTCATGAACGCGGTCTCGCTCTGGCTGTCGATCGGCGGCGCGGCGCTCGTGATGGCCTCGCTCGTTGTTGGTCACTTCGAGACCGGCGGTTGGACCGCTTACCCGCCTTATACGGGCATCAAGCTGTCGCCGAACGAGGGCGTGGATTACTGGATCTGGTCGCTGGGCCTGACTTCGGTGGGCTCGACGCTTTCGGGCATCAACTTCCTCGTGACGATCTACAAGCAGCGTGCCCCCGGCATGAAGCTGTTCGACATGTCGATCTTCGCCTGGGCGACGCTCTGCACGGCGATCCTGATGATCTTCGCGATGATGCCGCTGACCGTAGCTTCGCTGATGCTGGCGCTTGACCGTCAGGCGGGCTTCCACTTCTTCACCGCCACCCAAGGCGGGAACATGATGAACTTCGCCAACATGTTCTGGCTGTTCGGCCACCCGGAAGTCTACATCCTGATCCTGCCGGCCTTCGGCGTGTTCTCGGAAGTCATCCCGACCTTCTCGGGCAAGAAGATTTACGGCTACACCTCGCTCGTCTGGGCCACCATTGCCATCGCAGTGCTGTCCTTCACCGTCTGGGTGCACCACTTCTTCACCATGGGTCAGACCGCCCACCTTAACGCCATCTTCGGCATCGCGACGATGACGATCGGTGTGCCGACCGGTGTGAAGGTCTTCAACTGGATGCTGACCATGTGGCGCGGCAAGCTGCGGTTCTCGACCGCGATGCTGTTCTCCACCGGCTTCATCTTCACCTTCGTGATCGGCGGGATCACGGGCGTCATGCTCGCCAACCCGACGATCGACTTCGCGACCCACAACTCGCTGTTCCTGGTGGCGCACTTCCACAACATGCTCATCCCGGGCCTGCTGTTCGGTATGTTCGCGGCCGTGAACTACTGGTTCCCGCTTTGCTTCGGCTTCCGCCTGGACGAGAAATGGGGCCGTCGCAGCTTCTGGCTGTGGATGATCGGCTTCTACGGGGCCTTCATGCCGCTCTATGCGATCGGTCTGATGGGCGCACCGCGCCGTATGGCCTTCTTCACCGAGCCGGCCTACTTCCCGTGGCTGGTGATCGCGATGCTCGGCGCGCTGTGCGTGCTGGCGGGTCTGACCGCGCAGATCATTCAGGTCTGGGTCTCGGTCAAGAACCGTGAGAGCCTGATGGTGCCGGCGGGCGATCCCTGGGACGGTCGTGGTATCGAATGGTCGCTGGGCTGCCCGGTGCCGGAATACGACTTCTCCACCATCCCGGCGATGACCTCGCGCGAGCCGTGGGTTGATGCGAAGGAAGCGGGCAAGCGGGTCATGGATCCGACCGAGTTCGTCGACATCCACCTGCCGAAACCGACCGGTATGCCGTTCCTGGTGGGCCTCGTCGCGACCCTCTTCGCTTTCGCCATGATCTTCCAGATGTGGCTGATCGCGGCGGTGGGCTTCGTGGCCATGTGGGTGCTGGTGCTGATCCGCTCCTACGACACCGACTGGGAAGAAACCGTCACCGCGGAAGAACTGCGTGAGGGCTATGAAGCCCACAAGCGCCTCGTCGAAACCACGCCGCAAATCCGGCTCGACGATGAGTTCACCACCAAGAACCGCGGCCTGATCATGGAGACGCAGGTATGAGTGCAACTATGAGCAACACGGGGGCAGCGCACGCTGCCTCCCACGATCACGGCCATCACGACAAGACGGGCACGGTGATCTTCGGCTTCTGGATCTTCCTGATGTCGGACCTCATCGCCTTCTCGCTGATGATCGCCAACTACGCCGATGCCGAATGGCACGGCATCGCGAACGGGCCGAGCCCGCATGAGCTGTTCAGCCTCGGCCTGCCGACCATCGAGACGATGGCGCTGCTGATCTCCACCTTCACCTTCGGCATCTGCACGCTGGGGATGAAATACGGCGCGTCGATGAAGCGCACGGTGGGCTGGCTCGTCGTGACGCTGGCGCTTGGCGCGATCTTCCTCGGGATCGAACTCTACGAATTCCACGAGTTCTGGACCGAGGGCAACACGCCGCAAGTGTCGGGCTTCCTGACCGCCTATTACTCGCTGGTGGGTCTGCACGGTCTGCACGTCACCTCGGGTATCATCTGGGGCATCCTGCTGATGGTTCAGATGAAGACCTTCGGGATGAACGACCTGATCAAGTCGCGTCTCGTGCGTCTGGGCCTGTTCTGGCACATGCTGGACATCGTCTGGATCGCGCTGTTCACGAAAGTCTACCTGATGGGGGTGCTGTGATGGATTATATCAACTCCGACGTCGGCATGGACTCGGCTGAGTACAAGCACGACATGGCGCGCTATGTCTGGGGCTTCGCGCTCTCGGTGGTCCTGACGCTCGCAGGCGTTGTGATCGTCGCGGGTGGCGTGTTCTCGACGGGCCTCGCATGGTCCATCGTGGGCATCCTCGGCATCGCGCAGCTGATCATCCAGTTCTGGGCCTTCATGCACCTCGACTTCTCGAAAGAGGCGCGTCCGGACCTGTATCTGGTGCTCTTCACCTTCCTGCTCATCATCCTGATGGCTGCGGGCACCGTCTGGGTGCTGGCCGATCTGGCAAGCCGGATGGGTATGGGCGCTGGCAGCATGTAAGCCGAGGGGCAGGGGCCTTAGGGCCTCGCTCCGCCAAGCAAATAGAAACGCGGGCAGCGCAAACTGCCCGCGTTTTTTCATGTCCACCTGAGAGGCGCGATTACATCGGGAAGAGCTGATAGCCTTGGCTCTCCAGCACCGGGACAGCCGCCAGTGCCGACAGCGCCACATCGACATTCGGCCCGACCTGATCCTCGGTGAAGCCGTGATCGGCCAGTGCCTGCCCGCAGACGTAAAGCGTGACGCCCGCATCCGCGAGTTCCTGCTTCAGCTTGGTGTCGGGATCGTCCTTGCCGAATTTCTTCTTATACGCCTCGGGCGAAAGCGCGAGCGGGGTCGCCGCGCCATGCAGCACCACCGCGAATTTGCGATGTTCCTTGTCGACGCCCGCATTGCCGTAGACGTTCACCGCGCGCGCGACATGCCAGAGCGCTGCGTTCACGCCGCCGTCCATCGTCTCGCCCATTCCGACATCGAAGACGATCTTCCAGTCCTTGTTCGGATCGGGGCTGAGCGCGCCATCGGGCACGGGGTGCATCTTGCCGTAGTCCTTCACGACCGGGTTGATCCATTCGGTTTTCGAGCCGTCGTTGCTCGAAGAGGCGGCGAAAGCCGCGCCCGAACCGAGGGCAAGGGCGAGGGCGGCGGGAAGAACGAAGCGGGTTGCGCGCTGCATGAAACTCTCCTGTGAAATCGATTTGAGGGCCGGGAACACGGATGTCCGCGCCCGGTGAGGCTCAGCGCGGGGCGGCAGCGCTTCGTTCCTCGCCGCACCGCTCACGGCAGATCAGGGCTGCGTGATGCGTGCCGCGCCTCCGCGCGTGCCAAAACCGATGCGACAGTAAGTCACGCAAAACTCACGAAATGTCGCATCCCCGTGATCGACGCGATCGCGCTAAGCAATGTGAGTAACCAGTAGTGAGCCAGTCGGAGCATCGATGACACAGAGTGCATTGCGGATCACGGCATTCGTCTCAGCCGTGATTTTGGGCCAGCTTCCCGCCTACGCGCAGGACGCGGTCGGGGAGGAGACGCCCGCAATCGGCGCGCAATCGACACCCGTCGCACAGGGCGCATCGAAGGCCGCCCATATGAGCGATCCGGTAAAAGAGCTCACCGCTGACCACTCGAAATTCGATCAGCTCAAGGGGCCGTTCGCGTCGGGCTCCGAGGTGACCGAGGCTTGCCTGTCGTGCCATACTGAGGCCTCCAATCAGGTGATGCATTCGGTCCACTGGACCTGGGAATACCAGAACGAGGCCACCGGCCAGACGCTCGGCAAGGCGCATGAGATGAATGCGTTTTGCGGCAATGTCGCCTCGAACGAGGTGCGCTGTACCTCATGCCACACGGGCTATGGCTGGACGGATGTGCGCGAGCCGATGCCCGACGATCCGACCAAGGTCGACTGCCTCGTCTGTCACGACAAATCCGGCCAATATACCAAACAGGATAACCTCGCGGGCGAGCCGCCGCTGGATCCGGTGGCCGCGGGCGCGAAGACCATCACCGGCGCGGCCGCCTGGCCCGTCGATCTGGCCGAGGCCGCGCGATCGGTGGGCGCACCGCCCGGTCGCGACAATTGCGGCAACTGCCACTTCTACGGCGGTGGCGGCGATAACGTGAAGCATGGCGATCTCAGCTCGGCGCTGTTCAACCCGCCGCGCGACGTCGATGTCCATATGTCGCCCGACGGTCAGAACTTCACCTGCGAGACCTGCCACGTCTCGGACAAGCACGTCTTCGAGGGCTCGCGCTACGAGACCGACGTGATCGACCCGCATCCCGATCGCATGGCGGGCACCGCCCATGATGCGGCCGCCTGCCAGTCGTGCCACACCGACAGCCCGCATGAAGGGCCGAACCCGCTGATCGCGGCGAAGCTCAACGATCACACCGACACGGTGGCCTGTCAGACCTGCCACATCCCCAGCTTCGCGCGGGGCGGGGTGGCGACGAAAACCGTCTGGGACTGGTCCACGGCGGGCAAGCTCGACGCGGACGGCAAGCCGATCACCGAAGAGGGTTTCACTCAATCCGACGGCAAGCACCTGCACACCTACATGTCGAAGAAGGGTAATTTCGAATGGGGCGAGAACGTCACGCCCTATTACGCATGGTCCAACGGCGAGATGACCTTCACCCTGCCGGAGGAAGAGATCGACCCGACGCAGGTGGTCGCGATCAACAAGATCGGTGGCAATCCCGGTCAGCCCGACAGTCGCATCTTCCCGTTCAAGCGGATGGTCGGCACGCAGGCCTATGACACGCAGCGCAATGTGCTGGCCTATAACAACGTATATGGCCCCGGCAACGGCACCGCGCTCTGGTCCTATTACGACTGGGAGAAATCGCTCAAGGCGGGCATGGACTATGCCGGTGTGGAGTATTCGGGCGAGTTCGATTTCGTCCATACCTACATGTACTGGCCGATCACCCACATGGTCGCGCCCGCCGACGATGCGCTGCAATGCGAGAGCTGCCACACGCAGGGCGGTCGGATGGCCGATCTGGCGGGGATCTACGTTCCCGGCTCGGAAATCAATCTCGGTGGCAAGCTGGGGCTCGCGATGTTCCTGATGGCGCTTCTGGGGGCCTTGGGCCATGGCGCGCTGCGCCTGATCAACCGCGGCAAGAAGGAGGGAGGCCACCATGGCTGAGCATTGCGTAAAGGTCTATTCGCGCTTCAACCGGCTCTGGCACTGGAGCCAGGTTGGCTCGATCCTGCTGCTGTTCTTCACCGGCGCGCGGCTTCTGGGGCTGCATCCGATCCTGCCGTTCGGGGCGGCGGTGCTGATCCACACGATCGTCGCGCTGGCGCTCCTGCTGCTCTGGGCATTCGCGACCTTCTGGCTGTTCACAACGGGCGGCTACAAGCAGTTCATCCCCCGCATGCAGGGCATGTGGGAGGTTAGCCGCTTCTACGCCTATGGCGTCTTCAAGGGCGAGGAGCATCCTTATGTGAAGAGCTACGAGCGGCGGCACAACCCGCTGCAGGCGGCCGCCTATTTCGCGCTTAAGATGATGCTCTTCCCGGCGATCTGGATATCGGGGCTGGCCTATCTCAGCTACGGCTTCTGGGATCACCTCGACGGCGGCTCGTTCTGGCTGGAGATCATCGCGAATTTCCACGTCCTCGCGGCTTTCGCCATTGCGAGCTTCGTGGTGGTCCATGTCTACCTGCTAACCATCGGTCACGGCTTCCGCCAGCATGTGCGGCCCATGGTCTCGGGCTACGAGAAGGTCGATCTGACCCCCGAGGCAGAGGCCTATTTCCGCCAGCAGGGCCGGGTGCTCGACTGAGCATCGCTACGCACGACTGATCGAGGCCCCCCATGCGGGGGCCTTTTTCTGTCTGCGGTTTGGCGCCCCCCCCCCGGTAGGGCAGGCAAAGAAAAACGCCGCTCGGGAAAGCGGCGTTCGGGTCGGTCAGACGAGGTGCGCGGGGCTCAGGAGCCCCAGTGCCGCACCGGGCCGCAATCCATGTGCACGAAGTTCGAGCGCGAGTATTTGCCAACGCCGCCGGCGTGGCAGGCGGCGGCCGCCTTGTACATCTGGCTGACCGAGCGCGACTTCAGCCGCAGGTCCATCGCCAGACCCTGCATATGCAGCGAGTTCTTTGCGACGCCTTTCGAGCGGGAGCGCAGCATGGCGTTGGTCTTGGGCGAGCGGTAGCCCGACAGCAGCATGTAGGGTTCGCGCGAGTCCATCAGGTTGTGCGCTGCCGCCGCGATGTCCACGGTGCGCGCGTCGATGTTTTTCAGCTGGTTGGTGCGCCAGTCGCGGGCGAAGTAGGTGATTTCCTTCAGCGCGTCGGGGATATACTCGCCTTCGATCCAGTAAACGGTGTCGAGCGTCTCGCCGGTACGACCGTTATACATCTTGATCCGTCGGATGTCCCCTGCGCCCTTGAGTAGACCGAAAGCGTTACTCATGGTGGGGGCTGCCGTCACCATGGTCGCAGCAAATGCGCCCAGAAGGCCGCGCCGGGAAATCGTCGTCATAGCAAGTTCCTGTGTTCGCCTGTCTCTCGATTTTCCCGCCCTGTTTCGGGCGGTTGAGGGATGGTAGACCCAAACTTCTTACTCCTTATGGCATAGACAGATTAATCGATAAAGAACGGAACTGATGCATCTTTGCCATGTTGGGGCATGTCGGCAAAAATTCGCCTGCCGGTAGTAAAAATACGCTCATGTCCTTGTGGGAGCGGTGTGCGTGCGGGGTGAGAGGCGGCGGAAAGGCGCTGTTGCGCCCCTGCATCGTTCCGCGCGGGTCCGCGCAGTTCGTTGCGCGCAGGCAACGCTTCGCTGGACAGATGCAGGTAAGTTTGGAACATCTGGAACGATGGGTCCGGGCAGGGGTTTAGACGCTATGACGCGCAATTTCCGTAAGATAGGGCTGGCCTTCGCGCTAGCTACGCTCGCCGCCGGCGCTCAGGCGCAAGGCACTGCCCAGATTGCTGCCCAAGGGGCCATGTCGCCGCTGGCTGGCGTCGAGCTTTCGGGCTTCACCCAGGCCGTGGCTGAGGCTGCCGCTGACAATCCCGCTCTGGCCGCCTTCTACGCCGCCCGCGATTACCGGCCTATTTGGACCGCCGCCGAGGATGCGGGCCGCCGCGCGGCTTTCATGCGCGCGCTCGATCTGTCGGCAATGCAGGGGCTGCCCACTTCGCATTACGACCCCGAGGGGCTGCGTGTCGCCTTCGCCGCCGTCCAGTCCGAGCGTCAGCGCGGGCTGCTCGAAGTGAAGATGAGCCAGATTTTCCTCGATTACGCCCATGACCTGTCGCATGGCGTGCTCGACCCGCATAGCGTCATCTCCGATATCAAGCGCGAACCCAAACGTGCCGATCCCGAAGCCCGGATGACGGCCTTCGCCGCCGCGACCAACCCGGCGCTGTTCCTGCGCGAGCTGGCGCCTCAGATGCCGCAATATGCGCAGCTGGTGAAAGCGCGCCTCGATCTGGAGCATCAGATCGAAGCGGGCGGCTGGGGGCCGACGGTGCCCGGCACCAAGCTCGAGCCCGGTGATAGCGGGCCGGATATCGTGGCGCTGCGCGACCGGCTGCAGCGGATGGGCTATCTGGGCCGCTCTGCCAGCGCGACCTACGACGCCGAGATGCAAAAGGCGGTGCAGGCCTACCAGACCGATCAGGGGCTCGCGACCGATGGCGTCGCCGGGCCCAGCACGTTGGGTGAGATCAACAAGAGCCCCGAGGCGCGGATGAAAGCCATCCTCGTCGCGATGGAGCGTCTTCGCTGGATGAACGGCATCGATTTCTCGGGCCGCTACGTCTGGGTCAACATCACCGATTTCTCGGTGCGCGTGGTCGACAATGGCAAGACCACGTTCCGCTCGGTGACGGTGGTGGGCCAAAACAGCTCGGACCGCCGCACGCCGGAATTTTCCGACGAGATGGAGCGGATGGTCATCAACCCGGCCTGGCATGTGCCGCGCTCGATCGTGACCAAGGAATACCTGCCGCAGATGAAGCGCAATCCGAACGCGGCGAGCCAGCTTCAGCTGATCGACAGCCGGGGCCGGGTGGTGCCGCGCTCGGCGGTAAATTTCGCCGCTTATAATGCGAGCAACTTCCCCTTCGCGATGAAGCAGCCGCCGTCGAACCGCAACGCGCTCGGGCTGGTGAAATTCCTGTTCCCGAACCGCTGGAACATCTACCTGCACGACACGCCCTCGAAATCGCTCTTCAAGAAAGAGACGCGGGCGTTCAGCCATGGCTGTGTGCGCGTCGGCGACCCCTTCGATCTGGCCTACACGCTTCTGGGCGCGCAAAGCTCCGATCCGGAAGGCGAGTTCAAGCGCATCCTCAATTCGGGGCGCGAAACCGTCGTGCCGCTAGAAAAGCACGTCCCGGTCCATCTGACTTACTTCACCGCCTGGCCGACCGCGTCGGGGCAAGTCGAGTATCGCCGCGACGTCTATGGGCGTGACGCGATCCTCTTCAACGCCTTGCAAAAGGCCGGGGTGGAATTGGGCACGCAGGACAGCTAAATCTCTGGCAAAGGGGGCGGTTAAGCGCGCCCTCATGCGACCATGAGAGGATCGGCCATGTCCCAGACAATCGAGCATATCGCGCAGGCGCTGGACGCCCGCGCCGAAGGCGACCTGTCGATCGAGGTGACCGGCGCGTCCGAGCCTGCGACGGCGGGGCCGGACCAGATCGCCCTCGCGATGAGCGAGAAATACGCCGAAGGGCTGCGCGAGGGTGAGGCCCGCGCGGCGCTTCTGTGGGAAGGTGCCGACTGGCGCGCGCTCGGGCTGGAGGCGGCGGTCTTCGTGACCCGCCCGCGTCTCGCCATGGCGGGGCTGTCGAAAGCCTTCGATCCCGGCCCCAATGTCGAGCCCGGCATCCACCCGACCTGTGTGATCGACCCGACCGCCATCATCGGAAAGGATGCCGCTATCGGCCCCTTCACCGTGATCGGCAAGGAGGCAAAGATCGGTCCGAATGCGCGGATCGTGGGGCAGGTGACCATCGCGGAAGGCGCGCAGATCGGCTCTGACGCGCTGATCTATCCCGGCGCGCGGATCGGCGCACGGGTTCTGATCGGCGACCGTCTGGTCTGTCAGCCCGGCGCGGTGATCGGCTCGGACGGGTTTTCCTTCGTCACGCCTGATACTTCGGGTGTCGAGGAAATCCGCCACACGCTGGAGCAACGCGAAGAGATCACCGAGCAGAAATGGTTCCGCATCCATTCGCTCGGCACGGTCGAGATTGGCGACGATGTCGAGATCGGCGCGAATGCCTGTATCGACCGCGGCACGGTGCGCGCGACTGCGATCGGTTCGGGCAGCAAGCTCGATAACATGGTCCATATCGGCCATAACGTGCAGGTGGGCGAGGATTGCCTGCTTTGCGGTCAGGTCGGCATCGCGGGCTCGACCCGGATCGGGCACCGCGTGGTGCTGGCCGGGCAATGCGGCGTGTCGGACAACATCACCGTGGGCGACGACGTGATCGCGGCGGGCGGCACCAATATCTATACCAACGTTCCCAAAGGCCGTACGATCTGGGGGAGCCCAGCGGTGAAGATGGAAACGCAGCTCGAGATCAACAAATCTGTCCGCAGATTGCCGAGATTGTTTGCGCAAATGGCCGAGCTTCGAGAAACTGTTACGAAACTCACGCAAAAAGGCGGCACGGAGTAACCCCAGATATGAGGCCAGACGTGCAAGACCAGGTTTTCTCGATCATCGCCCGCGAAGCCCTTCGCGAGCCCTCCGAACTTTCGCCCGAGATGACGCTCGACGAGTTGGGGCTCGATAGCCTCGGCCTCGTCGAAGTGATCTTCGCCATCGAAGAAGCCTTCGACGTTTCGGTGCCGTTCAACGCCAACGAACCCGCCGCCTCGCAATTTGACATGTCTTCGGTCGGCGCGATCGTCGGCGCGGTGGAGCGTCTCGTCTCGGGCGGCAAGCCTTCGACCGCCGTCGCCTGATGCGGCGCGTCGTCATCACGGGCGCGGGCACGATCAACGCGCTCGGCGAGGGCGTTGCGGCAACCAAGGCGGCCATGGCGGAGGGGCGCAGCGGCATCGGGCCGCTCAGCTTCCAGGATGTAGAACGGTTGAGCATCCGCATCGGCGGTCAGATCCGCGACTATGACGCCTCTGCCCGCTTCACTTCAGCGCAGCTCGCGCAATACGATCCCTTTACCCAATTTGCGCTGATCTCCGGCGCGGAGGCGATGGCGCAGGCGGGGCTGGAGGCAGCCCCTGATCCGGCCCGCTGGGGCTGCATCGTCGGGTCCGCAGGTGGCGGGCACACGACCGCGAATAACGCCTATCGCGCGGTTTTCGCGGATCAAAAGAACCGCGTGCATCCGCTGACGGTGCCCAAGCTGATGGCCAACGCCGCGCCCTCGCATCTCTCGATCCGCTACGGGCTTCAGGGGCCGAGCTTTGCCGTCGCCACTGCCTGCGCCAGTTCCAACCACGCCATCGGCCTCGCGTTCCAGATGGTGCGGTCCGGCATGGCCGAGGGGATGCTCGCGGGCGGCTCTGAGGCGATGCTCAATTTCGGCGGGCTGAAAGCATGGGAGGGGCTGCGAGTGATGTCGCCCGATGGCTGCCGCCCGTTCTCGGCGGATCGCAACGGCATGGTGCAGGGCGAGGGCGCAGGCGTCTTCGTGATCGAGACGCTGGAGAGCGCCGAGGCGCGTGGCGCGCAGCCCTTGGCCGAGATTGCGGGCTTCGCGATGAATTCCGATGCGAGCGATATCGTGATGCCCTCGCTCGACGGGGCCTCCGCGGCGATCACCGGCGCGTTGAGCGATGCGGGCATGGCGCCTGAAGAGGTCGGCTATATCAACGCCCACGGCACCGGGACGGCGGCCAACGACCGGATCGAGACGGGCGCGATCCGCGCGGCGTTGGGCAAAGCGGCCGATCAGGTCGCTGTGTCTTCGACCAAGGCGCTGCACGGCCACTGCATCGGCGGTACCGGCGCGGTGGAGCTGATCGCCTGCCTGATGGCGCTTGGCGATGGGGTCATCGCGCCGACGGCGAATTACGCCAACCCCGATCCCGACTGCGATCTGGATTATGTGCCCAACACCGCCCGCAAGGCGCAGGTCGGCGCGGCGCTCTCGAATGCCTTCGCCTTCGGGGGGCTCAACGCAGTCGTGGCCCTACGCGCGATATGAAAACGCCGCGCCCGGTTGGGGCGCGGCGTCTTTGATTTCAAACGGTTGCGAGCCGAAGTTCATCCATTCAGCTTACTGCTGAACGCCGTTTTCCTTGTTGGTTTTCACGGTTTCGTCGAAGGCTTTGGTGAAGCCCTTGAGCGAGATATCCGCTTTCACCTTCTGCTGCGGGTTGGCCAGCGGCGTGATCGTGATCGTTGCCTTGCTGCCCTTCTTGAGCGACTCGAGTTCGGCCTTGCCGACGCCGAAGCGCGCGAAGCAACCCATCATGCGCGGGTCGCAGAAGGAATAGGGGTAGACCATTGCCTTGCCGCCATCGACCTGCATCACGAGGTTCTGCGACAGCAGGGTCTGCATCGGCACCATCACGGTCAGACCGGCTGCGGCCTGGCTGCCATCGGGCAGGCCGATCACCGAGATGTCGGCCACGTTGCCGCCATTCTGGTCCTTGATCACCTGATACATCTGGCAGGGATCCTTGCCGTCGGGCGACTTGGCGCATTGCAGCTGCCAGTCTTCATAGGTGGCCTTGATGTAGGTCTGCGGCTCCTGCGGCTTTTGTGCCTGCTGATCGGCGCCGGGCATCGTCGGCGTGGCGTCAGCACCGTTCGCGGTGGCGTCGGGCGCCTGATCGGTGCTGGTCGCGTCTGCGCCCGCATCCGCCGCCGGGGTTGCCGCGCCATCGGTGGTCGCACCCGCGGTCGCATCCGCCGAGGGGGTCGTGGTCGTGTCGCTCGAGGTGGTATCTTGCGCCCACGCCCCGCTTGCAAGGCCGAGGGCCAGAGCGAGGGCGAGCGGTTTCGTCAGTTGAGACATATTACTCTTCTCCTGAAACGTATTGGGCGAAGGCTTAACACGGGGCTGCGCCCCTGTCAGTCGCGAATTCCGCAGCGGCGCTCACGGATCGGCGGCAAACTGCCACAGTTTCGTGAGCGGTTCGACGGCCTGCATAAGAGCCGGGCCAGGCGGGGGATTTCGTGGAAAGAGCGGGGGCGATTCAGTCGCCTCTCGCGCAGGCTGGATCGGGTGTTCCGGGGGCGCGAAAACTGGGCTTTCCAAGCGAAAGGGGCCCGTTCAGGACCCCTTCCTTTTCCCCCTGTCGGACTGGCCGACTTCGTCATTGCCGACACGCTAGGCCGTAATTTTTCACAGGTCAACAGGCAAAGTTGAGGAAGTGTGACAAGCGGTGAGGCGATGAACTCCGGGACGCAATCCCTTGGCACAGAAGAAAAAGACCGCGCCAAGCGTGGCGCGGCCAGTTCAACAGGGAGGAAGCGCCCCCATCCGCGCAAAAGCGCACTCCGGGGGCAGGATCACACTGGCGCAAAAGGGTTAAGGTAGTATTGTCGGAGCCGAAATTTGTTTGGCGAGGGCAAGATGACCGGTGTTCTGACCGAAGAGGGTGTGTTCGTTGGGGGCGGTGGTGAAGGCTACGCAAGCCCGCAGGAATTGAAGCTCCAATACGGCAACCGTCACGGGCTGGTTGCGGGCGCGACCGGCACCGGCAAGACGGTGACGCTGCAGATCCTCGCGGAAGGCTTCTCGCAGGCGGGCGTGCCGGTCTTCATGGCCGATGTGAAGGGCGATCTGTCGGGCATCGCGGCGACTGGCTCGGCTGAGGCCAAGCTGCACAACGCCTTCATGGAGCGTTCGCAGACCATCGGTTTCGATCTGCAATACCGATCCTATCCGACGGTCTTCTGGGACATGTTCGGCGAGAAGGGCCACCCGGTGCGCACGACCGTCTCCGAGATGGGGCCGCTGCTGCTGAGCCGCCTTTTGGGGCTGACCGAGGCACAGGAAGGCGCGCTCAACATCGCCTTCCACATCGCCGACAAGGAGGGGCTGGCGCTGCTCGACCTCGACGACCTGCGCGCCATGCTGCGCCATATCGGCGAGCGCGCGGACGAAATCGCGCTGGAATACGGCAATGTCGGCACCGCGACGATCGGCGCGATCCAGCGCGACCTGCTGGTGCTGGAAAACCAGGGCGGGGCGCAGTTCTTCGGCGAACCCGCGCTGGACCTTGGCGATCTGATCCAGACCGACGAAAACGGCATGGGCCAGATCAACATCCTCGCCGCCGACAAGCTTATGGGCAGTCCGCAGCTTTACGCGACTTTCCTGCTGTGGCTGCTCTCGGAACTGTTCGAGGAACTGCCCGAGGTCGGCAATCCGGACAAGCCCAAGCTGGTCTTCTTCTTCGACGAGGCGCATCTGCTGTTCGACGACGCGCCCAAGGCGCTGGTCGACAAGGTGGAGCAGGTGGCGCGGCTGATCCGCTCGAAAGGGGTGGGGGTGTTCTTCATCACGCAGAACCCCGGCGACGTGCCCGACGGCATTCTCAGCCAGCTTGGCAACCGCGTCCAACATGCGCTGCGCGCCTTCACCGCAAAGGATCAGCGCGACCTGCACCGCGCGGCCGAGAACTACCGCGCCAATCCGAGCTTCGACACCGAGATCGCGATCAAGGAAGTCGGCACAGGAGAGGCGGTGACCTCCTTCCTTGAGAAGAAAGGCGTGCCGGGCATGGTCGAGCGCACGCTCATCCGCCCGCCGCAGTCGCGCCTCGGCCCGCTCAGCGATACCGAGCGCGCCGCGGTGATCGCGGGAAGCGGTTTGGGCGACAAATACGATACGCCCGTGGATCGCGAGTCGGCGCAGGAGATTCTCGCCAAGCGTGCCGAACTGGCCGCGCGCGAGGCCGCAGAGGCCGAGGCGCGCGAGAAAGCGGCCAAGACCGCCGCGGGCCGCTCCGAGCTCGATGAGCGTTTCGATAATTTCAACAATGCACGGCGCTACGATCCGACGGCGAAGTCGAAACCGGCGCGCAAATCCTCGCGCCGGTCCGATACGATCCTCGAGACCTTCGGCAAGAGCCTTGCGCGTCAGCTGGGCACCAAGACGGGTCAGACGATCGTGCGCGGGGTTCTCGGCTCGCTCTTCAAGTCGCGCTGAGCGACGGGGCGCCAGCGCGCTCCTCAGAGGGCTGCGGCGCCAGCCGCGCCTCCGCCAGAAGCGCGATCAGCAGCTCGATATGGCGGGCGACCGAATAGGTCGCCTCGCCCGCGCGCCGCGCCTGATCGAGCGCCGCTTCCTCGGCCATCAACGCGCGCAGGGCCGTTCCCGGGCGCGGCAGCTCGCTCATCCGCATCACCCGCTTGAGGTCGCGCTTGCGGCTGTAATCGCTCAGCCCGTGCCGCGCCGCGCGGATCAACAGGCGCGGGCGGCGCAGTTTCGCCACGGCGGTGACAGGATCGGGATCAGGGGCGACGCTGTCGGCTTCGGCCGGTTCGACGAGGCGCAAGGGCGACGGGGCGCGGACGGCGGGCGTAGTTTTTGGGCGAAATGCGAAGGTCATCGGAAACTCCCTTGAGGTGAGATCCCGAGCGTTACCCAGCCTCAGGCGGTGTTGCGCAAATTCGCCCTCAAGCGCGCGCCCCGCAAAGCTTTGTTTAGGAAGTTTAAGGAATTCTTGCTGGCGTCCCGTTTATTAACGAACGGGTAACCAAAGCAACTCACGGTTGTTACCGGACGGACTCGTCGCGCGTTTCGCGGCGCAATCTGGGGGACAATATGACTTCGATCGCACCGGCCCCGGCGGCGCTTCCCGCCTGGCTGCCCGAACATGCCCGACTCTATCTGCGCCATGTCGAAGAAGGCGTTCCGATACGGGCACTGGCACGGGCGGAAGGGTGCGCGGCCTCGACCATCCTGCGCCGCGTGCGCCGGATCGAGGCGCGGCGGGACGATCCGCTGGTCGATGAGGCGCTCGAACGTCTTGGCCGCGCGGCCGGGCCGGGCGCCGCCAATTATCCCGAGGCTCCGATGACGACCGTGCTCCAAAAGGACACGCCCATGACCGCTGCTTTCCGCCCCTCCGAGACGCCCGCCGATGAAGACCAGCTGCGCCGCGAGACGCGCCGCATTCTGCGCCGCCTGGCCGAACCGGGCGCGCTCCTGATCGTGGGACGCGAGATGGACAAGGCCGTGGTGCTGCGCGGTACCGTGCGCACGGCCGTGTTGGAGCGCGCGGTGGCGCAGGCTTTCGCGCTCAAGGACTGGATCGAGGTCGCCCATGCGGGGCGCGTCACCAGCTACGAGATCACGCAGGCGGGGCGCGCGGCGCTGAAACGCGTGCTGGAGGAAGAGGCCGCGGCGCGCGGCGAGACCGTCGCCAATCCCTTCGCCGCCCAGCATGGCGAGTTCGTCCACGAGACGCGTGCCGACGCGGACGGGCATCAGCGCCGGGTGCGCGCCAATCTGGCAGAAAGCCCGCTCGCGGTGCTGGCGCGGCGGCGTGACAAACAGGGGCGGCCGTTCCTCGGCGCCGATCTCGTCGCCGCAGGGGAGCGTCTGCGCGAGGATTTCGAACTGGCGCAGATGGGCCCGCGCGTCGGTCAGAACTGGGAACGGTTCCTGACCGGGGGGGGCGGGCGCGGGCAGTATCGCCCCGAGCTGGCGATGGGCGGCGGCTCCGACACCGCGCGCGAGCGGGTGGCGCTGGCGCTGCGCGATCTGGGGCCGGGACTGGGCGACATGGCGCTGCGCTGCTGCTGCTTCCTCGAAGGGCTGGAGACGGCGGAGAAGCGGCTGGGCTGGTCGGCACGCTCGGGCAAGATCGTCCTGCGCATCGCGCTGCAGCGTCTCAAGCGGCATTACGACGACACCTATGGCGGTGCCAGTCCGATGATTGGGTGAGCGGCGGTCCGGGCGTTCTGCTAGAGCTATCCGGACGCTCTCACGCGGCCAAATCCTCAATGCCTAACAGTCCGTTAAAGTTAAGGTGCTACCTTAGTTTTTCTTCGCAAGACTCTGATAAAACGCAAGAAAGGGCGTGAGATTTTCTCGCGCCCTTTTTTCGCTGGTCCGCGTCCTGCCGGCCATGGCGCGCGCCCTCACGAGTTCTCTTCGTGGCATGAGCCATCCATGTGGAAATGATATAATACAAAGTTGTAAAGTTTTTCGCATGTCGATAATCGAAGATTATGAATATCACGCTTCGTCAACTCACCTATCTACGGGCGCTCGGTCAGGCACGCTCTTTCTCGCGCGCCGCTGAGATCGTCCATGTCAGCCAGCCCGCGCTCTCGGTCCAAATCCGCGAACTGGAGGAGCAGGTGGGTCAGCCGCTGGTCGAGCGCCGCCCGCGCGATGTGCGGCTGACGCGGGCCGGGCGGCGGGTGCTGGAGACCGCCGAGCGGGTCGCGGGCGAGTTGCGCGATCTGCAGTCCGAGGCGCGGCGCGGGCTGGGGCAGGTCAATCTCGGTGTGATCCCGACCATCGCGCCCTATCTGCTGCCCGCGTCTCTGGCGGGGCTGCGCGCGCAAGGGGGGCTGCGGCTGCGCGAGGCCACGACCGAGTCGTTGCTGGCCGAGATCGCCGAAGGGCGCCTCGATGCCGCGATCATCGCGACGCCTGCGCCCGAACTGTTCGAGACACCGCTGTTCGAAGATCGCTTCCTGCTGGCCGGGACGCCGGATCAGTTGACCATGGTGCGCGGCCTCAGCCCGCAGGCGATCGATCCGGATCAGCTCTTGCTGCTCGAAGAAGGTCATTGCCTTGCCGATCAGGCGCTGGCGCTGTGTGGGCTGACGCGGGCGGCGCAGCGCATCGATCTGGGGGCGTCCTCGCTGACCACGCTTTGCGCGCTGGCCGGACAGGCGATGGGGCTGACGCTGGTACCCGAGATCGCGAGTCTGCAGGAAACTCGCGCGTTCCCGACGCTCGCGCTCAGCCGGTTCGACGAGGAGCCGGCACGGACCGTAAGGCTGGTCCGTGCCCGCGAAGTGTCCGATGCCGAGGCGTGGTTCGACCCGCTCGCGCAGGTCTTGCAAAAAGCGGGAGAGGGGCTGGTCGCGCAGGCGCGCAGACGCTTCTGATCGCCGTGCGCCCCGATCCGTTGGTAGCCGGCCCGATAAACGGGCCGGCATAGGGTCACGCCGCCGCTTCGGCCTTGGCGTCGACCAGCCAGTTCATGACGGTCTCGGGCGAGGACACGCCATAGGGGTCTTCGCCGTGGTTGTCTTCAAGGCCCGGCTCTTCGAACCAGGCTTCGATCACGCCGTCATTGACGACGGCCGCATAGCGCCACGAGCGCAGACCGAAGCCCAGATTGTCCTTGCGCACCAGCATGCCGACGCGGCGGGTGAACTCGCCCGAGCCATCGGGGATCACCTTGACGTTCTCGAGGCCCTGCGCCTTGGCCCACTGGTTCATCACGAAGGCGTCGTTGACCGACAGGCAGTAGATCTCGTCGATTCCCTGCTCGGCGAAATCGTCGAAGCCCTTCTCGAAGCCGGGCAGCTGATAGGTCGAGCAGGTGGGGGTGAAGGCGCCGGGCAGTGCAAACAGCACCACGCGCTTGCCCGCGAAGTAATCCGAGGTGGTCTTGTCCTCCCAACGGAAGGGGTTCGGCCCCTCGATGCTGTCATCGCGCACGCGGGTGTGGAAGGTCACTTCAGGCAGTTTCGAACCGGAAAGCATGGGGAGGTCTCCTTTATCGGTTGGGGAGGTTGCGTTTTGGAGAGTGTCCTGACTAGCGGATGTCCCTTTCGGTCACAATCGCTGACTTTGCAGTTGCGGCATTCGCTGTGCGAGACCCTTTCGGATGCGCGGAGATGTTCGGCCTCTTTGAATTCGTTAGCCTTGTGGTGGTCCTGACCGCCGCTTCCGCGCAGGTCAGCCGCGCGCGATGTGCAAGGCTGCCTTCGGGCTTGCGCATTTGCATCCGACACGCAATCGGCTTATGTGACGATCAACCGCACTCCGAAAGGATGGATCATGCGCGATCTCAAGATGCCCGGTGAACGCCACCCCGAAAAGGCGCATCGCGCCGACAATGCCCAGCCCAAGAAACCCGATTGGATCCGCGTGAAAGCGCCGGTCTCGGAAGGCTACAAGAAGACGCGCGACATTCTGAAGACCAACAAGCTGGTCACCGTCTGCGAAGAGGCAGGCTGCCCGAATGTCGGCGAATGCTGGAGCCAGGGTCACGCCACCATGATGATCATGGGCGAGATCTGTACCCGTGGCTGTTCCTTCTGCAACGTGGCCACGGGTCGCCCCGACGCGCTCGACGTGTTCGAGCCGGGCCGCGTCGCCCATGCGGTCGAGACGCTGGGCCTGAACCACGTCGTGATCACCTCGGTCGACCGCGACGATCTGGACGATGGCGGGGCGGAGCATTTCGCCCAGACGATCCGCGCGATCCGTCACCGCTCGCCCGACACCACGATCGAAATCCTGACGCCGGACTTCCTGAAATGCGAGCCCGCCGCGCTGGAGAAAGTCGTCGAGGCGCGCCCCGATGTCTTCAACCACAATCTGGAAACCGTGCCGGGCCTCTATCCCGGCGTGCGCCCCGGCGCGCGTTACTTCCACTCGCTGCGCCTGCTGCAGCGCGTGAAAGAGCTGGACCCGTCGATGTTCACCAAATCGGGCATCATGGTGGGTCTCGGTGAAGAGGCGCCGCAGGTCCGTCAGGTGATGGATGACATGCGCTCGGCCGATGTCGATTTCCTGACCATCGGTCAGTATCTGCAGCCGACGCCGAAGCACCACGCGGTGATGCGTTTCGTGACCCCGGACGAGTTCCGCGATTACGAGAAAGCGGCTTACGGCAAGGGCTTCCTGATGGTGTCCGCCACGCCGCTGACCCGCTCGAGCTATCACGCGGGCGACGATTTCGCGCGGCTCCGCGAGAACCGGCTGAAGAAACTCGGTCTCAGCTGAGCGCGTCCCAAGCGATTTGAACGAACCCGGCCCCACATGGCCGGGTTTTTCATTTCTCCAGCCGCGTGAGTTTTTCGTCCAGACCGAACAGCGCGCGAAACCCCAACGCGTCGCGCGCGCCCAAGGCCTGCGCGCCTTGGATGCTCAGGTGACCCGCATCGCGGTAAAGCGGCGTGCCAGCCTCCTCCAGCGGGCAGGTCTCATCCGGACAAAGGACGCGGATCAGATCCAATACGCGCACGCCCTCGATCTTTTCTAGCCCGTCGAGCGCGGCGAAGGCCTGCGCGCGATAAGCCCGCGCCTCCGTCTTCCGCATCTCGCAACGCGCGCGGGGGCCGAAGCTGAGAAGCCCGCTCTCCGCCCGTCCGCGGCAGGCGAAGAAATTCGTGCCGACGGACGGGGGCGGGCTCACCAAGACGATCTGACGGTCGGGGCGCGCGATGGCCTGCACAGCCGCGTGCAAGGCGGCGCGGCCTCGGGCGAAACTCATTGCGACGGGCACGATCCGACCGCGCTCCATCGCGAGGCCCCGCGATTCAGAGCCGAGGATCTGTGCGACGGGGCTGGAAATGACGACGCGGGTGATCTCGGGATGGGCCTGCAGATAGGCGATGATTGCGGCGTTCGAGCGGATGCAGCCTTCGCCCCAGATGGCATCCTGACCAACCTCCGGCTGTATCTGGGACAGGCCGAGCGCCGGCGCGCAGGCGGATTTCGTGGCCTGCGCGATGGGGCCGATCTCGGGCGGTAGGGTCGCGGCCAGATGCATCGCGTAGCTGTCGCCCCAGAGGAACGTGGTCGGGTGCGGGCCTGTCGTGCACAGGGCCTCCGGGTCGAACGCCCCGGTGAAGTCGCATCCCGGCGCGATCCCGGTATTGGCGGACCCGAGCGCGAGGTAGTCGCGCGGAGGCGTGCGCAAGCCGGGCAGGGCGAGGGCGATCAGCCACAGCGCCACCGTCCCGCCAAGCGCCAGCCCCGCCGCGCGCGGCCATGAGGGCAGCGGCGCGCAGTGCAGCGGCCGTTCGATCCCGATATGCAGCAGATGGGCGAGCCCCAGCGAAACAGCGATCAGGCTCAGTCGCAGCCAGAGCGGCAAAGGCGCATCCAGCCACGCATTACGCGTCAGCGCGAAAAGCGGCCAATGCACGAGATAGAGCGCATAGGAAATCCCGCCGAGCCAGAGGAGCGGTCGCATCACCCAATGGCTGCCATTCATCCAAGGCGGTCGCGCCGCGATCACAAGCGCCGTGGCCCCGACCACGATCACCGCATCCAGCCCCGGATGTACCGAGCCCCAGCCCGCAGCCGGCGCGATGGCGCAGACCGCCAGCAATACGGCCAGCGCCAAGGGGCTGAGCAGGCGCAGCCAGCGTCCGGCACGCCTTGCGATCTGCGGCTCGAACAGCATCACCACAGCCCCGGACATCAGCTCCCACGCCCGCGTCGGCAGCAGGAAAAAGCTCGCAACCGGGCTGCGCGGGGCCAAAACGAGGCAGGCGACGAGGCTGACCGTCAGTGCGCCGATCAGTAGCTTCGGCCAATGCCTGCGCGGCGTAATCAGCATGGCGAGGGGCGTGACGAGGTAGAACTGCTCCTCCAGCGACAGCGACCAGCTATGCAGAAGCGGGTTCAACTGCGCGCCTGCGGTGAAGTAATTCACGCTCCGCCATAGCGCGATATTCGAGGTGAAGCTCAGCGCCGCCCCGAGCGTGTCGAGGAATCGCGCCATCTCGGCCTGAGACAGCAGCCAGAGCGCGGCCACGGCGGTCGCCAGATAGACGGCAAAGGCCGCAGGCAGCAGCCGCTTGGCGCGCGACAGATAGAACGCGCGCAAGGAAAACCGCCCCTCGGCCAGCGCGCGCGCGATCATCCCGGTGATCAGGTAGCCCGAGATCACGAAGAAGATGTCGACCCCGAGATAGCCGCCCGCGAGGGGCAGCTCGGCGTGATAGAGCACCACCATCCCCACGGCGAGCGCGCGCAGCACCTGAATGTCGCGCCGATGGGGCAGACCCGCGCTCATGCCGAGGCCTGTGCGGGGGTCGCGCGCAGGCCAGGCGCGATGTCGAGACTCAGCCAGTCGGGGATCAGATCGGGCCGTGGCTCCTGTGCCGTCCAGATCCCGTCCCGCAGCGTGAAGCCGTTCGCGGCATAGACGTCGCGGCACGGCGCGTTGAGGGGGCTCTCGTTGATCCGTCCGTGCAAGGGACGGCGTCCCGGGCGTGCCGCCAGCGCAGTCTGCAACAGCGCCGTCTCGATCCCGTAGCCGAAGGCCCGGCAACTCAACACGAATTGCGTGATTTCACCCACCTCGGCCCCATCCGCGATCACAAGCGCGCTCACGATCCCCATCGATCCGAACCTGTCGCCCGCCTCGGCAATCAGCACATGGCGGGAGGGATCGGAGAGCTCCTTGGCCGAGATCGGCACTTGTGTCGTGTTGAACTGATTGGTGCGCGCGATCAACTCACCCACCCGGGGCAGATCGCGCCGTTTGGCGGTGCGGATCGCGACCCGCAATCCAAGCTGGCGATAGGCGGCACCGGGGTCTTCGGAAGGCGTGGCGACACAGGCCTGCCGCGCCGCCCGCGCCTGATAGAGCGTGGTGCGGTCGGAACCCGCAAATGCGGCGCGCTGATCGGCCCAGTCGTCCAGCAACTGCCACGTCTCCGGCGCATTCGGGTCAAGCGCCAGCAGCCCCGGACACCCGGCTTCGGCCAGCGCGCGCTCATCGGCGCGATCGTCGAGAAAGACAAAGCTCTCGGGCGCGAGGTTCAGTTGCGCCGCGATCTTGGCGATATTGCCCGCTTTCGGCGCCCAGTCGATCTCGCGTGCCACGAAATCTAACGCCCGCAGTGCGGCACTCTGCCAACTGACATTCGCCGGATCGTTCTTCGAGGCCACCGCAAGCAGCACCCCGCGCGCCTTCAGTCGCAGCAACAGGGTCTGACGCTCGCGGTGATGCGTGATCGGACCTTCGCCGATTTCGCCCGCCCAAAGCGTATTGTCGAGATCACTCACCACGAGCTTGCGCCGGGAGAACAGATGCGCCGCACGGCAGGCGCGCAGATAGGGGCCGGATGCAAGGCCCGCAGCAAGCGCCGTCGGGTGCAGATCGTCCGCCTCGAAGAGCACGCGCCCCGCCGCCGCTCCCAGACGATGCGCCTCTGCAGCCTCCGGGATGCGCAGAACCGGGCGCGCCGCCCGCTGCGCCAGCGCGTCGAGCCTTGCGTTCAGCCACGCCGCCACGCGGGCCCGCCTCCGCGCGCCGATGCGATCCGTCACCGCACCGCGCCAACCCGAAGCCTGACGCGTGCCCGAGACGTCGTGCAGGTAAATCGGGGCATCGGTCCCAGCGAGGAGGTGGGATAGCGTCGCCTCAACCTCATCCAATGCGGCGCGCAAGCCGGGCAGGTCGCGCGCCATCGGGCGCAGGAGGGCACTGGGCGCAAGGGCGCGCGTATAGCTTTGCGCGAAGCCGAAACCGAAGGGTGCGTAGAAGACCAGATCGACCGGGCCAGCCCGCTCCAGCGCGCGGCGCAACTCCGCCCCGTCGCGCTGGGCGCAGAGATGCGGCGTGATCACGATGCCCTCCGCCGCCGCCGCGATCTGGAGCTGCGTCGCGATATCCCAGATCAGGCAATCCCCGATGAACAAAACCCGCAGCGCACGACCGGGCGGTCGGGCCAGCGTCTCGGTCAGCCGCGTCAAGCCTTCCATGAGCGTGGTGCGGGCAGCCTCCGACAGCTCCGGGCTGAGCCTGTCGTGCCAGAGAGCGGCGAGCGTAGTCCCGTCGTCCCCGGTTTCGGACAGCCGCGCGGCACCATATGTCAGCTTCAGCCATCCCGCCAAAGCCGTGAAGCCCTGCGCGGCCTCTCCCTGCGCGAGGTGATGCGCGAGCAAGGCACAGCCCGTGCGCGCCTGCTGCAGTGCCGCAGGGCCCGGCACCTCCGCCAGCCTTTGCAAATCCCCGGCAAGGGCGTCGATTTGCGCACGGATCGCGCGGGACAGCTCCAGCTCCCCCCCGTTCATCGCGCGGCCCTCCGGGGTTTCAGTCGTAGCCACGTCCTCAGCAGCGAAGGTGCAATCGCGATCATAAGCGCCTTTGCCCAAAGCGCTTTCGGCGCAACCTGCCAATCCACCTGCGCCAGCCGCGCGAGCGCCACATTCCGATGACCCACATTCGCCTGCCAGATCGCCGCATGCAGGCAGGAATAGGCGTGAAACCGCGCCGCGCTCCGCCGTCGCGGCAAAGCGATACGTCCGCTCGCGGTCCAGTCCGCGAAGGTCTGATGCCAGTGCGGCACCTCGCCTTGATACGCGCGCCAGCCGCTCGCGCCGTCTTCGATGTTATAGCGGGCGACGGGGGCGGGGAGATAGGCAAACCGCGCCTCGCAGCCCAGCCGAAACCATGTGTCGCTGTCCTCGCCGACCGTGACGCCTTCGGGAAATCCGCCCGCGCGGATCAGCGCGCCGCGGCGGATCATCACCGCGGAGGCGGTGATTTCCGGCCCGCCCCGAACCAGATGCGCGAAGTAATCGGTCAGAGAGAGAATAGGGGTCTCGGCCAGCTCCGGCGCGGTCAGACTATCCTGCCCCGCATGGCACACCTCGCCGAAGATCACCTCCGCCCCCGGCACCGCCCGTCTTGCGCGCTCGAACGCGGCCAGCGCGCCCGGCAGATAGGCGTCATCGGCGTCGAGAAAGGCGATCCAGTCGCGCCGCGCGGCCCGCATCCCGGCATTGCGCGCGGCACTCACACCGCGATTGTCCTGCCGGATCAGACGGATGGTAAGCGGCGAACGCGCGGCGATCCGCTCCACGAGTGCGGCGCTCTCGTCGCGGGAACCGTCGTCGATCACCACCACCTCGGCAGGCGCAGGCTGTTGCGCCTCGATCGAGGCGAGCGTGCGCGCGATGAAGGGCGCCTTGTCATGCAGTGGGATGACCACGCTCAGATCGGCGCAGCGGTCGGGCCCGGCGCTGGGCGTACAGAGGCGGGGCGTGCGGTCCATCCTTGGCGAAAGCGCGGTCATGCGAGGGCGACCTCTTCGGCGAATTCGGTGAAGGCGCGGGCCAGCCCGGCGATCACGCCGTCGATGGCGTCTTGCGGGGCGCAGCTCGCGAGGGCGCACAGATCGGCGAGGCTTTCCGAGCCTGTAAGCGCGACGGGGGTCCAGACGTGCCGGGCCACCGCGCTGGCGTAATCGTCGAATTTGAACCGCCCGCCGATCAGCCCCGGCGCAGCCAGCCAGATTGCGGGCAGGCCAAGCGCATCCGCCGCGATCAGCCCGTGCAGCGAGGCCGAGGCGATGCGTTCGCATGTGGCGATCTGCGCGATCACATGCGCGGGCGGGGCTCCGGGCGAGATCACCCGGATCGCCGCCCCATGCCGCGCCTTCAGCGCCGCGAATTCCGCCGCGTCGATGTGGGCGTGATGGGCCACCAGCCCGAAGGCATGGGTCGGCGCGGGCAGGGAGGTCCGTTTCTCGGTCCCTCCAACGAGAAGCCGCGTCGCGTAAAGTCCGGGATCGCCGAGGGTCGCGCTATGGCCCAGCCCTTCGATCCGGTCCCGGCTCAGCGCGCCGCGCAGCCCCACAATCCGCGCCCCGGTGAAGCGCCGTGTGCTGCGCGCATCGATGAACCCGGAGCCGAGGATCGTGCCGCGATATTGCTCGCTCAGGTGTTCGAGCACCGATCCGGTCGCGGTCAGCTGCGCGCGGTCGGGATAGGCATGGACCGGGGTGAAACCGTGATGGCGAAGGATCGCGGGCGTCAGCAGATCGCCGAAATTCAGCGTCTCGCGAAACCAATAGGCGCTGAGCCCGTTGCCCCGCGCGAGTGCAAGGCCCTGCTGGGGCAGCCGCTCGGCGAGGTGATAGCTCATCAGCCGGTCGATCCGGTGGCGCAGCATGAGGCTCATTCGCCCGCCCTCCCGATGAGGTTTGCGATACGCTTGGGGTCTTGTGCCGCAGCACCTTGGCCGCTCCGTGCAGCCTCCGCACGCAGGGCCGCGGCCTGCCGATAAAGCGCCGCCATCTGCGCCCCGACCTGCGGCCAGAGATAGTCCCGGGCCACAAGCGCCCGCCCGCGCGCGCCCATCGCCGCCCGCTCGGGCGCAGTCGTTGCACCAAGCGCGGCAATTGCGCCGCCCAACCCCGCCAGATCGGGCGCGACCCACCAGCCGCAGCCCGACGCGCTCAATTCACCCCAAGGGCTTCCGGTCGTCGCGATCACGGGGCGCGCGGCGGCCAGCGCTTCGGCCACCACAGTGCCGAAATTCTCGGTGTGGCTCGGCAGGATCAGCGCATCCGCCGCCGCGATTTCCGCCTGTTTCGCAGCACCCCAGACCGGTCCTGCGAGGGTGATGCGTTCTGCTGCACCCCGCTCGGCGGCGCGCGCGCTAAGCGCCGGGGTCAGGCCGTCCTCGTCGGGGCCAGCGATCCGCAGCTCCCAATCGCGCGGCGCGCAGGCGGCGAAGGCGCGGATCAGCGTGTCGAGGTTCTTCACCCGGTGCAGCCGCCCGAGAAACACGAGCCGTTTGCGCCCATTCGGGCTGCGCGTCCGGGTTGGTGCACCCTCCGGCGGCAAGGCGATCCCCAGCGGAACCTGCGCGATCCGCGCGACCGGGCAATGGTGCGCGACCGCCTCCGCCTCGGCCTGCGAGGTGACGTGCAACAGCTCCGCCCGCGCCAGATCGCGGCGCTGATACAGGTGCCACGCGAGGTCTTTCTTGCGCCGCTTATGCGCCCGCGCCCACGGCAGCAGCATCCCGTGCGGGCTGACGATCCGGCCCAGCCCCAGATCGATCGCAAGGCGCAGCCCCGCATGGTTCAGCGGATCCCACAGCCCATGGCTATGCACCACGATCCGCGCGCCGGCCCGCACTTGCGCGCGCATCCCGGCCATCGCCCGCGCGAGCTGGGCGACGTTCAGGCCATGCGTGGGCGCGACGCGCAGACAGTGCTCAGCGATCTCCGCGTCCGGGTCGAAGGCGCGGGTCAGAAAGCGGCTCGCGATGCCCTGCGCCGCAAGCGCCTCCGCCAGAGCGGGCGTATTGGCTGCGATCCCACCGGCGCAACGGCGCAGGTCCGGCACGATGTGCATAACGGTGATCTCAGGCGGGGGAGAGGTCATGGGAGAACTCCGGTTGAGGCGTCGGGTCGGCAGAGAGATGGTCCATAGCCGCGGTCGCGAGGGCGGCGGTGAACCGGGCAGGGGCGAAACGTGCGATGTCGGCCCGCAGTGCGGCGCTGAGGCGGGCTTGCAGGTCCGGGTCGCGCGACAGGGCCAGCAGTCGGCGCGCGGCCTCCGCCGCGTCCGAAAAGCTGCAGTCCGGGGCGGAGACGATCTCGTCCTGCCCGGTCCCGCGCGGCACCAGAGGGATCATCCCGCTCGCGGCCATCTCGGCGGTGGCGATGCCGAAGGCCTCCACCTCGCAGCAATTGAGCCCGTAGCGCAGCGATCCCAGAAGCGCGGTTTTCGCGGCACCGCTCTGAGGGGGCAGCCGTTCGATCCAATTCTGCCCAGCGATCAGCGCGCGGATCCGGGTCATGTAATCGGGCGGCCCGTCCGGCCCGGCGATCACGAGCCTGCCGCGAAACCCTTGGGCACGGGCGCGCGCGACGATGGCGATGGCCCGCTCGATCCGTTTTTCCGGTGCGATCCGGCCGAAAATCAGCACATCTTCGCGCCGTGCCGCCCAGTCGGGGAGCGAGCCGGAGGCGGCCAGCGCCACCGGCGGGGGGATCACGCGGACTTGGCCGGGGCAAAGCGGGGCACTCGCCGCAGCCAGCCAGCGCGAATTGGCGATCACCATGTCATCGGGGCGCGGGCGCAGCACGGGGCCGTCGATCACGCGGCGCAGGATCTTGGCGCGTGGGCCCGTTTGCCCTTCCAGCGCGGGATGCCAATCGCGGGCAGAGAGC
Organism: Thioclava sp. PTB-PU3-1; assembly: GCF_055666785.1. Taxonomy (NCBI): domain Bacteria; kingdom Pseudomonadati; phylum Pseudomonadota; class Alphaproteobacteria; order Rhodobacterales; family Paracoccaceae; genus Thioclava; species Thioclava sp. PTB-PU3-1. Next base: position 168,810 of record NZ_JBVNVL010000001.1, on the reverse strand, counting down.
AGATGCAGCGCGGGCGCGTTCCAGCGGCGGACGCCTGACAGCGAGACCCGCAGATCGTAGTCCCGCCCGAGCGCCGCCAGCGCCCGGTTGAACCGCGCGGCCTCAAACGTGCCGATAGGGCTTCGCGCGGGAAGGGTGAGCACCCGCAGGTCGCCGGGAGAGAGATCGGTGCCCGCCAGCGCGTTGAGCGCGTCGCAGTCGAAGCCGCCACGCGTGACGACGGTCAGATCGAACCGCTCGCGCAGCGCCACGAGGGCCCAGGCGGCCACCGCCTCGGCCCCGCCGCGCCCCCAGATCCCATGGGCGAGCACGGCGCGCGGTTTTTTGGATGGCGCGCTCATGCCGGTCCCTCCGCCGGGCGGCGTCGCAGGAGTGCGGTCAGCCGCGCACGTTCCGGCGCGCTCAGCCCTAGCCGCCAGCTTGCCCCAAGCCAGAGTGCCGCGCAGAGCCCGAGGCTCAGCCCCAGCCGTGGCGCGCCCTCGGGCAGCGTTCCCTGCACCAGCGCCGCGCCAAGCGCCACGGGCAGCGTGCTCGCCACCACCGGTATCAACGTCTCGCGCGCCCAGCGTGTTGCGGTGCCGGGGGAGAGGCGGGTCAGAAGCACGATGCGAAGCGCGGCGATCGCGGTGGTGGCGGCAAGCGCCACCCAGAGGGCCGCGCCGATCTCGCCACTGGCCCGACCTGCGAGATAGGCCGCAGGCAGGCTCATAACCGCCAGCGCCGCGCCCCAGCCTTGCATCCACGCGATGCGACCGCGTGCGAGAAAGGCCAGCCCCAAGCCCGCGCTCAACTGATCGAGCGCGAGTGCCGCCAGCATCAGCCGCACCACCATCACCATCTCGGGGTTGCTGCGGCCCAGCCAGAGCGACAGCAGCGCCGGGGCGTTCACCGCCATCGGGATCGCCGCCCCGAACGTGATAAGCGCAGCGATCCGGCTGGCGACCAGCGCGCCGGTGACGCTGCCGTCAGAGCCTCTTGCGGCATGATCGGCATAGAGGCGCGGGGCCAGAGCCTGACGTGTGGCCTCGGCGAATTGGCGCAAAGCGGCGGGGAGTTGATTGCCCAGCCCATAGGCCGCGCTCGCGACCGAACCGCCAAGCGCCGCCATCAGAAGAACCATGCCCTGCGCCCGCGCACTCGCCGCCAACCCGCCGAGAACCGACCACGACAGGAGCGCGGTCTGGCCGCGGGCGGGGCGGATGTTCAGGATCCAGCGCAGATGCAGCCGCGTCTCGGGCAGGGATTTGCGCGCCTGCCACGCCCCCGCAAGGGTTACGCTCAGGCTCAGCCCGGCGGACAGCGCGGCGAAAGCGGCAAGCGGCGGGGTCGGCTGCCCGATCAGAAGATAGGCCACCGGGAACAGAGCCACCGCCCGCGCCAGATCGAGCGCTGCGAACAGGCCGAACCGTTCACGGGCCTGCAATGCGGCCTCATAGGGCGCGAGCGCGATCGCGACGACGCTCGCCGCCAGAACGCAAAAGAAGGCGACCCGGGCCTGATCCGCCAGCGCGGGGGGCAGATCGAACAGCCGCGCCAGCGCGGGCGGGCCCAGAAGCGCACCGATCCCCGCCACGCCGAGCGCGACCCGCAGATGCAGCCCGATCAGCGCGTTGAAGAGGCGCGGGCGTTCTACCAGCGGCGCAAGAGAGAGCGCCCGCAGCGTCGTGCTTTGCAGCGCGCCGGTCACAATGCTTGCGATCAGCGCCAGCGCGAGGGCCGCAAGATAGGCCCCCATCGCCTCGATCCCCAAAGCGGCGAGCGCGAAGCGGGTGCTCAGGAACCGCGCAACCAGCCCGCCTCCGATCTGGCCCCATGCGATCGCCCCATTGCGCATCGCGCGTGACGGAGGTGATTGTGGTGAGGAGGAAGGCAAAGGCCGGGGGGACGATACGGAGACGCTCATCGGATACCGCCCTCCGACGATGCGCCATCCGATGCCGCGCGCGGGCCGCGCCCGTCTCCGGCGCTGACATCGCCCAGAACGACGACACGCGGCGGCACGATCGCTCCGGGGCGCAAGACGCGATGCGCCGTGACCCATGCGCTGTCGCCGATCTCGATGGGCCGCGCAAAGAAGCGGAAATCGCCGCGCGCCCAGTCATGGCTTCCGGTGACGATGCGCACCCCTTGGCTGATGCAGACATGCGCGCCGATGCGCACCGGGCCGGGATTGTCGATCCATACGCGCTCGCCCAGCCAGACATGCGCGCCGATCTCCAGAAGCCACGGGTATTTGATCGTGACGCGTGGCTTGCAGACGAGGCCGGGGCCGACTTTCGCCCCGAACCCGCGCAGGATCGCGGCTTTCGCGCGCGAGGGGATCAGGGCGAGAAGCGCCGATTGGAAGAAGAGCGCATTGACCAGATACCACGCCACGCGCCAGCCGAAGCTGCGATTGCCCGCGATTACCGGGCGGGGGAAGCGAGACAGGTCCTGCGTGGCGATGGGCCGGAAGGGACCTTGCCGGGAGGAGGGGCCCGGTTGCGGCGAGACAGGGAGGGGCATGGCGTCACGCATTGGAGCGCACCGCAGCTTGGGGGAAGCGTGCCCGGGCCGCTTCGATCGCGCCTGACACGCTCGGGCTGAGCCGAGCGGGCTTGAGCCGGGTGCGAATGCGCTTGGCCAGTGCGGTCGTCATCCCCAGCGCGGTCCAGAAGGCGGGGGTGGCGGCGCCTCCGGGCGAGAGCAGCCATGCCTCGAACTGCGCATGGGTGAAGAGCGCCGCGAGGTAGCCCAGCAACAGCGCCATCAGCACCCGGTCACTGCGGTGGCGCGCATGCCGGACCGCGAGAACCGCGCCGCGCGTGATCAGGAGCAGCATTCCGGTGAAGAGCGCGGCCCCCGCAAGCCCGACCTCTTCGATCAGCGCCAGCGCCGAATTGGTCTTCTCGCGCCCATAGTGCGACGCACTCGCCGACAGTGCGTAGTCGTCGAACCCATACGAGACGCCGAAGCCCAGCCCGAACGTTCCGCCCGCGCGCGCACCCTCGAGCGTGGCGGCCCATGTCTCTGCGCGCGAGGCGATCAGGGGCTCGGTCTGTGCGGACGCCTTGAAGAGATAGCGCTGCGTCAGCGCCTCCGCCCGGTCCGGGAAATAGAGCCACAGAAGCGACAGCACGGCCCCAAGCGTTGCCGCCGCAATCGCCAGCCGTTTGAAGCCGCGTCCCAGAAGAAAAGCCGCGATGAGTACCGTGAGCGACAGCAGGCTCGCCCGCGACAGGCTCATCAGCACCAGCACCGTCAGGATCAGTGCCACGGCCCGCCAGAACAGCCGTCTCTGTCGCCCGATCCGGCGCTGGGCGAGCCGCCAGAGCGGCAGTGGCGCGACGGTGAGGATCATCAGGGCGAGAAAGTTGGAATTGGCGCTCAGCCCCCGATAGAGCGAGATATCCGCGTTCATCTCGACCGTGCCGAAGCCGGAGCGCAGCCCGCCGATCCCGGCGAACAGCACCAGCGCCAGCAGCGGCCAGAGGATCGCGAAGAGATCGCGCCGCCGCGTGTGCTGTGCCCAGGCAGCGCCCGCCGAGGCGAAGGCCAGCGCGGTCAACGCGTAGGTCGCGGCTTTCGGCCCGCTCAGATGCGGCACGCTCGACCACAGCGCAGACAGCGCCGCCAAGCCCAGCAGCGCCAGCCTGCAATACATCCCGTCGCCCGGGATCTTGCGCCACAACCGCCCATTGAGGAGAAGTGCGAGGACCAGAACCCCCATCGCCGCCCAACGCGCGCCGGGTCCGAAGATCATGTTGACATAGATGACGCTCGGCGCGGCGGTTGCGGCGATGCCTAGGCCCAACAACAGGCCGCGTTTGCGGATCGCGAGCCTCACGCGCGTTCCGCCTTGCGGTTGGGCGCGGGCGCGGAGCTGGCTTCGCGCTCGGTTTCGGGCGCGTCGTGCGTCACCCGCTCGGCCAGCGTGCAAAGCTGGTCTGCCCAATCCGCGCTCGACCAGCCTGCGATGGCCGCAGGTGCATCGGCCTGCATCCGGGCGCGCAGATAGGGATCGGCGCAGACGCGGGCCAGCGCGGCGTGCAATGCGCCGGCGTCGCCCGGCGGCACGATCAGCCCGGCCTCGCGCCCGCCCAGCAGGTCGGGCACCGCGCCGCAGGCCCCGCTTGCCACGACACCGCAGCCGGCGGCGAGCGCCTCGCCGATCACCAGCCCGAAAGGTTCGGCGCGGCTTGGCAGGACAAGGCAATCCGCGGCGGCGAGGTGATCGCGCAGCGCCGTTCCCTCGAGGCGCCCGCGCCACAGGATACGGGGATCGCGTGCCGCCGCCTTCGCCAGTGTCTCGCCAAGCGGCCCGTCGCCCGCCACGATCAAACGCGCCTGAACGGCGTTGAGCTGCGCGAAAGCGTCCAGCAGCAGGTCCAGCCCTTTCTCTGAGGCGAGCCTTCCGAGGAACATCAGAACCGGCGCATCGGCTGCGATCCCGAGCCGCGCGCGCATCTTCTGCCGCCCGTCAGGGCCGAGGGTGCGAACGTGGCGCGCGATGGCGGCGGTGTCCGAACTCATCCGCCCGGTTACGATCTTCGCGGGCGGCACGCCTTGGTCGCGAAGATAGTCGGCAGCGCGCTGGCCCGCCGGGCTGAACCCGTCGATCATCGCGAGAATCCGACGCTTGAGGGCTGCGTGTATCCCGCGGGCGGGGCTGATCCATGTGTCGCTCAGCGCGATGATCCGCGCGCCCGAGGGCTTGCCGAGAACGATCGCGGCCAGCACGAGGACATGCGCCCAACCGGCGACGAAAATGACGTCGGGTCGCGTGCTGCGGATCTCGCGCCAGAGCGTGACGAGGGCAGGTAGGCGCCTCGCCGGCAGGACGGTTTCGGGCGCGGTGTTCGCCCATCGCTGCGTCGCTGCCGCGGAGACATAGCGCACGGTAAGGCCCGCAGGCCAGCGCGCGGCCAGCGCGGCGGTCATCGCGACCATGTAGGGCGCGGGCTCGATCAGCACCGCGAGCGCGGGGCCGGGACGGGCTTCGGGGCAGGGAGGCTTAACCGGCAAGGCGTGCCTCCTGCGGGTAAGGGGCGACGCGGGCGCAGGCGACGTGCAGCACCTCCGACAGCGCGCGGGCATGGGCGTCCCAACTGGCATGATCGCGGGCGAACCGGGGGCCAGACTGCGCGATCTCGCGCCAAGCGTTGCGCGGTCCGGTCAGCAGTGGGCGCAACGTCTCGACCAGCGCCCCGACCGAGCGCGGCGCGACCAGAAAACCGGTCTCGCCGTTGCGCAGGAATTGCCCGGGGCCCTGGCCCTCGACCCCGATGCAGAGCGCGCCGGCCGCCATCGCCTCGAGATAGACGATCCCGAAAGCCTCTCGCCATGAGGGCAATACGAAAATGTCGCTTTGTCCGAGCGTTGCGAGCACATCTTCATGTGGTTTCTGACCGGCGAGTGTGATCCTATCCCCGAGCCCCTGCCGCGCGATCTGGGCGGCGAGATTGGCACGCTCGGGCCCGTCGCCGATGATTGTCAGATGCCATGGCGCGTCCCCCTCGCGTGCAAGCCGTCCGAGCGCCGCGATCAGCAGGTTCAGCCCCTTGGCGGGATGCAGATTGGCGACGCTCACCAGCCGCAGGGGAGCCTCGTCCGGTAGCTGCGGGGGCGGACGGTCGGGCGCGGGATCGACCCCGTTCCAGACCACCTCGATATGATCCCCACGCCCGGACAGATCGGTCGCGAAACGGCGCAGCGGCTCGCCCACGACGACAAGCCGGTCGAGCCCGCCCAAGGCGTCGCGAAACCGCTCGGCCTGCCCGTTGGTCCAAAGATACCGCCAATTGCTGTTCTCGCCATGCAGCACGCCGACCACGGGCAGGCCCATCCGCGCGGCCAACGCCTGCGCCGCAGGGGCGAGCGTCTCTGTCTGCACGAGGATCACATCGGGACGGCGCGCGGCGATCATCTCGCCCGCCAGATCCGTAAGCGCCCGGTCGAGCGTGCGATTGGTCAGCTTGCGCATGAGCCCGCCCGGCAAGGTCGGGTAGCGCGCGAGCCGGATCTCCTCGATCTCGGGGAAGCGCGCCGCGTCGATCTCTCCACGATGCTCGGGCGAGGCGAGCCGCCCCGTGCCCACAGGCGTCAGCCCGCGCAGCACGCCGACCCGGACGCGGTGGCCCTGCCGTGCCAGCGCCCGTGCACTATCGGCGACGAAGCGGCTCGGCCAGCCGTCGGGGCGGTTCGGAAACCAAGGGGTCAGCATCAGGATGTCGAGCGATGCGTTGCTGATGATCACAATCCCACTCCTTCACTCGGTTCGCGAGGTCGGGAGGCGACGGGGCGCGCGCTTGGTTGACCTCGCGTTAACCGTCGCGCAAGCGAGGTTAATTTGAGGTTAATGGTCAAAAGCATGGCCTGTAGGGGCGGCCAGAAGGCCGCAGAGGGCGCATCGGAGAGCGGCCCGCGTGGCCCTGCGCGCTGTGATTTCTCGCGCGCGCGAACCGCGCAGCTGCAATTCTGGTTCCCGCAAAGAAACCTTTGCCGAGCTCCGGCGTTGAAGATATTCCAGCTTCTACGACACGCCGCAGACGGGTTTGTAATGACCAAGATTCACAGGCCCGCGCCTTCGCATGCGGTGTCCTTTCGACAAATCCTGAGACACGAGACCTCCGCCGCGCATGAGGCGGGGGAGGCGCAATTCTCCCAGTTCTTCGCGGCCCCGGCGCAGAAGCTGGGTTGGTTCCTCGCAGCGCAGGCCGCAGGACTTGGCGTGTTGGCGCGCCATGCGGCCCCTGGCGCGATCTGCGCTGGATTGCTGAGCGATCTGCTCGACCGGCTCGACCGGGATCTGGCGCGGCTGGGCCGTCCTGTGCGCCCGGTGCCGGACATGATTTCCAGGCAGGGCCTGCTCGACCCGCTGGCGGTCGACTATCTCGTACTGGGCTCGCGGCTCGGCACGCAGGTGATCGACCGTAAGGTCTTCGCCGAGACCCCGGCCGAGGCCAAACCGCTTTATTTTCAGGCACCTGCCGCCGGGGCGCTATGGAAACGGCATTGCGCGACGCTCGACGCGCTCAGCCCCGCAGACCCGCGCGCAGCCCGTATCGTCGCCGATGCGATACGGGGCTTCCATCTTTTCGCGCAGGCTGTGCAGGCGCAGGGGGCGGGCACAACGTCCGACGCTCTCGCACCAGCGCTTGCCTCCAATTCCAGTGACCATCCGCGGCCCGGCAGGATCGCGACAGACACCGATTTGACGCCCAAGGAGCCGACGTGACGTCCGATACCAGCCCCGCCCCCAGCCAGCGCCCCGTCGATCTGACCGATTGCGACCGCGAGCCGATCCACCAGCTTGGTCGGGTCCAGAGCTACGGAGCGCTTCTGGCGCTCTCGAGCGACTGGATCGTGCAACATGCCTCGAGCAATCTCGAGGAGATCCTCGGCATGGCCTGTGAGGAGGCGCTTGGCCGCCCACTGGCCGATCTGATCGTCTCGGATGGGTTCGACCGGATCCGCGCGAGCCTGCGCACGGCAGAGGGCGGCGAGACGGCGGTGCGGCTGTTCGGTGTGGTACTGAAAGCGAATGGGAAGAGTTTCGACGTCTCGCTGCATGCGTCGGGGCCGTATCTCGTTGTCGAATTCGAGCCGAAGCTGGAGGCGCGCGGACGCGATGTGATGACCGATGTCTACCCGCAGATCGCGCGCCTGCGTCGCGACCGGGGGCTGGAGCGGCTTGCGCGCGATGCGGCGATGGGACTGCAGGCGCTCTCGGGCTTCGACAGCGTGATGATCTACCAGTTTCAGCCCGATCAATCGGGCAAGGTCATCGCCGAGACCCGCAAGGACCAGCAGCGCCTCTATGACGGGCTGCGCTTCCCGGCCAGCGATATCCCGGTGCAGGCGCGCGCGCTGTATAAACGCGCGCTGCTGCGGTTGATCGCGGATGTGGACGATCCCGGTGCGCCGGTGCTGCCCGGGGTCGATCTGAACGGGCAGCCGCTCGATATGTCGCTGGCGGTGACGCGGGCGGTCTCACTGATCCATATCGAATACCTGCGCAACATGGGCGTCGGGGCCTCGATGTCGGTCTCGATCATGCGCGATGGTGAGCTGTGGGGGCTGTTCGCCTGCCACCATAGTCAACCGCGCTACATCGACTACGAGCTGCGCACCGCGATCGAAATGTATGCCCATATGTTTTCCTATGAACTCAGCAAGTTCGAGGATGGGGAGCGCAAGCAGGCGCAATCCGATACGGCCAGCCTGCAACGCACGCTGATGGGGCATATGGCCGATGGCAAGGCGCTGTCGGAAAGCCTGATGGCCGTCTCCGACGAGATCCGTCTGGTGATCCCGCATGACGGGCTCGTCCTTTATGAGAACGAGGAATTCAGCGCGACCGGTACGACGCCGACCAAGGAGGAATTCGCGGGGATCGCGCGGATGTTGGACCGGTCAATCGGGTCCTCGACCTTCGCGACCGATCAGCTGGGCCGCGCTCATGAACCGGCCCGCGACTTCCCGGAACGTGCGGCGGGGCTGCTTGCGATTCCGATCTCGAAACGGCCGCGCGACTATCTCGTGCTTTTCCGCCGCCAGATCGCGGATACGGTCGAATGGGCGGGCGATCCGACGAAACCCGCGCAGCTTGGCCCGAACGGCGTGCGGCTCACGCCGCGCAAGAGCTTCGAGGTCTGGCGCGAGACGGTCACCGGGCGCTCGGCCCCCTGGACGAACCAGCAATGCCACGCAGCGGAACTGCTGCGCACGGTGCTGCTGGAGATCTTCCTCAAGATCACCGACGCGACCTCGGCCGAGCGCAAGCGCGCGCAGGAGCATCAGGAACTGTTGATCTCGGAGCTGAACCACCGGGTGCGCAATATCCTCAACCTGATGCGCGGGCTGCTGGCGCAGTCGCGCAGCTCGGCGCGCTCGCTCGAAGAGTTCACCGACAATCTCGACGGGCGCATTCAGGCGCTGGCGCGGGCGCATGACCAGCTGACGGCCGAGCATTGGGAGCCCGCCTCGCTGCATGGGCTGATCTCATGCGAATTCGCGGCCTATGCCGACCGCAAGGCCGAGCGCGTGATCATCACCGGGCCCGATGCGCTGATCTCGCCGCAGGCCTATACGACGCTGGCGCTCGTGCTGCACGAGATGGCGACGAATTCGATCAAATATGGCGGGCTGTGCGACAGTGGCGGGCGCGTCGAGATCGCGCTCTCCACCGATCACAGCGGCGGTCTGCTGATCGACTGGAAAGAGCGCGGCGGTCCGCCCGTCACCCCGCCGAAACGGCGCGGCTTCGGGTCGATCATCATCGAGAACTCGATCCCGCACGAGCTGCGCGGCGATGCCGAGATTTCCTACAAGATGACCGGGGTGGAGGCGCAATTCCGCATCCCGCCGACCACGATCGCGGAGCTGATCGATCAGCCCGGCACGGAGGGAGACGTTGCGGCCGCACCCGCCGCGCAGACCGGCGCCGCATTCCGCCTGTCGGGGCAGGGGCTGGTGCTGGAAGACACGCTCATCATCGCGATGGATGCCGCCGGCGTGCTGGAGGATCTGGGCGCGCGCGACGTCAAGATCACCTCCTCGGTGGAAGGCGCGCTGACATGGCTGGACGGCGCGCGACCCGATTTCGCCGTGCTCGACGTCAATCTCGGGGACGAGCAATCCGTGCCGGTTGCCGAACGGTTGCACAAGATGGGCGTGCCCTTCGTGCTGGCCACGGGCTACGGGTCTGCGCCTGACCTGCTGGCAATCTACCCGCCCTGCACGGTCGTCCAGAAACCCTTCTCCTCCGACTCGCTCAGAGAGGCTTTGCAAAACGCAATTGCGTGACCCTACGCACAGAACTTCGATCATATCTGACGGTCCAATAACGATTTGACGTATCTGGCATGTAAGTTTCCGTGATAATTCTGACCCCGCGGGACTGGGCAAACGGGGGTCGCCATGAATGTGAGTGCCAACACGGTCGGCGGCAGCCGGGCCGATTTTACCGAGGACGAAATCGCGAAGCTCCGCGCGGCGCTGCACACGCTCGGGAATGTCGCCAGCGTCTGCGCCTCCAGCGCCCGCCTCCTGCCGCGATTTTGCGAGGATCAGGCGGCACTCGGGATTTGCGATGGGCTGAGCGAGAATGCCGACATCGTCCGTGCCACGATGGAGGATCTGAAAGCGGTACTGCGCCTCGACAGCCTTCAGTGACGGTCGTGGGTCTATGCGCGCGGCCCGGGCCGAGTGATCCGGCGCGGCGGTCCTTTGCGTAGCCCTGTCACCCAAGCAAGAGGAGAGCGCCATGCGCCGCCTGTCGATCGCCTTTCTCGTATCAAACCTTTGCGCTGCGCTGATGCCGAGCCTCGCCCCGGCGTCGATCTTCGGCGGCTGGACCGAACAGCGGTTTTCGCTGTTCTCCTCCAACGACTGGCAGCAATCGCGCGATGGCGTCGCGATGCGCTCGGACGGCTCGGTTTCGCTGATCTGGCGGGCGTTGCCGCGCGCAGATTGGGGCACGCGCAAGGCCGCGTGGCAGTGGTCGGTCAGCCAGAGCGTTCCGCCGACGCCGCTCGACCGCAAGGGCGGGGATGATCGCGATCTGTCGCTCTATTTCGTCTTCATGCCCGAGGCCGTCGCCCGCGCCAATGAAGGGGCCAGCATCCGCAAGCTTCTGGCGGTAAAGGAGGCGCGCGTGCTGATGTATGTCTGGGGCGGCAAGCATGGGCGCGGGGCGCTGCTGCCTTCGCCCTATCTGGGCGCGCGCGGCAAGACTGTGGTGCTACGCCCGGCGGGCACCGGCACGCATTCCGAGAGCGTCGATCTGGCGCGCGACTACCAGCGCGCTTTCGGAGGGCAGCCGACGCAGCTTGTGGGGCTGGCGCTGTCGGGCGACAGCGACGACACCGACAGCGCGATCCGCGCCCGGATCGAGGGGCTGAGCCTGAACTGACCGCGCGGCCTTGCCTCCGGTGATTTCACACAAAAACACTGCCAAGACATGACTTTGCCGGTAACCTGTGGCAGCAAGACCCAAAAGGGGGGGCAGGATGGCGCTCAATTTCCGACAGTCCGAAATTCTCGAGATCGCGCGCGACGAGGGGCGTGTCGTGGTCGAAGCCTTGGCCGAACGCTTCAATGTCTCGGTCCAGACGATCCGGCGCGACCTGACGGAGCTCTCCGAAGCGGGCCATCTGGAGCGCGTGCATGGCGGCGCGGTGATCCGCACCGGCGTGGTGAATTTCGCCTATGAAGAGCGCCGCCGGATGAACGAGGCGGCGAAAGCGGCGATCGGGCGGGCCTGCGCGCAGGCGATCCCGGATAACAGCTCCATCGTGCTGACGCTGGGCACCACGACCGAGGCGGTGGCGCGCGAGCTTCTGCATCATCGCAACATCACCGTGGTCACGAATAACATCAACGTCGCCAATATCCTGCTGGCCAATGAGAGCTGCGATATCCTCGTGGCGGGTGGCAACCTGCGCCGCTCGGATGGCGGGCTGGTCGGCGACCTGACGGCGGATTTCATGGGCGAGTTCAAAGCCGATTTCGCGGTGATCGGGACGTCGGCGCTCGATTCCGACGGCGACATGCTCGATTACGATCTGGCCGAGGTCCGCGTGAGCCGCCGGATCTTGCGGCAGGCGCGGCAGAGCTTTCTGGTGACCGACGCGTCGAAGCTGGAACGCTCCGCGCCGGTGCGGCTTGCCTCGCTCTCCGATATCGACCGGGTTTTCATCGACAAGCCCTTGCCGGACGCGCTCATGGCGCTTTGCGCGCAATGGGACACCGAGATCACCGTCGCGGAGTGAAGCTCAGCGCAGCACCCGCCTCAGCCCCGTCTGCACCCGCGTGAGTTCCGGCAGATAGGTCTCGATCAGGCTCTCCGCCGGATCGGCGCTCGCGGCCATCCCGGTGTTGAGCGCGGCCACGACCCGCCCGTGCATGTCGTAAAGCGGCACCGCGATGGAGCGCAGCCCGATCTCCACCTCCTGATCGATCACCGCGTAACCCTCGCGGCGCACCTGATCTATGCGCGCGAGGATTTCGCCCGGATCGGTGAGGCTGTAAGCCGTACGCGGCGTCAGGTCCGACGCCTCCACCGCGGCGCGCGCCTCCTCCGGGGGAAGAGCGGCGAGCAGCACGCGCCCCATAGAGGTGCAATGCGCGGGCAGCCGCGACCCCGGCATCAACCCGATCGACATCACCCGCCGCTGCGCCGCCCGCGCGAGATAGACGATCTCGGTGCCGTCGAGGATCGAGACCGAGCAGCTTTGCCCGATCCGATCCGTCAGCTGATCGAGCCACGGCTGCACGATCTGCGGCAGCGGCAGCGAGGCCAGCGCCCCCATCCCGAGCCGCAAGACCTTCGGCGTGAGCGTGAAGAACTTGCCGTCGTATTCCGCGTAACCATCCGCGTTCAGCGTCAGCAGGCAGCGCCGCGCGGTGGCCCGGTCGAAGCCGGTGGCCTGCGCCACCTCGGCAATCGAGAGCCGTGGCGTCTCCGCTCCGAAACATTCGATGACGCGCAGGCCTTTCGCGAAAGAGGCGATGAAATCGGTCGGTTTGTTCAACATGCGAACAGGTTTTCTCGCGATGCGAACAAATGTCAAGATGCGCACGAAATCCGTGGAAAGCCGCTCCACGCAGGTCTAAATCCGAGGCCTCAGGAGGACCGCAAATGGACAAGAGACTTTCCTCGCTGACCGAGGCCGTGGCCGATATTCAAGACGGCGCCACGGTGATGATCGGCGGCTTTGGCGGCTCGGGGGCCCCGATCGAACTGATCCACGCCCTGATCGACCGCTTTCTCGAAACCGGCTCGCCCAAGGGGCTGACCGTGATCAACAACAACGCGGGCAACGGCCATGTCGGCATCGCGGCGATGATCGAGCAGGGCATGGTCAAGAAGATGATCTGCTCCTTCCCGCGCTCGGCCGATCCGACGGTGTTTACGGAACGCTACCTTGCGGGCGAGATCGAGCTGGAACTGGTGCCCCAAGGCACGCTGGCCGAACGTATCCGCGCAGGCGGCGCGGGCATCCCCGGCTTCTTCACGCCGACCTCCGTCGGCACCGATCTGGCCGAGGGCAAGCCGGTGCAGCAATTCGATGGCCGCGACTACGTGATGGAGCGCTGGCTCAAGGCCGATCACGCGCTGATCAAGGCCGAGCAGGGCGACGCGCTTGGCAACCTGACCTACCGGATGGCCGCGCGGAACTTCTCGCCGCTGATGGCGACGGCGGCAGAAAAGGTCGTCGTGCAGGTCACGAAAGCGGTGGAGCCGGGCGAGATCGACCCGGAAGTCATCGTCACCCCGGGGATCTTCGTGGATGCGATCATCGAGGTCGCCAACCCCGCCCAGGAAGAAGAGTTGAACCGCGCCGGAGCCCATCACCCATGACCCAGAAACTGAGCAATGCACAGATCGCCTGGCGCGCCGCCCAGGACATCGAGGACGGCGCCTATGTGAACCTAGGGATCGGCTTTCCTGAGATGGTCGCGCGGTTCCAGCCCGAAGGCCGCGAGGCGATCTTCCACACGGAAAACGGCGTGCTGGGCTTTGGCCGCGCACCCGAGCCCGGTCAGGAAGACTGGGACCTGATCAATGCCGGGAAAAAGGCGATCACGCTGAAGCCCGGCACCGCCTTCTTCCACCATGCCGACAGCTTCGCGATGGTGCGCGGCGGGCATCTCGACGTGGCGATCCTCGGCGCCTATCAGGTGGCCGAAACGGGCGATCTGGCGAACTGGTCGACCGGGCCGAAAGGCGTGCCGGCCGTGGGCGGGGCGATGGACCTCGTGCACGGGGCCAAGCGCGTGGCCATCATCACCGACCACGTCACCAAGAAGGGCCAGCCGAAGCTGGTCGAGGCCTGCACCTTCCCGCTGACCGGTGTGGGCTGCGTGACCCGCGTCTATACGTCGCTCGCCGTGGTGGACGTGGTGGATGGCCGCTTCGTCCTGCGCGAAAAGCTCCCCGCGATATCGATGGAGGAGCTGCAAGCCGTCACCGGCGCGACCCTCCATGTCGAGGGCGAGGTGGGTGACCTGATCTGTCCCGAGGAGTTGGCCGATGCGTGACGCTTATATCTGCGACTATATCCGAACCCCGATCGGCCGTTTCGGCGGCGCGCTGGCGCCTGTCCGTGCCGACGATCTGGGGGCGATCCCCTTGAAAGCCCTGATGGCGCGCAACACCGGCGTCGATTGGGAGGCGGTCGAGGATGTGATATTTGGCTGCGCCAATCAGGCGGGCGAGGACAACCGCAACGTGGCCCGCATGTCGGCGCTGCTCGCGGGTCTCCCGGTGAACGTGCCGGGGACCACGATCAACCGGCTTTGCGGTTCGGGCATGGATGCCATCGTCACCGCCGCCCGCGCGATCAAGGCGGGCGAGGCCGATCTGATGATCGCGGGCGGCGTCGAGAGCATGTCGCGCGCGCCCTTCGTGATGCCCAAGGCCGAGGCCGCCTATAGCCGCGCCAATGCGGTCTATGACACGACCATCGGCTGGCGCTTCGTGAACAAGCTGATGAAAGACGCTCATGGCGTCGACTCGATGCCCGAGACGGCGGAGAACGTGGCCGATGATTTCGGCGTGAGCCGCGAAGATCAGGACGCCTTCGCGCTGCGCTCGCAGGAGGCTGCGGCCAAGGCGATGGAAGAGGGCCGTCTGGCCGAGGAGATCACCCCGGTCACGATCCCGCAGCGCAAGGGCGATCCGGTCGTGGTCGACAGTGACGAACATCCGCGCCCCGGCACCACGCTGGAGGCTTTGACCAAACTGCGTCCCATCGTGCGGCCTGACGGCACGGTCACGGCGGGCAACGCGTCGGGCGTGAATGACGGGGCTGCGGCGCTGATCATCGCCTCCGAGGACGCCGTGCGCAAACACGGGCTGACGCCGCTGGTGAAAATCTCCGGCGGGGCCGCAGCTGGCGTGCCGCCGCGGATCATGGGCTTCGGGCCTGCGCCTGCGTCCAAGAAGCTAATGGCGCGGCTGGGGCTGTCTCAGGACGCCTTCGACGTGATCGAGCTGAACGAGGCCTTCGCCAGCCAAGGTCTGGCCACGCTGCGCGATCTCGGTATTGCGGATGACGATGCCCGTGTGAACCCCAATGGCGGCGCGATCGCTCTGGGGCATCCTCTGGGCATGTCGGGCGCGCGGATCACCGGCACGGCGGCGCTGGAGCTGGTGCGCCGCAAGGGCCAACGGGCGCTCGCCACGATGTGCATCGGCGTGGGGCAGGGCATCGCCGTGGCGCTGGAAGCGGTGTAGAGAGCTGCGCCCGGTACGCGCCGAAGGCGCAGGGCGCGCGCCGGTCCGTCCCGACGGGCTGGCGCATCTGCAGCCGGGCACGCCGCCTCAATGATGGAGGGGCGTGGCGGGCATCAATCGCTTTAGCGGACAAGGGGCGCGCGCCATCCCACGGATCGGCGCGCGCCCTGCTTGGCTCAGGTCTTGTCCAAGAACGCCTTCAACAGCGCCGCGACGGCCTCGGGCTGCTCGTAACAGGGCAGGTGGCCCGCTTTCGCGATCTCGTGGAACTCGGCGCCGCACAGCTCCGCCGTGCCGCGCACCAGATCGGGCGGGGTCGAGGCGTCATCCGCACCCGTCATCGCCATCACTGGCAGCGTCAGCGCCCGCGTCGCCTCGGTCTGATCGGCCCCGGCAATCGCCGCGCAGCAGCCCGCATAGCCCTCGTCGGGCCCACGTTCGAGCATGTTGCGGCAAAGCGTGAACTCCGCCGGGTGGGACTCGGCGAAACCGGGCGCGAACCAGCGTGCGAGGATCGCGTCGGAGATGCTTGCGATGCCGTCGCGGCGCACATTAGCGATCCGCTCGTTCCACATCTCGGGCGTGCCGATCTTGGCGGCGGTGTCCATCAGGACCAGCGCGCGCAGAAGATCGGGGCGGCGCGCGGCGAGGCTCTGTCCGATCAGCCCGCCGATCGAGAGGCCGATAAAGGTCACATCGCGCAGCCCGAGCGCATCGCAGATCGCGGCGGCATCGTCCGAGAGGTCCTCGATGCTGTAGGGGCCGGGCGGGCAATCGCTCAGCCCATGCCCGCGCTTGTCGAAGCGGATCAGCCGCAGACCCTCGGGCAGATGCGGGATCAGCGCCTCCCAGAGCCGCAGATCGCTGCCGAGCGAATTGCCGAACATCACCACACGGCCGTCGCGCGGGCCCTGGTCGAGAATGTGGAGCGTCACCCCGTCATGGGTCAGTGCGTGCATGAAAGCCTCCTCTTTGCGGGAGGTTGTAGCGCACGGGACGGGGGAAGGAAAACATACCGCGGAGGTATCGGGGGTTACCTCGGTGATACCTTATGCGGAGGTGGCGGGATCTCCTTGGCGCGGGGCGACCAGCCCCGGGCCGCGCCCGACCTCCCCCCGGGAGGGCGCATTGGCGAGGGCGTCGCGGGTATAACCAGTCTACGGGCTTGCGAGATAAAGCGCCAAGCCACAGAGCGCGTACAGCGCCCACCCGAGGTCGGGCGCGGCCCTTTCCGCCCCAAAACGAAAAAGGCCACCCCCGAGGGGATGGCCAGCCTCCGAAACTGCGGAGAGGAATTACTCGGCCGGCTCGGCCACTTCGTCCTTGGTCTCCGCCTCGGCCATCGCGGCCTCGACGATGGGCGTGCCATAGACGAAGAAGTCCTGCGGAAGCTCGCCGCCGAACCAGACGCCGCCCCCGTTGAAGAAGTTGCTTTCGTCCCAGGTCAGGGTTTTCCAGTCCGGATCGAAGATCAGGTAACCGGTGTCGCCGAACAGCTCGATACGGTTGCCGCCGGGCTCGTAGACATACATGAAATAGGCCTGCGAGACGCCGTGCTTCGCCGGGCCCGCCTCGATCGTGACATCGTATTCCTGCAGGATGTCGGCGAGGTCGAGCATCTGGCCCTGATTGCCATACCAGAAAGCGACATGGTGCAGACGGTTGCCGGGGCCAGCCTGATCCTTGGTGAAGGCGACCTCATGCACGAGCGGGTTGACCGAGAACCACGCGGCCAGCTCGTCCGAGCCGCCGAAGACCACGTTCTCACGCTTGAGGAAGCCGAGATTGTCCTGCAGGAACTTGCCGTTCTTGGTCACGTCCGAGCAGAGCAGGTTGACGTGATCGAGACGACGCACCGGCACCCCGCGCAGAGGACGCTTCTGGGCGCGCGAGAGCAGCTTCGATTTCAGCTCTGCCGGGGCCTCGTAATACTCGACCTCCCAGAACAGGTGCTGCTTGTGGCCGTCCGGCGTCGTGAATTCATAGGCGCGGCCGTAACCCTTGTGGCCCTCGACCCATTTGCCCGGATTGCCCGAGGCCTCGAGCACGGCCACGCGGCGCTCCAGCGCCTGCGGCGAGGAGGCGCGCCAGCCCACCATGCCAATCCCGGCCTTGTCCGAGCGGGTCAGCTTCAGCGAGTGGTGATAGCGGTCCTCGTAGCCGCGCAGATAGCAGGATTTGCCGTCATCCTCGGTCGGCGTCATGCCCAGAACGTCGTGGAAGAACCAGAAGCTTTCCTCGAATTTGGGGGTGAAAAGTTCGATGCAGGCAAGCTGCGCGATATCGTGGATCTGTTCCTGAAAGCTCATGGTGTCCTCCCTAAAGCTCGATAAGGTGAATGCGGTCAGTTTGCGGGGGCCTTCTCGTGGCCGTTGGTCGGGGCTGTGCCGTTCGAGGCGGCGGCGGGTTGCTCGCTCGCTTCGGCATATTTCGGCTCGCCCGCGACCGCGTAATGGCCCGAGCGCAGCTCGTTGAGCATGATCCGAACGGCCTGCGGCTTGACGCCCAGCGTCTCGACCGTCGCGCGCGTGACCTCGCGCATCAGCGCTTCTTTCTGCGCCTCGGTGCGGCCTTCCATAAGGTTGATCTGGATTACCGGCATGACGGCTCCTCTGTCTCGGGACGCGCCCTCATTCCCCGCGTGTCGGGGCCTCCTCGGCGTGTCCGTGGACCGAGATTGGGGCAGAAAAGGCGATACGATCAAATACCATTTAGTCCGGGTTGCGATACCGAAGGCGCATCGCTCCGGGTAAGAGGAAACCCGTCATATGGCATGATGCAGCACCCGGATCGCGTCCGGTCTGTCACATGAGAAACGTTTCTCAAGTGACGGAATTTATTGACTTAAACTACGTGCGACTTCGAGGAAGTTCGCGACGATCGGGGACGTGTCACCCTCTCGCGAGATGCAGGAGATATCGACCCGCGCGGTCTCGCTCACATCGCTGATAGGCAGGCATTTCACGCCTTCCATGATGACCGATGTGATCGATTGCGGAACGACCGAGACGCCGAACCCCGCCGCCACCAGCGCCATCGCGGTAAAGCCGTCGCCCACGACCTGCGCGACATTGGGCGCGAACCCCGCCTCGTGGCAGAGCCCCGTGACCTTCTCGACGAACCCCTGCGCGCGGCTGGCGGGAAACAGCATCATCGGTTCGCGCGCCAGTTCCGACAGCGCGACGCTCTCGCGATCCGCGAAAGGCCCCGGATCGGGCACGACGATATAGAGCGGCTCCGAGGCCAGCTCCTCGATCGCCAGACCCGGCACCGGCGTCAGCATCCGGTTGAAGCCCAGATCGATCGAGCGGTTCTGCAGCCCCTCGATCTGCGCCAGCTTGTCGAGCGCATGCATCACCACTTTCACATCCGGGTAGCGGCGTTTGAATTCGAGGATGATGCGCGGGATGAAGCTGAGGATCGCGGTGCCGAAGATCGCGATGTCGATCCGGCCAAGCCCGCCCTCGGATGCCCGATGCACCCGGTCCGCCGCCTGATCGAGCAGCGCCGCGATATTGCGCGCCTCATCGAGAAACAACGCCCCCGCTTGCGTCAGCTCCACACCGCGGGGCGTACGGTTGAAAAGCTGCGCGCCGAGCTGTTCCTCCAGCGCCTGGATTTGGCGGGTGATCGGCGGCTGGGAGACATGCAGCCGCTCGGCCGCGCGACCGAAATGCAGCTCCTCGGCCACGGCGATGAAATAGCGAAGCTGGCGCAGGTTCATGACATTCCCTTTCCGCGTCCACAGTTACGCGAACGCGCGCCCCGGGCAAGCCGGGACGCGCGCACAAGCCTTGAGACGAGGGAGGACGCTCACAGCTTGAGGCAGAGGTTCGTCCGCTCGGTGTAGAATTCGAGCGAATGCACCCCGCCTTCGCGCCCGATCCCGGAGGATTTCGAGCCACCGAAGGCCGTGCGCAGGTCGCGCAGGAACCACGAATTGACCCAGACGAGGCCCGCCTCCATCTGCCCGCCGACGCGATGCGCGCGGCTGAGGTTTTCGGTGAGGATCGTGGCCGACAGCCCGTAATTGGTGTCATTGGCCATCGCGATCACCTCGTCCTCGCTGTCGAAGGGCTGGATGTGGCAGCAGGGGCCGAAGATTTCCTCGCGCACGATGGGGCTGTCCTCGGGCAGTCCGGTCCAGATGGTCGGTTCGACGAAAAAGCCCCCTTGGCGATAATCGCCCTGCGCGAAGTCCGGCACGCCGCCGCCGGTGATGATCTGCGCGCCCAGATCGGCGGCCTTTTTGTAATAGCTCAGCACCTTTTCGCGATGTTCGGCGGAGATCAGCGGGCCGATGGTCGCGCCGTCGGTATCCGGGCCGCCTTGGATCAGAGCTTCCGCCCCCGCTTTCAGACGGCTGACGAATTCCTCGAAGACGGGGCGTTCGACATAAATCCGCTCGGTGCCCAGACAGACCTGCCCGGTATTGGCGAAACACGAGCGCATCGTGACCTCGATCGCCTTGTCCATATCCGCATCGGCAAAGACGATGGCGGGGTTCTTGCCGCCGAGTTCAAACGACACATCGCGCAGACCCACCGCGGCCTGTTTCATGATCGCCTCGCCGGTGCGGGTCTCGCCGGTGAAGGTGATGCCGTTGACGCCCGGATGCTGGGTCAGCAATTCGCCCGCGCTTTCCGGCCCGAAGCCGTGGATGACGTTATAGACGCCTTTCGGGATGCCCACCTCGTTCATCATCTCGCCCAGCAGGGTCGCGGTGGCGGGGCTTTCCTCGGACGGTTTCACGACTACCGTGTTGCCGCAGGCCAGCGCGGGGCCAACTTTCCATGTCATCAGCAGGAAGGGTGCGTTCCAGGGCGAGATCACCCCGATCACGCCTTTCGGGCGGTGCAATTCGAGATTGGCCGCGCCCGTGCCGTCGGGCGTATCCATGTGGAAATACTCGCCGCCCGTGTTCTTGAGCATCTCCGCGAAGATCCGGAAATTCGCCGCCCCGCGCGGAATCTCGACCTTCTCGGCGAAGCCGCGCGTGTGGCCGGTATCTTGCACTTCCGCTTCCATGAAATCGGCCTTGCGCGCGTCGATCGCGTCGGCGAGCTTCATCAACAGATCGCAGCGTTGCGCCTTCGGCATCTTGCCCCAGGGGCCTTTCAGCGCCGCCTGTGCCGCCTCCACCGCGTCATTCACATCCTCGGCCAGCGCCTCGTGCACATCGGCGATCTTCTCGCCGGTCGAGGGGGAAATCTTGTCGAAGGTCTTGCCCGATTGCGCGGCGCGGTATTCGCCGTCGATGAAGAGCTTATGCGTGGTCATATCGTCCTCCCGTGAGCCACCTCTTGGGCGACAAGCTAGGCAACCCGGCCGATACGCTCCAATGCTTTTCTATCCCGCACGCGATACCGTTTTTGCATGATGCCGCATCGGGGCGCGATGCAAAACCCGTATCAAGCCCGGCCCGTCAAAGTATTGGAGCGTATCGCGCCGCCGTCTTAGCCTTGATCCGGAGGCAGCCCGTATCGGTTTCACGAGACCGACGCAGATGAGGGCCGCGACGGAGGACATATGCTGGACAGCACCAAGATCGAGAGCTTGGGCGATGCGCTCTATGACGCGCTGCGCTCGGGCCGACCGACCCAGAAAATCAGCGCGCTCGAACCCGAGAGCGATATCGAGGACGCCTATCGCATCCAGTTGCGAATGCTGGAGCGGCGTCTGGAGGCGGGCGACGAGGTCGTCGGCAAGAAGATCGGCCTGACCAGCCGCGCCATTCAGGACGCGCTTGGCGTCTACCAACCCGATTTCGGGCAGGTGACGAAGCGGATGCTGTTCGAGGACGGCGCGACGATCGACCTGTCGAAACTGATGCAGCCGCGCCTCGAGGGCGAGCTGGCCTTCCGGCTCAAGGAAGACCTGATCGGGCCGGGCGTGACGGTGACGGATGTGATCCGCGCGACCGACTATGTGACGCCGTGCTTCGAGATCGTCGATACCCGGTATCAAGATTGGCAGATCAAGATCCAGGACACCGTGGCGGACAATGCCTCCTGCGGCGTGTTCGTGCTGGGCGAGGCCAAGGCCGATCCGCGCGATCTGGACCTGAGCCTCGCAGGCATGGTGATCGAGAAGAACGGCGAAGTGGTTGCGACAGGGGCCGGGGCGGCCGTGCAAGGCTCGCCGGTGATGGCGGTCGCATGGCTCGCCAATACGCTCGGGCGTCTGGGGATCCCGCTGATGGCCGGTGAGATCATCTTGTCGGGCGCGCAGGCGCCGCTACTGGCTGTCACGGATGGCGATCATTTCACTTGCGAGATCGCGGGCATCGGCACCTGCGAGATGCGTTTTGCCGGGAGGGCGATGGTATGAGTCTCGATCAACCGAAGACCGTCGATGAGGAAGCGATCATCCGCATGGCCGAGCGCGTCGAGACCGCGCAGCGCTACGCGGTGCCGATCCGCAAGCTGACCGAGGATTACCCCGATCTGAGCATCGCCGACGCCTATCGCGTCCAGACCGCGCTGCGGCGCAATCTGGAGAAGAAGGGCGAGCGCGTGATCGGTTGGAAAGCGGGTCTGACTTCGAGGCCGAAGATGGCGCAGATGGGGGTCTCGACCCCCGGCGTGGGCTTTCTGACCGACGCGATGGAGCGTCCGGCGAATTCCAAGATTGCCGTCAGCGACATGATCCACCCGCGCGTCGAGGCCGAGATCGCTTTTGTCACCCATGCCGAACTGTCGGGCAAGGTCACGCGCGACGAGGTGCTGGCGGCCACCGATTACGTCCAGCCCGCGCTGGAGGTGATCGACTCGCGCTTCACCGGGTTCAAGTTTGATCTGGAATCGGTGCTGGCCGACAATTCCAGCTCGGCGCGCTTCGTGCCGGGCGGGCGGATGATCCGGCCCGATGCGCTCGACCTGCGGACCGTGGGCGTCGTGTTGGAGCATAACGGCGAGATCGCGCAGATCGGCGCGGGCGCCGAGGTGCTGGGCCATCCCGCCGAGGCGATCGCGATGCTGGTCGGTGTGCTGGGTGACATGGGCGAGGTGCTGCCCGCGGGCAGTTTCGTGATGGCTGGCGCGATCACCGCCGCCGTGGCCGTCAAACCCGGCGATTCCATCACCGCGAGATTTTACGAGATGGGCTCGATCACGGTGACCTTCACCGAGTGATCCCGAGCCAAGGAGGATGAAGATGCGCAAGATCAAATGTGCCCTGATCGGATCGGGCAATATCGGAACCGATCTGATGTTCAAGCTGCTGCGCTCCGAGGTGCTGGAGCCCGTCTGGATGGTTGGGATCGACCCCAATTCTGACGGACTCAAGCGGGCCAAGGACAAGGGGCTGAAGGTCACCCATGAGGGTGTCGACGGGCTGCTGCCCCATGTCGAGGCAGACGGTATCCAGATCGCTTTTGACGCGACCTCGGCCTATGTCCATGCCGAGAACTCGCGCAAGCTCAATGAGATGGGCGTGTTCATGGTCGACCTGACGCCTGCCGCGATCGGCCCCTTATGTGTGCCGCCGGTGAACCTCGGCGATCTGGCCAAGGCGACGCCGATGAACGTCAACATGATCTCCTGCGCGGGTCAGGCGACGATCCCGATCGTCTCGGCCGTGGGCGCGGTGCAGAGCGTCGAATATGCCGAGATCATCGCCTCGCTGTCGTCGAAATCCATCGGGCCGGGCACGCGGGCGAACCTCGACGAGTTCACTTTCACCACCTCGAACGCGATCGAGAAGGTGGGCGGCGCAAAGAAGGGCAAGGCCCTCGCGATCATCAACCCCGCCGATCCGCCGATGATCATGCGCAACACGATCTATTGCGAGGTCGAGGGCGAGCCGGACCAGGCGGCGATCACCAAATCCGTCAAGGAGATGATCGCGCAGGTTCAGCGCTACGTGCCCGGCTACAAGCTGGTGAACGGCCCCGATTTCGACGGCAATCGCGTCGCGGTCTTCATGGAGGTCGCAGGGCTTGGCGACTACCTGCCGACCTATGCGGGCAATCTCGACATCATGACGGCGGCGGCGGCACGCACCGCCGAGATGTTCGCCGAACGGATCCTCGACGGGTCGATGAAACTCAAGAAACTGGAGCCGGCACAATGACCTCAGAGAGCGTGATCCAACAGAAAGTGAAATCCGGCCTCGAGGGCCGCAAGGTCAAACTGCACGACATGTCCCTGCGCGACGGGATGCATGCCAAGCGCGAGCAGATCCCGGTCGAGATGATGGTCAAGATCGCCAAGGGTCTCGACGCGGCGGGCGTGCCTTACATGCAGGTCACCCATGGCGCGGGTCTGGGCGGCAATTCGATCCAGCATGGCCGCGCGCCGGCGTCGAACGCGGAATATATCTCGGCGGTGGCCGAGGTGGTGACACAGGCCACAATTTCGGTGCTGCTGATCCCCGGTCTCGGCACGATGAAAGAGCTGGAAGAGGCCTATCAGTGCGGCGCGCGCTCGGTCCATGTGGCGACCCACTGCACCGAGGCCGACACCTCGCCGCAGCATATCGCCTTCGCGCGCAAGCTCGGGATGGATGCGTCGGGCTTCCTGATGATGTCGCACCTGAACTCGGCCGAGGGGCTGACCGAACAGGCGCTCCTGATGGAGAGCTATGGCGCCAACACCGTCTATGTCACGGACTCGGCGGGTGCGATGCTGACCCATGAGGTCACCCATGCGATCTCGATGATGCGCGATGCGCTGAAACCCGAAACCGAGATCGGCTTCCACGGCCACCACAATCTCGGCCTCGGCATCGCGAATTCCATCGCAGCCATCGGTGCGGGCGCGACCCGCATCGACGCTTCGCTGGCGGGGCTGGGCGCGGGCGCAGGCAATGCGCCGATCGAGGTGCTGGCCGCCGTCTGCGACCGGATGGAGATCGAGACCGGCTCGGACACCTTCGCGCTGATGGATCTGGCCGAGGATGTCGTGGTCCCGTTCATGGATCACGTCGTGCGTGCCGACCGCGAGGCGCTGACGCTGGGCTTTGCCGGGGTCTATTCGACCTTCCTGCTGCCCGCGAAACGCGCAGGCGAGCGCTTCGGCATCCCGGCGCGCGACATCCTTGTCGAACTGGGCCGCAAGAAGATGATCGGCGGTCAGGAAGACATGATCCAGGACACGGCGATGACCATGGCCCGCGAACGCGGCCTGCTGAAGGAGAGCGCCTGACGAGATCCTTTCCGCGCGTCGGTCCCAACGGCGCGCGGAAAGCCGGACCGGGTAGGGGAAGAGGAGCCCTGACTCCCGGAGCGACCGGACCAGAGAAACGCGAAGGGAGGAAATCCATGAAACTGAAACGCGCCGCGCTCGCTTTGAGCGCGCTGATGTCGCTTGCCGCATTGCCGGCCCATGCCATCGACGTGGCTCCGGGGGATTACAACATCCTGCCGCCCGGCACGAATATCGGGCTGCTTTATCTGCAGCATCAAAGCGCCGATACGTTCGAGCTCGGCGGGACGAAAGTGCCCGACAGCAAGGCCAAGGTGAACGTGATGGTCCTGCGCGGGCTGCATTATTCCGAAGCCTTCGGGATGCCTGCGCTCTATCAGGCGGTGCTGCCGATCGTGAATTTCGAAACTGCGCGCATCGGCGGTGGCGATCAGCCGACCAAATCGGGCGTGGGCGATCTGACGCTGGGCTTCTCGGTCTGGCCGGTGCAGCCGTCGAACCCAGAGACAGGGACAACGCTGGGCGTGACCGCCTTCGTGACCGCCCCGACGGGCCAGTATGAAGCGGCGAAGGTCAGCGCGGGCTCTGGGACGTGGACGCTGACGCCGCAGATCGGGTTCATTCAGGGGCTCGGGCAGGGGCTCTATTTCGACGCGATGGCCGATGTGGCCTTCACGATGGACCACACGGAGAGCGGCCAGAAGATCGAGCGCAGCCCCGCCACGCAGGTGCAGGCCTATCTGCGCAAACAATTCGGCCAGAAGACCTCCGTGTCTTTCGGTCTGTCCTCACAGCGCGGCGGCAAGATCAAGGTGGGCGGCGCCGATACCGGCCAGCGCACCGAGCGCGATCAGCTCCGCCTCTATGCCAACACCTTCGTCACCCCGACCGTCCAGGTGCAGGGGATGCTGGCCAAGGACGTGAACAGCGATGGCGGGTTCCGCAACGACGTGGTCGCGGAGCTGCGTTTCCTGAAGGTCTTCTGATCCTCCCCGGCCGGGCGCGAGCCCTCATTCGTGCCCGGCATTATCCAATACCTTTTGCGATAGTGAGGAGGGTTCCGTTATGACCTATATGGTATCAACGGGAGGAGGCGTGGGAATGGACTTCAAGCGGCTCAAATATTTCCTCGCGGTGGCCGAGGAATTGCATTTCGGCCGCGCGGCGAACCGGCTCGATATCGCGCAGCCGCCGCTGTCGCGCCAGATCGCGGCGCTGGAGGCCGAGCTGGAGGTGCAGCTCTTCGACCGCTCGCGCAGCCAGATCCGGCTGACGCAGGCGGGCGAGGTGTTGCAGGATCACGCGCGGCAATTGCTCGAACGGCTGGATGCGGCCTATCGCGAGACGAAGATGGTGGGCTCCGGTGCGGGCGGGCGGCTGCGGATCGCCTTTGTCGGCTCGGCTTCGCACGGCGTGCTGCCGACGCTGATCAAATCCTACCGATCCTTCTATCCGGAGGTCGAGCTGCAGCTCTCGGCGATGAACAATGCCGAGCTGCACACCGCGTTGGTCAGCCGGGAGATCGACATCGCGGTGGCGCGCCCGATCCTCGACGACGAGGAGTTCCGCCGCGAGCCGCTCTGCACCGAGCCGTTGATCCTCGCGCTGCCCGACAATTCCGACCTCGGCACCCGCGCCGAGATCCATTTCGCTGACCTCGCCGATAAGACCTTCGTGCTCTATCCGCGCAAGCCCCGGCCCAGCTATGCCGATGTCGTGCTCGATATCTGTGCGCGGGAAGGGTTCAAGCCGAAGGCGGTCGATCTGGCGCAGGATTTTCAATCTGCGATCAGCCTCGTGTCGGTGGGCGTGGGGATCGCGGTGGTTCCGCAATCGGTGTCGCGCACGCAGCGCCCCGGCGTGATCTTCCGGCCTTATAAGGGCTATAATCCGGGGACCGGTCTGACCGTGCATGCGCGGCTCGATAATCGCGCGCCGCAGGTGATGCACTTTTTGGAAGTTACGCGAAAATTCGCGCGCAAACAGTAGTTTGTGGCGCGAAGTTAAAGCGATGCATTAAGCCGGTCGCGGGTCGTCTCGGAAGGTCGTGGCCTGCACGGAGGGGCGTTCGGCAAAGCCCACGTGCCATTCCGCCAGCGCCGGACGGCCCTCGCGCCAGCCCTCACCGTCGAAGCGGAAATCGAGGTAGCACAGCGCGACGCCGATGCTCAGATGTCCGATATCGAAAGGCCGCTCGGTCAGGCGCGCGGCATGACCTTCCAGCCAATCCGCAACCCGGTTCATCTTGGTGCGGTAGACGGCGAGCATCTGCTCGGACCGCTGTTTCTCGGGCCGCATCTTCAGCTCCACCAGCCACGGCAGCGCGACATCCAGAAGCCCCGTTCCCAGCGCCTCGTCGCGCTCGGCCTCGAGCCGCGCGGCGGGGGCGGCGGGGAAAAGCTGCGGGCCGTCTGCGCTTTCCAGATCGGCCCATTCGCAAACCACATGGCTGTCGAACAGCACGCGGCCGTCCTCCAGCTCCAGCGTCGGGATCTTGGACAGCGGGTTGATCGCCATCAGCCCCTCATGCGGGATCATCGGATCGGCATGGGTGCGCACGGTCTCGACCTGATCGGCCAGACCTTTCTCATGCAGCGCGACCATCGCTTTGCGGACGTAAGGCGAGCGCGGGGACCAGTGCAGGATCGGCATCGGCTTAGCCTTTCCGCGCGACGGAGGCCAGCACGTCCTCGTTCACCGTGATCCCGAGGCCGGGGCCGGTCGGGCAATGGACGTGGAAATCGGCAAAGCGGATCTCGCCGCCGGTGAGGTCCGTTTTCAGGATCTTCGGGCCGAAATGCTCGCAGCCCCATTCGAGCCGGGGCAGGGTCGAGAACACGGCCAGATGCGCCGCAGCGCCGATGCCGCTTTCGATCAGGCAGCCGCCATACAGCTCCATCCCGCAGGCCTGCGCGATCCCGGCGGCGCGCTTGATCTCGTTCAGACCGCCCGATTTCACAAGTTTCAGCGAATAGACGGAACCGGCTGCAGCGATGCCGTTGGCGATAATATCGGGGCCGGTGAAAGCGGCCTCGTCGACCATGATCGGGATCGCGGCGCGGGCGGCCACGCGCGCGGTGGCCGCAATCAGACCGGGACGCAGCGGCTGTTCGATCAGCGACACGCCCATCTCGGCCAGCTGCGGCAGGTAGCGGATCGCGACCGCTTCGGTCCAGCCCTGATTGACGTCGACGATGATCTCGGTGGCTTTGCCCTCCAGCGCCGAGACGATCTTGCGCAGGCGGATCATGTCCTGATCGGGCGTGTTGAAGCCCAGCTTGATCTTGAAGCGGCGATGCTCGCGCGCGTCGAATTTGCGGTCGGCTTCCTCGATCTCCTGATCGGCATCGCCCGAGGCGAGCGCCCAGATCACCTCGATCCGGTCGCGCACCGCGCCCCCCATCAGGACCGAGACCGGCAGATCGAGCGAGTGCCCGGCGGCGTCGTAGAGCGCGGCATCCACGGCGGCGCGCGCGGCGTTGTTACGGCTCGCGGCCTTGGCCATCTTGGCGGCGTTCAGCTCGAACTCGAGCGCGTTCGCGCCCGCCAGTGCCGGGGCCAGATACGTGTCGATATTGGCCTTCATCGCCTCGACGCTTTCCTCGGCCCAGCGGGGGCCGCCCAGCGTCGAAGCCTCGCCCCAACCGACCGATCCGTCGGCCAGTTCGGCGCGCACGATCACATAGGACTGGAAGTTGATTTCCGTGTTGGACAGCTTGTGACGCCGGGTCGTCGGGCAATCGACGATCATAGTCTCGATCTTCGCGATCTGGCGACCCGCATGGGCGTCCGCGCCCTGAAAATGATCTGCGAGTTTCGCAACGCCGGGCGTAGTCATCGGCTCTGTCCTTCGAAATATGTCATTGGTCTTCAAGGTAAATCCGGCGCCACGCGTGCGGCGCCGGGAACTCTTTACGCCACTCGGATCATTCCGCGGCCATCGCCTGAGCCTGATTGCCCAGCGTGAAGTCGAAGCGCAGAACCAGATCGGTGTCCGAACCTTCGGGCGCCTTCTCGAACTTGCCGATCAGGTCCTCTTTCACGGCGAAGACCGAGTCGCTGTCGAGATAGTCGCTATCGGCGTCGTAGATCTGCGAGATCAGCGGGCGGTAGCCCTCGCGCGTGACCATCATGTGGATATGGCCCGGGCGCATGCAGTGGTGGCCCATGTAACGGATCAGCTCGCCCGCGGTCTCGTCGCCGGGGATCGGGTAGGGCACGGGGCGGATCGCAACGAAGGCGTAATGCCCGTTCTCGTCGCTCTCGAAGCGGCCGCGCAGGTTGTATTCGGGCTGATCGGGGTCGTGGTTCTCGTAAAGACCGTTCGGCGCGTCTTCCCAGACGTCGATGATCGCGCCGGGGATCGGGTTGCCCTTGTTGTCGCGGATATGGCCCTCGACATAGACGGTTTCCTGACCCTCGAAGTTCTTCTGAACGGTCGAGGCGCCTTTCGGCATCACCGGAGCGTTCTCGCGGAAGAACGGCCCGAGCACGGTCGAGACCGTCTCGTCGCCCGAGATCGGGTTCGAGAGCATGTCGACGAGAACTTCGACGCCGAGAATGTCGCCCAGAAGGATGAATTCCTGACGCTTGTCCGAGCAAAGCGCACCGGCGCGGCCGAGATAGTCGCAGGCATAAAGGAATTCTTCATGGGTCAGGTTCACGTCTTTGC
Organism: Thioclava sp. PTB-PU3-1; assembly: GCF_055666785.1. Classification (NCBI taxonomy): domain Bacteria; kingdom Pseudomonadati; phylum Pseudomonadota; class Alphaproteobacteria; order Rhodobacterales; family Paracoccaceae; genus Thioclava; species Thioclava sp. PTB-PU3-1. The sequence continues at coordinate 139,769 of NZ_JBVNVL010000001.1, read as the reverse complement.
AGAACCCGTGCAGATGCTTGATCAGGCTTTCCATGATCTCGCGCTGGCGCGGCTCGAGCGTGGCGTGCTGGCCCAGCGAGTCGATGACCACATCGGTCACATTATCCACGGTTACGTTGCGCATAAGTCTCCTCCTCGGATGCGGCGGGCGGCCCTCCTCCGGGCAGCGCCTTCAATTCGATAAGGGGAGATTTGCATGGCGCACGCGGCTTGGGCCAGATGGGTGCGCGGTATCCTGTAATACCTCAAAGGTTCAGTTTGGACGAAGTTCATACCCTAGGCGTTCGGAAATCGTCCGCGCGGCGCCCAGGGCGATATTGCGGAAGGCGCGCGGCTGGACCTCGTGGCGCGAGCGGGGGACCGAGATGACCAGCACCGCGACGGGCTGGGCGATGTGGTCGCGGATCAGCGCCGAGACGCAGATCACATCCGCCTCGTCCTTCGGCGCGCCCGCGTTGAACCCGTCGCGTGCGAGCGCGTCCAGCTCGGCGCGCAGGCGGGTGCGATCCTCCAGCCGCGAACCGGGCCTTGTGTGCCGGTCGAGATATTCGTCGAGCTGGGCCGGGGAGAACTGCGCCAGATGCAGCATCCCCGGCGGGCTGTCATGCAGCGCGATCCAAGACCCCAGCGCCTCGCGCGAGACCCGCAGCGCCTGCGTGCCCTCCAGTGCGTCGAGCACCAGAAGCCGCCCGTGATCGTGCAAGGTCAGGTGCAGCGTCTCGCCATAGTCGCGCCAGAGCGCCGCCAGCACGGGCCGCGCGGCCTCCGTCAGCGCGGAACTATCCTCCAACGCGCGGTTCAGCGTCGCGACCAGCGGACCCAGCCGATAGCGCCCCCGCTCGACCTTTCGCAGCAATCCGATTCGGGCCAGACCATTCACGAGGTCATGCGTGCCGCTCACGGAATTGCCGATCGCGCGTGACAGGTCCGTGACCGAATGCTCCGGCTGAGCGGCGGTGAACTGGCGCAAAAGCTCCCCGACCTTGCGTAATGTCTTCATCTGGACCCTCCCGCGGTGATTTCGGGCCTCAGAATTCCGGTATTGCCGGAAAAAGTCGCGGTATTTGTCGATACCTTTCGGTATCAGCCCGGCTCCGGCACCGTGAAGGGGACAGGTCGGACATGTCTCTCGTTCATCCGACCTGATGGAGGAGGAACCATGAAAGACCAAGTGAAAGACGCCCAGAGCGGCGTCACGACCCCCTATACCGGTGACGAATATCTCGAGAGCCTGCAGGACGCCCGCGAAGTCTATGTCCATGGCGAGCGCGTCAAGGATGTCACCAAGCACCCGGCATTTCGCAACTCGTCGCGCATGGTGGCGCGCTGGTACGACAAGCTCCATGCCGAGAAGGACACGATCGGGCGGCCCACCGATACCGGCTCGGGCGGCTGGACGCACCCGTTCTTCAAGGGCGCGAAGACGAAGGAAGACCTGATCGCAGGCCGCGACGCCATCGCCGAGACGCAGCGCGTCGCCAATGGCTGGATGGGCCGTGCGCCGGACTACAAGGCGGCTTTCCTTGGCACGCTGGGTGCGAATTCCGGCTATTACGGAGAATACGAGCAGAACGCGAAAAACTGGTATGCCAAGTCGCAGGAGCGTCTCGACTACTGGAACCACGCGATCATCAACCCGCCGATCGACCGTCACCTGCCGGCTGAGGAGACCGGCGACGTGTTCATGCAGGTCGAGAAGGAAACCGACGCGGGGATCGTGGTCTCGGGCGCGAAAGTGGTCGCGACTGGCTCGGCGCTGACGCATTACAACTTCATCGGCTATTACGGCGTCCCGATCAAAGACAAGAAGTTCGCGCTGACCTTCACCGCGCCGATGGACAGCCCCGGCGTGAAGCTGATCTCCCGCGCGTCCTACGAGTTGAACGCCGCCGTCATGGGCACGCCTTTCGACTATCCGCTCTCCTCGCGCCTCGATGAGAACGACGCGATCCTCGTTTTCGACAAGGTGCTCGTGCCGTGGGAGAACCTGTTCCTCTATGGCGACATCGAGAAGGTGAACGGCTTCTTCCCGGCGTCCGGCTTCGCGCCGCGCTTCACGCTGCATGGCTGCACCCGTCTGGCGGTGAAGCTCGACTTCATCGCGGGTCTGTTCTCGAAGGCGCTGGATGCGACCGGGGCAGGCGGCTTCCGCGGCCCGCAAACCGCGGTGGGCGAGGTGATCGGCTGGCGCAACCTGTTCTGGGGCCTCAGCGACGCGATGGTCATGAACCCCGACGACTGGGTCGGCACCGATGGCTATCTCGCGCCGAAATCGTCCTCGGCGATGGCGTATCGCGTCTTCGCGCCGATGGCCTATTCCCGGATCAAGGAACTGATCGAGCGCCACGTGGCCTCGGGCCTGATCTACCTGCCGTCCTCGACGCTCGATTTCCAATCGGAAGACGTGCGCCCCTATCTCGACCGCTTCGTGCGCGGCTCGAACGGGATGGTCGCGGTGGACCGGGTGAAACTGCTGAAGCTTCTTTGGGACGCGATCGGCTCGGAATTCGGCGGCCGTCACGAGCTCTACGAGAGCAACTATGCGGGCAATTACGAAGCGATCCGCATGGAGACGATGTTCACCGCTCAGGCCACGGGCGAGCTGGATATGATGCGCGGCCTCGTCGACAATTTCATGAGCGAATACGACCTCGACGGCTGGGTGTCGAAGGACCTCGTGAACCCTTGGGACGTGAACCGCCTCAAGGGCGGCTTCCAGGCCTGAGACTGAAGGGGCTGCGCGGGATGCTCGCGCGGCCCACGACCCCGGGGAAGGAGGAGCCCCATGAGTTTGGATTTCACAGGGATGAAGACGCAGGTGCTGCGCGACGATCAGATCGCGCTGCCCGCGAGCGTCCTCACCATCGGCGCGTTCGACGGCGTCCATCGCGGCCATCAGGCGCTGATCTCGCGCGCCGTGGCCGAGGCGCGGGCGGCAGGCGTGGCGTCGGTCGTCTGGACCTTCGATCCGCCGCCGAAAGTGTTCTTCGGGCGCGCCAAGCAATTGTCGCCGGTGTCGGAGAAACTCGCGCGGATCGCGCGGCTCGGGCCGGATTACATCGTGCTGGCGTCGTTTTGCAAAAGTTACGCGGCGCGCAGCCCGCAGGCCTTTCTGGACGATCTGGCACGGATCAACCCGGCCCGCATCCATGTCGGCGCGGATTTCCGCTTCGGCGCGAAACAGGCGGGTTGCGTGACGACACTGGCTGAGCGCTTCGACGTGACGCTGGCGCCTGCGGTGCTGTGCGAGGGGGGCGAGGTGATCTCGTCCACGCGCATCCGGGGCCTGCGCGCCGAAGGCCGGTCGCGCGAGGCCGTGGCGCTTCAGGGCTCGACCGATGCCGCCGCGCTGATGTCCGGCGCGCTTCTGACACAGGATATGAGATTTGGGGAGGAATTCGATGTCCGGAATTGATCCGCGCGATCTGCGCGACGCTTGCGGCAGTTTCGCAACCGGCGTGACGGTGATTTCGACGCGCACCGAAGATGGCGATCACGGGATGACGGCGAATGCGTTCATGTCGGTTTCGCTCGACCCGCCGCTGATCACCATCTCGCTCGATCACAATTGCAAGCTGCGCGAGAAGGTGCGGGCTTCCGGGCGCTACGCGGTCTCGGTGCTCAATCACGAGATGGAAGGGCTGGCGATGCATTTCGCGGGCCGCCACGATCCGGCGCATAACGACCCCTTCATCGAGCGCGCGGGAATGCCCGTCGTGCCGGGGGCTGCCTGCGTTTTCGTGACCGAGGTCGCGCAGGAGGTGGAGGCGGGCGATCACACGCTCTTCATCGGCAAGGTCGTCGAAATCGAGCGCGATCTGGAGGCCCGGCCGCTTCTGTTTTGCGGTGGCAAGTTCGGCGCGCTGGCGAGCTAGACCAACGCTATTGCGCGAAGATATCGCGCCAGCGTTCGAGGAAGCGCGCGGTTTTCATCGTATCAGTCGCAACCAATAGCGCCGGGCCAAGCGCGATGAGGCGTTGCAGGGCCAGCGTCTCGTCGCTGTCGCTGCCGCCACCGTCGCGCGTGATCGGGTCGATCAGCTTGGTCTTCGCCAGCGCCCTCTGACCCGCTGGCGAGAGCAGGAAATCCAGCAGCTTCGCGGCGGTCGGGTTGGGCTCGCGCCCCGGCAGATAGGCTGCGCGCGACAGAACCAGCGTGTAATCGGCGGGCGCGATGATCCCCAGATCGGGATTGTCGCGCGCGGCCTGCGCCGCATAGGAGCCGAGGATATTATAGGCGATCAGGTAGCGCCCGCCCGCGACGCCATCGATGATCTCGGCCGAGCAGCAGGTGGCGACCGCGCCGGAGCGCGCGAAGGCCTCGGTCAGTGCGCCGAAGGTGCTGGCCTCCTGACTGTCGAGGAAAGCGAACAGGAACCCGAGCCCGGAATCCGCGATGTCATAGGTCGCGACCTTGCCGGTGTAGGGCGATTGCGCGGGCCGCAGCAGGTCCACCAGATCGAAGCGCGTGCGCGGCACATCCTCAGGCGGGACCAGCGCGCGGTTGTAGATCATCACCGCAGGCTCGCGCGAGATGCCCCAGACCTGATCGCGCCAACGCAGGTCCTTCGGCAGCGCCGTGGTCTCGGGCGAGACCCATGTGGCCGCGCAATTGTCGTTTACCAGCTTCACCACATGCTGCACGCCGGAACTGATGACAAGATCGGCCCCGGGTTTGCCGGACGCGCAGTCGGCCTCGGAAATATCGTAGAGGTCGTTCGAGCCCCATTGCTCGAACCGGATCGCGAGGCCGGGCTGGGTGTCGAGAAACGCCTCGATCGCGGGGGCGAGGATGTTGACGTCGGTCGTGGTGCGCAGGGTGATCTTGCGTGCGGGCTGATCCGGGCCGAAGGTGCGGATGGCCTCGGGCTCAGCGGCCGCGACGGCGGAGCTCAGGCCCAGCCAGAGTGTCAGGGACAGGAGCGCGCGGATCATGTGGTTTCCTCGGCCTGGGGCAGGGTGATCGCGATGGTGAAACCTGCCGTATCGCTCTCCATTTCCAGCGTGCCGCCATAGGTTTCCGCAACCGATTGCGCGATGGCGAGGCCCAGCCCGCTGCTCGCACCGCGCCGACGCGTGTCCGAATGCCCCGGCGCGAAACGCTCGCCCAGACGCGCGCGCAGCTCGGGCGTGGGGCCGGGGCCTGCGTCGCGCACCCACAGCCGGGCGCGCCCGTCGCGCAGCTCCGCACCGATGGTGACCGGGGCTTCGCCATGCGACAGCGCATTGCCCAGCAGGTTCTTCGCGGCCTCCGACAGCGAGAGCTCATCGGCCAGCACGGGCACCTCCGCCTCGGCGATCTCCAGCCGGATTTCGCTCCCCGGCGCGAGGGCCGCATGATCGCCTTCCTCGAAGATATCCAAGGCGATGTTGCGCAGATCGACCCGCTCGCGCCGCGCACTGTCGGCGCGGTGGATCACGAGCGCCCGCGACAGCATCTGATCGAGCAGACGGCTCAGCCGCACCGTACCGGAATGCATCTTCGCGACGATCTGGTCGCGCCGGGCGGGATCGTCTTCCTCGGCGGCGAGGTCGGATTGCGCGCGCAGGGCCGCAACGGGCGTGCGCAGCTGATGTGCGGTGTCCGAGATCAGGCTTTTCATCGTGGCGAATTGCCGGTCCAGCCGCCCCATGAACCCGTTCGTCGCCTGCACCATCACATCGACCTCGCGCGGCACGGCGGCGCGGATCGGGGTGAGGTCCTGCGGATCGCGTTCCGAGATGCGATGGGCCAGCCGCTCCAGCGGGCGCAGCGCGCTATGCACGATGATGATCGCGAAGGCGAGCATCGCGATGCCGCCGACCGCCAGCCCGCCAAGCGCGTTTCGGGTGATGCTGAGCGCAAGCTGGGTGCGCGCCCGCAGGGTTTGCCCCACGATCACCTCCACCGTGCCGGAGAACTGGCGTTCCGCGAAGCGGCGCGTGACCCGGATGTAGCGCGCGGGCTCTCCCTTGAAGCGCGCGTCGTAAAGCTCGGAATCCTGTGCGGTCGTGTCAGGGCGGGGCAGGTCTTCATAGCCCGTGAGCACCGCGCCTTTCGGGCCGCTCACCTGATAGGCGATGCGGTCATCGGGGGCGAGGGCCAAGAGCTCGAAGGCCGAGACCGGCAGATCGACGACCGGCGCGCCGTCGCGGATCGAGATCGAGGCGGCGATGTCATTGGCGGCGCCGACCAGCAGCCGGTCGAAAGCGTCGCGCGCCGCCGCGCGCCCATAGGCGAAGGCGGCCAATGCGAGGATCAACCCGCCGACGATCATCAGCCCCGACAGCCCGGTGACAAGCCGCGCGGTCAGCGAGCGCGTGGCGGAAAGGCCGGTTTCGCGGGGGAGAGCGCCGTCAGACATCGCCATCCCGTGCCGCCAGACGATAGCCGCGTCCGCGCAGGGTTTCGATCTCGACCCCGCTGCCGGTCAGCTTCTTGCGCAGCCGCGCGATATAAAGCTCGATCGCATTGTCGCCCGGCACCGCATCGTCGAAGGCGTAGAGCCCCTCGTGCAGCCGATCCTTCGACATCACTTGCCCCGCATTGCGCATCAGAATCCCCAGCAGCGCGAATTCGCGGCCCGTCAGTTTCAGCGCCTGATCCCCGACCGTGGCGCTGCCCGCCGTCGCGTTATAGCGCAGATGGCCAAGCTCCAGATCGGCGGAACGATCCGCCGTCTGCCGTCGCCCGATCGCATGAAGTCTTGCCTCCAACTCACGGTGATCAAAGGGTTTTACGAGATAGTCGTCCGCCCCGAGTTCAAAGGCGGAAATCTTGTCATCGACCGAGAATTGCGCGGTCAGCATCAGCACCGGCATCGTGGCGGCCTGCGCGCGCATCTCGCGCAGAAGGTCCGTGCCGCTGCCATCGGGCAGGTTGATGTCGAGGATCACCGCGTCATAGGCCTGCACCGCCAGAAAATCGCGCGCCTCGCCCACGGAGGCGGCGAGATCGCAGGCCATACCCGAGCGCGCAAGCCGACGTTGCGTGGCCTCGGCCAGCTCCTCGGCATCCTCCACTAGCAAGAGCCGCATTCTTCCTCCCTCATGCGCCTCTGAACCTGTGACAGGTTCGTGACAGGTTCAAGCGGTAAAACCCGGTCCATAGCCCGCTGCGGGAGGCAACGGGCGGACAGTGGAGGATATACCATGGCTTTTAAACTCATGCGCGCGGCGATTGCCGTTGCGGCACTCACCGTTGCGACCGGCGCTTCGGCGCAGGAATGCATTGCGCCCGCGAACCCCGGCGGCGGCTGGGACTTCACCTGCCGTCAGGTCGGCAAAACCATGCAGGATCTGGGCCTCATCGACTCGACCATGCAGGTCGTGAACCTCGCCGGTGGCGGCGGTGGCGTGGCCTTCACCGAAGTGGTCAACAAGCGCAATGACGACGACAACCTGATCGTCGCGGCTTCCTCGGCCACCGCGACCCGTCTGGCGCAAGGCGCCTATCCGGGCAACTCGATGGATCAGGTCCGCTGGGTCGGCTCGATCGGCGCGGATTACGGCGTGATCGCCGTGGCAGCCGACAGCGACATCCAAACGCTTCCGGAACTGCTCGACAAGATCAAGGCCGATCCGAATTCGGTCTCCGTCGCGGGCGGCTCGGCAGTGGGTGGCTGGGATCACCTCAAGGTGCTGATCGCAGCCGACGCCTATGGCATCGACGATGTGCGCAAGGTCAAATACATCGCCTTCGACGGCGGCGGCGAAGCGGTCACCCAGCTTCTGGCGGGTTCGGTTCAGGCCTTCACCGGCGATCTTTCGGAAGCCAAGGGCTTCGTCGACTCCGGCGATATCCGCGTGATCGCGGTGCTGGCGCCCGAGCGTCTGGACGGCGAATTCTCGGAATTCCCGACCGCGAAAGAGCAGGGCGTTGACGCGATCGGCGCGAACTGGCGCGGCTTCTACGCTCCGGGCGGCATGTCCGACGAGGCTTACCAGGCTTGGGTCGACAAGGTCGGCCAGCTCTATGCCTCCGACGAGTGGAAGCAGGTGATGGCGGCCAACGGTCTGGCCCCGCTCGACCTGCAGGGCGCTGAATTCGAGAGCTTCGTGCAGAATTCGGTCCAGCAGATCCAGGATATCTCGCGTCAGATCGGCATCATCAAGTAAGCAAGACAACCCATGTGCGCGGCGGGCTTTCGAGTGCCGCCGCGCCTTCATACCAAGGGAGGGGATCATGAGTGATCGCATCTTCGGCGCCGTCGGCCTGTGCCTTGCGCTGTTCTACGGCTGGGCGACGCTGCAAATCCAAGAAAGTTTCCTGTCGGATGCGGTGGGGCCGAAAACCTTCCCGCTGGTGATCGCGGTGATCCTCGGGCTGGCTTCGCTCGTGATCTTGCTGCGCCCCGATCCCGACCCGGTCTGGCCGAGCCTCGCCCGGCTTGCCGAAATCCTCGCCGCCGTTGTGGTGATGATCCTCTATGCCGAGTTTCTGCCCGTCGTGGGCTTCCTGATCGCGACCGCTTTTGCCAGCGCCTACCTGACATGGCGGCTGGGCACGGGACCGCTGCAATCCGTCGTCGTGGGTGTCGCTACCTCGATCGGTATCTACGTAATTTTCAAGCTGGTTCTGGGCCTCTCGCTCGCCAGCGGCCCCTTCGGCTTCTGAGGTGAAATGATGGACACCTTAATGTCACTCGCAGACGGTTTTCATACCGCTCTGACCTTCGAGAACCTCGCGCTCGCGCTCTTGGGCACGTTCCTCGGCACCATGATGGGCGCTCTGCCCGGCCTCGGGCCCTCCAACGGCGTCGCGATCCTGATCCCGCTTGCCTTCACGCTGGGGCTGGGGGCCACGCCGTCGCTGATCCTTCTGACGAGCGTGTATTACGGGGCGATGTATGGCGGGCGGATCAGTTCGATCCTGCTGAACATTCCGGGCGACGAGCCCGCGATGATGACCTGTCTCGACGGCTATCCGATGGCCAAGAAAGGTCTTGCGGGAGAGGCGCTGTCGCTCTCGGGCATCGCAAGCTTCGTCGGCGCTTTCATCGCCACCTGGGGTCTGATCCTGCTGGCACCGCAGCTGGTGAAATTCGCGCTGCTGTTCGGACCGGCGGAATATTTCGCGCTCTTCGCGCTCGCCTTCGCGACGCTGGGCGGGGTTTCCTCGACCAATCAGGCGAAATCGGCTTTCGCCGCGATGCTGGGCCTCGGCCTGTCGGTGATCGGGGTGGACACGCAGACCGGCGTGCCGCGTCTGACCTTTGGCGAGGTGCACCTCTATGACGGGCTCGATTTCCTCGTCGCCATCGTCGGCCTCTTCGCGCTGTCGGAAGTGTTCATCTTCCTCGAGCACCGCCATGGCTCGGCCACTGGCGCGGGCCACAAGGTCTCGGTCGGGCGCATCACGCCGCCGTGGAAGATGGTGAAAGAGACGACGCCAACCATGCTGCGTTCGTCGCTGCTGGGCTTCGTCGCGGGCGTGCTGCCGGGGGCAGGGGCGTCGCTGGGCTCCTTCATCTCCTACTCGATGGAGAAGAAGCTGGTCGACCGCAAGAACACCTTCGGCACGGGCGATCCGCGCGGTGTGGCCGCTCCTGAGGCAGGCAACAACGCGGCAGCCGGTGGCGCGCTGGTGCCGATGCTGGCGCTTGGCGTGCCGGGCTCGGGGACGACGGCGGTGCTGCTGGCGGTGCTTCTGTCGCTCAACATCACGCCCGGCCCCTTGCTGTTCCAGAACAACCCCGATGTGGTCTGGGGTCTGATCGCGGCGCTCTTCATCGCCAACTTCATGCTGCTCGCGATGAATATCCCGATGGTGGGCATCTTCACCCGCGTGCTGATGATCCCGCCGCGCATCCTGATGCCGATCGTCGCGATGGTGTCCTTCGTGGGAATCTACGGCATCTCCGGCTCCAGCTTCGATCTGCTGGTGATGATCGGCTTCGGTGTGATGGGCTGGCTGCTGCGCAAGCTCGACGTGCCGCTGGTGCCGATCATTCTCGGGACGCTTCTCGGCAACACGATGGAGAACAACCTGCGCCGGGCCGTCACGATCTCGAACGGCGATTACTGGACGCTGGTCGGCAGCCCGCTGGCGATCGGTCTGTGGACCGTGGCGATCGTGGGCTTCATCCTGCCGCTGTTCCTGAGCCGCTTCGTGAAAGCGCGGATGCACGAGCGTGGCGATGACGAGGGTGCGATCTCGGACTGAGACCGCACCCCCTAGCGCAGGCATCACACCTCCCCCGAGGTGCCTGCGCCGGTTCGAAGGAAGGGGCGGCGGTGGTCAACCCGCCGCCCCTTTCTCACCTCCGAGCCTTATTGCGTGGTCCAGCCCCCATCGACGGGGATCGAGGTGCCGGTCACGTTATGCGCAATTGGCGCACAGAGCCACAGCGCGAGCGCCCCGATCTCGGACGGGTCCGAGAGGCGCCGGGTGGGTTGCTTTTCCGCGAGAAGATCCGCGATCCCCGCCGCCCGGTCACCGCCATGCGCCGCCGCGCGTTCCGCGATCTGGGGGCCGAGAATGTCGGTCTCGGTCCAGCCCGGGCAGATGCAGTTCACCGTCACGCCGCCCGCTTCGCGCGTGCCCGCCTGCGCATATTCCAGCGCGGCGACCCGGCTCATGCCGACGAGGCCGAATTTCGAGGCGACATAGGGCGCCTTGTTGGCCGAGGCCACGAGCCCATGCACCGAGGCGATGTTCACGACACGGCCATAACCGCGCTCGGCCATGTCCGGCAGCGCGCGGCGCATCGTGTGGAACGCGCCCGACAGGTTCACCGCGAGAATGGTGTTCCAGATTTCGGGGGTGGCTTCGGCAAGGCTCGCCGTGCGCTGGATGCCTGCATTGTTCACGAGGATGTCCGCGCCGCCCCACGCCTCGACCGCATCCATCATCGCGTCGATCTGCGCCGGATCGGCCATATCGGCGTCGAAGAACTTCACCTCCGGCGCGCCCGCCGCCTCCAGCACCGCTGTCGCCTCGGCGACCTGCGCCGCATCGGCCAGACCGTGCAACGCGATGCGCGCGCCCGCCTCGGCGAGCGATTTTGCGATAGCCAGCCCGATGCCCTGCACCGAACCCGTTACCAGAGCCGTCTTTCCATCCAGTCGCGACATTAGTCCTCCTCCGTCACCATTTTGCGCAGCTCGGTTTTCAGAACCTTGCCGTAATTGTTCTTGGGAAGCTGCGTCACCACGCGATACGCCTTGGGGCGCTTGAACCGCGCGATCTGTTCGCAGCAATGTTGATCGAGGGCGGCGGGGTCGAACTCGGCCCCCGGCGCGGGCGTGACGAAGGCCACGACGCTCTCGCCCCATTCCGGGTCGGGCTTGCCGACCACCGCGACCTCGTGGACGGAAGGGTGCAGGAGCAGCGCCTCCTCGACCTCGCGGGGGTAGATATTCGTGCCGCCCGAGATGATCACGTCCTTCGAGCGGTCCTGCAGCGTGACGAAGCCGTCCGCATCCATCGTGCCCAGATCGCCGGTCCAGAGCCAGCCGTCGCGCAGCGCCTTCGCGCTCGCCTCGGGGTTCTGCCAGTAGCCCGCCATCACCGCCGCGCCGCTCACGAGAATCTCGCCGGTTTCGCCAGCGGGCAGGGCGCGGCCTTCGGGATCGGCGATGCGCACGGAGACCGGGCTATGCGCCAGCCCGACCGAAGCAAGCCGCGCGCGCCAGCGCGGATGGGCCCGGTCCGCCACCAATTTGCGCGAGAGGGCGGTGATCGTCATCGGGCTCTCGCCCTGACCGTAAATCTGCACGAAACGCGGCCCCATCACCTCGACCGCCTCGATGATATCCGCGACATACATCGGCCCGCCGCCATAGACGATCGTCTTGATGCCCTCGCCGGTCTGGCCCGTGGCGCGGGCGCGGTCCACCAGACGGCGGATCATCGTGGGGGCGGCGAACATCGAGACATGTTGCAGCTTCGGCGCGAGATCGAGGATTTCGTCGGCCTCGAACCCGCCCGAACGCGGCACCACATGGCGCGCGCCGCGCATCACATGGACGAAGTTGTAAAGCCCCGCGCCATGCGACATCGGTGCGGCGTAGAGGATCGCGTCCTGCGGTTCGACGCTGTCGACATCCGAGAAATAGCCCAGACACATCGCCTGCACATTGGCCGAGGTGATGCACACGCCCTTGGGCCGCCCGGTCGTGCCGGAGGTGTAGAACAGCCAGACCGTCTCGTTCGCGGCGATTTCGACCGGGGCGGGCATCGGGGCTTGGCGCAGAAGATCGGCATAGGCCGGGCCTTTGAGGTCCACCGTCTCGACGCCCAGATCGGTCCCCGGATCGCCGGTGAAGGCCAGCTTCGCCTCGGACGCCTCGATGATCCATGCGGCCTCGCGCGGGTGCAGCTTGCCGTTGATCGGCACCGCCACCGCGCCTGCGAACCAGATGCCATAGATCGCCTCGAGATATTCGGGGCAGTTCTTGGCGAACAGTGCCACGCGGTCGCCCGGAGCGATCCCACACGCCACCAGCCCAGCCCCGATGCGGGCGGCACGGTCGGCGAATTCCGCATAGGTGGCGCGCAGCTCCTCGCCCTGCAGCAGCGCGGGGGCGTCGGGGGTGCGGACCGCACTGCGGATCAGCCACTCCGCCGGGTTCATGCCGCGCGCTCCGCTTCGAGGATCGAGCAGTAATTCGCGACGCCCGAGCCGCCCATGTTGAAGACGCAGCCCAGCTCCGCGCCGGGCAGTTGCATCTCGCCCGCCTGACCGGTGAGCTGCATCGCAGCCAGCACATGCATCGACACGCCGGTCGCGCCTACGGGATGGCCCTTCGCCTTCAGCCCGCCCGAGAGGTTCACCGGCAGCTTACCGTCGCGCAGTACCAACCCGTCGTCGATGGCCCGCGCACCGGAGCCTTGCGGCACCAGCCCCATCGCCTCGTAGACGAGCAATTCCGCGATGGTGAAACAGTCATGGACCTCCGCGAAGGAGAGATCGTCGACCCGCACGCCCGCCGAAGCATAGGCGCGGCGAAAGGCCTCTGCCGGGCCCTCGAAAGCCAGCAGATCGCGGCGCGACATCGGCAGGTAGTCATTGACTTGCTCGGCGGCGCGGAAACCGATGGAATTGGCGAAATTGCCCGCGCGGTCGTCGGCGACCATGACCAGCGCGGCCGCCCCGTCGGAAATCAGCGAGCAATCGGTCATCCGCAGGGGCGGGGCGATCATTGGGTTCTTGTCGCTCACCGTGTTGCAGAACTCGAACCCCAAATCCTTGCGCATCTGCGCGAGCGGATTGGCGAGCGCGTTGTGGTGGTTCTTCGCCGCGATCCGGGCGAGTGCGGCGGAACGGTCGCCATGCGCTTGATAATAGGCCTGCGCGAAACGCGCGAAAATCTGCGGGAAGGAGACACCCGCTTCCTCCATCTGGTAGGACGCCCCGGCCAGCGCCTCGGTGACGCCTGCGGTGTCCTTCGCAGTCATCTTCTCCGCCCCGATCACGAGCGCGGCCTTCACCCGACCCGAGCGGATCGCATCGCGCGCGGCATAGATCGCAGCCGAGCCCGACGCGCAGGCGTTCTCCACACGGGTCGCGGGCGTGAAGCGCAGCCTGTCGTCGATCCCCAGCGCCAGCGAGCTTGCGAACCCGTCCGGCACCAGCCCGGAATTGAAATGCCCCAGCCAGATGCCGTCGATCTCCGCCGGGTCGATCCCTGCGTGCTCCAGCGCGCCGCCGCCCGCTTCGAGAACCAGATCCTCGAGCGTGCGCCCCTCCAGCTTGCCGAATTTCGTATGGCCCCAGCCGACGATCTTCGCGTCCATGCGGGTCTCCTCCCAATGATCCTCCGTTGCGGGGGAGACTAGCGCAGGGGCGGCACGACCTCTATTCGTAGAACTACGCTATCGGGAGAAGAGGATGGAGCAGGACCTGCTGGACAGCGATGAGATGGCGCTGCTGGCGTTCGAGCATGCGCCGGTCGGGCTGGCGGTCACCCGCGACCGGGTGATCGAGCGGTGCAACGCGCGGTTTTGCGAGAGTTTCGGCTATCGGGAAGACGAGTTGCCGCAGCGCTCGCTCGCGGTGCTTTACCCGTCGCAGGAGGAGTTTCTGCGCATCGGGGAGATCGGGTTGCGGCGGATGCGCGAGACCGGGCGCTATGCCGATGAGCGGATCATGCAACGTCGCGACGGGTCGCTCTTCTGGTGCCGGGTGCGGGGGCAGTCGCTGACGCCCCACGATCCCTTCGCCCGCGCAGTGTGGAGCTTTGCCGATCTGTCGGAATTGCGGCCCGTCGTCGATCTGACCGCGCGCGAGCGGCAGGTGGCGGCCCTTCTGGCCGAGGGGCAGACCAACAAGGAAATTGCGCGGGTGCTGGAGCTGTCTCCGCGCACGGCAGAGGCCCATCGCGCGCGACTGCAGGCGAAACTCGGCGCGCGCAACACCGCCGAACTGGTGGCGCGGCTGACGGGGCTGCCGCTCTAGACGCGTCGCCCCAAGGAAAAAGGGGCGCCGATGCGCCCCTTTCGGTTTGGTCACATAGCAGACCTAAGTCAGGAGTGCGGTTCAGGTTCTGGCTCAGGTGTCGGGCGGTATGGCCGTTCGCTACGCTGCGGGGTGAGCTTGCTCTGGATGATCGCGAGTGCGCTCGACAACGAGGCGGCTTCCTGAGAGCTCGTCGCTTCTTCGGGGAAGACGTATTTGCCGTTCGCGATGCTCTTGGCATCCTCTGCCAGCCGCTCGACCGGGCGCAGCAGCAGCTTGAGGAACACCAGCGTCACGCCGAGCAGGCACAGCGCCGCGGCTGCGACCGTCGCCAGCGTCACCTGCGTCAAAACCGGCAGATCGTTCGAGATGTTGTCGCGGCGTAGAACCGCGAAGACGCGCCAGCCGAAGTTGGGCAGTTTGTTCCAGACGAAATCCGGCGCAAAGGCATAGGTTCCGCCGTCCTTGCCGTCGACAAGGTGGAAGACGCCGGAAGACTTGCTGCGCAGGCTCGCGCTCGAGGTCAGGCTTTTGGGCAGGGGCGTGCTTTCGTGACGGGTGTCGATGACCGTATCGCCGTTGATGTCCTGCACGACCACGTCGATGCCAAGCTCCTTGCTCGCCTCGAACAGGAAGCTGCGCACCCATGCGATCCGCACGCGGTAGACGAGCACGCCGATCTTCTGGCCGTCCGGGCCCTTCACGGGGGTCGAGAGGTTCAGGAAATACTCCATCTTGCCGGTCAGCGCATTGGTGGCCGTCTCGGTGATGGAATCGACCGACGGCACGCGGATGCCATCGCGGAACCACCGCTTGGAGCTGACATTCTTGCCGACATCATAGCCGTTCGAGCCGGAGATGATGGTGCCATCGGGCGCGGCGAAGCCTGCCCAGGCGACCTGACCCCCGGTGCGGGCGACGGCGT
Source organism: Thioclava sp. PTB-PU3-1 (assembly GCF_055666785.1). NCBI lineage: Bacteria > Pseudomonadati > Pseudomonadota > Alphaproteobacteria > Rhodobacterales > Paracoccaceae > Thioclava > Thioclava sp. PTB-PU3-1. The sequence continues at coordinate 124,463 of NZ_JBVNVL010000001.1, read as the reverse complement.
CCATGAACTTGTTGATGTCGTCTTTCGACGCGGTGCCGATGCTTCGCGCAACGGCATGCATACTGTCCCATTCGCGCATCAGCGCGGTGTTGAAGCTGAGCGCGATCGCGTCGGAGCCTCTCAGAACCAGCTTGTGTTCAATGGTTGTCTGAAATTCATGGGCCTGATCCGACACGACCTTGGCGACGAAGACGGCCGTCGCTGCCACGACGAGCACCATCGCCAGAGCGGTGCGTAGGAAAATGCCCCCGAGATTATGATGTCGACGAATGGTCATCTTCGCTTCAATCCTACGTTAATTGTAGAAGGGGTCCGATTTAAATCATGGTTACTGAGTAAATACGGCGAGAAAGTGGTGCGGGCCCATTTCAAGGTAAATTTTTTCGCGGACCGGAAGGATGGCTTGCAAAGCGCAAAGCGATGCCAAACACTCGAAGGAACAAGCTCCCGGGGCACGGGGCTGCGAGGGCTCGATCGACGGGTCTTTCCGCAAAAAAACCAAATAGCAGATCGAGGGGCCGTAAAGGTCTCGGGCACAGGCTTACAGGACACGTAAGATGCAAAAGATTCAAGGAGTAAGCGTCGCGATCGCGACCTATCTGGCACTGTCACTGGGGGCGGGCTCGCAAGCCCGCGCGGATGGCACGTTTGTGCAGTTCGACGCGGCGCAGAATACCTCCGACACGGTCTTTTCAATGTCGCGCGGGAAGGTGAGCTTCAGCGCGAATTTCTCTGACTACGATGGCGGATGGTCGACTGGCGCGACCGTGACGCGGGACTTCGCGCTCGAGGGAATCGGCACGCTGAAACTCGGCCCCAGCATCGGGCGCACGCTGGACGATGATAACTGGCGACTCGGCGCGCGCGTGGGGCTGGAGCGGTATACGCCGACCAGCTTCGGGCATGTCTTCATGCTGGCGCAATACAACACGATCGATCAGGACTGGTTTGCGGTGTTTCAGGCCGGGAACCGCTCCGGGCTGGGGCTAGAGCTCTCGGCTGGCGGGAGCGACACCTATTCCGAGCGTACCATCGCGGTGACCCAGAAAATCGACGGCGGGCCGGTCTCGATCCGGGCGGGGTGGCGCGCGTTGGCCAAGGAAGCCTTCGTCGGCATCTCCATCAATACCTATTAATCGCGCGCCCCGCGGGCTCACTCGTCCGAGGAGAATTTCGGCAAGAAACGGCGGTAGATGTCGTGCAGAAGCGCGCTCGGGCGAACATGGCTGACGCCCGGCTCGTCCCCTTCGGCATAGAAGCGCACGAACAGCTCCTCGCGCTGCTCCTCCGTCGGCAGAAGCTGTAGCCGCGCGCCGTCGCGGGTCTTCGCGATGACGTAGCATTCGATCGGGTCGGTGATCTGGTCGATCGTCAGCATCCCGCGAGTCTGTTCCGGCAGGGTCAGGCCGCGCAGGCGCACGGTGTCCATCGTGAACGAGGTCATCCAGACCCAGTATTCCGTGCCGTCGGAGACGAAGGAAATCCGCTCGGGCTTGTCGGCCACATGGATTTCGCGCCGGGGCAGCTCTACGCAGGCACGGCAGGTCGCGGCCAGTAGGAACAGGTTATAGACCGTCCAGAACAGGATCACCCATTTGCCGTCGCCCGCGTCGTAATAGGCGAAGCGATCCCAGACGATCCCGATCAGAAGGCCGCCCAGCGTCAGGAAAAACAGGATCAGGAACGGCATCATGATCCGCCATTGCACGACGACCTTCGACCGATCCCCGCCTTTCGCGGTCACCGAGAACGGGTGGCCATGGGGCCGCAGCAAGCCGGTGAAGGCGGCGCGGGCGATCGGGATCGCGCCGATCAGCTGGCTCACGTCGTTCAGGAGCGGCACGACCATGCCTCGGCTGAGCATGTTCAGTATCATCAGGCTCCACAGGTAATAGACCCCGAAATAGCTCAGCACATCCGCAAGGCCCGCATTCACCACCGTGATGTTGAAATACCAGTAGAGCAGAGGATAGCAGATCGCCGCGATCCGGAAGGGGAAGGTCGTGGTCCAGTAGAAGATCGAGTCGATGACGCTCCACCGGTCGCGCAGGCGTAGATTGCTTTTCGAGAACGGGCCGAGCGAGGATCGTGCGATCTGCATCAGGCCGAGGCACCAGCGGGCGCGCTGGGTGATGTATTCCTTGAGACCTTCGGGTGCGAGGCCTTCGGTCAGCGGCTCGGCCAGATAGACGGTACGCCAGCCTGCGTTCTGCAACGCCAGCGTCAGCATGAAATCCTCGGTCACGCTCTCGGTGTTGAAGCCGCCGATCTCGCGCAGCGCGGTCCAACGACAGACCGAGGAGGTGCCACAGCAAAAGGCGATCCCCCAGCCGTCGCGCGCGGGCTGCATCTGGTCGAAGAAGAAGCGCTGCTCGTCGGGGTAGGAGCTGTCGAGCCGGAAATTGTGCTGGATCGGGTCGGAGTTGAAGAAATGCTGCGGCGTTTGCACGAGGCCCACCTCGGGGTCGTGAAACAGCGCCAGCGTGCGCGAGATGAAGCCGCGATGGGGCACGAAATCCGCATCGAGGATTGCCACGAAATCGGGCTGCACCTCTTCCTCGGCCAGCCGGTCCAGCGCGTGGTTGATATTGCCCGCCTTCTGCCCCTCGTTATCGGGCCGACGCATGTAGCGCACGCCCTTGGTCTCGCAGAAATCGCGCAGCCAGTCGCGGCGGCTGTCGTCGCAGACCATAATCATCTTGTTGCGATGGCGCAGGAATTTCGCGCCCACGATAGTGCGTTCGAGAACGTCGCGATCCTCGTTATAGGTGGCGATCAGGATCGCGACGAGCGGCTCTTTCTCCGTCGGGAGATTGGCGTATTTGTCCGCTTCCTCGCTGCGCAACTTGATCCGCGACAGGACCAGAAAGGCGCTGAGCGAGCCGATCATGGTGAAGACTTCGAGCGCGTAGAGAGACCAGCTTGCCAGTACATCCAGCGTCAGGCCCGGCGGGGCGAGGGTCTCGGTTCCGCGCCACCAGATATAGCGCAGCGCGAGCACCGCGCTGATCCCCAGCAAGACCGCCCGGTGCCAATTGCGCCGCGGTTTGACGAAGCTCGGCAGAATGGCTGTGATACCCACCACGAGGATGAGCTGCATCGCCGCCGAGCCAAGCTCTCCCAGTTGCGGATAGAAGAACATGCCGCCCCGCCCTCAGCGCAGGAAGTCGAGGGGGCGGTGCTCGAAGAACACGCGCCCGGTCCGCCCCACGGGACAGTCGAGGTCGGGATCGGATTTCAGGTCCGGAACGAGAAGCGTCACATCGTAGCGCTCGAGATGTTTCTGGCTCGGCGCGATGGCGAGGTGCTGGTAGACGCGCGCCGCGCCGCTGCCGGCGAGCCGCGCAATCGTCGCGTCGTAGATCTTGTCGCGCGAGGCCAGCTTGAAGGTCGCGGAATCGCCCACCTTGAGGTTGTTGTAGACGCCTTCGCTCACCGAGGCGGTCACCAGCGAGACGTCGCAATCGACGAGCGACATGATGGGGTCGCCCCGCTGCACCGTCACGCCATCCGCCTGCAGGGTTTCCCAGTAAATCCCGTTCGCGGGCGATGTCACCTGGCTCGAGCTCAGTGTGTTCACCCGCGTCTGTTCCTTCGCCCGGCGCGCGTCGAGCGTCTTGACGCGGGCCTCGGCCTCGGTGAGGTCCGCGTCGAGCGAGGCGATCTCCTCGTCGAGAAGCGCGCCGCGCTGTTCGGAGCTCGGGGCGTCGTTATAGCCGTCGCCCAGATAAACGCCGGACTTGGCGGCATCGAGCGCGTTTTCGAGCAGCGCCACGTCCTCGCGCGCCTGCGTCACCGGCCCAGCCTCTGCGGCAGGGGCGGTCTGCGCCACTTTCGTGGCACTCGTCTCCGAGCTTTGCGCATTGGGCTGCAGCCGGTCGAGCCGCGCGCGGGCAAATTTCAGCTTCGTCTCGATCTCGGCGATGCGATGCGTGCGATAGAGCTTGCTGCGCGCGCTATAGGCCTCGCGTTGCGTGCGTTTGGCGGCGAGGTCGCTTTTGATCCGCGCGACATTCGCCTCGGCATTCGCCAGCTCCATTCGCAAATCTTCGAGCCGCGTCGTGTCTGAGAGGATATCATCGACGGTGGCCAGCCGCTCGCCCTTGTCGACATGGGCGCCGAGCGGTCGTTTCGGCATCGAGAGTTTACCGGCGGTGCTGCTGCGCACCGTGACCACGGGCGCATTGACGACGGCATCGGCGCTCACGCCCGACATCTGCTCTCCGACGATCACCCAAAGCGCGCCCGCGACTAAAACGATACCGATGACAGGGCGAAAAGTTTTCAATTTGGGCTCCTCGAAATTGCTCGTATCTGGGCGGCGGGGCCAACAGGTTTAACAACCTATAAACGTAACGTAATTGCAAGATACAACCGGAGGCGATTGGCCGAATATTTGCTTTGTGATGCGAAGCGGCACTGGCGGCGCGGGCCTTGTGCACTCCGTCGATAACGCGAAGGAAACGCGCGCGTCCATGATACACTCCTCCACTTCAGGAGGAGGATTCACGATGACCGACTCAGCCAATGCGCGCCGCTTGACAGCGGCCGATTTCGACCAGGAACTTCTCGATCTCTACGATTACTATGTCCATGGCAAGATCTCGAAACGGGAATTTCTCGATCGGGCGGGGAAATGGGCGGTGGGCGGCGTGACCGCGCTGGCGATCCTCGGGGCGCTTGCCCCCGATTATGCGCTGGCTCAGCAGGTGGCCGAGGACGATCCCGACATTCTGGGCGAAGACATCACCTATCCGAGCCCGAACGGCACCGGCGAGATCACCGCCTATCTGGTGCGCCCGACGCAGATCGACCCGGACAATCCGCCCGCGGCTATCCTCGTCGTGCATGAGAACCGCGGCCTGAACCCCTATATCCGCGACGTGGTGCGCAGGCTGGCCAAGGCGGGCTTCGTGGCGATGGGCCCCGATGGGCTGTCCTCGCTCGGCGGATATCCGGGCAATGACGACGAGGGACGCACGATGCAGCGCAGCCTCGATCAGGGCGCGCTGCTCAACGATTTCTTCGCCGGGTTCGAGTATCTCCAGACACTCGACGGCACGAATGGCAAGGTCGGCGCGACCGGGTTCTGCTATGGCGGGGGCGTGGTGAACAAGCTCGCCGTCGCCTATCCCGAGATGGGCGCGGGCGTGCCGTTCTACGGGGCTGCGCCAGACAGCGCGCAAGTCGCGATGATTGAGGCGCCGCTGATGATCCAGCTGGCAGCGCTCGACCAGCGGATCAATGCGATGTGGCCGGAGTATCAAAAGGCGCTCGAGGAAAACGACAAGCGCTACGAGGCCTATATCTATCCGGGCGTGAACCACGGGTTCCACAACGACACGACGCCGCGCTACGACGAGGCCGCCGCCAAGCTGGCCGAGGAACGCATGATCGCGTGGTTCCGGACCTATCTCGCCGGGTGATCTGGCGCGCTCGCGACCTGCCGGGGGTGCGCTCCGATTTGGCGCGTGCTACGCCTCTCGCAAGATCCGCGTCATCGCGCGGAGCCGCAAACGGGAGAGAGGCGCGCGCATGAGAAATGGTGGTCAGGTTCTGGTCGAAAGCCTCGTGGGGCTTGGTGCGCGCAAGGCGTTCGGAGTGCCGGGCGAGAGCTATCTCGCGGTGCTCGACGCGCTTCACGACACGCAGGGCACGCTGGATTTCATGCTGTGTCGGCAGGAAGGCGGGGCGAGCTTCATGGCCGCCGCTTACGGCAAGCTGACCGGGGAGCCCGGCATCTGCATGGTCACGCGCGGCCCCGGGGCCACCAATGCCGCGATCGGGGTGCATACCGCGATGCAGGACTCCGCGCCGATGATCCTGTTCGTGGGGCAGGTCGGCACCGATATGAAGGGCCGCGAGGCGTTTCAGGAGCTCGATTACAAGGCGGTCTTCGGCACGATGGCGAAATGGGCCGTCGAGATCGACCGTGTCGAGCGCATCCCCGAAATCCTCTCGCGCGCCTGGACGATGGCTGTCAGCGGGCGGCCCGGCCCGGTCGTGGTCGCGCTGCCCGAGGATATGCTGACCTCCATGACCGACGCCGCGCCGCTTGGTGCGCCCGTTCGAGTGACCGAACCGCAGCCCGATCCGGCGGCGATGGGCGAACTGCGCGAGATGCTGGCCGGCGCCAAGCGTCCGCTGATCCTCTATGGTGGGTGCAACTGGCGCGGGGACGGCACTTCTCACATTAAGTCCTTCGCGGAAGTTTCTGATATCCCTGTGCTTTCGGTCTTTCGCTATCAGGACCAGTTCGACAATAATTCGCCCGTTTTCTGCGGCGATGCGGGGGTCGGAATGGCCCCGCATGTGAAGCGTTTGATGCGCGAGGCCGACGTGATTCTCGCGATCAATGCGCGCTTTGGCGAGAACACGACCGATGGCTATACGCTGCTGGACGTGCCGCAGCCGGCGCAGCGGCTGATCCATGTTCATGGCTCGGATCTGGAGATCGGCAAGATCTACCGTCCCGAACTCGGCATCCATGCCGGGCCGAACGCCTTCGCCGCCGCTCTTGGCGCGCTGGAACCGGTCAAGGGTGACTGGGCCGACTGGCGGGCCGAGGGCCGCGCGGCCTATGAGGCTGGCTTCGATCTGCCCGATCTGCCCTCGCCGGTCGATATGGGCAAGGTCTGCACCTATCTGCGCGAGCAACTCCCCGAGGACATGATCCTGACCAACGGGGCGGGCAATTTTGCGGTCTGGCCGGGGCGGTTCTTCCGCTTCGGGCCGAACGCCACGCTGCTTGCGCCGCAGTCGGGCGCGATGGGCTACGGGGTGCCGGCGGCCATCGCGGCCAAGGTGGCGCAGCCCGAGAAGACGGTGGTCTGTTTCGCGGGCGACGGCGATTTCCAGATGACCTCGCAGGAACTGGCCACCGCCGCGCAGGCGGGCGCGCAGCCGATCATTCTGATCCTCAATAACGGGATTTACGGCACGATCCGCGCCCATCAGGAGCGCAATTATCCGTCCCGCGTGTCGGGCACTTCGATGGCGGTGAACCCGGATTTCGCGGCGCTGGCGAAGGCCTATGGCTTCCACGGCGAGCGGGTCGAGCGGACGGAGGATTTCGCCGCCGCATTCGAACGTGCGCGGGCGTCCGAGACCGGCGCGGTGCTGGATCTCGTGATCTCGCCCGAGGCGCTCACTCCGCGCCAGTCGCTGTCGGCGATGCGGGCTGCGGCGCTGGAGGCGGGCAAGGGGCGCTGAGTGCCCGTCGCCTCAGAACGTCTCCACCCAGGGGCGCAGCGTGATCTCGCTCGTCCAGGCGCTGCGGTCCTGCTCGATCAGCTGGCGATAGGTCTTCGCGATCGCCGCGGGGCGCAGCATCGAGCCGGGCTTGTCGGGCGCCTCGCTGCGGCCCGGATTGAGGATCATTCCGTCGATATTCACCCAAGCCACATGGATGCCTTGCGGGTGCAATTCGCGCGCCATGCTCTCGGCCAGTCCGCGCTGCGCGAATTTGCCCATCGCGAAAGGGGCCGAGCGCGCGAACCCTTTCACCCCGGCGGAGGCCCCGGTGAACAGGATCGTGCCACGTGTGCCCTCGGCGGGCTCGGCTTCGAGCATCCGCCGCGCGGCGTGCTTGCCGGTCAGAAACGCCCCGATTGCGGTGATTTCGACGGCGGCGCGAACCTCGTCGGCATCGAGTTCCGCCACCGGGCCACGCACGCGTCCCGAGGGGTTGTAGACGACGACGCGCGGCGGCGCGGGCAAGGCGTCGAACAGATCGGCAATCGCCGTCTCGTCGGTCGCATCCAGCTGCACCATGCGCGCGCCGGTCTCCTCGGCCAGCGCCTGCATCTTCTCGGCGCTGCGAGCCGCCAGCGTCAGGTCATAATCGGGCGCAAGCTCCCGCGCCACTGCGGCTGAAAGCCCGTCGCCCACTCCGATAATCACCGCCTGTGCCTTGCTCATGGTCTGTCCTCCTCCAGTTCCCGCGCCCGGCGCGGTTGCCCTACGACATAGCCCGGCGCGACACTGGCCCAAATCGGGGCTGCCCGCGTCGCGGACAGCTTAGCCGAAGAGGATCAGATGCGAGCGCCAGATCACGATCAGGCAGACGATCCCGAAGGTGGCGAACCCGGCCATCGACCAGATCAGCAGCCGCCGCATCAAACCCGGCAGCGGCCCCGCCAGCGAGTCGCGCTTTTGAAACGGGCTGAGCGCGCCCGCCCCAAGCCCGGCTGCGGTGGCCAGAAACAGCGGCACATACAGCGCGTAGCCGACATAGCCGTATTCGGGCTTGAGGATGCAGAACGGGCAATGATGGTTGGGGTTTTCATAGATATAGAGCGAGATCGTGGCGACGATCGCGGTCAGCCCCATCCCGAACATCAGCGCCGAGGCCAACGCGTAAAGCCCGTAGCCGCGCTTGCGGATCAGCGCCGCGACCCCCGCCGCCAGGGCGATCAGCGCGCTGACCCCAAGCAGCCAGAGCGCCTGCGCCTCGCCGACGCCCGCCATCTGGTTCGCGAGATTGGGGTTGTTCGGCGTGAACAGTTTCGAGCAGCACGAGGTGATCACATCGGTCTGCATGTCGAGGAAATAACTCAGCTCGACCGCGCCATCGGCAAGGATCAGCGGCGTGATCGCCAAAAGGGCTGCGTATTTCACGCGGGTCAGCGGGTAGTCCCGTCCCAGCCTGTCGGCCCGGTCGAGGATCAGCCAGATCACGGCGGCGAAGAACACGCCGATCTTGAGATAGAGCGCGGGGAAGCCGTAATCGTTCACGTTGAGCGTGCCGACGGCGCACATCGCGCCGACGAATAGCGACGACATCCGGTCGGCATTGAAGACAAACAGCAAAAGCGCGGCGAGCTCGGCCAGCATGACGGCGGCGAAGAGGGTCGAGACCAGCTCGGTCATCCGCTCCATGCGCAGCTGGCGCGCGCCCATATCCGTCAGGTCCCAGCGGCGCAGCACGGTGACTGCGAAACCGCCCGCCCAGAGCGCGGTCAGCGCGGCCAGACCCGCCACCAGCAAGAGCGCCATGATCGGCGTTTGAAAGATCATGGCTGCGGCTCCTGCTGGGCAGGGGCATCCTCGATCCGCCCGTCGCGCATCGAAACCACCCGGTCGACGCAATCCGCGCCCCAGACGCGGGGGTCGTGGCTCGACATGATGACGGTGCGCCCGCGCGCTTTCTCCTCGGCGACGATCTGCAGGAAGGTCTCGGAAAGCGCGCTGTCGAGATTGGCCGTGGGCTCGTCCGCGATCAGGATCGGCGGATCGTTGATCAGCGCGCGCGCAATCGCTGCGCGCTGCGCCTCGCCGCCCGAGAGCAGCTCGATCCGGGTCTGGGCGCGCGGCCCCAGACCCAGCGCCTCGATCCGGTCCATCGCCCGCGCGCGCAGCTCTCCGAAGGGCTGACCCAGCGGCGCGGCGGGCAGCATCACGTTTTCCAGCACGGTCAGGCCGCGCACGAGGTTGAACCGCTGGAAGATGAAGCCGAACCGCTCGCGGCGCAGTTCGGTCTGGAAGTGCTCGGGCAGGCCCGAGACGACCTCGCCGTCGAGGCTGACACGGCCCGTGGAGGGGCGCGCCATACAGGCCACGACCGACAGGAGCGAGGATTTTCCCGAGCCCGACGGTCCCTTGAGCACGGTGACGGCGCGCCCCTCGATGGTCAGGTCGATCCCGTCCAGCGCGGTCACGGCATTGGGGCGGCCCGCATTATAGGTCTTGGTCACGGATTGCAGAGTGATCATGGGGGCCTCCTCAGCGCATCACGGCATCGGGATCGGCCGAGGCCGTGCGCCAGATCGGCACCACGGTCGCGGCGATATAGGGCAGGGTGGTCAGCAGCGCGAGCGTCAGCAATTGCACCCCGTCCACATGCGGGCTCAGCGGGAAATCGGGATAGATCACCGCCCAGCCCTTCAGGATCGGTGCAAAGAGCGGGGCGCCGAAGAAGAACACATGGGCGAAGCCCGCGACGGTGCCGATCAGGAAAGCCGCGAGCGAGATCAGCCCGCCTTCCCACATCTTCATCGCGATCACGTCGCGCGTATTCCAGCCCACCGCCTTGAGGATGCCGATCTCGCGCGCTTCCTCGGCCGAGAGCCCGCTGGCTTTTTCGGCGGCGAAGATGACGAAGGCGAGGATGCCCGCGAAGGCCAGCGCCGTCAGCAGCCCCTCGCGCCAGTCGAACAGTTTCTGATAGGTGCGCGCGATATCGGCGCGGGTGACGAAGCGCATCTGCGGCAGCGCGTTCGAGCCTTTCTGGACGATTGTGGCGACCTCGTTGGGGTTGCGCACGCGGGCCACGACATCAGTGTAGCGGCCTTCGGGAATGTCGAAGAAGTCGCGGAAATCTGCCTCATTCATCAGCATCAGATCCGAGGTCATCAGCGCGGAGTCGCGGCTGAAGGTCTCGGCGACGTCGAATTTCTTCAGATCGCCCTCGTAGCGCGACAGGAAAACCGGCGCGCCCGCCCATTCGAGGCCGCGTGCGCGGGGGATGCCCTCGCCAATCGCGATCTGACCGGGGTCGGGCATCATCACGGGATCGTCGGGCACCATGACGGTGTAATTCGCGCCATTGATCCGGTCGTAGTAATAACCCCAGAGCCGGGGATGGGCCTCGGTCACACCGCGGATCGCCGCGATCTCGTCCGCGACCGATCCGTCTATCAGATCCTGACGGCCCAGCGTGATCTTCTGCACGGTGATCTCAGGCGCGCCTTCGAGCACGGTCGTGGTCTCGAACCGCAGGCTTGCGGCGAAGAACATCGCCGAGGCGAGCACGAAGACCACCACGGAATAGACCGCGATCAGGGCGATATTCTTGCCTTTGCGGCGGGCGAGAGCGGCGAGGGTGAAATCGGCCAGCGCGCGCTGGCGGCGCAGGAATGGGGTCATTTCGCGGCCTCGGGTTGGAACAGGAGCCAGCCCTTGCCGGGCGTGGCGGGGGGCGGCACGAAGGTGCCGGAGGGGAAGTGGTCGAAGCTGCCCGGGTGGTCCTGAAACGGCGTGTTCAGATCGGCGAGGCTGGGGTTCCGGGTATAGCGCGCCTCGGTAAACAGTGCCGGATCGGTCAGCCCCAGCCGCGCGACCAGTGTGCGCTCTTCGAGCAGACGCCCATCACGATGGGGGCGCGCGAAGACGGGGTAATATAGCTCCACCGCCAGTAGCAGCGTCAGGCAACCGAGCGCCGCAAAAACATAGCTCGAGCGTCGCATCAGAACGGGCCGCCCTGATCGAGCGCGTCGATCAGCTCCGGTGTGACCTCGTCATGGCGCAACAGCTTCTGGCCCTTGTGGTCGCGCATGAAATCCTGCGCATCGACCGCGTTCATCAGCGGCACCAGCTCGTGCCCCATCGGGCCCAGAACGTCCGAACCCACGACATAAAGCGCCTCGCGCGCGTCGATCAGCTTGAGCCCGTAATACTCGGTCACGCCCATGCCGGTGATCTGGTCGGCTTTGCGGCCAAGGGCGTATTTCTCCATGTCGAACATGTATTTGAAGTAGTCCTTGGCACCGTCGAAATGATCGGCATAGCCATCCGCGTAGAGCACCGTGGTGACCCATTCGGGGTATTTGTAGACGAACATGCCGCAGACCGGGCAGGTGTCGCCGGGGCCGGGCGGGGGCAGGTCGAGTGTGGGCGCATCGGCACGCGCAGCACTCAGCCCCGGGCCGAGCGAGAGGGCAGCGGCGAGGCCCGCCGCGCGTTGGAGCATCTGGCGCCGCGTCGGGCGCGACGGGGGGCGTGCGGGCGTGCCCCCGTGATGGCAGGGATGGTTGCACATCGTCTTGCAACTCCTTGAAACGTATTCGGAAAGGACGGGGCCGCGCGGGCCCCGCCTTGAGGCGATCACTGACCGGCGCGGGCGCGGCGCTCGGCGCGGCGTTTGCGAATGTTGATCGTGTCGCGCGCCATATCGGCATAGGCCATGACCAGCGCCTCGTCGAAGCTCGCCAGCTTGCCCCCGTCCTTGGCCGCCGCGTCCGCCTTGGCCGGATCGGCATAGGCGTATTTCGACGTGCCCGTCATCGTGCCGGGCTTTTTCGTGTCGATCACGTAGGTCATGTCATCGACCACCGCGAGCGGCTTGACCTTGGCGGTGGCCCCCGCATCGCCCGCGTAGATCGTCTTCGGACCCGCATCCATGTTCAGCGCGAGGCTGATCGCCGCGCAATGCAGCGAGCAGGTGCCGTCGACCGTGTCGTTGTCATAGACGATCAGGTGGCGCGTCTGGCTGAACATCTGCCGCATCATGCCGCAATAGGGGCAGCGGGGGTATTTCTCGAACTCGTTCTCGAGCGGTGCGGTGTCGGTCTTGAGAAAGCGGGTCAGCCCGTTCTGGTCGGTCCAGTCCATCGGCGACATCGGCATGCCGTCCATCGGTTTCATATCCTCGGCAGCGGCGCTGGTGGCCACCAGTGCGAGGCCGGTCGAAGAGGTCAGAAGAAAGTCGCGTCGTTTCATTGGGAACATCCTGTCATATCGCAACGCACCGCCATCGAGAGACGGGCGCAGTCGCGAGCCATGTATCTGGTTTGCAAAAAGGCACGTCCGGATCGACGTGCAGGGACGCACTTAGACGACAGGAGGGGCGCGGGCGTGCCGGAAACGGGGCGCGCTCTGCACCGGGAGAGAGAGCCGCTCAAGGGACGCATGGAGCGGGGCGATCTCGCGGTCGAGACGTGCCGGGGTGACGATCGTGTCGGGGGCTTCAAACGCGCAGACTGAGGCCGAGCCGCAGACTGCGCATTGGCTGTGGACCTGACCGGTGGGCGCGGTCTGGCCGGGCAGGGGCGCGGCCCCATCCGGCGCGGCGACCGTTTCGCCCTGCGGGGTCATGTAGACGATCCCCTCGCCGGTACAGATCTGCAGCAACCCCATCTGCGCGCCGGGCGCGGCCCGGCCGGTGGCGGCGATGGCGGCCGCGCCCAGATGATCGGTCAGCAGGACAACCTGCAGCAGGATCGCGACGAGCGCGGTCAGCAGCGCCGATTGCGCGCGGCGCAATCCAGCGAAGCGCGGCGCGTGCAGGCGCGGGCCGCGTTCGATCTTGCCGTCAAAGGCTCTGGAGGCGCGTTGGGGTCGGGTCATTACTCAAGCTCGTATCACACGAGGGTGAGCCGAGAATTGATCCGCGTCAAACGCTTGAGGGGTGACTCAGCGTCGCAGTCCTGCGCGCCCAGAGCGCAGGCGGTCGGGCCATGGCCCGGTCTGACCCTATGCCCTCAGGCGACGCGCCGCCAAGGCTGCGCGGGGAAGTGCACTGCCTCGCCGGTCTCGATCGAGCGCTGCACCGGGCCCTTCGGGTTCCGCTGCGATATCTCGACACAGCAACTCGGAAACCTGATGATAGATCGGCAGGCCGGTGCGCTATCAAGTAGGTTGTTTACCTAAGCTAAGTCGAAGAGAAATCGCGAGGGAGAGACGCATGACTGCAGTGCGGATGAGAACGGCTATGTCGCGCCGAACCTTTGGACCGGGGTGGGGCGCGCGGGCTGTCCGCGCGGCGCTGGTGGGCTCACCCGATCAGGTGCTCTCGAAGCTAGAGGACTGCCGCGAGATGGGCATTCGGGCCTTCATCTTGTAGGACTATCCGCATTTCGACACGGTCTCGCTGCCCGAAAACTATGGAACCGCCCGCAACACTGCTCGCAGAAGGGAAACGCCGCTAATGGAAAAGATCGACCTCACATCCGACGTGGCACTCAGCCGGATCGTCTATGGCATGTGGCGGCTCGCCGATGATGCCGACACTTCGCCCGCCCATGTGCGCGCCAAGATCGACGCCTGTCTGGCGCAGGGGATCACCACGTTCGATCATGCCGACATCTATGGCGGCTACACGGCGGAGGGGGTCTTCGGCGCGGCGATGCGCGAGGACCCGTCGCTGCGCGATCAGATGGAGATCGTCACGAAATGCGACATCATCGTCTCGGCGGGCCGTCATGCGCATCGCAAGGTGAAGCATTACGACACCTCGCGCGCGCATATCGAAGCCTCGGTCGAGGCTTCGCTGCGGGAATTGGCCACCGACCGGATCGACCTGCTGCTGATCCACCGCCCCGATCCGCTGATGGACCATCACGAGACAGGGGCCACGCTCGATGATCTGGTCGCCTCGGGCAAGGTGCGCGCGGTGGGCGTATCGAACTTCCGCCCGTGGGATTGGGAGCTGCTGCAATCGGGGATGAAGACGCCGCTGGTGACGAACCAGATCGAAATCAGCCTTGGCTGTCTGCAGCCCTTCACCAACGGCGATCTGGCCTTCCACCAGCGTCAGTCCCAACCCCCGATGGCGTGGTCGCCGCTGGGCGGCGGTGCGCTGATGACGGGCGAGGGCCGGGTGCAGAGCGTTCTCGACGAGATCGCGCAGGCGCAGGGCGTGGATCGCGCAGCCGTCGCAACGGCTTTCCTGCTCGCCCATCCGGCACGGATCATCCCGGTGATGGGGACGAACAATCTCGAGCGGATCGCGAAGCTTTCCGATGCGATGAAGGTGCAGATCGACAGGGAGACGTGGTTCCGCCTCTATGAGGCCGGGCTCGGTCAGCCGGTCCCATGATGAACGCCACCCACTAATTCACCCCGCGCCACCCGGCGCGGGGTTTTCTTTTTCGGGACGGTCGAGCGGTCGCTTAGGCCGACAGCCAGCCCTCGAGCTTGCCGCTGTCGGGCAGGCCGCCCGTGTGGACCAGCTTCCCGTCGACGGAGACACCGGGGGTCGACATCACGCCCGCCATGGCGATGGCGCGGGGATCGGTCACCTTCTCGACCGACACTTTGATGCCGAGCTTCGCGGCCGCTTCCTTGACCATCTCCTCGGTCTTTTCGCAGCGCTTGCAGCCGGGGCCGTAAACCTTGACGTCCTTCATCTCTTTTCTCCTTAGAACAATGCGTTGAACAGGAAGCCGACGGCGAGGATGCCGCTGGCGACGACCCCGATGAACACAGCGATCAGGCGCAGTTTCAGGACCTGACGCAGGATGATCATCTCGGGCATGGAAAGCGCGATCACCGACATCATGAAGGCCAGAACCGTGCCGAGCGCCGCGCCCTTGCCCAGAAGCGCCTCGACGATCGGGATGACCCCGGCGGCGTTGGTGTACATCGGCACGCCCATCAGTACGGCGGCCGGCACCGACCACCACGTGCCCGAGCCCATGATGCGCACCATCAGATCCTGCGGCACATAGCCGTGGATCAGCGCGCCCATGGCGATCCCGACGATGATCCAGATCCAGACCTTGGCGAAGATCTCGCGCACCGCCTCGAGGCCCAGACGATAGCGGTCGGTCATGCTCAGATCGTCGCTCTCGACTGCGCCCGGCGTGGTCGCGCCGGAATGGATGTCGCGCACCCAGTCCTGCAGCCAGCCCTCGACATGGAGCCTGCCGATCACCCAGCCCGCGACGATCGCGATGGCGAGGCCGAAGCCGAGATAGACCAGCGCCACGGGCCAGCCGACGAGGCCGACCAGCAGGATCAGCGCCACTTCGTTGACCATCGGGGCGGCGATCAGGAAGGAGAAGGTGACGCCCAGCGGGATGCCCGCGGAGACGAAGCCGATGAAAAGCGGCACCGCCGAGCAGGAGCAGAACGGGGTCAACACGCCCAGGCCCGCCGCCATCACGTTGCCGACGCCCTCGCGCTTGCCCGACAGAAGCGCGCGGGTCTTTTCCGGGCTGAAGAAGCTACGCACGACCCCCATCGCGAAGACGATCAGGGTGAGCAGCATCATCACTTTCGGCACGTCGTAGAAGAAGAAGGCCAGCGCCTCGCCGGTATGGGTGTCGCGGGCGACCGGCAGCAGCGAGACGATCCATTCGGAGAGGGCCGGGAGTTGATGGTAGACCACCCACCAAGCGACGAGGCCTGCCGCGACGACCACGCTCCATGCCCAGCCGGGCATCCCGCCATGCGGGGTTTCATGCTGTGTCACACTCATGCCGCGGTCCTTTCCGTGTTGGCGCTGGCTTTCATGACCGCGCTCAGGATTTGCTGGATTTCCGGGGAGAGGTCGGGGTTCACCCGATACCGGACCCATTGCGCATCGCGCCGGTCGACCACCAGCCCGGCGGCTTTCAGCACGCCCATATGGCGCGACATGCGCGACTGGGTGGCATCGAGACGCGCCATCAATTCGCAGGCGCAATGCTCGCCCCCGTCATGCAAAAGCTGCATCGCCCCCAGCCGGGTGGGTTCGGCAAGCGCGGAAAGAACAGTCACGATCATCGGTGCCTCCATTTCTACATTCGCATATGCGCATTCGCGCAAATGGAGTCAACGCGCCCGAGGTGGAGCATTCGGTCGCACCCATCCACCGGGGTGCGGGAATCTATCGAAGAGAGTGAGCGCATCACGGGCCTCCGACCTTCACAGGACCGGGGCTAGATTAGCGCTGAGGGGGTGCGTCGCTTCAATGCGCTCGATCAAGTCGGGCGCGATTTTTCTCGATCTCTAGCGAAAGGTCACTGTGTTCGGCCTCAGGATTGGCCCTTCGCGATGTTGCGCTCCATAAGCCGCTGGAACAGCCGGGGCGAGGCGCGGTTGATCCACCACGCGAGCCGCGCGACGCGGCCCACCGGGATCATCGGGCGGCCGCGCTTCAGTCCGGCGAGGATCACCCGTGCGGCAGCCTCGGGCGTCATGTAATCCACCCCGTCCGCAGCCGCACCGGGGCGCGCGATGCCGTCCGATTGCCGCTCGGCCCTGTCGATATTGGTCGCCACGAAGGAGGGTGCCGCGATCTGCACGCGCACGCCGTGAGGGGCCTCCTCCGAACGCAACGATTTGAAGAACCCTTCCAACGCATGTTTCGACGCTGCATAGGCCGTGCGGTGGTAAAGCGGCGAGAACCCCGCGACCGAGGAAATCGCCAGATGCGTGCCGTGGCTTTCCCGCACGGGTTCGAGGAACTGCCGCGCCATCGCGGTCGCCGCGAAATAGTTAATCTCGAAGACCTTGCGATGCGCGGCCTCGGTCAGCTCGGAGAACGGCCCGATCTGGGTGACACCTGCATTGTAGATCACCAGATCGATCCGGGGATAGCGCGCGCGGATATCGGCGCAGGCGCTGGCAAGCTGATCCGCGTCGGTCAGATCGCAGGAGATGGCCTCCTCGTTCGGCTTGGCCGTCAGACTTGAGATATCCCGGTCGAGCAGCACGACCTGCCAGCCCTCGGCGCGCAGCCCCGCCGAGAGCGCCTGCCCAAGCCCCCCGGCGCCGCCCGAGATTACCGCAACCCGCGTGCTCATAGCCCAGCCTCGCGCGCCCAAAGATCGAAGACTTCCGCGCTGGTCAGCTCGGGCGTGTAGCCGAAGACCTCTTTCAGCGCGTCATTGGCCAGCACGGGGCGGTATTGCAGGAAGCGCACCTGCTCGGGCCCGTAGCGGCTCAGCCCCAGCGGATGGGCGAGGGCGAGCGCGGCCTTGATGCCAAGCGCGGGCAGGCGGCGCACCGGTTTGCCCAGACGCCGCGCCAGATCGCTGACGCCCAAAGCGCCGTCGCCCGCCACGTTGAAGATGCCCGGCGGGCCATCGGTCGCGGCGCGGATCAGGATGCGCGCGAGATCGCGGGTCCAGATGAAGACGAAGGGGCTCTCGCAGCCTCTCAGCGCGAGCAGGCGCGGCTTGCGGAAAAGCGCGGTGATCTGGTTGTCGGTGCCCTTGCCCAGAACCGTACCCACCCGCAGCACGACCTGCTCGAGGGCAGGGTGGGTGTCGCGCGCCTCGGCCAGCATCTCCTCGACCTGCCGCTTGTGATCGGCATAGGCGAACTCGGGATTGCCGCGCACAGGGTCGCTTTCGCGCAGCGGCACGGGGTTGTCGGCGTGATAGCCATAGGCCGCGCCCGAGGAGGTCACGACGAGCCGCCGAACCCCGACCGCAAGTGCCGCCTCCAGCACCTTCCGCGTGCCCTCCACATCGACCTTATAGGCTAGCTCGCGCCCCATGCCGGGGCCCGGCGTCACGATGGAGGCGAGATGCACGATCACCTCCGGCCGTTCGCGCGCGATGACCTTGCCGGGGGCATCGGTGGTCACATCCATCGCCACGAAGCGCACGGCTTCGGGCAGGGTCTCGGGGGCCGCCAGATCGGTCGCGATGACCTCATGGCCGCTCTCAGACAGCTCAGTTGTCAGCACGCGACCGATCATGCCGCCTGCACCGGTAATCAGGATCCGGGTCATCGCGCGGCCTCCTTTCGTCTCATGAGTGTCGAGATCGCGAAGCCCGCGATGATGTGCCAGATGCCCCAGAAGGCCGCGACGATCGCCATGCCGCCCAAGCCGCCGAAGAAGGCGAAGATCAGCACGAGGCCGAGGCCGGAATTCTGGATGCCCGTCTCGATGGTGATCGCGCGCCGGTCGAAGGGCGACAGCCGCGCTAGCGTCGCGGTGCCATAGCCGCCCGCGAAGGCCAGTGCGTTGTGCATCACGACCATCCCCGCGATCAACCCGACGAATTGCACGAAATACTGCCAGTTGGCACTCAGCGAGAGCGCCACGAAGGCCACGAAAATTGCCATCGAGATCCATTTCAGCGGATCGCGGATGCGCGTCGTGAGGTCATAGCGGTAATGGTTCAGCGCAATCCCGGCGATCAGCGGCAGCAGAAGCATGACGCCGACGGTGATCGCCACGCTCACCGGGTCGATATGGGTCTCGTGCAGCAGCGCGCGCGTCGGCGCGTAAAGGCTGCCCCAGAACGCGATATTGAGCGGCGTCAGCACGATTGCCGCTACCGTGGCGAAGGCGGTCAGCGAGACCGACAGCGCCGTGTTCCCGCCCGCCCGATGGGTGAAGAAGTTCGAGACATTCCCGCCCGGGCAGGCCGCCACGAGGATCAGCCCCAGCGCAATCGAGGGGCTGGGCTTCAGCGCCAGCACCAGCCCGAAGGTCAGCGCGGGCAGCACCAGAAATTGCGACGTGAACCCCACGATCAGCGCCCAGGGCCTGCGCACCAGCGGGCGAAAATCGCGTGGGGATAGATCGATCGCGACCGAGAACATGACGATGCCGAGGATCGCGTTGAGCAGATGCAGGGCGCCGGGGCTGAAATTGAGCCGAACCGCGTCGAGCCCCGTCATGCCGTGGCCTTCCCGCCGAGCGCCTTGATCCAGCCGGTGACCGCCTTGCGATAGGTCGCCTTGTCCACGTAGTAGGCCATCCGCGCGAGCTTGAGATAGGCCATGCCGCCGGTCGCTCGCTCGAACCCTTCGGCCTTCTTCGCCTGCAGGCGCTTCGCGGCCTCGGCGCCGTCGCGCAGCCCGCGAATGTAGCGCGCCACCATCTCGGCCTGCTCGTGGCGGCCCTGCCAGCCAAGCCCGCTCGCCTCCAGCATTCCCAGCACGAAGAGATCATCGCGTTTGGGATGCATCGCGTTCAGGTACAGATGCGGCGCATCGCCTTGCCAGTTCAGCAGCTCGGGCGCGATGAACGGGTAGTGCAGCTTGTAGCCGGTGGCCGCGAGGATCATGTCATACTCGGCCTGCGTGCCATCCTTGAAATGCACCGTTTTGCCGTCGAGCCGCTCGATATCGGCGCGCACTTTCAGATCGCCGTGGCCTGCGTGGAACAGCACCAGCGAGTTCACGATCGGATGGCTCTCGTAGAGTTTGTAATCGGGCTTGGGAAACCCGTATTTCTGCGGATCGCCCACGAACCATTTCAGCAGCGCGCCGTCGATCTTGCGCTTGAGCCACATCGGCAGCTTGATCGCGCCGCCCAGCGTGTCGGCGGGTTTGCCGAAGACGTATTTCGGCACGAAGTAATAGCCGCGCCGCATCGACAGATCGCAGCTTTTGCCGTGGTGGATCGCATCGACCGCGATGTCGCAGCCGGAATTGCCCGCACCCACGACGAGCACGCGCTTGCCTTTGAATTGCGACGGATCGCGATAGGCCGAGGAATGGATCAGCTCGCCGTCGAACTGGCCGGGGAAGTCCGGCATGTTCGGCTCGGAAAGCGTGCCATTGGCGATCAGCACGCCTGCATAGATCTCGGAATGCTCGCCCTCGCTATCGCGCCAACTGACCCGCCAGCCTTCGCCATCGCCGCCCAGCGGCTCCAGCTTCGTCACCTCCGCACCGAAACGGTAATGGCGGCGAATGTCGAAGTGATCGGCGAAATCGCGGAAATACTGCGCCATCTCGCGGTGGCTCGGATATTCCGCCACCTCCTCGCGCATCGGAAAATCGGTGAATTCCGTCATCCGCTTCGAGGAAATCAGATGCGCGCTTTCATACATCGTCGAATGCGCGCCCTCGATATCCCAGAGCCCGCCCACATCGCTGTGCAGCTCGAAGCCCTGATAGTCCACGCCCTGTTCGCCCAGCACCTTGGCCGCGGCCAGACCCATCGGGCCCGCACCGATCAGGGCGAACGTGCCCCTCGTATTTGTCATGTTGCGTCTCCTCCCAGACATTCTTAAATTGAACCATTGTTCAAAATAAGCAAGCCCCGATCTGATGACGAAAAAGACGACCGAGAAACAAAGGCTTAGGGCGCCGTCGAAGCGCTCTCTCGCGAGTCGTTCACGGATTCTCGATGCGGCGGAAACGGTCTTCGCGCGGGACGGATTCGAGGGCGCGAAAGTGCGCGACATCGCCGCGCTGGCCGAGGTGCCGCTGGGTCTGGTGAACCATCACGGGGGCTCGAAAGAGGCGCTGTTTCGCGAAGTGGTAGAGCGGCGCGCCGAAGAGCTGGCGCGTCTGCGTCTGGAGGCTCTGGCGCAGGCGAAGGGGCAGGGGGCGCTCGATCTGACGGCGATCCTCGGCTGCTTCTTCCGGCCCTATCTGGCGAAGGCGGCGGGCAGCGATCCGCAATGGTTGGCCTATGCGCGGCTTGTGGCGATGGTCTCGGCCGATCCGGCCTGGGCGGATATCTCGACCGATCTGTTCGACCCGACCGCGCAGCGCTTCATGGACGAGATCTGCGCGCTGCATCCCAAGGTCAGCCGGGCGGTCGTGGCCGAAGGGTTCGTCTATTCGGTCGCAGCCCTTCTGGCCTTCCTGACCTCGGAATGGCGGATCGCGGCGCTGGCCTCGCAGTCAGATGCGCAAGCCTCGGTCGAGGGGCTGGTCGCCTTCTGCGCGGCAGGCTGTGCGGCGCGCATCGCGCTCGCCGAGACGTGACCGGATGCTGAGCACAACGACCCTGCTGGTCATCACCGCCGTGTTCTTCTCGGCTTTCCTGCGCGGCATCGCGGGGTTCGGTTTCGCGCTGGCCGCGGTGCCGATCGTCTCACTGATGGTGCCGCCGATCGAGGCTGTGACGCTGGCGGTGCTGCTGCAGGTCGTGGTCGGGTGCCGCGATCTTTTCACCCTGCACGGGCATGTGGACAAACCCTCGCTCGCGCGGCTGTCGCTGGGCGCAGTGCTCGGCACGCCGGTCGGGATATTCGCGCTCACCGCCGTCAGCGCCGATGCCGCGCGGGTGATGATCGCGCTCGCCGTGCTGGCGGGGCTGGCGCTGCTGTTGCGCTACAAGCCTGCGCGCCCGCATCCCCATGGCGGGCTCGCGCTGCTGGCGGGCGTCGCCTCGGGGGCGTTTTCCGGACTGGCCGCGATGCCGGGCCCGCCTGCGGTGGCCTATTATCTCGGCGCGGGCACCACGGCGGTGCAGACGCGGGCCTCGTTGTTGTTGTTCTTCTTCGTGGCCTCGCTGCTGGCCACGCCGGGGCTGATCTGGGCGGGTGCTGTGAATGGCGATGCGCTCTGGCTGACGCTGGTCTCGGTGCCTGCGCTTGCGCTGGGGACATGGGCGGGGACCGCGGCCTTCGCGCGGCTTGACAATACGCAGTATCGCTCTCTCGCCATCGTGGTCATGGCAATTTCGGCGGTGCTGGCAGGCTGGCGGGGGCTGTCGGTCTATCTCTAGGGCCGGGAGCGAGCGCCCCTCTTAGCTGCCGCGGGCGAGGATGAACCACTCGCCGATATTTTCGCGATTGATGAAGCCCACGAAATTCCCGGTCTTGCCGATCACCGCCACCGCGGGAATACGCCCTTTCGCGAACGCGTCGAGCACATCGTCCATCCCGGTTTTCAGCGACACGACGGGCACGTTGTCGAACATGATCTCGGAAACGGCGCGCTGGCGGAATTCGGGGTCGGGCCGGGCCAGCACGCTCTCGCGGGTAACGAAGCCGACGAACTGCCCGTCCGGCGTGAGAACGGGGAATTCCGATTGCGAGCTGTGCAGGATCGCCTGAGCGGCGGTGTCGAGCGTGTCGTCGGGCGTGAGCGACACGAAGGAGGTGATCACCGCGTCCCGCGCGGCCGAACGATGGGCGAGGCCACGCATCGCCGCATCCGAGCTTTCCGCCCCGGCCGCGAAGAAGATGAACGCCGCGATCAGCACGAGGATCGGGTTGCCGCTCGTCAGCCCCCAATAGGCAAAGAGCACGGCGATGACTTGCCCGGTGCGCGCCGCGACCTGCGTGGCTTTCACCCGGTCCATGAAGAGCGCAAGCACGGCGCGAAACACCCGCCCGCCATCCATCGGGAAGGCCGGGATCAGGTTGAACGCCACGAGAAGCGCGTTCACCAGCGCGAGCCGGCCCCAGAAGCTTTGCGCCGGATTGTCGAGCGATTGCAGGTCGCTCAGCCAGCCGCTACCGCCAAGAAAGATCGTCAGGATCAGGAAGATCACCACATTGACCGCAGGGCCCGCCACCGCGATCAGGATTTCCTGCTTGGGGTTTTCCGGAATCCGCTCCAGCCGCGCCAGTCCGCCGATCGGCAGAAGGGTGATGTCGGGGGTGCGCACGCCGAACCGGGCCGCCATCGTCGCATGGCCGAATTCGTGCAGCACGACACAGGCGAAGACCGACAGGATGAAGAGCATGTTCACCAGTGCGGCCTGCGGTCCGTCCGCCGCCCAGGCCGAGGCGGTGATCCAGATGATCAGCAGAACGAAGGTGACATGCACCCTGAGAACCGTGCCGCCGATCTTGCCGATTGAATAGGACCAGCTCATGTCATCCCTCTCTTTCCGCCGTGCGGTTGCCCCGCAACCGGGGCGCGGCACACGGATGTCCGCCGACCTCAATCTGACCCTTCGTTCCGGTCACCACAAGCAAGCAATCCCAATAAGTGACGGAGTTTGAAAAAGCTTCTGCCCGCGCAGATCAGAACTCGGTCACGCGCCGCGTCGTCTCCGGGTCGAGGAAACCCGCGACCGTGGCATCGGTCTCGAGCTGCAGCGCCCGGTGCAGGTCCGGCACCGCGGCGTGATTGAGAACGCGTTTCATCGCGCGGACCGACAGGACGGGGAGGTCGGCGAGCCGTTCGGCGGTCTGGACAGCCACCGCGATCAGCGCGGCGTCGTCAACCACCTTCCACGCCAGTCCGATCTCGCCCATGTCCTGCGCCGAATACCGGTCGCCGAAGATCAGCATCTCGCGCGCCTTGTTCAGCCCGACCAGCGCGGGCAGGAGCGAGGTGACGGCCCCGGTGACGAAAAGGTTCAGCGAGACCTCGGGGAAGAAGCCCTTGGCGCTTTCGGCCCAGATCGGGAAGTCGCAATTGATCGCCCATTCCAAGCCGCCGCCGACGGCCCAGCCGTTGATCGCGCCGACCACGGGTTTCTCCCCCAGCGCAATCGCATGGGTCGCGCGCTGGATCGCGTGCACGATCTCGCGGGCCTCGGTCTCGGTTTCGGGATGGGTATGGGCCTTGCGGTCATCGCCCGCGCAGAAGGCCTTGCCCGCCCCGGTGAAGATGATCGCCTTGGTGGCCGGGTCGGCATTGGCGTCCTCAAAGGCGCGCGCGACATCGGCGACCAGCTGACGGTTCATCGCGTTGAGGCGTTCGGGGCGGTTGAGGGTGATGGTGCGCACGCCCTTGGCGCCAAGCTGGCTCAGGACGGTGTCGTAGCTGAAATGGCTCATTGGAAACTCCGGATGACGCGTTTGGTCTTGCCCTCGGTGCGCGGGAAGCTGTGGGC
The DNA here is from genome assembly GCF_055666785.1 of Thioclava sp. PTB-PU3-1. Classification (NCBI taxonomy): domain Bacteria; kingdom Pseudomonadati; phylum Pseudomonadota; class Alphaproteobacteria; order Rhodobacterales; family Paracoccaceae; genus Thioclava; species Thioclava sp. PTB-PU3-1. The sequence goes on along the minus strand of NZ_JBVNVL010000001.1, from coordinate 100,543 downwards.
GGGCAGGAGGGTGACGCTCGCCGTCGCACCCAGTTTCGACTTGATCCGCTGCTCCACCTTGCGCGCAAGATCGGGCGTGGCGTGGACGCCTTCCGCCAGTTCCGCGCTGACTGGCAGGGTGTCATAGGGCGGCGGCGTGTCGAGGGTGATGCGGTAGTCGCCTGACAGCTCGGGGATTTCGTTGAGCACCGCGGCGACCATCGAAGGGAACATGTTCAGGCCTCGCACGACCACCATGTCATCGGAGCGCCCGACGACCGAGAAACGAAACCCGGTGCAGCCGCAAGCGCAGGGCTCGGTCTCGCCGATGGTGATGATGTCGCCCGTGCGGAACCGCACCAGCGGCTGGCAGTCGCGCACGAGGTGGGTCAGAACCAATTCGCCGCGCGCCCCGGCCTCCAGCGGGATCGGCGCGTCGGTATCGGGGTCGATCAGTTCGGGATGCAGCACGTCGGCGGCCATGAAATGCAGCTTCGTGTCATGCGGACATTCCGCCGCGAAGTTCGAGAAGACGTCCGAGACGCCGTAATTCGCGTTGCGCGGCTCCATCCCCCAGGTCACGCGCAGGCGGGCGCGGAAGGCGGGGTCGTCGAGCCCCGGCTCGCCCCCGAACAGACCCAGCTTGAGGCCCAGATCGCGCGGCGTCAGTCCGGGGTGTTTCTCGGCGATGACCCGTTCGAGGACGGACGGGTAGGAGGGCGTGCAGGAAATCGCGGTGATGCCGACCTCGCGGATCGTCTGGATCAGAAGCTCGGTCGAGCCGACGCCGAAAGGCACGACCAGCGCGCACGTGGCCTCCAGCGTCATGTGATCGGTCAGCCCGCCCATCCACATCTGGTAGTTCAGGCAATGCACCACCGTATGCTCCGCCGTCAGCCCCGCAGAGCGGTGACAGCGCCCGCCGACCTCCTGCGTCACCAACGCGTCGCGGGCCGAGAGCGCGAGGTTCATCGCCTGACCCGTGGTGCCCGAGGTTCGATGCAGGCGATTGGCGGTGCTGCGCGTGGCGGCGAGGTAGTCGCCGAAGGGCGGATGCTCGGCCTGCGAGATCCGCAGTTGCGATTTGTCGGAGAGAGGCAATTCGGGCAGGTCGCGCAGATCTTCGGGCGGCCTGCGTCCCTGCCAGAGCCTTTGGTAGAAGGCAGAATGCGCGGTGACATGGGCGCGCTGCGCCTGCCAGCGGCGTTCGATCTCGGGCTGCAGCTCCGCGCGGGAGAGTTTTTCGGCGCCAGGAATGGTGCTCATGCCGTCATCCCCCGGTCCCAGAGCAGCGAGAGCGTCTCCAGCACCGCATCGCGATCCTGCGATATCTCGATCAGCGCGGGGTCCTTCGCCAGAAGAAGATTGGAGAGGTATTGATCGACCATGCCCCCCAGCGCATAGGCGCGGCGCAGCAATTCGTCGCGTGGGGGCGCCGTCTTGCCCTCATGCCGCTGCCTGCGTTCCACGGAGGCGACCACCGCCTCGATCCACTCCCGGTTCAGCGTCTGAAACGCCGCCTGCGCCTCGGGGAAGCCGTCGGTCGGGTGGATCAAGCTGCGCATCAACCCGCTATTTCGCTCGAACAGACGGAGATAGGCGCGGGTCGCCGCGCGCGGCGCATCATGGCCTTCGCGCTCGCTCGCCGCGCGCATCGCCAGTTGGAGGAAGGCCACGAAGTCGCGCAACAGGCTGTCGAGCAGGGCGTTACGATCCTTGAAGTAAAGGTAAAACGTGCCGTTCGAGACGCCGGCTTCCTTGCAGATTTCCGCCACGGTCAGGCCCTGCGGCCCGCCGTCTTGCAAAACCTTACAGGCGGCGATCTGAAGCTGGGCGCGGGTGCGCTCTCCCTTCGGGCGTCCGGCGCTGGTCGTGGCAAGATGCTCCGGGAAAGAGAACACGGCGGCGTCCTGTGACGCATTTGCGAGAGAGGGCTTCACGTTTCCGCTCCAAATATGAAACTGACGTCAGTTTTATATTTAGGGAGCGAGACTCCGTCAACGCTGACGTGACCCTGCGTCACGTCAGGGCAATGCGCTCAGGTCGTGGAAGGTGCCAGATAGACCTCGCCCGGGGCGAAGGGGAGGAAGCGCTCCGCCGCGATCCCCGAGGCTGCGAGGCTACGACCCAGCAGGGCGGGCGGTTCCTCGCGCGGCTCGTCGGTCAGCTGGAACGTCCCCCAATGACAGCCAAGCGCCTGCGTGGGGCCGATATCGGTGAAGATGCGCACGGCCTCCTCGGGCGCGACATGCTGGGGCTGCATGAACCAGCGCGGTTCATAGGCGCCGATCGGGATCACCGCGATGTCCGGCGCGCCGTGCCGGGCGCGGATATCGCGAAAAAGCGCCCCGTCGCCATAACCGGTATCGCCCGCGAACCAGATCCGGCTCTGCGGCGTGTCGATCCAGAACCCGCTCCAGAGCGCCATGCGTCGGTCGCCGAGACCGCGCGCCGACCAGTGGTTCGCAGGCGTCAGCGCAACCGAGATGCCGGGGGCCAGCGCGATCCGGTCGTGCCAATCCCCGGTTTCGATCTGCGCGTCGCGCACCGCTTTTCGCACCGTCGCATCCGTGCCCAGCGGCATAATCATCTTCGGGCGGTGGCGCGCATGCAGCTTGCGCAAAGTGACGGTGTCGAGATGGTCGTAATGGTTATGGCTGATCAGAACCGCGTCGATCGGCGGGAGAGTGTCGAAGGCGACACCGGGCGCGGTGACGCGCCGGGGCCCGGCAAAGCGCAGCGGGCTCGCGCGCTCCGACCAGACCGGATCGGTCAGCAGGTTTAGCCCCGCGACCTGAATGAGCACCGAGGCATGGCCGACCATGGTCAGCCGCGCCGCGTCGCTACGCGCGGGCGGCACGCTCGGCGCGACGGGGACATGTTTGGGCCAGCGCGCCCGCTGCCCTTCGCGATGCCATTTGAGAATATCGCGCAGGGAGCGATCGGTAGAGGGCTGTCCATGCGGGTGAAACCGCTCGCCGTCGAAATGGTCCGTGACCGGGCCGGAATAGTAGCGGTTACGTGCCATCTCGTGCCTGTCTTTGTCTTTAGGGGGGAGCGAACCGGACCCGGCCTGTCGCGTCTCGGATATCAGCGCGCCAAGGCCTCGAGATGGGCCGCAGCCCCTTCCGCGAGCGCGGTCGGGTTATAGCCGCCCTCCAGACAGGAGACGATACGCCCCTCGCAACAGCGGCGCGCGACGCCCCGGATCGCATTGGTCAGCCACCAGTAATCGCCCGCGGTCCAGAGCAGCCCGGAGATATCGTCCTCGCGATGCGCGTCGAACCCGGCGGAGACGATGATCAGCTCCGGTTTGAAGGCCTCGAGCCGGGCCAGCCCGTCTTCCCAGGCGACCTTCATCTCGGAGGCGCCGCTTCCGCTGGCGAGCGGTAGGTTGAGCACGTTGTCATGCGCCCCGGTCTCCGAGCGTGCCCCGGTGCCCGGCCAGAGAGACTTGGGCTCCTGATGCGACGAGATGAACAGGCTGCGCGGCTCGTCCCAGAGGATATCCTGCGTGCCATTGCCGTGATGCACGTCGAAATCGAGCACCGCAACACGCGACAGGCCATGCCGTTCGAGCGCATGAAGCGCCGCAAGCCCGGTATTGCCATAGATGCAGAACCCCATCGCCCGCGTCCGCGTCGCATGGTGCCCCGGAGGGCGGGTCGCCACGAAGACGCGCTTGGCCTCGCCCGAAAGAACAAGATCGACCGCCTGCAAGGCACCGCCCGCGCCCAGACGGCTCGCACGGCGCGACCCGGGCGAGACATGGGTGTCCGAGTCGAGATCGGCATGCTCTTGCCGCGCGAAGACCTCTTCGAGCGCTTCGAGATAGGCCGGATCATGGCCCAGCCGGAGATCCTCGTCGCTCGCCTCACGCGCCTCGATGACGGGCAGCTCCATCTCGTCGATCAGTCCGCGCACCGTCTCGAGCCGCCACGGACGCTCGCGATGATGAGGCCCGGTATCGTGACCGAGGCAATCCTCGTGGGTGATCGTGACGAAACTGCTCATGAAGCTCTCCAGAGAAGGGGCGTATCGGGGCTATAGGCGCGAGTCGGACCCCGCCGCACCGTTACTCGTCCGGTGCTGCCCGTTGCGAAGCTGCGTCAGCCTTGGGGAAATGACAAGCACCCCCAAGGACGGAAACGCGCTTCCGCCGTGACTTTGAAGGGACGTCGCCTAAACGCGGCGCATTGCTGTCAGCAGGGTGGCCCGATCAGAAACACGGGCGGCAGTTCGCGCGCGCGGCGCTCTGCCAGCCGTCGTTTCGCGGTGGCCAGCTTGACCTGCGTGACCTCGAGGCGCACCAGCGCCCGGCTGCGCGCGTCATAGAGCCGTCGTATCGGTGAACCCGGATTTCCGATCATTCCCGGACGACGGTCCGCGCTTGGCGGAAACCAGTCGTTCAAGGCCACAAGCGCGTCTCGCCACGCTCTGTCCGCCTCGATGTAACGCTCGAACGCAAGACGCAAAGCGCGGCGGCGCGTCGTGAGTTCCGGTCGCATTCTCTCTCCTCCCCAGAAGATTCGACATTCTCCAATTATAGCAGAAACGCGGCGAGTCGTCAGATTTTGCTGGGCTCCGCGGCGATCACCGTCTCGAACACGGTTTCGCGAGCAGGGCAGGAATTCCTTGTCTTGACGCTTTGGGGTTGCATTAAATGAACCATCGTTCATTTAATATGAGCGCCCCCATGGAGGATCGTTGGCCCGATGTGCCGGCGATGGGGTGTCAGAGGAGGAAATCATGCATAGCGAGACGAACCCGCACCCTGAACTCGGTGTGGCCCCGAAACGCGGTCTGGCCCATGTCGCCGGGCCGACCGATACCCCGCTGATCGAGGACACGATCCCGGCCGTGCTGAAGCGCAGCGCCGCGCGTTGGCCTGATCGCGAGGCTGCCATCTTCACCTCGGAAGGCATCCGCTGGACCTGGGCGGAATTCGCGGCACGGGTCGATCGGCTGGCCTCGGGTCTGCTTGCACTCGGTCTTCGCCATGGCGACCGGCTCGGCATCTGGTCGCCCAACCGCTCGGAATGGCTGCTGACGCAATTCGCGACGGCGCGGATCGGGGTGATCCTCGTGAACATCAACCCGGCCTATCGCCTGCACGAGCTGGAATTCGCGCTGCGCAAGACAGGTTGCCGGGGGCTGGTGCTGGCGGAGACCTTCAAGAGCTCGGATTACCTGTCGATGATCCAGCGCCTGCTGCCGGAGCTTGCGAAGAGTGAGCCCGGACAGCTCGAGACGCGCAAACTGCCCGACCTGCGCGATATCATCACGATTGGCGAGACCCAGCATCCCGGATGTCATCGCTTCTCGGATGTGGAGGCGCTGGGCGAGGCGCAGGACCGGGCCGCGCTCGATCCGATCACCGCTCGGCTCGACCCGAACGAGCCGATCAACATCCAGTTCACCTCCGGCACGACCGGGTCGCCGAAAGGCGCGACGCTGACCCATCGCAACATCGTCAACAACGCGCATTTCGTGACCCACGCGATGTTGGCGACCGAGCAGGACCGCGTCTGCATCCCGGTGCCGTTCTACCACTGTTTCGGCATGGTGATGGGCACGCTGGGCTGTGTCACCAAGGGCGCGACCATCGTCGTGCCGAGCGAAGGCTTCGATCCCCAGAGCGTGCTGGAATGCGTCGCCGCCGAGCGCTGCACCGCGCTTTACGGGGTGCCGACCATGTTCGTCGCGATCCTGGAGCATCCCGATTTCGCGAACCACGATCTGTCCTCGCTGCGCACCGGCATCATGGCGGGCGCGCCCTGTCCGATCGAGGTGATGAAGCAGGTGCAGTCGAAGATGCACATGTCGGAAGTGACCATTGCCTACGGGATGACCGAGACGGCGCCGGTCTCGTTCCAGTCGGCCACCGATACGCCTTTGGAGAAACGCGTCTCCTCGGTCGGGCTGGTGCAGCCGCATCTCGAGGTGAAGATCGTGCGCGAGGATGGCTCGCTTGCCAATGTGGGCGAGCAGGGCGAGCTGCTGACGCGCGGCTACTCGGTCATGTGCGGCTATTGGGGCGAGCCCGAGCGCACGGATGAGGCGCTCGATGCCGACGGCTGGATGCATACGGGCGATCTCGCCCGGATCGACAGCGAGGGCTATTGCAACATTACGGGCCGGGTGAAGGACATGATCGTGCGCGGCGGCGAGAACGTCTATCCGCGCGAGGTCGAGGAGTTCCTCTACACCCATCCCGATATCAGTCAGGCGCAGGTCTTCGGCATCCCGGATCACAAGTTCGGCGAGATCGTCGCCGCATGGATCGTCCCGCGCAACGGGGCCGAGCTGACCGAAGACGCTATCCGCGCGTTCTGCCGCGATGAGATCGCGCATTTCAAAGTCCCGGCGGTGATCCGCTTCAAGGAGAGCCTGCCGCTGACGGTCTCGGGCAAGCCGCAGAAATTCGTCATGCGCGATGCGATGATCGAGGAGCTGGAACTGGAGGTCGAGGCGACCGCCTGAGCTGTTTCAAGTGTTGCGAGCGTCGCGCGGGGTCTCCGCGCGGCGCTCTCTGCGTCAGGCTGCCTCCTTGGGTTTATGCGTGCCATTGAACCGCGCGCGCAGCGGCAACAGGCTCAGCGCCGCCGTCGTCGCAAAGCCTGCGCCGGCCAAGAAGGTCCATTGGGCGCCGCCGATTTCCCAGAGCGCCCCGGCCAGCACGCTTGCAATCAGAAGCCCCACGCCGGTCACGAGGTTGAACATGCCAAAGGCGGTGCCGCGCAGCTCTGCCGGGACCGCTTCGGCTACCAGCGCGGCCAGCAGCCCCTGGGTGAAGCCCATATGCATCCCCCAGAGCAGCACGCCGACCGCAAGCCCGCCGATCCCGCCGACCAGCGCCAGCGTCAGGTCCGCCGCGATCAACAGCCCCAGCCCGACCAGCAGCAGCCCCACGCGCCCGACCCGGTCGGAAAGCGCACCCACCGGATAGGCGATCAGCGCATAGACCGCGTTCATGCCCACCAGAACCAGCGGTACCAGCATCACCGGAATGCCGTCGTCATTGGCGCGCAGGATCAGGAAGGCCTCGCTGAACCGGGCGAGGGTGAAGAGCGTCGCGACCACCACGACCCACCAGAACATAGGGCCCAGGAGCTTGAGTTCCGAACGGGCGAGGGGATTGCGCACGCGGCGTTGCGTGCGGGGATGGACAGGCTCTTTCACCACGAACAGGATCAGCCCGAGCGACAGGAAGGCCGGGATCACCGCGACCCAGAAGACCGAGCGGAAATCGTCCGAGAACAGCCACATCAGCCCGATCGCGGCGAGCGGCCCGAGGAACGCACCCACCGTGTCGAGCGATTGCCGCAACCCGAAAGCCGCACCGCGCATTTTGCCTGGCGCGAGGTCGGCGATCAGCGCGTCGCGCGGTGCGCCCCGGATGCCTTTGCCCACCCGGTCGATGAAGCGCGCGGCCACCAGCCAGTCGAAGGTCGGCGCGAGCGGAAAGATCGGTTTCGTCACAGCCGCCAGCCCGTAGCCGAGCGCGGCCAGCTCCTTGCGCCGCCCGATCCGGTCCGACAGCGCGCCCGAGAAGACCTTGGTGATCGCGGCGGTGGCCTCGGCGATCCCTTCGATCACGCCCACCGCCAGCGCCGTCGCGCCAAGCCCGGTCATCAGATAGACCGGCAGCAGCGCGTGGATCATCTCGGAGGAGATATCCATGAAGAGCGACACGAACCCCAGCGCCCAGATGCCCACCGGCAATCCGCGTCCAAACTTGCCCGCTGGCGTGTCCTGTGCCTCTTGCGCGTCGTCCGTCATGTGCCTCCTGCAAGCGCCGTGAGGGGCTTAGTGCCCGCGCGCCTGTGCCCTGCGATCATAAAGCGCGCGTATGAGCAAGGCCATCGCCCCCTCAAGCGGCAGCCAGACGAGGCAATAGAGCCAGACCAGCAGCGCGGGACCCCAGCCGATCGGCGTCACGAAAAGCCCGTAAACCGCGATCAGCGTGCCCAGCAATTGCGTGGCCTCGGTCGTCGCAAACAGCCGCAGCGCCGGGAAGGGCCGCCGCCAGAACCAGCTTTGATGGCGCGTCACGAACAGCGTCATATGCCCCGAGACGAGAAGCTTGAGGAAGATGATCGTCTGGATCTGCTCGCGCGGCAGGCCGAGATAGGCATCGACGAACCAGAACAGCACGAAGGTCTCGATCACCCCGGTCACGCCAAGTGTCGCTGCCACCGTCAGCACGCGTCGCATGTCCCAGCGCACCGGGCGTGGGGAGACCGAGACATTGTCATAGGCGATCATCATGATCGGGAAATCGTTGAGCACCGCCAGCAGCACGATCATGATCGCGGTGACGGGGTAGAAATCGAAGATCAGGATCGAGAGCGTCATGAACAAGAGCACACGGATCGTCTCGGCCACGCGGAAGGTGGCGTAGCTCGTCATCCGCTCGAAGATCCGCCGCGCTTCCTCGATGGCCGTGGTGATGATCGACAGGCCCTTGTCGGTCAGCACCAGATCGGCGGCGGCGCGCGCGGCATCGGTGGCCCCGCTCACCGCAATCCCGGCATCGGCCTTGCGCAGGGCAGGGGCGTCGTTCACCCCGTCCCCGGTCATCGCGACGATGGAATGCCCGGCCTGCAACACCTCGACGATGCGGAACTTGTGCTCGGGCAGGACGCGCGCGAAGCCGTCGGCGGCGCGGACATTGGCCTCCACCGTCGCCGGGTCGCCATCGAGCAACTGGCCCGCCGGGTAGATTTTCTGCCCGAGATCGAGCTTGCCCGCGATTTGACGCGCAATGGCCTCGTGGTCGCCGGTGATAATCTTGACGTCGATCCCCATGTTGCGGGCCTCAGCGATGGTGCTGGCCGCATCCGGGCGCGGCGGGTCGATGATCGGCAGCAGACCGAGGAATTCCCAATCCTGCCCGGCGCGCTTCTGTGCGGCCCCGAGCGCGCGATAGCCCTGCTGCGCAAGGGTTTCGACCTCGTCCTCCACCGCCTTGCGCGCCTCATCTGCGAGGGCTGCAAGCTCCACGATCACCTGCGGCGCACCTTTCGCGACCTGCCAGCGATCTGCCTCGTGCCGGACCTCCGCCTCGCTGCGTTTGCTGACCGGATCGAAGGGGGTGAAGCTGAGCGTCTCGATAGCGTCGAGCGCAATGCCCTCCGCCGCCGCCAGCACCGCCTTGTCGATCGCATCGGGCGCGTCGCGGTCGCAGGCAAGCGCCGATGCGCGCAGCAGGTCGTCGACCGCGATGCCCTCTGCCGGGCGCGGGTCCTCGACCGTCAGCTCGTTCAGCGTCAGGGTTCCGGTCTTGTCGGAGCACAGCACATCGACGCCCGCCAGCTCCTCGATCGAGACCAGCCGCGAGACGATCGCCTTCATCCGCGCAAGCCGTTCCGCGCCCACCGCCATCGTCACGGACAGAACCGTGGGCAGCGCGACCGGGATCGCCGCGACCGTCAGGATCAGCGCGAACTGGATCACCTCGAGCGGCGGGTTGTTGCGCTGGAACGAGACGATCACGATCATCGCCACCAGAACCAGCGCCGCCGCGATCAGGAAATTCCCGATCTGCATCACGGCTTTCTGGAAATGCGATTTGCCGTTCGTGGTCTGCACGAGCGAGGCGGTGTGGCCGAAATAGGTCTCCATCCCGGTCGCCGTGACTTCGCCGGTCATCTCGCCCAGCTTCACCACCGAGCCGGAATAGGCGCTGTCACCGACCGCCTTGTCGACGGGCAGCGACTCGCCCGTCAGCGCCGCCTCGTCGATGGAGAGATATTTGCCCTCGAATAGCGTCAGATCAGCCGGGACGATCTGACCGATCGACAGGCGCACGATATCGCCCGGCACCAGGTCACGCGCGGCGATCTCCTGCCATTGCCCGTCGCGTTTCACGCGGGCGCTCGGGGCCAGCTGCGCCTTGAGCGCCGCGATGGCCGAACTCGCCTTGCTCTCTTCCTTGAAGCCCACGGCGGCGTTGAGCAGCAGCATCACGAAGATCACCGCGAAATCGGACCAGTCGCGCAGCACGAGCGACAACAGCGCCGCCAATTCGATCAACCACGGGATCGGCCCCCAGAAATAGCCCGCGATCCGTTGCAGCAGGGTTTTCTCGTCGCTTTGGAGCGCGTTGGGACCATATCGCTCGAGCCTCTGTGCCGCCTCTGTCGCGCTCAGACCTGTCTTGCGGTCCGTTTGCGGCACATCCTGCGTCATCGGTTCAGCGACGGTCTGATCCATTGTTCGTGTCTCCAGCTTTGGCCCCGAGTTTGCCGAGCCACTGGCCGATTTCCGGCCAGACATTCGAGAGGGTATGGCTGCCCATGAAGAGGCCGATATGCCCGCCCTCGACGAGGCGGCGCACGATATCCTTGCGCGGCGTGCCGAGCAGCGTCTCGGCCGCGAAGACCTGTTCGCGCGTGGTGATGTCGTCCGCCTTGCCCGCAAGCAGGAAGGCCGGGCAGGTGATCGCGCTCAGATCGAGCTTGCGCCCGAGGCCCACGAATTCCCCCTTGGCGAACAGGTTCTGTTTGAACAGCAGGTCGATCGCCTGCAGGTAATAGCGCCCCGGCAGGTCGATGGGGTTTTCATACCAGCTCTCGAACCGCTCGGTGCGCTTCATGAAATTGCGGTCATCGATATGCTCGTAGAGATCGACGAACTTGCCGAAATACTGCTGATCGGCATGCATGTTCTTCCAGCCGGTGAGCATGAACCGCCCCGGCATCCGGCCCTCACCGGCCTCGACCATCTCCTGATAGGCCGAGAGCGGCATCTCATGGGCGAGCTTGCGGATCGGACCGTGCCCGGCATCGGTGTCGATGGGCGAGCCCGCCAGCACGAGACCCGCGACCTTCTCGGGGAAGCGCGCGGCATACATCGCCGACATCCAGCCACCCTGACACAGCCCCACCAGCATCACCCGCCCGCCGAGCTCATCGACCGCGACATTGATCTCGGCGAGGTATTTGTCGATGTCGAAATCGCGCATCTCGGGCGTCGCGCTTTTCCAGTCGGTGCACAGGACGCGGCCGAGACCTGCATCCAGCAGCGTCTCGATCAGGCTCTGGCCCTTGGCATAATCCGCGATGGTCGAGGAATGCCCGGCATAGGGCGCATCCACAATCACCGGAATGCCGCCGCCCGTGCCGCCGAAATCGCGCAGCCGCATCGTGTCGAGATCGAGCAGAACGGCGTTCTTCGTGGCCCATTTCGGATCGGGCGGGTGCGTGATCTTCGCCGCCTCGTCGAGATAGGTCAGCCCTTTCTCGACCGCGTCGAGCCCGATCTTCTGCCACTCCATGGCCGCCGCCATCGGCCAGAAGAAGGGAACGCTGTGTTCGTAGGTGTTCTTGGCATCGCTCATGTTCGACACTCGCAAGACGCTTTGGTGCACAGATGCACTCTTTTGAGACCCCAAGGCCGGTTAGAATGCAAGCGCAGCAAAGCCCGAGCGCGCGAACGTGAAGCTTATGTGTGGAACGGTGAGGCGGTTTTGGCGGCGGGTGACGCTTTCTTAATCCGTGCTCAGAAGCGCCGTGACCAGCGCGCTGGACGGGTCGGACAGCTCCTCGATCACGTCGAAATGGTGCCGCCCGTAGGCCGCGACCAGATCGGCTTCCGGCCAGTGCTCGGCGAGCAGGGACGACTGGCGCAGGAATTCCGGACGCTCCGCCGCGCCGACCCAGACGGTGACCTGCACGCCGGGGCGCAGCTTCAGCAGGGCGGGGCTCTCGCTAGCGGCGATCTCGGGCGTGATCCCCAGCCGCGCGTTCATCGAATGCATCTGCAGCGGGCGCAGATCATGCACGCCGCTCACCGAGATCACTCGCCGGATGCGCGCTGCGGTTTCGTCTGACAGCGCGCTGCCCTCGGATACCGACCGCGTTACCAGATGCCCGCCCGCAGAATGGCCGACGAGATGGATCGGGCCCTCCACCAGCTCTGCTGCGTGATCGATGGCGCGCGCGACCTGCTGCGCGATGCCGGGAATGCTATTCTCGGGGGCGAGCGTGTAGCCGGGCAGGGCGACGGTCCAGCCCTGCGACAGCGCGCCCTCTGCCAGATGGGACCACATGTCCTTGCTGAATTTCAGCCAGTAGCCGCCATGGACGAAGACCACGAGCCCCTTGGACGCGCCTTCGGGGCGGAAGATGTCGATCTTTTCTCGGGGCGCATCGCCATAGGCCACCTCGCTCATCCGATCGGCATGGCGCGACCGGAACTCGGCGGCGCGCTTGGCCCAGAGATCGGGGAAGCTGCTGCCATTCTCGATATAGCCGCCGTTCTCGAAAGCGTCTTCCCAGTCGATCCCGCTCAGGTCTTCCATGTTCCCTCCCGCTCGTTTCGCGTCCCATTTGGAGACAGAGCATATAGCGCGGGATATTGCGAGGGCATGGTTGCGCGGGTAGCGTGCGCCGGAGCCGAAACTTTCGTGATCCATCAGCCGATTGCCGGGTTTCGAGACGCGCTTTCGGGCCGTGAGAACAAGAGGAAGACGACCATGCCGAACCTGCCGAGAAAGCACCTTTTCGATCTGCCCGAGGGGGTGATCTATCTCGACGGGAATTCGCTCGGGCCGCTGCCGCGCGGCGTGGCGGAGCGGCTGGAGAGCTGCGCACGCGACGAATGGGGACAGATGCTCATCCGGGGCTGGAACGAGGCGCATTGGATGGATCAGCCCGCCCGCGTCGGCAACAGGATCGGTCGGCTGATCGGCGCGCCGGAGGGCTCGGTCGTGTTGGGCGATACGCTTTCGATCAAACTCTATCAGGCACTGGCCTCGGCGCTGGAAATGCGGCCCGACCGCAAGGTGATCCTGTCGGACAAGGGCAATTTCCCGACCGATCTCTACATGGCGGACGGGCTGATCCGCTCGCTGGCTCGCGGGCACGAGCTGCGCACGCCGGCCCCGGAAGATGTGGTCGACGCCATCACCGAAGATGTCGCGGTGGTGATGCTGACGCAGGTCGATTACCGCACCGGACGGATGCATGATTTCGAGGCGATCACCCGCAAGGCTCACGCGGTCGGGGCGGTGATGATCTGGGATCTCGCCCATAGCGCGGGCGCGGTGCCGGTGGACATGACCGCGAACGGGGCCGAATTCGCGGTCGGCTGCACCTATAAATATCTCAACGGTGGCCCCGGTTCCCCGGCCTTCATCTATGTCCGCCCCGATATCGCCGACACGGTGCGCCCCGCGCTGAGCGGTTGGCTCGGCCATGAGGCGCCCTTCGCCTTCGATCTCGACTACCGCCCCGGCCGCGCGGTCGAGCGGATGCGCGTCGGCACGCCGCCGGTACTGCAGATGACCGCGCTCGAAGAGGCGCTCAAGGTCTGGGACGGGCTGACGATGGAGGAGGTACTTAAGCGCTCCGTCGAGCTGTCGGAGCTCTTCATCCGCGAGGTCGAGGCGCGCTGTCCCGAGCTGACGCTTCTCAGCCCGCGCGACCCGGAGGCGCGCGGCAGTCAGGTGTCGTTCGGTTTCGCTGACAGCTACGCGGTCGTTCAGGCGCTGATCGCGCGCGGGGTGATCGGCGATTTCCGCGCGCCCGACGCGATGCGCTTCGGCTTCACGCCGCTTTATCTTGATGAAGACGATGTGACCCGCGCCGCTGGAATCCTCGGTGAAGTGATGGCGCAGCGGGCCTGGGATACCCCTGCGTTCAAGGCGCGCGGACGGGTCACCTAACCGTTCGCCTTTGCGCGATCGTCAGCCCGGCGTCGTGAACTCGGCGACCAATTCGCGGATCAGCTCGCGCAGCCAGACATGGCCCTGATCCCGGCGTAGATGCGGGTGCCACGCGATCTGGCTGGGGAAGGTGCCGAGGTCTATCGGCACGGGAACATCGCGCAAGCCATAAGGTCCGGCGGTCATCGCGGCGACCCGCGCAGGCACCGTGGCAATCCCGCCCAGCCGAGCCACCGCAGGTGCGGCGGTCAGGAAATGCGTGACCACGACAGCCGTGTTCCGGTGCAAACCTGTCGCCTCGGTGCGTTTGTGAACTCCGGTGCGCCACTTGCCGGGCGGGGCGACGACGACATGCGGCAACGTCTCATAGAGGTTCCGGTCGAGCGACGCGCCCTCGGGTAAAGCCTGTGGGGCCACGATACAGCGGAACCCGTCCTCGAACAGGTCGGAGACCACGAGATCCTCGGGTGGGGAGTCGAACCGCCCGACCGCCAGATCGAAAGCCCGCCCGGCAAGCGCGCGGGGGTCCAGATCGGGACCGATGGGCGAGATTTCGAGACGCGCCGACGGTGCCCTGTCCGCAAAGGCCGCCGCAAGTTCCGGCGCGAGAACGATCTCGGCATAGGGCCCCAGCAACAGCCGGAAGCGGCGCGTGGTGCGCGCAGGATCGAAAGGCTCGGCGGCGCGGAAGGCCTGCTCCAGCCGCTCTAGCCCGGCGGCGATGTCGGGCGCGATCTCGAGGGCCTTTTCAGTCGGCTCCACGCCGTAGCGGGCGCGCAGGAACAGCTCGTCACCCAGCGCCGCACGCAGACGTGACAGCGCCGCGCTCACGGTGCTCTGGGATTGGCCGAGCCGCTGGGCGGCGGCGGTGACATTGCGTTCTTCCATGACCGCATGGAACACGCGCAAAAGCGATACGTCGGGTGTCATGTCTCCGGAATATCGATTTCTGACGTTGTCTGCATCAATTTCTCGATCAGTGAACGCAACCTATCTCTGCTGGGACGCGTTGACGGCCCGAGACGAACAGGACCGGAAATGCCCTGAAACGCACAACGAAGGAGGCCAAACCCATGGCACGTATTCTTATTCTTTCGACCGCAGCTGATGCCCTTGGCGACACCGGCAAAAAGACCGGCGTCTGGTACGAGGAATTGGCGACGCCCTATTACGCCTTTCTCGATGCAGGCCACGAGGTGAAAGTGGCCACGATCGGCGGTCGTTCGATCCCGATCGACCCGAATTCCGACGTGACCGGCGACGACGCCCCGGCCTCGGTGACGCGCTTCCGGGATGACGCCGACGCCAAGGCGGTTCTGGAAAACCCGTCGCGGATCGAGGACGAGGACATCACTTCCTATGATGCGCTCTACATCCCCGGCGGCCACGGCGCGATGTATGACCTCGCCGAGAGCGATATCTCCGCGAAGGCGATCAGCACCGCTTGGGATGGCGGCAAGATCGTTGCTTCGGTCTGCCACGGCCCGGCAGCCTTCGACAAGGTGAAGGACAAAAACGGCGACTCCATCGTGAAAGGCCGCAAGGTTTCGGCCTTCACCGATAGCGAGGAACGCGGCGTGGGTCTTGCAGACGCGGTGCCCTTCCTGCTGGAAACCCGCCTGCGCGAGCTTGGCGCGAAGTTCGAGAGCGTCGACGACTGGCAGCCCCATGCGGTGGCCGATGGGCGTCTGGTGACCGGCCAGAACCCGGCGTCGTCCGACGCGGCTGCGAAAGAAGTGCTGGCCCTGCTGGGCTGATACCGAGAGGCGCCACCCGGCCCGGGTGGCGCCTTCTTCGTTCCCACAATTCAGAGAGGCTGACATGTCGAAAATCATTCTCATCACCGGCGCCTCCACCGGGATCGGCGAGAGCTGCGCGCGCCATGCGGTCGAAGCGGGTCACAAAGTGGCTCTGGCCGCGCGCTCCGAGGACAAGCTCGAAGCGCTCGTCAAGGATCTGGGTGAAGACAACGCGCTCGCACTGCCGACCGACGTCACCGACCCCGACGCTCAGGAACGCATGGTCGCGCGCGCGGTCGAGCATTACGGGCGTCTCGATGTGGTGCTGGCCAATGCGGGCGTTGGCGCTTCGGCGCGCGGGACCGAGGCCGGATCGGTCGAGAGCTTCCAGAAGATGATCGAGGTGAACTGCCTCGCCGTGACCTACACCGCGAAATTCACCCTGCCGCATCTGCGCGCCTCGAAGGGGCATATGGTGCTGACCGGCTCGAAGGCGTCGCAGGGCGCGATGTTCGGCTCGGTCTATTCGGCGACGAAGTGGTTCATCCGCGGCTATGCCGACAATCTCGGCGAGGAGCTTGGCGCGGCGGGCGGTCGCGTCACTTGCCTGCATCCGGGCATGGTGGACACGCCGTTCTTCGACGAGGCGAAACCGGATGCGCTGCGCCCCGACGATGTCGCGCGGGCCTTCCTCTTTGCGATCGACCAGCCCGATCACGTTCTGATCCCGCATCTGCCGGTCTATCCGAAGCCGAAGGCGGATTGATCGAGTCGGGGCGCGCCCGATCTCGTATGAGTGACGCCGGCCCGTGTCGGGGGCCGGCTCCTTGCTGTTTCGACCCTCTGAGAGCCCGGCTCAGATCGGGTAATGCTGCTTGGGGTCCTCGACGGTGATCCAACGCAGATCGGTAAATTCGGCAATGGCCGCGCGTCCGCCGAACCGCCCGTAGCCCGAGGCCTTGACCCCGCCGAAGGGCATCTGCGGCTCGTCGCCCACCGTCGGACCGTTGATATGGCAGATCCCGGTTTCGAGCCGGTTCGCCAGCGCCATCGCGCGCGAGACATCGGCGCTGAAGATCGCGCTCGACAGCCCGTATTCGGTGTCATTGGCCACTTTCAGCGCCTCTTCGTCGCCCTTCACGCGGATGATCGATTTGACCGGGCCGAAGCTCTCCTCGGCATAGATGCGCATGCCTTCCGACACCCCGTCGAGCAGCGTGGCCGCGACGATCGTTCCCTCGCGAGAGCCACCGGCGACCAGCTTCGCGCCTTTGCCGGTCGCGTCGGCGATCAGCGCGTCCATCTTCTCGGCCGCCGCTTCAGAGACAAGCGCCCCCAGCGCCACCTCGCCGCGGGGATCGCCCGCGGGCAGGGCGCTGGCGCGTGCGGCGAGCTTTTCGACGAAAGCGTCGGCGACTTTCTCGTCGACGATGATCCGCTCGGTCGACATGCAGATCTGGCCCTGGTTCATGAAGGCCCCAAAAATCGCGGCATTCACCGCCCCGTCGAGATCGGCATCGTCGAGCACGATCAGAGGCGCCTTGCCGCCCAGCTCCAGCAGCGAGGGCTTCAGATGCTCGCCCGCAAGCCGCCCGATGATCCGACCGACGGCGGAGGAGCCGGTGAAATTCACGTGCTTGACCGCGGGATGCGCGATCAGCGCCTCGACCACATCGGCCGCGTCCTCGGGGGCGTTGGTCACCACGTTGAGCGCGCCCTCGGGCAGTCCGGCTTCGGCGAAACATTCCCCGATCAGGCGATGCGTCGCGGGGCACATCTCGGACGCCTTCAGCACCACGGTATTGCCGCAGGCAAGCGCCATCGCGACCGCCCGCGTGCCGAGGATGACCGGCGCGTTCCACGGCGCGATACCGAGGCAGACGCCCTTGGCGCGCGCAACGCCCATCGCCATCGTGCCGGGCTTGTCGGAGGGGATGATCTCGCCGCCGATCTGGGTGGTCATCGCCGCAGCCTCGCGGATCATGCCTGCCGCGAGATGGACGTTGAACCCGGCCCAGGGCCCGGTCGCGCCGGTCTCGGTGATCATCGCCTGGATGAACTCGTCGGCTCTAGCCTCCATCACGTCAGCGGCTTTCGACAGGATCTTGCGTCGCCCGTTCGGCCCGGTCGCGGACCAGCCGGGAAAGGCGCGCGCGGCAGAGGCCACGACAGTCTTGACATCGTCACGCCCCGCCGCGGCGGCGCGGGTGGCGACCGCGCCGGTGACGGGATCGATCCGGTCGAAACTTGCGCCCGAAGCGGCAGGGGCGGAGGCCCCGTCCAGCAGCATTCCGATCTCTTTCATGGGTATTCTCCTCCTCGATTTCTGTCGCATTTGCGGAGTACCGCGCGCGCCCGTCGGGTGTCGCGTCTTCCGCGGCAATCACAGCGATAGTCCGGGCACCGAGGTGCGGATTGCAAGGGGGGGGACGTCACAAAGCCGAAGCGGCGGGGGTAGCCTCCAGGTGGAGAGCGTCAGGCCGACGCTCTCCGAACCAGATCGGGCGAAGACCTCGGTCAGACGCGCAGCGCGTCGGCGGGGTGCTCGACCGAGGGGGCCGTCTCCTCGGGCTCGGGATCGGCGGTACGGATGCCGAAATCCTCCAGCACCGCGAGG
Organism: Thioclava sp. PTB-PU3-1; assembly: GCF_055666785.1. Classification (NCBI taxonomy): domain Bacteria; kingdom Pseudomonadati; phylum Pseudomonadota; class Alphaproteobacteria; order Rhodobacterales; family Paracoccaceae; genus Thioclava; species Thioclava sp. PTB-PU3-1. Next base: position 82,536 of record NZ_JBVNVL010000001.1, on the reverse strand, counting down.
ATCGCAGGGGTCACGAAGAGCGACAGCACCGTCGCCGCGCTCAGACCGAAGGCGAGGCTCGCCACGATCGGGCGCAGGAATTGCGCCTGCGTCGAGGTCTCCAGCAAAAGCGGGCCAAGCCCGACCACCGTCGTCAGCGAGGTCAGGAAGATCGCGCGGAAGCGGTCGCGCACGGCCTCCTTCCCGGCCTCGAGCATCGGGGTACCGGTCGCGCGCCGCTCGCCGATGAAGGCGTCGAGCAGGATCGCGTCGTTCACCACCACGCCCGCCAGCGTCGCCAGCCCCACGAGGCTCGGCAGCGAGAGCGGCAGGCCCAAGAGCACATGCCCCCACATCACGCCGATCAGGCTGAGCGGGATCGTCGCGATCACCGCGATGGGGCGGATGAAGCTGCCCATGTAGAAGGCCAGCAACAGATAGACCCCGATCGCCCCCGCCGTCATGAAACGCACGAGCGACGCGCCGGTGGTCGCGGTGTCCTGTTCCTCGCCCAGAACCTGCACTTTCACGTCGGGACGCTTTTGCGCCAGTTCGGGTAGGTAATCGGCCCGCATCGCGGCCATCAGCTCGCGCGAATTGGCCCGCGTCGGATCGATCGTGCCCTGTACCGAGACCGCGCGCTGCCCGTTCACATGGGTGATCGTGGTGTAGCCGCGCGTCTCGCTGACCGTGGCCACGGCCGACAGCGGCACCAGCGCGCCGTTCTTGCCGGGCACCCGCAGCGCCAGAACATCGCCGATAGCGCGCCGCTCGGAGGGTGCGAGCCGGGCGACGATATCGACCTGACCGCGCGCATCGGCGAAGCTGACCGCGCTGTCGCCACGGAAGGCCGCGCGCAGCTCCCCCGCCAGCGCGGCAGGCGTCACGCCCAGCAGGTTGGCCACTGCCGGTTTCATCCGCACCACCAGCTCGGGCTTGCCCGGCTGCAGATCGAAGGTCACATCGCGCACCCCGTCGAAGCCGCGGAAGAAGCGACGCAGCTCGCGTGCGGTGGTCGCCAGATCAGCGAGATCGGGGCCGGTCACCAGCAGGTCGATCGGTTTGCCACCCGCACCGCGTTCCTTGTCGGTGATCCGGAAGGCGGCCATGTCGGGCATCTTGCCGACCAGCTGCTTCCAGCGGTCGAGCACCGTGCCGACATCGGTGGTGCGCGTCCCTGCGGGCAGCAGCGAGGCGCTCACCGTGGCCATGTTCGGCCCCGTGGTCGGGCTGTCGGCATTGCTGCCATAGGTGATGGTGTAGCTTTGCACGAGGGGCTGGCCGTCCGGCTGAGCGGGGCTCAGCTCGGCATCCATCTCCTTGAGCGCCTTGACGACCTTGCTCACCCGCGCCTCGGTCAGCGAGAGCGGCGCGCCCGCGGGCAGCAAAAGCCGCGCCTCGACCGTGTCGCTCTCCAGCGTCGGGAAGCTCTGGTATTTCAGGAAGCCCCCGGTGAAGGGCGCGACCGAGAGCGACACGAGCAAGATCGCAAGCCCAAGCGTCAGATAGCGCCAGCGCAGCGCGACCCCGGCCAGCGGCACGATGACACGGTCGCGCAGCCGCTCGAAGACGCCGTTGACCGCGCGCTGGACGGGGCCGGGGCGCATGTCGTGTTTCAGCGAGTGGCGCATATGGGCGGGCAGGATCAGGAAGGCTTCGATCAGGCTGACCGTCAGCGTGATCAGCAGCACGATCGGGATGTATTTCAGCAGCGCGCCGATATTGCCCGTCAGGAAGCTGAGCGGCCCGATCACCATCGCCGTGGTCAGGAAAGACGCCAGAACGCCGGGAAAGACCTGCATCGTGCCTTTGACGGCGGCGACACGGGCGGGCTCTCCCGTTTGTCGCCGGCGCACGATGTTTTCCGAGATCACGATGGCATCGTCCATCAACAGACCCGTGGCGACCAACAGCGCCACCATCGTCATCATGTTGATCGTATAGCCCAGCATCTGCATCGCGAAGATCGCGCCGAGGAAGCTGATCGGCAGGCCCATCGCGACCCAGAAGGACATGCGCAGCCCGAAGAACAGCCACATCGCGACGAGTACGAGGATCAGGCCCTGCAGCCCGTTGACCCCGATGATGCGCAGGCGTTCGACGATGTTGCGCGTGGAATCCGCCGAGATCGCGAGCTGAATATTGCCCGGCGCCTCGGCCTGCGCCTGTGCCATCTCGCGATCGAGTGCGGCCCGCACCCGCAGCGCATCCTGCGAGGCGGTCTTCTGGACCGAGACGATGGCGGCGCGCTTGCCGTCGAAATAGGTGGCCTGCGAGGGATCGGCGAAGCCTTCGCGGATCGTCGCGACATCGCCCAAGCGCACCTCGCCGCCCGCAGCACTTCCCGCAATCGGGATCTGCGCCAGCTCGGCGGGCGTGCGCCTCTCGCCGAGAAAGCGGATCGCGACTTCGCCCGAGCGCCCCTCGAGCGAGCCCGCGGGCATGTCGAGGCTGTAGCGCGCCAGCGTCGCACCCACGGAGCCCATGTCGAGCCCGAAGCGCTCCAGCGCGGCGCGGTCGAACTCGATCGCGATTTCACGGTCAGAGAAGCCGTTCACCGAGACCAGCGAGATTGCCGGATCGGCGCGCAGTTGATCGGCGAAGCTCTGGGCATAGGCGTATAGCACCGCCGGATCGTCCGGCCCGGTCACCGCCACGGACGAGACCGAGGCGGTGCGCTCGACGATCTGCACCACCGGATCGTCGGCTTTGTCGGGGAAGGAATTGATCCCGTCCACCGCATCCTTGATGTCGTTGTAGAAGCGCGTCATGTCCGCGCCCTCGATCATCTCGGCGGTGATCTGGGCGCTGTTGTCGCGCGCGAGGCAGGTCAGTTTCGCAAGGTTCTCGACCCGAGTCAGAACCGGATCGGTCACGGTGCAGATGCCGGTCTCGACCTCCGAAGGCGCGGCGCCGGGATAGGTGATGCGGACCGAGACATCCGAGGGTGGCGTGGCCGGGAAAGTGTCGCGCTGCAGGCTCGGCAGCGCCATCAGCCCGAGGCCCGCAATCGCGATCATCGCGATATTGGCCGCCGTGCGATGACCAGCGAAAAGCGCGATCATTGCGCATCTCCCGCAGGCTTGGCGGCGTCGCCTTCGGGCGCGGCTCCTTTGCCCCCGCCACCTCCGCCGCCACCGCCACCGCTGCCCGGTTGCGGGCTGGTGGCCGTCTGGCCAAGCGCCTCGGCGGCAATCTCGGCCTTGCGCGCCTCATCCTCGGTCGCCTTGACCGTCATGCCCGGCACGGCGATCGAAGGGTCGGTGACGACCAGCTTGTCGCCCGCCTTGAGCCCCTGCGCGATCACCGCCAGATCGCCCGAGACGAAGCTGGTCTTCACCGCGCGCTTCTCCAGCGTGCCATCTTCCGACACCACCATCGCACTCCCGCCCGCGACCGCCTCGGCGGGCACGACGAGCAGGCTCTGCTTCGGCGCGGCGAGTTCCACCGCCACCACCATGTTGCGCCGCAGGGGCGGGCGCTCGCCCGCCTGCGCCTGACCCAGCGGATCGTCGACGCGCACCACGACGGGCGCGCTTTGCGTGGTCTCGTCGATCGCTTCGCCCATCCGCTCGACCCGGGCCTTCCAGACAATGGGATGCTCGGGTTCGGGCAGGGTGACGCGCGCCTTTAGATCGGTGACCTTGGTGCCATCGCCCGCGAGCCGGAGCAGGGGCCCCATCCGCCCGATCGGGAATTGCGCCGAGATATCGACGGCCGCCACGCCTTCGCCGCTCAGCAGAACCTGACCGCGATTGACGTATTGTCCCAGATCCGCGTCTAGCGCGTTCACCCGCAGCTCGAAAGGCGCGGTGATCGTCGAAAACCCGATGGACCGGTCGATCGTCGCCGCCTGCGTATCGAGCACCTCGCGTTCGGCCTCATTCAGCTTCAGCTGGCTCTCAAGATCGGTCACCTTGGTCTGCGCGGTCAGCTGCTGGCGGCGCGCCGCGTCGAGTTGGGGCTGGGTGATCCGGCCCAGATCGTGCAGCGTCTTCTGGCGGTCGAGCTCGTCCTGGGCGAGCGCAAGGTCGGAGCTCGCCAGCTCGAGGCTCGTGCGCACCGTCTCATCCTTGACCTTGGAGGCCGCGACCTGCGCCTCGAGACTGGCGCGCTGCAGCTTCAGATCGCTGTCGTCGATGGTGAAAAGCGGCGTGTCCTTGGCCACGATATCGCCCGGCGCGAGCGGCTTGGCGATGTCGCGGATTTCCCCCTCGATCCGGGCGACGGCGCGCCATTCGCGCACCGGCGCGACCGTGCCATAGCCGGTGACCCGCGGGATCATCTCGATCGGGGCGAGCGTGATCACCCGCACCAGCGTCGCCGGTCGGTTCGCCTCGCTCGGGCTGGGTAGAGATTTCAGATCGCCCGCAAAAACAATCGCCGCCACACCAAGTGCGCTCGGCACCGCCACCATCGCGAGCCGTGCGAGGCCCGTTCCAATTCCAACCATGACGTCCCTCTTCGCGCATGTCTTTTGACTACTTATGCAAACCTTGGCGCGCCGGGCTAGCGCAAATGTGACGCACCCCCTGAAAGGCCCCATGGCCGGGGCGGGGCGTCGCATGCGGCTGGTGGGTCGGGGGAGGCTTGGCGGGCGCGGGTCGGGCCCTACCTCAGGCAGGATCACGTCTCGAGACACGCACAGACATCAGTCAGGGAGCCAGACCAGCCATGAAATATTCTCTCATCGTGGCCGCTGCGGTCTTCGGGGGCGCGCTCGCCTCCGCCGCGCAGGCCGATATCACCGTCTCCTCCAAGATCGACACCGAAGGCGGTCTCTTGGGCAACATCATCGCGCTATCGCTGGAAAATGCCGGGATGCCGGTGGAACGGCGGCTGCAACTGGGCGGCACGCAGGTCGTGCGCAAGGCGATCCTCGCGGGCCAGATCGACATCTACCCCGAATATACCGGCAACGCGGCCTATTTCTTCAACGAGGCCGATAGCGACATCTGGAAGGATGCCGCCAAGGCCCATGACCGCGCCGCCGAACTGGACAAGCAGAACGATATCACCTGGCTCGACTCCGCGCCGGCCAACAACACCTGGGCGATTGCGGTGACGGGCGCGCTGGCCAAGGAGAACGACCTCACCACCATGTCCGATTTCGGCAAATGGGTGTCGAAGGGCGGCGATGTGAAGCTCGCCGCCTCGACCGAGTTCGTCTCGTCCCCCGCCGTGCTGCCCGCGATGCAGAAGGCCTACGGGTTCAAGCTGAGCCCCGATCAGACCGTGGTTCTGTCGGGCGGTGACACGGCGGCGACCATTCAGGCAGCGGCGCGCGGCACCTCGGGCGTGAACGCGGCGATGGCCTATGGCACCGATGGCGGTGTCGGCGCGGCGGGGCTCGTCGTGATGGAAGACGACAAGGGCGTGCAGCCGGTCTACGAGCCCACCCCGATCGTGCGCGACGCGGTGCTGAAGGAATACCCGAAGATCCCCGAGGTGCTGAACCCGATCTTCGACAAGCTCGACATGCAGACGCTGCAAAAGCTCAACGGTCGTATTCAGGTCGGCGGTGAGCCCGCCGAGGCGGTCGCGAAGGACTACCTGACGCAGATCGGAGTGCTGAACTGACTGCGGCTGCGCGCAAACGGGCGGGCACAGGCTCCGCGATGGCGGGGCTGTCGCCGCCCGGCGTGCTGTTCGCGGTGCTGGGTCTGGCCGCGATCTTCGCGCCCTTCATGACCTTGGCGGCGAACCGGATCGTCGCCGGTGAGGGCAGGGCGCTCTGGACCCTCGCCGCGCCGCAGATCACGGGGCCGGGCATGGCGCTGATGCTGCTGGGGCTTGTCTTGGGGCTGCCCTCCGCGCGGCCGTATCTGCGCATCGCGGGGGCTGCGCTTGGCCTTGCGGGGCTGGTCTGGCTGCTGGTTCTCGGCGCGTCTTCCCTGCTTGCGGAGGCGGGTGACTATGCCCGCGTTTCGCCTGCGGCGGGCTTCTGGTTCCTGCTGGTGGTGTTCGCGCTGATGATGGCCGATGCGCTTTCCGCGCTGTCGCCGGGGCCAGCCGCGCGGGCCGGGCTGCTGGTTCTGGTGATCGCGTTGGTCGGGGCGCTGCTGTGGTCGGGGGCGCTGAGCGATCTGTCGATCGCACAGGAATTCGCGAGCCGGAAGGACGCGTTCTACACCGCGAGCCTGCGCCATCTGGGCCTTGCCTTCGGCTCGCTGCTGGCGGCGGCGGTGATCGGCCTGCCGCTCGGCGTGATGTCCCACCGCAACGCCGGGCTGCGCCGCGCATTGCTGCCGGTGCTGAGCTTCTTGCAGACGATCCCCTCGCTCGCGATGTTCGGGATCATGATCCCGGTGCTGAGCTGGCTGAGCGGTGTCATCCCCGGCGCCCGCGCGATCGGCATCGCCGGGATCGGCTTCGCGCCGGCCTTCCTCGCGCTCACCCTCTATTCGCTGCTGCCCGTGGTCGCCAATGTGCTGGCCGGGCTGCGAACCGCGCCCGCCGCCACGCTCGAGGCCGCGCGCGGGATGGGCATGACATGGCGCCAGCGCCTGACCCGGGTGGAACTGCCGCTGGGCCTGCCGGTGGTGCTGGCGGGGCTGCGCATCGTGCTGGTGCAGAATATCGGGCTGGCGGTGATCGCCGGGCTGATCGGCGGCGGCGGCTATGGCACATTCGTCTTTCAGGGTCTGAACCAGACGGCGGGTGACCTGATCTTGTTGGGCGCATTGCCCACTGTCGCGCTGGCGCTGATCTCGGCCATCGCGATGGACATCCTCGTCGAACTGACGACCCCTCGAACGGAGCGTGAAGAATGATCGAAATCGACGAGATCACGAAGCTCTATGAGGACACCGCAGCGGTCGACCACGTCTCGATGACGGTTGAGACCGGCACGATCACGGTGATCGTGGGTACGTCCGGCTCGGGCAAGACCACGCTACTGCGGATGATCAACCGGCTGATCGAACCCAGCTCGGGCGAGGTGCGGATCAATGGCGAGGCCACTAGCGCGCTGCCCAAGCACGAGCTGCGCCGCCGGATCGGTTACGTCATTCAGGGCGACGGGCTGTTTCCGCATTACACGATCGCGGGCAATATCGGCGCGGTGCCCAAGCTGCTCGGCTGGTCCAGAGACAAGACGCGCGCGCGTGTCGACGAGTTGCTGGACCTGTTCTCGATGGAGCCCGCGCAGTTTCGCGACCGCTACCCGGCGGAGCTGTCGGGCGGTCAGCAACAGCGCGTCGGCGTGGCCCGCGCCCTGGCCTCGCGGCCCGATCTGCTGCTGATGGACGAGCCCTTCGGCGCGCTCGACCCGATCATCCGGGCCCGGGCGCAAGCCGATCTGCGGCATATCCAGCGGCAGCTCGGCTCGACCATCGTGCTCGTGACGCATGACATGGAAGAGGCGATCCATCTGGGCGACCGGGTAGCGGTGATGGATGGCGGCAAGCTGCTGCAACATGGCACGCCCGCCGAGATCATCGCCGCGCCCGCCACCGATTTCGTGGCGCAGATGGTGGGCGGCGTGGACCGTCCGCTGCGGCTGTTGTCGCTGATCCCGGTCTCGGAGGTTCTGGAAGACGGCACTGCTGACGGTGAACCGATCGCGCCCGAGACCAGCCTGCGCGATGCGCTGTCCCTGTGCCTCTGGCGCGGCTGCGAGGCGCTGCCGGTGGCCGATGGCGATACCCCGCTTGGCCGGGTGACGCTGGCAACGATCCGCGCCCGCGCGGCGGAGCTGGCATGAGCCGTAGCGGCGTGATCCGGGCCGCCTGCGTGGCGCTCTTGCTGGCGCTGGTGCTGCGCCCGCATTGGTTCGCGCCGGTCTTTGCGCCCTTCGCCCCGGCGGGCGGTCCGGTGATCTACGAGCGCGCCTCGATCCTGTCGCTCTCGCTGAGCCATCTGGGGCTGGTGGCGCTGGCCTCCGGGCTGGCGACGCTGGTCGCGGTGGGCCTTGCCATTCTGGTGACGCGGCCTGCGGGCGCGGCCTTCCTGCCGCTGTCGCGCACGATCACCAATATCGGCCAGACTTTCCCGCCCGTCGCGGTGCTGGCGCTGGCGGTGCCTGCGCTCGGCTTCGGGGCGGGGCCGACGCTGGTGGCGCTGTTCCTCTACGGGTTGCTGCCGATCTTCGAGACGGCCATCGCGGGGCTCTCGACCCTGCCGCCCGCGACGATGGAGGCCGCCCGCGGCATCGGCCTGACCCGCTGGCAACGTCTGATCCGGGTGGAGCTTCCGCTGGCGCTGCCGGTGATCCTGACGGGCATCCGGCTGTCCGTCGTGATTGCCTTCGGCACGGCGACCGTCGGCTCCACGGTGGCCGCGCGCACTTTGGGCGAGGTGATCATCGCGGGGCTTCTGACCAGCAACACCGCCTTCGTGTTGCAAGGCGGCGTGATCGTGGGGCTGTTCGCGGTGCTCGTCTACGACGCGCTGAGCCTGTTGGAGGCCGCGCTGACGCGGCGATTGGGCAGGCAACCCGCCGGGGCGGAAGCGTAGCGCGATGCCGGGGCAGAGCGCGCCTTTTCGCAAGATCGGGGAGGCGCGCAACCCTATGTCGGATGACAGTGTTTCGCCGCGCCCGCACGCCGTGGAACAGGCTTTCCACCGCGCGACACGGTGCTGGATTTCGTTCCGCTCCCGCCATGCGAGAGGGAATAAAAGACTAATTTTATCATATGTTTGCCTGCCGCATCGACTTCGCCTTGCCGCATTACTAGGTAAGGCGCCTGTTATTCCGACCCGCCACAGGGCGGCGTCTTCGACCTATCGGAGGTATCTCGCATGAAACCCATTCGCACCCTCATCGCCATCGCAGCCCTTGCTGGGATCGTGGCTCCCGCAGCCCAGGCCGCGAGCCTTGCCGACATCCAGAAAGACGGCGTCTTCCGCGTCGGCACCGAAGGAACCTATCCGCCCTTCACCTTTCACGACGAGTCCGGCAAGCTGACCGGCTTTGACGTCGCCATCGCCCGCGCCATCGGTGAGAAGCTGGGCGTGAAGGTGAAGTTCCTCGAAGGCCGCTGGGACGGTCTGATCGCTGGCCTCGACGCCGACCGCTACGACGCGGTGCTCAACGAGGTAGGCATCACCGATGCGCGCAAGAAGAAATACGATTTCTCCCAGCCTTATATCGCGTCGAAAGCGGCGCTGATCGTGCGCGAAGGCGAGACCGACATCACCAGCTTCGACGATCTAAAAGGCAAGACCGCGGCGCAGACCCTGTCGAGCAATTTCGGCAAGATCGCTTCCGATCACGGCGCCGAGCTGATCGGAACCAACGGGTTCGATCAGTCGATCGCGCTCGTCTTGCAGAACCGCGCGGATGCGACGGTGAATGACAGCCTGTCCTTCCTCGATTTCAAGAAGCACAAGCCGGATGCCCCGGTGAAACTGGCCGCGACGCAGCCGGATGCGAACTATTCCGGCGTGATCATCGCCAAGGAGCAGCCCGAGCTGCTCGCTGCGATCAACAAGGCGCTCGACGAGATGAAGGCTGACGGCACGTATCAGAAGATCTCGCAGGAATATTTCGGCGAGGACGTCTCGAAGTAAGGCGCATGTAGAGCCGCGCGCGCCTCGGGGTTCGGCCCGGAGGCGCGCGTGAGGCTTGCAGAAAGGATCCGCTATGGCTGACTGGTTGCCCCTGATGTGGTCGTCGCTCGTGCCGCTTTTGCAGGCGACGGTGACCTTCACGATCCCGCTGACGCTTATCACCTTCACGCTGGGCCTTGCGCTCGGGCTGCTCTGCGCGGTGATCCGTCTCTTCGGTCCGCGCCCGCTGGTGTGGATCGTGCGGTTCTATGTCTGGGTGATCCGGGGCACGCCGCTTCTGGTGCAGCTGTTCCTGATCTTCTACGGGCTGCCGAGCCTCGGGATCACGCTCGATGCTTTCGTGGCGGGGCTGATCGGCTTCACGCTGAATGTCGGCGCCTACACGTCCGAGATCCTGCGCGCGGCGCTGTCTTCGGTCTCCAAAGGCCAGTGGGAAGCGTCCTATTCCATCGGCATGAACTGGCGGCAGACGATGACCCGCACCATCGTGCCGCAGGCCTCGCGGGTCGCGGTGCCGCCTCTGTCCAACAGCTTCATCTCGCTGGTGAAGGATACGTCGCTCGCCGCCGCGATCACCGTGCCGGAACTGTTTCAAGCGGCGCAACGGATCGTGGCGACCACCTATGAACCTCTCGTCCTCTATGTCGAGGCGGCGCTGATCTATCTCGCGCTCTGCTCTGTCCTGTCGGCGCTGCAGGGGCGGCTCGAACGGCGCCTCGGCCAATATGGCGGCTTTCTGGAGGAACGCACATGATCGAGCTGTCCAACATCACCAAGCGGTTCGGCGAGAACGAGGTCCTGTCGGGGATTTCGCTGTCTCTGCCAGAGGGCTCCGTGACCGCGTTGATCGGCCCCTCGGGCGGCGGCAAGAGCACGCTCTTGCGCACGATCAACCTGCTGGAGGTGCCCACGAGCGGAACTCTCGCCATCGGCGACGCCTCGGTGACGCTGACCGAAGGCGGCAAGCTGTCGCGCGCCCAGATCCAGAGCATCCGGCAACAGACCGGCATGGTGTTCCAGAATTTCCAGCTGTTCCCGCATCGCACGGCGATTGAGAACGTGATGGAAAGCCTTGTGACCGTGCAAAACTGGCCTGCCGCGAAAGCCCGCGAGCGGGCGATGTCGCTGCTCGAGAAGGTCGGCATGGCGCATAAGGCCGATGCCTGGCCCGCGACGCTTTCGGGCGGTCAGCAGCAGCGGATCGCGATTGCGCGCGCGCTGGCGCCGTCGCCCAAGGTGCTGCTCTGCGACGAGCCGACCTCGGCGCTCGATCCGGAACTGGCCGCCGAAGTCGTGGACGTTCTGGCGCAGCTTGCCCGCGAGGGCACAACGATGGTGATGGCGACGCACGACCTGCGGCTGGCCTCGCAAATCGCCGAGACCGTGGTGGTGCTGGAAAGCGGCGGTGTGGTCGAGACCGGCCCGGCGCGGCAGGTCTTCGATGCGCCCGAGCGCGAGCGCACCAAGCGGTTCATCGCCACGCTGAAATCGGGCGGCGAGACAGCGCCGTCTGATACCGACCCGCGCCCCGTCTGAGGCGCGGTCCGCCGGCAGGGCTTCAGAACGCCCAGTCCTCGTCCTCGGTCGCGACCGCCTTACCGATCACATAGCTCGATCCCGAGCCCGAGAAGAAATCGTGGTTCTCGTCCGATCCGGGCGAAAGCGCGGCGAGGATCGCGGGGTTCACGCGGGTGGCCTCGTCGGGGAACAGCGCCTCGTAGCCGAGGTTCTGCAGCGCCTTGTTGGCGTTGTAATGCAGGAAATGCTTCACATCCTCAGTCAGGCCCAGACCGTCGTAGAGTTGCTCGGTATAGCGGCCCTCGATGTCATAGAGGTCGAACATCAGCGAGAAGGCGAAATCCTTGATCTCGGCACGCTCGGCCTCGGTCACATGCTCCAGCGCGCGCTGGAACTTGTAGCCGATGTAATAGCCGTGGATCGCCTCGTCGCGGATGATCAGGCGGATCAGGTCGGCGGTGTTGGTCAGGCGCGCGCGGCTCGACCAGTGCATCGGCAGGTAGAAGCCCGAATAGAACAGGAAGCTTTCCAGAAAGACGCTCGCCACCTTACGTTTGAGCAGGCTGGCGGTCGCGTCATATTCGTCAAGGATCAGCCGCGACTTCGCCTGCAGATGCGGGTTCTCCTGCGACCAGCGGAAGGCCTCGTCGACCTCGGCCGTATTGCACAAAGTCGAGAAGACCGAGGAATAGCTGCGCGCGTGCACCGCCTCCATGAAGGCGATGTTGGACAGCACGGCTTCCTCGTGAGGCGTCGCGGCATCCGCCATCAGCGCGGGCGCGCCGACCGTGTTCTGGATCGTGTCCAGCAGCGTCAGCCCGGTGAAGACCCGGATCGTCAGGGCCTGCTCATCCTCAGTCAGCTGCGACCAGCTTTGAATGTCATTCGACAGCGGTACCTTCTCGGGCAGCCAGAAATTCGACGTGAGCCGGTTCCAGACTTCGAGGTCCTTGTCGTCCTGAAGGCGGTTCCAGTTGACGGCACGCGGAACGGGGCGCGGAACGGGGCGGGGCGTGTGCAGATCTTTCATGGCGGGCCTCACAGGGAACAGGATACGCAGCCCTGCACCTCGGTCCCCTCAAGGGCCGCTTGGCGCAGGCGGATGTAGTAGATGGTCTTGATGCCGCGCCGCCATGCGTAGATCTGGGCGCGGTTGATGTCGCGGGTCGTGGCCTCGGCGGGGAAGAACAGCGTCAGCGACAGGCCCTGATCGACATGCTCGGTCGCCGCCGCGTAGGTGTCGATGATCGCCTCGGGACCGATCTGATAGGCGTCGCGGTAGAACTCCAGATTGTCGTTCGTCATGTAGGGCGCAGGGTAATAGACCCGGCCGATCTTGCCTTCCTTGCGGATCTCGATCTTCGCGGTGATCGGGTGGATTGAGGCGGTGGCGTTGTTGATATAGCTGATCGACCCGGTGGGCGGCACGGCCTGCAGGTTGCGGTTCCACAGGCCGGTTTCCATCACGCGCTCGCGCAGGGCGGCCCAGTCGTCGCGCGAGGGCAGGGTGATCCCGAAGCGGTCGAACAGGGCCACGACGGTGTCACTCTCAGGCAGCCAGTCGCGGGTCACGTATGTCTCGAAGAAGCTGCCATCGGCATAGGCAGAGGCCTCGAACCCCTTGAAACTGCGCCCGTGCTCCACCGCCAGCCGGTTCGATTCCGCCAGCGCGTGATAGGCCACGGCGGCGAAATAGACCGAGGTGAACTCGATCCCCTCGGGGCTGCCGTAATGGATGCGTTCGCGGGCGAGGAAGCCGTGCAGGTTCATCTGGCCCAGACCGATAGCGTGGCTTTCCTCATTGCCCCTGCGGATCGAAGGCACCGCGTTGATCGCGCTCATCTCCGACACCGCCGAGAGCGCCCGGATCGCGGCGCCGACGCTCGCGCCGAGATCGCCGCCATCCATCACCTTCGCGATGTTGAGCGAGCCCAGATTGCACGAGATATCGGTGCCCATCTGCGCATAGCCCAGATCCTCATCGAATTCCGAAGGCTCGGCCACCTGCAGAATCTCCGAACACAGGTTCGACATGGTGATGCGCCCCGCGATCGGGTTGGCGCGGTTCACCGTGTCCTCGAACATGATGTAGGGATAACCGCTCTCGAACTGGATCTCGGCCAGTGTCTGGAAGAAGGCGCGGGCGTTGATCTTGCGTTTGCGGATGCGCGCGTCGTCGACCATCTCGTGATATTTCTCGGTCACGGAAATCTCCGAGAAGGCGCAGCCATAGACCCGCTCCACGTCATGGGGCGAGAAGAGATACATCTCCTCGTTTTTCTTCGCGAGCTCGAAGGTGATATCGGGGATGACCACGCCGAGGCTCAGCGTCTTGATCCGGATCTTCTCGTCGGCATTCTCGCGCTTGGTGTCGAGGAAGCGCAGGATATCGGGGTGATGGGCGTGCAGATAGACCGCGCCCGCGCCCTGACGCGCGCCCAGCTGGTTGGCGTAGCTGAAACTGTCTTCGAGCAGCTTCATCACCGGGATCACGCCGGAGGACTGGTTCTCGATCCCTTTGATCGGCGCGCCATATTCGCGGATATTGGTCAGCATCAGGGCCACGCCGCCGCCGCGTTTCGACAGTTGCAGCGCCGAGTTGATGCCGCGCCCGATGCTTTCCATGTTGTCTTCCAGTCGCAGCAGGAAACACGACACGAATTCTCCCCGCGCCTTTTTGCCCGCATTGAGGAAGGTCGGCGTCGCGGGCTGGAAACGGCCCGCCAGCATCTCCTCCATCAGCCGCATCGCCAGCGCCTCGTCGCCACGCGCGAGCGTCAGCGCGACCATCACTACCCGGTCCTCGTAGCGTTCGAGATACCTCTGCCCGTCACGGGTCTTCAGTGTGTAAGAGGTGTAATATTTGAACGCGCCGAGGAAGGTCGGAAAGCGGAACTTGGCCGCGAAGGCCGCCTCCCAAATCGCGCGCTGGAAGTTGCGCGAATACTGATCGAGCACGGCGGCGTCGTAATAGCCTTCCTCCACCAGATAGCCGAGCTTTTCATCCAGCGAATGGAAGAACACCGTGTTCTGGTTCACATGGCGCAGGAAATATTGCCGCGCCGCCATCCGGTCGGCGTCGAAGCGGATATTTCCTTCCGCGTCATAGAGATTGAGCATCGCGTTGAGCGCGTGGTGATCAAGCCCCGCGAATTCCGAGGCCGCAGCCCCGCTCGGTGTCACGTCGCTGTCGAGCATTCCTGCCTCCAGAAGGTTTCGAGACCCGCGCGCACGCGGGCGATGTCACTGTCCGTGCCTGCCAGCTCGAACCGGTAGAGCACGGGGATATTGCATTTGCGCGCCAGCAGATCGCCCGCGCAGGCGAAGAGCGCGCCGAAGTTGCGATTGCCGCTGGCGATGACGCCGCGCAGGCCCGCGCGGCGGGTGGGATCGTTGAGAAAGGCGATGACCGGTTTCGCGACCGCGCCGCGCCCCTTGCCGTCGGCATAGCTCGGGCAGATCAGGACGTAGGGGCCGGGCGGGCTTGGCATCTCTGCTTCCGCCGAGAGGGGCAGGCGCTGCGCGGGCAGGCCCAGCCGCTCCACGAAGCGCTGCGTGTTCCCCGATGCCGAGGAGTAATAGATCAGCCGTGCCTGTCCCATGATCCGGGCCGGCGCTCAGCTGAGCTGTCCGATCATGTCGGGCCGGAAGCCCGCCCAGTGATCCTCGCCCGCGATCACGACCGGCGCCTGCCGGTAGCCGAGGTCCTGCACCATTTCCATCGCGGCGGCGTCCTCGGTGAGGTCGATCACGTCATAGGAGATCCCCTTGGCATCGAGCGCTCGGGTCGTCGCGGTGCATTGCACGCAGGCCGGTTTCGAATAGACGGTGATGGTCATGTTCTGTCCCTTTGTTTGCTGTCGGCAGCGCGGGACAAGGCTCGTGGGCAGGGCGGAACAGCGCACTGCCACGCGCCCGGGCCCTCCGCCGCGGTCGTCGTCTATCTGCTCTGGCAGGTCTCCTGGCTCGCGGCTCGAGCGCCTCTTGGTCCGTCTTCCCGGCGCATCGCACCAGTGACATTCGGACTTGAGGCTCGCCGCTTACAGTTGCGGGGGCAGCGCCGGAATTTCACCGGCTTCCCTCTTCGCCTGCGGAGTGACTCGCAGGAACCAAAGCAACATCATATTGGGTTAATGCGGTGGCGGCTGTCAATATATAGATTTCCCTGCCGCGCGAAATGCGCGCGCGACAGGGCAGCGTTAAGCCTCAGGCCCCGTCGCCAAGCGCACGGATATGCGCCGGAAGGCGGGCGCTCTGGCCATACATGAAGTGGTTTTCCATCCGCTCCGAGAAGCGGCTGGCCTCGGTCTCGCGGCCCACGGCTTCGGCCATTTCGCGGATATGCATCGGGCTCGCCCCGCAGCACACGCCGAGGTAATTCACCCCGATCGCCTGCGCCTCACGCGCGAAGGCGCCGATCTCGTAGCGGTTGCAGGCCAGCGGATCGAGCGCGGTCGGGAAGGTCCGGCCATGCGGCGAGGGGCAGGTGCAGCCGTTGTGATCGGAGAGGTTGAAGAAGGTCGGCTCCGCCTTCGTGGTCCGGTAGGGCACGGGCAGGGCGCCGACATGGCAGCTTACCGCCGCGCGCACCTTGCGCAGCCACGGCATCATTGTCTGCGGCCCGCGGAAGCAGTTCAGCCCGACGACATCGGCGCCCACCTGTTCGAGCTGCTGGCAGGTCTCGACGATGCCGACTCCGTCCATCATCTCGTTGCCCGCCATCGGCGCCAGCGTTAGTACCACCGGCAGCCCCGACGCCTTCGCCGCCTCCAGCGCGCACAGCGCCTCGCCCGCGTAGTAGAAGGTCTCGCCGATGATAATGTCAGCGCCTTCCTCGACCGCCCAGCCGATCATCTCGTCGAACATCGCGCGCACCTCGGCCTGCCGTGCCGGATCGGTCGGGTCCCAGATATTCGTGTTCGAGATATTGCCCGCCATCAGGTTGCCGGTCTTCGCATTGGCGACCTCGCGCGCGATCTTCAGCGCCGCGCGGTTGAGCGGCTCCAGAAGGTCTTCCTTGCCGATCACGCGCATCTTCTCGCGGTGGCCGTTATAGGTGAAGGCCTCGACGATATCGCTGCCGGCGCGCTGGAAATCGACATGTAGATTGCGCAGCGCCTGCGGGTATTCGAGCGCCACCTCGGGCACGAATTCCCCGGCGGTCAGATAGCCGCGCCGTTCCAGTTCGAACAGGAAGCCCTCGGCGCAGATTACCGGGCGCGCGTCGAGCAGACGGGTCAGATTGTTATCATTCATGGAGAGATCCTCTCAGTTCATCCATGACCATCGTTTGGAAAAGCCGAGCCTCACAGGAAACGGAGTGCCGTTTCCTGCTGCAATGGTCCTCGGCCGGGCCGCAGCATGCGACCGCAAGACGAAAACGGGTCAGAGGCCGCGTCGGGCGCGAGCGCCGCCGCGCCGGAGCGGGGGCGGCAGCTCGATCGGCAGGGCGAAAGGCTGCGGGCTCAGCGAGTCCAGCAGCAACTCGCAGAACACCGCGACGGCAGGCGAGGTTGCGCCGAACGGATAGGCCTGCGTATGGGCGATGATCGCCGCCTTCGCATAGGGCATGTCGCCCGGTAGCCCGCCGAGCCATTCCATGTAGCCGAGCGTGCCCAGCTCACGCGCACGCAGCGGCGAGATCGGTCCTATATCGAGTTGTAGCAGTGAAAGCGTTCGTTCCAAAAGCATCGCGCCCTCCGCGCAAAAGGGCGGGAGTGGTCGCGGCACGGCGATATGCGAGGTCCGATCTGGTCCATCTCTCGTCTCTCCGTCCCAGGGCACCCCGCCCGGGTTTAAGGTGACCGAGATGCGCTAGGCGCGCATCCGAGATGGCAGGTCTCCTGACTCGCGGGTCGTAGCTTCACCGGACCTTCCCAACCTTTGCAGGTCAGTGGCGTTTCCGGTGGCGCTCGCCGCTTACAGTTGCGGGGGCAGTCACGGAGTTGGGCATCGCCCGCACCGTGTTCCCTTTTCAGCCGACCCTTTGGGGCCGGACACCATCCCGGATTTGATCGCAGGAAAATTCGGTGCTGTCCAGAACAGATTGGGGGATGTGGGACAAGCGGGCCCGCGTTGACAAAGATCAAGGTCAAAATGCGCCTCTGCGATAAAGTGCCGGCAGGTGCAAACAGGGGAGGCGAGCTCATGGCCACGAAGAAAGAAGTCATTCCTTTCGATAGCTTACGCCGCGAGGATGTCGCGCTTGTGGGCGGCAAGAACTCTTCGCTTGGCGAGATGGTGCAGGAACTTGGCGCCAAGGGAATTCAGGTCCCGCCGGGCTTCGCCACCACCTCCGACGCCTATCGGATGTTTCTCGAGGAAAACAATCTGACCGAGGCCATCGCGAGCTATCTCGCCGATTACGATGCCGACAAGATCAGCCTTCACGTTGCGGGTCAGAGCATTCGCGACACGATCGTGGCCGGAGATTGGCCAGCCTCGACCGAAGCCGCGATCCGGGAGGCTTACCGCGATCTGTCGAAGCGGGCAGGGGTGCCTGAGGTCTCCGTCGCCGTGCGCTCGAGCGCCACGGCCGAAGACCTCCCCGATGCCAGCTTTGCCGGTCAGCAGGAGACCTATCTCAACGTGGCGGGCGAAGAAGAGCTTCTGACCGCGTGTCGCAAGTGCTATGCCTCGCTCTTCACCGACCGGGCGATCACCTATCGCAAGCTCAGAGGGTTCAATCACCTCGATGTCGCGCTTTCCGTGGGCGTCCAGCAGATGGTGCGCTCCGATATCGGTGGGTCGGGGGTGATGTTCTCGATCGACACGGAAACCGGCTTCGACAAGGTCGTGCTGATCAGCGCGGCCTGGGGCTTGGGCGAAAATGTCGTGCAGGGCGCGGTGACGCCGGACGAGTTTCAGGTCTACAAGCCGTTCCTCGGGAGGGCTGGGATCAAGCCGATCATCGAGAAGAAGCTCGGGGCGAAAGAGATCAAGATGATCTATGCCGGGCCGGACGCCCCGAACCCGGTGCGCAACGTGCCGACATCGAAAGCCGAGCGCGGGAAGTTCGTCCTGTCGGATGACGAGGTTCTCGACCTCGCGCAACAAGCGGCCACCATCGAAGCGCATTACGGCCAGCCGATGGATATGGAATGGGCCAAGGATGGCGTCACCGGTAAGCTGTTCATCGTTCAGGCGCGCCCTGAAACGGTGCAGTCGCGGGTCTCTGCGGGGTCCTTGCGGCGCTACACCATCGGCGCGCACGGTCCGGTCGTCGTCAGCGGGCTGTCGGTGGGCGAGCAGGTCGCGACCGGGCGGGTCTGCCTGATCGAAGACGTCAAGGATATCGACGATTTCGTGGACGGCTCGGTCCTCGTCACCTCGACAACGGACCCCGACTGGGTGCCCGTGATGAAACGGGCCTCGGCCATCATTACCGATCACGGGGGCAGAACCAGCCACGCCGCCATCGTCAGCCGCGAATTGGGCGTGCCCGCCATCGTCGGCTGTGGCGATGCGACCCATGTGCTGCATGACGAGCAAGAGGTGACTGTCTGCTGCGCAGAAGGCGACGAGGGCCGGGTCTATGACGGATTTGCCGAGTTCACGGTCGAAGATCTGAACCTCGACGCGGTGCCGGAAACCAAGACCAAGGTCATGCTCAATCTCGCCAACCCGGCCATCGCGGCGCGCTGGTGGCGGTTGCCGATCGACGGTGTCGGTCTGGCGCGGATGGAATTCGTGATCTCGAACACGATCCGGGTCCATCCGATGGCGCTGCTGCATTTCTCCGACATCCGGGAGGCGGAGGTGCGGGAGGAAATCGAAACGCTCACAAGGGGATACGAGGACAAGGCCGAGTATTTCGTCGATCAATTGGCGCTGGGGCTCTCCCGGATCGCCGCCGTGGCCTATCCGAACCCGATGATCCTGCGGCTGAGCGATTTCAAGACGAACGAATATGCCGATCTCCTCGGCGGGCGGCAATTCGAGCCGGTGGAATCCAACCCAATGATCGGCTGGCGCGGCGCCTCGCGCTATTACGATCCCGCCTATGTCGAGGGGTTCCGGCTCGAATGCCGGGCGATCCGGCGACTGCGCGAAGAGGCCGGGTTCGACAATGTGCTGGTGATGGTGCCGTTCTGCCGCACGCCCGAAGAGGCCGACCGCGTCTTGGCGGTGATGGCCGAGGAAGGGCTGGTGCGCGGCGCCAACGGGCTGCAGATCTACGTGATGTGCGAAGTGCCCTCGAACGTCATCCTCGCCGAGGAGTTCGCCAAGCGCTTCGACGGTTTCTCCATCGGGTCGAACGATCTGACGCAGCTGACCTTGGGCATCGACCGCGACAGCGACCGGCTCGCGCCGCTCTTCGACGAACGGCATGCCGCGGTTCAGTGGATGATCCGGAGCGTCATCGAAAGAGCGCATGGTGTCGGCGCGAAGGTCGGGCTCTGCGGTCAGGCGCCGTCGAACTACCCGGAATTCGCCCGCAGGTTGGTGGAGTTCGGGATCGACTCGATCTCGGTGACGCCGGACAGTTTCCTGAAGGTCAAAGGTCACGTCGCGGAGGCGGAAGGTTAGCGCTGATCTGAGCGTGAGCCCGCGGGACGCGTCCGTTAACCGTCTCGGGCAAGTTGCCCGAGACGGTCGCGCGCTCAAGCCACGGGTGCCGGCTCGACACGCGGCTTCGCGGGGGCCACATGCATGCCCAGCCGCGCCAACAGATCCTGATCTTTCCAGGCTGCGGGGTTATCCGTGGTCAGAAGCTGATCTCCCACGAAAATCGAGTTCGCGCCCGCGAGGAAGCACAGCGCCTGCCACGCGTCGCTCATCCCGGTGCGGCCTGCCGAGAGCCGCACCACCGACGCGGGCATCAGAATCCGTGCAAGCGCGACGATCCGAACCAGCGCGAAAGGGTCGACCGGCTCGGCATTCTTTTGCACCGGCACGCCGTCGATCTCGTTCCAGAGGTTGATCGGCACGCTGTCCGGGTGCGCGGGCAGGGTGGCGAGCGTCACCAGCATGGCGATCCGATCCTCCTCGGCCTCGCCCATGCCCAGGATCCCGCCGCAACAGACCCGAATGCCGCCTTTGCGCACGTTTTCGACCGTATTGAGCCGATCCTCCATGGTGCGGGTCGTCGCGATCTCCCGGTAATAGTCCGGCGACGTGTCGATGTTGTGGTTGTAGAAATCCAGCCCCGCCGCCTTCAGCTTCTCGACCTGCTGCGGCGAGAGCATGCCCAGCGTCATGCAGGTCTCCAGCCCCAGCTCGGAGACGCCGCGCACCATATCGCACAGCGCATCCATGTCGCGATCCTTCGGGCTGCGCCACGCCGCGCCCATGCAGAACCGTTGCGCGCCTGAGGCCTTCGCGCGTCGTGCCGCGCTCAGAACCTCGTCTGTCTTCATCAGCTTGGTGGCTTTCACGCCGGTCTCGTAATGCGCGGATTGCGAGCAGTATCCGCAATCTTCCGGGCAGCCGCCGGTCTTGATCGACAGCAAGCTCGCCGTCTCGAGCGCGCTCGGGTCGAAATGGGTGCGGTGAACCGTTTGCGCCCGGTGAAGAAGCTCGGGGAAGGGCAGGTCGTGGATCGCTTTCGCCTGCGCCATGCTCCAGTCGTTTCTGATGCCTCCCGCCATGATTACGCGCGCTCCTTCAGGCGGGTGAGGCCCGTCGCGAGACCGCTGGCGATTGCGATCTTGACCAGATCCCCGGGAACGAAAGGTGCGACGCCGGTTGCGAGAAGTTTCGACGCGGGCACGAAATTGGCGAGCCAGGCGAGGCCCGCGGCATAGACCACGATCAGCCCGGCGAGCATCGCCAGCGCCTTGCCGAGCCAGCCGCGACCATGTGCGAGCATGCTGATCAGGGGCGCCGCGAGCAGAAAGCCCAGCAGGTAGCCCCCGGTCGGTCCCATCATGTAGGCCAGCCCGATGCCGCGCTCGGGTGTGCCCGAGAAGACCGGCGCTCCCATAGCGCCCATCATGAGATAGGTGGCCATTGCTGCAGCCGCCATTCTGGGGCCGACGCTCGCTGCGATGAAGAAGACCGCAAGCGTGTGCAAAGTCATCGGCACGGGCCAGAAAGGCACCTGAAGCTTCGCGCCGAGTGTGATCAGGGCAGCGCCGCAAAGCGCGAGGCCAAGGCCGCGCCAGAGAGTGTGAGTGAGTTTCTGGGAAGTGTCGAAAACCGTCATTGAACCTGTCCTCAGTCGATAGTTGGAATTTCTATCTATGACTATGCAGGCACATCCGGGGCTATCAATTGAAGTTATAGATAATTATCCAGAAATCACGTAAGTCTCGTGTGAGTCGGCATTTTTTATCGATGACTTGCGTTTGCCGATCCAGCCGACATGGCGTGCCAAGGTTGCGCAGGCCAGGTCTGTTTGCCCCTTGTGGAGGGCGGTGATGATGATCCGGTGGTCATGGTCCGAGCGGGCTTCCCAGTCGCGACGCCAGGCAGCAAAAAGGAAGCGTGCGCTGGTCGTCTGCAGATTGTCGATCGTCTCCAGAAGTCGTGGCATCCCGCAGGGTGTCAGGATCAACTGGTGGAATTGACGGTTCGCGGCCTCCCAATCACGGACTGTTCTGGCACTGTCTCCGATACGCGTAACCTGTTCTGCTTTCTGGAGAATTGCGCGTGTCATGTTCGGGGCTGCATGGCGCAGCGCCAAGGGTTCGAGGCTGGCGCGCATCTCCGCCACTTCGCGCAGTTCGGCCACGTCGAACTCGGTCACACGAAAGCCGCGGCGCGCTTCGCTCTCGGCCAATCCGCGCGCCTGCAATTCGCGAAAGGCTTCCCGAACCGGGACGTGGCTCGCGCCGAACTCGCTCGCGATATGGTCCTGTCTCAGCCGGGCGCCGGGCGGAATCTCACCGGAAATGATGCGATCTGAAAGTATCCGCGCGATGCGCTGTGAGTGTGTTTCATGGGGCGTCTCTGTCATGATTTATAGATAATTATTCTGGCGGCAATTCGTCCACCCCCATTCATGTACCGGAAACATGTTTGTAAGATTAAGGAAAAGATATATCTCTGGGCAGTGGTGGAGACGCATTAACCTGCATTGGATCTTATGTGACCTGGCAAGAAGCTTTCCGGCGTGATGCGCGCGGAACTGAGGACGACGCGGCTCCCGATGCCGGCTACAAGGCCCTGATGGAGCTGATCGATGACGGATTCTGCGTCATCCAGTTCATCGACGGGCCCAGAGGGCCCCTCAGCGACTATGTCCATATCGAAGCCAATTCCGGTTACGAAAGACATACCGGGATCGATGGTATCGTCGGCAAGACCGTGTTCGATGTCGCACCGCTAGACGGGGCCGAGTGGGTCAAAATCTATGGCGAAGTGCTCAGAACCGGGGAGCCTCTGAGGTTCGAGCGCGAATTTGTCGAGGTTGGGCGCCACGTCGAGGTTTCCGCGACGCGGGTGGAGCCCGCCGCGAAAGCGCAGGTCGCGGTTCTGTTTCGCGATATCACCGAACGCAAACGGAAGGAGCGCGAGCTACGCGAAAGCCAGCGCCGCGCGGAAAAAAGTGCACGTCACGTCGCACGCGCGCTCTCGGCCGGGGCAATTCTGGGCACCTGGGTTTGGTATCTCGACAGCGAAACCTTCGATCTCGATGAAGAATTCTCGCGCAGCATGGGGCTCGATCCCGCGCAGGGCGCTGCAGGTCTGACGATCGACCAGATTGTCGTGAACGTTCATGAGGACGACAAACCGGGGCTGATGGCGGCGATCGATCGCGCCACGCAGCAGACGACGCCGTATGCATATCAGTTTCGCGTCAAGCGGGCCGACGGGCTGTATCACTGGGTCGAAGCCAATGGCCGCATGGAGGCCGAAACGCCGCGCATCTTCGCAGGCGTTCTGATGGATCTCGATGACCGGCGCGCCATTCTCGAAGAGCGCGACAAGGCGGCGGCCGAGCTGTCCAAGCTGAATGAAACCCTTGAGCAACGCGTCGAAGAGCAGACCGCGAAACTCATGCAGCGGGAGGGAGAGCTCCGTCAGGCCCAGAAAATGGAGGCCGTCGGGCAGTTGACCGGGGGGCTCGCCCACGATTTCAACAATCTCCTCACGGCGATTTCCGGGTCGCTCGACTTCGTCGCAAAGCGGCTCGAAGACGGGCGTCGCGAGGAAATTCTGCGCTATCTCGAAGCCGCGCAAGCGTCGACCGAACGGGCCGCCAGCGTCACACAGCGTTTGCTCGCCTTCTCGCGTCAGCAGTCGCTGATGCCCAAGCCCACCGATGTGACGCAACTGGTCCGCAGCATGGAAGACCTGATGCGGCACACCATCGGGCCGCATATTCTGGTAAGGGCGGAGGACGACGCGGAGGCTTGGCCCGCGATGGTCGACCCGAACCAGCTTGAGAGCGCGCTTCTCAATCTGTGCATCAATTCGCGCGATGCGATGCCCGATGGTGGCACGATCACGATCAGCACGACCAACGAGGCCATCGAGACCGAGAACTCGGAGCTTCCGCCCGGCGACTACCTGCGGCTGTCCGTGCACGACACCGGAACGGGGATGACTTCGGACGAAATCTCGAAAGCCTTCGATCCCTATTTCACGACGAAGCCCAGCGAGAAGGGCACCGGCCTCGGGCTTTCGATGGTCTACGGGTTCGCGCGCCAAAGCGGCGGATGCGCGACGATCGACTCCGAACTGGGGAAGGGGACGACCGTGAACATTTTCCTCCCGCGCTCGGTCGCGATGGTCGCGCGCGCCGAGGTGGACCTGCCTGCAAGTGAGGAGCCCGCCACAGGGGGCGGACACACGATCCTTGTCGTCGACGATGAGGCGATCGTGCGTTTCGTCGTCGTGGAGGCCTTGGAAGAGGCAGGCTTCACGGTTTATCAGGCGGCCCATGCGGCGGCCGGGCTTCAGGTGCTGCAGGACCAGCCCGAGGTGACGCTTCTCCTGACGGATATCGGCTTGCCGGGCGGCATGACGGGCCGAGAACTCGCAGCCCGGGCGCGCGAAGCGCGAGAAGATCTGAGAGTGATGTTCATGACCGGATATGATGAGGAAGCGGCAACGGCCACGACGCTTACGGATACTGAAGTCTTGCTGAAGCCGTTCGATTTCGACGAAATGGTGCGTCGCGTCACCAGTTTCGCAAACCGCAGTCCTGCGTGACGCGGGTCGCGCCCGAGTGATGTTTTGGCGCTTCGCCGCTTTTGTGGATCAAACGCCGCGCTTGTTGCCCCAGATCAGAACATGCAGCTGCGGCAGGATGCGGGGCGCAAACCAGTTATCCGCCATAGCGGTGTCCGTCAGCCAGCCAAGCCGGTCGGCCAGACCCTGCGGATCGACCGGAACCTCGGGATCGACCTCGGGATTGCCCGGCTGAAGATAGAGCGGCAGATCCGGGTGGCGGACATGGGCGTCCTTCGCCCAATCGTAATCCGCCCTGTCGAAGATCACGATCTTCATCACGGTGCTGCGGGCCGTTTCTCCGGCTGCCACGCACGCGGCAAAAGCGCCCCAATCGACCTGCTCCCCGCTCGAGGGCGGCTTGGGCGACAGCACCAGCGTGTCGAGGTCGCCGAACCACGGCCGCGCGACAGAGCCCTGCGTCTCGCAGGCGAAACGGTAGCCGGCAGCCCGCCCGAGCGCGATCAGCGGTCCGAAATCCTGAATGGCCGGGTTGCCTCCGCTGAGCGAGATCGTCAGTGGCCGGTCGCCCGACAGGCGGCGCAGCTCCGCCCAGACTTCCTCGGAACTCATCGGTGCCCATGTGTGGCGATAGGCGCTGTCGACCGCGTGGAGGCTGTCGCACCACGAACAGCGGTAATCGCAGCCGCCCGCGCGCACGAAAAGCGTGGGCTCGCCGATCAGCGCGCCTTCGCCCTGAATGGTCGGGCCGAAAATCTCGGCGATGCGCAGGGTCGTCATGGACGATACTCGGCCCAGGTCTTGGGCGTCTCGCTGACCAGCGCCGCACTGGTCTCGGGCCACCGCGCCTTGCACCAGTCGTAGAAATGCTTGGCCATATTCTCGGCGGTCGAGGGCACGTCCATCACGTCGTTCAGGTGCCGGTGATCGAAAGTGTCGTCGATATAGGTCTTGAGCGGTTTCAGATCGTGATAGTCGCGCACGAACCCGTTTTCATCGAGCGTCGCGGCGGCCAGCTCGACCACCACGATGTAATTATGCCCATGCAGGCGCGCGCATTGGTGATCTTCGGGCAGATGTGCAAGCTGATGCGAGGCGGAAAAGTGAAATTCCTTGCGGATACGGAACATCAGCGGGCCTCCTTCTCGGCGACGGCCTTGGCCCAGAAATCAGGATCGGCATAGACGGTCGGGTCTTCGACGCCCGCAAGATGGAACGCCTCGCGCCGCTCGACGCAGGTGCCGCAGCGCCCGCAATGCACATCGCCACCTTTGTAGCACGACCACGTCTCGGCAAAGGGCGTGTCGTGTTTGGCCCCTTCGGCCACGATGTCGGCCTTGGAGCGATGAACGAAAGGCGTCTCAAGTCGCACATCGGCATAGCCGTCGAGCGCCATGCGCTGCATCGCATCGAAGGCCTCGGTGAAGGCGGGTCGGCAATCGGGATAGATGAAGTGATCGCCCCCATGCACCGCAGTCGCCACGGCCTCGTCGCCATTCGCGGCGGCCACGCCAAAGCCGATGGCGAGCATGATCGCGTTGCGGTTCGGGACGACGGTGATGCGCATCGTCTCTTCGGCGTAATGCCCGTCGGGCACGTCGATATCGTCGGTCAGCGCCGATCCGGTCAGCGCGGCACCGATGGGGCGCATGTCGATGAGATGATGCGGGACGCCAAGACGCCGCGCGGCGGCGGCGGCGTAATCAAGCTCCTTGCGGTGCCGTTGGCCGTAATCGAAGGAAACAAGCCGCGTGAGATTACCCTCAGCGGCGACGATATGGGCGAGCGACACGGAATCGAGTCCGCCCGAGCAGATGACGAGAGTCTTCATATTTGAACCCTTGTTTTGATGACCGGGTAGGCTGCGACCGGTTGAGCGGGCCTCTAAAGGATGGGGCAGGGCTCTGCAAGGGCGGCGCGCCGGATAGATTGCAACGATCGCGCGATTGGACAGACGCGAACCATCGAGGCCCCCGCTTGTCGTCCCACCGCTTGTCGTCACACCGCTTGACGGGGGGCTCCGACGGTGTCACCTCTTTGGGCGAAGCGACAGGGGCGCTCGGGAAACCGGGCTGAGACGAACCCTTAGAACCTGAACCGGATAATGCCGGCGGAGGGAGGCGCGTGAGACGGTCAGGCGCAGTCCCGCCTTTGCCCCCCTCGCACTCCTCTTGCTGCCCGCAGCCAAGGAGAGTGCGATGGAAGACCCCGGACAATATCTCGCAACAATGCGGCAGACCGCGCCGCTCGTTCACAACATCACCAATTACGTCGCGATGAACGTGATGGCGAATGTGCTGCTCGCGTCCGGCGCTTCGCCCGCGATGGTCCATGCGCGCGAGGAGGCGGCCGAGTTCGCCGGGATCGCGCAGGCGCTGAGTATCAATATCGGCACGGTGTCGCCGCCATGGGCGGAGGCGATGGAGGCGGCGGCCACGGTCGCGCGCGCCAAGGATATTCCGTGGGTGCTCGACCCGGTCGCGGTCGGCGCGACGGGTTATCGGCGCGCTCTCGGGGCGCGGCTGGTGGAGCTGCGTCCGACGGTAATCCGCGGCAACGCGTCGGAGATCCTTGCGCTTGCGGGCGAGGCCGGCGCGGGGAAAGGGGCGGATTCCACCGAGAGCGTCGAGACGGCTGAAGACGCCGCGCGGGCCTTGGCGCGCCATAGCGGGGCCGTGGTCGCAGTGACCGGCGCGGTGGATTTCGTGACAGATGGGGAGCGCGCCGCGCGGGTTGCGAATGGCCATGCGATGATGCCCCGCGTGACCGCTTTGGGCTGTTCGCTGACCGGTGTGGTCGCCGCCTTTCTGGCAGGCCAGCCCCGGTTCGAGGCAGTGGTCGCGGCGCTGGCCTATTTCGGGCTTGCGGGAGAGCGCGCTGGCGTGACCGCCCAAGGTCCGGGCAGCTTTCAGGTCGCCTTCCTCGATGCGCTCCATGCCATCGACGCCGAGGCGCTGAGCGCTGGCGCTCGGATCGAGACCGCATGATCCCGCCCATCTGTTTCGTCACCGACCCGGACGCTCCGCAGCCCGTGATCGCGCAGGCTATCGCTGCGGCTGAGGGCGGCGCGGGCTGGGTGCAGCTGCGCGACAAGACGCTCCCCGATCCGGAGTTCGCAGCACTCGCCCGGGTGCTGATCTCGGCGCTCGCCCCCTATGACGTCCCGCTGATCGTGAATGACCGGGTCGCCGTGGCCATCGAGATCGGCGCCGCCGGTCTGCATATCGGACAGAGCGATGGCGATCCCGCCGCGATCCGTCGCAGGATCGGGCCCGACATGCTCCTTGGCCTCTCCATCGAGACCGAGGCGCAGATCGCCACCGTGCCTGCCGGCGTCGATTATCTCGGCGTCGGCCCGATCCATGCGACCGGCTCGAAGCCCGATCACGCGGCCCCGATCGGCCATGCCGGTTTTGCCAAGATCGTCTCGCGCACGCGCCTTCCTTGCCTCGCGATCGGCGGGATCACCGCCACCGATGCACCCGCAATCCGCGCGGCGGGCGGTGCCGGTCTTGCCGTGATTTCCGCCATCTCGCGCGCCCCTGACATGGCGCGCGCCACCCGAACCCTGCGCAGCGCATGGAGCGACCAATGATCCCGAATATTCTCACCATCGCCGGCTCCGATCCATCGGGCGGGGCGGGCATTCAGGCCGATATCAAGGCCATCTCCGCCAATGGCGGCTACGCGATGAGCGTGATCACCGCGCTGACTGCGCAGAATACCTGCGGCGTGCAGGCGGTCAGCCTGTGCGAAACCGGGCTGATCGCGGCGCAGATGGCGTCGCTGCGCGATGACATTCGGATCGACGCGATCAAGATCGGGATGCTGGGCGATGCCGCGATCATCGAGACAGTGGCCGAGGGGCTGGCGGGGCTTGAGTGTCCGGTGGTGCTCGACCCGGTGATGGTTGCAAAAGGCGGGGATCGGCTACTGGCAGAGGCGGCGGTGACAGCGCTGCGCAACCTGCTGCCGCGCGCTGATCTGATCACGCCGAACCTGCCTGAGGCCGCCGATCTCCTGGGCTGCGCCGAGGCGACGACACTTGATGAGATGCGTGATCAGGCCCATGCGCTGCGCGCGCTCGGGCCGCGTGCGGTGCTGCTGAAGGGTGGGCACCTGCAGGACGATCAAAGCCCGGATCTGCTGGTCACCGAGCAAGAGGAACTCCGCCTCGACGCGCCGCGCATCGCGACGCGCAACACTCACGGCACCGGCTGCACCCTGTCCTCTGCGCTGGCGACATGGCTCGGGGCGGGGCGTCCGCTTCCGGACGCCACCCGCCGCGCGAAAGCCTATCTGAGCGCCGCGATTGCTGGGGCCGATCGGCTGTCCGTCGGCTCGGGCCACGGCCCGGTGCACCATTTCCACACATTTCAGGAGGTAGGCCGATGAGCTTCACCCAAGACCTCGCGCAGGCAACCGCGCCGCTGCGCCGCCAGATCCACGACATGCCCTTCAATCGCGAATTGGCGGAGGGCCGCCTCGATCCGGAAACGTTCCAAGGCTACATCATTCAGGACGCGCATTATCTCGAAGGCTTCGCCCGGGCCCTCGCACTCGCCGCCGCGAAAGCCCCCGATGCACCGACCGTCGCGCAGCTCTCGGGTTCGGCGGCGGGGGCGATCGCGGTCGAGCGGGAATTGCACGCGCATTACATGGGGCTGTTCGGCGTCTCGGCCGACGATTTCGCGAAGATCGAGCCCTCTGCCGCCTGTGATCACTACGTGTCCTTCCTTCTGCGCAGTGCCACGACGGGCGATTTCCCCGAAGCGGTGGCGGCCCTGTTGCCCTGCTTCTGGATTTATCGCGATATCGGCCGGGAAATTGCGCAGGTCAGCGGGGACGCGAACCCTTATGCCGCCTGGATCGCGACCTATTCGGGCGAGACTTTCGATCAGAGCGTGGAACGGATGCTGGCGCTGACCGACAGGCTGGGCGCGAAGGCCGATGAGGCCGCCCGCCAGCGGATGCACCGCGCCTTCGCCCGCAGTTGCTGGCATGAATGGCGGTTCTGGGACAGCGCTTATCACCGCGAGAGCTGGCGGCGGCCTGCCGCATGAATGTCGCGCGCACCTGACTCTCTCGGTGGACCGGTTCCAAGCCCGCGACGGAATTCTCCGCGCGGGCCTGCGCCTCTCAAAGGTCCTTGGCCGAACCGTCGACCTGTCCGGCAATCCAGTATCCTGAAGCCTTCAGCCATTCCTTCGGATGACCGCGTGCGATCAGATCGTCGCGCAGGGCGCTTGCGACGCTGGCTTCGGCCGCGATCCAGACAAATGTCCGCGGCGGCAGGGCAATGCGGTCCAGCAACCGGCGGAGCGCATTGCCATCTGCCGGATCCGCTAGATGCGTCCAGAGCGCGACGTGATCCGAAATCCTTTCGAATGCGCCCGTCGCTCTTGAGCAGGCGCCACCCCTTGCGTCCTGTCGATGAACCCGATCCCCCTACAGGGATCGCTGTGCTTTGGGATAATAGGTCCAGGCTATGAACCGGCTTGTCTTCTGCCCCTGCGCCATTTCGACGACCCTGGACTCGGCAACCCTCGCCTTGCGCAGCAGCTTGGAAATGGGCTGAAGGTTGTCTTTCTTCGACACCAGAGAGGTAAACCACAGGCATTGATCGGCGACGTCCATGCTCTGCTCGATCATTCTGGCGATGAAGCCGATTTCGCCACCGGGGCACCAGAGTTCGGCGTTCTGGCCGCCGAAATTGAGTTTCTTCGAGTGACCTTTCCCCAAATTCCGCCACTTGCGCCGGGTGCCTTTGTCCGCCTGCTCAATGGACGCATGAAACGGCGGATTGCACAGGGTGACATGGAAGATATCGTCGGGACCGATCACGCCTTCGAAGATATCCTCGGGATCAGGCTGGCGTCTGAGCCCGATGTCCAGACCGTTGCGGTCGCAAATCTCCGCCGCCGACTTGATCGACACCGGATCGATATCGACGCCTGTGAACTCCCAGCCATATTCATGCTGACCGGTCAGCGGGTAGACGAGGCTGGCGCCGGTCCCTATGTCGAGCGCCTTGATCTCGCGCCCGTGCGGGATCTCATGGTCGTTACACTCGGCCAGAAGATCCGCGAGATAGTGGATGTAATCGACACGGCCGGGGATCGGAGGGCATAGATAAGTGGCCGGAATATCCCAGAAATCAATGTCGTAATGCGTCCGCAAGAGTGCACGGTTGAGCATGCGAACCGCATCCACGTCCGCAAAATCGATCGTCATCCGACCGCGCGGGTTTCTCGTGGCAAATGCTTCCAGCTCAGGAGTTTCCACGATCAGGCGCTCAAAGTCGTACCCCGCCCGGTGTTGATTGCGCGGGTGCAACATCGGTTTGGTGGCCATGGAAAAACCTTCATGCATAGCGGTGGAGGCAGCGTGTCCAACAGGATGTCGACCTTAGATCTTCATCGAGGCATGAGAAATGCCTGATCGGCCCGCGTGTCACCGATATCAATATGTCTGGGATGTGTCGCGGTCGGAATGCCTAAGCTCGATAGGGACGGGGCCAGCGGGCCCGCACCACAAGAGGCGAGGGCGGCCCACTGCCAAAAGGGCGCCACCTATTTTGCGTTGTCGCTCAGAGCTGTGCAGGGGGGCAGGCGGTCTTTCTCGACATTGAGAAGTTCTTCGACCTGCGCGCTCACCTCGGCGCCCGGAAGCCCGGGCGGGATTGCTGGGAAATAGGCGACGGTGATTGTGCCACCGGTCTTCACGTCCCTGCGCCAGACATGGCCCGCGTTATGGGCGACCGGCACGATCGGCAGGCCGAGCTTGCGATAAAGCGCGATCAGGCCCGGCTGGAATTCGCAGCGATCAGTCACGCCGACCCGTGTGCCTTCGGGGAAGATCAGGATCGAGCGGCCTTTGGCAGCCTCTTCGCGCGCCTGGGTGATCATCCCGGCAAGGGCGCGCCCGCCGCCGCTGCGGTCGATCAGGATCATCGGCGAATGTTCGAGGAACCAGCCGAAGATCGGGATACGCCGCAATTCGCGTTTCGCGATGATGCAGACATCGGGGACAAGCTGGTTGAAGGCCAGCGTCTCCCATGTGGATTGGTGGTTGCAGACATAGATGCAGGGGCTGTCGAGATGTTTGTTCTCGAGCCCTTGCTCGCGCACGCGCAACCGCAGGATCCCGCGTGCGAGCGCGAAAACCCCGCCTGTCCAGACCCGCACGGCGGCGCGCACGAGCCGGGGGCGCCGCGCCAGCGCGAGGACCGGAATCATCGGCGCTTGCAGTGCCGTCCACGCCCCGAAGGCTACGTCGAAGAGCTTTGAGCGCAGGCCTTCGAACCGCGGCGCCGACCGGGCCCGTCCGCGTCGCGCGCGCGACGCCGTATGTGCTGTGTGATCAGGCTGCAATCGAGTGATCCATCGTTTCGAAAGGCGAAAAGCCGGCGGTGGTCGCGGCCCCGAGGAACGCGCTGCGCGCGTCGCCCACGGTGCCCAGACATTCCATGGCAGCTTCGACGCGGTCAATTGCACGGATCTGTGCGGTATCACTGACCGGCCATTTCTCGCGCAGCCAGTAATGCACCTGTTCGATGGTGCTGAAGGTTTTGACGTCGCCGTCCGGCGACACGACGAGGGAGATGGGTTTGCCCCAGTAAATTTCGATCAAGGTTCGTATCTTTCTAAGCGGTCGTGACGGCTCCGATTTGAACGGTCGCGCGATCACGGAGGCATAGTGCGGGCTAAGCCGTTTCTATGCGGTGAATTGGGTCTGCGCGCGAGGGCGCGCCGGTTTGGTATCCCGAGCGGATCGCGAGGCGTCAGCGTCAATGCGCGCGGATCGCGGTCCGGCCCCTCTGACATGCGAAGCTCTCGTGGAGGTCGCGAGGGGCAGAAATTGCGGTATCGACCAAGTTCATCCCGGTAGGAGGGCTGAATGGGTTGGTCTGCTCGAACGGCGTCACGGCACCATGGGCCGATGGGAAGCTCCTTTTCCTTACTGCCGCCTTTGAAAAGCTGCGGCCCGACAAAGCTCAAGATCGTCGCTGAGCCGGGAGGAACAGGGTCCGAGAATTAAGATATGCGAGTGCAGACATAAGGGATTTGCGCCCAAATTACGAGGAAATTGCGTTTCGGCACCGGAATTTTCGCGCAACGGCTTGATTGTACGAGATATAAATTGCGCGCTCGGAAAGACGTGGCCGTGCGTGCCGTTCGCTCGCTGCTGATTTCCTTTGCAAAAGGGGCCGCGGTCACTTAGGTATACCGGACTACGCTCGTCTCATCTGTAATTTCTCTTCTCTGCCGGCTCCGGTCTTCCTACTGAAATGACTGAGCTTGGCTGATCTGTTCTACAGACGGGATATCTTCGTCCACATCTCGGCCCTTGCGCGCGCATGTCTCTCTCTGCGCGAAGACGGACAGGCCGTTACCTGAGAATTCGGAACCGGGCGCGACGGTCGTAAGACCGCCTGCAATCTGGCACCAGCTTATGCGGTTCCGTAGCCGGTCTTCAGACCGGATTTCGCGACCAGAGCGGGACTATGGCCCGCAAACACGACTTCGACGGCGTCTTCCGTGATCTGCCCCCGAAAGCCCCGACGGCTCGGGACCGGACGGACACCGCATCGCGCCTCATCCTTGGAGGCGCCGCCGCGACACGAGCGAAACTGACCGAAGCTTTCGGTCATCCAGAGGAATTCCGCGAGTATCCCTCGCGGGTAAAATGGAGGGCCGAACATGGCTATCGAAAAACTGCCCAAGGGTAAGACGCCCCAGACGAATGACATCGCGAGCAACAAGGGCCATGCCGCCCTCGCCTGGCCTCATTTCTTCCGGACACTGTCCGAAGAGAAAGCTGCGAACGCGGAAAGCACCGCGCCGCGCAGCGCGCAGAAATAGGTCTTCGCGAAGATCAGGATCGGAATTCCCGGCATGAAGGCTGAGCGATGTGAGGTTCTACGCGAACCGGCCGATGCTCGCCACACGACGTGCCGGGACGTGGAGCGGCAGGGGGAAACTCCTGCCGCTTCGCTTTTTTGCAAGGCGGGTCAGTCGGGTGGTTGAACAAGCGACTAGGTCAGCAAACTTTTCGCAGAGCCGATAAGGTCAACTGCTCGGAGCATTCGGTTTCCAGACTTCGCGCCGACAACGAAGATACGTCTCCACAGTGTGACGAGGCGAATGGCCTGGGGTCAAATTCCCGAACCGGGCCGCCTGGATCTCTTGCTGTTGGAGTGACCAGAGACACACCGCGAATTGCACAAAAATCAGGCATCGAGCTCGAAAGCTGACCGCCAATCCGTCAGCCGTGAATTAGAGCTTGTCCGATCTGCGTCCGCACTTCGTATGTGCGTCCGCTGGCTCTATGCCGGTCGCAACGGAAAACGAATGTGATCGATGCCCGAAGCTCTCTCCATCATTGTGATTGAAACAGACCCGGAGCGCGCGGGGCTCATCGAGGACAGTCTGCGCGAAGCGGGGTCTTACGAGATCACCGTGATCCCGGAGACGACAGGTCTCGCGCGGCGGATTTCAGAAATGAATCCTGATATAGTTCTGGTCGATATGGCGAGCCCCTCGCGGGACATGCTCGAAGAGCTGACGCTGGCCTCGGGGCCGCTGGAGCGTCCGGTGGCGATGTTCGTCGATCGCTCGGATGACGGGGCGACGAAGGCCGCGATCGATGCGGGCGTCTCCGCCTATGTGGTCGACGGGCTGCGCGCGGATCGCATCAAGCCGATCATGGATGCCGCGATTGCGCGGTTCAACATGGTGCAGCGGATGCGGACCGAGCTGGAGACCACCCGGCGCGCGCTGGAAGAGCGCAAGGTGATCGACCGCGCAAAGGGTCTGTTGATGAAGGCGCGCGGGATCGACGAGGACGCGGCCTATGCGCTGCTGCGCAGGACGGCGATGGATCAGGGCAGGCGGGTCGCGGATGTCGCCCATGCGCTGGTGACGGCCGCGGGGCTCCTGTCATGAGCGGTGTGCCGATTTCGGTCGGATATATCCCGCTCGTCGATGCGGCGCCGCTGATCATCGCGCGCGAGATTGGTTTCGCCGAGGAAGAGGGGCTCGCGCTGACGCTCAATGCCGCGCCGAGCTGGTCGACCTTGCGCGATCAGCTGATGCTGGGGCGGATCGAAGCCGCCCATATGCTGTTTCCGATGCCGATTGCCGCCGCTTTGGGGCTGGGCGGGTTCAACACGCGCATCGATATCCTGCAGATCCTGTCGCATAACGGCAATTCGATCGGCGTGTCGCGTGCGCTGGCCGATCGAATGCGGGCGCAGGGCTACGGGTTCGATTTCGCGGATGCGCGCGCGGCGGGCGAGGCTCTGATCGCGGGCGCGTCGGGCCGTCTGCGCATCGGCGTGCCGTTTCCGTTCTCGATGCATGCGGAGTTGCTCTATCACTGGCTGGGTGCGATCGGGTTGAGCGCGCCACAGAATCTCGACGTTCACACCGTCCCGCCGCCTTTGATGGCGGAGGCCTTGGCGGCGGACGAGATCGATGTGTTCTGCGTGGGGGCGCCCTGGGGCTCTATCGCGGTGGAGAACCGGGTCGGTGAAATGCTGCTGCCCGGCACGGCGATCCGCGCCAACGCGCCGGAGAAGGTTCTGGCCGTGCGCCACGACTGGGCCGAAGCCGAGCCGGGGCTGACGCGGCGGTTGATGCGGGCGGTGTGGCAGGCCGGGCGATGGCTTGGACATGAGCGCAACCTTCTGACGGCGGCCGAGCTGCTTGCCCGGCGCGACTATCTCGACCTGCCGCCGGAACTGATAGAACGGACGTTGACCGGCAATCTCGTGATCTCGCCGCGGGGCGAGATGCGCAGCGTGCCGGGCTATATGAGCTTCCAGACCGGCGCGGCGGGCTACCCCTGGGCCTCGCAGGGTGCCCTCGTGGCCGCAAGGCTCGCGACAAGACTGGGGCTGTCGCGCGAGGAGGCGATGGCCTCGGCCCGAGCGATTTGCCGGACCGATCTCTACACCCGCAATCTCGCCGATCTGGGCGCGGATCTGCCCGAGGCGCGCGACAAGATCGAAGGCGCGCTGACCGCTCCGGGCGCCATCCCGGCCATTCAGGGGCAGGTGATTCTGCCGAGCGATGCGTTCTTCGACGGCTGGATTTTTGATCCTTTCGCGAATTCATGACGGTTTCGTGAGCATTTTCTAAGCGCGCTGCAGAAAATCGTCTCTTCGCAGGCGCAGCATGAAACCCAATTGTTGACGCTGCGGGTGCAAAGGTCGTTTTCTGGTCCTATCGAAGCAAGGGCGTTTCGATTTCCAACATATTCCGCCTCGCATCGCTGTGAGGCTCCGAACAAAGCCGTTCGACCCTGATCGCCGATCTTCCTCCTCCCTTGGAAGTGGCGCGCTCGGGTCGGGCGGCTTTTTCGTTTTCGACGCACATGACGATGCAACAGGGACCGTAACGATGAAAAAGCTTCTGGCAGCCATTGCCACCACCACCTGCCTTGTCAGCCCCGCGCTGGCGGAAATGCTCGATGTCGAGAAGGACGAGCTGAAATTCGGCTTCATCAAACTCACCGATATGGCGCCGCTCGCGGTGGCCTATGAGAAGGGCTATTTCGAGGATGAGGGCCTCTTCGTCACGCTCGAGCCGCAGGCGAACTGGAAGGTTCTGCTCGACCGCGTGATCGACGGCGAACTGGACGGGGCGCATATGCTGGCCGGTCAGCCGCTGGCAGCGACCATCGGCTTCGGCACCAAGGCGCATGTCATCACACCCTTCTCGATGGACCTGAACGGCAACGGCATCACCGTGTCGAACGAAGTCTGGGCAGAGATGAAGAAGAACATCCCCGTCGATGACGCGGGCAAGCCCGTGCACCCGATCTCGGCCTCGGCGCTCAAGCCGGTCGTCGAGAGCTACCGCGCCGAAGGCAAGCCCTTCAACATGGGCATGGTGTTCCCGGTCTCGACCCACAATTACGAGCTGCGCTACTGGCTGGCCGCGGGCGGTCTGGAGCCGGGCTATTACTCGCCCGACGACGTGTCGGGCCAGATCGGCGCCGATGTGCTGCTGTCCGTGACGCCCCCGCCGCAGATGCCCGCGACCCTCGAGGCCGGCACCATCTACGGCTATTGCGTGGGCGAGCCGTGGAACCAGCAGGCCGTCTTCAAGGGCATCGGCGTTCCGGTGATCACCGATTACGAGATCTGGAAGAACAACCCGGAGAAGGTCTTCGGCATCACCGCCGAATTCGCCAAGGAAAACCCGAACACCACGCTCGCACTGACCAAGGCGCTGATCCGCGCGGCGATGTGGCTCGATGAGAACGACAACGCCAACCGCCCCGAGGCGGTCGAGATTCTGGCCCGCTCGGAATATGTGGGCGCGGATGCCGAGGTGATCGCGAACTCGATGACCGGCACCTTTGAGTATGAGAAGGGCGACAAGCGCGACGTTCCGGACTTCAACGTGTTCTTCCGCTACTACGCGACCTATCCCTACTACTCGGATGCGGTCTGGTATCTCAGCCAGATGCGCCGCTGGGGCCAGATCCCCGAGAGCCAGAGCGACGACTGGTATGACGAGGTCGCAAAGTCCGTCTACAAGCCCGAGATCTACCTGCAGGCCGCCCAGATGCTGGTCGATGAAGGTATCGCGGACAAGGCGGATTTCCCTTGGGATACCGATGGGTATCGTGAGCCCACCTCCGACATCATCGACGGTGTCGAGTATAACGGCCGCACCCCCAACGCCTATATCGACAGCCTGCCGATCGGTCTGAAATCGGGCCAGAAAGTCGTCGGCAACAAGGTCGAAGGGTAACTCCCCTGACTTGCGGGCGGGGCCACCGAGGTCCCGCCCGTCCTTTCCTCTCTACATTCCCCCAAGGACGCCAAGCCATGACCGCCATCGATCCTGACGCCCTGACTGCACAGCAGGCCCGCGAGGCCCGCCGCGAACGCCTTTTCACCCGCATCAACAAGGCCGATGGCTGGTTCAAGGTGCTCGGCCTGAGCTGGGTCACCCCGGTTCTGCGCGCCGCGGCCGGTGATAATCCCAAGGCCCAGATGAAAGAGATCTGGCAGCTTCTGGGCGTGCCGGTCGTCGCGATCATCGCCTTCCTCGCCGTCTGGGCGGTGCTGGCCCCGAAGGTGCAGACCTCGCTCGGCGCCATTCCCGGGCCCGCACAGGTCTGGGAGCAGACCGAAGTCCTCTATGCCGATCACCTGCGCGAGCGCGACAAGGCCGCCGCCTTCTACGAGCGACAGGACGCGCGCAACGCGAAACTCGTGGCTGACGGCAAGGAAGACCGCGTGAAATGGCGCGACTACACCGGCAAGCCGACCTATCTCGACCAGATCTGGACCTCGATCAAGACGGTGTTCTTTGGGTTCGCGCTCGGCACCATCGTCGCGGTGCCGCTGGGCATCATGGCGGGCCTGTCGAAGACCGCCAATGCCGCGATGAACCCGCTGATCCAGATCTTCAAGCCGGTCTCGCCGCTCGCGTGGCTGCCGATCGTGACGATGATCGTCTCTGCCGTCTACGTGACCAATGACGGCATGTTCTCCAAGTCCTTCCTGATCTCGGCGATCACGGTGACGCTGTGCTCGCTCTGGCCCACGATCATCAACACGGCCCTTGGCGTGGCGTCGATCGACAAGGACCTCGTGAACGTCTCGAAAGTGCTGAAGATGGGCACCTGGACCAAGATCACCAAGCTGGTGCTGCCCTCGGCGCTGCCGCTGATCTTCACCGGTCTGCGCCTGTCGCTCGGCGTGGGCTGGATGGTGCTGATCGCAGCGGAAATGCTCGCGCAGAACCCGGGCTTGGGCAAATTCGTCTGGGACGAGTTCCAGAACGGCTCCTCGGACAGCCTCGCGCGGATCATGGTGGCGGTGTTCACCATCGGCATCATCGGCTTCATCCTCGACCGGCTGATGTTCGCGATCCAGTCGATGTTCACCTTCTCGAACAACCGGTGATCCTCATGAGCATCCTCGAATTCAAATCCGTCTCGAAAAGCTTCGGCGAAGGCACCGCGCGCAGCGACGTGCTCAACGGCATCGACCTGAGCGTGAAAGAGGGCGAGTTCCTCGTGCTCTTGGGCTTCTCCGGCACCGGCAAGACCACCCTGATCAACCTGATGGCGGGGCTTGAGATGCCCTCCAAGGGCGAGGTCCTGTTCAAGGGCGCGCCGGTCACCGGCCCCGGTCCGGAGCGCGGCGTGATCTTCCAGAACTACTCGCTGATGCCGTGGCTGACGGTGGATCAGAACGTGGCTCTCGCGGTTGAGACGATCTTCCCGGGCCTGTCGAAGAAAGAGCGTCAGGCGAAAGTCGATCACTACGTGAAGATGGTGGGCCTCAGCCACGCCGCGAGCCGCCGCCCGGCGGAGCTGTCGGGGGGCATGCGCCAGCGGGTCAACGTGGCCCGCGCGCTCGCGATGAACCCCGAGGTGCTGCTGCTCGACGAGCCGCTCTCGGCGCTCGATGCGCTCACGCGGGGCAACCTTGCTGACGAGATCGAGCATATCTGGGAGCAGGACAAGAAGACCTGCGTGCTGATCACCAATGACGTGGACGAGGCGATCGTTCTGGCCGACCGTATCATCGCGCTGAACCCCGATGGCACGCTGGGCGAGGAGTTCAAGGTCACCATCCCGCGTCCGCGCGATCGCGGTGCGATGAACCATGACGAGGGCTTCAAGCGCCTGCGCGCCGCCGTCACGAACTACCTGATGGATGTCGGCATGCAGGCCAAGGCCGAAGGCACGCGGATGCTGCCCGATGTCACCCCGCTGCACGCGCTGCCCAAGGCGGTGTCCGAGGCTGCCCGTTCGGCGCTAGAAGGGAAGTATCTGGAGTATTCGCAGCTTCACAAGATCTACCCGACCCCGAAAGGGCCGCTCACCGTCGTCGAGGATTTCAACCTCACCCTGAAGAAGGGCGAATTCGTCTCGCTGATCGGCCATTCGGGCTGCGGGAAATCGACCGTGCTGACGATGACCGCGGGGCTCAACGATGTGTCCAAAGGCGGCATCAAGCTCGACGGTTTCGAGGTGAAGGGCGCCGATCCCGAGCGCGCCGTGGTCTTCCAGGCGCCCTCGCTGTTCCCGTGGCTCTCGGCGCGCGAAAACGTCGCCGTGGGCGTGGACAAGGTCTATCCCAAGGCATCCCGCGCCGAACGTCAGGACGTGATCGACTATTACCTCGAGCGCGTGGGGCTGGGCGATGCGATGGACAAGCCCGCCTCGGACATGTCGAACGGGATGCGCCAGCGCGTGGGTATCGCGCGGGCCTTCGCGCTTTCGCCGAAATTGCTGCTGCTCGACGAGCCCTTCGGGATGCTCGACAGCCTCACCCGCTGGGAGCTGCAGGAAGTGCTGATGGAGGTGTGGAGCCGCACCAAGGTCACCGCCGTCTGCGTCACCCATGACGTGGACGAGGCGATCCTGCTGGCCGACCGCGTGGTGATGATGACCAACGGTCCGCGCGCCACGATCGGCAAGGTGATGGAAGTCGACCTGCCGCGCCCGCGCACCCGCAAGGCGCTGCTCGAACACCCGGACTACTACCTCTACCGCGAGCAGGTTCTGAACTTCCTCGAAGAATATGAACAGGGCCACACGCCCAAGAAATCGGAGGCCGCGTGATGGACGCTGCAACTGCAACCGCAACCCCCGCACGCGCCTTCATCGGCGTCAGCGAAGTCTGGGTGCCCGAAGGCGACCGTCTGGTCCATGCCGCGGGCGATTACGGCGCGCACACGGCGTTCGAGGAAGCCTCGGTCCGCACCAGTTTCGGTAAGGGCGAGGGCCTGCCGGGCAAAGCCTGGGCCGAAGGGCGCCCGGTCGTCCTGAAGGGCTTCGATGGCTCCTATTTCCAGCGCACCGAGGCCGCGAAAGAGGCGGGGCTGACATCGGCCGTGGCTCTGCCGGTTTTCGATGGCGACACGCTCAAGGCCGTTCTGGTCGTGCTGTGTGGCGATGACGAAATGACCACCGGCGCGATCGAAGTCTGGGCCGAGCGAGACGGGCTTTTGATGCTCGACGACGGATATTATGGCGCGGCCAAGCATTTCGAATGGGTCTCGAAGCACACGCATTTCCCGAAAGGGCAGGGCCTGCCGGGCGGTGTCTGGGCCGCGCAGACCCCGATGCTGATGCGCGATCTGGGGTCGGGCTATCGCTTCATCCGCTCGGAAAGCGCAGGCGCGGCCGGGCTGACCACGGGCCTCGGCCTGCCGATCCCGGTGCCGGGCGATCAGAACTATGTGGCAACGCTGCTGTCGGCACGCGGGACGCCGATCGCACGCCGTTTCGAAATTTGGGACGCCCGCGAGGCCCGTGTGGGTCGCGACGGCGGCGCGGTTCTGGTGGATGGCCTGTGCGAGCGAGAAGGCGCGCTTTGGAACGAGGACAACCCCAAGCGGGCGCAGGACTGGCAGGGCCCGATCGGCAAGGTGCTGGGCACAGGCCTGCCGCTGGTGATCGGCGGGGCGCAGATCGCGGCCGGCTACAGCTCGATGGTCGCGCTGCCCATCCATCGCGATGGCGAGATCGCGCATATCGTCGCCTGGTATCTTTGAGGAGTGACCAAGATGCAGAAACTGGTCGTTATCGGTGCTGGCATGGCCTCGGGTCGGATGCTCGAGCATCTGTTCGAAGCCGCTCCCGGCGCATGGGATGTCACGCTCTTCAACGCGGAGCCGCGGGGCAACTACAACCGCATCATGCTCTCGCCGGTGCTTTCGGGCGAGAAGAGCTACGCGGAAATCGTTACCCATGGCGAGGCTTGGTATGACGCCCACGGCGTGACCTGCCGCTTCGGCGAAAAGGTCGTGGGGATCGACCGCGACCGCAAGGTCGTCATCGGCGAGCAGGGTGAGGTCGCTTACGACAAGCTGGTCATCGCCACCGGCTCGAACCCGTTCATCATCCCGCTGCCGGGCCATGATCTGGACGGCGTGATCGCCTATCGTGATCTGGATGACACCAACCGGATGATCGAGGCGGCGCGCCCCGGCGCGCGCGCCGTGGTGATCGGCGGCGGTCTGTTGGGGCTCGAGGCCGCGGCGGGTCTGCGTCTGCGCGGCATGGACGTGACCGTGGTGCATATCATGGGCCACCTGATGGAGCGTCAGCTCGACGAGGCGGCGGGTTACCTCCTGCGCCGTGCGCTCACCGATCGCGGGATCGAAGTCTGCTGCTCGGCGAATTCCAAGGAGATTTTGGGTGAAGATGGCAAGCTGCGGGCGCTGAAGCTGGATGACGGCACCGAGCTGCCCTGCGACCTGCTGGTCATGGCCGTGGGCATTCGTCCCTCGGTCGCGCTGGCCAAGGAGGCAGGCCTCGAGACCGGGCGCGGCATTCAGGTCGACGCGCAGATGTTGACCTCCGACCCCGATATCCTGTCGCTTGGCGAATGCGTGGAGTTCGACGGGCAGATCTTCGGTCTTGTCGCGCCGCTCTACGATCAGGCGAAGGTC
Organism: Thioclava sp. PTB-PU3-1; assembly: GCF_055666785.1. NCBI lineage: Bacteria > Pseudomonadati > Pseudomonadota > Alphaproteobacteria > Rhodobacterales > Paracoccaceae > Thioclava > Thioclava sp. PTB-PU3-1. Next base: position 41,011 of record NZ_JBVNVL010000001.1, on the reverse strand, counting down.
GCTGCGCAGACCCTGACCGGGGAGGCCAGCGAATACATCCCCCGCGAAGTTTCGACCAAGCTGAAAGTCACCGGGTGCGACCTGTTCTCGGCAGGCGATTTCGCCGAAGGGGAAGGCCGCGAAGACATCGTCTTCCGCGATCCCGCGCGCGGCGTCTACAAGCGCCTCGTGCTGGAGGGCGACCGCGTCATTGGCGCGGTGATGTATGGCGACGTGGCCGACGGCAACTGGTTCTACGGTCTGATCAAGGACGGCACCGACATCTCGGAGATGCGCGAGACGCTAATCTTCGGCCCGGCCTTCCAAGGGGGCGCCTCGGTGGACCCTATGGCGGCCGTTGCAGCCTTACCGGCTGACGCAGAAATCTGCGGCTGCAACGGCGTATGCAAAGGTCAGATCGTGGCCGCGATCGAAGCGGGCGCGACTTCGCTCGACGCGATCAAGGCCACCACCAAAGCCAGCGCGTCGTGCGGCACCTGTTCGGGGCTGGTGGAGCAAGTTCTGGCGGTCACGTTGGGCGATGATTTCGTCCTGCCCACCGCGAAACCGATCTGCGCCTGCACCGATCACCCGCATGAGGATGTGCGCCGTCTAATCAAGGCTAAAGAGTTGAAATCGCAACCGGCGGTGATGCAGGAGCTGGGCTGGAAGACGCCCAATGGCTGCCATGTCTGCCGCCCGGCGCTGAACTATTACCTGCTGGCCGATTGGCCGCTGGAATATCAAGACGATCCGCAAAGCCGCTTCGTGAACGAGCGCAACCACGCGAACATCCAAAAGGACGGCACCTATTCGGTGATGCCGCGCATGTGGGGCGGGATGACCACCCCCGAGGAACTGCTCGCGATTGCCGAAGCCGCGAAGAAATACGACGCGACGGTCAAGGTCACGGGCGGTCAGCGCATCGACCTTCTGGGCATCAAGAAAGAGGATCTGCCGCATATCTGGGCCGATCTGAATGCCGCCGGAATGGTTTCGGGGCATGCCTACACGAAGGGTCTGCGCACGGTGAAGACCTGCGTGGGCACAGATTGGTGTCGGTTCGGGACGCAGGATTCGACCGGGCTCGGGATCAAGCTGGAGAAGCGGCTCTGGGGCTCGTGGACGCCGCACAAGTTCAAGATGGCGGTGACGGGTTGCCCGCGCAATTGCGCCGAAGCTACCTGCAAGGATCTGGGCGTGGTCTGTGTGGACTCGGGCTTCGAGATCAGCGTCGGCGGCGCGGCCGGGATGGAGCTGAAAGAGACCGAGCCGCTGGCCAAGGTCGCGACCGAACAGGAGGTAATCGATATCTCGGTGGCCTTCCTGCAGCTCTATCGCGAGAGCGCGAATTACCTCGACCGGCCCTATAAATGGATCGCCAAGACCGGCGGGTTGGAGTGGATCATCGCGCAGGTCGTGGACGATCTCGAAAATCGCGCGGCGCTGATCGAGCGCTTCGATATCTCCCAATCCGTCTATCAGAAAGACCCATGGGCCGAACGCGCGACCCCTCACTACGAGCGCGCCTGGAGCCCGCTCGCCGATCTCACGAAGGAGGCTGCGGAATGAGCTGGATCGATATCGGAGCCCTCGACGACATTCCGGTGCAGGGCGCGCGCGTCATCAAGACCAAAATGGGCTGTGTCGCGGTGTTCCGCACCGCCGATGATGCCGTTTTCGCCCTCTCGGATCGCTGCCCGCACAAGGGCGGGCCGCTGTCCGAGGGGATCGTGCATGGCCACAAGGTGACCTGCCCGCTGCATAACTGGGTGTTCAGCCTCGAGACGGGTGAAGCGCAGGGTGCCGACGAGGGGCAGGTGCCGACCTATGACCTGCGCGTCGATGCGGGGCGTTTGCTGATCGACGCAAGCAAGCTCGCTGCGCAAAGCGCCGCCTGACCGGAGTGGAACGATGACGCGCGCTGCTCCGACCATTTGCACCACTTGCCCCTATTGCGGCGTCGGCTGTGGCGTTCTCGCTTCGCCCGACGGCGCGGGCGGCATGGAAATCCGGGGCGACAAGGCCCATCCCGCCAATGCGGGCAAGCTGTGCTCGAAAGGCTCGGCACTGGGGGAGACGGTCGATCTGGAGGGGCGCCTTCTGGCCCCGATCGTGAACGGACTGGAGACGGATTGGGACGCAACGCTCGATCTGGTGGCCGAGAAGTTCCGCGCGAGCATCGCCGAACACGGTCCCGATAGCGTGGCGTTCTACGTCTCGGGTCAGCTTCTGACCGAGGATTACTATGTCGCCAACAAGCTGATGAAGGGCTTCATCGGCTCGGGCAATATCGACACGAACTCGCGGCTGTGCATGGCCTCGTCGGTGGCGGGGCACAAGCGCGCCTTCGGCACCGATACCGTGCCCGGCCAATACGAGGATTTCGATCAGGCCGACGTCATCGTGCTCGTGGGGTCGAACCTCGCCTGGTGTCATCCGGTGCTTTTCCAGCGCATCGCGGCGGCGAAAAAAGCGCGGCCCGAGATGCGGGTCGTGGTCGTCGATCCGCGCCGTACCGCGACTTGCGACATCGCCGATCTGCATCTGGCCGTGGCGTCGGGGGCCGATGCGGTGCTGTTCAACGCGCTGCTGGCCGAGATCGCGGCGCAGGGCGCGGTGGATCGGGCTTACGTCGCGGCCCACGTCAACGGGTTTGACGACGCGCTCGTGGCGGCGCAGGAAAGCGATCCGTCCGCGACCGGTCTCAGCGCCGCCGATCTGGCCGAGTTCACGCGGCTCTGGATTGGCTCCGAGAAGGTCGTCACGATCTACAGCCAAGGCGTGAACCAATCCAGCTCCGGCACCGACAAGGTCAACGCGATCATCAATTGCCACCTCGCAACGGGCCGCATCGGCAAACCCGGCGCGGGGCCGTTCTCGGTCACGGGTCAGCCCAATGCGATGGGCGGGCGTGAGGTGGGGGGCTTGGCGAATATGCTCGCCTGTCACCTCGATATCGAGAACGCGGACCATCGCGACGCGGTGCAGGGTTTCTGGGCGAGCCCGACGATGGCGCCGGGTCCGGGCCTCAAAGCCGTCGACATGTTCCGCGCGGTGGGCGAGGGTCGGATCAAGGCGCTCTGGATTAGCTGCACCAACCCCGCCGTTTCGATGCCCGAGGCCGACCGTGTGCGCGCCGCGATCTCGGGCTGCGATTTCGTCGTGATCTCGGATATCACCGCCGACACCGATACCGCGCAGCTGGCCGATGTGATCCTGCCCGCGACCGGATGGGGCGAGAAGGACGGGACCGTCACCAATTCCGAGCGCTGCATCTCGCGTCAGCGTCCCATTTTGCCCGCGCCCGGTCAGGCGCGCCACGATTGGAAGATCATCTGCGACGTGGCCGCGAAAATGGGCTGGGCAGAGGAGTTCGCCTATGACGGCCCGGCGGCGATCTTCCGCGAATATGCCGCGCTGTCCGAGGTCGCAGGACGGTTTGGGCTTGATTTCGACATCTCTGATTACAAGTCGATCACGAATGCGGACTATGAGGCGCTCGCGCCGTTTGTCTGGCCCCAAGGTCCTGCCAAGAAAGGCGGCCGCTTTTTCGCCGAGGGCGGGTTCTACACGCCCGACCGCAAGGGGCGGATGCTGCCGATCACGCCGCGCGCGCCGAAAACCGTGCTGAGCCCGGAAGCGCCCTTCCGCTTCAATACGGGCCGCGTACGCGATCATTGGCACACGATGACGCGCACCGCGAAATCGCCGCGCCTGAGCCTGCATATGGCCGAGCCTTATCTGGAAATTCACCCCTCGGACGCGGCCAAACTGGGGCTGCGCGCGGCGGGGTTGGCCGAGGTGTCGAATGCCAATGGTCTCGCCGTTTTGCGCGTTCTGGAAAGCACGCGGATGCAGCCTGGCTCGGTCTTCGCGCCGATGCATTGGACGGGTCAAACCGCCTCGGATGGCCGCATCGACGCGCTGGTCGCGGCGCATGTCGATCCCGTCTCGGGCCAGCCCGAGAGCAAGGGCTGCGCGGTCCAGATCGCCCCCTATCAAGCCGCATGGTTCGGCTTTGCGGTGAGCGCGCGTGACGTCACCCCGCGCACCGGTTACTGGGCGAAGGCACGCAGCAAGAGCGGCTGGCGGATCGAGCTGGCCGGGCGCGAGGCACCTGCGGATTGGGAGGCGTTCGCGCGCGACCTCTTCGCTCTGCCCGACGCGGAAGGCGTCACGATGATCGACGCGGGCCGGGGGCTCGCGCGGATCGCGCTGATGGTCGAGGGCCGCGTCTCGGCGGTTCTTTTTGCAGCCCCCGAGCCGGTCGCGGTGTCGCGCGGCCATGTCGCGGCGTTGCTGGGCGCGACCGATCAACCGAGCCTTCTGGCCGGGCGCGCCGGTGCCGATCAGCCCGATCCGGGCGCGATCGTCTGCGCCTGTTTCGATGTCGGCGTGAACACGATCCTTGCCGCGATTGCCGATCAGGGGCTGGCCTCTGTCGAGGCGATCGGCGCGGCCCTGCAGGCGGGCACCAATTGCGGCTCCTGCCGACCGGAACTCGCGGCGCTGCTGGCGAGCGCCCAACCCCGCGAGGCCGCCGAATGAGCCTCGCGCCCTATATCCACGCGATGGGCCGCGGTCCGGGGCGCGCGCGGTCGCTGAACCGCGACGAGGCCCGCGACGCGATGGGCCAGATCCTGCGCGGCGAGGCGGCCCCCGAAGCCGTCGGCGCGCTTTTGATGTTGATGCGCTATCGCGGAGAAAGTGCCGCCGAGATCGCGGGCTTTGCCGAAGCCATTCGCGAGACGCTGCCGGATTGGACCGGCCCCGCGCCTTCGCTGGACTGGCCGAGCTATGCGGCGGGGCGTTCGCGGGGCTTGCCGTGGTTTCTGCTGTCCGCGCGGCTGGTCGCATTGGCGGGAGAACCGGTTCTGCTCCACGGCTGGAACTCGCATCAGTCGCCCGTGGCTTCCGTCCGCGACGCGCTCGCAGGCGCAGGGATTGCCGTTGCGACGGATATGGCAGACGCCGCCGCGCTGCTGGCGCGTGACAAGATAGCCTATCTGCCGCTGGAGAGTTTCGCTCCGCGCGCGCTCGATCTGCTGCGGCTGCGCGAGGTTCTGGGGCTGCGCTCGGCGATCAATACCGTGCTGCGGGTGCTCAATCCCGGCGGCGCGCGGGCCTCGGTGCAAGGCGTGTTCCATCCGCCGTATCGCGAGCTGCAATCCGATGCCTGCGCGCTTCTGGGACTGGAGGCGATGACGGTAATCAAGGGCGGGGGCGGCGAGTTCGAGCGCCATCCGGGCAAGGATATCGCGCTCTTCGGGCTGCGGGCGGGGGAGGCATGGACCGGGCAGGGCGCGGCAAGCTGCGATGCGACCCGTCGCCTTGCCGATGCAGCCCCCGATCCCGCCGATCTGGGCCGCCTCTGGTCGGGCGAGATCGACGATCCCTTCGCGACCGAAATCGTTCTCGGCACGGCGGAGCTGGCGCTCGACACCGCCGGAATCGCACAGCCCCGCGCGCGCGCCGCTGATCTCTGGATGCGCCGACACAGCGCGCGCGCCGCTTGAAAGGAAGATGATCATGAAGCTCTCCGCTGCATCCCCCTTTGCCCCGAGCGACGCCGCGCTTCGCGCCCGCAAGCCGGGGTTTCTGGCCTTCATGAGTGAGGTTTTCCACGACTGGCGGCTGGCTCTGGCAGGCGTCTCCTCTAAGGCCGCGACCCCGACCCGATCCGCGCCCGATCGCGCGAAACCGGGCGCGATCGCACTTGTCGGCGCAGGCCCCGGTGCGCGGGATCTACTGACGCTTCGGGCGGCTCAGCGCCTGAGCCAAGCCGATATCGTCTTCTACGATCGCCTCGTCGATCCGGAGGTTCTGGAGCTGGCGCGCCGGGATGCCGAGCTCGTCTATGTCGGAAAGGCCGTCGGCGCTTGCGCCTGGCCGCAGGAACGGATCGACGCGGTGATCGTGGCGGCGGCGCTGCAGGGCAAGCGGGTCGTGCGGCTGAAAAGCGGTGATCCGTGCATGTTCGGGCGGGCCACCGAAGAGCTTGCCGCCGCGCGCGCGAACGGAATCCCGGTCGAAATCGTGCCCGGGGTTACCGCGGCTTCCGCCGCCGGGGCCGCCCTTGGCCGGTCGCTGACGGAACGCGGCGCCACCGACCGCGTGGTCTTCGCTACCGGCATGTGTCGCGCGGGCGACGACACGCCCGATTGGGGGGCATCCACACGCCCGGGCACGACGCTCGCGCTTTATATGGGCGTGCGGCAGGCGCCCGTGATCGAGGCGAACCTTATCGCGGCGGGTGTCCCGGCTGTCTCCGAGGTCGAGATCGTCTCGGACATTTCGACCGACCGTCAGAGGATCGCGACCTGCCAGCTTGGCGCGCTCGCCGCGACGATCCGGGCGGAAGCGATCGGCAACCCGGCGATCATCCTGATCCGTCACGACAAGGGAGCCGCGCGCCTTGGCGGCACGGCGGACCTACAGTCTCGGGACGTAGGAAAAGCCGGAAAAGCGACGCTGCTCGCCGATTTCTGACGCCGAAGCTGTCACAACCCAAAGCGCAAACGGAAGGTCGGAGCCGCCGAGTTTCACCGGCGAGCCCCTGCTTTTCGGCCCTTCGCGAATGGGGTTATTCGAGGCAAATCGGGGCCTCAATGCCCCATCATCATCTCACCCTTCGCCATCGCCAGATGGTGCGGCTGATGGTGCGCGCCGACCGTCAGGATGCCGATGAAGCCGAGCGCGCGGATCTTCTGCGCATCTGCCCCGGTCACGGTCAGCGCGCTGCCGCCGGGAATTTCCTCGGCGCTCATCTTCCAGCCCTCGACGCCGTTCATCGTCGCGACATGGGCGGGCACCATCGCGCGGATCGAGGCGGTGACCTCGGGGTCGTCGGAAGTCGCCTCGAAGCGTGCGCCACCTTCGATGTCACTCTCTTTGACCTTGGCGCGCAGGGTGACGTTGTTCATGTCGATCAGATGCTGGCGCAGACCCTCGATATTGACGCGGTTCCAATCCGTGTCGGGATCGGCGAGCAGATAGGCGACGATCTCCTGAATGGCCGCGAAGGCGGACTGGCCCGGCTCGGTTATCGCGCCCGTGTCCCCGGATTGCATGCCGGGCATCTGCGCGCTCGAGGTCATGGGCATCTGCCCGTCGGCATGGGCGTCGTCGGACATCATGTGGTTGTCATGTGCGGGCATGTCCTCGTCGTCGCCCATATGCTCATGGTCGCCCATGTCCTCGTCGTCCATCATCATGTGATCGCCCGACATCATGTCATGCGCGTTCCCATCCGCGCTGCCATCTCCGTGCGCGTAGCTGACGGTGGGCAACGCCACGAGGGCGAGAATGCTGAGAAAACGAGTCATAGGTCCTCCGGAGTTTTGCGTTACCCTGCCATCTTTCATCTGGGATGTCACAGCTTCAGCCTCCGCAGGCGCAAGGCGTTACCGATCACCGAGACCGAGGAGAAGCTCATCGCGAGCGCCGCGATCACCGGCGAGAGCAGCACGCCGAAGACGGGGTAGAGCACACCCGCCGCGATCGGCACGCCTGCGGTGTTATAGGCGAAGGCGAAGAACAGGTTCTGGCGGATGTTGCGCATCACGCCCTCGGCCAGACGGCGCGCGCGCACGATGCCGGTCAGGTCGCCCTTGACCAGCGTGAGCCCTGCGCTCTCCACCGCGACATCCGCGCCGGTGCCCATGGCGATGCCGACACCGGCAGCGGCGAGCGCAGGTGCGTCGTTCACCCCATCGCCCGCCATCGCGATGGAGGCACCGTCCTTGCGCAGTTTCTCGACCAGCGCCGCCTTGTCCTCGGGCGAGACCCCGGCATGGATCTCGTCGATGCCCAGCTCGCGCGCGACGGCCCTTGCGGTGCCCTCGCTGTCGCCCGTGGCCATGACGATCCGCAGGCCTTCCTCGTGGAGCGCGCGAATGGCGTCCGCCGTGGTCTCCTTGATCCGGTCGGCCACCGCGATCACCCCGATCACCTTGCCGTCGCGGGCGAGATACATCGCAGTCTTGCCATCCGATTGCAGACGCTCGACCGTCTCGGACTGAGCGGAGAGATCCGCGCCGATCTGCTCCATCAGCGCCGCGTTGCCGAGTGCGACCTGCGCACCGTCGACACGACCCGTGACGCCCTTGCCGGTCACCGCCTCGAAGTCTTCGGCGTCCAGTTTGGGCGCATCCTCGGCCCCCTGCACGATAGCCTCGGCCAGCGGGTGCTCCGAGCCGCGTTCCAATGCGGCGGCGAGGGATTTGACCTCTTCCTCCGAGACCCCGTCCGCGATCACATCGGTCAGCGCGGGCTTGCCCTCGGTCAGGGTGCCGGTCTTGTCGACGATCAGCGTGTCGACCTTGGCGAAGCGTTCCAGCGCCTCGGCGTCGCGGATCAGCACGCCTGCGCTGGCACCGCGCCCGGTGCCGACCATCACCGACATCGGCGTGGCGAGACCCAGCGCGCAGGGGCAGGCGATGATCAGGACGGAGACGGCGGCCACGGTCGCATAGCCCAGTGCGGGCGAGGGGCCGAAGGCGAGCCATGCGATGAAGGCGAGGATCGAACAGGCCACCACGGCGGGCACGAAGTAAAGCGCGACGCGATCGGCCAGCCCTTGGATCGGCGCGCGCGAGCGTTGCGCCTTGCCGACCATCTCGACGATGCGCGAAAGCGTGGTTTCCGAACCCACGGCCTGCGCTTCCATCACGAAGCTGCCCTGCTTGTTCAGCGTGCCGCCGGTGACCGCGTCGCCCTGGGTTTTCTCGACCGGGACCGGCTCGCCGGTGATCATGCTCTCGTCGATGGCAGAGGAACCTTCCGAGACCACACCATCCACCGGCACGGTCTCGCCCGGGCGCACGCGGAGCTTGTCGCCCGTCTGCACTTGATCGAGCGGCACGTCTTCCTCGCCGTTTTCCCCCACGCGGCGCGCGGTTTTCGGCGCGAGGTCCATCAGCGCGCGGATCGCGTCGCCGGTTTTCTCGCGCGCGGACAGCTCCATGATCTGCCCGATCAGCACCAGCACGAGGATCACCGCTGAGGCTTCGAAATAGACCGGCGGCAGGCCGTGTTCATTGAGCATTTCGGCGGGAAAGATACCCGGCACCAGAAGCCCCGCGAGCGAGAACAGATAGGCCGCGAGGGTGCCGAGGGCGATCAGCGTCCACATGTTGGGCGAGACATTCACCACCGATTTCCAGCCGCGCACGAAGAAGGGCCGCGCGAACCACAGAACCGGGGTCGCCAGCGCGAATTGCAGCCAGAGGAAGGCTTTCGGCCCGATCCACTCCGCGAAGGGCAGCCCGATATGCGCGCCCATCTCCAGCACGAAGACCGCAGCCGCCAGCGGCCCCATGATCCAGAGCCTGCGCCGGAAATCGACGAGCTCGGGGTTCGGGCCGCTATCGGCACTGGGGCTCATCGGCTCCAGCGCCATGCCGCATTTCGGGCAGTCGCCGGGCTTGTCCTCGACGATCTCGGGATGCATCGGGCAGGTATATTGCGTGCCTTCGGGCATCGCCTTGGCGGCGGGGCGAACGCCCAGATAATCCTCAGGCCGGGCTTCGAACTTGTGCTGGCAGCCTTCGGAACAGAAATAGAACCGCTCGCCGTCGAGCTTGGCCATATATTTCGCCGTCGCGCGCTCGACCGACATCCCGCAGACCGGGTCGGTCGCCTTGATGTAGTCATTGGGCTTGGCCACGAACTTGTCGTGACAGCCTTGCGAGCAGAAGTGGTAGCGATGCCCGTCATGCTCGGCACTGGGCTTGTCGGCATTCGGGTCCACGGTCATTCCGCATACCGGATCGCGGGTGATCGCGTCCGTCGTTTCCTGCGTGTCGTGGGTCTCGTGGTGGGCGTGCTGCGATGTCATCCGTTCATCCTTTCGGCAACTTCGCCCGATCAGATAGGGCTTCCAGCTGCTGGAGGGTCAAGAGTATAACCGATCTTTTTTCTAAACCCGGTCCCGCGTCCCTATGTTCCAGCAGCCCTCACGTGAGTGTGACTTTTGCTTCCAGTGACTGGAAGGTTTATATACCAAGCGCAGGAGGCCTATGCAGATGAATATCGGAACCGCCGCGACGCAGACCGGGCTGCCGGTCAAGACGATCCGCTATTACGAGGAGATCGGCCTCGTCACGCCGGACAGGCGCGCGAATGGCTATCGCGATTTCTCGGAGGCTTGCGTGGAGCAGCTGCGGCTTCTGGCGCAGGCGCGGCATTTGGGGTTCTCGCTCGAGGAATGCCGTCGCCTGCTCAGCTTGAGCGCCGATGAGGGGCGGGCGAGCCGCGATGTGCGCGCGCTCGCGCAGCAAAACCTCGAAGCGGTGCGCGAAAAGATAGCCTCTCTCACCACATTGGAGGCGCAACTCCAACGTCTGATCGCGCAATGTCATGGCGACGATGCCCCCGATTGCGCGATCCTCGACGACCTGATGGGGCAGCGCGGGAATTGACAGCCGCGCCAGAGCCCACCAGATAGAGGGCAGGGAGAACCGGGAGAGCCATGCGCAAAGCGCTGCATATCGTCATCGTCGGGCTGGTCTGTTTGATCGGTCTTTCGCAGTTGGGCGCGCCCGCTGCCGCGATGACCCATGCGCGTGCGATGGATGCGATGGACGCAATCGCCGTCAGCGACTGTTCGGCCTGTCCCGACAGCCATCACGATGCGGGCTCGACGCAGGACCAATCCTGCCCCCATGCGCAGATGATGGTCTCGGCCACGCTGGACTTCGCGCCGGAATTCTCTCTGAGCCGGGCGGACCTGTCCGTGACACTCCTGCCTGCGGAGACGCCCGCGCCATTGGCTCATGAGCCGCAGCTCGACCTTCCGCCACCACGTATCTGATCGATCACACCGTCACTGGCCCCTGAGGGGGCTCGTCTCTCGCGTCCCAAGTCTGGGCGCATGATCGAACAGGATACTCCATGAAAAGCTATATTCTTTCTGCCGCGGTCGTCGCGGCCCTCGCTGCGGGCGGTTGGCTCGTGATGCAACCCGACACCGCGAGCGAAGCGGAGGCGGCCACGCCTGCAAAAGGCGATCCGCTCGTCGCTGTCACCTTGCCGAATACGCTCTCCGAACAGGCTCAGATGGGCAAACGCGCTTTCGACGCGACCTGTGCGGCCTGTCACGGCGCGAATGCCACCGGAAAAATGGGCTTCGGCCCGCCCCTCGTGCACCAGATCTACGAGCCGTCCCATCATGGCGACATGGCGTTCCAGGCGGCCGTGCAGGCAGGCGTGCGCGCGCATCACTGGAAGTTCGGCAACATGCCCCCGCAGGAGGGTCTGACCCGTGGCGATGTCGCCAATATCGTCACTTACGTGCGCGAATTGCAGCGCGCGAACGGGATCGAGTGAGATGCAGAACTTCCAACTGACCCGCCGCGCAGTCCTTGCCGGAATGGGGGCCACGGCGCTGACGGCGCGCATGGGGAGGGCGGCAACCGCCCCGACTCCGCTGACCGCGCAGCGCGCCATGGCCCAGATCGCCCCCGAGGGCTATCCGCAGACCGAGGTCTGGTCCTATGACGGCACGCTGCCGGGGCCGCAGCTGCGGGTGCCGCAGGGCGCGCGGCTGCAACGCCGCTTCGTCAACAAACTCGACGTCCCAAGCTCGGTGCATTGGCACGGCATTCGCATCGACAACGCGATGGATGGCGTGGCGGGGCTGACGCAGGACGCCGTGCCGCCCGGCCAGACCTTCGACTATGATTTCGTTGTGCCGGATGCGGGCACCTATTGGTATCACGCGCATACGAATTCGATGGAGCAGGTCGCGCGCGGCCTCTCGGGTGCGCTGATCATCGAGGAGCCCGACGCGCCGGATGTCGATCGCGACGAGGTGTTGCTGCTCGACGATTGGCTGCTCGATCCCGAGACCGCGCAGCTGGAGCCAGATTTCACCCATCCAATGGACCTCAGCCACGGTGGGCGCTTCGGCAATCTGGTCGGGACCAACGGGCACTATGCCCTGACCCTGAAGGCCAAGCGCCACGAGCGCTTGCGGCTGCGCCTGATCAACGCCGCCAATGCGCGGATTTTCGTGCTGCGACTGACCGGGCTCTCGGGCTGGCAGGTGGCGCTGGACGGGATGCCGCTGCCCGCGCCGGAACCCATTCCCGAGGAACTGGTCCTCGCGCCCGCGCAGCGCGTCGATCTGATCGTCGATGTAACCGGCGATGGGGCTCAAGCAGCGATCGAACGGTTGGGCAATGACGAGCAGTGGCACAGCCAGATCGCGTTCGAGATTTCCGGGGAGGCAAGCCGCACGCGGCGCGGCGCGCCTGCGCCTCTGCCGCCCAATCCGAACATGGCCCCGCCCGATCTGACGCAGGCCCGCCCGCTGGAGATGAAGATCGAAGGCGGCGCGATGGGACGAATGTCGCGCAACCAGATGCAGGGGCTGATGCAGAGCGGCAATTTCTGGACGCTCGCCGGCAAGGCGGGGCCGGGGGATGCGCCGTTTGCGCGGCTGTCACGGGGCGAGCCGGTGCGGCTGCGCTTCGTCAACGACACAGCCTTCCCGCATGCGATGCACCTGCACGGGATGCATTTCCGCGAGGTGCTTGAGGATGGAAGCCTCGGTCCGATGCGCGACACGGTGCTGACCTTTGCCGGACGCAGCCACGAGGTCGCGTTCACTGCCGACAATCCGGGCAAATGGCTTTTGCACTGCCACATGCTCGCGCATGCGACGGCCGGCATGTCGTCCTGGATCGACGTGACCTGAGTTTCCGATGAAAGGAGTGAAGATGAAACAACCCCTGATGACGACCCTGTTCCTGCTCGGCTGGGCGCCGATGGCGTTCGCGCATGGCGGGGTGGAGGACCCGCAGGTTCTCGCACGGATGGAAGGCATGAAGCGGCTCGGGACCGAGATGAAACTTCTGAGCACGATGGCGAAGGGCGAGAGAGACTTCGAAGCCGAGAAGGTCCGTCGCGCGATCACCCGGATCGAGGCGGAAGCGGGACAGATTCCGGTGCTTTTCGAGCCCGAGGCGCAGGACCCGAAATCCGAAGCCCATCCGTCGATCTGGGACGAATTCCATGACTTCCGCGGTCAGGCGCAGGCGCTGGAGGAAGCGGCCAATTCGCTCTCGGAGCCGATCGAGTCCCGTCAGGCGCTTGGACCTGCTCTCGTCAAGCTCGGGGTGACCTGTAAGGAGTGCCACGACGAGTATCGGGAGTAAGCGGCGATGCGAATTGAAGCCGTAGGTCTGGTTGCCGTGGTCTTGCTCGGGGCAGGGGGCGCGCACGCCGCCAGCCTGCTCGACGGGCGCGATATCGCGGCGGGCAAGGAACTCTATACGCAGAACTGCGCGAGCTGCCACGGTGCCAATCTCGAAGGTCAGCCGGACTGGCGCGAGGCGGGGCCCGATGGCGTCCTGCCCGCCCCGCCGCATGACGAAACCGGCCACACATGGCACCACGAGACCGCGCTGCTGTTCGATTACGTCAAGCAGGGTGGGGCAGAGGCGCTGGCCGCGCGCGGGGTTGCCGATTTCCCAAGCGGGATGCCGGGTTTCGGCGGAACGCTCGATGACGCGCAGATCCTCGATATCCTCGGCTTCATCCGATCGACATGGCCCGAGCGGATGCAAGCGGTGCAGGCGGCGCGCGACGCGCAGTAAGCCCCCGTCGCGGCTCCGTCGGTCCGTGCCGCAAATGTGCCTCGGAGCGTGCCGCGTTTGTGCCTTCGGGAAGTGAAAAAAGAAAGCCCGGAGCGAACTCTGGGCTTTTCTCTTCGAAATCAGTCTCTTGCGAGATATTTGGCCCCGGTGGTAGGGGTCAGAGTTGTCTTGACTTCAGTCTTAATTGTTTGAAAACGTTAAGGATTTTCTGCGTGGTCCCGTGGTTGTTGCCACAGTTGGATGTCCTGCGGATAGGTGTTCGATTTCGGCGCGGCAAGGTATTTTCGGTAGTCCGATCACGCTATCGAGCCGAAAAATCGCTCGGCTTGACAGAAGGGTTGGCTTAGCTGCGTTCACCAAGTGTTCTTGGCTCATCTCGAGATTAGCTCCGGCCAGCCAGAAGGTGCCAGTCGAATTGGAGTCGAAATACCAATACTTCGAGGTATTGGTCGCCTGAGCTTGGCACGCCGAGTGTCAGTGCCGACTAACCGGAGCATAAAAGGCAGCGAGGTTCCCATAGCTGCGTCCGAATATTGACGACACAGCCACCCCGTCCGACACGTTCATTGGTTCGTAATGTCGCCCTTGAGAGAATAGCCGATCATCAGCACGTCCTTGCGGGTCATCTCGTCGATCTCATGCGCGGCGAGGACCGACATGATGTCGTCGATTGCGGCCATGTATTCGCCGGTGCTGATATTCATGCCGCGATGCGCCGCCACCATGTCACGCCCGGTATATTGCTCGGGGCCGCCACTGCCTGCGCCGAAGAAAGCGCAGAGTTGGGCCTTGGCGTCGTTCAGGTCGTCCGGTCTTTCGCGGTATGGCAGGAAACGGGCGCTGATTGCGGGGTTTACCATATGCGCCTCGAGGACATCGTCGACGAGCGCCTTGATCCCGGGCTTTCCGCCCAGCCGGTCGTAGAGGGTCTGTTCCATCGCTCTTGCTCCTTGTTCGCTATCCGAAGTGTTTGCTGCTTGGACCCCGGGCGCTGGGTTGCGCCCGGGGTGGGGGCTCATTGCGCGGCCTGCCGCACCTGCTGCGGCTGGATGTTGTGATTGACCCGGAAGAGGTTCGTCGGGTCGTAGCGCGCCTTGATCTCCTGCAGCCGGTTGAGGTTGCCGCCATAGGCCTCGGCAAGGCGATCCGCGTCATCCGCTGGCAGGAAGTTCACGTAAACGCTGGGCGCCGCATCCGCTGCCGTTGCGTTGAACAGATCGCGCGCCCATGCGATGCAGGCCTTGTCCTTCGCCGCGTCGTCCCAGCGGGTGTGAACGTTCATGGTGAAGTGGCTGTCGCGCTGCGGATAAGCGGTCGCGTCCGATGGGACGCGGGCCATCGCGCCGCCGACATGGGCGATGAAGATCTCGCATTGCGGATCGGGAAGCTCCTCGACCGCGCCCAGGATCGCCTTCATCGTGCCGGGGCCGAGCTTCAGGAAGTCCCGGCTCTTCCAGTAATTGCGCGCGCCGGGCGTCAGCAGCGGATCGAAGGCCGCCTGCCAGCCGGTGAAGGGATGCGGGCCGATCACATCGACAATAGGCGTGCCGAGGGCGCGCAGCTCGCGCATCGCCTCTTCGCCCTTGGCCATGTCGCCGACGTAACAGGCCGCGAAGATCAGCACCTCTCGTCCATGCCAGTCTTCCGGCAGGAAGGGCAGGGGCGGCGCCTTGCGCAGGACCGACCAGACCGTCAGCTCGTCCGGCGCCTTGTCGCATATCTCCTGGAATTTCGGCAGCAGAGTGGCCGCCTCCGCGAAGGGATGGATGACGAGACCGGACAGAACCTCGGTGCCGATGGCGTGGCCCTGGAATTCGAAGGAGGACACCACCCCGAAATTCCCGCCCCCGCCGCACAGCGCCCAGAAAAGGTCCGGATGCTCCGTCTTCGACGCCTTGACGCAGCGCCCATCGGCCAGCACCACGTCGGCCGACAAGAGGTTGTCGACCGTCATCCCGTATTTCCGGGTGATCCAGCCGAAGCCGCCGCCAAGTGTCAGCCCCGCGATCCCGGTTGTCGAGTTCACGCCGACAGGCACGGCAAGCCCATGCACCTGCGACTCGCGATCGACATCGCCCAGTGTCGCGCCCGGCTCGGCCCGGACGGTTCCGGCCTCAGGATCGACGTGAACCGAGCGCATGCCCGACAGGTCCAGCATCAGCGAGCCGTCCTCGACTGCGAGACCGGCAATCTGGTGGCCGCCGGACCGAACGGCCATCCGAAGCCCTTTATCCTTGGCAAAGGCGACCGCAGCCTGAATGTCGCTGGCTCCCATCGCATGCACGACGAGCCCCGGTTTGCGATCGATCATCCCGTTCCAGATCGATCGCGCGGTGTCATAGCCCTCATCTCCCTCGATCAGGGCCTTGCCGCGCAGAGCGGCTCCAAGGGCCTCCCGGTCCGCGCCGGTGATCTTCTTGCGCGTGCCGTCCAGCCCGTTCATTTCAATGATATCCGACATGTCTTCCTCCCTGTGAGATCATGGCGCACAGCGACGCGATCCACCCCTCGCGCGTCTGCCGCGTTCGATTGTTTGCGGTTCTGAAAGGATGAGCGCGCCGCGGGTCTCAAACCAGTGGCGAAACTGGACCGGCCTGCACGGGCACAGGGTGTGGGCACGGAGTTGGATACAAGAAGCGCAATTTGCGCTATGCTGGGAAAAGCCATGGAGGAGATCTCCGATGTCCAACGCCAGCTATTTCCAGTTCTGTCCGGTCGCGATGGCCGCCGAAATCCTCTGCACCCGGTGGACGATGGTCCTCGTGCGCGAACTCGTGGCCGGATCGACCCGCTTCAACGATATCAGGCGAGGTGTCCCGCGTATGTCGCGCACACTGCTTGCGCAGCGCCTGCGGGAGCTGGAGGCGGCCGGGATCGTCGAGAGACACCCGGTCGAGGGCACGCAAGCCGTCGATTACCTTCTCACCGATGCGGGAAAGGACCTGCTGCCGCTCGTCGAGGCCTTCGGGATCTGGGGGCAGAAATGGGTGGAATCCGAGCCGTCTCTGGAGCGGCTCGATGTGTCGCTGCTGATGTGGGACATGCGCCGCAATTTCGATCCTTCCCCGCTTCCTCCGGGCCGGACGGTCCTGAATTTCCACTTCCCTGAACTCGCGGCGTCAAAATCCTCGTGGTGGCTGATCGTGGAGGCGAGCGGCGATGTCGATCTGTGTCAGGTCGATCCGGGGTTCGATGTCGACCTCTTTGTCACGACGGATTTGCGCACGATGACAGAGATCTGGATGGGCCTCACGACCGTGTCGAAGGCCGCCCGCAAGCTCGACCTTATCGGGTCCCGAGACGTGGTGGACTCGATGCAGAAATGGCTGGGCCTCAGCCCCTTCGCTGCCGAGAAAAAGCTGGCCTCCTGAGCCGCGTCGCCGTCCCGGTCCGCGCGTCGTCGAAGGCTGTGGCAGACCGAGCCGGCATCGGCCACAGGCCGCACGTTCTGAAGGGCTACATGCCCATCAGCACCCGCGCGGCGTTGAAGAGCACTTTGGGGTCGAGGTCCGTGCGTGCAACCGGCGGGGGAGGTGTGATCCGTCCCGTCAGGCTCGCCACCGCGGCCCGGGCCGAGCGGACGGAATATTCCACCGTGAAGACGCAGTCGCGCGGGAGTTCGCAGAATTGCCCGATGATCGCGAAGTTGCTGGCGCCGCTGGGTCGGGTGTCGGGGCGATCCCCGGGCTGACGCGGCATGAACTGGCTGGTGATGAATGGCATCCGGCAGGGGATCACGCGGGCGGTCTTGAACCAGCCCTGCTGTTTGGGCGTCAGGCCCATATGGCCGAACAGCTCGGTTAAGATCTCGTCGCCGGTCGCCTCCCACATCGGTTTTGTGGTGAAATCGCCGGGACGATCTCCGCGCAGGCCATATCCCCAGAAGACATAGGTGCCGTGTTTCTGGCCGCGGAAATGGGGTTGGTGGAAGAGTACGATCGAGAGCGTCCAGCCCGAATCCGCGAAGGTCACCAGCCCGCCTGTGCCCGTGCGGTTGCCGGTGAAATCCTCCATGAACTCGAAGAAATCGGGGCCGTCGAGCGTGACCGTGAAGGAATGCCACGCGGTTTTGTCAGTCTCGCCGCAGAACGCCTCCGGGCGGCCGAAGCCCTCATGTTCCGCCGCCAGCTTTCGCCACAGCATCCAGGCACCGCCCTCGTGGTCATCGCGGCTGGGCGCGCGATCGTTCGCCCCCGTCACCGAGCCATCGGTCATCGAGCCGAGCGTGAGATAGACCTTGTCGGTCTCGGCGACCGGTATCTCCTCGCCGCTGGCAAAGGCCAGCGCGCTGACGCGGCGGTCCTGCCGCGTGCCCTCGATCCGCACGTCGACGACCTGCCTGCCGGTGACGATTTGCACGCCTCGGTCGCGCAGCCAGCTCACGATTGGCGCGATCAGGGAGTCATACTGATTGTAGCGGGTGCGCAGGATGCCGGCGATCCGGGTGAAACCGGGAAAGAGATGGATGAACCGTCGCAGGTAGCGCCGCATCTCGACCACGGAATGCCATGGTTGGAAGGAGAACATCGTCGACCACATCAGCCAGAAGTTGCTGTCCAGAAAGGTCGGCTGGAACCAGTCCTCGATCGTCTGAGCTCCGAGCGTGCTTTCGCGATGCAGGATCAGGCGGTTGATATCGACGATGTCCTGCGCCGTGAGCGTTAGGTCAAAGCGGTCCTCTGCCGGTTTACCGTCGCGCACGATGCGGCAATTGGCCGAGCCGGGCACCATGCGGTTGAAGGCGAAGATGTCCTGTGCTGCCGAGGTGGCGGGATCATCCGCCGAGGGGATCGAGCCGAGCAGATCGAACGTGCAGGCGAAATGCTCCTCGAACATCCGGCCGCCGCGGACGAGATACCCGTCCTCGCCATCGCCCGATCCGTCCAGCGAACCGCCCGCCGTGCCGAGTTGTTCGTAGACATTGATCGCCGCGCCATCCACGCCCGCGTCGCGTAGTAGAAAGACCGCCGTGGCAAGACCCGCGATGCCGCCGCCGACGATGTGATGCCGTTCCGTTGTCGCTTCCATCGCCGAGCCTCGCTCTCTGCAGTCCAGACGTTCCTCGCCGCCGCCGAAATCCTTGGTGGCACGGCGAATTCTAGCATTTTATGAGAAACGGACGAAGAAGATTGCTCTCCGAGTTTGCGCCTGTTCCGCCCTGCTTGCATGGTGATCAGGGAAGGCACGTCATGCGGCGGACTGCCCAGACCGTCTGAGCATGGAACCGGCCATTTGCGCCGGGTGCAGCTAATATCCATGCTCCCCCTTTGGCGAGAGGGGAAATCTCGGCCCTTAGCGGACATCTATGGCCTGAGCGGCGAAGGTCAGCTTCGAATTGTCTATCTCGGTTCGGCTTCCGGATGTTCTCGTCGACTTTGGATGATGCTTCGGTCCCATTAACAGTTGGATCACTGCATGACTATTGCGGAGATTGAGGCTGTCAAAAGGCTCTTTCGCGTTTGTCTGTTCCTGAAGCATTGGCGCAGCTTGCTGCATTACGTTGAACGATTTCGCGGCGGCCAAGCCAAGATCGCGCTGAACCCTATAGTTTCTCATAGATTGCGCGCGCGGGGGGCTGTGACGTGAAATGCGCGTGATCGGTTCGTGTGTTTGGGCCGTGACAAAACACCAATAAATCGGGGTATTCTCATGACATTGAAATTCGCGCTCGCGGCGTCAGCCGCCTGTCTTGCGTTGGCCGCATGTAACAGCAGCAACGGGTCCTCTGCGGCGCTGACCTCGGCAGAGGCGCAAAACGTCGAAGCAACCTATTCCGACTACGCGGACAGGATCGGTACGGGCGACCTGACAACGACCGTGCCGACGGGGCAGGCGTCGATGTCGGGCTATATGGGCGTGAGCAACGTCAATCCCGACGACCCGACCACGACCGTGATGGGGGAACTGGCGATGGATGTCGATTTCGACGCGGGGACGCTGACCGGCAAAGGGTCCAATTTCGGCATCTATAGCGGCGACGTCCTGACCAAGGAAGCAGACGTGACAGGCTCGCTCGACGTTGCGGGCACGGTATCGAGCTCGGACATGACCGCGACCGCGACCGGTACGATGTCGGATGGCTCCTCTGCGGGCGCCGACTTCGCTCTGGATATGACCGGCAGTTTCTATGACGACGCGGGCACGCTGACTGCGGTGGGCGATATCTCCGGGACGATGACCGACGGCTCTGACGTCCAGAACGTCGACGGCAATTATTACGCTACCGAGAATTGAGGCGGGGCTTTTCCTGCACAGGCCGGGCGTTCTGCGCCCGGTCTCTTTCCGTCTCGCCGAGAGGCAAACGACAAGCGCGATGCGATACCGTTCTTTCTTCCTCCTGATCTGGCTCGCCTTCGCGCTTGTCGTCTGTCTGCTCTCACCGTCACGCAGCTTTGCGGAACAGACGGTTTCGGATTGGCTCGGCGTGGCGAATGCGCAGCTCGCGCAGGGCAAACCGGGGCGGGCGCTTCTGATTTTCGGAGAAATCGCGGCGCGCCATCCGGAATTTACCCCGGCGCAGACCGGGTTGGAGCAGAGCTTCACCAAGCTTGGCTCCGTTCGCCGCAACGAAGCGTTCCTGCGTTACGCGCTCGTCAAGGATCCAAAGCACGAAGCGGCGCTTCTCGCGGCATGGCGGGCGTTGGATCGAGCCCACCCGTTTCGCTTTTCCGCCACGGCCTCGATCCTGCCGAGCAGCAATATCGATCACGTCGCCTCCGAACGGTATCTGGTGACCGATTTCGGCACGTTTCTGATAAATGATGGCGGCAACGAGACTTCCGGGGTCGGGCTCGGCTATGGCGCGAACCTCGACTGGTTCGTTCAGCCGCGCCCGGGCCATCGCATCCGGTTGCGCGCCTCCTATGCGGGGGCGTGGTATCACACCGCGATTTTGCGCTATTCGGAGCCCGGGCTCGCCCTGCGCTACGAGCATCTCGGCGGGGGTGCGCCTTGGTCGGTCGAGGCGTTTTTGCGCGACAGGCACTATGGCGGCGGGTCGCAGGATATCACGTCGGACAACCTCACGCGCGGAGTGCGGTTCGCGAAAGCGTGGCGGTCCGTAGGGGGCGGGCGCACGGTTTTCCGGCTGGACGGGGAGTATGCCAGCTACAGCGAGAAGCCCTACCTGACGGGCCCGAGATATTTCGTGGACCTCGCGCGCCGAACGAGATTGGGGCAACGTAGTGCCCTGAGCTATGGCCTGCGGCTGGAACGCGCCTTGCCGCGAAAGGATTACCACCGCTATTCCGGCGCTGAGTTGCGCGTGGGCTTCGACCGACCGCTTTTCGACGGAGTTCGTGGGGGGCTGTCGCTCAGTTACGGAGAGCGCCGCTATGACGCCGCCTTTCCGATCGTCGGGGTGCACCGTCGGGACCGGACCGCGAGCCTCGGGCTGAGCCTCGAATTGAATCGAGCGAAAATCCTTGGTCAAACGCCCCGGATCACCTGCAGCGCGCGGCGCACCCGGTCGAATGTCGCGCTCTACACGACGAACTCCGTTGATTGCGCTTTGTCCCTAAAGCTTGATTTTTGAGCGAAATTCGGCATCTATGTCGCATGTTAATCGGTGAGCATTTTAGCTTCGGTGTTTTTTCGGCGCATTGCTCGGCGGTCCGGTTGGCTTTGATTTGAAGAGTTTTGGGGGGGGCATGCCGAGTTTCGATCCGCGGTGCGTCGTTTTCCGAGAAACGCACGCAATTTTAGATTTGACCCGACCGCGCCGGCTGACCTGACACGATGCCACGTTTCATATCGCATCACGAAATTTATGATGCCGCGCTCGATGATGAGCTGTTCACCGCGCTGCCAAACATGCTCGCGCAGGTGATCGGCATCCCGTCCGCTGTCTTCATCTGGCTCCATCCCGGCGATTATCGGGAAGTTACCGCCGGAACGCAGGCGGATGCCAATCTCGATTACAATTCTTTCGAAGGTCACGATCCGTGGTTGGCCCACGGTACGCCGGAGAAGTGCGGCACAGGCCTGTTTCGTTTGTCGAACCACGTGAGCGCTCAGGAGTTCGAGCGCAGCGAAATGTATAACGATTTCATCGTGAAGAACGGTGTCGATCGCTACTGGTGTCTCGCGATGATGCAGAGCACCCGCGACGGTCTGGTCGCCACGGCCTTCCACAAGGGCAAGCGCGGGGGCGATTTCACCGATCCCGAGGTGGAGACTCTCGGTTTGCATGTTCAGGATCTGGGACGGCTGCACAAGATCCGTCGGGAGCTGCATCGCGCCAGTATCCAGCAGGTCACCGCGCCCGACCGCAGCCTGCTTGATGACGCCCCGATCTTCGAGCTCGACCACGAAGGACGGCTCGTGCGGATGAACGGGAAAGCCGAGCTGCTGCTCGATCTTCATCCGCTGTTGGTGCTCGACTTCGAACGGAAATTACGGTCACGCGGGCCGATGCACGGGGTTTTGCGCCAAGCCATCGGACGGTCGACAGATGCGGTGAAGAGCCAGGCAGGCGCGCTCGACCTACCTCAAATGCGCGCGACTGACGGGCGAATTATACCGAAACTGAGGCTGAACCTCCTGCCGCGAACTGACGGGGGCCGGAAGGTCTGGGTTATCGCGACGAGCGAGGAAGAGGATGGAATACGAGATCTGGTCGCGGCCCCACGTGAGAAGATGCGGCTCACGCCACGCGAGCGGGACGTTCTTCAGGGAATTATCCGGGGCCGCAGGCGGGACCAACTCGCCAATGATCTCGAAATCGCCATTCCGACAGTCGATCTGCACAGTGCCAATCTTCGCCGCAAACTCGGGGCACGGACCATCGCGGAGGCCGTTGCCATCGCCTTGCAGTTTGGACTGATGTAGGTCCTGCGTGAAGGTGTCGCTCTGGGACAAGGGCGACAATTCAATGGACGATCCGGGTCAAATGCCGCCCATGGGGTTCGGCATGATTGGCGCTGGAGGACAGGTTCAGAAGGCTACGATAACTGTGGCTGCGACACCCTCGGTCGGTCCTGCGGGCATCGCGTCAGTTCGCTGGACTACGCGGCTGCACCGAACAGTTACGCCTCACGACTTTTGAAAAAGCGTCGGACGTAGAAGCCGACCCCGATCAGGACCGCAACGAGCACCACGCCATTCAGGGCGTGCATCGTGTTGCGCAGGGCCGGGCTTTTGTCCCACGCTTGGCCGAGCTTGAGGCCGACATAGGCGAGGACGAGGCACCAGGGCCAAGATCTGATGAACGTGTAAATCTGGAACTTCCAGAACGGCATCCGAGCGATGCCGGCCGGGAGGGAGATGAAGGTCCGCACCAGCGGCAAGAGCCTCGAGACGAAGACCGCGGCGCTGCCATAGCGGGAGAACCAGCGATCGGCCCGGTCCAGATCCGATTGGCTGAGCAAAATGTATCGCCCCCAACGTTCGACGGCGCGTCGACCGCCGTAAGCACCAACGAAATAGGCGAGGGTCGACCCGATATTGCAGCCGATTGCGCCAACGGTGGCGACGAGTAACAGCGAGAACTGACCTTTCGAGGCGAGATAGCCCGAGAAGGGCATGATCACTTCCGATGGGAGCGGGATACAGGCGGACTCAATCGCCATCAGCGCAGCGATCCCGGCATAGCCCATGGAACTGATCGCATGGGTTATAAAGCCCGCGATGGCTCCCATCAGTCCTGAAATCATGTCTCATTCCTCCCGCATCTGGCCCTGTGCTTCCCCTGAGGTTTCCGGCAAAGACACAGCCTTGCGGTCGTGGGGCAATCTGAAGGTGTGGCGGCGATGAAGGCGGGAAAGAAAGCTCGCGAAACCGTGTCCCAGCCGCACAAGTCATGGGTCGGGCGGACTCACCGTGAAACGCGTGAATGCGTGCATGACACCCGCGTTTGTCCCTACGCTGGTAGAGCCTCATTTGCGTGGCACATTTCACCCATCACAACGTCGGAAAGCGCATCTCCACCCGCAGGCCGCGTTCGAGGTTTTGCAGGCGCAGCTCGCCCCCGTGTATCTGCGCGATGGCGTCGACGAGGCTCAGGCCCAAACCGCTGCCTTGGGTGTTGCGGCTCTGGTCGAGGCGGACGAAACGTTCGCGCACCCGCGCCAGATCGCGGTCCGGGATACCGGGGCCGTTATCTGTCACGCTCAGCACGACATGCTGGCTTTCCACATGCACGCCTATCGAGACCCGCGCCGGGGACGGGCTGTAGCGAAGCGCGTTGTCCACGAGGTTCACGAGCGCCTGAAACAGAAGCTCGCGGTCGCCCTCGATAGAAATGTCCTCCGGCAGATCGAGCGCCAATTCCTGCCCTGCATCCTCCGCCCCCGCGCCGAGCATCTCCGCAACATCCTGGCAGAGCTGCGTGAGATTGACGGGCACGCGCGTGATCTCGACCATTCCGGCCTGCATGCGGGACAGGCGCAGGATCGCGTCGAAGGTCTCCGAGACCTGATCGAGATCGTTCAGCGCTTTCCCGATCTCGCCGCGCTGCGCCAACGGCAGGGACGCATCCAATGCCACCGGTTCGAGCCGCAGCCGCAGTCGGGCGAGCGGCGCACGCAGGTCATGGGCGACATCGGTCGAGACCTGCCGGATCGACGCGATCCCCGCCTCCAGTTGGTCGAGCGCCTCATCCACGCTTTGCGCCAGACGCGCCACGTCGTCATCGCCTTCGTCGCGGATGCGCAACCCGTGGCGGCCTTCGCCCACCGCGTGGAGGACCTGCTCCATCCGGTCGATGCGCGCCTCGTTTCGCCGCGCGATGAAGACCGCAAAACTGATCGACAGCAGAAGCGCGAGCCCGAGCCCCCAGCCGAAGCTTGTGGCGAGGATTTCGCCCTGTTCGCGCAGCCACGCATCGTCGCGCCCCGTCATCAGCCAGCCTGACGGAAGCTGCATCCCGAAGGTGACGTAACCTTCGGGGACATTCGCACTGGGTGGGTCGAGCAGTGTCAGGCCGGACCCCGGTTCGAGGTGTCGCGTACCTTCGAACGTGGCGGCGACGCGGACATTGCCAAGTGCGTCAGAGCCATCGGCTGGCACGAAGGTCACGATATTCGCGCCGTCGCGACTCGTCGTCATCCGCGCTGTGATCTGCTCGCTCAGGTCCTGCATGTCGGCGCCACGGGCGGAGAGGGCGAGCGCCTCGGTATCGGCGCGCACCTCGCCCTCGAGGCGGAGGCTCATTTCCTTGGATTGCAGAGCGTAGGACACGCCGCCCGCGACAAGTGCCGCGAACGCGAAGACCGTGGAAATCGCGATGGCGAAGCGCATCGACCAAGTGAATGCACGCATCACGAGGCCTCGAACACGTAGCCGATCCCGTGCAGCGTGGTCAGGTAGGGGGTGGCGAAAGGCTTGTCGATCTTGCCGCGCAGACGGCTGATATGGGTCTCGACGACGCTGCTTTTCGGGTCGAAATGGATGTCCCAGATCGCTTCCAGCAGGATCGTCTTGGTCTGCACCCGGCCGGGACGTTCCATGAAGTGCTTCAGAAGCATGAATTCACGCGGCTGCAATTCGATGCACTGGCCTTCGCGCCACGCCTCGCGGGCGAGAAGGTCGAGCCGCAGGTCGCCCTGCACCAGTTCGGTCACCTCGGCCTTGAGGGCAGGGCGGCGCGCGATCGTGTCGATCCGCGCGAGCAGTTCCACGAAGGCGAAGGGCTTGACCATGTAGTCGTCGGCCCCCGCACGCAGCCCGGCGACGCGATCCTCGACGCTGCCCATCGCGGTCAGCAGAATGGCGGGCGTGGCGATCTGCGCCGCGCGCAACGCCTTGAGCAGGGCCAGCCCGTCGAGCCCCGGCATCATCCGGTCGAAGATGAACAGATCGTAGCTCTGCGCGGTCGCTTGGGTCAGCGCTTCGCGCCCGTCGCGGAGCAGGTCGACGGCATGACCTTCGCCGGTCAGCCCCTTGCGAAGGTAGTCTCCGGTTTCGGCATCGTCTTCGGCAATCAGGATTTTCATCGCACCATCCTTCGATAACGGACCGGGATTGTCACGGACGGCTCCGCAAGGTCTGTGCGATTTCTTACAAATTCGTAAGACGGGAGCAAAACGCTTCGTCCTTCTGCAGGGGATTGCTGGCGGCATCGATGTGGATGCATCGCAAGCAATGAGGACCTTATGCGAAACCTGCTTCTCTCCGCCGCGCTGATCGCGGTGCCGGTCGCGTCATTTTCAATGGTCGAAATGGCCATGAGTACGGGAGCGCCGGGCGCTTCCGCGCCGCAAGCTGCAAGCCTCGGCGATATGAGCCCTTACGAGACGATCGTGAGCGATACCCAGACGCTTGCCAAGAAAGGCGAGTTCACCGCCGCAGAGAAACGCATCACTGATCTGGAGACCCTTTGGGACAAGAACGCGGCCAAGCTGCGCAAGGCCGATCCTTCGGCCTGGGGCGTGATCGACGGGGCGGCGGACAAGGCTTTCGCCGCCCTGCGAACGAAGTCGCCGGACGCGAAGAGCGTGATGCAGAGCCTTGACGGGCTGCAGACGGCGCTTGCCGATCCGGTGCCCTCGGAAGTCGGGGCCGTGCAGAAAGTCGCGGGCATCGCGGTGACCGACAAGACCGGCCACGCGCTGCCCTGCGAGGCGATGATCGGGCAAGTGCGAGATACGCTCGGCGGCAAAACCGCGCCGCAAGCGGTCTCCGATCTTCAGGCGAAAGCGCTAGAGCGCTGCAACGCGGATGACGACACCCGCGCCGATGCCTTCTCGGCGCAGGCGCTGGCAATGCTGAACAACTGAGGCGCATCATGAGTTACCAACAGACTTTCATCTACCCCGACGAAGAGTTGACCAATCCGGTCAGCCGCGTTCCCGAGGTCACGCCGGGCTTCTGGCTCATCAAACTGATGGCGGTGACGATGGGCGAGACGGCAGCCGACTTTCTGGCTGTCAATCTGGGCCTCGGCCTGACCGCGACGACAATCCTGATGACCGCGATCCTCGCCCTCGTGATCCGCTGGCAATTCGCGCAGCGCCGCTACGTGCCTGCGGTCTACTGGTCGGCTGTGGTGCTGATCTCGATCGTGGGGACGCTGATCACCGACAACATGACCGACAATCTCGGGATTCCGCTGATCGACTCGACGATCGGGTTCACGATCCTGCTGGGCGCGACTTTCGCGGCGTGGTTCGCCTCCGAGCGCACGCTTTCGATCCACGAGGTCTACACGGCCCGGCGCGAAGGGTTCTACTGGCTCGCGATCCTGTTCACCTTCGCGCTCGGTACGGCGGTGGGCGATCTGATCTCGGAGCAGTTCGGCATCGGCTATCTCGCGACCGGCATCCTCTTCGGGCTGATCATCGCGTCGCTCGCTTCGGGATATGCCGCGCTCAAGCTCGACGGGCTCTGGGCGTTCTGGCTGTGCTATATCTTCACCCGCCCGCTGGGCGCGTCCTTCGGCGATCTTCTCTCGCAACCCACCGAGTATGGCGGGCTTGGCTTCGGCACCATTCCCACCAGCCTCGGTTTCCTTGCCGTCATCGCGATCACCGTCGCCGCGATGACTGTGAAACGCAGGCGCGTCTGACTCCCTTTCCAGATCGTACGCCGCGTGGCCCTCCGTCCCGACCGTCCGGGGCGGAGGGTTTTTCGTTCCGGCCAAGCCAGAAACCCGGCTTCTCACGGATTTGTAAGAAACGGGCGAATTCGATCCGGATCGCGGCGGGCAAGCTCCTTTCAACATCAAAAGGAGGTGCTCAGAGATGCAAACAGACACACCAGCCGTCAGCACGCGGGGGCTTACCCTGCGCTATGGCGATTTTACCGCGCTCCAGCCGCTCGACCTCGACATCGGCCGTGGCGAGATCTTCGGATTTCTCGGCCATAACGGTGCGGGCAAGACGACGACAATCCGGCTTTTGACGACGCTCATGGAGCCCAGCGGCGGCACGGCGAGCGTCGCCGGGTGCGACCTCGCGCATAACCGCATCGCGCTGCGCCGCGCCATCGGCTACCTGCCCGAGAACGTCCGCCTCTACGATACGCTCACCACGCGCGAGAACCTGCGCTTCTTTGCGGCTCTCTCGCGGATCGAGGACGCCCGCGACCGCGTCGAGGAGGTGATGGAGTTCCTCGGCATCACGGACCTCGCCGACCGCCGGATCGCGACCTTCTCCAAGGGGATGCGCCAGCGGGTCGGGCTCGCGCAGGCCATCGTCCACCGTCCGCAGGTCCTGTTCCTCGACGAGCCGACCTCGGGGCTCGATCCGATGGGGGTACGCCAACTGCGCGAGGTGCTCGAGCGGTTGAACGGGCAGGGCATGACGATCTTCATGAACACCCACCTGCTGAGCGAGGTGGCGCGGTCCTGTTCCTCCATCGGCGTCCTTTCGCACGGCCAGCTGGTCTTCCACGACACGATCGAGACGGTAAACGCGCGCTACGGCTCGGAGGAGGCACTCGAGGAGCTTTACCTCTCGGTGGTGCCGGATCGCGAGGTCGCGGCATGACACCCTCCACGATCTTACGCCGCCACGCGCTCGCCGCGCTTGCGCGCGAGCGGACGATCGCGCTGGTGGCCGCTTTGTTCGCCGCGCTGGTGCTGGTCTCGGCCTATCTGGGCTGGTCCGCGACCTCGACGGTCGACGCGATCTATGCCAGCGCCACGCATTGGTTCGAAGCCAATGGCAAGCCGGTGCCGCCGAACCCGGTCACGCAGGGTTCGCCGCTGGCGCTGCTGCGCAATCTCACGATCTATATCAGCCTGATCGGCGCCTTCTCGGCCATCGTGATCGGCTACCGCATGGTCGAGACCGACCGCCGGGCCGGGGTGCTGCCGCTGATCGGTGCACGTCCGCTGGAGCGGCTCGATTACGCGCGGGGCAAGGTCTCGGCACTCGCCCTGGCCGTCGGCGGTCTCGCGGCGCTTGCGGGTGTGGTGGGGGCTGCGACCCTCGCCATCCTGCCTTCGGTGCATCTCGGCCCCGGGGATTGGGCGCGGCTCGCTGCGTTCTTCTCTCTGGGCTGGCTCTACATGATGATCTTCGGGCTGATCGCGATCGGCGCTTCGGCGCGGGCGCGCAGCGAAACCGTGGGGCTGATGGTTCCGACGGTCGTGTGGCTGGTGCTGACCTTCGTCTGGCCTGCGCTGACCGGGAACATCCTGCCCACCGCTGCGATCAACCCGATCTCGGCGCTCGCACCCGCGCCGCAATCCGCGATCTTCGACCTCTCCGCGATGCTGCTCGGGCCGTTCTCTCTGGCTGAAGCCTACAAGTATCTCGGCGCGGAGCTGATGGGCTATCTGCCCGGCGGCCTGCCGCCGCGCGGCCCCGTTCCCCCGCTGGTCGTGATGATGCTCTTCGCAGCGGGCTCCGGCCTCTATGCGCTGCGCGGCTGCCTCAAGCTCGACATGACGAAGGGAGGCCCCAATGCCTGATCTGTCCGCTATTCCCACCATCGCGCTCAAGGACGCGCGGATCGCGCTGCGCGACCGTTTCCTGCTCGCCGCGACCCTGGCGCTCGTCGCCGCCGCGCTGATCTCGCTGATCACCGGGACGGTCGCGATGCGCACCGATGTCGCCACCTACATGGCCGCGAAACAGCAGCTTCTGGCGCTTGGAAAAAGCCTCGGTTCGATCGCGGCCCCCGAATTCTACCCGCTCAAGCTGATGCGCGGCACGATCGAGCAGATCGAGATCATGGGCGCTGTGATCGCCCTGATCGCGGGCTACCGCGCCGCCGTCGAAGAGCGCGGGCGCCAGACGCTGGCGCTGATCCTGACGCGCCCGCTTTCAAACTGGCAGTTCCTCGCCGCGAAGCTGCTGGGCGGGGCGGGGCTGATGGCGACCGCGCTGGCCTTCGTCTTCGCGCTTTGCGCCGTGGTGCTCGCGCTTGGATCGGGCATCGGCATCGGGGCGAATGACCTGATGCGCCTCGCGATCACCTGGGGGGCCTCGACGCTCTATCTCAGCGCGATCTTCGCGGTGGGCTTCGGCCTCAGTCTCTGGCTCAAAAGCCCTGCGAGCGGGCTGCTCTACGCCTTCGCGCTGTGGCTGCTGGTGGTGCTCGTCGCGCCGCAAATCGGCGACACGATGGACCCCGACAATCAGGTCGCGGGCGGTGTCTTTGCGCAGCTTTCGATCCCGAAGGCCGAGCAGACCAAGATCAAGCAGGGCTTCGCTACCTACGAGACCATCCGCAACGGGATCGAGGTCTCGTCCGTGACCAAGCATTACGAGCGCTTCACCTTCGCGGTGCTCGGAATCAAGGACATCTACACCGGTAAAGTGCTCGGGCCGATCTGGGCCGACAAGAAGGGCGATGCCTGGTTCCTCATTCTCTTCACCCTCGGCCTCGGCGGGCTCGTCCTGCTGCGTCCGATCCGTGCCGATCGTCTGACCAAGGAGACCTGACGATGAACAAGACCCTTTCCACCCTCACCGTGCTGCTGATGCTCGCCGCTGGCGGCGCCCAAGCCGCGCAGACCGATACCGACAAGGATGGTGTGCCCGATATGGCAGAGCCGCTGCTGCACACCGATCCGCAGAACCCCGACACCGACGGCGACGGGCAGAACGATCTGGCCGACAAGGACCCGGTGGTGGCGCAAAGCCCGATCCAGCCCGGGGGCACTGCGGCGTCGTTCCATATCGGAGAACTGCTGGTCGAGAACAATGTCGACCCCGCGACCCATACGGACGCGCCCGATCACCTCGAGATTCAGCTGGTCAATGACAGCGCCAAACCGCTGAAGGGCTTCACCCTCTTCTACACGATCACCGATGCCGATAGCGGCGCGAAGGAGGCCTATATCCTGCACCCCGACGTGACCGTTCCCGCCAATGGCTCGGCCCGCATCCATGTCGATGACAGCGGCAAGCCGGGGCATCTGCGCGCGAACCCGAACTCGATCTACACCACCGCGCAATCCGCGAAACAGGTCGAGGTGAGCCTGCAGCTTCCGGGCTCTGCCGCGGTGACGCAGGGCGTCAAGAAAGACGCAGGCGGCGCCGAACAGGCGGATTGATCCCGACACGATCGGATCGCGGCCCCGCTTCGCGGGGTCGCAGAGGGAGGCAGAGGCAATGAAACTCCGTAAAATCGCGCAGATCGTAGGCACCGTATTGCTCGGCACGCTCGCGGCGCTGGTGCTCTATTTCGGGTATCTTCAGGTGACTGGAAATTTCCACACCGTGGTGGCTGGCGAGTTCTATCGGTCGAACCAGCCAACGGCCGAGCGGCTGAAATCCTACAAGAAAAAGGACGGCATCCGGTCGGTTCTCAACCTGCGCGGAGCTCATCCGGGACAGGCGTGGTATGACGAAGAGAAGGCCGCGGCGCAGCGGCTGGGGCTGACGCTGATCGACTTTAAAATGTCCGATCACGAGGTCCTGAGCCCCGCGCGCATCGCCGCGTTAGAAGCCGCCATGGCCGACGCGCCGAAACCCTTGCTGGTCCACTGCAAAGCCGGCGCAGATCGCACAGGATTGGCCGCGGCCCTTTATCTTGCGCATCAGAAAAAGCGCTCGCCGTCCGAGGCAGGCTGGCAGTTGTCGCTGCTTTACGGCCATATCGCTTTGCCCCGGCTTTCCAGAGCTTGGCCGATGGACGAGACATGGATCGCGGCGAACGGTTGACGAATGTTCAACGTCTTGGTCGCAGGTCTTATGATGGTGGGAAAGTCTCGTTTTTCTCGTGAGCGGACTTTCGAGAGACGCGCAGCGAAGGGCGGCTCTCCGCCCAGGCCACCGAGCGGGTAGCGGTCGGCCCTAAGCTGACATCTGTTTTTGTGAGAACGCTGCGTGAGAACGGCGGAGCAATAGTCGGCCACGGTAGCGGCGGGATGCTCCGGCCGCGGGCGGCGTAGAAGCCGTCCACTTTTGCCACTTTCTGGCGACACGGAGGGTGCGAGGATTTTCACCGTGGACTTGTTTCGCAAGGTTCGACTTGCCTGCGCCGAGGAGATCGTCAAGCTTGCCACCGCAAGCCTGCCGGTTCGGTAATCGAGGAGGAGCCGATGTCGGAGACAATGGAAGAGGGGCGTGCCAAGCCCCGGCCCGCCGATGACGTGGCGCGCGAGGTCGATCTGCCGTGGTGCCAGCCCAAGCCCGGCCACGAGGATGTCCGCGCCCCCGATCTGATCCGCGAGATCATGGCGCATCCGAACTACCTGCAGGCCGATGAGGATGTCGATTTCCTCAACCGCGACGAGATGCGCGGCCCGCGCCTGCAGCTCGATTACCAGAAGGCCGAGACGCTACTGCGCGAACAGGGCATCGCCCATTCCATCGTGGTCTTCGGCGGCACCCGCATCCCCGAACCGGAAGCCGCGCGCGAGAAGCTGGCCGATATGGAGGCCCGCAGCGCGGCCGATCCGAGCAATGACGATCTGACCCGCCGCGTCGAGATCGCCAGGCGCATCGTCGCGAAAAGTCGCTATTACGAGGTCGCCCGCGCTTTCGGCCGGATCGTGGGCGCGCGCGAGGGCGCGCATGGCAACCGGCTGGTGATCGTCACGGGGGGCGGGCCAGGGATGATGGAGGCCGCCAATCGCGGTGCGCATGATGCGGGTGCGCGCACGGTGGGGCTCAATATCACGCTCCCGCACGAGCAATTCCCCAACCCCTATATCACGCCGGGCCTGTGCTTCCGCTTCCGCTATTTCGCCCTGCGCAAGCTGCATTTCCTGATGCGCGCGCGGGCGCTGGTGGTGTTCCCGGGCGGCTATGGCACGCTCGATGAGTTGTTCGAGACGCTCACGCTGATCCAGACCCGCAAAATCCGCCCGTTGCCGGTGATCCTTGTCGGGCGCGACTATTGGAGCCGGGTCTTCGATCCGGATTTCCTTGTTGAGGAAGGGGTGATCGACCCCGAGGACCGCGACCTGTTCTGGTATGCCGAAACCGCCGACGAGATCTGGGAGGATATCGGGCGTTGGTATGCGCAGTTCGGTCGCAATATCGACGAACCAATGGGAGGAGAGGATGAAGATTTCATTTCACGGTGCCGCGCATGAGGTGACGGGGTCCTGCCATCTCGTCGAATGCGCGGGGCGCAAGATCCTGATCGATTGCGGCATGTTCCAGGGGCGCTCGGAACTGACCGAGGACAATGCCGCGAAATTCGGCTTCGAGCCCTCCGAGATCGACATGGTGCTGCTGACCCATGCCCATCTCGATCACTGCGGGCGGCTGCCGCTTCTGGTCAAGCGTGGCTTCAAGGGCGAGATCATCACGACCTCGGCCACGCGCGATCTGGCGCGGCTGGTGATGCTCGACGCGGCCCATCTGCAAGAGGAAGAGGCGCGCCATCATCACCGCCATGGGCGGCGCGGCGGGTCGCGTGAGGCGCTTTACGACACGATGGACGCGCTCGACGCGGTCGATCGGTTCGGGCGCAACGCCACCTATCGCAAGACGCTTTCGCTATTCGACGGGATCGAGGCGACTTT
This sequence comes from Thioclava sp. PTB-PU3-1, assembly GCF_055666785.1. Lineage (NCBI taxonomy): Bacteria > Pseudomonadati > Pseudomonadota > Alphaproteobacteria > Rhodobacterales > Paracoccaceae > Thioclava > Thioclava sp. PTB-PU3-1. The sequence goes on along the minus strand of NZ_JBVNVL010000001.1, from coordinate 8,059 downwards.
CTTCGACGCGGGTCATATCCTCGGCTCGGCTTCGATCCGGCTTGACCTGACCGAGTATGGCCGCACCCGAAAGGTTCTGTTCTCGGGCGATCTGGGCCCCGACAATCGCCCGCTTCTCAACGATGCCGACCCGCCAGAGGATGCAGATGTCGTGGTTATGGAAACCACTTATGGCGAGCGCGACCATCGCGGGCTCGAGGCCTCAATCTCGGAATTTCTCGCCGCGATCCGCGCGACCACGGGGCGGGGCGGCAATGTCATCATTCCGACCTTCGCGCTGGAGCGCGCGCAGGAGCTGCTGTGGTTCCTGCGCGAGGGGATGGCCTCGGACGAGATCGAGAAATCGCTGCTGGTGTTCCTCGACTCCCCGATGGCAATCTCCGCGACCCGGATCTTCGCGCGCCATGACGAGGCGCTGCGCCCGGAACTGGCCGAGATCATTCGCAAGGGGCGCGACCCGTTCCAGCTGCCCGAGCTGCATTTCACCCGCGAGACGCAGGACTCGATCGCACTCAACGAGATCCGCTCGGGCGCGGTCATCATGGCGGGCTCGGGGATGTGCACGGGCGGGCGGGTGCGCCATCACCTGCGCCACCACCTCGCGCGGAGCGAAAGTGCAGTGATCTTCGTGGGCTATGCCGCCGAAGGGACGCTCGCGCGGATCATCGTGGACGGGGCGAAACATGTTAAGCTTTTCGGCGAGGAGATCCCGGTGCGTGCGCAGATCCACACGATCAACGGCTTCTCCGCCCATGCCGACCAGAGCGATCTGAAACGCTGGCTGGCCCGCACCCGCCACCCGCAGAAGATCTTCCTCGTGCATGGCGAGAAAAAATCGATGGAGGCCTTCGCGAAAGGGCTCGACCCGGCGAAGGTCGTGATGCCCGAGCTGCACCAGAGCTTCGAGCTCTAGCCGCGCTTCACAGCCCCGGCAGGTCGATCGCGACGGCCGCGTGATCGCTTGCATGGGGGCGGTGGCGGCCGACGCCGGGCAGGTGCTCGCCTTGATAGCGGGAGGCCTCGGTGCCCAAGCCCTTGTGCAGGATACGCGGCGCCGCATCGGGGTAACGCGCGGCGAGCGCGGGCGAGGCGAGCAGCACATCGGGGCAATGGTAGCGCCCCGAATGCGGATCGTAATAGGTCCAGCGCTCGGGCCGCGGCATCCGCGCCATCAGATCCACGCTGAACCCGTGTTCAAGCGGCGCGGTCGCGCGGGGTAGGGGTAGCTCGGGGTCGTCGGGCTCGTTCAGATCGCCAAGGATCAGCCAGAGCGCTTCGGCCGGAACGTCGAAGTGCCGCTCGATCAGCGCCCGTGTCGCCAGCGCCTCAAGGCGCCGGGTGCGCCAGGCGGCGGCCTCGTCGGGGTAGGGCGATTTGAAATGCGTGATGAACATCGTCAGCGCGCCCACTTCGACCATCAGGCAATCGCGCCGGAAGACCGGCATCTCGGGATCGACGCCCTCGGGCAACTCCAGCCCCAGATCGCCCGGCCTCAGCGCGGCATGGCTGCGCACCGCTCTCAGCGCGCGGCGCGACAGCACCGCCAAATCTAGCCCGCGCCCGTCATTGCCCGGCAGGCAGACCCGCTCGGGGTAAGGCCGTGTGCCGGTGGGCAGCAGGTAGCGCGCGTGAAAGTGCTCCAGCGTCGCGAGGTCGAACACCTCCTGCAGCGCGACCAGATCGGCGTCGATCCCGGCGAGCAGTTCCGCCGTCAGCCGCCGGTCGATCGGATCGAGGCGCGGGTCCTCGGGGTCGTCGCTGTCCCAAGCCCCATGCAGCCGCCCCAGCTCCCGGTTCGGCAGCAGGCGCATGTTCTGGGTATTGAGGCTCGCGATCCGCATCTCGGCGTCAGCATCGCATGGGCGGGGCGGTTTGGAACAGCGCGAATGCGTCCTTCGATCCTCCCCCAACCAAGGGATCCGCCGTTATGTTTAGGAAAACGGAGGATCAGAATGGCTGCGAGGCGACACAAGTCGGAAGAGAGTGTCACGGTGTGAGGGGACCGTGGCCCCAGTGGGGCCGCGCACGCCCCGATCACGCGGCAAGTTGAGGTGCTTGACCGCGTCGCAGCCAGAAGAACGAGATGTCGCTGAACAGCAGAAAACCGACATTCGGCAGAAGCGCAGCGAATGTCAGCTTTCCGTCCTTCCCTTCAGGTGCTGCGAACGGCCCAAAGTGGCCGTTAATAATTCCTGCGGCAGAAGACCGATTGCTGCACGGTGAAAATGTTACCCTGAAATTTTCGATCTGCCGCGAAGACTCTGTCTGGTCGTCGGTGCGGTCTCGTGCGACTGCCGCTCGCGACCGCCTGAGCCTCAGAAGCGGGTGCCCCAATACGGGTGAAGATCGTCGACCACCAGCGGATGGCGATGCGTGCGTTGGCCCTGAAGATGCGGATGATCAGGCGAAAGGTTGTCGTGGCTATGTTCCAGCGTGACCGGATCGCCGGAGGGCCAGACTCGCAGCGCCACGATCAGGCCGAACGTCGCCACCCCTGCGAGCCCGAGAAGCGCAGTGACCGCGCCAAACTCAGTCATCAGCCAGCCGGAGAGTGGATAGGCTATCAGCCAGCAGGCATGGCTCAGGGCAAATTGCGCGGCGAAGAGGGCCGGTCGATCCTCCGAATGCGAGGACCGTCGCAGCAAGCGACCCGACGGTGTCAGCACTGCCGAATACCCCAAGCCCGTCGTCAGCCATGCCGCGAGCAGCATAGGCCAGCTGAGCCCGACCGCCGAGATCGCCACGGCAAGGCCGAGCAGGGCGCCGATCATCACTCCTGCGCCGGACAGCATCACAGGGCGATCCGCCACACGATCAAGGAGGCGCGGCAGGCCGAGCGCCGCCAGCATCGACCCCGCCCCAAAGGCGAACATCGTCCAGGCCAGATCGCTGTCCGAGAGGTTGAGCCCGCCGCGCACCAGCACGACCGAATTCACCAGCACCATCGCGCCTGCAGCCGCCGCGGCGAGGTTCACCGCCAGAAGTCCCCGCAGTCGGGGGGTCGCGAGGTAAATCCGGATACCGCGCGTGGTCCGGTCGTAAATGCCGCGCCGGGTTGCCATCTGCGGATTGGGTAGGATCACCGACACCACAAGCATGGCCGAGCCCGCAAACCCCGCGACCGTGCCGAGAAACAGGCTGTTATAGCTCATCACCGCGAGCAGCAGCGCCGCGAGCGTGGGACTGACGATATTCTCAAGGTCATAGGCCAGTCGGGACAGGGAAAGCGCGCGGGTGTAGCGCTCTTCTTCCGGCAGCACATCCGGCAGCGTCGCCTGAAATGTCGGGGTGAAGGCGGCGGAGGCCGATTGCAGCACGAAGATCAGCACATAGACTTGCCAGACCTCGGTTACGAAAGGCAGCGCCAGTGCTGCGCAGGCCCGGACGAGGTCGAGCGTAACGAGCAGCGCCCGCCGGTTCACCCGGTCGGCGAAGGCGCCTGCCACCGGCGCGATGCCGACATAGGCGACCATCTTGATCGTGAAGACCGTGCCCAGCACCATCCCCGCATTGTCCCCCGCCAGATCATAGGCCAGCAGCCCGAGCGCCACCGTGGCGAGCCCGGTGCCGAGGAGCGCTACGATCTGCGCGGCGAAGAGATGGCGATAGGTTCTGTCTGCGAGGATGGCGAGCATGGGCTCATGAATAGCTTGAAATGGCCTTGCGGTCCAAGCGACCCATCTCGGTCTTAGGGTCGCGGCCCTCACCCAAGTGGTCATGGGACCGGGCCAGCTTGGCGCTCGGGAGATCGCGCCCGACGGCTCTCGAATGTTCCCCGAGTCTGATCTCCGAGCGCAGCCCGATCATTCTTCGAGCGCTTTTCGGCGGGCCTGATATTCCTCGGGATCGATTTCTCCCTTCGCAAGGCGTTCCTTGAGAATGTCGAGGGCGGTGCTCTGGCTCCGTCCCGGTCCGCGCTCCATCAACCAGCGTACGGCAAGCACGGCGAGGACGATGAGCACGCCCCAGAACACAACCATCATGCCGACACCGAAGAAGCCGTAGCCTTCGCCCCACATCATCGGATGCCCGTAATAGCCCTCTGCGTAGCCGCCCGGAGCATCGGCGAAAGCGACTGCCGGGGCGAGGGGTGCGAGACATGCAGTGAAAAGAGAAAGTTTGGTCATAGTCGCCTCCACGCGTTTGTTTTGGCGTCGATACACCTTTGATGAGTGCCGGACATTGAGCCAGATCAACGGCGCGCTCCGAAGGACGCCACAGCGTAGGAAAATCATTGGCTGAAGGCGAGTTGCCGGTAGGCCGCCTCGGCCATCGGCCAGAGCGCGGTGCCGCTCAAAGGTGCGGACAGGGCGAAGCCGTAGCCCCGATCAACCCAGATCAGACTCGCCACTCCATCCGCCCCTTCGGTCAGGCGAAACGCGGTCTCTCCGGTGGACAGCGCCGTGACATAGAGCGTCAGCCGCGCCCCCGCTTGGGTTTCATACATCAGCTGCGCGGCGGGGCCTTGATCGGCGGGCAGCAGGCGCCCGCCCACGAGGCTGTAGCCCTGCGCCGAGAGGTCCGGGGCGACGAGCTTGCGGTCGAGCCGCTTCGTCAGCCAGGCCATCAGGTGATCGCGCTCCCGTGCGGCGACTTCGACCGGATGGACGACCTCCACCGTGTAGACCGCATGGGCGACCTGTGCCTCGCGGGCGAGTTCTCTCAGTGGGGCGGTCGGTGGGGCGCTCCCATCCTGACGAGCCAGCCCCCAACCGGCGCCAAGCCCTGCGGCAAAGAGCGCAAAAGCGGCCGCCATCCGTGTCCAGCCCGGTCGGGTCGGCGGGGCGACACGCAGCCGCGCCGGGACAGGCGCAGCGTGGATCGGGGAGAGGGCCGCGCGCAGGGCGTCGCGATCGGCGCGCATCGCGGAGAGCCGCTGCGCCAGCGCGGGGTCCGCCGCGAGCTTCGACTGCACCCGGGCGCGGGCCTCGGGCGGGAGCCGATCATCGAGATAGGCGTGCAGCTCCGCCTCGTTCAGCATGTTGGTTTCCGCATGGGGATCTGTCATTTGAGCCTCCGCAGATGGAGACGGCGCGGGCGGTCGGGGCGGTCATGGCCGGTCATCTCGCGCAGCGCCTCTCGGCCTCGGGCAAGACGTGACATCACCGTGCCCTTGGGCAGACCGAGGATCCGGGCGACTGCCTCATAGCTGAAATCCTCGACACCGACCAAAAGCAATACCTCCTGCTGCTCGATCGGGAGGCGCGCCAGGGCCCCCAGCACATCGCCGAGAAACACGACCGTCTCGGCATCGGCCGTCGTCCCGGCGAGATCGTCGGGATCGACGGCGCCCGCCTCGGGGCGCCGCGCGCGATGACGATGCGCGTCGTGGTAGAGGTTGCGCAAAATGCGAAACAACCAGGCCCGCAGCTTGTCCTCCGAGCGCAGCAGGTGCCAGCGCGTCAGCGCCCGCGCGAGGCAGTCCTGCACCAGATCATCCGCCGCATCGCGCTCGCGGGTCAGCGCGAAGGCGAAGCGGCGCAGCGCGGGGATCTGCGCCTCGATCAGATGGCGGGTGCGAAGGGTCACATGGGCGGGCCTTGTTCGACCGGGCGGCCTCGATGGGACGCCGCCCGGAGATTGCGTCAGGGCTGGGCGACCTTCCAGGCGCCATTGGCGACGCCATCGCCGGTCACGTCGCCCGGTTTCATGTCGTTCTTCCAAGTATACAGCGGTTGGCCCTTATATGCCCATTGCTTCGTGCCGTCGTCGCGGGTGATTACGCTCCAGTCGCCCATCGCCTGATCTTCGGCGGTGGCCATCAGCGGCGGCCAGTTGGTGGCGCAAGGACCGTTGCAAGCGGACATGCCCTCGCTGTCCTTCGCGAAAGTGTAGAGCGTCATGCCCGCGGAATCGACCAGCGTTGGCCCCTTGGCGGTGTCGGTGACACTGGCGGGATCGGCTTGCGCAATGCTCGCGGCCAGCAAAACGGCAGTGGTTAGCAGAAATCGTTTCATCTTCCTCTCCTCTCGGAATTGGGTCCTGTAGGGAAGAAGACGACCCCGGCGCGGGAATAATCCCGGCCGGGGCAAAAAAATTTGAATTGTAAGGAGGGGCCTCAGGCCAGACGGGCCTGCAGGCTGCGGCTCTGCCAGCGCAGGATACCTGCGACCGTTGCCCAGTAGACGATCCAGCCGCCCAGCGTCGCGGCGTCCGGCGCGGCGCGATAGCCGGTCAGCGCCGAGATCAGCCCGCCAATACGGCCGCCGTCATCGAGCACCGCGCTCATATCCCAGAGCGGCGCGCCGAAGGGCAGGATACCTGCCGAGACGAGATCATCCACACCGGTGGTGAAAAGCGCCGCGCCCAGAAGCAGCAGCATGACCTCGGACACCCGGAAGAAGCCGCGCCACGGCATGAAACGCGCCCCGGCCCGCAGCGCCGCATAGCTTGCCCCAGCGGCTGCCACGCCCACGGCGATCGAGGCCAGAACCCCCGCCATCTCGCTCTGCTTCGCAGCCGCGAGCGAGCCGTAGAGGAAGACCACCGTTTCCGAGCCTTCGCGCGCCACCGCCGCCATCGCGAGGATGAAGACCGCCCACCAGCTTTGGCGTATCGCGGCAGCTTTCAGCCCGGCCTCGAGGTCGCGTTTCAGCGTGCGGCCATGGCCGCGCATCCAGACCACCATCTGCACGATCAGCCCGGCCGCAACGAAGACCATCACCGTCATCAGGTCCTGCCGGACATCTGCCGACAAAAGCTTCGAGAAGCCCAACAGCGTTAGTGCGAAGGTTAGCGCCAGCGCGAGGCCCGTCAGCACGCCCCCCCAAAGGAAGCGCGCCGCCCGACGTCCGGCGCCTTCATGCGCGAGCCAGCCCGCGAGAATGCCGATGACGAGCAGCGCCTCGACGCTCTCGCGCCACAGGATGAAGATGATCTGTCCGTCCATGACATTCTCCTGCGGGTGGAAGATGGATTACTTGACGACGATCGTGCCCTTGGCGGTGTCGAGATCCTCATGGAATTCCTCGACGAAGGGGTAGTTGCCAGCAGGTAGCGCCGGAAGGTCGATCGTCTCGGTCTGGCCCGGCGCGATGATCTTCTCGATACGCAGGCGCTTGCTTTCGAACTCGGCGGCTGTCTTGCCGGTATTGGAAACGGTGAGCGTCACCCCGGTGTCTGCTGGCAGGTCGATCGTTTGCGGAGCGATGACCCCGTCTGTCAGGGTGATCGTGGGAACGGCCTCATCTGCCACGGCAAGGGCCGGCGCACAGGCCAGCACGATGAACGCGGGAATGATGCGTGAAATACGGGTCATGATGTTCCTGCTTGTCTGTTCGTCCGTCGAATAACCGACAAAAACACTTGGGTCAATAATTCCCGATAAAAATGCTAAGCTGTTTCGCCCGCAAATAGGCGCTCGACGCTGAACGGGCCGAGTCTGACCTTCCTGACTTCCAAAGAGCCATGGCAAACCGCGGATCGATGACCGGCGGGTCGTGAGCGGAATAATCTTCATCAATCGTAATGGCTTGCGTTGGTCCGATGCGCCGCCAGAGTATGGTCCACAGAAGACCCTCTAAAACCGATGGAAGCGCTGGAGGTGAGTGGCTGAACGCCACTGGTCCGAGAGAAGCCAAAGCCACGAACGGGGTATTTTCGCCCGGATGATGGAGGGGCTTGCTTCCGAGGCCGCCGACCGGAAGACAGTGATGATCGATGTGAGCAAGCGAACGCCATGCGTTCGAGTGAGCCTGCGCAAGTATCTCAAGGCGCACCGCACGGCTTCGAGCCTGCGGTTGAATAAGGGGGGCGTGGCCGGCTGATTGGGCGGAGTTCGAAGATCAGAAAACGATCCGGGGGATCGTTTTCCGGAGAACAGGTGGCATGAACACCAAGTTGCATGCCGTCATGGACGCGAACGGCCGCCCGATCAAGTTCTTCATGACAGCCGGCCAGGTCAGCGACTACACCGGTGCGGCGGCCCTGCTGAGCAAGCCTGCCCGAGGCCGAATGGCTGTTGGCCGATCGGGGCTATGACGCCGACTGGTATCGTGAAGGCTTGCCGGACAAGGGCATCAAGCCCTTCATCCCGGGCCGGAAGTCCCGAGGCAAGCCC